>NZ_CP092891.1:1260984-2521969 GCF_026559675.1 Microbacterium oxydans
CGTCTGGGCGGACATCACCGACTTCGCGAACTTCGCGAACGAGGACCCGGTGGGCTCCGGCGCCTACGTCGTCGACAAGACCACGAGCGAGTCCTACACCCTCGTCGCGAACAAGAACTTCCGCGACGCCGACAAGCTCGGTGTCAAGAAGGTCCAGTACATCGCGGTCGACAACAACCAGACCGCTCAGGACCTGCTCGCCGCCGGCAAGCTCGACTGGACGGGAATGTTCATCCCGAACCCGGACGACGTGACCTCCAACGGGAAGATCGACTGGATCAACACGCCGCAGGACCCGACGGTGCTCTACACCTGCTCGAACGCCGACCTCGGCTGCACCGGTCCGCAGACCGACGTCGCCGTGCGTCAGGCGCTCAACGTCGCGATCGACCGCGCCACCATCAAGGACAAGGCGTTCGTCGGTCTCACCGGCGACATCTCGCCGACGTTCGCTCTGCTGCCCCGTGACGAGAAGTGGGTCGCGGACCCGGCCAACGAGGTCAGCCCGCAGGAGGCCAATGTGGCCGAGGCAGGCTCCATCCTCGAGGCCGCCGGTTACACCAAGGGTTCGAGCGGCATCTACGAGAAGGACGGCGTGCCCGTCGAGCTCAGCCTGATCTCGGTCGACGGCTGGACCGACTACAACGACGCCGCGAAGCTGATCGCCGAGCAGGCCGAGGCGGCCGGCATCAAGGTCACGGCTTCGACCGTGCAGTGGCAGGAGTTCTCGGACGCTCGCCAGGGTGGCAACTACCAGCTGATCGTCGGCGGTGTCATCGGCACGTCTGTCGCCGACCCGTTCCAGATCTACCGTGACTGGTTCGGTGGCACCGAGGTCGGCTCGACCGGCCCGGTCGGCAAGGAGATCCCGGCGACGCGCTGGAACTTCAGCCGCTACAACAACCCGAAGGTCGACGCTGCGATCCAGTCGGCGATCAGCACGAACGACGAGGCGACGAAGAAGGAGCTGTACGCCACGATCCAGACCGAGATCGTGCGTGACCTGCCCTACATCCCGCTCGTCATCAACGCGACGCAGACCTTCTACAACACGAAGGACTACACGGGCTGGCCGACCGAGGACAACCTCTACGCCTTCCCGCCGTCCTGGGGTGCGATCGCGGCAGGTTACATCCTGACGCAGCTGCAGCCGGCCAAGTAATCAGAGAGGAGTCGGGGAAGAAGGAAGTCAGGAAAACAGTGACATGAAGTTCTATGCACGAAGAATCGGGTTCTACGCGTTCACGCTCTGGGCCGCGATCTCCATCAACTTCCTTCTTCCCCGGCTCATGCCGGGCGACCCGGCCGACATCATGATCGCCAAGCTGCAGCGGGCGGGCGGTGAGGTCTCCGAGACCACGATCCGCAACATCAAGCTGCTGCTCGGCGGTGACGACTCGTCCCTCTGGGAGCAGTACCTCTCCTACTGGGGGCGGATGTTCCAGGGCGACCTCGGAGTGTCGGTCACCAAGTTCCCCACGCCGGTGACGGAACTGATCGCGGGGGCGCTGCCGTGGACGCTCGTCCTCGTCGGCACCGCGACCGTCATCTCCTTCGTCCTCGGCGTCGTCCTCGGCGCCTGGGCGGGGTGGAAGCGCGGGACCTGGGTCGACCACCTGATCCCCGCGACCACCGTGCTGCAGTCGATCCCGTACTTCTGGATGGCACTGATCCTGGTGGCCGTGTTCGCCGTGGGACTGGGCTGGTTCCCGATCTTCGGCGGCTACGACATCTTCGACTACCCGGACGGCCCCGAGCCGACCTGGGCGTTCTTCACCGACGCGGTGGCGCACGCCATCCTCCCGGCGCTGACCATCGTGATCAGCTCGGTCGGCGGCTGGATGTTCGGCATGCGCAACATGATGGTCTCCACGCTCGCCGAGGACTACGTCCTCACGGCCGAGGCGAAGGGGCTCCGTCCGCGCCGCATCATGACGACGTACGCGGCCCGCAACGCCGCCATCCCCTCGATCGCGGGCTTCTCGATCACCCTGGGGTTCGTCGTCGCCGGGTCCATCGTGATGGAGCAGGTGTTCACCTACCCGGGCATCGGCAAGCTGATGTTCCAGGCCGTCACCAACAACGACTATGCGCTGATGCAGGGCCTGTTCCTCGTCATCACGCTCACGGTGCTCGCCGCCAACTTCATCATGGACCTCGTCTATGGCTTCATCGACCCGAGGGCGCGCCAGAATGTCTGACACGAAGAACCCGCTCCTGACCCAGGAACCCCCGACAACGTCGCCGGCCAGCACCATCTCGCTGGCCACTCAGCAGGGACGCAAGCGTCGCCGCGTCCTTCCCAGCGCCTCGCCGAAGTTCATCGTCGGCGTGATCCTGGTCCTCGCCATCGTGCTGTTCGCGATCATCGCGCCGATCTTCTCGCAGAACCCGCGCAGCACCGCCAACCCCGCGCTCCAGCCGCCCTCGGCAGAGCACTGGCTGGGGACGACCAAGCTCGGCAACGACATGTTCGCCCAGCTGGCCATCGGCGCTCAGGGTTCTCTGCTCATCGGCGTGACAGCCGGTGGCATCGCCATCGTGCTGTCCCTCCTGTTCGGCGTGCTCGCCGGGTACCTGGGCGGCTGGCGCGAAGACGGCCTCGCCCTCCTCACCAACGTGATGATCGTGATCCCGGGCCTTCCGCTCGTGATGGTGATCGCCTCGTTCGTGCCGCAGCGCAGCTGGCAGCTCGTCGCCTTCGTCCTCGGCATCACGTCGTGGGCCGGTGCCGCCTATGTGCTGAGGCTGCAGACGCGGTCCCTGCGCACGAGGGACTACGTGTACGCGTCGAAGGTCGCGGGGGAACGGTCGTTCCGCGTGATCCTCGTCGAGATCATGCCGAACCTCCTTCCCCTGCTCACGGCGCAGTTCCTGTTCGCGATCATCTTCGCGATCCTCGGCGAAGCCGGCCTGTCGTACCTGGGGCTCGGGCCGAACTCGTCGATCACCTGGGGGTCGATCCTGAACGACGCGCAGTCCGGACAGGCGCTCGGTCGTGGGGCGTGGTGGTGGTTCGTACCGCCGGGGCTCATGATCGCCGTCCTGGGTGCGGGACTCTCGCTGATCAACTTCGCGATCGACGAGGTCATCAACCCGAAGCTGCGCAATGCGCCGGAAGCCGCGCGCCGCGTGCGCAAGGCCGCCAAGACCAAGGGAGTCACCGCATGAGCGAGCCGGTCCTGACGGCGCGGAATGTGTCGATCGAGTATGAGGTGGATCCGCCGGTGCGGGCGGTGCGGGATGTGTCGTTGACGTTGAATCGTGGGGAGATTCTGGGGTTGGCGGGGGAGTCGGGGTGTGGGAAGACGACTCTGGCGTATGGGATGAACCGGTTGTTGAAGGCTCCGGCGTTGATGACGGGTGGGGAGATCGTGTTCCATGACCGGAATGGTCAGGACATCGACATCGTGGGTCTGGATGGGGAGGGTTTGCGGGCGTTCCGGTGGGACAAGATCTCGATGGTGTTCCAGGGGGCGATGAACTCGTTGAACCCGGTGATCAGTGTCAAGGCGCAGATCTTCGACATCTTCGACACGCACCGCCCGGGCATGAGCAAGAAGGCGAAGACGGCGCGGGCGGAGGAGTTGCTGACGCTGGTGGGGGTGGACCCGAATCGTCTGTCGAGTTTCCCGCATGAGTTGTCGGGTGGGATGCGGCAGCGGATGATGATCGCGATGGCTCTGGCGTTGGATCCGCAGGTGATGATCATGGATGAGCCGACGACGGCGTTGGATGTGGTGGTGCAGCGGGGCATCATCCGGGAGATCATGCGGTTGCGGGAGAAGTTGGGGTTCGCGGTGATCTTCATCACGCATGATTTGCCGATGTTGATCGAGATCAGTGATCGGATCGCGATCATGTTGCAGGGGCAGATCGTGGAGGAGGGCACGGCGGAGGAGATCTACCGGTCTCCGCAGCACGAGTACACGCGGCGGTTGTTGTCGAGTTTCCCGTCGTTGAAGGGGGAGCGGGGCGACTTCGTGCGTACCGGTGTGAGCCAGGAGGGCGTCCGATGAACGCGAACACCACGACCGGGGCCAACGCGACGCCGGGGACGGCGCGGTTGGAGGCGCGGAATCTGGTGAAGGATTTCCATCTGCGTTCCGGTTTCCGCACCAGTGTCCTGCATGCGGTGAAGGATGTGTCGTTCACGATCGAGGCGGGGAAGACGGTCGCGTTGGTGGGGGAGTCGGGGTCGGGGAAGTCGACGATCGCGCGGATGTTGATGAAGTTGGAGACCCCGACCAGTGGGGAGATCCTGTTGGACGGGAAGGCGTCCGGGGTGCGGGGGCGGGCGTTGGAGGCGTATCGCGCGGATGTGCAGATGGTGTTCCAGGACCCGTTCGCGTCGTTGAACCCGTTCCACACGATCGTGCATCACCTGGAGCGTCCGATCCGTCTGCACCACCCGGAGCTGTCGCGTGCCCAGGTGCGTGAGCGTGCGATCGAGTTGCTGGAGCGGGTGCGGTTGAGTCCGGGGGAGTCGTTCGCGGAGCGGCGCCCGCACGAGTTGTCGGGCGGGCAGCGGCAGCGTGTCGCGATCGCCCGGGCCCTCGCGCCGGGGGCACGGTTCATCGTCGCCGACGAACCGGTATCGATGTTGGACGTGTCGATCCGGTTGGGGGTGTTGAACCTGCTCGCGGACCTGCAACGCGAGGAGAACCTGGGCGTGTTGTACATCACGCATGATCTGGCCACGGCCCGGCATTTCTCCGATGAGATCATGGTGCTCTACAAGGGTGATGTCGTGGAGCGGGGTCCCGCGGACGAGGTCATCCTGAACCCGCAACACGAGTACACCAAGACCCTCCTCGGCGCCGCCCCGGAGCCCGACAACCTCGGCCGCCTCCGCGACGAAGTCCGCAACGAACTCGGCCTCACCCACTGAGGGTCCGTCTCTTCGCTCCCGTCGTCCTTCCGGCCGTCCGTGCATCACCGCCGCGGCAGGAAGGACGACGGGAGCTTCGTCGTGCGGGGCAGGACTCGGGAGCGGGGAGGGCACCCGCTAGACTGAAGCCACAACTGAAGACAGGCCGAATGACCCACGCGGGAGAGCCCCGGCGAACGCAGCCGGGCACCGAAGGAGCAAGCCTCCCCGCCAATCTCTCAGGTACGCGTACCGCGCGGTTCCGGCCACTCTGAAAAGCGATTTCGAGCGAAGCAAGAAGTCGGGTTGGGCACGGTCGCTCCGGCGACCGGGTCGAAACCCGGTGAGACGAGTTCTGCGAGTCTCCACGTTCGTGATCCGCCGACGGTGAAAGCCCCGCCTCCGTGCACGGGCGAAGCTCTCAGGCCCATGACAGAGGGGGAGTTCCGAGGAGCGGCGATGCCGCCGTTTCCACCCGCCACAGCCCGGGAGAACTCCATGTCCGACCCTCGCTACACCCCGCTGCGCGAACGCCATGAGGCGCTCGGCGCGTCGTTCACCGATTTCGGCGGCTGGCAGATGCCGGTGCGCTACACGTCCGACCTCGCCGAGCACCATGCCGTGCGTCAGAGCGCCGGCATCTTCGACATCTCGCACATGGCCGAGTTCACGGTCCGCGGTGAGGGCGCCGGTGCCTTCCTCGACTTCGCGCTGGCCGGCCGTCTCTCGGCCCTGGCGGTCGGCAAGGCGAAGTACTCGCTCCTGCTCGCCGAGTCCGGCGGAATCATCGACGACGTGATCGTCTACCGCCTGCAGGACGACGACTTCCTCATCATCTCCAACGCGGGCAACCGCGAGGCGGTCTCGGCCGCGCTGTCCGCACGCACCGACGGGTTCGACGTCGCCGTGCAGGACGTCTCCGACGACTACGCGCTCATCGCCGTGCAGGGGCCGCAGGCCGAGGCCATCCTCGCGGCGACCGACGCGATCACCGACGTGAGCGTCCCCTGGGCCGAGCAGAAGTACTACGCCTGGGCATCCGCGAACTACGAGGGCAGGCCGCTGCTCCTCGCTCGCACCGGCTACACCGGTGAAGACGGCTTCGAGCTGCTCGTCGCGGCCGACGACGCCGCCCGGCTCTGGGATGCACTGCTCGCCGCCGGCGACGCCCATGGCCTCGTTCCGGCCGGTCTCGCGGCCCGCGACACGCTTCGCCTCGAGGCGGGCATGCCGCTGTACGGCCATGAGCTGAGCCTCGACACCCGTCCGGCGCAGGCCGGGCTCGGGCGCGTCGTCGTGACGGCCAAGGAGCGCTTCGTCGGCAAGGAGGCTCTCGCCGCCGCGGAGGAGTCTGCCGCCGCCGCCGAAGCCCCGGTCCTGATCGGGCTGGTCGCCGAGGGCAAGCGCGCCGGACGCGCGGGATACGCCGTCGTCGACGAGGACGGCGAGCCCCTCGGTGAGATCACCAGCGGCGCCCTCAGCCCGACTCTCGGCCATCCGATCGCGATGGCCTACGTGCACCCTTCTTCCGCTGAGGAGGGAACCGCAGTATTCCTTGATGTGCGGGGGACCAGGATCCCCGCGACCGTGACCGCCCTGCCTTTCTACCGGAGGACCAAATGACCGATCTCGCCGCCCTCAGCTACACCGAAGAGCACGAGTGGATCGCCGCTGACGGCGACACCGTGACCATCGGCATCACCGACTACGCCGCAGAGAAGCTGGGCGACGTCGTGTTCGTCGAGCTCCCCGCCGTCGGCACCGAGGTCACCGCCGGCTCCGTCGTCGGCGAGATCGAGTCGACCAAGTCGGTCGGCGAGCTGTACGCCCCGGTCTCCGGCACCGTCGTCGCGATCAACGACGCCGCGGTCGACGACCCGTCGCTCGTGAACGCGGCGCCGTTCGAGGGCGGCTGGCTGCTCAAGGTCTCGGTCGCGGCCGGTGCGCTGGACGGACTTCTCGATCGCGACGCCTACGTCGCACTCACGGAGGGCTGATCCACCCGTGGTCACTTTCGCCGATCGTCACATCGGACCCACGGACGCCGCGCAGCACGCGATGCTCGGCGCCCTCGGTCTCGACGCCACCGGAGCCGACGACGCGCTCAGCCCGATCGAGGCACTCATGCGTCAGGCGGTGCCGGCATCGATCTACACCGGCCCGTCGTCCGACGCGGCATCGTCGCGCATCCCCGCCGCGGCGAGCGAGACCGAGGCTCTCGCCGAGCTGCGGACCCTCGCCTCGCGCAACACGGTGAACCGCCCGATGATCGGCCTGGGGTACTACGGCACCATCACCCCGCAGGTGATCCAGCGCAACGTGCTGGAGAACCCCTCGTGGTACACGGCCTACACCCCGTACCAGCCGGAGATCTCCCAGGGGCGCCTGGAGGCGCTCATCAACTTCCAGACGATGGTCGCCGAGCTCACCGGGCTCACCACGGCCAACGCCTCCATGCTCGACGAGTCCACCGCCGTCGTCGAGGCGATGCTGCTGACCCGGCGCGCGTCGAAGTCGTCCTCGAACGTGTTCGCGATGGATGCGGATGCCCTTCCGCAGACCAAGGCGATGCTCGCGACCCGCGCGGAGGCCCTCGGCATCCAGGTCGTCTCCGTCGACTTCGCCGCGGGGGAGGAGCTTCCCGCCGACCTGTTCGGCGTCTTCGTCCAGTACCCCGGCGCGTCCGGCCGTGTGTGGGATCCGTCCGCGGTCTTCGACGCCGTGCACCTCGCAGGCGGTCTCGCCGTGGCCGCGGCCGACCTCCTCGCCCTCACGCTGATCTCGTCGCCCGGCTCCCTCGGCGCGGACGTGGCGGTGGGCACGACCCAGCGCTTCGGTGTGCCGATGGGCTTCGGCGGCCCGCACGCCGGTTACATGGCCGTCCGCTCGGGACTGGAGCGCCAGCTCCCCGGGCGCCTCGTCGGAGTCTCGGTGGACGCCGACGGCAAGCCCGCGTACCGGCTGTCGCTGCAGACGCGCGAGCAGCACATCCGTCGCGAGAAGGCCACCTCGAACATCTGCACCGCTCAGGTGCTGCTCGCGGTCATGGCGTCGATGTACGCGGTGTACCACGGCCCCGACGGGCTGCGCGAGATCGCGACCCAGACCACCGCGAAGGCCGCCCTGCTGCGCGACTGGCTGGTCGAGTCCGGCGCCGAGGTCGTGCACGCGGAGTTCTTCGACACCCTGCAGGTGCGCGTTCCCGGACGTGCGGCCGAGTACGCCGCACAGGCCCACGACGGCTACGGCATCCTGCTGCACGTCGCGGACGCCGACACGGTCGGCATCGCGGTCGACGAGACCACGACGCTCGGCGAGCTGCACCAGGTCGCGATGGTCTTCGGCGGCAAGAACGAGCGGGCGTTCGGACTCTTCGGCAACGAGAAGCTGCGGGCGCTCCCCGACGAGCTGCGGCGTCAGGATGAGTACCTCACGCACCCCGTGTTCCACGCCCACCGCAGCGAGACCGCCATGATGCGGTACCTGAAGAGCCTCTCCGACCGCGACTACGCGCTCGACCGCGGCATGATCCCGCTGGGCTCGTGCACGATGAAGCTCAACGCCGCCACCGAGATGGCAGCGATCACGTGGCCCGAGTTCGCGGGCATCCACCCGTTCGCTCCCGCGTCGGACGTGCAGGGCTACCTCGAGCTCATCGAGCAGCTCGAGGGCTGGCTCGCCGAGGTCACGGGCTACGACGCCGTCTCGCTGCAGCCGAACGCCGGTTCGCAGGGCGAGCTGGCAGGTCTGCTCGCGATCCGGGGCTATCACCACGCGAACGGCGATCAGCACCGCACGGTGTGCCTCATCCCGTCGTCGGCGCACGGCACGAACGCGGCGTCGGCCGTGCTCGCCGGCATGAAGGTCGTCGTCGTGGCGACCGACGAGCTCGGCAACGTCGACCTCGACGACCTGCGCGCGAAGATCGCCCAGCACGCGGACGAGCTCTCGGCCCTGATGATCACCTACCCGTCGACGCACGGTGTGTACGAGGAGCAGGTCGTCGAGATCACCGCCGCCGTGCACGACGCGGGCGGGCAGGTCTACGTCGACGGCGCGAACCTCAACGCCCTGCTCGGCTACGCGCGCTTCGGGGACCTCGGCGGCGACGTCTCGCACCTGAACCTCCACAAGACGTTCGCGATCCCGCACGGTGGCGGTGGCCCCGGTATCGGTCCGGTGGCGGCCAAGTCCCACCTCGCACCGTTCCTGCCGTCGCACCCGCTCGCGCAGCGCGCCGAGCACTTCGGCGGCTTCACGTTCGAGGGCGGCGTCATCTCGGCGGCGCCGTACGGCTCCGCGGGCATCCTGCCGATCTCCTGGGCGTACGTGCGCATGATGGGTGCCGACGGTCTGCGCCGCGCCACGGCCGCGGCCGTGCTCTCCGCGAATTACATCGCCGAGCGCCTCGGCGGCCACTTCCCGGTGCTGTACACCGGCGAGAACGGCCGCGTGGCGCACGAGTGCATCCTCGACCTCCGCCCGCTCAAGGAGGCCACCGGCATCACGGTCGACGACGTCGCCAAGCGGCTCATCGACTACGGCTTCCACGCGCCGACCATGTCGTTCCCCGTCGCGGGGACCCTGATGGTCGAGCCGACCGAGTCCGAGGACCTCGACGAGATCGAGCGCTTCATCGAGGCGATGGTCATGATCAAGGCCGAGGCGGAGGCCGTGGCCGCCGGGCGCTGGCCCGCGGACGACAACCCCCTGGTGCACGCACCGCACACCGCGGTGTCGCTCATCGCGGGGGAGTGGAACCACGCCTACTCCCGCGAGGAGGCCGCGTACCCCGTTCGCGCGCTCGTGGCGGGCAAGTACTGGCCTCCGGTGCGCCGCATCGACCAGGCCTACGGCGACCGCAACCTCGTGTGCGCCTGCCCGCCGGTGGAGGCGTTCGCCTGACCTGCGTGCGCATCTGAGCGGACGGTGCTGCGCTTCTGTTGAGAGGCGTCGCACCGTCCCGCTTTCGGCGGTGTTTCGCGGGTGTTACGGATGGTCACCACTCAGTAACGGTTCGTTAGCTGAGGACGGCGGGGGGAGGCCCGGCGGGTTACTCTCAGGTATCCCTGCCTGCGCGATGGTGCGCGGGTGGAACCATGTTCAAGTCCACAGGAGGACAAAAGTGAAGCGCAACAAGATCGCCCTCGCGGGCGTCGCGCTGTTCGCGATCGGCGCCATGGCGCTCGCGGGCTGCGCAAGTGGTTCTGGTGACAACGATGCTGACAAGCCCACCGGAGACGCTTCGGCAATCATCACCGCGAACGGGTCGGAGCCGGAGAACCCGCTGATCCCGACCAACACCAACGAGGTCGGTGGCGGCAAGATCCTCGACTCGATCTTCGCCGGACTCGCGTACTACGACGGCAAGGGCGCACTCGTCAACGACATGGCCGACGAGATCACGGTCGACAGCCCCACGCAGCTGACGGTCAAGCTCAAGAAGGACCAGAAGTTCACCGACGGCACCGACGTGCTGGCCGACAACTTCATCAAGGCCTGGAACTACGGCGCGCTCCTCTCGAACAAGCAGCTCAACCAGTCCTGGTTCAGCGACATCGTCGGCTTCAGCGACACCGAAGACGCCGAGCTCACCGGTCTGAAGAAGGTCGACGACCTCACCTTCACGATCGAGCTCACGACTCCCGTGGCCACGGACTTCGCGACCCGCCTCGGTTACTCCGCTTACTACCCGCTGCCCGACGTCGCCTTCGACGACATGGCCGCGTTCGGTGAGAACCCGATCGGAAACGGGCCCTACAAGCTCGACGGCGACGGTGCATGGCAGCACGACATCAGCATCGCGCTGGTCAAGAACGACGACTACCAGGGCAGCCGTGAGGTCGTCAACGGTGGTCTGACCGTCACCTTCTACACGTCGCTCGACGCCGCGTACGCCGACCTCCTCTCGGGTGAGCTCGACGTCCTCGACGCGATCCCCGACACCTCGATCGCCACGTTCGAGGACGAGCTGGGCGACCGTGCCGTCAACCAGCCGGCCGCGATCTTCCAGTCGTTCACGATCGGCGAGCAGGTCGCGCACTTCTCCGGCGACGAGGGCAAGCTCCGTCGTGCGGCGCTGTCCATGGCGATCAACCGCGAAGAGATCACCGACAAGATCTTCAACGGCACCCGTACGCCGGCCAGCGACTTCACCTCCCCGGTGATCGACGGCTGGAGCGACGACCTCGCCGGAGCCGACGTGCTCACCTACAACCCTGACGAGGCGAAGAAGCTGTGGGCCGAGGCCGACGCGATCTCGCCGTGGTCCGGAACCTTCCAGATCGCGTACAACTCGGACAGCGCGCACCAGGCATGGGTCGACGCCGTGTCGAACTCCATCAAGAACACCCTCGGCATCGAGGCATCCGGAGCTCCCTTCGTGGACTTCGCGACGCTGCGCGCCGCGGTGAACGAGCGTGGTGCCGACGGCAAGCGCACGATCCAGACGGCGAACCGTTCGGGATGGCAGGCCGACTACCCGGGTCTGTACAACTTCCTGTTCCCGCTGTACTCGACCGGTGCGTCCTCGAACGACGGTGACTACTCCAACGCCGACGTCGACAAGCTGCTGGCTGACGGTGCATCGGCGAGCGACCAGGCCGACGCGATCAAGGACTACCAGAAGGCTCAGGAGATCCTCCTCGAGGACCTCCCGGCCGTTCCGCTCTGGTACCAGAACGTGTCCGGTGGATTCGGCGAGTCGGTGGACAACGTCACCTTCGGCTGGAACTCCGTGCCGCTCTACTACGAGATCACCAAGACGAAGTAGTCCCCATGGGAGACTGAGCTGCGAGGCGGCGACGGATCACGTCGTCGCCTCGCAGCTGTGTCCCGTGGGAACGTCACCTCCATGAAAGGAGAGGGATGTTCTCGTACATCATCCGACGACTGCTGCAGCTGATCCCCGTGTTCTTCGGGGCCACTCTGCTGATCTACGCACTCGTCTTCCTCATGCCGGGCGACCCCATCGCGGCGTTGTTCGGCGACAAGCCACCTTCCCCGGCGCTGCTCGAAGCGATCCGCGCCCAGTACCACCTAGACCAGCCGTTCCTGGTGCAGTACTACTACTACATCCTCGGTGTGTTCCAGGGTGATATGGGTACGACGTTCTCGGGCCAGTCCGTGAACGAGGTGCTCGCCCGCACCCTTCCGGTCACCGGCCGCCTGGCGATCATGGCGATCGGCATCGAGTTCCTCCTCGCGATCGTCGTGGGCACGTTCTCGGCGCTGCGCAAGGGCAAGCTGTTCGACAACGGGTCGCTCGTCGTCTCGCTGGTCTTCCTGTCGATGCCCATCTTCGTGGTCGCGTTCCTGGCGCAGTACTTCCTCGCGATCAAACTCGGGTGGTTCCGTGCCACCGTCGGCGGTCAGAACGACTGGAACGATCTGTGGCTGCCGGCGATCGTGCTCGGCCTGAGCCTGTTCGCGACGAGTATGCGTCTGATGCGAGGGTCCGTGCTCGACACGCTGAACCAGGACTGGGTGCGCACGGCGTACAGCAAGGGGCTCTCGCGTGGTCGCGTGATCCCCGTGCACGTCCTGCGCAACTCCCTCATCCCCGTGATCACCAACTCCGCGACGAACTTCGGCGTGCTGCTGGTGGGGGCGACGGTGACGGAGTTCATCTTCAACATCCCCGGCGTGGGAAACACCCTGTTCCACGCGACGCTGAAGCACGAGGGGCCGACCATCGTGTCGTTCGTGACGGTGTTCGTGATCATCTACGTTCTCGTCAACCTGCTCGTGGACCTGCTCTACGGACTGCTCGACCCGAGGATTCGCTATGTCAGTTGAAAAGCCAGATCACTTCGTCGCCCCGGTGACGCAGACGCCTCTCAAGACCGATGCGGTCGTCGTGTCGGGAAAGCCCGCCAGCCTCTGGCGTGACGGCTGGCACGACCTGCGCCGTCGGCCCATGTTCTGGATCTCCCTGGTGATCATCGCGATCGTCGTGCTCATGTCGGTCTGGCCCACGCTGTTCACCCAGACGCCGCCGAACAACGGATGCGAGCTCGCGAACTCGAACGGCGGCCCCGCACCGGGTCACCCGCTCGGCTTCACGTTCCAGGGCTGCGACATCTACTCCCGCATCGTCTGGGGTGCCCGCAGCTCGCTGAGCGTCGGACTGATCTCGACGATCATCGGATCGGGCATCGGCCTGGTCATGGGCGCCCTCGCCGGCTACTACGGCGGATGGGTCGACGCTGTGCTCTCGCGCATCGGCGACATCTTCTTCTCCATCCCCTACGTGCTCGCCGCCGTGGTCGTCATGACCGTGTACTCGGACTTCCGCAACGTCTTCACCCTCTCGCTCGCCATCGGCGGGTTCGCGTGGGCATCGACGGCACGCGTCGTCCGCGCCGAGATCCTGCGGGTGCGTCAGGCGGAGTTCGTGACCGCATCGAGCTCGCTCGGTCTCTCGCGTTTCCGCACGCTGCTCTCGCACGTGATCCCCAACGCGATCGCCCCGCTGCTCGTCCTCGCGACGCTCGCGCTGGCCGGCGCGATCGTCGCCGAAGCGACTCTGACCTTCCTCGGAGTCGGGCTCGGCGGCGGCGCGAGCGGTGACGTGATGTCCTGGGGCAAGGACATCAGCGATGCGCAGACCTCTCTGCGCATCGCGCCCATGTCGCTCATCTATCCCTCGATCGCGCTCACCGTCACGGTGCTCGCGTTCATCATGCTGGGCGAGCTCATCCGAGACGCTCTCGACCCGAAGGCGAGGGCGCAGCGATGAGCGATCGCGCACAACGACCCACCGAGCCGATCCTGAGCGTGCGCGACCTGCGGGTCGCGTTCCGTGGCCAGGGCGGCGAGCGTGAGGTCCTGCACGGGGTGAGCTTCGACGTCCACGCCGGAGAGACCGTCGCGATCGTGGGGGAGTCGGGTTCCGGCAAGTCGACGACCGCTGCGGCGATCATCAACCTGCTGCCCGGCACCGGAAAGGTCACCGGCGGCAGCATCACCCTCGAGGGGCGTGAGCTCACGACGCTCGCCCGCCACGAGATCGAGGACGTCCGCGGAAAGGACATCGGCTTCGTCCCGCAGGACCCCATGGCCAGCCTCAACCCGGTCTGGTCGATCGGGTTCCAGGTGAAGGAGGCGGTCCGTGCGAACGGCCTCGCCTCGGGCCGTGGACACGTGCGGGACAGGGCCGTCGAGGTCCTGAAGCAGGCCGGCCTCGCCGACGCCGACCGGCGCCTGCACCAGTACCCGCACCAGTTCTCGGGCGGCATGCGTCAGCGAGCGCTCATCGGCATCGGCCTCGCGGCCGATCCGAAGCTGCTCATCGCCGACGAGCCGACCAGCGCGCTGGACGTGACGGTGCAGCGGGTCATCCTCGATCACATGGCCTCGCTGACGCGGGACCGTGGCACCGCGGTGCTCCTCATCACGCACGACCTGGGCCTCGCCGCCGAGCGTGCGGAGAAGATCATCGTGATGAACGGTGGCGACATCGTCGAGGCGGGCCCCAGCCGAGCGATCCTCGAGAATCCCCAGCATCCGTACACGAAGCGACTGGTCGGCGCCGCGCCGAGCATCGCCTCGCAGCGGATTCAGGCGATCGTCGAGGACCGGGGAGTCAAGACCGCCGAGGAACTGGCCGACACCGCACCGACCGTGCGGGTGGCGGGACTCACGAAGGACTATCGGATCCGCCAGGGGAACTTCCGCAGTGAGGCTTTCCGAGCGGTCGACGACGTGTCGTTCGAGATCCCGCGGGGCAAGACGCTCGCGCTGGTCGGCGAGTCGGGTTCCGGCAAGTCGACCGTCGCCAAGATGCTGCTCAAGCTCGAGGAGCCCACATCCGGGCTCATCGAGATCGACGGCAAGGACGTCTCGCACCTCTCGGCCGCTCAGGCGTTCGGACTGCGGCGGCGCATGCAGCCCGTGTTCCAGGACCCCTACGGGTCGATGGATCCGATGCGCAACATCGGCAACACGATCGCGGAGCCCCTGAACATCCACCGCATCGGCGACCAGACGTCGCGGCGCGAGCGGGTGCTCGAGCTCCTCGACCAGGTGTCGCTGCCCCGTGATCTCTCGACGCGGTATCCCAACGAACTGTCCGGTGGACAGCGGCAGCGTGTCGCCATCGCGCGCGCGCTGGCGCTCAAGCCCGACATCGTGGTGCTCGACGAGGCGGTCTCGGCGCTGGACGTGCTGGTGCAGGATCAGATCCTCAAGCTGCTCGCCGAGCTGCAGTCGGAGCTCGATCTCACGTACCTGTTCATCACTCACGACCTCGCGGTCGTGCGCGTGTCCAGCGACTTCGTCTGCGTCATGGAGCACGGCAAGCTCGTCGAGCAGGGGACCGTCGACGAGATCTTCGCGAACCCGCAGCAGGAGTACACGGATCGCCTGCTCAAGGCGATCCCGGGTGTCACCATCCCCCTGGGCGGCGCCGGATCGTGACGGCAGCACCCACACCCGAGGGCGCACGGACTCTCCGTGCGCCCTCGGGCGTCATCACCATCGTCCTGACCGGCCTGCTGGCGCTGTTCCTCCTCGGAGACGCCGTTGTCCGCGGCGGCTGGGAGCAGATGCTGCTCCTCGCGCCGTGGGTGCTGCTCGGCCTCTGGTGCATCTACGAACTGAGCTTCGTCTCGTATGTACGCGTCGACGGCGAGGGAGCGGTGGTCCAGAACCTGCTGCGCCGCACGTCGTTCGGCTGGAGCCGGGTACGCGACATCGACATGCGGTGGCAGCTCGTCTTCTCCCTCGAGGACGGCACCGACATCAGCTGTTTCGGCGGCCCCGCCCATGCGCGTCAGCGGCGGAGCCGCATGCGTCAGGACGATGAGCAGAAGGCGCCGGCCGGTCTCGCGGATCTCACGGACATCCGCGATCGCTGGCAGAGCGCGGGCGCCGCGGCGACCGCGGAGATCCGTCGCTCGTGGGACGCGCGCGCCCTGATCGCTCTCGCCGTGATCATCGTCTGGGCGGCGATCTCCGTGCTGCTCGTCGCGAACGCGAGCTGAGCCGCTCGGCTCAGCCGGGCAGGCCGAACAGGTCGGGCCACATCGATGCCGCCCACGGGTAGCCGACGAACGCCGTGGCGTCGATCAGGAAGTGCGCCACGAGGAACGGCATCAGACGTCCGGAGCGCTGGTACAGCCAGCCGAACAGCAGCCCCATGGCGAGGTTCCCGAAGAACGCCGGATAGCCCTGGTAGAGGTGGTAGCTCGCCCGCAGGATCGATGTCGCGATGATGATCGACCACGGCCCCCAGCCCAGCTGCCGGAGTCGGGTGAAGAGATAGCCGAGCAGGACGAACTCCTCCTGCAGCGCCGCGCGGGCGGCCGCCAGCAGCAGGACCGGCACCGTCCACCAGTACGCGTCGATCCCCGCCGGGTCGATGGCGACCGTCATCCCCAGCGCCCGTCCGCCGAGGTAGAGCGCGATGCCGGGTATGCCGATCGCCAGCACGAGGAGGACGCCACGACCAGCGTCCCTCCCCACCCGCGTGCCGTCCAGGCCCAGGCGTTCCAGGTGCGGGCGGCGCGACTGCCAGAGCAGGAAGCAGACCAGCAGCACCGGGACGAGCGAGAATCCGATCGCGAGCACCTGGTAGATCAGGTCGAAGATCTCCCGGTCGCTGCGCGAGGGGTTGAGCTTCGCCACCTGATCGGCGATCGGGACCGAGTCGGTGAGGCGGTAGACGAGCTGCACGATCGCGTACACCGCGGACTGTCCGAGTCCGAGCGCCAGGACGATCGCGATCTCCCACCACAGTCGCGCGCGGGAGGGGGCGGGGGAGAGGTCGGGAGGGTCTCCCTGAGCCTGCGATCGGGTCACGATCTCGATGCTACGACCTGTATTCAGGAACGCGCCCTGAGCTTGCGTTATCCTGGAACGTCGGCTTCCCGACGAAACCCCACACTCTTTAGGACACCTGTATGGCGCACGCCCTCCGTTCTGACCTCCGCAACGTCGCAATCGTCGCCCACGTCGACCACGGCAAGACGACTCTCGTCGACGCCATGCTGCGTCAGACGGGCTCCTTCGGCGAACACGCCCACGTCGATGAGCGCGCCATGGACTCGAACGACCTGGAACGTGAGAAGGGCATCACGATCCTCGCCAAGAACACGGCGATCACCTACAAGGGCAAGCACGCCCAGGGCAAGGAGATCACGATCAACGTGATCGACACCCCGGGTCACGCCGACTTCGGTGGCGAGGTCGAGCGCGGCCTGTCCATGGTCGACGGTGTCGTGCTGCTCGTCGACGCGAGTGAGGGCCCGCTGCCGCAGACCCGCTTCGTGCTGCGCAAGGCGCTCGAGGCCAAGCTCCCCGTCATCCTCCTGGTCAACAAGACCGACCGTCCCGACGCCCGCATCGCGGAGGTCGAGGAAGAGGCGCACGACCTGCTGCTGGGTCTCGCCTCCGACCTGGTCGACGATGTGCCCGACCTCGACGTCGACGCGCTCCTCGATGTGCCGGTGGTCTACGCCTCCGGCCGTGCCGGTGCGGCATCGCAGAACCGTCCCGCCGACGGCTCGCTGCCGGACAACGACGACCTCGAGCCGCTGTTCGAGGCGATCCTCGAGCACGTTCCCGCTCCGGAGTACGACGACGAGCACCCGCTGCAGGCCTGGGTCACGAACCTCGACTCCAGCCCGTTCCTCGGCCGTCTCGCACTCCTGCGCGTCTTCAACGGCACGCTGAAGAAGGGCCAGACCGTGGCCTGGGTCCGTGCTGACGGCACGCACCAGAACGCGCGCATCACCGAGCTGCTGAAGACGCGTGCGCTCGAGCGCTACCCCGCCGACTCCGCCGGCCCCGGTGACATCGTCGCCATCGCCGGCTTCGAGAACATCACGATCGGCGAGACCATCGCCGACCCCGAGGATGTGCGTCCGCTGCCGGCCATCACGGTCGACGACCCCGCCATCTCGATGACGATCGGTACCAACACCTCGCCGCTCATGGGCAAGGTCAAGGGCCACAAGCTCACCGCTCGCATGGTCAAGGACCGTCTCGACAAGGAGCTGATCGGAAACGTCTCGCTCAAGGTCGTCGACATCGGACGTCCGGACGCCTGGGAGGTCCAGGGCCGTGGAGAGCTGGCCCTCGCGATCCTCGTCGAGAACATGCGCCGTGAGGGCTTCGAGCTCACCGTCGGCAAGCCGCAGGTGGTCACGAAGAAGATCGACGGCAAGACCTACGAGCCGTTCGAGCACCTCACGATCGACACGCCGGAGGAGCACCTCGGCGCTATCACCCAGCTGCTCGCGAACCGCAAGGGTCGCATGGAGAACATGACGAACCACGGCACCGGCTGGGTGCGCATGGAGTTCATCGTCCCGTCGCGCGGCCTCATCGGCTTCCGCAGCGAGTTCCTCACCACCACGCGTGGCACCGGCATCGCGAACGCGATCTCGCACGGCTACGAGCCGTGGGCCGGTTCCATCACCACGCGCCAGAACGGCTCGATCGTCGCCGACCGTCAGGGTGTCGTCACCCCGTTCGCGATGATCGCCCTGCAGGAGCGCATGTCCTTCTTCGTGCAGCCCACGCAGGAGGTCTACGAGGGCATGGTCATCGGCGAGAACTCTCGCGCCGACGACATGGACGTGAACATCACCAAGGAGAAGAAGCTCACCAACATGCGTGCGGCGAGCTCCGACACCTTCGAGTCGATGACGCCTCCGCGCCAGCTGACGCTGGAGGAGAGCCTCGAGTTCGCCCGCGACGACGAATGCGTCGAGGTGACCCCCGAGGTCGTCCGCATCCGCAAGGTGAACCTCGACGCGAACACCCGCGCGCGGGAGACCGCTCGCCTGAAGCGTCAGGACGCGAACGTCTGAGACCACTCTCGGAGACGCTCCGAGTGAGAGGGCCTCGTGCCGCCGAAAGGCGTGCGCGAGGCCCTCTTCTCATGTAAATCCCAGGTGAGGGATGGTTTTTGCTCAGGTTCACCATGCAGAGTGGTTCACTTGCGCCTGGGACGAGCTCCCGATGAGTCTCCTGCAAGGGCGTACGACCACCCGAAAGTCGAACCCATGCTTCAGAAAACCCGTGCGCTTCGGCGCGCCTCCGCGGCGGCATCCGCCCGCACCGCGACCCACCGCCCGATGACCGTCCTCGGCATCACCGCGGCCACCCTCGTCGGCATCACGCTCAGCGTGGGCCTCGCCTCCAGCCCCGCCATCGGCGATATGACCCCCGATGCCTCTGCGGTGGCGCGGCCCCTCGTCGGCGCCGAACCGTTCTCGAAGATCAGCGACGACGCCGCGGCGACCCTGGTGGAAGCCCGGAGCGCCGTCTCGGCGGCCGAGACGGTGACGGCCGATGTCGTCGCCTCCGGGCTCGAGGTGGGGGTCGACACCTCCATCGACACGTCCGACCTCGAGGACGACATCGACCGGCTCGGCGAGAGCGACGTGATGCCGGTGCTCCTGGTCGGGATCCTCGCGAAGGAGGCCGATTCGGAGATCACCCGGGTCGTCGCCGACACCCGGGAGGTGCAGACGGCGCTCACCGCGGCCCAGGAGAAGAAGGCCGCGGAGGACGCGGCCCGCCTCGCCGCCGAGAAGGCTGCGGCGAAGGCAGCCGCGGAGAAGAAGGCGGCGGCGGCTCTGGCGGCTGCCAACACCGTCGACGGAGCGAAGGCCTCCGCGCGGCAGCTGATGTCGAGCCGGTACGGCTGGGGCGGGGACCAGTTCTCGTGCCTGGAATCGCTGTGGACCAAGGAGTCGGGCTGGAACTACCAGGCCTACAACGCGGACGGCGGCGCGACGGGGATCCCGCAGGCGCTCCCGGGCAGCAAGATGGCCGCGGCCGGGTCCGACTGGCAGACGAACGCCGCGACGCAGGTCGCGTGGGGGCTGGGCTACATCTCCTCGACGTACGGCACGCCGTGCAGCGCCTGGTCGCACTCGCAGGCCATGAACTGGTACTGATCGGACGCGTGCCTCCGAGGAATTCCTCGCCCTGGGCGGCGCCGAGCGCTACGGTGACTCTGACGGCTGGGGGCGTCCCGGATCCGAGGAGGAAATGTGCTCGACCCCGTGGCGTGGCGCGATGTGCCGCAGGAGGTGTCCACCGGCACGCTGCCGGGATGGGATCGTGTCGAGGAGATCGTCCGCGAGGCGCACGCCCGCTATTCGGAGGAGCGCGGCGGCCGGGTGGCCGACTACATCCCGGTGCTCGCCGAGGCCGACCCTGAGCTCTTCGGGCTGGCCGTCATCGAGGTCGGTGGCGGGCTGCACGACGCGGGGGACGCGCTGCATCCCTTCTCGATCCAGTCGATCTCGAAGATGTTCGTCTACGCGCTGGCGATCCAGGAGCACGGCCATGAGCGCGTGCGGGACGTCGTCGGGGTGAACAACACCGGACTTCCGTTCAACTCCGTGATGGCCCTGGAACTCAACGACGGCCATCCGATGAACCCGATGGTGAACGCGGGCGCCATCGCCACGACCGCGCTGATGCCGGGTGCCACCTCGGTCGAGCAGTGGGAACGCGTCCGCGAGGGCCTGTCGGCGTTCGCGGGCCGCCCGCTGAGCCTCGACGGCGTGGTGTACGCGTCCGAGGCGGAGACCAACGACCGCAACCGCGCGCTCGGACGCCTGCTCCGCAGCTACGGCCGGCTGGAAGGCGACCCGGACGAGATCGTCGACGTCTACACGCGTCAGTGCGCGCTCAGCGTCACGGCGCATGATCTCGCCGTGATGGGGGCGACACTCGCCGACGGGGGAGTGAACCCCGTCACCGGCGTCCGCGTGGTCTCGGAGGAGGTGTGCCGGGACACGCTCGCGGTCGTCGCCTCGACCGGTCTGTATGAACGCTCCGGTGACTGGCTGTTCGAGATCGGGCTGCCGGCGAAGTCCGGCGTCGCCGGGGGCATCGTCGCGATCGCCCCGGGCAAGGGCGCGGCCGCCGGCTTCTCCCCGCGTCTGGATGAGGCGGGGAACTCCGTCCGCTCCCAGATGGCGATCGGCTATCTGTCGCGGGTGCTGGGGCTGAACCTGTTCGCCTCGGCGCCGGCGTCCCGTCGTCACTCCGAGACCGTCCCCCCGTCCGCCGTATAGGAGCGCAACCATGACCCAGACGTCGCAGACCCCGACCAAGACCTCCTGGCTGCCGATGGTCAGCCTGTTCCTCGCACAGGTCCTGATGTCGTTCAACGTCGCCGCGCTGCCGATCTCCCTCGGGGGCATGGTGAGCGACTTCGGTGTACCGCCGACGGTCGCCAGCACGACCATCGTCATGTACGGCCTCGCCGTGGCCGCGCTCGTGATGACGGGTGCCAAACTCGGTCAGCGGATCGGCTGGGTCGTCATCTTCCGGATCGTGATCGCGCTGTTCGCGGGGTCGTCCGTGATGATGCTCTTCGCGCCCACCGTCGGCTGGGCAATCGCGGGGCAGGCGGTCGCGGGGGCGGCGGCGGCGATCATCGTCCCGTCGATCGTCGCGCTCATCGCCGAGAACTATCGTGGCCCGCAGCAGGCGACCGCGATCGGCGCCATCGGCTCGGCGCGAGCGATCTCCGGCGTCAGCGCGTTCCTCATCGGCGGTACCCTCGGCACCCTGGTCGGCTGGCGGCCGATGTTCATCATCGTCCTGGGGATCGCCGTCATCGTCTTCGCCCTGAGCTTCACCCTGCGGGGCGACCGCGGGGACGCCTCGATCCGCATCGACCTCGTCGCGTCGCTGCTCATCGGCGCCGCGATCGTGCTGCTGACACTGGGGTTCAACAACCTGAACGCCTGGGGTGCTGTGGCCGCGGCCCCGGACGCCCCGTTCACCGTGCTGGGGCTGTCGCCGGCGCCGGTCTTCATCGTCGTCGGCCTGGTGCTCGGCCAGGGGTTCTTCCTCTGGACCAGGAAGCGGATGGCGGAGGGGAAGGTGCCGCTGATCGATCTGAGCGTGCTCGGCTCCTCGCGCGAGCGTGCGGCGGTGTACGCGATGTTCATCGTCGTCGCCCTGGAAGCGTGCGTGAACTTCACGATCCCGCTCTACATCCAGATCGTGCAGGGGCGCACGCCCTTCGACACATCCATCGCGATGATGCCGTTCAACCTCACGGTCTTCGTCACGGCCACCCTCGTGGTGCGGCTGTACAAGCGCTTCCCGCCGCGCACGATCGGGGTCGTCGGATTCATCCTCACCACGGTGGCGCTGGTGTGGCTGTCGGTCGTCGTGACCAACAACTGGGAGACGATCCCGACGATCGCCGGGCTCATCGTGTTCGGCATCGGGCAGGGCGCCCTGGTGACGCTGGTGTTCAACGTGCTGGTGACCGCGGCCCCGGCCGAGCTCGCCGGTGACGTCGGTTCGCTCCGGGGGACGACCCAGAACCTCGCCTCCGCCGTCGGCACCGCCCTCGCGGGTGCGCTGCTGGTCTCCCTGCTCGGGCTGAGCGTCGGACGGGCGGTCGTGGAGCACCCGGAGCTGCCGCCGTCCCTCGTCGCCCAGGTCGACATGGACAGCCTCAACTTCATCAGCAACGACGATCTGCGCGCCGCCCTCGAGAACACGGATGCGACGCCCGAGCAGGTGGACGCGGCGGTGGTCGTGAACGAGGAGGCGCGGCTGGGCACGCTCAAGCTCGGTCTGCTCCTGCTCGCCGGGATCAGCGCACTGGCGATCCTCCCGGCCTCGCGGCTGCCGCAGTACCGTCCGCACGAGATCCCCGACCCGTCGCCCGCGGCGGGACCGGAGTGAGGCTCAGCGCAGCTCGGAGATGAGCACGGCGCTCGTGCCGGGCGCCGTCGCCTCGAAGATGTGCGGGGCGTCGCCGGCGTATGTGAGATAGTCGCCCGGATTCAGCAGCACCGGGTCGCCGGCAGGTCCGATCCGCGCCTCCCCGGCGATCAGGATCACGTGCTCGATGGTGCCGGGGTGATGCGGGTCGGAGCGACGGGCGTCGCCGGGCTCGGCCTGGATCAGGTAGACGTCCCGGCGCGCGCCGGGCGGGCTGGCCGACAGCAGCGTGGCGCTGTACGCCGCGGCGGAGGAGGGCACGCCGGCGAGGTCGTCGGCCCGGATGAGCGTGGGGGCGTTGGCCTGCTGGTCCACGAGCACGGCGAAGGGCACGCCGAGCGCGACCCCCAGCGCCCACAGCGTCTCGACGTTGGGGTTCCCGGAGCCGCTTTCGAGTTGCGACACGGTCGCCTTCGAGATGCCGGCTCGTCGCGCGAGCTCGGAGACCGACAGGCTCGCGGCCTCCCGCTCTCGGCGCAGGGTGCGGGCGATACGTGTGCGGAGTTCCTCCATGTGTTCATCATGTCAAACGTTCGTTCGCTTGACTATCCGCCATGAGCTGTTCAGAATGATGGACATGCGTTCATTGAGTCGAACAGTGCGCCGGCGGCGTGATGACCGCGGAGCGTGAGGTCTGGCGCGAGGCGCTCGGCGTCGTGCTCGCGACCAGCGCCTACGGCGTCTCCTTCGGTGCGCTGGCCGTGGCCGCCGGCCTCGACGTCTGGCAGACCTGCGTCCTCAGCCTCCTGATGTTCACCGGGGGATCGCAGTTCGCCTTCGTGGGCGTGTTCACGGCCGGTGGTCTCGCTGCCCTGCCTTCGGCGATCGCCTCGGCTGTGCTGCTCGGCGTGCGCAACGTGGCCTACGGCATGCGCATGTCGCCGATCGTCGGCGGCGGACCGGCGCGCAAGGCCGCGGCGGCGCACTTCACGATCGACGAGTCCACGGCGGTGGCGATCTCGCAGAGCGATCCCCGGTTGCGGCAGGTCGGATTCTGGGTGACCGGCATCGGCATCTTCGTCGGCTGGAACATCACCACGCTCGTCGGGGCCCTCGTCGGCGATGTGCTCGGCGACCCCAAGACCTGGGGGCTGGACGCGGCTGCGGCCGCGGCCTTCCTCGCCCTGCTCTGGCCGCGTCTGAAGCAGCGGCAGGCGGTCGCGGTGGGCGTGGCCGCCGCGGTGGTGGCCGCCGCCTTCACCCCGTTCCTCATGCCGGGTCTCCCGGTGCTCGTCGCGGCCGTCGTCGCGATCGCGGTCGGATGGTTCGACTGGCTGGGGCGTCGCCCCTCGTTGCCCGATGACCGGACGCCTCCCGGTTCGGAGGTGCCCGCATGAGCCTGTGGAGCGCGATCCTCCTCGCCGCGCTGATCTGTCTGGCGCTGAAGGCCGCCGGCTATCTGGTGCCTCCCAAGGTGCTCGAGGCGCCGCGCACCGCCCGCATCTCCGACCTGCTGACCGTGGCCCTCCTGGCCGCGCTCGTCGCCGTGCAGACGCTCGGCGACGGTCAGGCGATCACGGTGGATGCCCGCGTGCCCGCCTTGCTGGTCGCGGGAGGGCTGCTGTGGCTGAGGCAGTCGTTCCTGGTGGTCGTGGTCGCTGCGGCACTCGTGGCGGCCCTGCTGCGCCTCTTCGGTCTCGCATCCTGACCGCTCTCGTCGGGCTGCTCTCGTCGGGCTGCTCTCGTCGGGCTGCTCTCGTCGGGCTGCTCTCGTCGGGCTGCTCTCGTCGGGCTGCTCTCGTCGGGCTGCCAGGAGGCGCGGGTAAGATCGACGGGTGCGCGTGAACCGGGTGTCCAGGGTGTTGTCGTGGGTCGCTGCCGCCCTGGTGGGCGGCGTCTACGGCGTCGCGGGCACGATCGCGCACAGTGTGATGTGGGGCCCGGTCCCGATCGGCATCATCGTCGCGGCGATCGCCTGCGCCGCGATCCTCATCGCCGTGCGCGCACTCACGCACGACAGGGGAGCGGCGGTGGCGGCGGGTCTCGGCATGATCGGGATGCTCGTGCTGATCTCCGGCGTCGGTCCCGGCGGATCCATCGTCGTGCCGGACTCGCTCAGCGGCCAGATCTGGACCTACCTGGTGGCCGGAATCGTGCTGCTCGTCATCGCGTGGCCGTCGTTCGCGCGGACACCGGTGCGCACCGAGGCGCCTGCCGCGCAGGAACCCGAGCCCCGCGAGTCGTAGACTGGAGGGGTGACGTATGTGATCGCCCTCCCGTGCGTCGATGTCAAGGATCGCGCCTGCATCGACGAGTGCCCCGTTGACTGCATCTACGAGGGTGAACGGTCGTTGTACATCCACCCGGACGAGTGCGTGGACTGCGGCGCCTGCGAGCCGGTGTGCCCGGTCGAGGCCATCTACTACGAGGACGACCTGCCCGACGAGTGGCAGGACTACTACAAGGCCAACGTCGAGTTCTTCGACGAGATCGGCTCTCCCGGAGGCGCGGCCAAGGTCGGCGTCTACGCGTTCGACCACCCGATCATCGCCGCGCTCCCGCCGCAGGGCGAGTAGGCGCGTTCCGTGAGCGTCCACGACCTCGCCGACTACCCGTGGGATGCCGTCGTCCCGTTCCGTGAGCGCGCCGCGCAGCACCCCGAGGGTCTGGTGGACCTCTCGGTCGGCTCGCCCGTCGATCCGACGCCCGAGATCATCCGTCGTGCCCTCGCCGAGGCCACCGACGCGCACGCCTACCCGCAGACGGTCGGCACGCCGACGCTGCGCGAGGCGATCGTCGACTGGTACGCACGGCGCCGGGGGGTGACCGACCTCCGGGTCGACAATGTGCTCCCCACGATCGGCTCGAAGGAGCTCGTCGCCCTGCTGCCGACACTGCTCGGGCTGGGGGAGGGCGACATCGTCGTGCACCCGCGCGTGGCGTATCCGACCTACGAGGTGGGTGCCCGTGTCGTCGGAGCGACGCCCGTGCCCGCCGACGACCCGGCCGACTGGCCGGAGGGCGCGAAGCTCATCTGGATCAACACCCCGGGCAACCCGGACGGACGCACCTGGACCGTCGACGAGCTGGCCGCGGCCGTGCGCCGCGCGCGCGAGCTCGGCGCCGTGCTCGCGAGCGATGAGTGCTACGCCGAGCTGGGCTGGGACGGCGTCTGGGCAGAGGAGCCGATCCCGTCGATCCTCGACCCGCGGGTGACCGACGGCAGCCGCGCGAACCTGCTCAGCGTCTACTCGCTGAGCAAGCAGTCGAATCTCGCCGGGTATCGGGCGGCCTTCGTGGCCGGATGTGCGCGCATCGTGGGGGAACTGCTCACCGCACGCAAGCACCTCGGTCTGATGCCGCCCGCGCCGGTGCAGCACGCGATGGCGGTCGCGCTCGGAGACGATGAGCACGTCGCCGCGCAGAAGGCCCTGTATCGCACCCGTCGCGACGCGCTGCGACCCGCCCTGGAGGCCGCCGGCTTCCGCATCGACGGCTCCGAGGCCGGGCTGTACCTGTGGGCGACCGAGGGGCGCGACGCCTGGGAGTCGATGGGACGGCTCGCCGACCTCGGCATCCTCGCGGGGCCCGGGCCCTTCTACGGAGCCGACTCCGGGCAGCACGTCCGCCTGGCGCTCACCGCCCCGACCGAGCGTGTTCTCGAGGCCGCTCGCCGACTCTCTGGTGGGATCCTGTAGGTTCCCTCCTTGCAGACGGCATCCGTTTGGCGGATGTCACAGTAGGCCTGTGTGCCTACTAGGCTGTAAAGGCGATTCGGTCGTGACCCGACCTGGTGCCTCAGCGCCGAGAGATCGCCAGTTCCGACTTGATCAAGATCTTGTCCGACACACCGCGACGCGCGGGGCGGACACCAGGAGGAGGTCCGCGTGAGCGCAGCGGCAGACCAGACGGCGAAGCTGACGATCGGCGAGACGACCGCCGAATTCCCGGTGCTGCGCGGCACGGCAGGGCATGACAGCATCGACTTCTCGACGCTGACCCGGCAGACCGGGTACACGGGGCTCGACTACGGCTTCGTCAACACCGCCTCCACGAAGTCCGAGATCACCTTCATCGACGGTGACAAGGGCATCCTGCGCTATCGCGGATATCCGATCGAGCAGCTGGCGGGATCGACCAGCTACCTCGAGGTGGCCTGGCTCCTCATCTACGGCGAGCTGCCCTCCGCCTCCGAGCTCGCGGAGTTCGACGAGAAGATCCGTCGTCACACGCTGCTCCACGAAGATCTCAAGCGCTTCTTCTCGGCCCTGCCGCACACGGCGCACCCGATGTCGGTGCTGTCCTCGGCCGTCGCCGCGCTCTCCACCTACTACGAGGGCCAGACCGACCCGCACAACCCCGAGCACGTCGAGCTGAACATGGTGCGCATGCTCGCCAAGCTCCCGGTGATCGCGGCCTACGCGCACAAGAAGAGCGTCGGCCAGGCGTTCCTCTACCCGGACAACTCGCTGAGCTTCGTCGACAACTTCCTCAAGCTGAACTTCGGTGTGCACAGCGAGGAGTACGAGGTCAACCCGGTGATGTCGAAGGCTCTCGAGCTGCTCCTCATCCTGCACGAAGACCACGAGCAGAACGCCTCCACCTCGACCGTCCGCCTCGTGGGCTCCACGGGAGCGAACCAGTTCGCCTCGGTGTCCGCCGGCATCCAGGCGCTCTCCGGCCCGCTGCACGGTGGGGCGAACGAGGCCGTGCTGACGATGCTGGGTCAGATCCGCGACTCGGGCCAGAGCGTCTCGCGCTTCGTCGAGCGGGTGAAGAACAAGGAAGAGGGCGTGAAGCTGATGGGCTTCGGGCACCGGGTCTACAAGAACTACGATCCGCGCGCCAAGCTCGTCAAGGATGCGGCCGACGAGGTCCTCTCCTCGCTGGGCGTCACCGACCCGCTGCTCGACCTCGCCAAGGAGCTCGAGGAGCTGGCGCTGGCCGACGACTACTTCCGTGAGCGTCGCCTGTACCCGAACGTCGACTTCTACACCGGCGTGATCTACAAGGCGATGGGCTTCCCGACCCGCATGTTCACCGTGCTGTTCGCGATCGGTCGTCTTCCGGGCTGGCTCGCGCAGTGGCGTGAGCTGCAGCTCGACCCGCAGACCAAGATCGGCCGCCCGCAGCAGCTGTACACCGGATCGCCCGAGCGCTCGTTCCCGACCCGCTAGGGGAGGGGCGGCGACGCGTGCCTCACACGGTCGCCGCGTCTGCCGTCTGTTCGCCGACCACGTCGAGCACCAGCTGCAGCTTGGTCTGGAAGGTGCATTCCAGCAGTTCCGTCGTCGCTTCGTCGGCGCCGTAGTGCTCCGGCAGGCGCAGTCCGAGCAGCGTGTTGAGGAGCATCCCCTCGGCGAGGAACGTGCGCACCTCCTCCGGTGCGAAGCCGGCGTCGTCCCGCAGCATGCGGTAGATCTTGAGGAAGTCCGCGCGGGCCCGTTCGCCGATGACGGCATCGTGCCCCATGCTGAACGCCTGCATGAGCGAGAGCAGGATCCCGCGGTCCTCGACCAGGTTCACGTACGCGGAGCCGAGCCTTCTGCCCAGCTCGCGGTCGGGTGAGCCGGACGTGCTCTTCCACTCCGCGATCACCGCGGAGAAGGTGTCGAGCAGCTTGCCGCTCGCGCGGGCCAGGACCTCGACGAACAGCGTCTCCTTGGTCCCGAACATCCGCACCACGTAGGGCTGGCTGATGCCCGCCGCCTTGGCGATCTGATCGGTGGTGGCGCCGAAGTAGCCGCGCTCGCCGAACACCAGGCTCGCCGCGGCGAGGATCTGCTCCCGACGCTCGGCTGCCGGGATGCGTTCGCTCTGCTTCTCGTTCACGCTTGACAGGTTATCAGTTGATTACTACTCTTCGAGAGGTCAGTAATCATTCAATAACAACAAGGGGCTCTCATGACCCGAACCACCCGACGTCTTCCCGTCTGGTTGACGATCGTCGCGGCGTCGCTGCCGATGTTCATGGCGACGCTCGACAACCTCGTCGTCACCGGCGCGCTCCCGGTCATCTCCCGCGAACTCGATGCGTCCATCGAGGAGCTGCAGTGGGTCATCAACGCGTACACCCTCAGCTTCGCCACCTTCATGCTGCTCGCGGTGGGGCTGGGGGACCGCTTCGGTCGTCGCACCGTCTTCCTGGCCGGCATCGCCGTGTTCACGCTCGCGTCCGCGGGTGCTGCGCTCGCGACCGAGCCCTCGATCCTCATCCTCGCCCGGGCGATCCAGGGCGTCGGCGCGGCGGCGCTCATGCCCCTGTCGCTGACCCTCCTCGTCGGCAGCGTCTCGGAGCGTCTGCGACCGGCCGCGATCGGCATCTGGGGAGGCGTGGCCGGACTCGGCGTCGCCACCGGGCCGCTCATCGGAGGCGCGGTGATCGAGGGGTGGAACTGGCAGACGATCTTCTGGCTCAATGTCCCGGTCGGCATCCTCGCCGTGCCGCTCGTCCTGCTCGCGCTGCCCAACAGCTTCGGCGCCCGTGTTCGCGCGGACCTGGTCGGCCTCCTGCTGGCCGGCCCCGGCGTGCTGGGCGTCGTCTACGGGATCGTCCGCGGCAACGACGCGGGGTGGGACAGCCTCGAGGTGGTCGGGGCATTGGCGGCGGGTGCTCTGCTGCTGGTGGGCTTCGTCATCTGGGAGGGCCGCACCGCGCATCCGCTGCTGCCGCTGCGCCTGTTCCGCGACCGCAGCTTCACGGTGGCGAACCTCGTGGGTGTGACCTTCAGCTTCGGGATCTTCGGTGCGGTCTTCATCCTGATCCAGTTCCTCCAGGTGGTGCAGGGGCACACACCGCTCGAGGCCGGGATCATGACCATGCCGTGGACCCTGGCGCCCATGGTCGTCGCGCCGCTCACGGGGCTGCTGTCGCCGCGAACGGGCACGCGCCTCCCGATCCTCCTGGGCCTGACGATGCTCGCCGTCGCGCTCGGGTGGATCGCGCTCACGCTCTCGGCGACGCTCGAGTACTCGGGCATGTGGCCGCCCTTCCTGCTGGCCGGGATCGGCATGGGGCTCGTGTTCGCACCGAGCTCCACGGCCGTGCTCGTCAACATGCGCCCGGACGATCATGCCAAGGCGTCCGGCACCAACTCGACGCTGCGCGAGATCGGGGTCGCTCTCGGCATCGCGGTGCTGACGGCGGTGTTCGTCGGTGCAGGTGGCACCCTCACCCCGAGCGGCTACGTCGACGCGGCCGTCCCGGCGATCTGGGTCGGCGCGGGCGTGCTCGCCCTGGCCGCCGTGATCTCCGTCGCGCTCCCCTCGGGTATCCGCCGTCTGCGCCCTGCTGCGGCCGAGGACACCGGTGCGGACGACTCGTCGGAGCGGGTGGAGAAGCCCGTGTCCGTCTGACGCGACTCCCGTTCCGGACACACGAAAGCGCCCCTGGTCATGCGAGATGCATGACCAGGGGCGCTGTGTCGAAAGGGGCCGGATATGCCCGGGGCTGCGAGGTCAGCGACCCTGCGAGCTGCGGCCGCCGCCCTGGCGCTGGCCGCTCTGCGTGGAGTAGCCACCGCCCTGGCCGGCTCCGGAGCCACCGGAGCGCGGACGGCGACGACGACGCGACGGCGGGTTGGCCGCCCCGTTCTTCTCGCCACCGGCGGGGCGCTGCTTCGAGGACTGACGCTGCTGCTGCTGCGGAGCCTGCACGGGAGCGGGGCGCACGTGCGGTGCGCGCTCCGGAACCAGAGCGGTCACGGCGGCCGTGGTCACATCTTCCAGTGGGGCCGTGATGGCGGCCTTGCGGAGGAGATCCTTGACGTCGCGACGCTGCTCGGGGAGCACGACGGTCACGACGGTTCCGGCGGCACCGGCACGCGCCGTGCGGCCCGAGCGGTGCAGGTACGCCTTGTGCTCGACCGGCGGGTCGACGTGGACGACGAGGTCGACGTTGTCGACGTGCACGCCGCGGGCGGCGACGTCGGTCGCGACCAGCACGCGGACTCCACCGTCTTCGGGAGCGGCGGAGAAGGCGCCGAGGTTGCGCTCGCGAGCGTTCTGCGAGAGGTTGCCGTGCAGATCGACGGCCGGGATGCCCGCGGCGGTGAGCTGCTTCGCGAGCTTCTTCGCCTGGTGCTTGGTGCGGGTGAAGAGGATGCGACGGCCGGTGCCCGAGGCGAGCTCGCGCACGAGGGCGGTCTTGTTGTCGGTGGAGTCGACGACGAGCACGCGGTGCGTCATCTCGCCGACCGGCACGCTCTCCTCGTCGACCTCGTGGCTGACCGCGTTCGAGAGGAAGCGGCGCGCGAGGGTGTCGATGCCGCGGTCCAGCGTGGCGCTGAACAGCAGGCGCTGGCCACCCGCGGGGGTCGCCGTGAGGATGCGCGTGACACCAGGGAGGAAGCCGAGGTCGGCCATGTGGTCGGCCTCGTCCAGCACGGTGACCTCGATCGCGCTGAGGCGGACGACCTGCTGCTTCATCAGGTCTTCGAGTCGACCGGGGCAGGCGACGACGATGTCGACGCCGCCGCGCAGCGCCTGCTCCTGCGGACGCTGGCTGACGCCGCCGAAGACGGTGGTGACGCGGAGGCCGGCGGCCTCGGCGAGCGGTGCGATGGTCGCGGCGATCTGCGTCGCGAGCTCACGGGTGGGAGCGAGGACGAGTCCGCGCGGAAGGCCGGCGCGACGCTGGCCGCCGGACGCGGCGAGGCGCGCGACGAGCGGCAGGGCGAAGGCGATGGTCTTGCCGCTTCCGGTGCGTCCGCGACCGAGGAGGTCGCGACCCGCGAGGGAATCGGGAAGGGTATCGCGCTGGATGGCGAACGCCTCGGTCTTGCCGGAATCGGCGAGAACGGCGGCGAGCTCAGCGGGAACGCCGAGTTCGAGGAAAGTAGACATGCAGAAACTCCGTCAGCGCACGAGTGAACGGCGCGAGATAGGGGGTGAGGTGGGCGACGGCGCAGGAATTGCGCATCGGTTCGCCGTTCGAAAGGCCAGCTATAGCTGGTGATGGGAGCAGTTCGCTCGCTTCGGTCCTCGGAGACCCCGTGACGACGACGATGTTGCGGGACCGGCGGTGCAGCAACGGTGTCAGTCTACCAGTGCACGCATGCCGTCGGCTGCATGCCCCCTGCGTGCGCGGGTCGCGGGCACCGCGGAACGCCGCGCCGAGCGCCGCTCACACCGTGGTCAGGCGTGCAGCGCCTCGTTCAGCGTCACGCCCACGCCGGCTCGGCGCACGGCTTCGACGGCACCGCTCAGCGAGTTCCGGCGGAAGAGCAGTCCGTCCTGGCCGGACAGCTCCGCGCCCTTCACGGTCCGGCGTCCGCCGTCGGCCGTCACCGGGCCGTCGGCGAGCACGATCTTGGTGCCGGCCGTCACGTAGAGACCCGCCTCGACGATGCAGTCGTCGCCGAGCGAGATGCCGATGCCGGCGTTCGCTCCGAGCAGGGTGCGCGCGCCGATCGACACGCGGTGCGTGCCGCCACCGGAGAGCGTGCCCATGATGGAGGAGCCGCCGCCGATGTCGCTGCCGTCGCCGACGACGACGCCCTGCGAGATGCGCCCCTCGACCATCGAGGCGCCGAGCGTGCCGGCGTTGAAGTTCACGAAGCCCTCGTGCATGACGGTCGTGCCGGGGGAGAGGTGGGCACCCAGACGGACGCGCGAGGCATCCGCGATCCGCACGCCGGCGGGCTGCACGTAGTCGGTCAGCCGCGGGAACTTGTCGAGGCCCTGCACCTGGATGCCGGCGCGCTGGAGCTGGGGGCGCAGCCGCGCCGCGTCGTCGGGGAGGACGGGCCCGGCGTTCGTCCAGGCGACGTTCGGGAGGTGTCCGAAGATGCCGTCGAGGTTGAGCTCGTTGGGGCGCACGACGAGGTGCGAGAGCGCATGCAGTCGGAGGTACGCGTCGGCGGTGGAGGCCGGGGCGTCGTCCAGGTCGATCTGCAGCTGCACGACCTCGGTGCGCACGTTGCGTCGCTCATCGGGACCGGCGAGGGCTTCCAGCTCCGCTACGGCGGCCGCGTCGGCGCTGCCCGATCCGGACCGGACCTCGGGGTACCAGGCATCGAGGACCGTGCCGTCTCCGGCGATCGTGGTCAGTCCGATGGCCCATACCGTGCGCGCGTCGCTCATGCTTCCACGCTAGCGCGCCCGACGCCGGTCGACGTCACGCATGACGGGGTAAGTAGGCTTGACCCATGGTGCTCGATCTGACCGCGTCCTCCGTCGACCTCACCCGTGCGATCTGCGACATCCCGAGCGTGTCGGGTGACGAGAAGACGCTGGCCGATGCGATCGAGGAGGCGATCACCCCGCTCGCCCATCTCGAGGTCTTCCGTCATGGCAACACCATCGTCGCCCGCACGGATCGCGGCCGGGCGCAGCGCGTCGCCATCGCCGGACACATCGACACCGTGTCGATCAACGAGAACCTCCCCACCCGCGACATCGAGATCGACGGCGTCCCGTACCTGTGGGGCCGGGGAACGGTCGACATGAAGGCGGGCACCGCCGTGCAGCTCAAGCTCGCCGCCGAGCTCACCGATCCCGCGATCGACATCACCTGGATGTGGTACGACAACGAGGAGATCGAGGCGTCGAAGAACGGCCTCGGACTGCTGGCCGCCGTGCGTCCCGATCTGTTCCAGGCGGACTTCGCGATCCTGGGCGAGCCGTCCAACGGCGAGGTCGAGGGCGGATGCAACGGCACGCTGCGGGCGATCGTCCGCACGACCGGCGTCCGTGCGCACAGCGCCCGTGCGTGGATCGGCGAGAACGCGATCCACCGTGCGGCGCCGATCCTCACCCGCCTCGCGGAATACCGCGCCAAGGAGGTCCTCGTCGAGGGACTGCTGTACCGCGAGAGCCTCAGCGCCGTGCGCATCGCCGGTGGCGTCGCGGGGAACGTCATCCCGGATGCGTGCGAGGTCGAGGTGAACTACCGGTTCGCTCCGAGCAAGTCCGCCGCCGACGCCGAGGCCCACCTCCGCAGCGTCCTGGCCGGTTTCGACATCGAGATCACGGATGCCGCCGAGGGCGCTCGTCCCGGACTGGACGCCGAGATCGCCACGCAGTTCGTGGCGGCCGTCGGCGCGGAACCCCGTCCGAAGTACGGGTGGACCGATGTCGCGCGCTTCTCCGCGCTCGGGATCCCGGCGGTGAACTACGGCCCCGGCGACCCGCACCTCGCTCACCACGACGAGGAGCGCGTGCCGCTCGCGCAGATCGACGCCGTGGAGCGGGGCCTGCGCGCATGGCTCACCTCGCACTGAGCGCAGCCCGCCGATGGGCGCAGGCGCCGATCGCCCTGCGCATCGCCGTCATCTACCTCGTCGCACGGGGGATCACGACGGTCTTCCTGCTCCTCGCGGCCTCCCTGTCGACCTCGTTCTCGCGCTTCGGCGCCGGCGCGGGACTCCTCGACTTCGTCCTGGGGTGGGATGCGCAGTGGTACTGGCTCGTCGCCGAGAACGGGTACCCGACCGAGCTTCCGCTGACCGACTCGGGCGAGGTCGCCGAGAACGCGTGGGCCTTCATGCCGGTGTTCGCATACGCGGCGAAGGCCCTCGGCTTCCTCCTCGGATCCTGGGGCGCCGGGGCGTTCCTGCTCTCGCTCGTCGCCGGTTATCTGGCGTGCCTGGCGCTGCATCGACTGCTTCGCGAGCGCATCGGAGGGTCGGCGGCGATCTGGGCCGTCGTGTTCTTCGCATCGGGCCCTCTCGCCGCCATGTTCCAGGTGGGCTACGCGGAGACCCTCTTCCTGCTGCTGCTGTTCCTCGCCCTCGACGCGACCACCAGACGCCGCTACGCCTGGCTCTACCTCCTGATCCCGGTGATGGCGTTCACCCGCCCGGGGATCCTCGCGTTCGCCCTCTACCTCGGGCTGCACGGTGTGCTGCGGTGGCGGCGTCGCAGGGAGGACCCGCTCGCCGGGCGCGAGATCGCGCACATCCTCATCCTGGGCGCGCTCGCATGCGTGGCGGGCTTCGCGTGGCAGGTGATCGCCGGCGTCGCCACGGGTGATCCCGGTGCATACCTCGCGACCGAACTCGCCTGGCGCCGTCATTGGATCGTCGGCGGCGTGGACGGGTTCGTGCCCTTCGAAGGCTGGGTGCAGGCCGCGCAGTTCTGGTTCGGGTTCTGGGGCATGCCGCCGTGGTGGGGCCTGATCGCGCTGGTGCTGCTGGTCGCCGCCGCCGGGGTGGCGCTGCTGCGCGCCCCACAGGTGCGCGCGCTCGGTGCCGATCTGCGCCTGTGGAGCGCGAGCTACCTGCTGTATCTGCTCGCCGTGTTCTTCCCGCAGTCGAGCACGTTCCGCCTGCTGCTGCCGCTCAGCCCGCTGTGGGGAGCGGTCGCGGTGCCTCGATCGCGGTGGTGGCGGTTCGGCGTCCTGGTCTTCAGCCTGCTCGGTCAGTGGCTCTGGATCTACCACGTGTATGCGCTCGGAAGCACCTTCTGGCAGGTGCCGTGATCGCGAAGCCCGAGCCAATTGTTGCTCCGTGACCTCCAGGCCCCGGTGACACCCGATAAACTCATTCCATACCACCGGAGGAAAGGGAGCCACGATGGCAGCGATGAAGCCGAGGACCGGAGACGGGCCAATGGAGGCCGTGAAAGAAGGACGACTCATCATCGTGCGCGTTCCGCTCGAAGGCGGCGGCCGCCTGGTCGTCTCCGTGAACGACGCCGAGGCCAAGGAGCTTCACGACGTGCTTGCCGCCGTCGTGGCACCGGCCTGATCGATCTGAGATCCGCTTCGGCGGATCCGAAGGGCGGTGGATCTGCGGATCCACCGCCCTTCGTCGTCTTCGGATCAGCTGCGCTCGGCGAGACTGATCAGCTGCAGCAGGCCTTCGCCCGCGGGGGAGACGGTCGCCAGCACGGCCGACGACTCCTGCGTCTCCTGCACGAGCGAGCGGTATCCCGAGGTGACGTCGTCGCGCTGCACGGGATCCGCGACGCGGCCACCGGCCAGGACGCGGGGGACGAGGACCATGCCGCCGGTGCGCGCGAGACGGAGTCCGTGCTCGACGTACTCGATCACGTTCTCGGGGTCGGCGTCGACCAGCACGATGTCATAGGAGGCCTCGTTCATGCGGGGGAGCACGTCGATCGCGCGCCCCGTGATGAACCGGACCTTGGTGGAGGGGACCTTCGCGTCGGAGAACGCCTGTCGTGCGGCGGCGAGGTGCTCGGGCTCGTTGTCGATCGAGGTGAGCACCGCCTGGGGCGCACCGCGCAGCAGCCACAGGCCGGAGACGCCCGCGCCGGTGCCGATCTCGACGATCGACCGGGCTGCGGTCGCGGCCGCCAGCACGGCGATCTGCGATCCGACGACGGCGCTGATCGGCATCGCGCCGAGCTCGACGGCATGCGCGCGAGCGCGGATGATGGAGTCCGGTTCCACGATGGACTCGCGAAGGAAACGCGCGTTCGCGTCGTGCTCGCTCATGGCCTGTCTCTCCCTGCCTGACGGTGGTTCTCTCCAGGGTATTGGCTCGGTGTGTGCGTGGAGCGCAGGCGCGGCGGTAGCCTGTACAGATGACGTTCGGGCTCACCTTCGAGAAGATGCTGCTGATCGGCCTCATCGCCGTGCTGATCATCGGTCCCGAGCGTCTCCCGAAGGCGGCGGAGAGCTTCTCCCGCATGGTCCGCAAGGCGGGCGAGTACCTGCGCTCCACCAAGTCGCGGATGCGCGAGGAGATGGGACCCGAGCTCGACGACGTCGACTGGCGCAAGCTCGATCCGCGACAGTACGACCCGCGCCGGATCATCCGCGACGCCCTGCTGGAGGAGCCGCAGCCGGCCACGCCCGTGCAGGCACGCGAGACGATCGCCGAGCCCGTCGCTCCCCGAGTCCTGCCCCAGTCGTTCAGCGCGACGAACCGACCCCCCTTCGATCCCGAAGCCACGTGACGCCGGTCGGCTCGCGCACCGCGACGCCGTGGCTCGTCGTCGAGGATGTTCCGCTCGACGCGGTCAGCCGATCGACATGGGCAGAGAACGCCCGGAGAGGCCGCGGCCCTGTCGGGCGAGAGCTGCCGCCACGGCGCGGATCGTCGTGGCCGCGGCATCCGTCGACTCGCCGGAGACGATCGGGACACCGGCGTCCCCGCCCTGGCGGAGCGCCGGACTCAGGGGGATCGATGCCAGCAGCGGCACCGCGGGTCCCGACTCCGAGAGCGCTTCGGCGACGGCCGCGCCCCCGCCGGAGCCGAACAGGTCGATGACGGTGCCGTCCGGGAGCGTGTAGGCCGCCATGTTCTCGATGACGCCGATCACCCGCTGTCCGGTCTGACGCGCCACGAGTCCACTGCGGATCGCGACATCCGCCGCCGCCGTCTGCGGGGTCGTCACCACCAGGACTTCGGCGTGGGGGAGGAGCTGTCCGATCGAGATCGCGATGTCGCCGGTCCCCGGCGGCATGTCGATCAGCAGCACGTCGAGGTCTCCGAAGAAGACGTCGGTGAGGAACTGCGAGACCGTGCGGTGCAGCATGGGCCCGCGCCACGCCACGACGGACTCGCCGTCGCGGAGGAACATCCCGATCGAGATCGTCTTGACCCCGTGGGCCACCGGCGGCAGCATGAGGTCGTCGATGCGGGTGGGCTGCGTGCCCGCAGGGATGCCGAGCAGGCCCGGGATCGAGAAGCCGTGCACGTCCGCGTCGACGAGCCCGACCGACAGCCCCTGATCCGCGAGCGCGACCGCGAGGTTGGCGGTGACCGTCGACTTGCCCACGCCGCCCTTGCCGCTGGAGACGAGGATCACTCGGGTCAGGGAGTCGGGGCCGAACGGCATCTGCCGTGCCGGCCGTCCGTCGCGGAGCTTCTCGGTGAGAGCCTTGCGCTCGGCGGGGGTCATCACGCCGACCTCGACCTCGACGTCCGCGATGCCGGCGACGGACGCCGCAGCCTGCCGCACGTCCGACTCGATGCGCGCGGCGGCCGGACAGCCGACGATGGTCAGCACGATGCCGACGCGCGCGCGGTCGCCCTCGACGGAGATGTCGCGGACCATGTCGAGCTCGCCGATGGGACGGCGCAGCTCCGGGTCCGTCACCGCGGAGACCGCCGCGCGGACGCGGTCGACCGCGGTCACGATGCCGCGCCCGCCGAAGGCCGGTCTCCGCCTTCTTCGAGCTCGGCGAGCAGGGACTTGAGCTCCTGTCGCAGCACGTCGCGCGTCACCGCCTGCGAGTTGCGCTCCTCGAGGGCCATGCGCAGCGCCACGATCTCGCGGGCCAGGTACTCGGTGTCGGCGAGGTTGCGCTCGGCGCGCTGGCGGTCCTGCTCGATCTGGACGCGGTCGCGGTCGTCCTGGCGGTTCTGCGCGAGCAGGATCAGCGGGGCGGCGTACGACGCCTGCAGGGACAGCATGAGCGTCAGCGCCGTGAAGCCGAGGGCCGCGTCGTCGAAACGCAGATCGTGCGGCATCAGGGTGTTCCAGAGGATCCAGACCACGCAGAACAGGCTGAGGATGACGAGGAACGCGGGGGTGCCCATCGCGCGGGCGACCCACTCCGTGAACCGGCCGAAGCGGTCGCGCGAGGTCGTGCGAGGGCGGGTCGTGCTGCGCCCGGGGGCGTCGAGGCGCGTGGCGCGGGGCATCAGCGCACCTCCTTCGCCGGAGACGGGGTGTCATCGCCGTCGTGCGAGCGCCAGTCGTCGGGGAGCAGGTAGTCGAGCACGTCGTCGATGCTGATCGCGCCGACGAGGCGGTGCGCGGCGTCGATCACCGGGAGCGAGACGAGGTCGTAGCTCGCCAGCATGCGCGCCACCTCGGCGGCGGATGCCGTGACGGGCACGGGCTCGAGGCTGTCGTCGAGGATCGCGCCGAGACGCTCGTGCGGCGGATAGCGCAGCATCCGCTGGAAGTGCACGAGGCCGAGCAGGCGTCCGGTCGGCGTCTCGAACGGGGGCAGGGTCACGAACACCGCCGCGGCCAGTGCCGGGTGCAGCTCGTGCCGACGGATCAGGGCGAGGGCTTCGGCGACGGTGGCGTCGGCGGAGAGGATGATCGGCTCCGGGGTCATCAGACCGCCGGCGGTGTCCGGGCCGTACCGCAGCAGCATCCGGACGTCTTCGGCCTCCTCCGGCTCCATCAGCTCCAGGAGCTGCTCCAGACGGTCGGGGTCGAGCTGCGCGAGCAGGTCGGCCGCATCGTCCGGTTCCATCTGGTCGAGGATGTCGGCGGCGCGCTCGTCGCCCAGGCGGTCGAGGATGTGCACCTGCTCGTCCTCGGGCATCTCCTCGAGGGCGTCGGCGAGACGGTCGTCGGACAGCTCCTCCGCGACCTCGATCATGCGCTGCTGCGGGAGGTCGAGAAGCGTGTTGGCGAGGTCGGCGGCGTGCAGCTCGGAGTACGAGGCGACGAGCTGCTCGGCCGACTGGGACTCGCCCGGTGCGCGCTGCTCGGTGACCTCGCTCCAGGCCGCGAACGTGGTCGGTCCCTTCGCGAACGGGGAGGCGCTGGTCTTCGGGCGGCGCAGGAAGAGCTGACTGATCGCCCACTCGCCGAGGCGGTTCGGCTCGATCGCGACGTCTTCGATCACGGCGGTGCCGCTGCCGTCGACGAAGCTCACACGTCGCCCGAGCATCTCGGCGAGCACGCGCACCTCGCCGGCGCGCGGGGAGAAGCGGCGCACGTTGATGAGTCCGGTCGTGATGACCTGGCCGGAGCGGATCGAGGTGACCCGGCCGATCGAGAGGAACACCTGTCGTCGTCCGGGGATCTCCACCACCAGGCCGATCACGCGCGGGGCCGCGGTACTTCGGTACACGACGACGACGTCTCGGACCTTGCCGAGCCGGTCGCCCACGGGGTCGAAGACGGCGCACCCGGCAAGGCGCGCGGCGAATACCCGTTGTGTGCTCACGCTTCCCAGCGTAGTCGGCGTGCCCGGCCCGCGCCGGTCCCGTCGCGCCTCGGTCCTCCGAGCGGCAGGCGTGGAAGAATAGCCGGATGAGCATGCTGAACCGCCCCGCGTCCGGCACGGAGACAGGCGAGATCGTCGCCTCGATGCGCGACTACGAGAGCGCGCAGAAGACGGTGTCCAAGCTGATCGCCGGGGAGGTGCCGGCGCGCGACATTGCCATCGTCGGTCAGAGCGTGCGCACTGTCGAGCGGGTGACCGGAAAGCTGGGCTACGCGGCCGCGGCGCGATCCGGTGCCATCAACGGTGTGCTGATCGGCCTGTTCCTGTCGGCGATCCTCGTGCTCGGCAACCCGGAGGTGCCGATCCAGCTGTTCGTTGGCTTCGTCTTCATCGGCGTCGCAGTCGGCATGCTCCTGAGCCTCGTCACCTACGCCATCGTGCGCCGCCGCCGCGACTTCGCGAGCGTCACGCAGTTCGCCGCGGACCACTACGAGGTCACGGTGCAGGCGGCGTCGCTCTCGAAGGCGCGCCAGGTGCTCGGCGCGACGAAGGTCGCTCCGGTGCGTCCGCCGGTGAATCTCGACGAGCCGCCGCGGTACGGCGAGCGGATCACGCCCGGGGCCGCCGCCCCCGCGCCCGCACCTGCTCCCGAGGAGCCGGTGATCCCGCCGCGCCCCGCCGACCCGGAGCCGCAGCCGGAGGGAGACGCTGTGCCCGATGCCGGCCCCACCCCGGCGACCGACGTGGCGGAGTCGCCTTCGCCGCAGTCCCCGGCCGTCGAGCCGGATGTCGCCCCGGGCGCCGCGACCCCTGAGGGAGAGCAGCGATGACGGAATCCGAGTCCCACGACCCGGGACAGTTCGTCCCGCCGCCCCCGCCCGCGCCGCCCGTCGCGCAGAATCAGCCGGCGCAGCCCCCGACGTACCCGCAGCAGCAGCCCGCCTACCCGGTGCAGCAGCCCGCATATCCGGTCGCTCCCGCCGCCCCGCCGCAGGGTTACGCCGCTCCGCCGCAGGGTTACGCCGCTCCGCCGCAGGGTTACGCCGCTCCGCCGCAGGGCTACGCCGCTCCGCCGCAGGGCTACGCCGCTCCGCCGCAGGGCTATCCCGCCGCCGTGCCCCCGGAGTACTCGGCACAGGCGTACCCCGCACCCGGCTACCCGATGCCCGTGCACCCGCAGGCCGCACCGGCACGCGGACTGCTCCCGTGGGTGCTCGGCTTCCTGATCCTCATCCCGATCCCGTTCCTCGGCGGACTCGTCTCGGGGATCGCGATGGCCGCGAGCGGCGGATCCTCCCGGCGAGCGGGTGGAGCCGCGGCGGAGAACGCGCGCTCGGCTCTGAACTGGGGCCTGACCTACCTGATGGTCTCGACGCTCCTCATCATCCTGCATGTCGTTCTACTCATCGGGCTGACCGTGCAGCAGCCGGCGACGGGCTTCTACCCCCTGGGCATCCCGATCACGCTCTACTTCGCCGTCTCGCTCCTGCACCTGGTGCTGGTGATCGTGGGCACCGTGCGGGTGTCGTCCGGCGGCGTGATGCGCGTCCCCTTCGCGATCCCGTTCTCCCGCGCCCGATGACCACGATCCCGGTCGAGCTCCCCACCGGACCGACCACGGTCTCGGCCGACTGGTCGGCGGGTGACGCGGGGGCGACCGTGATCATCGCCCATGGAGCGGGCACGGGGAAGGACCACCCGTTCCTCACCGGCCTCACGGAGGCGCTCGCCGCGCACGGGCTCTCGACCTTGCGCTTCAACTTCCCGTACGTCGAGCAGGGGAGAAGGATGCCGGGGCCGGCGACGCACGCGATCGCGACCTGGCGTGCGGTGGTGGCGTTCGCGCGAGAGCAGGACCCGACCGCGACGGTGTGGGCCGCGGGCAAGTCGTACGGCGGGCGGATGGCGTCGATGGCGGTCGCGGACGGCCTCGTCGTCGACGGTCTCGCCTACCTCGGGTACCCGCTGCATCCGCCGGGACGGCCCGAGAAGCCGCGCGTCGAGCATCTCCCGGCCATCTCCGTGCCGCAGCTCTTCGTGGAGGGCGGCAACGACCCCTTCATCCAGCCGGTGTCGCAGTTCGAAGCCGCCGTCGCGACCTGCCAGGACGCTCGCGTCGTCTGGGTCGAGGGCGGCGGTCACACCTTCGAGGTGAAGGGCCGCAAACGACCTGCGGCCGAGATCGGTGCGTCGCTCGCGCCCATCGTCGCGGAGTTCGTCGGGCGCTGAGTCCGCGGCGCTGAGTCCGCGGCGTCGAGTCCGTGCCGTTGAGTCCGTGCCGTCAGCTCGTCACCCGATCAGTGCGGACAGCTCCGGATCCGTCAGCAGTCGTCGCAGGGTGGCGAGTCCGAGCCCGCTCATGTCCGGATTCGACTCCTCGTAGTACCAGCCGAGCCCGATCGCCTGGACGAACGCCCACGCGGCGCCGCGCCGCCACTCGAGGTCGCCGGAACCGAGGCTGTTGCGCAGCACCCGTCGCACCGGCGAATCGAAGAGGTGCCAGGCGCAGACGAGGTCGAGAGCCCGATCGGCCGCACCGAACGCGCCGCCGTCGAGGATCCCCGTGAGCCGGGTCTCGCCGTCACGGCCGGCGACGAGCAGGTTGAAGGGGATCAGGTCGCGGTGGCTCATGGCGAGCGGTCCCTCCGGAGGAAGCATCCGCAGCGATGCCCACAGCCGCGATGCCGACGGCACGTCCAGCAGATGGCCGCTCTTCGCCAGGCACGTCGCCACCCACTCGTCGTGTTCGGTGAGATCTCCGCCCCGCCCCTGCCCGTCGAACACCCGATCGCCGGGATCGACCGCTCGCAGGGCGAGGATCACGGTGGCCAGGTCCTGCGCGAGGGATGCGGACCCGGCATGGGCCTCGGGGCGCGCGGTGTCGCCGGGAATCCAGGTCTGCAGCGACCATGCGGACGGATACGCCCCGGTCCCGGTCCCGACGCCGCGAGGACGTGGTGTCGGGACCGGACAGACCGCCGCGAACGCCGTCAGGGCCTCGGCCTCATGCTCCAGATCCGCGTGTTCGGCGGGAAGGAGAGGGAACCGGGCGACGAGGTCATCGCCAACCCTGATGATCGTGTTCACGGTTCCGGCCGTGCGGACCCGGGTCAGGGCCGTCGTTCCGAGCTCGGGGAAAGACTCCTCGATCAGAGCGCGGGCCAGGGCGTCGTCGACCGCTAGCTCGGCGTCGTGCACCTCGGAACCGTCGTCGTCAGCCCTGCAGCCGGGCGATCCACGCCTCGACCTCGTCGGCCGTGCGCGGGATGTCGGCCGACAGATTCACGGGGCCGTCCTCGGTCATCAGGATGTCGTCCTCGATGCGCACGCCGATGCCGCGCAGCTCGGCGGGCACCGTGAGGTCGTCGATCTGGAAGTAGAGTCCGGGCTCGATCGTGAACACCATGCCCGGGGCCAGGATGCCGTCGTAGTACATCTCCCGACGGGCCTGGGCGCAGTCGTGCACGTCGATGCCGAGGTGGTGCGAGGTGCCGTGCACCATGTAGCGGCGGTGCTGGCCGCCCTTGTCGGCGTCGAGTGCCTCGTCCGCCGTCACCGGCAGCAGGCCCCAATCGGCCGTACGCTCGGCGATGACCTTCATGGCGGCCGCGTGCACATCGCGGAACCGGACGCCCACGCGTGCCGCAGCGAAGGCGGCATCCGCCGCCTCGCGGACCGTCTCGTACACGCGACGCTGCACCTCGGTGAAGGTGCCGGACACGGGCAGGGTGCGGGTGATGTCGGCGGTGTACAGGCTGTCGGCCTCGACGCCGGCATCCACGAGGATCAGGTCGCCCGGGACCACCGTGCCGTCGTTGCGCGTCCAGTGCAGGTAGCAGGCGTGCGGGCCGGAGGCGGCGATCGTGTCGTAGCCCTCGCCGTTGCCGTCCTCGCGGGCGCGACGGTGGAAGACGCCCTCCACCACGCGCTCGCCCCGGGCGTGGGCGGTCGCTGCGGGGAGCTCGCGGATGATGTCGTCGAAGCCGTCGGCCGTGATCTCGACGGCGCGGCGCATCTCGGCGATCTCGAACTCGTCCTTGATGAGGCGCAGCTCCGAGACGAAGCGGGTGAGCGCCTCATCCTCGTCGAGCACCAGCTCGCCCTCCACGGCCTCGAGCTCGTGCAGGTGGTCGGTCGCGATGTCGAGGTCGGCTGCGACGCCGGCGAGGGACGGGCGCGGGCCGATCCAGAACTCGCCGATCGTGGCGTCGGCGTAGAACTCCGTCGTCGTGCGGTCGGCGCGCTCACGGAAGAAGAGGGTGATGTCGTGTCCGGCGTCCGTCGGCGCGAAGACGAGGACCGAGTCGGGCTCGGCGTCCGATGCCCACCCGGTGAGGTGCGCGAAGGCGGAGTGCGCGCGGAACACGTAGTCGGTGTCGTTGCTGCGCTGCTTCAGCGAGCCGGCCGGGATGACGAGCCGCTTGCCCGGGAACGCCGCAGAGACCGCCGCGCGGCGGACGGCCGCGTACGACGCCTGGGCGCGGGGCGCCGGCTGCGTCTCGGGACGCTCGGCCCAGCCGCTTGAGATGGTGTCGAGGAAGCCCTGGGGGAAGGGCTGCTTGCGGTTCGTGGTGCTGTTCTCCGCGGATGCTTCGACGGGGGCTTCTGCGATCGTGTCGCGCTCTGCGGTGCTCATCCCTCCAGTCTGTCACCTGCCGGGCGAGGACGGGAGCTCAGCCGGCGGGTTCGAGCTGCACGACCAGCGCGCGGTGGTCGCTGCCGCCCGCGTCGTCGAGGACGACCGAGCCCGTGGGCCTCCAGTTCGCGGACGCCATCACGTGGTCGATCGGGGCACCGGCCAGGGCGGGGAGCGAACTCGGCCAGGTGCCGGTCAGACCGTTGCCGGTGCGGGACGCGACGTCACGGCAGTAGCCGATGTCCCCGCCGTCCACGCCGAGAGGGGCCATGTGGTCGATGGTCGCGTTGAAGTCACCGGCGAGGATGAAGTCGCCCTGCGGGCACTGATCGGCGATCCACTGCAGGTCGCTCTGCCACTGCTGCATCTCCTCCATGCGCGGCGCGACCGCGTGCACGGCGACGACCGTGGGACCGGACCCGTCGATCGGCATGAGCACCACGCTCGGCACCGAGCCCGTGTTGTTCGACCCGTCCTTGGACGACTCGATCACCGCGTACTCGCCGAGGTCGGGCGCGACCAGCACGGTGGTCTGCCACGACTGCGGACCGTCCTGCACATCGGGGCGGAACTGCACGTGATGCACCCACATCGGGTGGCCCTGCTCGCGGAGCATGATCGCGATGCGCTCGCCGACGGCCTCGGTCGTCTCCGGGAGCGCGACGATGTCGGCTCCCTGGTCGAGGATCTGCTGCGCGATCTGCTCGGCCGACACGGCCTCTCCCGCGGTGTTCCAGGTGAGGACACGGATGCTGCTGTCGGTCTTCGCCGGTAGGGCTGTCGTGCCGAAACCGCGGGTGGCGCCGATCAGCCCGGTGGCGGCCGCGCCCAACAGCGCGACGATCAACACCGAGGCCGCGAAGCCGCGCAGCGGGCGGGCGAACAGCAGCAGGAGCGCGAGGAACGCGACGATCAGGAATCCGCCGAGGACCAGGCCCCGCGCCGCCACGAGCTGCGCGAACGGATACGTCTGCTCGAGGTGGAAGAACTGCGGCCACACCACGATCGCCGTCGCGATCGCGAGCAGGACGGTGAAGAGGATCCCCAGTAGTCGAAACATCCCTTCAAGCCTAGAAGGACCGCCTGTGAAGTCCCTCCCCGACACCGTGCTCCGTGCGTCTCGCGTCCGGTGAGGGCGTCGCTCGGTACGCTCGGAGGATGGCCCTTCCGTCCGCCGGGTTCGCCGGTCCCGCCGACCTGCACCTGCACTCCAACCATTCCGATGGCACGGAGTCCCCTGCGGAGGTCGTCGCGCAGGCCCACGCGGCCGGTGTCCGCACGATGGCCCTCACCGATCACGACCGCTCCACCGGCTGGGGCGAGGCGGGAGATGCCGCCGTCGCGCTCGGGATGACGTTCATCCCCGGCATGGAGCTGTCGGCGAAGCACGAGTGGCGCAGCGTCCACGTGCTCGGCTATCTCTTCGATCCCGAGGACGATGCCCTGCGCGCCGAGACGGACCGCATCCGCGGTGACCGGATCGGACGTGCCGAGCGGATCGTGCGCAACATCGGACGGGACTACGACCTGCACTGGGACGACGTGGTCGCGCAGACGACGCTCGACGCGACCGTGGGCAGGCCGCACATCGCCGACGCCCTCGTCGCGCGCGGCATCGTGCGCGATCGCACCGAGGCGTTCGACGGCATCCTCCACCCGCGCGAGGGCTACTACGAGCCGCACTACGCACCCGATCCGCTGACCGCCGTCCGCCTGATCACAGAGGCCGGGGGAGTGGCGATCATCGCCCACCCCGTCACCGCGGGTCGCGACCGCATGATGCCCGTGCCGTTCATCGAGAAGCTGATCGCGGCCGGCCTCGGCGGCTTCGAGATCGACCACCGCGAGAACACCGAGGCGGGCAAGCGGATGCTGCACGAGATCGCCGCGAAGCACGACCTCATCGTCACCGGGTCCAGCGACTACCACGGCACGGGCAAGCCGAACCGTCCGGGGGAGAACACCACGTCCGACGAGATGGTGGCCCGCCTCATAGCACGCGGCAGCGGCACTGCCCCGCGCCACCCCTGATCCTCGGCAGACTGTCGGGCATCTCCCTGCCGACTGTCGAACGGGACCGATACCGTCCGAGGCATGCAGCGAGCGACTTCCCTGGAGCGCCGCGTCGATGCGATCGCTCACCGCGTCCTCCTCGGCGCCCCGGCGAACGGCATCCGCGCCGGCCTGATCGAGTTCGCGGTGTTCGTCCTCAAGCAGGCGTGGGCGTGCATCTTCGGTGCGGCGCTGCTGCTCGCGATCGTCGCCGCCCGGCTCTGGTACCCCGATGACGCGGTCGTCGCCCGCAACGACGCGCTCACCATCGCCGCGGTCCTCATCCAGGTCGCGATGCTCGTGTTCCGGCTGGAGAGCGGGCGCGAGCTGTGGGTCATCGTCCTGTTCCACCTCACCGGCACCGTCATGGAGCTCTTCAAGACGGACGTCGGTTCCTGGGCGTATGCCGCGGACGGCATCCTGCGCATCGGCGGGGTCCCGCTCTTCACGGGGTTCATGTATGCGGCGGTCGGCTCGTACATGGTGCGCGTCTACCGACTGTTCGACCTGGGCTTCACGAGGTACCCGCGCCGCTGGATGACGGCGATCCTGGCGGCGGCCATCTACCTCAACTTCTTCGCGCACCACTGGTGGTGGGACGCCCGCTGGGTGCTGCTCGCCGGTGTCGTGCTCCTGTGGCTCCCCACCGTCATGCACGCGCGGGTGTGGCGCCGCACGATCAGGCTGCCGCTGCTCGTGGTGTTCGCAGGGGTCGCGGTGTTCATCTACTTCGCCGAGAACATCGGCACCTGGGCGGGGGCGTGGGCCTATCCCGATCAGGTCGGGGGGTGGCAGCCGGTCTCGCTCAGCAAGCTCAGCTCCTGGTTCCTCCTGATGATCATCTCGGTCGTGCTCGTCGCCTGGGTCTACCCGCCCCAGGTGCCGGCGTCCGTGCGGGGTGAGGGCCGTGTCACGGTCGCGCGGGACGGCGCCGGGACGAAACCGACCGACGTCCGGTGAAGCGCGTCCGGCGTCGAGTGCCGGACACGCGAAAGGGCGCATGCGGCCGGAAGATGATCCGGCGACATGCGCCCTTCGAAGCGGTGGTCAGGCTCCGGCGACCGGAGCGGCACCCGCACCCGAACCGCCGCGACGGCGACGGCGACGGCGGGCCGGAGCCGGCTTGCCGTCGTGGTGCTCCTTGCCGGCACCGTCGTGCGTGCCCGCGCCCTCGGCGCCGCGATCGGCGGCGGGAGCCGACTGGCCCTCACCGGAGCCTGTGTCGGCAGCGCCCTCGGCGAAGGTCGACCCGACCGGGGTGGTGCTGTTGCGGCGACGGCGGCGACGACGGGTCCCGCCCTCGTCGGTGCCCTCGGCTGCGGCATCCGCGGCCCGCTCGGGGCGACGCGTGCGCTCGGTCTTCACGGACTCGGTCTTCGGCGCCGTCACGAGGCGACCCTTCGTGCCCTGGGGGATGTCGAGGTCCTCGTACAGGTGCGGGCTCGAGGAGTAGGTCTCGACCGGCTCGGGCTGGCCGAACTCGAGAGCGCGGTTGATGAGGGCCCACTTGTGCAGGTCCTCCCAGTCGACGAAGGTGACCGCGATGCCGGTCTTGCCCGCGCGGCCGGTACGACCGGCGCGGTGCAGGTACGTCTTGTCCTCGTCGGGGATCGTGTGGTTGATCACGTGGGTCACGTCGTCGACGTCGATGCCGCGCGCGGCGACGTCGGTCGCCACGAGCACGTCGCGCTTGCCGGCCTTGAAGGCGGCCATGGAGCGTTCGCGCTGATCCTGGCCCATGTCACCGTGCACGCCGCCCACGTTGAAGCCGCGGTCGCCGAGCTCGTCGACGAGACGCTGCGCCGCACGCTTGGTGCGCGTGAAGATCACGGTCTTGCCGCGGCCCTCGGCCTGCAGGATGCGGGCGATGACCTCGTCCTTGTCCATCGAGTGCGCGCGGTAGACGAGGTGCTTGATGTTCGCCTGCGTGAGGCCCTCGTCGGGGTCGTTCGCGCGGATGTGGATCGGGTTCGTCATGAAACGACGGGCGAGCGCGACGATCGGGCCGGGCATGGTCGCCGAGAACAGCTGCGTGTGACGGACCGCGGGGACCTTCTGGAAGATCTTCTCGATGTCGGCGAGGAAGCCGAGGTCGAGCATCTTGTCGGCCTCGTCGAGCACGACCTCGGTCGCGTTCGAGAGGTCGAGCAGGCGCTGGCCGGCGAGGTCGATCAGACGGCCCGGGGTTCCGACGACGATCTGCGCGCCGGCCTTGAGCTGGTCGATCTGGCCCTCGTACGCCTTGCCGCCGTAGATGGCGACGACGCTGGTGGAGCGGTTGCTGGTGAGCAGGTCGATGTCTTCGTACACCTGCACCGCGAGCTCGCGGGTCGGCACCACGATGAGCGCCTTGACGCCGTGCTCCGGGTCCTTGCCGAGGCGCTGGACGACGGGGATGCCGAACCCGAAGGTCTTTCCCGTTCCGGTCTTCGCCTGGCCGATGATGTCCTGCCCCGGAAGGCCGAGGGGGATGGTCTGTTCCTGGATCGGGAACGCATCCACGATGCCCTTGGCCGCGAGTGCGTCGACGATGTCCTGATCGATGCCGAGATCGGCGAAAGTTGTCACTTTATTCAGATTGCCTGTCCGGCGACCCTGGGGGATCGCCACGTAAACGGATCCACGCCGTCTCTTGTGCCACAGGCGCGGGGCCCCGCTCCGACGGCGGGGACACGCCCAGCCTACCCGAGGGGTGGTACCGACCCGGAAGGACAGCCGCGCACGAGTATTGTGAACGACGTGGTGGACTCGGGAGGACGACCTCGTGGTTAAGTGGTTCTGGCAGCGCGATGACGCGCCTCGGCGCACCCTCGCTCTGCGCAGCAGGGGAGACCAGGGCGATGCGACGCGTGTCGACTTCGCCGAGCTGGCACCGGAGCTCGATCGCTTCCTCGGTCAGGCCGCCTATCTGCAGCTCGGGTACTTCGAGACCCTGACGCGACTGATCCGGGCGACGCCCGAGCTCTCCGAGAAGGAGGCCCTGTCGCGTGCGGCCGGCGCGGCGCTGACGAAGCATCGGGGCATCGTCGACCTCATCGCCGAGCGCGGCGACGACCCGACGCAGGTGATGCTCCCGTTCCGGGAGAACCTCGACGCGTTCCGGCGCAAGACCATCGGCGCGCGGCCCCGGGAGACCCTGCTGGCCGTGTACATCACGGCCGGGATGCTCGACGACTTCTACCTCGCCCTCGCCTCCAGCTACGGGGACACCGGTCGCCGCGTGGCAGAGATCCTCCGCGAGGACGACGCCCGGCACGAGATCGTGGCGATCATCCAGGAGACGATCGAGAGCGACGAGGAGTGGCGCTCGCTGCTGTCCATGTGGGCGCGCCGACTCGTCGGCGACACCATCCTCGTCTGCCGCTCCGCGCTGCGTCCGGAGCTGCTGGCCGTCGAGGAGGAGCGCATCGAGCCGGTGTACACCGAGCTCATGGGTGCGCACGCGCGACGCATGGACGCGATGGGACTCGCGTCCTAGAACCCGACTCCGGGTGGCCGGTCAGATGCCGAGCGCGGCCCGGGCGGTGGCGTCGGAGCGCTTGCGCAGTCCGGTGAGGGCCATCGTCGCCAGTGCCGCGACCACCGCGGCGCCGAGCACGCTCGCGAGCCACAGCCAGATGCTGTCCTCGCCGACACCCGCCCACTGCAGTCCGGTGTAGGCGAGGGCCGAGACAGCCGTCGCGATCGCCGGAGTGAGCGCCACGCCGCGGAGCTCGCGGTCGCGGATCAGGAAGTGCGCGGCGATGCCCAGTGCGCACGCGCCGATGAGTGCGAGGAGGATGTACATCGTCTGATCAGGCGACGAAGCCGACGCGACGCGATTCCTCGGTGCCCAGCTCGATGTAGGCGAGGTTCGCGGTCGGGACGATGTAGGAGTTGCCCTTCACATCGGCGAAGTTCACGTGCGTCGCGTTCTGCTCCAGTGCCGTGGAGACCTGGGTGCGGACCTCGTCCGCGGTCGCGCCGGTGTCGAAGCTCAGTTCGCGGCCGGTGTTGATGATGCCGATGCGGATTTCCACGCGTGCTCCTTGAAGTTCGGGGACTGCGCCAACTCTACCCCGCGCGCGCCGGGCGGGATCGGCCGTCGGAGCCGGTTTCGCCGTGAGCGCACTGCGCCGTCGCCGGTGCGTCGCGCGCGGACGGGCGAGGATGTCCCCGCGTCCGGATAGCGTGGAGGACATGACACCGGATGCCGCTCAGCGAGCTGTGATCGCCGCCGAGCCGACCGCCTCCGGCGTCATCATCGGCGCACCGGGCACCGGCAAGACGCGCACGCTCGTCGACCGTGTGGTGCACCTGCTCGACGTCGATCGGATGCGACCGGAGCAGGTGCTCGCGCTCACGCCGAGCCGCCAGGCCGCGACCGCGCTGCGCGACCGGATCGGCGTGCGGATCGGACAGGCCACACCGGGCCCCCTGGCACGCTCGCTGGGCTCCTTCGCGTTCCAGGTGGTCCGCGGGGCGATGGTGCGCGAGGGCGCCGAGCCGCCCGCACTGCTCACCGGTGCCGATCAGGACCGCATCGTTGCGGATCTGCTCGCCGGCGACGCCGAGGACGGACGCATCCCCTGGCCCGAGGCGCTGAGCGCCTCGGTGCGCGCGTCGAAGGGCTTCCGCTCGGAGCTGCGGGCGTTCCTCGCGGAGTGCACCGAGATCGGCGTGCATCCGGACGAGCTCCGCGACTCCGGCAACGAGGTGTGGGCCGCGACCGCGGAGTTCCTCGTCGAGTACCGCGCCGTGCTGGACGCGCTGCGTGCGGCGCACCGCGACGCCGCCGACCTCCTGAGCGAGGCGAGCACGATCCTGCAGGCGGCGGATGCGGCCACGCTCGGTCCGCTCGCGCCGCTGCGCGTGGTGCTGATCGACGATGCGCAGGAGCTCACGCGCGGAGGGATCGCGGTGGTCCGGGCGCTGCGCAGCCGCGGTATCGCGGTGCTGGCCTTCGGCGATCCCGATATCTCGTCCGGCTCGTTCCGCGGGGCGAGTCCCGAGCTGTTCGCGCAGCTGGCCGGTGCGCTGGGCGAGGTGCACGTGCTCGACGGCGCGCACCGTCAGCGGCCGGCGCTCACCGCTCTCACGCGCACCGTGACGCAGGCGATCGGCGTATCCGGCCGTGTCGAACATCGTCGGGCGCCCGTGCCCGTGACGGCGGACGAGGTCGACGCCCGGGTCTCCACGTTCGTCGCGCCCTCGCCCTACGAAGAGCTCGACCGGATCGCCGGCGTGATGCGGGACTGGCACCTGTCCGGCGGCGTGCGCTGGGATCGGATGGCGGTCATCGCGCACGACACGCGTCAGGTGACCACGCTCGAGACCGAGCTCGCCGCCCGCGAGATCCCGACCCGCGCGGCCGGCGTGCAGCGCCCTCTCGGCAGCGAGGGCATCGTCCGCGACATCGTCGGCATCGTGCGCCTGGCGCTGACCCCGGTCGAGGAGCGCACCTCGGAGGCGCTGGAGGAGGCTCTGCGCACGCCGTTCGGCGGCATGGACGCGATCGGCCTGCGAAGGCTGCGCGCCCGACTGCGCCACGTCGAGCTCGAACAGGGCGGCTCGACCCCCGCGCGCGAGCTGCTGCGCCAGGCCATGGCGAACCCCGCGCACCTCACACTGATCGACGCCCCGGAGTCCCGCACGGCCGAGCGCTTCGCCGAGACGATCGAGGCGGTCGCGCTCGCCGCGCGGTCGGGCGAGACGATCCACGACCTGCTGTGGCGCGTCTGGGATCAGGCGCGCGCCGTCGACGGTCGACGATTGCAGGTCGCCTGGCGCGAGATCTCGCAGCTGTCGACCGGTGCGGAGACCGCGCGCTCGCTCGATGCCCTGGTGGCGCTGTTCGACGCCGCCAAGCGCTTCGTCGAGCGCACCCCGAACGAGAGGCCGGAGACGTTCGTGCGGGACATCCTCGACAGCGAGGTCCCGGAGGACTCGCTGTCGACGCCGGAACGCCCGGGGAAGGTCACGCTGCTGACCCCGGCCACCGCGTTGGGGACGGAGTTCGACGCCGTCGTCGTCGCCGGGGTGCAGGACGGCGTCTGGCCGAACGTCCGGCTGCGCGGGGGGCTGCTGCAGACCTGGCGTCTGGCCGATGCGATCCAGGCCGCGCGCACCGGCGTGAGCGTCGAGCCACCGGGCGTGCTCGATCGTCGTCGCGCGGCTCTGCACGACGAGCTGCGCCTGTTCGTGCGCGCCGTGTCCCGCGCCCGCGAGCGCCTGCTGATCACGGCCGTGGACGACGACGACCTGACGCCCAGCCCGTTCTTCGGCTTCCTGCCCGCGCCGGAACCGCCGGAGCGCCACGCGTCCGCCGAGCACCCCCTCACCCTGCGCGGGCTGGTGGCCCGGCATCGGCGCACGCTCACCACGGCCATGTCGGAGTCGACGCGCCGGGCCGCGGCGGAACAGCTCGCCGTCCTCGCGCGCGAGGGCGTGCCGGGTGCGGACCCTGCCGAGTGGTACGGGGTGACGCCCGCGTCGACGGACGCTCCGCTGCGCGATCTCGCCGTCGCGGGCGCACGGGTCTCGCCGTCGAAGATGGAGTCGTACGAGGAGTGCGGGCTCAACTGGGTCGTGTCCTCTCTCGGCGGCGACACCGTGATGCCGCCCACGGCCGGGATCGGCACGATCGTGCACGAGGCGATGGAGCGCGTTCCGGACGGAGACCTGGAGCGGATGCGGGCGATCGTCGCCGAGCACTGGCCCGAGCTCGACTTCGAGACCGAATGGATCGGCCGGAAGGAGCGACGGCGCGCAGACCTGCTGGTCGGCCGTCTGCACAGCTACCTCGGCGATGTGCGCCGCGAGGGAGGGCGGGTGATCGGGAGCGAGGTGGAGTTCCGGTTCGCCGTCGACGTCGCGCCCGAGGGCGCCGCCGATGCTGCGCTCGCCGTGCACCCGGTGGGGGAGGACCGGGCGAATCAGGCCGTGATCCACGGGTACATCGACCGCGTCGAGGCCTATCCGCCGAGCGCGGGCGAGCACCCGCACGCGCGGGGCCGCGGGTGGGAGCCCATGTCCGGAGGGGCGGAGGGGCCGACGGTCGTCGTCGACCTGAAGACCGGGAAGAACGACCCCGAGTCGGACTCCGGGGTGCTCGAGCACGCGCAGCTCGCGGCGTATCAGGTCGCCGTCCAGCAGGGGCTCGTGGAGGGCGCGCCGCCGACATCGCTGGCGGGCGCCCGCCTCGTGATCGTGTCCAAGACCCTCGCCAAGAGCGACTACCGCATCGCCCACCAGCACACGCTCGACGACGACTCGCGGACGGCGTTCCTGCGGCGCGTGTCGGATGCGGCGCGCGGCATGTCCGCGTCGAGCTTCACCGCGCAGGTCGAGTCCCACTGCGCCGACACGCAGCGCCGGGTGCATCCCTGCCGCATCCACACCGTGCCGGCGGTGAGCTCGTGACCGGCTGGAGCGGTGGCGAGGGCATCTCCGCGACCGACATCGCCGCGGCGCTCGGGCAGCCGTCACCGACGCCCGCCCAGCAGCGGGTGATCGAGGCGCCGCCGCAGCCCGCGCTCGTCGTGGCCGGCGCGGGGAGCGGCAAGACCGAGACGATGTCCGGGCGAGTCGTGTGGCTCGTCGCCAACGGACACGTGCGACGCGACGAGATCCTGGGGCTCACCTTCACGCGGAAGGCCGCCGGCGAACTCGCGGAGCGGATCAGCCATCGACTGGCCGTCATCGACGAGTACGGGCGACGGGGTCTGCTCCCGCACCTGGCCGAGATCGTGGCCACGGGTTCTCTCCGCCGGGTCGACGAGGCCGCGGCGGGGCGGCAGCGCGAACTCGTGCGCACGCATGTGCTCGACGAGCTCGCCGCGCAGTACGGGACCGGATGGGACCCGGCGGCACCGCGGGCGGCCGAGGACCTGATGATCCGACCGCGTGTGTCGACCTACAACGCCTTCGCCGACGGCATCGTGCGCGAGCACGCGGCGCGGATCGGTCGGGACCCGGACGTGGCGATGCTCAGCCAGGCCGCGTCCTGGATGCTGGCGCGAGAGGTCGTGCTCCGCAGCGACCTGCCCGAGCTGGAGAACATCGACTTCGCGCTCGGCACCGTCATCGACGCCGTGCAGCGCCTGGCCGGGGACGCCCTGGATCACCGTGTCGACCTCGAGTCGGCGGAGCGTATCGCGCGTGAGCAGGCTCTCGCGTTCGAGCCGTATCGCGGCAACGGCGACGTCGAGAAGGCGGCGGTGAACCTGCTGAGCCTGCCGACGCTCGCGAGCCTCGTCCGCGACTACATCGCCGAGAAGGCCCGGCGCGGGGTGCTCGACTTCGCCGACCAGGTGGGCGGCGCCTACGACATCGTCGAGTCCGCCCCCGATGTGCGCGCCGAGCTCCGCGAACAGCACCGCGTCGTGCTGCTGGACGAGTACCAGGACACGTCGGTCATCCAGACGCGCTTCCTCGCGGAGCTGTTCCGCGACTCCGCGGTCATGGCCGTCGGCGATCCGCACCAGTCGATCTACGGCTGGCGGGGTGCCAGCGCCGACAACCTCTACGCCTTCTCGAGGACGTTCTCGAGCTCGGGCACCGCGGAGACCTACAGCCTCATGACGAGCTGGCGGAACGACCGCGGCATCCTCGGCATCGCCAACCGGGTGCTCGAACCGCTCCAGCGGCCCGGACTCGACGTGCCGCCCCTGGAGCCCCGTCCCGGCGCGGGCGAGGGCACCGTGACCGTGAAGTACCCGTTCACGGTCGACGAGGAGGCCGCGGCGGTGGCGGACTGGTTCGCCGAACGTCGCGCGGCGCATGACGCCCGCGGCTCCGGGCCCGGGTCCGGGTCGAGCCCGCACACCGGAGCGATCCTGTTCCGCTCGAAGCGGCACATGCAGACGTTCGCGGCAGCGCTCGCCGCGCGCGGCATCCCGCATCGCATCCTCGGACTCGGCGGGCTGCTCGCGACACCGGAGGTGGTCGATGTCGTCTCCACGCTCCGCGTCGTGCACGATCCCACCGCGGGATCGGCGCTCATCCGGCTGCTGACCGGGCCGCGCTTCGGCGTCGGTGTGGCCGACATGGCGGCCCTCTACGACCTGGGGCGGACCCTCTCCGAACGCGACACCGCGATGGCGCCGCTCCCCGAGGAGGTGCGGGCCCGGCTGCGCTCCTCGCGCGGTGCCGACGAGGCGGTGTCGATCATCGACGCGGTCGACGTGGTGCGCGCGGTCCGCGACGACTACCGACTGCTCGAGCCGATCACGCCCGACGGCCGCGCACGGATCCGCGCGGCGGGGGAGATGCTGGAGCGGCTCCGGAGGGCCTCCTCGCAGCCGATCCCGGAGCTGATCCGCCTCATCGAGCTCGAGCTCCGTCTCGACATCGAGCTCGCGGCCAACGAGACCCGCGGCCCCGCACGCATCGCCGCCACGCAGCTGCGCGCGTTCGCCGACGAGGTCCGCGCGTTCCTCGCCGCCGACGAGAGAGGCAGCATCGGCAGCCTGCTGGCGTGGCTCGACAAGGCCGAGAGCACCGACGAGCTGATGCCCCGGCCCGAGCCCCCGGAGGCGGGGGTCGTGCAGCTGCTCACCATCCACGGCTCGAAGGGGCTGGAGTGGGACGCGGTCGCGGTGGTGCGGCTCGTGGTCGACGAACTCCCCAGTCGCGTCTCCGACACGTCGGGCTGGTTCGGATTCGGCGTGGTGCCCTTCGCCCTGCGTGGTGACCGCGACGCCCTGCCCCGATTCGAGTGGGACCCGGTCGAGGCGATGGGCGAAGAGGCCGACCCCGGCAAGCGCCAGAAGCTCGCGCAGGCGTCGCTGTCCGGCGGTGCCACGAAGGCGAATCCGGAGGGGGGCGCGCTCAAGCGCTTCAAGGATGCCTACCGCGCCTACCAGCAGCAGGAGGAGCGCCGTCTCGCCTACGTCGCGGTCACCCGGGCGAAGTTCGACCTGCTCCTCAGCGGCGCGCACTGGGCGGGCCAGAAGGCCCCGCGCACACCCAGCCCGTACCTGGTCGAGGCCATCGAGGTGCAGGGGCTGGATCCGATCGAGACCGTCGACCCGGACGACAACCCGTACGACGGCCCCGGCTCGACCCTGAGCTGGCCGCTGGACCCGCTGGGTGCCCGACGGGGCGTGGTCTCCGCGGCGGCGGCACTCGTCGATGACGCTGCGCGGGACGGGACCGCCGAGCCGTCGATCGAGCTCACCCGCCTGTTGGCCGAGCGAGCCGCCCGTCTGCGTGGAACCGACGCCGAGGCGCCGACACGCGTGCCGGCGTCGAGGTTCAAGGACTACGTGACCGACTTCACCGGCACCCTGTCGTCGATCGTCAGGCCGATGCCGGAGCGGCCCTATCGGCAGACGCGTCTCGGCACCCTCTTCCACGCGTGGGTGGAGCAGCGATCCGAACTCGTCGGGGTCGGCAGCCGGGTGGACGAGGCGCTCTGGGAGATCGATGAGGACGAGCTCCCCGTCGCTCCCGAGTCCGGTGGTGTGGAACCGTCCGACGGTCCGAGTTCCTCTGCGGATGCCGCCGACCTCGCCGAGTTGCAGGAGACCTTCGAGCGCAGCGAATGGGGCGGGCTGAAGCCCATCGCGGTCGAGATCGAGATCGACTTCGCCCTCGGCGCCGGGATGCGCGAGCCCGCCGAGGAGGGCCGATCCCACATCGTCATCTGCAAGCTCGACGCCGTGTACCGGCGCGCCGACCGCGGTGACCGCATCGAGATCGTCGACTGGAAGACGGGCAGGGCTCCGCGCACCGCGAAGGAGCGCGAGGAGCGCATGCTGCAGCTGGCGCTGTACCGTCTCGCGTATCACCGTCGCTTCGACGTGCCGCTGGACGACATCGACGTGGCGCTGTACTACGTGGCGGACGACCTGATCATCCGCGGCGATCGCGTCTACTCGGAGGAGGAGCTCTTCCAGCGCTGGAGTGCCGCCCGGGCCGCGCGCTGAGCCTCGTCCGAGTCCTCGTCGCCGTACTCGGCGTCCGCACGCGGCGGGAGGGGATGCGAGTCCTCGCGGACACCCGCGGCGCCGCTGGTGCCCGCGAACAGGCTCGCGACTCCGGAGAGGTCCTCGGTCTCGATGTTCAGCATCTCCGCGCGGTGGGCCCTGTCGTCGTCCTGCCGGTCCGTGCTCGCACCGGGCAGGGGCTCGTGCGCCGCGGTCTCGGCGTCGGCGGCGTCGGCGTCGGCATCGGCAGTCTCGGCGGGCTCGGCCCACAGCTCCTCGGGGTTGTAGGCGTCGGTGTGCATCGAGGTGTCGACGTCGGCGACCGTGTCCTTGGGGACGCGGTCCAGCGCGTCGAGGGCGGAGTCGACGCCGGCGCCGCGGGCGTCGATGATGCGCAGGTCGTCGCTGTGCAGTCCGTCCGCGAGCGCGGTCAGCAGCGCGGCGGCATCGTCGACGATGTCGGGCCGGTGCATCGCGTCGCCGTGCACCAGCCAGCGGGCGAACTCCAGCTCGGCGAGCAGGCGGGCGCGCACCTCCAGACCGGAGTCCGGAGCACGGTCGACGGAGCGGGCGTACGCGGCATGCACGTCCTCCGCGGCATCCGGCGCCGCGGACAGCCAGGAGAGATCGAGCGCGGGGTCACCCACCGAGAGCGCATGCCAGCCGACGACGCCCACGACCTCGGGGCCGCGCTCGGGGTCGTCCTCGAACAGGAACGAGGTCGCCTGCACGCCGCCCAGGATCACGGTGGACTCGAACCGCCAGAGGTCGTCATCGGCCACGGCATCGCGCCACCGGACCGTGAGACGAGCGGGCACCCGGCCGGTGGCCGCGGCGGTGTCGACCAGGCGCTCCAGCTCCGCACGGGTCTCCTCGGCGGAGCGGGTGGCGAGGCCGGCCCCGCGGACGACAGAGGTGGGCAGACCGTGCACGGCCGCGATCGAGGCGCCCATGGACTCCGCTGCGCCACGCCCGGCGGGCACCATCGCGGCCTCGATCTGGAATCCGGGGAGCAGCTCGGTGACGAGCGCACGGCCCTCGCCGAGTCGGGTCTCGCCGATATAGGCGGGGGCGCGGAAGGGCAGCATGGCGCGGGCGCCGTCGGTCAGCGCACGCAGCGCGATCGCCTCGGCGGCGAGCTCGCGCGCGGTCTCGTCGTCGTCCGCCACGCGGATCGCGAGCTCACGGCCGTCGGCGAGCGAGGCGATCGCCGAGTCGAATCGTCCGTCGCCGTCCGCGCTCAGACCGCGGGCACCCGTGACCTCCGCCCCGGGCAGTGCGGCGGTCACTGCCGCGGCTAGAGTGAAAGGAGAGCGTCCCATGCCCCCAGGGTAGGTCGGCTCAGGGGCGGTCCCGCCTCCGCCACGCCCGTGAAAGAGGGAGTCGATGACCATTCAGCGCCCGTCCCTCGACCGCGCCGCCGAACTCCGCGAGGAGCCCGACGTGCTCGATCGCCTCCGCGCCGACCCGGCCACCCGTGTGATCGTCGTCCGGGAAGGACGCGTCCGGGTCGTCGATTCGGCCCTGCTGCGCGTCCCGCCGACCGCCGTGGTCGAGGCGACCTGGGCGCTGCTGGGGCGCGATGAGGACGGCACGGTGCTGCTGCTCGCCGCGGCGCCCCCGGAGACGGACGCGCTCGATGCGGCCCCGGACGAGATCTGGCTGGGGCTGCGTGATCTGGGCGGCCGCATCGACGGTCGGGAGTCGGAGCTGCTGATCGGAGCGATCGCCCTCGCCGGCTGGCTCCGCGACGCGCCGTTCTGCCCGACCTGCGGCGGGGGGACGGAACTGCGCCAGGGCGGATGGTCGCGGCGCTGCCTGGTCTGCGGACGCGACCACTTCCCCCGGAGCGATCCGGCGGTCATCGTCGCGGTCGAGAGCCGGGACGGCGAACGCCTGCTGCTCGGGGCGAATGCGAACTGGGGCGGGCGGATGTACTCCTGCTTCGCCGGCTTCACCGAGGCGGGGGAGTCGCTCGAGGCGACCGTGCACCGTGAGATCGAGGAGGAGTCCGGCGTGCGGCTCTCCGCCCTGCGCTACATCTCCTCGCAGGCCTGGCCGTTCCCGCGGTCCCTCATGGTCGGCTTCCGTGCGGTCGTAGACGACGAGGCGGCCGCGCTCGCCGACGGCGAGGAGATCATCGACGTGCGCTGGTTCACCCGCGCGGAGATCGGCTCCGCCCTCGCCGGCACCGGCCCGGTGGGGCTGCCGGGCCCGGCATCGATCGCACGCGCCCTCATCGTCGACTGGTACGAGGATCGCGAGTGAGCGCACTCGATGCCCTCGACGAGCGGCAGCGGGCGGCGGCATCCGTGCTCCGAGGGCCGGTCGCCGTGCTCGCCGGCGCGGGGACCGGGAAGACGCGGGTCATCACGCACCGCATCGCGCACGGGGTCGACACCGGCGCCTACTCGCCGTCCCGCGTGATGGCCGTGACCTTCACGGCCAAGGCCGCGGGGGAGCTGCGCGGACGCCTGCGCGCGCTCGGCGTCGAGGGCGTCGCCGCCCGCACGTTCCACGCCACCGCGCTCGCCCAGCTGAACTTCTTCTGGCCGACGCTGGCCGGGTCGCCGGCCCCCGGCCTCATCGACAACAAGGTGCGGATGCTCGGTCAGGCGGCCGACGCGATGCGGCTCCGCCCGAGCACGGCCACCCTCCGCGACATCGCCTCCGAGATCGAGTGGCGCAAGGTCTCGATGCTGTCGATCGAGCAGTACGCCGCCCTCGACCGTCCCGTCAGCGGCCTCGACGCGGGACAGCGTGTCGAGCTGATGCGCGGGTACGAGGAGCTGAAGGACGATCGCCGCCAGCTCGACTTCGAGGACGTGCTGCTGGCCTGCGCCGGGATGCTGGAGGCGGAGCCGCGGGTCGCCGCCTCCGTGCACGAGCAGTACCGCCACTTCACGGTCGACGAGTTCCAAGACGTCTCCCCGCTGCAGAACCGGCTGCTGGAGCTGTGGCTGGGCGACCGGCACGACATCTGCGTGGTCGGCGACGCCAGCCAGACGATCTACTCCTTCGCGGGAGCGGAGCAGCGCTTCCTGCTCGAGTTCGAGCGACGCCACCCCGACGCCACGGTCGTGCGTCTGGAGACGAACTACCGCTCCCAGCCGCCGATCCTGACGGTCGCGAACGCCCTGATGCACGGCCGCCCCGGCGCGCTCGAGCTCGTGCCGGCACGGGAGCAGTTCACCGCGGAGGCCCCGACCGTCACCGCGTACGACACCGAGGGCGAGGAGGCGGCCGGGATCGCTGCCGCGATCTCCGCGCAGATCGCCGCGGGTGCATCCCCGTCGGAGATCGCGGTGCTCTATCGCGCCCATGCCCAGTCGGCCGTGCTGCAGCAGGCGCTCGCCGCGGAGGGCATCGCGACCTCGGTGCTCGGCGGGACCCGCTTCTTCGCGATGCCGGAGGTGCGTCAGGCGATCCTCGCCCTCCGTGCCGCCGCCGTGGCTCCGACCGAGCAAGGTTTCCTGCCGGGGGTGCAGCGCGTGCTGCGCGAGCTCGGTCTCACGGATGAGCCTCCCGCTGCCGGTGGAGCCCAGCGTGGCGGCTGGGAAGCCCGGCGCGCCCTCCTGCGGCTCGCGGAGGAGGCCGGACCCGACGCGGACCTGCGCAGCTTCAGCGATGCGCTCATGGCGCGGGCGAAGGACCAGCACGAGCCCACGATGCGCACCGTGACCCTGTCGACCCTGCACGCGGCCAAGGGACTCGAGTGGCCCCATGTGCACCTCGCCGGATGGGCGGAGGGCTCGCTGCCGATCTCCTACGCCACGACGTTCGAGGCGGTCGACGAGGAGCGGCGCCTGGCCTACGTGGGCGTCACGCGCGCCGCGCGAACCCTGGCGCTGTCGTGGTCGAGATCCGCGGGTCGGGGGGAGCGGGCGCCGTCGCGGTTCCTTGCAGAGATGGGGACCACGGGCCGCGGCACCGGCATCCTTCGTGAAACGACACCGAACGCCACACGCGCGAGCCGTCCGCGCTGACGCGCACCACCCGTTCGTCGGTGGCCCCGTCGTCCGCGAGGAGGAGGGCGGCGAGTCGTCCCGCCTCCGCGACCTGCGCGGCGCGGAGGGGACCCGGGTCGCGTCCGATCATCTGCGTGTGCAGCAGCGGCCAGGCGGGGTCGGCATCCGTGGCGTGCGCGTCTCGACAGGCGAGGCACGCCGATGCGCCGGGGAGCACGAGCGGGCCGATCGTCACACGCCCCGGCTCGAAGGCGACGGGGAGGTGCGGGACGTCTTCGCGCAGATAGCGCGCGAACTGCAGTGCGGCGGCGGCTCCGCGCACGAGCACGACGGCGACGGCCGGATCGCGACCGTGCTCGACCAGAGGGACGCCCTCGTCGGCGAGGGCCTCCCTCATGCGGTACTCGCTGCGCCCGTCGGTGAACCCGATGGCCTCGACCCACGCCGGCCGTGACGGCGGCGGGTCGTCGAGCAGCAGCGGATCCAACCGGGCGAGCAGCGTCCGCGCCGCCTCCCGCGGAGCCCCCGCCGCGTGTGCGATCACGTCGAAGGACCCGCGACGGAAACCGGAGCGCAGGCGGCTCAGCAAGGGTTCGACCCATGCGGCATCGGTCTCGACACGGGGTCCGTCGTCGTCGCCCAGCTGCAGCGTGTGTTCATCCCGCCACAGCAGCGGTGCGCGGGGATTCAGACGCGTGAGGATCGGCGGTGTGAGCGGCATCCCCCCGATTCTGGAGGGGATGCCGTCACCGCGGGTGCCTCATCCGCCGTTCCGTGGACAACTCCGACGGGTTCGGCGGACGGGGGAGGAGGAGTGCCGTCTCCGGTCTCCGCCCCTCGATCGTTCAGACGGGGCGATCGCCCTCCGGGGCCGCGTCGCCGTCGTCCTCGCTCGTGTCTTCCTGGTTCGGCTCCGCCGCGCCGTCGCCGGACTTCTCGGAGGAGAAGTCGTCACCGTCGAGCAGTCGTGCGAGCGCCTCGTCGAACTCGTCGGCGAGCGGCTGCTCACCGCGCTCGACGGCCTGGAGCCGGGCCACGAGTGCGCTCGGGTCGTCGATGTCCTCGGCGGTCGGCATGAGGTCGGGGTAGTCCCACAGCGAGTCGCGGGAGCTGATGCCGACGGCATCCGTCACGGCCTGCCACATCGCCGAGGCCTCGCGCATGCGCCGCGGACGCAGCTTCAGCCCGACCAGCGCGCCGAGCGCGTCCTCGGCCGGACCTCCCACGGCGCGTCGGCGTCGGGCGGCTTCCGCGATGCGGGCGCCGTCGGGCAGGCGCGAGGTGGCCTGGGCGGTCACCACGTCCACCCAGCCGTCGATCGTCGCGATGAGGTTCTCGAGCCGGGTCAGCGCCTCCCGCTGCGCCTCGCTCTGCACGGGGAGGAGGGCCCCGCCCTCGATGGCCGCGCGCAGCTCCTCCGGGTTGGAGGGGTCGAGGCGGCTGGCGACGTCTTCGAGGGCGTCCACGTCGACCGTGACACCGCGGGCGAAGTCCGTGATCTGCGCCATGACGTGCAGGTGCAGCCACTTCGCGTGCCGGTAGAGGCGGGCATAGGCGAGCTCGCGGGTCGCGAGGTAGAGGGCGATCTGGTCTTCCGGGATCTCGAGGCCGTCGCCGAACGCGGTGAGGTTCTGCGGGATCACGGCCGCCGTCCCCGCGGGGAGCACCGGGATGCCGACATCGCCGCCCGAGACGACCTCGAGCGAGAGGTTGCCGAGCACCTGGCCGAACTGGGCGGCGAACACGGAGCCGCCGAGGCCGCGCATGAGCTTGCCCGCTCCCTGCACCACGCCGCGCATCTCCTCGGGAACCTGCGTGTCGAGAGCGGAGGTCAGGGCGTCGGCGATGCTGGTCGACACCGGATCGGCGATCTCCTTCCACACCGGAAGCGTCTTCTCGACCCATTCGCCGCGGGTCATCGCGGTGGGGGCCTCGGCGAGTTCGGAGATCGTCGTCGCCTCGCCGAGCCACAGGTTCGCGAGCGCGAACGAGTCGGCGAGAGAGCCGCGGGAGCCGTCGGTGACGCCCTGCCCGTCGCGGTTGGCGATGAACAGCGCCTGCCGCAGTGCGTTCTCCCAGGGGTCGCCGCCGAAGGCGCCCTGGAGCTGCGACATGATCGTCTGCATCATCGCGGGGTCGAGGGTGAGGCCGTCCATGCCCTCGAAGGCGCCGCGAAGCGCCTCGGGGTCGATGTCACCACCGCCCTGGTTCGCGAGCATCCTGCGGAGGAACTCCTGGAAGTCCTCGGGTGTCGGGTCGTTGTCTGCCATGTCGCTCGCCCTCTCAGCACGTCTGAAGCCGTGGCATCTACGCTAGTCACAGGTTTCTGCGCGCGAACCCGATGCGGGCAGATCGGTGTACGCCGCTCGCGAACGACGGAGGAATGCTGTGGATCGAACGCGGTCTGGAAAGCTCGGACTCGGAGTCTGGGCGCTGGTCGTCGCGCTCGTCGCACTGGTCGTGCTGACCTTCCTGCCGTCGCCGTACGTGATCCAGCGACCCGGTCCGGTCTACGACACGCTCGGAACCGCGACGGACAAAGAGGGCGACGAGGTCCCGCTGATCAAGATCGAGGGCGCCGACACGTTCAAGACGGCGGGCACGCTCGATCTCACCACCGTGCAGGTCGTCGGCAACCGCGAGCGCACGCCCAGCTGGTTCGAGCTGGCGCTGGCGTGGATGGATTCCTCGCGCGCGGTCGTACCGCTGGACTCGGTGTTCCCCGAGGGGGTCACGACCGAGCAGCGCGACGAGCGCAACGCCACGCTGATGGTCGATTCCCAGCACGAGGCCACCGCGGCGGCGCTGAACGAGCTCGGCTACGACACCGGTGCCCAGGTCACGGTCGTCGATGCGGTGACCGACTCGCCGGCGGACGGCACGCTCGAGCCCGATGACGTGATCACCGCGATCGGCGGGACGACCGTCGACTCGGCCGGTCAGCTGCGCGAGGCCGTCCAGGACGCGGCGGGCGATCCGGTGACCCTCACGATCCTGCGCGACGGGGCGGAGAAGACCGTCGAGGTCACGCCGGAGAAGCACGTCGAGGGGGGAGTGACGACCTGGCTCATCGGGGTCACGCTCCGCACGGACTACGACTTCCCGATCGATGTGACGATCCAGCTGGACAACGTCGGAGGCCCCAGCGCCGGGATGATGTTCGCGCTCGGGATCATCGACACCCTGACCGAGGGCGAGCTCAACGGCGGCGAGAACGTGGCCGGCACCGGCACGATCGACGCGGCGGGGACGGTCGGACCGATCGGCGGCATCCGGCAGAAGCTGTACGGCGCCCGCGACGCCGGAGCGGAGTACTTCCTGGCTCCCGCCTCGAACTGCGACGAGGTCGTCGGGCACGTCCCGGACGGTCTCCAGGTGATCCGGACGGCCACGCTCGACGAGTCGCTCGCGGCTCTGGAGGTCATCGCCGACGGCGGCGATGTCGACGCGCTGCCGACGTGCGAGCGCGCCGGGAGCTGACGCTCCGACGTCGCCGTGACCTCGCCGTGACCGGGATGACAGCCTGCGCACAGTGAGCGATGCCTAGGATGGAAGGGTGACCTCCCCCTCTGCTCCGAATCCGGCCACGCCTCGAACCTCCCGACGCATCCTCGGCATATCACTGGTGATCATCGCCGCCTTGATCGCGGTGTTCTTCGTGTTCGCGTCCCTGTACACCGAATTCCTCTGGTTCGATCAGGTCGGCTTCACCGGCGTCCTGACCACGCAGTGGATCGCCACGGCGGTGATGTTCGTGGTCGGCTTCCTCGGGATGGCGGTCCCGCTGTTCGTCGCCATCCAGCTCGCCTACCGCCTGCGGCCGGTCTACGTGCGGCTGAGCTCGCAGCTGGATCGGTACCAGGAGGTCATCGAGCCCCTGCGCCGCCTGGCGATGTGGGGAATGCCCATCTTCTTCGGCCTCTTCGCGGGCTTCGCGTCGGCCGGACAGTGGAAGACCGTGTGGCTGTGGGCCAACGGTGTGGCGACGTCCGACGTCGACCCGCAGTTCGGCATCGACACCGGCTTCTACATGTTCGCGATGCCGTTCTACTCGATCCTGCTCGCGTTCGTCTCGGCCGTGCTGCTGCTCTCGCTCCTGATCACCGCTCTCGTGTCGTACCTCTACGGCTCGGTCCGCATCGGACAGGGCGAGCTGCGCATCTCCAAGCCGGCCCGCATCCAGCTGGCCGTGATCGCCGGTCTCTACCTGCTCGTGCAGGCCGTGAGCCTGTGGCTCGACCGCTACAAGACGCTGGTCGCGCCGGATGACCGCATCACCGGTGCGGCATACACGGGCGTCAACGCGACGATCCCCGGCCTCGCGATCCTCGCGATCATCGCCGCCGTCGTGGCGATCCTCTTCTTCGTCACCGCGGTCATCGGCCGCTGGCGCTTCCCGCTCGCAGCCACCGCGCTGCTGATCGTGGCCTCGCTCGTCGTGGGCGTCGGATATCCCTGGGTCGTCACCACCTTCCAGGTGAAGCCGAACCAGAACGCGTACCAGGCCGAGTACTACCAGCGGAACATCGACGGGACCAAGGAGGCGTACGGGGTCGCCGACCTCGAGACGACGCCGTTCGCAGCCAAGACGGATGCCGAGGCCGGTCAGCTGCGCGCCGACGCCGAGACCACCGCGTCCACCCGCATCATGGACCCGAAGGTCATCCCGCCGACCGTCCGTCAGCTCGAGCAGTACCGCGGCTACTACCAGTTCCAGAAGACGATGGACGTCGACCGGTACGAGATCGACGGCGTGATGCAGGACACCGTGGTGTCGGTTCGCGACCTCGACATGTCCGGCCTCGGCGACGGCGACAACTGGAACAACCGCGTCGCGGTCTACACCCACGGCTACGGCCTCGTCGCGGCCGCGGGCAACCAGCGGACCACGGACGGCGAGCCGGTGTTCCTGGAGCGCGGCATCCCGACCTCGGGCTTCCTGAGCGATCGTGAGAACTTCGAGCCGCGTGTGTACTTCGGCGAGAACTCCCCGGAGTACTCGATCGTGGGCGCTCCCAAGGGCTCCGAGCCCGCGGAGATCGACTACCCGCGTGGCAAGGACGGCTCGAGCGAGACAAAGACGACCTTCGAGGGCGATGGCGGTCCGAAGATCGGCGACACCTTCACGAAGCTCCTCTACGCGCTGAAGTTCCAGTCCGAGCAGATCCTGTTCTCGAACCTCGTGAACGAGGACTCGCAGATCCTCTACGACCGCGATCCGAAGACGCGTGTCCAGAAGGTGGCGCCGTACCTCGAGCTCGACAGCGACCCGTACCCGAGCGTGGTGGACGGACGCATCGTCTGGATCGTCGACGGCTACACGACCAGCCAGACGTACCCGTACTCGACGAGCGTGAGCCTCTCGGATGCGATCGCGGACTCCAACGTCCCGACGCCGACGCTCGCGATCGACGACATCAACTACATCCGCAACTCGGTCAAGGCCACGGTCGACGCCTACGACGGCTCCGTGACCCTCTACGCATGGGACGACGAGGACCCGATCCTCAAGACCTGGCAGAAGGTCTACCCGTCGACGGTGAAGCCGTACAGCGAGATGTCGGGCGAGCTCATGAGCCACGTGCGCTACCCGACCGACCTGTTCAAGGTGCAGCGCGACATCCTCGGCGTGTACCACGTCGACAAGGCCGGATCGTTCGCACAGCAGGACAACCGCTGGCAGACGCCGAACGACCCGCGCAGCGAGTCGATGCTGCAGCCGCCGTACTACCTGACGATGCAGATGCCGGGTCAGGACTCTCCGCGGTTCTCGATGTTCTCGACCTTCATCCCGAACTCGCAGGGAGCCGGTGGAAGCCGTGACGTGCTGATGGGCTACCTCGCGGTGGATTCGGATGCCGGTTCGGAGAAGGGCAAGAAGGCGGAGGGCTACGGCCAGCTGCGCATGCTCGAGATCGACACCGACACCACGGTCCCCGGACCCGGTCAGGTGCAGAACACCTACAACTCGGACACCTCGGTGGTGCCGCAGCTCAACCTGCTGCAGCAGGGTGAGTCCGAGGTGATCTACGGCAACCTGCTGACGCTGCCCGTCGGTGGCGGTCTGCTCTACGTGCAGCCCGTGTACGTGCAGTCCTCCGAGGGGACGCAGCTGCCGCGCCTGCAGAAGGTGCTGGTCGCCTTCGGTGACCGCGTCGCGTTCGAGAACACCCTCACCGAGGCGCTGGACACGCTCTTCGGCGGTGACTCCGGTGCGACCGGCGGCGACGACACGGTCGAGCCCGATCCGGACGCACAGGTGCCCGACCCCGAAGGCGGGACGACCGAGCCCACACAGCCCACCGGGGCCGAGGCCGAGGCACTGGCCGCTGCTCAGACGGCGTTGCTCGACCGCGAGACCGCGCTGAAGTCGGGAGACCTCGCGAAGTTCGCCGAGGCCGACGAGCGTCTCACCGCGGCGGTGCAGAAGCTGATCGAGCTGGACTCGGCCGCGGGCAAGTAACCGTCCACACCAGAATCGAATGGGCGTCCCTCCGGGGGCGCCCATTCGCGTCGTACGGATCGGTGTCGATGAGGTGCGGTGTCGGTGAAGTGTCGGTGTCGGTGTCGAGTGGGGGAGTATTGAGGGGTGCGCGGTCGCGCGCATCACGTCCGAACGGGAGCAGCCATGAGTGAGCACGCCCGCAGACCCTCCGTCCTGTTCGTCTGCGTGCACAACGCCGGGCGCTCGCAGATGGCCGCGGGGTTCCTGCGCGACATCGCCGGCGATCGCATCGAGGTGCGCTCGGCCGGGTCGATGCCGGCGGATCAGATCAACCCGATCGCGGTGGAGGCGATGACCGAGCTCGGCATCGACATCACGGCCGAGGCTCCGAAGGTGCTCACCACGGAAGCCGTCCAGGCGTCCGACGTCGTCATCACGATGGGCTGCGGCGATGCGTGCCCGTTCTTCCCCGGCAAGCGCTACGAGGACTGGAAGCTCGACGACCCGGCGGGGCAGGGGATCGACGCCGTCCGCCCGATCCGCGACGACATCCGAGAGCGGATCGAACGGCTCGTGGCCGAGCTCCTCTGACGCGCGGACGATCGGGCCCTCGGCGCCCAAGCCGGTGCGGCGATGGGCCTGTCGATCAGGGTCACGGCTCACGCCGTTGATCGAGCACCCCGAAAGGTGGGCGTGGGGTGGGTAAGCGAAAGGCCCCCTGACCTGGATTTCTCCGAGTCAGAGGGCCTTTCTTGTGTCGCATTCTCGTTGCGGGGACAGGATTTGAACCTGCGACCTCCGGGTTATGAGCCCGGCGAGCTACCGAACTGCTCCACCCCGCGGCACAAGAAGTAACTTATCACGGATTCGGAGGTCGGGCGAATCGAGGGGACGCCCCGTGCGTCCCGGGCGCGTCGCGAATGCGAGAGGATGAAGGCATGTCCGAGACCGCAGCCGTCCCCGTCGCCGTGTGCCAGTTCGCGCCCACGGCCTCCCGTGCCGACAACCGCGAGCGGGTCGCGGAGCTGACCGCGGAGGCGGCGTCCCGCGGCGCGAAGCTGATCGTGTTCCCGGAGTACTCGAGCTACTTCGTCGATCCGATGGACGAGAGCCTGGCCGCGAACGCCGAAGACCTCGACGGCGAGTTCGTCGCGACGCTCCGGGCCCTCGCCGCCGACTACGCCGTCGTGATCGTCGCGGGGCTCACCGAGCGCGCCTCCGATGGTCACCGTGTGCGGAACACCGTCGTGGCCGTGCGCGGAGACGGCATCCTCGCGGTGTATCGCAAGCAGCACCTGTACGACGCGTTCGGGCAGACCGAGTCGGACTGGGTCGAGCCGGGCGATGTGGGGGAGGCGGCGACCTTCGACCTCGGGGGCCTGCGGTTCGGACTCCTGACCTGCTACGACCTGCGCTTCCCGGAGGTCGCGCGTTCCCTGGTCGACGCCGACGCCGAGGTGCTGGTCGTGCCGGCCGAGTGGGTCCGTGGTTCCCTCAAGGAGCACCACTGGACGACGCTGCTCGCCGCGCGCGCGATCGAGAACACGGTGTACATTGTCGCTGCGGATCATCCGACGCCGATCGGTGTCGGGCACTCGCAGATCGTCGACCCCCAGGGAGTGGTCCTGGCCGGGGTCGGGACCGCGCCGGGGATCGCGGTGGCGGTCGTCGAGCGTTCCGCGATCGACCGGGTGCGCGCGACGAACCCGTCGCTGCGGGTGCGGCGGTACGCGGTCGTCCCGCGAGAGGCGTAGGTCGCCCGAGCGTCAGACGGAGGACCGCACGAGACGTGCGGCCGCGTCCTCGAGAACGTCGACCCGCTTGCAGGCCGCGAAACGCACGAGACCCGCGTAGTCGCCGCGGTGCGCCTCCGAGACGAACGCCGTCAGCGGGATCGCCACGACGCCGGCGCGCTCCGGCAGGGTGCGGCAGAAGGCCGCGGCATCCGCTCCGCCCAGTGCCGTCGCGTCCGCCACCGTGAAGTAGCCGCCCTGCGGCGCGTGCACGGTGAACCCCGCCGTGCGCAGGCCGGCGCCGAGGATCTCGTGCTTGTGGGCGAGAGCGGCGGCGGCACCCGCGAAGAAGGAGTCGTCCAGGCGGAGTCCCACGGCGACGGCGGGCTGGAACGGAGACCCGTTCACGTAGGTGAGGTACTGCTTCACCGTGAGCACGGCGGTGATGAGGGCGGCGGGGCCGTGCACCCACCCGATCTTCCAGCCCGTCGTCGAGAACGTCTTCCCCGCCGACGAGATGGTCAGCGTCCGCTCGGCAGCTCCGGGGAGCGTCGCGATCGGCGTGTGCGGAGCATGGAAGGACAGGTGCTCGTACACCTCGTCGGTGACGATGATCGCGTCGTGCTTCCCGGCCAGTCGCACCACCTCGTCGAGCACCTCGAGACCGAAGACCGCGCCCGTCGGGTTGTGCGGATCGTTGACGAGGATGATCCGGGTGCGGTCCGTGACGGTCTCCGCGAGCCGGTCGAGGTCGGGCTGGAAGTCCGGAGCGCGCAGGGGCACCGTGCGCAACCGGGCGCCGGCGAGGGCCACGGCTGCGGCGTAGGAGTCGTAGTAGGGCTCGAAGACGACGACCTCGTCGTCCGGGCCGTCGATCAGGGCGAGCAGCGTCGCCGTCAGGGCCTCGGTCGCGCCCGCCGTCACGATCACCTCGGTGGCCGGGTCGACGGCGAGCCCGTAGAAGCGCTGCTGATGCTCGCTGATCGCCGCCAGCAGATCCGGGATGCCGCGTCCGGGCGGATACTGGTTCGCGCCGTTCGCGATGGCGGCGCGCGCCGCCTCCAGCACCTCCGCCGGGCCGTCCTCGTCGGGGAAGCCCTGGCCGAGATTGATCGCACCGGTTCTGGCCGCTGCGGCCGACATCTCTGCGAAGATGGTGGGCGCGACGGTTCCGTCTGAGGCGAGCAGACCTGCACCTGCTGCCGTGCGCCGCCAGGCGCCGGGGATGACACTCATGAAGAACAGGCTAAGGCCATAGCTGAAACTCATCTTCGACATAAGGAACGCACAGATACACGCGTCATTCTGAAGTGGTCGTTGAAGGAGCACACCATGAACGAAGACAACACCCAGGACCAGTCGGCATCCGCGTCGAACGACGCCGTGCCGTCCACCGAGGCTGCAGAGGTCACCGCTCAGCCGGTGGCCGACGTCGCCGCTGATCAGACCGTCGCTGCGCCCGCCGCGCAGTCCCCGGGGCACGAGGTGCCGTCGACGTTCACGTCTCCGGCCCCCGCCGCACCCGTGATCGCCCCGGTGCCGCACGGCTTCGCCGCACCCGCGGCGCCGGTGGCACCCGAGACGGCCACCGCGCCGGGAGCCGCCTTCGGCATCCCCACCGCGACGTCGCACACCCAGAACACCCTGCCGCTCGACGGCGCAGCGCCCGGGGGCCTCCCCGGCGAGGCGACCAAGACCAAAGAGCAGAAGCAGCGCGGAGGCACCAAGTTCGCCGCGATCATCGTCGCGGCCGCGCTGGTCGGCGGCTTCGCCGGCTTCGGCGGCGGCGCGCTGCTGAACGGTCTGCAGGACCGCCCGTCGTCGGGCACGGCCACCGGACCGCAGACCGTCACCGTGAACAACCCGGGCTCGGTCAACGAGACCACGGCCGTCGCCACGGCCGCGCTTCCCTCGGTGGTCACCATCGAGGTCGCCGGTTCCGACCAGGCGGGCAGCGGGTCCGGCGTCATCATCAGCGACGACGGCTACGTGCTCACCAACACGCACGTGGTGACGCTAGGCGGCGCCGTCGCAGATCCCACCATCCGCGTGACCACGTCGGACGGACGGATCTACGAGGCCACGGTCGTCGGGACCGACCCGATCTACGACCTCGCCGTGATCAAGCTGAAGGGTGCGAAGGACCTCACGCCGATGGACTTCGCCGACTCGTCGAAGCTCAACGTCGGCGACACCGCCGTCGCGCTCGGCGCTCCGCTCGGCCTGGCGAACTCGGTCACGACCGGCATCGTCAGCGCACTGAACCGCAGCATCCAGATCGCGTCGTCCGCCCTCCCGGACTCGTCCTCGCAGGACGCACCGGAGCAGCAGACGCCGGACCAGGGTCAGGGCCAGGGACCGTTCCAGTTCGACATCCCGGGCAGCGGCGGTCAGCAGACCACCGACTCCATCTCGATCGCCGTCATCCAGACCGACGCCGCGATCAACCACGGCAACTCGGGCGGCGCGCTGGTGAACAGCAAGGGCGAGCTCATCGGCATCAACGTGGCGATCGCGAGCTCGGGCAGCTCCGAGGAGTCCGGCTCGATCGGCATCGGCTTCGCCATCCCGTCGAACATCGCCAAGCGGGTCTCCGACGAGATCATCGCCGACGGTGCGGCCACGCACGGTCTGCTGGGCGCCTCGGTGCAGGACGCCTCGAGCATCGAGGGCGCGACCGTCGCCGGCGCGTACATCGCCAAGGCCAACGCCGGCGGCGCGGCCGCCGGCGGCGGGCTCGAGAAGGGTGACATCGTCACCTCCTTCAACGGCGTGCCGATCACCAGCGCCTCCGACCTCACCGCCCAGGTGCGCGCCGCGGCTGCGGGCAGCGACGCCAAGGTGACGTATGTCCGCGGAGGCAAGTCGTACGACGTCGAGGTGACGCTCGGCGAACTCGCCGGCTGACCCCCGCCCTCACAGAGAAGGACGCCACCCGCGCGATAGGCTCGCGGGGTGGCGTCCTTCTCTTTCGGCAACGGCAATGCGGCCAAGCTGCTCAGGATCCCGTTGTATGCCGTCGGACGCATCGGCACGCTCCTCGTCCCGCGCGGACGTCGCTGGGTCTTCGGGTGCGGTGCGGGCGTCGGCGATGGGGCGCTGGCACTCCAGCGGCACTCCGCCGCCCTCGGTCACGACACGCTCTGGCTCACCTCCTCCGACCGCGAGGACCGGGACGCCGCCGCACTCGGCATCAGGTCCGTCCGCAAGAGCAGCCTGCGAGGCTGGTGGGCGACCGCCCGTGCGGGTGTCCTCGTGGTGACCCACGGCCTCGGCGACGTCAACCGCTACGGCAACGGGGGTGGCTTCCTCGTCCAGCTCTGGCACGGGATACCGCTCAAGCGCATCGGACTCGACTCCCCGGCCACGACCCAGGTGCCGTCGGTCCCCGGCGCACCGCTGCTGCGACGTCTCGTGGGGCTCCTGTATCGCGCCGCCGCGCGACGGATCCGCGTGCTCCCGGCCGCATCCGATCGCGCACGCGGCCGCCTGGAGTCCGCCTTCGGCCTCGGTGACGGCCGTGTCGTGGTGACGGGGGAGCCCCGGGTCGACGTGCTCTCCGCAGGGTCCCCGGAGCAACGGAGGTCGGCGGCGCGCGCGCTCCTGCGCAGCGTCGTCGGGGAGATTCCGGACGCCGCCCGCACCATCCTGTACGCACCGACCTGGCGCGACGGCGCTCCGGACCCCGCCGTGCCTTCCGCCGCGGAGTGGATCCGGATCCTCCGTGTGCTGGAGGACAACGACGCGATCCTGCTGGTGCGCTCGCACCCGCTGGGCGAGGGCGGATATGCACCGCCGCTGCCCAGCCGCCGGGTCCGCGCGCTGGGCTCCGGCGTGATCTCCGACGTGACCCCCGCGCTGGCCGCTGTCGACGTCCTGGTGACCGATTACTCCTCGCTCGCCTACGACGTCGGCCTCCTGCGCACCCCGGTGCTGTACCTCGCCCCGGACGCGAGGGAGTATGCCCGCACCCGCGGGTTCTACGGCCGATTCGAGGACGTCGCCGGCACCGATGCGGCGACGGACTGGTCGGAGCTGCTCGTGCAGCTCGAGCAGCTGCTCTCCGAGAGCAGGGCGTTCGACGCGGCGTCCGAGCGGTCCGCTACGCTCAGCGCGAGGATGCACGCGCATCGGGACGGGCGCAACACGGAGCGCGTTTACCAGGTGATCCGTGCGCGGGGTGTCCCCGCGCCGAAGGGAGCAGTATGACAACGGCCCGCATCGATGACGCAGCAGAGGAGCTGGTCATCGCAGGGACCGGTCAGCGACCGGCGGGGGCCGCGTTGGTCGGCCCGCGAGCTCGGGTCGACGCGCGCATCAGCGGTGGCGGCAAGACGTGGAAGGCCGCTTTCCCCCTCCAGGCCTCGCGCTGGGGAGGGCCGTCCCTGCCGCTGCCCGCGGGGGAGTACGAGCTGCGGATCGCCGACGCCGACCTCGACGAGCTGCGCATCGATCCCGTCGTGCTGACCGGGGTGCGCATCGCGGTCGACGGACGCGACGTCCGCATCGCGGCGCCGATCGACCCGCTTTACGAGACGGCAGAGGGGCGGACCACGCTCGAGGAGCGTTACGTGGCCCAGACCGGCGGCACCGAGAACGCGGTCTTCTTCGAGAGCTTCTACGGCCGCAGCGTCGGCTGCAACCCCCGCGCGATCGATCGGGAGCTCGCGGCCCGGGCTCCGCAGGTGCGCCGGTACTGGAGTGTCGTCGATCTTTCGGTCGAGGTCCCCGAAGGGGCGATCGCCGTCGTCGAAGGCAGCCCGCAGTGGTGGCATGCGCGCGGGGCTGCGCGCCTGCTGGTGGTGAACGACTGGCTGCGCCGCCGGTTCGCCCGCAAGCCCGGACAGAAGGTGCTGCAGACCTGGCACGGCACCCCGCTCAAGCGGCTCGCGCTGCATCGTCCCGGCTTCGACCCGCGACGGATGGCCGCGGTCGTGAAGGAGTCGCGGCGCTGGGACGTGCTGCTGGCGCAGAACACGTACTCGGAGCGCATCCTCCGCAAGGCATATGCGTTCTTCGGACGGCCGATCTGGGTGGACGGCTACCCCCGGAACGATGTCCTCGCCACGGAGGACCCCGCCGCGGTCCGGCAGGCTCTCGGCATCGGTGCGGAGGAGCGGGTGCTCCTCTACGCCCCGACGTGGCGTGACGACCGGACGGAGATGGTCGACTTCGTCGATCCGGAGCTCCTGGCACGTCAGGCGAACGCCGTGGTGCTCATGCGCGGGCACTCGCGCACCCTGGAGCAGGGGCGCGACCGTGCCGGGGCGCGGGTCATCGATGTGACCGGCTACCCGGAGACCGCGCGGCTCCTGCTCGCCGCGGACGCCCTGATCACCGACTACTCCTCGGTCATGTTCGACTTCAGCGTCACGGGCAAGCCGATGTACTTCCTGGTGCCGGACCTGGATCACTACCGCGGGCAGCTGCGCGGCTTCTACTTCGACCTCGCCGAGCGCGCCCCGGGCCCGCTGGTGCGCACGCAGGAAGAGCTCGCCGCCGCGCTGGACGATGAGGGCCACGAGGCCGCCTACGCCGCGAGGTACGCGGCCTGGCGCGCGCAGTTCAACACGCGGGACGACGGTCATGCCGCGGAACGCGTGGTCGACCGCATCCTCGATCTGGGCTTCGTGACGCCCTGACCGCCGTTCGCCCCCGCGTCAGGGGAGCGGGGTGTTCTGCGTGCCGAGGCGCGAGGCGTCGACGGTGTCCCGTGCGCCGCGGAGGACGCCGCCGAGGAACCCGAGGCCCCACGCGAGGTGCATGGTCGGGAGGACGAGGAGCGTCCACAGCCGCTGGCGCACGCCTCCGCCGCCGGGCGCCAGCGCGACGGCGAGCACGAGGAGCAGATACAGGGCGAGCGGCACGTACACGACGAGTCCCGCGATCAGGGAGGCCACCCCGCTGAGCACTCCCGTCAGCTGCAGCACGCCCACCACGAGCGCGAGCGCGACCACGAGGACGAGTGCGGGCGGTGCGAAGTAGCGGATGCCGTTGCGACGGCCGAACCGCCGCACCAGCTCTCCGCGCCACGCTCCGGTCGCCCGGAACTGACGCGCGAGTCGCAGCCAGCTCTCCCGCGGCCAGTACGTGACCGACAGCGAGGGGTCGAACCAGACGCGGTGGCCGGCCTGGCGGATGCGGAGGTTGAGCTCCCAGTCCTCACCGCGTCGGATGGACTCGTCGAACAGTCCGACCTCGTCGAGCACCTCGCGGCGCATCACGCCGAGGTAGGCGGACTCGGCCTCGCCCTCCTGGGAGCTGCCGTGGTAGGTGCCTCCGCCGAGTCCGACGGGGGAGTTGTAGAGTCGGGCGACCGCCTTCTGGAAAGGCGTCCGTCCTTCCGCATGCATGACGCCGCCCACGTTGGCGGACCCGGTGCGGTCCAGGGTCTGCAGGGCGCGAGCGGCGTAGCCCGGGGACAGCTCGGAGTGCGCGTCGACGCGGACGATCGTGGCGTAGCGGCTCGCGCGGATCGCGGCGTTCAGGCCGACCGGGATGTGGGCAGCGGGATTCTCGACCAGGCGGATGCGGTCGTCCTTCGCCGCGATCCGCTGTGCGAGTTCCGTGGTGCCGTCGGTCGAGGGGCCGAGCGCGAGCACGAGCTCGGTGGGCACATCGACGTCCTGCGCGAGCACGGACGCGACCGCGTGCTCGAGGTAGGCGCGCTCGTTGAGCACCGGCATCACGAAGGAGACCCCGGTCGGGGGAGTGGCGGACTCATCGGCTGGCACATGTCGATCATGGCACGGTGTCCTCCCGCGTTCCCTGAGGGGAAGCGCCCGCGTGGCCGGGCGTGGCCTGCCCGGTCGCTGTGCACAGGCCGGGGTATCCGGCGCGGACGAACTATTCTGGAGGGATGGGTGCATTGTCTGACGCGAAGAAGGCATACCGTCTGCTGAAGCGGGCGCTCGCGTCGCGCACCGCCGTGCAGCGCCTGCGCCGCCGTCTCGCCGAGCGCGAGCCGTTCCCGACCGACCACTTCAAGGTCGCGGTGTACTTCGCCGACGGTGCGGTCAACATGTACCAGATGCGTCAGTGGTACCGCCCGCTCAACGAGCTCGCCCGGCGCTGGCCGGTCGTCGTGCTCTCGCGACAGGCCACCGGCACCGAGAAACTGCTCGACGAGGACTCGCCGCCCGTCGCGTTCGTGCCGAAGATCCGCGACCTCGAGCGGTTCATCGCGACGCAGGACATCCGCGTCGTGCTGTACGTCAACCAGAACACCCGGAACTTCCAGATGTTCCGGTACGGCCGCCGCTGGCACGTGTTCATCAACCACGGCGAGTCCGACAAGATGTACATGACCACGAACCAGTACAAGGCGTACGACTACGCCCTGGTCGCCGGTCAGGCCGCGAGAGACCGACTGTCGCGCACCCTGTGGGACTACGACGTGGACCGCCGCACCATCGAGATCGGACGTCCGCAGGCCGACCACTACTCGGGCACGCTGCCGTACACGCCGGACGGGCGCACCGTGGTGCTCTACGCCCCCACCTGGGAGGGTGACCGCCCCAGCGCGCACTACGGGTCGATCGCGACGCACGGCGAAGCCCTGGTCGGTCGGCTGCTGGCCACCGGCTCGCACCGGGTGATCTACCGTCCGCACCCGCGCAGCGGTGTGGTCGACGAGGCGTACGGCGCCGCTCACCGCCGCATCCTCGCGGCGATCAATGCGGCGAACGCCGCGGATGCGACCGCCCAGCACATCTACGACGACGGGCCGGAGCTCGGCTGGCAGCTCACGGCCGCCGATGTCGCGATCGTCGACATCTCGGCCATGGTCTACGACCGGCTCGCCGCGGGGAAGCCGCTGATGATCACGCGGCCGACCGACGAGCAGGCCTCGGTCGACACGCAGGGCTACCTGGCGGACTGCGAGTGGCTCACGGTGGAGGGCGCGCGCGACATCGTCGCGGAGGTCGAGCGCGTGCGCGCCGATGAGGCCGCCATCGCCCGACTGCAGATGTGGGTGCAGCACTACTTCGGTGACACGACGCAGGGCGTGGCTACCGAGAAGTTCCACGCGGCGATCGACGGTCTCATGCAGAAGTGGGAGCACTGGCAGGCGCACGAGGTCGGCGCCGTCCGCGAGGACGAGGACGACGACGACGAAGAGGTCGCCGACGACGAGGACGCGTGAGCATGGACTTCCCGCTCGCGAACGGCATCGCTCCCCGGGTGGAGACCGTCGTCAGCACCGGCTCGACGAACGCCGATCTTCGGGAGCACGCGGCTGACGGCGAGGGATGGCCGCACCTGTCGACCCTGATCACGCGCGATCAGACCGCCGGGCGAGGTCGGCTCGATCGCACGTGGATCGCTCCCGCCGGCACCGCTCTGGCCGTCTCCGTCCTGCTGCGGTCGCTGCCGACCGACCCCGCGGCGCGCGGCTGGATCCCGCTCGCGGCGGGCGTGGCGATGGCCGAGGCTGTCGCCACGCAACTCCCCGCGCACGACGTCTCGGTCAAATGGCCCAACGACGTGCTGGTGGACGGGCGCAAGATCTGCGGCATCCTCGCCGAGGCGACGGCTGAGGCGGTCGTGGTCGGTGCGGGCGTCAACACGGCCATGACGGCCCAGCAGCTTCCCGTCCCGACGGCGACCTCGTTCGCCGCGCTCGGCGTGCGCGTCGACGAGGACAGGCTGGTCGCCGCCTACCTGGACGCGCTCGGCACCCACCTGGCGGCGCTCGTCGCGACCGGTGACGCCACCGCGAGCGGCCTGCACGACGCCGTGACGGCACGCTGCTCGACCCTCGGACAGCAGGTCCGGGTGTCGCTGCCGGCCGGGCGGACCCTCGAGGGGACCGCCGCCGGGCTCGATGCGGAGGGGCGCCTGCTGGTGAGCGTCGCCGGCGTCGAACACGCGATCTCCGCCGGCGACGTGGTGCACGTGCGCCCCGCCGGAAGCTGACACGCCGTCGCACGGCCGGCTTTGTCGCAGATCACAGGCACAATGGTGGGGTGACCCAGCCTGTGACGCTCGGCGGACGGCCCCTGATGCCGCCGCCCGGTACGCCCTCGGAGGAGTTGCTGATCGCGCGCTTCCGGAGTCATGCGCGACGGCTGTTCTGGTCCGCGCTCGTGCTCATCGCGGCCTTCGGGGCGACGGCCTACTTCTACGGCAACCTGCCGGCCGGGTTCGAGAACTGGATGCTCTTCGCCGCCGCCGGGGGGCTCGTGCTGCTCGCGGTCGTGATCCCGTTCGTGGTCTGGTACTCCCGGAGCACCACCGTGACGACAAGGCGCGTCATCGCCCGAGAGGGTGTGGGCGCGCATCGGCGTCGGGAGATGTCGCATGCCCGGGGCTACACGATCGCGGTTCGCCGCGGCCCTCTGCAGCGGCTCTGGGGCACGGGCACCATCACGCTGTCCAACGGCGTGGATGCGCCTCTCCGACTCGCGAACGTGCCGAACGTGACCCTCGTCCACGAGACTCTCGCCGACCAGATCGAGGTCGGTCAGATCCTGGCGCATCGCGATGCCCAGTCCGGTGGGGACGATCCCGCCTCGATGTGAACCCCCTCCGTGCTCGTCGGCCGCGTCGGTCGGTCGGCCGGATGCCGGAGCATGTCGATTCCGCCCGCGCCGGTGCGGGAGAATGGGGGCAGACGAATGGAGGCGGCATATGGCGCTGCGTGTTGGCGTGATCGGCGGAGGACAGCTGGCCCGGATGATGATCGCTCCGGCGGTCGAGCTCGGCCTCGATCTGCGAGTGCTCGCCGAGGATGAGGGGATGTCCGCCGGACTCGCGGCCACCGCGGTCGGCGACTACCGCGACCTCGAGGCCGTGCGCGCCTTCGTCGCCGACGTGGACGTCGTCACATTCGACCACGAGCACGTGCCGCAGGAGGTGCTGCGTGCGCTCGTCGCCGACGGCGTGGTCGTGCACCCGGGACCGGATGCCCTCCAGTACGCACAGGACAAGCTCGTGATGCGCGCGCGTCTCGCCGAACTCGGCGTGCCGCAGCCGGACTGGGCAGCCGTGCGCAGCGTCGCCGAGCTGCAGGCCTTCCTCGACGCGCATGCCGGTGCCGGCGTGGTGAAGACGCCGCGAGGCGGCTACGACGGCAAGGGCGTGCGGGTCGTGCGGGCGGCGGAGGATGCCCAGGACTGGCTCGACGCGCTCGACGGCGGCGACGCGCTCCTGGTCGAGGAGCTCGTCCCGTTCGTGCGCGAGCTCGCCCAGCAGGTGGCCCGTCGTCCGAGTGGTGACATCGTCGCGTATCCGGTGGTCGAGACGGTGCAGCGCGACGGGGTGTGCGCGGAGGTCATCGCGCCGGCCCCGGCCGCAGCCGAGCGTCTCGTGGAGGTCGCGGAGGGGATCGGTCGTGCCATCGCCGAGGGTCTCGGCGTGACCGGGATGCTCGCCGTCGAGCTGTTCGAGACCGACGACGAGCGCATCCTCGTGAACGAGCTCGCGATGCGGCCGCACAACAGCGGGCACTGGAGCCAGGACGGCGCCGTGACCGGCCAGTTCGAGCAGCACCTGCGCGCGGTCGCCGACCTTCCCCTGGGCAGCACCGCGCCGCGCGCGGCCTGGTCCGTGATGGTGAACATCCTCGGCGGACCGGCCGACGGCACGCTCGAGGAGCGTTTCGGCGCCGCGATGGCGGAACACCCGCAGGCGAAGATCCACACCTACGGAAAGGCACCGCGACCCGGTCGCAAGGTGGGGCACGTCAACGTCGCGGACGACGACCTCGACGACGCCGTGTACGTCGCGCGAGCCACCGCCGCGCATTTCCTCTGATCCGGCGCCCCGTGACCCGGCTCGGTGAGACGACACATGCGCGTCAAGAGGCGTGCCGTTCGGGGGTTCTCCCAGCGGTAGACCGTACCCTGATCTGGTGACCGAGCCACTGCACTCCTCCGCCGTTCCTCTGGTCGGCGTCGTCATGGGATCCGACTCCGACTGGCGGGTCATGAGCGACGCGTCTCAGGCGCTCACGGACTTCGGCATCCCGCACGAGGTGGAGGTCGTCTCGGCGCACCGCACACCCGACAAGCTCATGTCCTACGCGCGTGAGGCGCGGGCCCGCGGAATCCGCGTCATCATCGCCGGCGCCGGGGGAGCGGCCCACCTTCCGGGCATGCTCGCCTCGATGACGCCGCTCCCGGTGGTGGGCGTCCCGGTGCCCCTCGCGTATCTCGACGGCATGGACTCCCTGCTCTCGATCGTGCAGATGCCCGCCGGCATCCCGGTCGCGACCGTCTCCATCGGGGGAGCGCGCAATGCGGGCCTCCTCGCCGCGCGCATCCTCGGAACCGCGGACGACGACCTCGCCGACCGCGTCGAAGCGTATGCGCGCGATCTCGAGGCTCAGGTCGAGGCGAAGAACGAACGGCTGAAGGCGTCACTGTGACCCTTGCGCCTCCGCGCGCAACACAGCGCCCGCTCATCGAGTCCCGGCCGCTGCGGCACCCGGACTCCTCCGACGCGGGGACGATGGTCAAGCGTGGGTGGTGGCTCGTCGCCCTGAACGTCCTCCTCCCCGGATCGGCGCAGGTGCTCGCGGGCAACCGTCGGCTCGGGCGGTTCGGACTCGGCGCGACGCTGTTCGCGTGGTTCCTCGTGATCGTGGCCGCAGGACTCGCCCTCTTCGCGCGACCGGTCCTGCTGTGGATCACGATCGGCGGGGGCTTCTTCTCCGCCGCGGTCCTCACGATCGTCCAGGTGCTGCTCTTCGGCTACGTGGTGCTCTGGATCGTGCTGACCTTCGATGCCCTGCGGCTCGTGCGGCTGGTGAAGGTTCCCGGACTGTCGCGCCTCGCCATCCCCGTGGTGGCACTCGTGCTGCTGGGCCTCGTCGGCGGCGGGACCGCCTATGCGGCGACCGCCGTGGGGTCGGTGCGGAGCACCCTCGGTGCGATCTTCGGGCAGAGCGGCCCGAGTGTGGAGCCGAGCGACGGCTACTACAACATCCTGCTCCTCGGCGCGGACAGCGGTGACGGTCGTGACTCGATGCGATTCGACAGCATCTCCGTCGTGTCGGTGAACGCCGACACCGGAGCGGTCACGATCACCGGCATCCCGCGCGAACTCCCGAACGCACCGTTCAGCGACGGCAGCCCGATGCAGGAGCTGTACCCGAACGGCTTCGAAGGTCACGCCTCGTCCACCTGCGGGTGGAACGGCTGGATGAACCACGTGCGCAACGCCGCGGAGGTCTGTCGGGAGGACGGGGGGACGGGGCTCTACCCCGATGCCGTCGCCCATGGGTCCGATCCCGGTATCGAGGCGACGAAGGACGCCGCCGAGGGGGTCCTCGGGATCGAGATCCCCTACTACGTCTTCGTCGACATGCACGGCTTCGCCGAGCTCGTCGACGCTCTGGGCGGCGTCGAGATCGACGCCACGGAGCGCCTGCCCAAGGGTGGCCCGCCGGAGGGGTGGACCGGCACCGATGTGAACGAGTGGGCGATCGGCTGGATCGAGCCCGGCAAGCAGCACATGGACGGCGACACCGCCCAGTGGTACGCCCGGTCGCGGTACACGACCAGCGACTGGGATCGGATGAAGCGGCAGCGACAGCTGCAGGAGGCGATCCTCGCCCAGTTCACGCCGCAGACCGTGCTGACGCGGTTCAACGAGGTGGCGGCGGCCGGGACGGCGCTGATCAGCACGGACCTGCCCTCCGACAAGCTGCCGGAGTTCTTCGATCTGATGCTCAAGGCCAAGGAGCAGAAGGTCACGACGATCGAGCTCACCCCGGACTCCGGAGTGGACGAGCACCAGCCGGACTACGGATTCATCCACGACATGATCCAGCAGGCGCTGCACCCGCCGACGGAGACATCCACTCCCGCACCGTGACCGCGTGAGCGCCGGGTCTGCCGACCGCCCTCGGGGCGGGTGCATCCGAGATCTCACCGCGCACGTACCGCCGCACGCAGGTACCGCCGTACGCACGACAAGCCGTACGCTCGACAAGCCGTACGCACGACAAAGCCCACGGCTGTCACCTGCGAGGGAGGGACAGCCGTGGGCTTCCGGTGTTGTCACCGGATGCACCAGACGACGGTGATCGGAGGGGGAGGGATCACCGTCGTCCAGTCGACCACCGCGCGAGGCGGCAGCCGAACCTAGGCGCGCTTGCGGCGAGAGGCTCCGACCGCGACCAGTGCGCCACCGGCGACGAGTGCCGCGGCACCGCCACCGAGGATCCACGGCGAGACGCTTCCACCGGTGAGCGCGAGCTCGAATCCGTCGCCCGTGAGCGGCAGCTCGGCACCTGCGGGTGCGACAGCAGGGTCGTGGTCGCAGGTCGAGGCGGCGTCATGGCCGTGCGACACGGCGATCGTGGCGGTGTACGAGCGCGAGCCACCGAAGGCGATGGCGTAGGAGCCCTCTCCGTCGGACGGCGGGCGGAAGGTGAGCGTCAGGCTGCCGTCCGTGGCGGCGGTGTTGCCCGACACAGCGGCGTTCCCGGCGTTGAGGCCGGAGACCGAGACGTTCACGTTCTCGGACGGGAGGAAGTACCCCGGTCCGAACACGATCGTCGAGACCTCGCAGATGTCGATGATCGGATCTCCGACCTTGACGCCAGGAGGCGACGGGTAGGAGCCGGACGACGACGGAGCCGGTGCAGACGGCGCGGCGGTGGCGACGGCAGGCGCAGCAAGAACGAGCGCGCCGGCGGCAAGGCTGATGGCAGCCAGTTTCTTCAGCATGATTTCTCCCCAGAATTTCACGCGGAATTGCCTTCGAACACACCCCTGCGTTCGACTGCGTGGTGTCTTCCTGCCCCCACGGCAGAATTGCAGACACCAGATATTCCCCAGTGAGTCGACAGTACCCTATCGGGCGGGGAAAGTCACGACGCGCACTGAAGTGTGTCGCGCGCGATCTTCGGACCCTCGATGAGCGGCGTGTGCAGCACCTCGGTGAGGCGCTCTCCCGCTCCGGAGCCGGCGAACTCGAGCGTGATCGTGGTCGACTCGCCGGGGGCGAGGGACACCTCGTGCTGCACCACGGAACGGTCGCCGAGCATCGCTGTCTGCACGCCTTCTTCGGCGCCGTCACGGTCGATGTGAGAGGGTGTCGCGCCCTCCGGGCCGTAGATGGCGATCAGTGTCCGCACCGTCCCGGCCGGCACCCCGTACACGCCGTCGCCCGTGACGTAGCCCGGCAGCGAGGTGGCCGCATCGGCGGGCGCCGTGTTCTTCCAGGTCACCCGCACCTGAGTGGTCGGGGAGCCCTGGCACGTCCCGACGGCGGTCGTGATCGACGCGCGGGTGTAGTAGTCCATCTTGCCGCCGGTGCCGTCGTTGATCAGGACGCCCACGTACGTCGCGTCGGCGCTGTCCCGGGGGATCGTGCCGCCCAGGGCGGAGGACGCGAGCAGCGCCTCCTCGTCCTCGTGGGCGCTCCAGATGCGGATCCGCCCCTCGCCCGCGGCGTCGGCCATCGCGCCGATCAGGGCCTTCGGGTCTCCGCCGGTCAGGGCGGAGCTGAACAGGGCCGCCGCAGCCTTCGCGAAGATCTGGTCCTGTACCGCCGGGTCGGGGACCGCGGCGTAGATCTCGGAGAGAAGGATGTCGGTCACGGTGTCGGAGGTGGCGGTGAACGGGCCGAACGAGAGGTCGCCCGTCACCTTCATGAGGTGCCTCGCGACGACGGCGTCCACCGCGATGACGCCGTCGACGGTCCCGCCGAACCGGCCCTCCCAGCGCGCCGCGACGGTCTCGCCGGCCTCGGCGAAGTCCGGGATGCTGGTGATGTTCTGGAGGTAGCGTCCCGGACGATCCTCGAACAGGGCGATCGTCGAATCGCTGAGCGGCAGAGCCTTGTCGAGCGGCGGGAAGTCGCGCGTCGAGGCCTGCTTCTGCAGGGTGATCCGCCCGTTCTCGGCGTGGAGGAGGGCGATCGAGCCGATGATGCCGCCGGAGGAGCGCAGCTCCGCGTTGTTCTGCATCGCGAGGACGTAGTTGCGCGGTCCTTCGCCGCCGAGCATGGTCGGAAGCAGCACGGCCGCCCCGTGGAGCGAACCGACCGCGGTCGCCGCCTGGGTCACCGCCGATCGCATCTCGCCGATCGCGTCGGCGAGAGGGGGAAGGGTGGCATCGGCGTCGATGCGCCGGGCCTGTCGCTGTGCGGCGTCGAGGGCGGTGCTCGCGGTGCCGAGCGGCTTCTCGATGGCGGCGAACGGCTCGAGGTCGACGGCGCCGTTGCTGAACCCGAGACCGGCCAGATCCAGTCCGCCCGCCACATCGAGGAGGGGAGTGAGGGCGTCCTGCGAGACGTCGTCGGCGATCGCGGCGATCTCGCTCACGGCCCGGAAGTTCGGCCCCAGCCACGGGACCGCACCGAACGCGGCCCAGACGGGGTCAGAGGTGAGGTCTTCCGCGGAGGCTGCGTTGCGAGCGATGCTCTCGGCGATCGGCTTGGCGCCTTCGAGGTCGCCGGCCGCGATCGACGACTTGAGCTGCGACGCCCCCTTGGCCACGTGCTGGAGATTCGTGACAGCACCGATGCCGCGGACCGTCACCCAGCCGATCGCGATGATGAGAAGCGACAGCAGGATGCCGATGGTCCACCCGATCCATCGGCGCCGGACGGGAAGTCGACCATCGCTCACCCGAGCATTCAAGCATGAACCCCTGCGCCGGTGGTGGGGGAAATCTGTGGGAACGCTGACATTCGTGCGGCGCGTGCGGCGCGCTCCGCGGCGGAGTGAGGCGGCGAGGATAGCCTGAGCGCATGGGTGCTCGGCTGCGTGTTGTTCTGGATCAGCTCGTGCAGGTCGTCGACCCCGACCAGGCCTCGGCGTCGGTCGACCTGGTGGCGGGACTCGTCGCCACGGCGCCGTCGGGGTGTGCGGTGGATGCCATCGTCACCGCGGGAGCCGAGGTGCCGGTAGCGGGCATCGAGGACGTGCGGACGCTCGCGCTCGGCAGGCGTGAGATCGCGGCCTCCTGGCAGCTCGGGATCGCCCCCGGCGTCGGCGGCGGCCTCATCCACTCGCCGACCCTGATGGCACCGCTCGTGCGGCACGATCGCGTGCACGACAACGACCAGACGACCGTGACGCTGTGGGACCTGCGGGCCTGGGACGCACCGGAGGCACTGTCGAAGAGCGCGGTGGCGTGGCAGCGCGCCATGCTCCGACGCGCGGTGAAGCACGCCGACGCCGTGGTCGTGCCGTCGCACGCGGTCGCCGAGCGTCTGGCCGAGCTCGTGAAGCTCGGGGGGCGGATCCGGGTGATCGCGGGTGCCGCGCCGCGGTCGTTCGCGGTTCCGGCCGATGCCGCGGCACGCCGTGAGGCGCTCGGACTGCCCGAGGAATACGTGGTGCTGGCCGGTTCGCCGGCGACGCTCGCCGAGGGATTCCGAGGTGCGCTCGCCGCCGGGGTCGATGCGGTCGTGCTCGATGCGCCGGAGGGCGCGGAGCCGCGCCTGGTGGAGATCGCCTCCGCCGCCGGGCTGCCGGAGCGGAGGGCGCACGTCCGTGGCGCGCTGTCCCCGGCGGACCGGGCAGCGGTCCTCGCCGGCGCTTCGGCCTTCGTGTCGACCGATCCCGTGGCGGGGTGGCCGTGGCGTGCCGTCGAGGCGATGACGGTCGGGACGCCGGTGGTCGCGGTCGAGAGCGGGTCGCACTGCGACGTCCTCGCCGACGGCGGGATGCTGGTGCCGGCGGAGGGCATCGCGGAAGCTGTCGCCGACGCGGCGGGCGCCTCGTCGGCGCGGCTGCGGGTGCTCGCCGCCGACAGGTCCCGGGCCTTCTCCTGGGCGAGCTCGGCGGAGCGTCTGTGGGGGCTGCACGCCGACCTGTGAGCGGCTGAGAACAACCTGCGCATCGGCGCGACACGCCGAAATCTTGTCGCGTAACCAGCGCAACAGTGGCATCATCCTGCAACTTCCGTCACACTGGTCACATGTCTCGACGTGCCCCACGCTCGCGAAACACCCTGAGGACCTCCCCACTCCTCATCTGTTTCCTCGCTGTCTCTGCCCTGGTGATCGGGACGGCGGCCCCTGCTGCCGTCGCCCAAGCGTCCGTCTCTTCGGCTCCGGCGATCGCCTCCGGCGCTGTCTCGGGCCCCGCCGCGACAGGGATCGCGAAGAGCACCCTCGTCGGGTTCAATGCCGGCAACATCATCAGCGACGCCGTGTTCACCGACAAGCGCACGATGACCGAGCCGCAGATCCAGGCTTTCTTCAACAGCAAGGTCTCGCGCTGCCTGGGGGGGAGAGACGAGAACAACGAGGCGATCGTCTGCCTCAAGGACTTCAAGATGAACACGGTCACCCGGCCGGCGGACGCCTATTGCTCGGGATACAACGGCGCCGCGAACGAGTCGGCCGCACGGATCATCTACCGCGTGGCGCAGGCCTGCGACATCAACCCGCAGGTGCTCATCGTGATGCTCCAGAAGGAGCAGGGCCTCATCACCCACACCTGGCCGAGCGCCTGGCGCTATCGGATCGCCCTCGGACAGGGATGCCCCGACACCGCGCCATGCGACCCGAACTACATCGGCTTCTTCCACCAGATCTACGGCGCCGCGCGCCAGATGCAGATCTACATGGAGGGCAAGTGGTTCCAGTGGTACGCCCCGGGCAAGACCTGGAACATCCTGTACAACCCGAAGGCATCCTGCGGCACCTCGCCGGTGTACGTCGCCAACAAGGCGACGTCGGCGCTCTACTACTACACGCCCTACCAGCCCAACGCGGCGGCGCTGCGTGCCGGCTACGGCGAGGGAGACGGCTGCTCGGCATACGGCAACCGGAACTTCTACAACTACTTCACCGACTGGTTCGGTTCGACGCAGAAGCCACCGGCGTCCGACCCGCTCGGCGACATCCGGCGGGCGCACACCGGGCTCGGCGGCGCGACAGGAGTGCTCGGCGCTGCGAAGACGAACCCGACCTGCGGGGCGACGATCGCGCGGTGCACGGTGAGCTACGCGAACGGGATCATCACCTGGACGAAGGCACTCGGCGCGCTGCCGGTCTACGGTCCCGTCTACAAGGAATATGTGGCCCAGGGTGCCCTCGGCGGAAAGCTCGGTTATCCCAAGGATTCGCCGACGACCGTCACGGATCCGAACGGCAACGGCATCGCGCAGCAGTTCGACACGGGATGGATCCATCAGTCTGCGGCGGGAGCCTTCACATCGTCGAACAGGACGATGACGGCGTACTCGGCCGCCGGATGGATCCGCGGAAAGCTCTCCTGGCCCGTGGGACCGGAGGTCTGCACCTCGAAGTCCTGCATCCAGGACTTCGGCGACGGCGTCATCGGCTCTCTCACCGGGAAGCCCGCGGTCGCCGTCGTCGGAACGAACACCAAGGCGATCGATGCGGCATACACGGCGAGCGGCGGATCCACCGGACCGCTCGGGGCGGTGAAGGACACATTCACCTTCGTCCAGGATCCGAACGGCAACGGGCTCGTGCGTCAGTTCGCGAACGGGTGGATCCATGCGTCGGCTGCGGGTGCGTTCACGACGTCGAATGCGTTGATGACGGCGTACAGTGGCGCGGGTTGGCTGCGGGGGAAGCTCGGTTGGCCGACGAGTGACGAGTCGAAGGTGACGGATCCGAACGGCAACGGTGCTGCGCAGAGTTTCCAGGGTGGGTGGATCCATTCCTCGGCGAAGGGCTCGTTCACGTCGTCGGCGCGGGTGATGTCGGCGTACAGCAAGGCTGGCTGGGTGAGGGGTTCGCTCGGGTGGCCGGTGGGCGCGGAGGTGTGCACGGGGGTTTCCTGCGCGCAGGCGTTCGCTGGTGGCATCATCTCGTTCTCGGGCACTGCTGAGGCGACGAGCACGGTGGGCATCTCGAGTGCGGCGATCGCGAAGGTGCATGCCGATCCGGCGAGCAGTCCGGTCGCGCTCGGCTCGGCGGTGGACGCGTCCGCGTCGATCGTCGCGGACCCGCGCGGCAGCGGTCTGGCGCAGAAGTTCTCCGGCGGGTGGATCCATTCCTCCGCGGCAGGGACTTTCGCCTCCTCGAACACGATCATGACGGCGTACAGCGCTGCAGGGTGGGTCAGAGGCAAGCTGGGTTGGCCGACCGGTGCGGAAACGTGCACCGCGACCTCGTGCAGCCAGGTCTTCCAGGGCGGCACCATCGCCTATCAGAAGGGCAAGGCTGCGGTTCTCCTGCTGGGGGTCGAGGGCGATGCGATCGACGTCGCCTACGCCGCGCAGGGAGGAGCCGCGGGAGCACTGGGAGCGGCGGCCGCACAGCTCACCTTCGTCCAGGATCCGAACGGCAACGGGCTCGTGCGTCAGTTCGCGAACGGGTGGATCCATGCGTCGGCTGCGGGTGCGTTCACGACGTCGAATGCGTTGATGACGGCGTACAGTGGCGCGGGTTGGCTGCGGGGGAAGCTCGGTTGGCCGACGAGTGACGAGTCGAAGGTGACGGATCCGAACGGCAACGGTGCTGCGCAGAGTTTCCAGGGTGGGTGGATCCATTCCTCGGCGAAGGGCTCGTTCACGTCGTCGGCGCGGGTGATGTCGGCGTACAGCAAGGCTGGCTGGGTGAGGGGTTCGCTCGGGTGGCCGGTGGGCGCGGAGGTGTGCACGGGGGTTTCCTGCGCGCAGGCGTTCGCTGGTGGCATCATCTCGTTCTCGGGCACTGCTGAGGCGACGAGCACGGTGGGCATCTCGAGTGCGGCGATCGCGAAGGTGCATGCCGATCCGGCGAGCAGTCCGGTCGCGCTCGGCTCGGCGGTGGACGCGTCCGCGTCGATCGTCGCGGACCCGCGCGGCAGCGGTCTGGCGCAGAAGTTCTCCGGCGGGTGGATCCATTCCTCCGCGGCAGGGACTTTCGCCTCCTCGAACACGATCATGACGGCGTACAGCGCTGCAGGGTGGGTCAGAGGCAAGCTGGGTTGGCCGACCGGTGCGGAAACGTGCACCGCGACCTCGTGCAGCCAGGTCTTCCAGGGCGGCACCATCAACTACGTGAAGGGGAAGGCAGCGACCGTCGTCTACCGCTGACGCTCCGTTCCCGCCAGGGCTGCAGACGGGTATCGGATAGACTCGGGCGCATGAGAGTACTGCTCACCGGAGCTGACGGATTCATCGGATCGCACCTCGCGGAGCAGCTGGTTCGGGACGGACACGACGTGCGAGCCCTGGTGCTCTACAACTCGTTCGACTCCCGCGGCTGGCTCGACGGAATCCCCGACGAGGTCGCGCGCGAGATCGAGTTCCTGCCCGGAGACGTGCGTGATCCGGCTCTGATGATGTCGGCCGTGAGCGACCGCGACGCGGTGCTGCACCTGGCCGCGCTCATCGCCATCCCGTACTCGTACGCGGCCCCCGACCTGTATGTGCAGACGAACATCCAGGGCACGCTCAACCTGCTCAACGCCGCCCGCGCGGCCGGAGTCAGCCGATTCATCCACACCTCGACGAGCGAGGTCTACGGCACGGCGCGGTACGTGCCCATGGATGAGGGGCACCCCCTGCAGGGGCAGTCGCCCTACTCGGCGTCGAAGATCGCGGCGGACCAGATGGTGAACGCATACCACGCATCCTTCGGCCTGCCCGCGGTCACGATCCGTCCGTTCAACACCTTCGGCCCGCGGCAGTCGGCTCGCGCCGTGATTCCGACGATCGTGAGCCAGCTCGCGGCCGGCAAGCGGGAAATCCAGCTCGGCGCGCTCACGCCGACCCGCGACTTCACGTACGTGCCCGACACGGTCTCCGGCTTCACGACGGCGCTGACCAGCACCGCAGGCGTCGGCGAAGTCATCAACCTGGGCGTCGGCTTCGAGGTCTCGATCGGGCAGACCTTCGATCTCATCGCCGAGGTCATGGGGGTCGACGCCGTCGCCACCGAGGATCCGGCACGTCTGCGTCCCGCGAACTCCGAGGTGGAGCGGCTCTTCTCCGACAACACCAAGGCTCGCGAGATCCTCGGCTGGCAGCCGAAGCACGATGGTGTCGACGGTTTCCGCGAGGGCCTCCGCGCCACGGCGGAGTGGTTCACCGACCCGGCCAACCTGGCGCGTTACCGCACCGACGCGTACGTCGTATGAGCACGCCCGAGGACTTCGTCCGCACCATCCGCGGCGTCGTCGGCGATGAGCCGTTCGTCGGCCTCCACGTGCCCGACATCACGGAGCTCGAGAAACAGCGCGTCCGGGAGTGTCTGGACTCGACCTTCGTGTCGAGCGTGGGTGCCTTCGTGACCGATTTCGAGCAGGGCATCGCCGACTTCACCGGAGCCCGGCATGCGATCGCCGTGTCCAACGGCACCTCGGCGCTGCAGGTGGCGCTCGAACTCGCCGGAGTCGGTGACGGTGACGACGTGATCGTCCCGACCCTGTCCTTCGTGGCCACAGCGAATGCTGTCTCACATGTGAGGGCACAGCCGTACTTCGTCGACAGCGACGAGGGGACGCTGGGACTCTCCGTCGAGGCCGTCGCCGAGGTGCTGCGATCTGCACGGTCCACCCCCGAGGGGTTGATGAACGCCGCCACCGGACGTCGCATCGCCGCGATCGTGCCGATGCACACGCTCGGTCATCCGATGCGCATCGCGGAGCTCGTCGCGCTGGCCGCGGAGTACGAGGTCCCGGTGATCGAGGATGCGGCCGAGTCGCTCGGCAGCCGGGTGGACGGCGTGCACACGGGCACGTTCGGACGTCTGGGCATCCTCAGCTTCAACGGGAACAAGATCCTGACCACGGGCGGCGGCGGGATGATCCTCACCGATGACGATGAGCTCGCCCGCAGAGCACGCCATCTCACGACCACCGCCAAGCTGCCGCATCGCTGGGAGTTCGAGCACGACGAGGTGGCGTACAACTTCCGGATGCCGAACCTCAACGCCGCGCTCGGAGTCGCGCAGCTCGAGCGGTTGCCCCGGTTCCTCGCCGACAAACGGCGACTCGCGGAGCGCTACCGACTGGCCTTCGCCGACGTCCCCGACATCGAGTTCCTGACCGAACCGGCGGGTACCGAGAGCAACTACTGGCTGTGCGCGGTGCGTGTGTCCGGTGATGACCGACGGCGCGACGCCCTCCTCGAAGCGACGAACGACGCCGGTCTCCAGTGCCGTCCGTTCTGGAACCTGCTGCATCGACAGGCGCCGTACCGGCACCTGCCCCACGCGGCGGTGCCCGTCGCAGAGTCGCTGCACGCGTCCGTCGTCTGCATCCCGAGCTCCCCGGCGCTGGCCGCGGTATGAGATCGATCGCCGTCGTCACGGGCACCCGTGCGGACTATGGCCTGCTGCGGGGGCTGCTTCGGGCGCTCGAGGACGATCCGCAGCTGGATCTGCGTCTGATCGTGACGGGCACCCACCTCAGCGAGGCCTTCGGACAGACCGTCACGGAGATCGAGCGCGACGGCTTCACCATAGCCGCGACCGTGCCGATCTGGTCGGGTGCGGATACTCCGCTCGCGGCGGCGACCGACGTGGGGCGCGCCCTGCCCGGTTACGCGCAGGTGCTGGCAGAGATCGCGCCGGACGTCGTCGTGGTGCTCGGGGACAGGTTGGAGGCCTTCGCTGTGGCGGCGGCTGCGACGATCCTGTCGATCCCGGTCGCGCACATCCACGGCGGGGAGCTCACGGAGGGCGCGATGGACGACGCCCTCCGGCACTCGATCACCAAGATGTCCTATCTGCACTTCACATCGACGGCAGATCATCGTCGGCGGGTGATTCAGCTGGGAGAGGACCCCGCGCGCGTGTTCTTCCACGGCGCGCCGATCGTCGACATCCTCGACACGTTCGACGCGATGCCGCGTCACGAAGTGGAGGAGCGATTCGGCATCCGACTGCCCGAGCCGACGGCGCTGGTGACGTTCCACCCGGCGATCATGGACGTCGCACCGGCCGAACAGCTGGTTGAGGAGCTCCTCGCGGGGCTGCTCGCCGTGACGGACCTGCATATCGTGATCACGGGATCGAACTCGGACATCGGCACGGAGGCAGTCCGCGCGAGGATCGCGCGTTTCGTCTCCGAGCATCCCGAGCGCGTCGACTACGTCGAGTCGTTCGGGCAGCGCGCGTACCTCAGCGCGATGCGCGCGGCATCGGTCGTGGCGGGGAACTCGTCGAGCACGGTTCTCGAGGCGCCCACGCTGGGCATACCTTCCGTGCTCATCGGCGACCGCCAGAAGGGTCGGCCGATGGCCGCGAGCGTGGAGATTCCCGACCCCACGGCCGAGGCCATCGCTGCTGCGATTCGACGGCGCATCGCCGCGGGTCCGGCTGTCGCCGCCGACAGCCCCTTCGGTACACCGGGATTCGCGGTTCGTACCGCTGCGACGCTTCGGGATGTGGAGATCCCGAAGCCCCCCAAGAAGACTTTCCACGATCTCGAACAGGGAGATGACGATGACCGCTGACGTCTTTGTGATTGCGGAGGCGGGAGTGAACCACAACGGTTCGCTCGGCATCGCCAAGGAACTTGTGGATCTCGCTGCGGAAGCCGGTGCCGACGCGGTGAAGTTCCAGACCTTCTCCGCCGACGCGCTCGCGCTCGAATCCGCAGAGCTCGCCGACTACCAGCGGGTCTCCGGTGAGGACGCGCGCAGTCAGCACGACCTCCTCCGTGGACTCGAGCTTTCGCACGACGAGTTCCGTGAGCTGCGTGCGCACTGCGATGGTCGTGGGATCCGGTTCCTCTCCACGGCGTTCGACCTCGACGGCCTCGACTTCCTCATCGACGAGCTGGGCATCCCGCTCGTCAAGATCGCGTCCGGCGACCTCACGTTCGCGCCGCTGCTGGTCAAGGCCGGGCGCAGCGGACTGCCCGTGATCCTGTCCACGGGAATGGCGGACCTGAGCGAGATCGCACGCGCGTTGCGGTTCTTGGCCGCAGGACTGGCACAGAGGCATGGTGTTCTGGATCGGTCCGAGCGTGTCACCGAGGATGCGCTCACGACCGCGTGGCACGCGCGGAACGAGCACGTCCGATTCGACGAGCACGTGACGATCCTGCACTGCACCACGGAGTATCCGGCTGCGGACGAGCACCTGAACCTTCGGGCGATGCAGACCATCGCAGACACCTTCGGGCACCGTGTCGGCTACTCCGACCATTCGCTCGGGTCGCTGGCATCGGTGCTCGCCGTCGGTCTGGGGGCGACCGTTCTCGAGAAGCACTTCACCTTCGACGTCACCGCGGACGGGCCCGATCATGCCGCATCGCTGGACCCCGACGGGCTGCGCGACTATGTCGCGGCACTGCGCCGCGTGCCGACCATGCTCGGGTCGTCGGAGAAGAAGGCGCAGAGCGTCGAAGAGGGCAACCGCGCGGTCGTGCGGCGCAGCCTGGTGGCCACGCGCGACATCGCCGCAGGAGAAGTGGTCGCGGAGGATGACATCGCGTGCTTCCGACCCGCCACGGGCCGGACCTCCTTCGATTTCTGGGAGGTCGTCGGCCGCCCGGCGTCCCGGGCCTACCGTCGTGGTGAGCTCATCGATGACTGAGCTGATCCTGCTCGGAGGCGGCGGACACGCGAAATCCGTCCTCGCCGCGCTGCGCGCCCTCGAGCTGGCCGTCCGGGGGTACCTCGCTCCGCATGCCGGCGACCTCGGGACAGACTGCCCGTACCTCGGCGGCGATGATGTGCTCGGCACGCTGGATCCGAACGAGGTGCTGTTCGTCAACGGACTCGGCTCGACCGCGTCCACGGCAGCCAGGCGTGACCTGTACACGCGTGCCGCCGCCCGAGGATTCCGCGCTGCGCAGATCGTGCACCCGCGCGCGTTCGTCGACCCCGGGGCTCAGCTGAGCGGCGGTGTGCAGGTTCTCGCCGGGGCGTTCGTGAACAGCGGTGCGGTCATCGGGGAGAACGCCCTGATCAACTCCGGCGCGATCGTCGAGCACGATGTCGTGGTCGGGGCGCACGTGCATGTCTCGCCCGGGGCGGTGGTCGCGGGAGGCGTGCGGATCGGCGAGGGTGCCCATGTGGGTCTCGGCGCCCGCGTCATCCAGGGCGTGACCCTGGGATCCGGTAGCGTCATCGGGGCCGGTGCCGTCGTGATCAGGGACGTCCCGGCAGGGACGGTCGTCGTCGGCGTGCCGGCCAGAACGATCGCAGCGAAGAGGGGAGAGACCGCATGAGCTCGAACACCGACCTGTCTCTGCAGCCGGGCACCAGCATCCGCGATGCGCTCACTCAGCTCGATCGCAGCCGGCGTCAGGTGGTCTTCGTCGAGGATGCTGAGGGACGGCTCATCGGCGCCGTGAGCGACGGTGACATCCGGCGCGGCCTGCTTGCCGGTGCGTCTCTGGAGGACCGGGTCGACCGGGTGATGAATCCCGACCCGGCATCGGTCCCGCCGAACGCCAGTCAGGAGGACGTCGACGAGCTGAAGGCGCGGCGCGGCATCCGCGTGGTCGCCGTCGTCGACGATGAACGCATCGTCGACGTCGTCGGAGAAGGCGAGCACATCGCCACTCCGATTCCGACCCCCGTCGTGCTGATGGCGGGAGGACGGGGCCAGCGCCTCTACCCCATCACCAAGGACATCCCGAAGCCCCTCGTCCCGCTGGGGGACACCCCGATGATCGACATCATCCTCAGCAGGCTGCACGGCCAGGGGTTCCGCAGGGTCCATGTCTCCATCAACCACCTCGGACACCTCATCGAGCAGCACCTGGGCGACGGCAGTGCGCATGGGCTGGAGATCTCGTATCTCCACGAGCCGATGCCCTTGGGCACGGCCGGCGCGATGGCCCAGCTACGTGGAGAGATCGGCGCGCCTTTCGTCGTCATGAATTCCGATCTGCTCACCGATGTCGACCTGAGACGGATGCTCGGGTTCCATCTCGACGCCCGGGCGGATGCGACCATCGGCGCGCGCGAGTACGGATTCGAGATCCCGTACGGTGTGATCCGCCGTGATGGAGATCGCGTGACGGGACTCGCGGAGAAGCCATACCACAGCGAGCTCGTGAGCGCCGGAATCTACGTGCTCGAACCGAGCGCGCTCGAGTTGCTGGAACAGGACGAGTACTGCGACATGCCCACGCTGTTGTCGCGCCTGATGGATGCCGAGCGTTCCGTCGCAGCGTATGAGATCCGCGACGAGTGGATCGACGTGGGTCGACCGGAAGACCTCGAACGCGCCAGGCTGGCGTGGGAACGGAGAAGCAGATGAGGATCTGTACGATCACCGTGCGGGCCGGATCGAAGGGCGTGCCGGGCAAGAACCTCCGCGTCGTCGCAGGGCGGCCGATGTTCGGGCACTCCGTGGCGCAGGCTGCCGCGACCGGTCTCTTCGATGAAGTCGTCGTCTCGAGTGATTCGGAGGAGATCCTGGCACTCGCCCCGACGTTCGGCGCCACAGGTGTCGTGCGGCGCCCCGCCGAGATGGCCACCGACACCGCGGGCAAAGTCCCGGCCATCGCGCATGCCGTGCGAACGACGGAGCAGCGAACCGGCGATACCTACGATGTGTGCGTCGACCTCGATGCGACCAGCCCGTTGCGCACGCTCGATGACATCCGCACGGCGGTGCGGATGTTCGAGGAGTCGGATGCCGCCTCGTTGATCACAGGCGCGGAGGCGCGACGGAACCCGTACTTCAACCTCGTCGAGGAGCAGCCTGACGGGACCGTCGCCGTCAGCAAGCAGCCGGATGACGCGGTGCTCCGGCGCCAGGACGCGCCGCGCTGCTTCGACATGAACGGCTCGATCTACGTCTGGCGGCGCGAGTCGCTGCTGGAGGACCAGGTCGTGTTCCTTCCGTCGACGATTCTCTACGAGATGCCCGCCGAGCGGTCCATCGACGTGGACAGCGAGTTCGACTTCCGCATCGTCGAGTGGCTCATGGGGCAGCGGGATGACTGATGCTGACCGCGTTCAGCGTTTCCGCGAAGGCGTGGGCATAGACTGTCGTAGTTTGCGACGACACCCGAATGAGTGGGCCTGTGACTGACACCCGAGATCTTTTCGCCGCCGTCCCGCGTACGGAGTTCACAACCCCCGGCAAGAGTCGTGGGCTGATCGATGTGGTGCGCTGGCGGTATCTTCTGATCCTCCTGGTCCGTACCGGTGTGACGACGCGCTACCGTAATTCGGTCCTCGGTTGGACGTGGTCGTACGTTCGACCGGCCGCGCAGTTCCTCGTGTTCTGGGTCGTCCTCGGCCTGTTCATGAAGCTGGATCACGGCATCCCCAATTACGCCGTGTACCTGTTCTCCGGCATCGTCGTCATCAACCTCTTCTCGGAGGCGTTCAAGAACGCGACGACGTCGATCGTGGGGAATGCGCCGCTCGTGCGGAAGGTCTTCCTGCCGCGGCAGCTCTTCGCCGTATCGGCCGTGATCGTGGCGTTCGTGCATTTCCTTCCCCAGGTCGGTCTGCTCCTCGTCGTTTGTCTGCTGCTCGGCTGGGCCGCGCACCTCTCCATCCTCTCGGTACTGGCCATCTTCGCGGCCATGATCATCGTGATGCTCTTCGCGCTGGGTCTCGGACTGTTCTTCGGCGCAGTCAACGTGCGTTATCGCGACGCCGAGAACATCGTCGAACTGATGCTGTTGCTGGCCACCTGGGCGTCCCCGGTGCTCTATTCCTGGGCCGCGGTGCAGGATGCCGTCAAGACTCTCGGCTGGCCGGACTGGCTGCTGGAGATGTACCTCCTCAACCCGATCACCCAGGGCGTCGAGCTCTTCCACTTCGCGTTCTGGCGCCCGGCCACCGAGGGAATGATCTCCGCTGCGGGCTACGTCGGTCCGCAGCTCGAAGCAATACCGCCCGGCCTCGGCTGGAACACTCTCTGGACGTTCCTCATCGCCGTGGGCACCCTGCTCCTGGGGCAGATCGTCTTCCGCCGCCTCGAAGGAAGGTTCGCACAGGACCTATGAGTTCTCCTCACACGCTCCGTCCGAGCATCATCATCGACGGTGTGAAGAAGCGCTTCACGCTGAATCACGCGTTCTCTCTCAAGGACACCGTCGTGTCCTGGATCAAACGTCGCAAGCTGACGAGCGAGTTCGAAGCCCTCAAGGGCGTCGACATCGTGATCGGTGAAGGCGAATCCGTCGCCGTGCTTGGTCTCAACGGCTCTGGAAAGTCCACGCTCCTCAAGCTCGTTTCCGGAGTCATGGAACCGGACGATGGAACGGTGCTGACCCGCGGACGCGTTGCCGGTCTCATCGAGGTCGGAGCCGGGTTCCACCCCGAACTCTCCGGCCGCGAGAACGTCTTCCTCAACGCAGCGATCCTCGGGATGAAGCAGCGCGAGATCGAGGCGCGATACGACGAGATCGTGGCATTCAGCGAGATCGAGCAGTTCATCGACCAGGAGGTCAAGCACTACTCGTCGGGGATGTTCATGCGTCTCGCGTTCTCGGTGGCGATCCACGTCGAGCTCGATGTGCTCCTCGTAGACGAGATCCTCTCGGTGGGTGATGCACCGTTCCGTGAGAAGTGCCGGCTCAAGTTCGAAGAGCTCATCGAGCAGGGCAAGACTCTCGTCGTCGTCAGCCACGACATGGAGATGGTTCGACAGCTCTGCGCCCGCGGCATCGTCATCGACAAGGGCGTTGTCGTGTACGACGGCGAGGTCGAGGGCGCGATCGCGTTGGTCGACGCATGATCGAAAGCTGGCTGTCGGCGGCCCCTGCCGTGGGATTCGCCGTGCTGCTCATCGTCGCACCCGGCCTGCCCGCCGCACTTCTCTTCCGTCTGCGCGGGGCAATGCTCCTGGGAGCGTCGATCGCGCTGTCGCTCGCCGTCGTCGGGATTGCGACCGCCGTCGCTCCGCTTCTCGGAATCGCCTGGTCGATCCTGCCCGTGCTGCTGATCGCCGTGCTCCTCACGGCAGTCGCCGCAGGCCTGCGCATCCTCGGGAGAGGACGGTTCGCTGTGCTGGGCGGCGAGACGCGGGCGGTCTGGCTCGGTATGGGCGCGGCCGCCGTCCTCTGGGCGGTCATCCTGATGGTCGGGATCGGTGGGGCTGAACACCCTTCTCAGCTGTACGACGGGCTGTTTCACCTCAACGCCGTCGAATTCATCCTTCAGACCGAGGATGCCTCGCCTTTCCACATGACGATGGCGGTGCCCGGAGCCACGTCGGCTTTCTACCCGACTCTGTGGCACGCGCTCGTATCGCTCGTGGTCCCGGCGGCGTCGGGCGTCGTCGCGGCGACGAACGCCGTGACGATCGCGGTGATCGCGGTGGGGTGGCCGGCCGCGATCGCGACTCTCACCGCGGTGCTCTTCGCTCGTTACCGCACGGCGTCCGTGTGGGCGCCGCTGCTGTCCCTCGGGTTCAGCGTCATGCCGCTCGGTTTCCTCAACTGGGGCGTGCTCTACCCGAACCTGCTGGGGACGATACTGATCCCCGTGCTCATCGCCGTCACCGTGCTCGCATCGCGGAGGGGAATCGGCGGATATCAGCGGGTGTCCCTTCTGATCGTGCTTCTGGCAGCGATCGGTGCAACTGCCCTCGCGCATCCTTCTGCACTGCTCGCGGGGCTCGCCCTGCTGGTTCCCTTCGGGCTCTGGTGCGCATGGCGCGCGTGGACGGGTGCCGCTACCCGGAGCCGCGTGCTGCTGGCGCTCTCGGTCGTGGTGGGCCTCGTCGTGCTCGGATTCATCTGGCATCTGGCGAACGTGACCACCCACGAGTGGCAGCCGGGGGCGACTCTCGCTCAGGCGATCGGTGAAGTCGCGTTCCTCAGCCCGGTGGGACGCAGCACCGGACTTCTCCTGGGCCCGCTTGCCGCGATCGGGATATGGAGGGTGGTGAAGGATCGGCAGTGGTGGATCCTCGGGTCATACGCCGTGAGCGTGTTCTTCTTCGCAGTGTCGACCTGGTTGCCTCTGCCCGCTCTGCGCAGTGCCATCGTCGGCGTCTGGTATGACGACACCACGAGAGTCGGCGCGCTGCTGGCCGTCTTCGGTCTGCCCCTCGCCGCGCTCGGCGCCCACCTGGTGTGGTCGTGGCTCGTGGCACTGTGGCGGGACGGACGTCGATCGCTCCTGATCATCGCTGCGGTCGTGCTCGTCGCACTGGGGCTCACGCATCTGTCCGCCCTCGCGAACGACCTCCGCTTCATGCGGGGGACGAGTTTCAGGTTCGATGCCCAATCGCAGGGTCTCACGCCCGACGAAGCGGCGCTTTTCGAGCGGATTCCCGACGATGTCGATGGACCTCTTCTGGGTGACCCGCTCACGGGAGCAGGCCTCGTCTACGCATACACGGGCCACCCGGTCGTCTTCCCGCACGTCACGGGCCGTTACGGGGCGGACGCCGATCTCCTCGCCCGCTATCTGGCGACCGGCGACGCCGAGGTGTGCGACGCGCTCGAGTCGCTCGGCGTCGAGTACGTCTTCGACTTCGGGGATCGGGAGATCTTCGAGAATCACTTCACGACCTATGAAGGTCTGCACGGTTTGGACCAGTCGTCGATCCTCACCGAAGTCGACCGTGAGGGTGACGCCGTCCTCTACGAAGTGACGGGTTGCCGCTGATCTCCTCAGCGCTTCCACAGTCCGATCCCGGCTAGGCTGGGTGCGTCTCAAAAGCAAGGGAAGTACATGACCAACGTTTGCGTAATCGGCCTCGGCTACATCGGTCTGCCTACCGCTGCAGTGCTCGCGTCCCATGGACACAAGGTCGTCGGAGTGGATGTCAACCAGCGGGCCGTCGACACCATCAACGCCGGCCGCATCCACATCGTGGAGCCGGAGCTCGAAGAAGTGGTCAGCAGCGTCGTCGCCTCCGGTGCACTCACCGCGACGAGCAGTCCCGTCCCCGCCGATGTGTTCATCCTCACGGTGCCGACGCCGCTCGACGGCCAGAAGCAGGCTGACATGACGCTCGTCGACCGCGCATTCGACGACGTCGCTCCCTTCCTCAAGGCCGGCGATCTGGTCGTGCTGGAGTCGACCTCCCCTCCCGGAACCACGCTCGGTCTCGACCGGCGGCTGGGCGAGGTACGCCCGGACCTCGCCGCCGGATCCGTTCTGTTCGCGCACGCGCCCGAGCGGGTGCTGCCGGGAAAGATCATGCGCGAGATCATCGAGAACGACCGCATCATCGGCGGAACCACGGATGAGGCGAGCCGACGTGCGCAGGCTCTCTATGGCTCGTTCGTCACCGGAGATCTGCTGGTCACCGATTCCACGACCGCGGAGATGGTCAAGTTGACGGAGAACTCGTTCCGCGACGTCAACATCGCCTTCGCCAACGAGCTCTCGACCGTGTCCGACTCCTTCGGCATCGACGTCTGGGAGGTGATCCGCCTCGCCAACCGGCATCCCCGAGTGAACATCATGCAGCCCGGTCCGGGTGTCGGCGGACACTGCATCGCCGTCGACCCGTGGTTCATCGTGAGCGCGGCGAACGGTGGTGCCGCGCTGATCGAGACCGCGCGTCGGGTGAACGACGCCAAGCCGAAGTGGGTGCTCGAGCGCATTCACAGAGCGATCGAGTCCATCTCCGCGCCCAAGGTCCTGATCCTCGGTCTGGCGTTCAAGGCGAACGTCGATGACCTGCGCGAGTCTCCGGCCGTCGAGATCACGCAGGCGCTGGCCGAATCTCGACCGGAGATCGAGTTCGCCGTGTCCGAGCCTCACATCCACGAGCTGCCCGCGTCTCTTCAGAAGTACTCGAACCTGAGCCTCGTCGAAGACCTGGAGAAGGAGTTCGACGCAGCTGACGTCGTCGTGCTCCTGGTCGACCACGACGCGTACTCGACGTTCGGTCCCCGCCTGCAGTCCGGCAAGGCCGTCATCGACACGCGTGGGCTGAGCAAGAACATCGTGCCATGAGTGCACCCACGAAGAACCTCATGGTGATCTACGGCACTCGCCCGGAGGCCATCAAGGTCGCGCCGATCATCCTGGCAGCGCGGGAAGCGGATGGCATCCACCCGCAGGTCGTCGTCACCGGACAGCACCGCGAGATGCTCGATCAGGTCAATGGTCTCTTCGGGATCGTCCCGGACATCGACCTGGATATCTTCGAGCACGGTCAGACGCTGGTCGATATCTCCTCGCGCACGTTGGGCGGGGTGGCGGCAGCCATCGAGGAGATGCGGCCCGACGCAGTTCTCGTCCAGGGAGACACCACGACTTCTGCTTTCGCAGCGCTGGCCGCCTTTTACGCTCAGGTGCCGGTGATCCATCTCGAAGCCGGGCTCCGGACCGGGAACATCTATTCGCCGTTCCCGGAAGAGGTGAACCGCAAGATCATCACTCAGGTGGCGGCGCTCAGTCTCGCCCCGACGCAGACGAGCAGGGAGAACCTGCTCCGTGAGGGCGTGGATCCCGCGTCCGTTCTCGTGACCGGCAACAGCGTGGTCGATGCACTTCTGCATGTTTCGGCGTCCGACGTACCCGTGCATCATCCGGACCTGGTGGGCCTTCTCGAAGGTCTCGCAGATGACGACAAGGTACTTCTCGTGACGACGCATCGTCGAGAGAACCTCGGCGATGCGATGACGGACATCGGGAGAGCGATCGCACGGATCGCTCGTGCCCATCCGGCTTTGACCGTGATCATGCCGCTGCACCGCAACCCGAAGGTGCGCGAGCGGGTGCTTCCCGAGATCGAGGGTCTCGGCAACGTCCACGTGCTCGACCCGCTGGAGTACGGCGACTTCAGTCGGATCCTCCGCCGCGCGGAGATCGTGCTGACAGACTCCGGGGGAGTGCAGGAGGAAGCGCCGGCGCTGGGCAAGCCCGTCCTCGTCCTGCGCGAGAACACCGAGCGGCCCGAGGCGGTCGATGCCGGTACCGTGAAGCTGATCGGCACGGACGAACAGCGCATCGTGGACGAGGTGTCGCAGTTGCTCACCGACGTGGACGCCTACAGCGCGATGGCGAACGCCGTCAATCCCTACGGCGACGGACAAACCGCGGCACGGACCATCCTCGCGATTCGACGACTCTTCGGTGAGGACGTCGACGTCGAGGAATTCTAGGTCCGGCGACATCGTCCGTTCTGCGCCGCATCGTGCGGGTTGAACGGGCAGATGCTCCGCAGTTCCATCGTTCGCAGGTCGACAGAGAGAGGTCGGGTGAGCACTTCGTGCGTGTAGCGATCGCCAGCCGCATCTTCGCACCGGAACCCGCAGCTGCCTCTCTGCGGCTCGCGGCCCTCGCGGAAGCGCTCGTCGACGGCGGCGCGGAGGTGAGCGTTCTGACCGTCGCATCCCGCCATGAGGAGAGGGACGACGACAGCAGAAGGTATCGAGTCCGCCGTGCTCCCGTGCTTCGCGACAAGAACGGGTACGTGCGGGGGTATCTCCAGTATCTGAGCTTCGACGTGCCTCTGTTCTTCCGTATCCTCTTCGGGGCCCGGCAGGCCGTCTACGTGGTGGAACCGCCTCCGACGACGGGGTTCGTCGTGAGGATCGCACTCGCGATCCGACGAACCCCCTACGTGTATTACGCGGCGGATCTGTGGTCGGACGCCGCTGAAGCGACGGATGTGCCCGACGTGGTCCTCCGCGGAGTGCGCAGCATCGAAAGGGCCGCTCTCGAGGGAGCGGCACGAGTGCTCACGGTCAACGAACGTATGGGCACCCGGGCGGGGCAGATCGCTCCGCGCGCGCAGCTCATCGTCGTCGGGAACGGAGCCGATACGCGAGCGTTCTCGGCGGACGGGGCTGTCCCGCAGGAAGGTCGGTACCTCATCTACGCCGGAACGGCGTCGGAATGGCAAGGCGCCGGGATCTTCATCGAGGCGTTCGCACGGATCGCCCAGGAGATCCCGGATCTACGACTCGTGTTCATCGGCCAAGGAAGCGATTGGGGAAATCTGCGGAAGCAGGCCTCCGAGACGGAGGCGTCCGAGCGCGTGACCTTCCTCGACTCGCTTCCACCGGCCGAGGCCGCGTCATGGATTCGCGGCGCGGTCGCCAGCGTCGCATCCCTGCGACCGGACGCCGGCTACAGCGTCGCATTCCCCACGAAGATCTACGCGTCTTGGGCGTGCGGCACGCCCGTCATCTTCGCGGGCGAGGGCCAGGTGCATGAGTTCATGCGAGAGAACGCCGCGCACGCAGCCCTCGGGGCCGCGTGCGACTACGACGTCGACGAAGTCGCCGACGCCTTCCGGGATGCCGCGACACGCACGCGCACAGAAGCAGAACGTCGTGGGCTGGGTGCCTGGGCGTCATCGAACGTTAGTCTGCAGTCGGTCGCTCGTAGAGCAGCGGATGCAGTCATCGCAGTGGGAAGAGGCAAGGCCGACTGATGAAGAGCATCTGGAATACACTCGTCGATCTGTTCAAAGTCATGCCCGACGGCGCGGCGAGGTTCTACATCGGTTACGCGATCGTCACAGGAGCGCTCGCGCTTCTCGACACGCTGGCGCTGGGACTCATCGTGCTGTCGGTGACGCCGCTGGCCAGTGGCGACCCCATCGAGCTGCCGGTGGTCGGGGAGCTGCCCGCCGCAGCGGCACCCTGGATCTTCGGCATCGTTTGCGTGCTGTTCCTCCTGAAGAGCGGCCTGGCGATCCTTCTGCACTGGATCGCGACTCGGCGATTCGCGGCATATGAACTGGCGGTGGGGGATGACCTCTTCCGTTCGTACACCCGGTCGTCGTGGGAGGAGCGCGCCCGCTACAGCACGGCCGAAGTCACGAGGATCGTCGACGGGTCGATGGCGAGCACGAACACGGGATTCATCCTTCCGCTCTCCCAGGTTCCGGTGAACCTGCTGACCTTCATCTCCGTCCTCGGTGTGCTCGTCGTCGCTCAGCCGCTCACGGCGGCCGTCGCATTCGTCTATCTCGCCGGATTCTCGTTGTTCATGCTGTTCGTCATCACTCGGCGCGCGCGAGAAGCGGGCATGGTGCTTCGCCGTTACGTCTTCCGCGTCGCGACCTTGATCACAGAGATGGTCGAAGCGCTGAAGGAAGTCACGCTCCGCAACAAGCTGGACGAGATCGGCGGTGTCGTGACGGACTACCGCCGAAACGCGACGAGGGCGCGCGCCAATGCGTCCTTCCTCTCGATCGTGCCCAAGTACGCGTTCGAAGCAGCGCTGATCGGCGGATTCCTCGTCGTCGGCGGTACCGCTTTCCTCGCCGGCGGAGCGAACAACGCGGTCGTGGCGGTCGCGATGTTCGCCGCGACCGGATTCCGGATGATCCCCGCGATCACCACGCTTCAGACATCGTTCACAACCGCGTCGATCAACGAGGTTCACGCGCGCGATGTGATCCGAGAGCTCACCCGCGATGTCGACGGAGAGCGGTCGGCCAAGGCGTCTTCCATCGACCCGGAGACCTTGAAGACCGCGCCGAAGGTCCTCGAGCTTCGTGACGTTTCGTTCAGCTACCCGGGCACCGGTAAGAATGTGCTGGAGCATCTGAACCTGTCGATCCCGTTCGGCTCCACCCTCGCAGTCGTCGGCCCGTCGGGTGCGGGAAAGTCGACCCTCATCGATGTGCTCCTCGGCCTCAGCCAGCCATCCTCCGGGGAACTCGACATCGATGGACAGCCCCTGTCGCGTGTATTGAACCAGTGGCGGGCGCATGTGGGATACGTCCCGCAGCGCGTGGCACTCTTCGACGCGTCCGTCGCGCAGAACGTCGCGCTCACGTGGGGCAGCGACTTCGACGAGGAGAAGGTGATCCGCTCGCTCGAGCAGGCACAGCTTTCGGAGCTGATCACCCGCGGCAAGGGCATCCGCGAGCTGATCGGCGAGCGCGGGTTCTCGCTCTCGGGTGGGCAGCAGCAACGTCTCGGAATCGCTCGTGCCCTCTATGCGGAGCCGCTGGTGATGGTGATGGACGAGGCGACGAGTTCTCTCGATACCGCGACAGAGCGGCGAATCGTCGAGGCGATGCGTGAGCTCCAGGGTGAGGTCACGTTCATCAGCGTCGCCCACAGGCTCGCCACGATCCGGGACTACGACAGCATCTGCTACCTCAGCGACGGTGCCATCCGAGGTCTGGGAACTTTCGACGAAGTGGTGGAGCAGGTTCCCGATTTCGCGCATCAGGCTTCGCTGGCCGGGCTTCTCGAGCGAGACGATCGATGAGCGCCACGGCGCCGCGGCGGGCGATGATCTTCCACGTGCCGTATCCGTTGAATCCGGATGCCACGAGCGCCAGCGGGATTCGTCCGGTCCGCATGAGACGGGCTTTCGAAGCACTCGGCTATGAAGTCCTCGAAGTCTCGGGGAAGCACCCTCAGAGACGTAGCCGGATCCGAGATCTCAAACGTCTGATCCGCGACGGAAAGCGCATCGATTTCGTCTACTCGGAGGCGTCGACCCAACCGACCGGGCTCGGCGAGAAGGTCACCGCGGCGACCAGCGTCACCAGAGATATCGGCTTTCTCCGGTTCTGCCGCAGGGCCGATATCGGAGTCGGTCTGTACTACCGGGACGTCTACTGGCGTTTCCCCGAATACGGGACCAGGATGCCGCGCTGGTACCGGTCCTTCCTGCTGACGCGTTATCGTGCGGATCTGCGGGGTTATCGTTCCGCGGTGGATGTGTTGTATCTGCAGTCTTTGAGGATGGCGGAGCATTTGCCGGTGGCGAATCGGGGTCAGGTGCGGACGTTGCCTCCGGGGGCGGAGCGGGTGGAGGTGGGTTCGCCTGTTTCCGGTCCGGTGTCGTTGTTGTATGTGGGCGGCATCGGTGATGCCTATTACCGGATGCATGAGGCTTTTCGGGGTGTGGGTCTGGCCGCTGATGCGCGTCTGGTGGTGTGTACGCGTGAGTCGGAGTGGCGGGATGTCGAGGCCGGGTACGCGAGTGTGAGGGGGCCGGAGTCGCAGGTGGTGCATCGGTCGGGGGAGCAGCTGGACGAGTTGTATGCGGATGCGCATCTCGGGGTGCTGTTCATGGAGCCGGTCGCGTATCGCGATTTCGTGTTGCCGTTCAAGTTGTTCGAGTACGTGGGGCGGGGTAAGCCGATCGTGGCGACCGAGGGGACGTTGGTCGGCGATTTCGTGACGGAGCATGGGATCGGCTGGGCGGTGCCGTATCGGGCGGAGTCGTTGGCGGAGCTTCTGGATCGGTTGGATGCTGATCCGGAGGAACTGCATGCGATGCAGGAGCGGGTGCGGGTGTTGCGGGAGTCGCATTCCTGGGAAGCGCGCGCGCAACAGGTCGCAGACGATCTCACCCACCCGGCCGGGGGAACGACGGGACGGGCCCGCTGATGTCTCCGCTGATGATCTTCCACGTCCCGTATCCGTTGAACCCCGGTGCCACGAGTGCGAGCGGTATCCGACCAGTCCGCATGAAGCAGGCCTTCGAAGCCATCGGTTTCGAGGTGTTGGTCGTCTCGGGCTACTCACGCGAAAGACGGCGGCGCATCGCGGAGGTCAAACGCAGGATTCGTGCGGGGGACCAGCCGGCATTCGTGTACAGCGAATCCTCCACGATGCCCTCGGCGCTGACCGACCCGCGCCATATTCCGCTTCGTCCGTTCATGGACGAGCGTTTTCTGCGATGGTGCCGCACTCGCGGGATGCGGGTAGGTCTGTACTACCGGGACGTCTACTGGCGTTTCCCCGAGTATGTGCAGAACGTCGGACGCCTCCTTTCCACTGCGACGAAGACCCTCTATCGTGCGGATCTGCGGGGTTATCGTTCCGCGGTGGATGTGTTGTATCTGCAGTCTTTGAGGATGGCGGAGCATTTGCCGGTGGCGAATCGGGGTCAGGTGCGGACGTTGCCTCCGGGGGCGGAGCGGGTGGAGGTGGGTTCGCCTGTTTCCGGTCCGGTGTCGTTGTTGTATGTGGGCGGCATCGGTGATGCCTATTACCGGATGCATGAGGCTTTTCGGGGTGTGGGTCTGGCCGCTGATGCGCGTCTGGTGGTGTGTACGCGTGAGTCGGAGTGGCGGGATGTCGAGGCCGGGTACGCGAGTGTGAGGGGGCCGGAGTCGCAGGTGGTGCATCGGTCGGGGGAGCAGCTGGACGAGTTGTATGCGGATGCGCATCTCGGGGTGCTGTTCATGGAGCCGGTCGCGTATCGCGATTTCGTGTTGCCGTTCAAGTTGTTCGAGTACGTGGGGCGGGGTAAGCCGATCGTGGCGACCGAGGGGACGTTGGTCGGCGATTTCGTGACGGAGCATGGGATCGGCTGGGCGGTGCCGTATCGGGCGGAGTCGTTGGCGGAGCTTCTGGATCGGTTGGATGCTGATCCGGAGGAACTGCATGCGATGCAGGAGCGGGTGCGGGTGTTGCGGGAGTCGCATTCCTGGGAAGCGCGCGCGCAACAGGTCGCAGACGATCTCACCCACCACGTCGCCTAGGATCGACCTGTGAGAGTGCTGGCCGTCACCCCGTGGTTCCCGAGCGAAGTCCGACCGGGCCTCGGCCTCTTCAATCTTCGCGACGCTGAGATGCTCGCGCTCGATCATGAGGTCACGGTCCTTCATCTCCACGACCCGTCGTTGGGCGGCGACGCCGGCGAATGGGACGCATCTCCCGGCATTCATGTCGTGCGCATCCCCTACCACTACACACGTCCCTGGACGATTCCGCGTGCGCTGCGGACGCTGCGTCGGTTGGCAGCGGGTGCGGATGTCGTGCACACGATGGCTTTTCCTGCGCTGCTACCGGTTCAGCTCGCGTCGTTGCCCAAGCCCTGGGTGCACACCGAGCATTGGTCGGGACTGCTGAAAGAGCCGACCACCGTGCGCGGGCGGGTCGGCCATGCAGTGCTGCGCAGAGGTCTTCGTCGTCCTGACGCGGTCGTCGCTGTCGGACACCGACTAGCCCAGATCATCGAGGCCATCAGGCACGAGCCGGTGCCGGTGATCGAGAACTTCGTTCGGATCGCAGAGCCCGACCGCATCGCCGAGCAATGGGACGCGAGCTCGGGGGGGCCGCTGCGAATGGTGGCGGTGGGGGGTCTGGTGCCGTGGAAGGGGCCGATCCAGGCCGTCGAAGCGCTCGCGGCTCTCCGATCTCGTGGGTTCGACGCCCGTTTCGAATGGGCAGGCGTTGGTCGACTGCATGACGCGGTCGAAACGCGGGCGGCGGAGCTGGGCGTCAGCGATCACATGCGGCTCCTCGGCCATGTTTCGCCGGAGGCACTGGCCGACGTGCTCCCGAGGGCGCATCTTTTCGTGATGGCGAGCGAGTACGAGACTTTCGGGATCGCTTACGCGGAAGCACTCGGGCACGGTCTCTCCGTCATCGCGAGCGGTAGCGGAGGTCACCTGGCTTTCCTGCCCGACGAGGCCTCTCGCGTCGTCGAAGAGCGTACGGGGCTTTCGCTCGCCGGTGCGGTTGCCGACCTCCTGGGAGACCCCGACCGCTGGACGCCTTCACAGATCTATGACTACGCCAAGCAGAGGTTCTCGCCTGAGGAGCGTCGCAGTTCGTATCGCGAGATCTATCAGCAGCTTGGCTGACGCCGCCCATCCGGTGCACGACAGGCGGGAGAATCAGCTCACGCTCGTCACCCGGTGACTGAAGGCAGCCAGGAAGCACGCACCGAGACGCCCGTCGGCTCGCACCAGCCGTCGAGGATGCGGACGCCCGATGGTGTACGTTCGCCAGCCGAGATCGACGCGAGCAATCCGCGGATTCGGCCTGCGGCTTCATCTCCGTCCACCTCGCACCAGTCGAGCGCGTAGTCGCGGAGCGCGTGCCGATCCATACCGGGTGCGTCGGCGACGAAGCGTCGGATATCTTCGGCGTCCTCCAGCGGCGGGTAGATGCTGTCGTTCGCGAGGAACGGGTAGTGGGATGGTTCGCCGGCCAGGCGCAGCTTCGCCGCCGGGATACCCAGTGCGGACGCCTCCCAGGCCACGCCGCTCGCATGCTGGATCATGAAGGGCGCGCCGCCCAGGAGCAGCTCCACCGTCGGCTGGGCGCTGAGGGTCCAGCCGTGAGGCAGCATCTGCGACAGCGACGAGCGGTCCGAGCGAGGGTGCGGCGCGACGACGAGGGGCCCCACGTCGGCCGCCGCAACCAGGTCGATGATGCGGCGGATCATGGCCGGCGGGTTCGGGGACAGCGCCAGGACTCCGGGACGATCGGTGGCGAGGGTGGGCAGTCCGCGATCGAGGATGTTCGTCGAGGGGTTCCCGGCGACATCGAGCGCAGACCGGTCGACGCCGTACTGCGTGACGTAGTGGGCGGCCTCGGCCACTCCGCGAAGCGCGGCGAAAGCTGTCGGGAGGTCGCTGTACTGAGGGTTGTCTCCCGCCGGAGCATGCGGAACATAGACGACAGGCACGCCTTGACTCTGCGCGGCGAAGACCAGACTGCGTACCGACGGCTCATGCTGCGTCGCGACGACCAGGGCGTCGAACCCGGTGAGATCCGCGGCAAGGTAGGAGGACAGTCGATAGGTCGTCAACGCGACCTGGTTGCGCCACGAGCCGATCGCATCGTCTCGGCCGATCTCCTCGAGGATCCGCGAGCCCCACTCGGTGACGGTGCGAGCGGCCCGCCGGGAGCTGAGCATGCTCGCCCCCCATGCGCGGTATGACTCCAGTCGGACGTCGAGGCCCGGCTGCCCGGCGAACACGGGCGCGAGAGTGCGCGCCTGGTTGTGAGTCGTCGTGACCACGAGGTTGCGGCCGTACCGGGTCACCTTCAGTCGCTGCCAGGGCCGCGCGATGCGAGCGGCGAAAGGCCGTCCGCGTGATCCGGCGGGCCACGTCGCCGCGAGGTCGAGCTTCGGCAGCAGGCACCAGCGAATCGCTGCGGGGTCCATCGAGTGCACGTTTCTCCTCTTGGCTGTCTGGTCTCCACGAACGACTCTAGCCACGATGCCCGAGTGCCTCTCATCCGGGACTCGAAGCGGTAGGCTCTCAGCAAGCAGAGCGCGGGTCGTGGTCCTCCGACGGGTACTTTCACGCCCGCGCTGAGAAGCAGGGAGCCGGGTTCGCGTGGGAGAGCTGGTACGACGGTGGAGGTTGTTGCAGCGGCTGTTGCGCACGCGCTATTGGACGTGGAAGGCGACCCGCTGGATCGCCGACCGCGGAACGAACGTCCGTGTGAATGCGCGGAGCAACTTCTCACCGCACACCCACCTCGGGAACAATGTCCACTTCAACGGCATGTCGGTTCGTGGCAGTGGCCGCGTGGACATCGGTGACAACTTCCACTCCGGACCCGAGTGCATCATCATGAGCGACATGCACAACTACGAGGGCAGCGCCCTGCCGTACGACGCCACTGTGGTTCAGCGCCCGGTGAGCATCGGCCGAAACGTCTGGTTCGGTGCGAGGGTGATAGTCCTGGGCGGCGTGACGATCGGGGACGGCGCGATCATCCAGGCGGGAAGCGTCGTGGTGTCGGACATCCCGGAGATGGCCATCGCCGGGGGGCACCCGGCGCGGGTGTTCAGTCACCGTGACGAAGAACACTATCGCGCTCTCGACGCCGAGCGGCGCTACTCGTAGCCGGGGCGCCCGGCAACGAGAGGGTAGGATCGGGGAAAGAGATGAGCACCCACACCCCCCAATCCTTCGACGACACCTGGCTCGTGGTCGCGCTGTACAACGAAGCTGAGGTCATCGAAGACGTCGTCCGTTCTGCGCGCGAGCGCTTCCCCAACATCGTGTGCGTCGACGACGGGAGCGCAGACGAATCTGCCGCTCGTGCGCTCGCCGGCGGTGCGATCGTGGTCCGACACCCGATCAATCTAGGACAGGGAGCCGCGCTCCAAACGGGGTTGCAGTTCGCGTTGTCGCAACCGGGAGCGGAGTATTTCGTCACCTTCGACGCAGATGGTCAGCATCGGGTCGATGATGCGACGCGTATGGTCGAGCGGCTGCGCTCCGAGCCACTCGACATCATCATCGGCTCCCGCTTCCTGGACAAGCGGACCGAACTCGGCTGGCTCAAGCGCGTCGTTCTGCGCACGGCGGTCTTCTTCGAGCGGTTCTCGACCGGGGTGAAGCTGACGGATGCGCACAACGGCCTCCGTGCCCTGAACCGTACCGCTGCGTCGCGCATCACCATCACGCAGAACAGGATGGCGCACGCGAGCGAGATCATCGCGCAGGTCGGTCGAGCAGGGCTGCGCTACGACGAGCAACCGGTGCAGATCGTCTACACCGACTATTCGCGAGCGAAAGGCCAGTCGCTGTGGAACTCCGTCAACATCCTCAGTGAGCTGTTCATCAAGTAGGGACCCATGGATCAGTTCGTCATCAAGGCGCTCCTCATCGGAGCCTTCGTCATCTTCGCGTTCGTTCTCCTCCGGCCGAGCGGATCGGCGCGGGGGCAGGCCCTGAGAACGATCGCTCTGCTGCTTCTCCTGGTGGCGGCGGTCGTGGCAATCGCCTTCCCGCAGGTCCTCAGCGTGCTGGCCGCCAGTGTCGGGGTGGGGAGAGGCACCGACCTCGTGCTCTACGGCCTCCTGGTCGTCTTCGTCGGCAACTCCCTCGCAGCGGCGCGTCGACGGCGTGCACACGACGTGCAGATTACCGAGCTGGCTCGTCAGATCGCGCTTCAAGACCCGCTGTATCCTGCCGGCCGCCAACGCTGAGTCGTCGCGTTCTGCGATACGATTTGGCCGTGCTTCTGACCATCGGGATTCCTACTTACAACCGCGCAGAGGACGTCAGGAAGACGGTCACGGAGATTCTGGCGCATCCGGACGCCGATCTGGTGGAGATCATCGTCATCGACGATGGCGGGACGGACGGCACCTTCGAGAAGCTCTCAGCGGACTCCGGGATCGCGGAGAGAGTCCGTGTGCTCGAGAATCCCGAGAACCTCGGGTACGCCGGAACGTTCGCCCGCCTCTTCCGCGAGTGCACGACGGAGTACCTCATGCTGACGGCCGACGATGACCGTGTGCTGATGGAGAACCTGCGGCCTCTGCTCGAGTACCTCCGCCGGGAGAAGCCTGTGTTCGCCTCGCCACAGTTCCTTCGGGAATCACGTGTGTCGCGCGGGCGGACGAGCACAGGTCCCATTTCGCCCAGCGAGTTCCTGCCGGCCTCCGCACACGCTCCGGGGCTGGTGTACCGGGTCGAGGAATGTCTTCCAGCCTTGGACGAGTTGTCGGAGCGCGTCGACGCCGAAGAGGTCGACGCGCTCGTCTATCCGCAGGTGCAGGTCGTGATGCGACTTCTGATCGACGGCGGGCGCTGCGAGTGGCTGGCGCTGCCGACCGTCGCCGAGGACGCCTATCGGCCCTCGGGCATCCGGGACGCGTCGGGGGGTGCATACTGGTCGCTCGAGTCGCGCTGGAAGCAGCTGAAGTCGTACGACGCGCTGCTGTCGCGTTGGGCCGAAGATGACACGACCGGGCGCGCGCGGGAGATGCTCGCGGCGCAGCGGAGCCGTGCGTTCCATCTGATCGCGAGCGCCATCCGAATCGAGGATCCGGTCCTGGGCGACGCATTCGACGCGGGAGCTCGACAGCGCTATCGGCGAACCCTGCGCAGCACGATCGCCGCTCTGCCGATCGTGGCCCCGGCGATGCGGTGGATCGGAGGCTCGAGGCGCCGTCCGTGACCGACGCCGCCCTCGGCGGCCATGGACGCCGATCACCTCGACCTTGACGATGCCCCGCGAATCGAGTCTCCGCTCGCACGCGCCACGATGACCGCGCTGGCCGAAGCTCCCAGCCAGACGCCGATACGATGGACGGCATGGATCTTCTCGTCGTCGGGTCGGGTTTCTTCGGCCTCACCATCGCTGAGCGTGCCGCCGAAGCCGGCCGCAAGGTAACTGTCATCGACCGCCGCCACCACATCGGCGGCAACGCCTACAGCGAGGCGGAGCCCGAGACCGGGATCGAGGTGCACCGCTACGGCGCGCACCTCTTCCACACCTCGAACGCGACCGTGTGGGAGTACGTCAACCGCTTCACGAGCTTCACGAACTACGTGCACCGCGTCTACACGACCCACAAGGGCACGGTCTTCCCGATGCCGGTGAACCTCGGCACGATCAACCAGTTCTTCCAGTCCGCCTACACGCCCGACCAGGCGCGCGCGCTGGTGAAGGAGCAGGCGGGGGAGTTCGACGCGAAGACCGCCGCGAACTTCGAGGAGAAGGGCATCGCCCTCGTCGGACGCCCGCTGTTCGAGGCGTTCTTCCGCGACTACACCGCGAAGCAGTGGCAGACCGACCCGCAGAAGCTCTCGGGTGACATCATCAGCCGCCTCCCCGTGCGCTACACCTACGACAACCGCTACTTCAACGACACGTGGGAGGGCCTGCCCACCGACGGCTACACCGCGTGGCTGGAGCGGATGGCGGATCACCCCAACATCGACGTGAAGCTGAACGTCGACTACTTCGACGACGCGCAGCCGCTCAGCAAGAAGGCGACCGTCGGCCAGGTCCCCGTCGTCTACACCGGGCCCGTCGACCGCTACTTCGACTACGCCGAGGGGGCACTGAGCTGGCGCACCCTCGACTTCGAGCAGGAGGTGCTGAACGTCGGCGACTTCCAGGGCACGAGCGTGATGAACTACCCCGACATGGACGTGCCGTACACGCGCATCCACGAGTTCAAGCACTTCCACCCGGAGCGCAAGGACGTGTACGAGTCGGACAAGACGGTGATCATGCGCGAGTTCTCGCGCTTCGCCGAGCGCGAGGACGAGCCGTACTACCCGGTGAACACCCCGACCGACCGTGAGGGGCTGCTGGCCTACCGCGAGCTCGCGAAGGGCGAGCAGGACGTGCACTTCGGTGGACGTCTCGGCACGTACCAGTACCTCGACATGCACATGGCCATCGGCTCGGCGCTGTCGCTGTGGAACAACACTCTCTCCTAGACTCGACATCGTGAGTCACGCTGCTGTCGGGGCGCCCGGGACGCCCCGGCGATATCTGCATTCGCTGTGGCTGCTCTCTGCCCGCGACCTGAAGGTCCGGTACTCGACGAGCTTCCTCGGCTACCTGTGGTCGGTCCTCGATCCGCTCGTCATGAGCGCGATCTACTGGTTCGTCTTCACGCAGATCTTCCATCGCGATGTGGGCGAGTCGCCGTACATCATCTTCCTGATCAGCGCGCTGCTGCCCTGGGTGTGGTTCAACGCCTCGGTGTCGGACTTCACGCGAGCCTTCAAGAAGGATGCACGTCTCGTACGCTCCACGGCGATCCCGCGATCGATCTGGGTGAACCGGATCGTGCTGAGCAAGGGTATGGAGTACCTCTTCTCCCTGCCCGTGCTCGTGCTGTTCATCGTGGTCAACCTCCTCATCGAGTCGAACCCCGACGAGGTCGTGCAGGTGGGTTGGGGCGTCCTCTGGATGCCCGTCGCGATGCTGCTGCAGACGGTGCTCCTCGTGGGGCTCGGTCTCCTCGTCGCGCCGCTGTGCGTGATGTACGTCGACCTGGAGCGGACCACGGCGCTCATCCTCCGAGCGATGTTCTACGCGACGCCGATCATCTACAACGTGACGGACCTCCCCGGAGTCTTCCAGACGCTCGGTGCGTTCAACCCTCTCGCCGGCATCTTCATGCTCTACCGGATGCCGTTCTTCCCCGACCAGTGGAACCCCTTCACGCTCGTGATCAGCGTCGTGATGACCCTCCTGATCCTCGCCCTGGGCATCTGGACGTTCCGGAAGCTGGAACGACCCGTGCTGAAGGAGCTGTGATGTCGGCGGCCATCGAGGTGCAGGGGCTCGGCGTCCATTTCCGCCGCAACAAGCGGGGACGTCGCAGTCTCAAGGATCTGTTCGCGGGCGCGTCCCGTCGTTCGCGACCGGGCGAGTTCTGGGCACTGCGCGACGTCTCCTTCACCGTGCAGCCGGGGGAGTCGATCGGCGTCGTCGGACGCAACGGTCAGGGCAAGTCCACGCTCCTCCGCCTCGTCGCCAAGGTGCTGCTCCCCGACGAGGGGACCGTCTCGGTGAACGGCGGTGTGGCCCCGCTGATCGAGATCACCGGGGGGTTCGTCGGCGACCTCACCGTGCGCGAGAACGTGCGGCTCACCGCGGGCCTGCACGGGATGTCGCGAGACGAGGTCTCCCGGCGCTACGACGACATCATCGCCTTCGCCGAGCTCGCGGGCTTCGAGGAGACGCCTTACAAGCACCTCTCCAACGGTATGAAGGTGCGTCTCGCCTTCTCGGTGGTGTCGCAGCTCGATGAGCCGATCCTGCTGGTCGACGAAGTGCTCGCGGTCGGCGACAAAGCCTTCCGCGACAAGTGCTACAAGCGGATCGACGAGCTGCTCGCCGAAGGGCGGACGCTGTTCTTCGTGAGCCACAACGAGCGTGACCTGCGACGGTTCTGCACCCGGGGGCTCTATCTGGACAAGGGTGCCCTCGCGCTCGACGCGCCGATCGCCGAGGTGCTCGACCGCTACAACGCCGACCACGCCGTCTAGCCTCTCGGCCCCGTCACGTCTCGGACGCCGGTGGGGGCTCCGTGGGTCGACTCAGAGTCCGACCAGGCTCCGCAGGTTCTGGACGGACGTGCGCGCGGCATCGACAGCACCGGGGACACCGGAGCCGCTCGTGATCGCGGTGCGCAGCTGTGCGAGCGTCTTCGCGTACGCCGAGACGCCGTCGCGCCACTTCTGATCGATCGATGACGGGGCCTGGGCGTCCGACAGCCGCTGCGCGTCCTGCTGGAGCGAGTCGACCACCGGCAGCGCGTCCTGGTCGCTGGCGCCGGAGATGATGTCCAGGCCGCGGGGAGCGGTGTTCAGCCATCCGCTCACCTGTCCACGGAACGTCTCGACGCTCGGGTCGGCAGCCGGCGGGGGAGTCACCATCGGTGTCCGCGTCGGTGCGGGAGAACCGGACGGCGTCGGAGTCGGCGTCGCCGTGGGCGTCGGAGTCGGGGTGCTGGTCGCCGATGTCGAGGGCGTCGGCGACGGGCTCCCGGTCGGCGTCGGTGCATCTCCGCGCGGGAGCAGGAAGAAGAGCAGCACGCCGACGATCGCGAGGGCCGCGACGGAGAGGCCCACGATGAGCCACACCCGCCCTGTCCTCTTCGGCGCGGGCGGCAACGGCGCCCAGCGCAGCTCGGGCTGCTGCTCGTCCATCGTCACGCCTCCAGGGGAGGCATCGGCTGCCAGGTGCGGTCGCGGCCGGCCTTGCCGCCGTCGCGGATGCCCCGGAACAGATTGCTGGTGCCGCGCACGGTCCGCTCCACGAACACGAGCCGGATGAGCTCCTTGAAGAAGGTCGCCGCCGTGCCGAGGCCGAACAGCACCGGGTTGTAGACGCCGTGGACGCGGTAGTACTGCTTGATGAAGCCGCGGTTGCGCATGATGTAGTAGCGGTAGGCGTTGCTGGACGCGTTCATGTGGCGGATGCCCATGTCCCACTGCTTGATCTCACGCGTGCGTCGCAGCACGAACTCGTCGACGATCACGGCCGTGGTCAGGCGCGAGGCCAGCCAGCCGTACATCTGGTCGTCCCAGTAGATGAAGAAGCGCGGGTCGGGGAGTCCGATCTGCTGGACGATCGAGCGGTGGATGAACATGCCCTCGAAGCAGCCGCTGTTCATCTCCTTGTAGCCCGACTCGTCGAAGCTGGACGGAGCGAACGGGATCGGGATGCCCATGCGCTCGGCGATGCGGTACTGCCAGTAGAACTCGCTGCCGTCGTAGTCGTAGCGGCGGCCCTGGATGCTCTTGAAGCGGGTACTCCACACGCCCATCTTGGCGAGCCCCTCGGGGAGGACCTCCACATCGTCGTCCATCATCCAGATCCACTCGGAACCCAGCTCGTACGCCGTGCGCATGCCCTCGCTGAAGCCACCGGAGCCGCCGGTGTTCGTCTCCAGGCGCCGGTAGACGATCTCGGTGCCGATGTCCTCCCGGAACGACTCGACGACGTCGGTGGTGTCGTCTGCGGAGGCGTTGTCGATGATCACGACGTGGCCGGGTTTCGGGTCCATCGCGGTGATGCTGGTGAGCAGACCGGAGAGGAGGTGCGAGCGGTTGAAGGTGACGATGACGATCGTCGCTGCGGTGGGATCGAATGCAGCGGGCGCCGCGGTCATGCCTTCTCCTCGAAGATCTGCTGCCAGGACTGGGGGGAGACGAGCTCGGGGAGTGCGTTGCGATACTGCTTCTGCAGCTCCGGCCAGCGGCGACGGAGTTCGGCGTGCAGCCGGAGGGTGTCGCGGAGCATCCGGCGGTACTTCGCGCGGTCGCGCGTGTAGATGTTCTTGCCGGAGCCGTCGGCGGCGCTCACCAGCGCGCTGTCGAATGCCGGGACGCGCCACCAGTGCGCGTCCTCCTTGCCGAACTCGACCTCGGGCTGGGCGACGTTGGCCGGCGAAGGCCGGTGCATGAAGTGAGAGGCGAGCGTCTTCAGGGTGAACCACCGGAGCTGAAGCCCCTTCGGGTTGTCGAAGTCGTTCTTCGGCCGCTGCTTGTACACCTGGCGGCCGCGCCGCGAGTGCAGGACCTTGGTGGGGTCCCGATGCACCACGGTCTCCGGGAACTCGCCCGCCAGGGCGCGCGCCGCGGGCATCGCGGTCGCCAGATTGCGGCGCATGTGATCCGGGCCGGAGAGGACGTCCCGTAGAGCCTGTGCTCGCAGGGCCACCGGGTAGTACTGCATCATCATGAGGTGCTTCAGGTCGACCCGACGGCTGTGCACGATGAGACGACCGCCGCGAGGCACGTTCGAGTGCAGCAGACCGGCGACGATGCGGTTGCGGGCATGGAAGTATGCCTGCCAGTCGATGGAGTCGTCCTTGTTCACCCAGGACACGTGCCAGAGGGCGACGCCCGGCATCGATACGGTCGGGAACCCGGCCTCGCCGGCACGGAGGCAGAACTCTGCGTCGTCCCACTTGATGAAGGCCGGAAGGGACAGGCCCACCTTGCGGATGGCATCGAGGGGGATGAGGCACATCCACCACCCGTTGTAGTCGGCGTCCATGCGCATGTGGAGGAGGCTCGACTGCCGCAGGTTCGCGACGCCGAAGTCGTGCGGCATCTTCTCCTGGTAGAGGTTGCGCCACATGAACGGACCCTCGTCGACGACCTCGGCCCAGCCGTGCAGCTTGGGACGATCGAGGAGATCGAACATGTGCCCGCCCACCAGGACCGGGCTGGTCGCGTACTGACCGAAGACGATGGATCGACGCAGCGACTCCGGCTCGAGCCGCACGTCGTCGTCGAGCAGTTGCACGAAGTCGCTCTCCGGGCGCTGCAGGGTCTCGTGCATCGCGCGGGCGAAGCCTCCCGAGCCGCCGAGGTTGTCCTGACGGATCACTTGGAGCGTCTCCCCGAGGCGCTCGGCCACGTCGGCGTAGCCCTCCTGGTCCGCGACGAGCTGGGTGCCCTGGTCGACGAGGAAGATGCGGTCCACGAACTCGAGCGCATCCGGCGACGCGGCGAGGGCGCGCAGGGTCTCGACGCAGTAGTCGGGCTTGTTGTAGGTGGTGATGCCGAGCGAGGCCTTCCCGGTGCGCGCGGGCTCCTGCTCGGTGGTCCACTCCGCGCCTTCGAGCACGGCGGGCTTCTCGTCTGCGACGATGTCGAACCAGATCCAGCCGCCGTCGCTGTACTGTGTGAGATCGAGATCGAAGGACGTCGACGCCTCGCCCGTCACCTCGCGCGTGGCGATCCGCTGACGGACGCCCGATCCGTTGGAGCGGTAGACCAGGACGGTCGCCGGACCCGTGGTGCGCACCGTGAGGGTCACCTGGCGCACGCTGGTCCAGTGCTGCCAGTACGACGCGGGGAAGGCGTTGAAGTACGTCCCCAGAGAAACGCGACGCCCGGCAACGATGCGGGCACGATGGCGGCCCAGGATGTTCCCCAGGTGTGCGCGGTTGGAGACGCGGACGGGTTCGTCCTCGATCACGGACCAGGTCTCCGGGTCGGCGTAGAGCGGGAGGAGGTCGGGGTCGCGATCAAGTGGGAAGACGACGTTCTGAAGGACGTGGGCCACTGGGAGGTTCTCCGATGTTGGTGCCGCAGACCGCTGTCCGGGGACAGCGCGGGACTCGACGAGCAGTGAGTAGCCTACCGTCGATGACCTCTGGATCTGCGGAGAGCCTCCCTTCAGGCCTCCAGACGGACTGGCTAGACTGACCGCGATGAAGGTACTGATCACCGGCGGCGCCGGCTACATTGGGTCAACCGTCGCGACGGCGTGCATCGAAGCCGGGATCGACGTGGTCATCCTCGACGACCTGTCCACGGGCATGAGGGCCTTCGGCGAGGGGCGTGAGCTCTACGTCGGCGACATCGCCGACGGCGCCGTCGTTGACGGCCTGCTGGCCGACCACCCCGACATCGACGCGGTGATCCACTGCGCGGCCCGGATCGTCGTCCCGGAATCCGTCGCCGATCCGCTCGGGTACTACGACGCCAATGTCGGAAAGACGATCGTGCTGCTCCAGCGCCTGCGCGATGCGGGGATCCCGCGCATCGTGTTCAGCTCCTCCGCCTCGGTGTACGCCGGCGAGACCGGTGACGGGGTCGACGAGAACGGCACGCTCGCTCCGGCGAGCCCGTACGCGACGACCAAGGCGATGGTCGAGCAGATCCTCGACGACGCGGCGAACGCGGGAGACTTCCGTGCCATCGCGCTCCGCTACTTCAACCCGATCGGCGCCGACCCCCGGCTGCGCACCGGTCTGCAGAACCCGACACCCTCGCACGCGCTGGGCAAGATCATGCAGGCCCGCGCGAACGGCGAGCCCTTCACCATCACGGGCACCGACTGGGCGACCCGCGACGGCTCCGGCCTTCGCGACTACATCCACGTCTGGGATCTCGCGCTCGCGCACGTCGCGGCGGTGCAGCGGTTCGACGAGGTCGCGACGCTCGACGCGCCGTACCAGGTGGTCAACCTCGGCACCGGCGACGGTGTGACCGTCCGGGAGCTCGTGGCGGCGTTCGAGCGGGTGACCGGTGAGCCGCTCCCCGTCGTGGAGACCGATCGGCGTCCCGGCGACCAGGCCGGTGCATTCGCGATCGTCGACCGCGCGGCTGAGGTGCTCGGGTGGAGCGCCCAGCGTTCGGTGGACGACGGCGTGCGCGACGCGATCGCCTGGGCCGAGAAGCTGCGTTCCCTGCACTGAGAGCGCCGGAGCGCCGACCCGGCTACGCCCTGAGGGCCGGCTACGCCTGAGGGCGGAGGGTCGGGATCGCGCCCGTGTGCGCCGCGTCGATGTTCTCGCGCCAGGACCGTGACTGACCCGCCCGCAGCGCGCAGAGCACCAGCAGGAACCATCCGGCGCCGACGAGCGTGAAGCTCTCGAACATCGAGTCGACCGCGAGCGTGACCAGGGTGATGGGCGTCCACGCGTAGACCACCGATCGGCGGACACTGGCGACCAGCCACGAGCGGATGAGCGCCACGCCGCCGAGCAGCAGGAACAGCACCAGGCCGGCCGCCCCGAGCTGCAGCAGCACGTCGAAGAACGCGTTCAGCGCGCTCTGGTGATGGTCGTCGAGCTGGAAGTTGATGTAGGTGAACGGGTACTCGCCCCGTGCCCAGTCGCCGAACCAGCCCCACCCCTGGATCGGCTTCACTGCGACGAAGTCGAGGATCGTGTTCCACAGACTCGCGCGGATCGAGAAGTCGGACCCGGCATCGAGCAGCGCGATGATCTGGTGGCGCAGCGCGAAGGCGATCGTGAGCGTCACAGCGACCAGGGCGCCCAGCATCCACTGCACGAGGTTGCGACGCTCCGGCGAGGTGTGACGGACGATCGTGAGCGCGAGCGTCACGATGCCGACGGCCACCGCGAGCACGAGCACGGTGGGGGAGGCGGAGAGGAACGCCAGGGACCCCGCGAGGGCGATGGAGCCCACCGCGACGGGAGGCTCCACCGACTGCGTGCGCCACTCGATCACGAACGTGATGAGGGCGATCACGGCGATGAAGCCGAGCATGTTGCGGCTGCCGAACAGGCCCTGCACCGGCCCGCCCTCGGCGAGGTTGCCCTGGATCGCGAGGAAGGTGAACGGGAGGTCGAGCAGGATCCCGGACAGGATCTCGAGTCCGAGCGAGGCGGCGAGGAGCACGCGGAGCGTGTCGCCGATGGCCCGGACGGTCTGCAGCGTGTCCCGGATGTGGCCGATGGTGATCGCGAGGAAGGCGTAGCCGAACAGCGCCATCCATCCGAACACGGTGTCCGAGCGGTCCGTCGTCCAGACCAGGCTCACCAGCGCCCATCCCAGGAATGCGAACAGCGAGGAGGGGGCGATCCGGAGCGGGGAGAGCTCGTCGCGGCGCACCCAGAGGATCGCGGCACCCAGCAGGCACAGCACGGTGATGACGGTCGCCAGGGTTGCCCGCGAGGCCATGCGCTCGATCGCATACGACCCGAAGACGGCGAGGAGCGCGGCGATCGTGAAGGCGCGCGCGAGCTCCACAGACCCGAGCAGCCGGGTGAGCGGACGCGCCGACGTCACGGCACCCGCCGTTGCCGGGCGCCGCGCTCGAACACGAGGTCGCGCTCGCCGACGCCGACCAGCGGCACGGACTTCAGCTTGAACGACAGGAGCACGAGGAGCAGCCACCCCCACAGCATGATCGGCGTCGACTCCGAGAGACCCTGCACGAGCAGGACTACGGTGAACAGGCTGGGCAGCAGCGTGAGCGGGGAGTACGGGCGCTCGGCGTCGAGGTCCCAGCGCGGACGGTCGATCGCGAAGAACCACGAGCGCCACAGCAGTGTCAGATAGGCGACGGCCATCAGGATGAGGCCCAGCACGCCGAGCTGGAACAGCACGTCGAGCCACATGTTGTGCGCATGGAAGACGCTGATGCCGTGGTCGACGATCCAGCCGTCGAACGCGGGGTCGTCCGGGATCCACGGGCTGGAGAAGCCGTTGCCGAACAGCGGATGATCGCGCACGCGCTCGAGGACCTTGGTCCAGATCAGGTCCGAGCGGCCGGTGAGATCGGAGGAACGGCCGACGAGACCGAGGAGCCAGTCCCGCAGCAGCCAGACGATCCCGGCGCCGAGCACCGTGCCGCCGATGGCGATCACGTAGATGCGGGTGCGCGCTCCGGGGGTGCGGGCCCTGCGCATCAGGAGGGCGACGGCGAGGACGACGGCGGCGGCCGCGGCGCACGCGAGCGCGGTGACCGACGACGTGCGGAACAGGAAGTACGCGGCGAGGGCCATCCAGAGGGCGAGCGTGGTGCGCCAGCGCGCGCGAGCGGCGAACAGCACCCCGAAGGTGATGATCGCGAAGAGGGAGATGATCGCCAGCAGGTTCGCGTTGCCGACGATGCCCTGGATCCGTCCGCCGTCGAACAGGTTGTCGCGGACCCAGTACCACTGCGGGTCGATCTTCCCGTCGGGGGGCGTGAAGAAGTTGGGCAGCAGCGGCCCGTGCAGGACGAGCGACACCCAGAGCTCGATCGCCAGCGAGAGGCCCAGGATCCACTTGAAGGCGGACGAGAGCGCGCGCACGATCTCGTGCCAGGTGAGCACGTGGGCGATGAACAGCCCGTTGACCGTGACGGCGGCCAGCAGCGCCCACGTGATCAGCGTCGGCCCAGGCCACTGGGACCAGGCCACGGAGACGAGCGCGAGTGCGGTGTAGCCGAGTGCCGTCCACGGCAGTCGTCGCCAGCGGAAGGGCTGCGGCCGGTTGCGCGTCAGCATCGGGATGCCGATGGCGAGCGTGGCGAGGGTGAAGACGGCGAGGGTGACGCCGGCGCCCTCCATGCCGAGCAGGTTGTACACCGCGGTGTGGGCGAACGTGACCACGAGCACGAGGATCACGTAGCCGCGCAGCAGCAGGTGCCCCGTCGACTCGCGCTCCGGCGCCGTGGGCGGGGCTGTCACCGGGTGCTTGGTGTACTGGGCCATCGGGATCAGGCTACCGCGCCCCGCTCGGCGCGTCCCTGAACGCCGCAGCGCGGCTCTACGCTGGGGGCATGCTGCTGAGCCTCACGAACGCACCCCGCGACTACGCCTGGGGGTCCGACACCCTCCTCGCCGGACTCGAAGGACGCACGCCCACGGGTGTGCCAGAGGCGGAGGTGTGGTTCGGAGACCACCCCGGCGACCCCGCCGACGTCGCCGGAGACGGCACGCTCGATCAGGTCACCGGTGGCACCCTCCCGTACCTGCTGAAGCTGCTCGCCGCGGCGCGGCCGCTCTCGATCCAGGTACACCCGACGATCGAGCAGGCCCGTGCCGGCTGGGAGCGGGAGAGCGGCCTCCCCGCGGACGACCCGCAACGCAACTATCGGGACGACAACCACAAGCCCGAGCTCATCGTCGCGCTCAGCGAGCGGTTCGAGTCGCTGAGCGGCCTGCGCCCCGTCGCCGACACCCTCGGGCTGCTCGAGCTGCTCGACGGGAACGACGGCGTCCTGCGCCTGCGGACGCACCTCAGCGCCGACGGCGATGCGCTGCGGGACACGATCGGATGGCTGCTCGGCGGCGAGGCCCCGCAGGAGGTCGACGACATCATCGCCGCGGTCGTGGACGCGTCGGGGCGGACGGACACGGGGGAGTGGGCCACGACGCTCCGGGCGATCGCGGGAGTGGCGGAGAACTATCCGGGCGACCCCGGCGTCGTCGTCGCCCTGCTCATGAACCATGTCGTGCTGCGTCGGGGCGAGGCGGTCTTCCTGCGCGCCGGGCTGCTGCACGCGTACCTGTCCGGTCTCGGGGTCGAGATCATGGCGGCGAGCGACAACGTGCTCCGCGGGGGACTCACGCCCAAGCGCATCGACGTCGACGAGTTGCTCGCGATCCTCGACACGACGCCGGGCGAGGTGCCGGTGCAGCGTCCGGCGGGCGATGACCCCGTCACGCCGTACCCGGTTCCGGTGCCCGACTTCGCCCTCTCGCGTGTCGCCCTCGACGGCGCCCCCGTCACCGTCGAGGTGTCGGGACCGACGATGGTGCTCGCGACCGCCGGCGACGTGACGGTGACGTCGGCCGGGGGCGAGGAGCTCGCGGTCGCCGTCGGCACCGTGGCCTTCGCGAGCGACGGCGAGTCCCGCCTCACCCTGTCCGGAACGGGCGAGGCGTTCGTCGCGAGTCCCGGGCTCTGAGCCGCGCGGCGACCCCGTCGCGACACGCCGAGGGATCCGCAAGAACCTTAAAGAGTCGCTTGAGGGTTTACGATCCGCGACTTGACCGGAGCGAATGACACGGGTGTAATTAGTCATGCGCACGGCCCGCCGGGGGGCGGAGACAGGGTTGGAGATCGAGATGACGGGATACCGTTCCGACGTACCGGAGAACTGGTTCGTCGATCCGATCAACCTCGGTGTTCCCGGGGTGCGGCGCACGGACGCCGCCGATGACGACAACGCCCTCGCCTGGCAGGCGGATGCGCTCTGCTCGCAGACCGACCCCGAGGCCTTCTTCCCCGAGAAGGGCGGATCGACCAGGGACGCCAAGCGCATCTGCACGACGTGCGACGTCCGCAGCGAATGCCTCGAATACGCCCTCAACAATGATGAGCGGTTCGGCATCTGGGGCGGTCTCTCCGAGCGCGAGCGCCGCAAGCTCAAGCGCCGCGCCAGCTGACCCGCTCGCGGTCCGGCGACGCAGCTCGCATCCCCGTCGCGCATCCTCCGCATCGCTTCGCGGGCGCGCCGCATCCACTGCGTCGGCAGGGGCGAAGGCGCGCATAGGCTGGCGAGGTCATGCCAGCCCGTGTTCACGCCATCATCGTCGCGCGCCCCGGATCCTCCTCCCGCGCGCAACTCCTCCGCACTCTCGAAGCCGTGCGGTCCCAGACCGCACCGGCCGAAGCCGTGACACTCGTCATCTGCGGCGACGCCTCCACCGCACGCGAGAGCGAAGCGGTGGCAGCGACGGTCGAGGGGATCATCGAGGCGCGCTCCACGACCTCCTTCGCCGAGGCGATCGAGCTCGCCCGGCCCCGGGTGCGCGAAGGCTCCGCCATCTGGCTGCTCGCCCAGGACACGGCTCCGCATCCCAGGGCGCTCGAGCGCCTGCGCGGCACGCTGGAGCGCTCTCCCTCGGCAGCGATCATCGCCCCCAAGCTCGTCGCGACCGACAACGACCGCGAGATCGTCTCCCTCGGAGTGAGCATGACGGCGCTCGGCCGGTCCGTCGAGCTGGCCGCCGGGGAACTCGACCAGGGGCAGCACGACCGCATGGACGACGCTCTCGGCGCCGACATCCGCGGCATCCTTATCCGCGGTGAGGTCAGGGACGCCCTCCGCCCGGACCCGGCGCTCGCCGGTGCCGACGAAGGGCTCGACCTCGGTGTGCGCGCCCGGCTCGGCGGAGGTCGCGTGGTGCTCGCTCCGAGCGCACGGATCTCTGCAGCTCCGGGAGGCCCCGCGGCGCTGCCGTCCGGACGGTTCCGCCGCGCCTATGTGACGCGGCTCGCGCAGCTGCACCGGCGTCTGGCGTACGCACCCGCCGCGGCCGTGCCGCTCCACTGGCTCAGCCTGCTGCCGCTCGCGCTCTGGCGCTCGATCACGCACCTCATCGGCAAGCGTCCCGAAGCCGTGCTCCCGGAATGGGGAGCAGCGCTCACCGCGATGCTCCGCGTCGGGGCCGTCGCCCGCTCTCGGGCGCGCATCCGGGCGTTCCGCTCCTCCACGTGGGCGAGCATCGCCCCGCTGCGGGTGAGCGCATCGGACCTTCGACGGCGCCTGGACGACGGTCACGGCAGCGAGGGCGGTGCCGTCAGCGAGCTGCGCTTCTTCTCCGGTGGAGGCGCCTGGGCCGTGCTCGCCGCGCTGGTCGTCAGCATCGCGTCCTTCACGACGCTCCTCGCGTGGCCGGCTCTCGGCGGCGGAGCGCTCCTGCCCCTCCGGCAGACCGTCGCGGCCCTCTGGAGCGATGCGGCCTGGGGCGTCCGCGGCACGGCTATCGACCTGATCGGCCCGGCCGACCCCTTCGCCTCGGTGGTGGCCGTGCTGGGTTCGCTGTGGCCGGCCGGCCCGTCGTTCGCGATGGTGCTCCTGTGGATCCTCGCCCTTCCGCTCGCGGTGCTGGGCGGCTGGTTCGCGGCGACCAGGGTGACCGACCGTGCGGGTCTGCGGATCTTCGCGGGCGTCGCGTGGGCTCTCGCCCCCACCTTCCTCACGGCTCTCGTCGACGGGCGTCCGACCGCGGTCCTCGTCCATCTCCTCCTTCCCTGGCTCTTCCACACGGCCGTGGTGGCCCACCGCTCCTGGGGTGCGGCCGGAAGCGCCTCGCTGCTGCTCGCGGCCGTTCTCGCCTGTGCGCCCTCGCTGGCTCCCGCCCTCGCCCTCCTGTGGGTGGTGGCGCTGGGCATCGTGCTCGGCACGGCGCAGTTCCGCGGTGCGGGACGTCTGCTGTGGCTGCCCGTGCCGACGATCGCGCTGTTCGCGCCGCTGGTCTTCTGGCAGCTCGCGCACGGGACGCCGCTGGCGCTGCTCGGCGACCCCGGCGCGATCTGGGCCGGACCCCAGGCCGCAGCGGACGCCGCCGGTCGGCTGGCCCTCGCCACCGGCTTCCCGACGACGGATCTCGCGGGCTGGATGTCGTTCGTGTCCGAGCCGTTCGGGATGTGGGCGCCCCTCCTGTGCGCGCCGATCGCCCTGCTGGCACTCGGCGCCGCCGTCGCCCCGCGGTGGCGCGCCGGGATCACCCTCCTCGTCGTGGCGCTGGCCGGTCTCGCGACCGCGTTCTTCGCCGTCGGCATCTCGGTCAGCTTCGCCCAAGGGGCAGCGGTGGCGATCTGGCCGGGTGCCGGACTCAGCCTCGCCTGGGTCGGAGTGGTCGGAGCCGCGCTCGTGACGCTGGACACCGCGATCACCCTTCCTCGCCTGAGGATCCTCACCGCCGTCGTCGCCGGCGTGGCACTGGCGGTCTGCGCGGTTCCCGCGCTCACCGCTTTCCATGCCGGGCGCTCGGTCCTCGCGAACGGTCCGGAGTCGACGCTGCCCGCCTACGTGGCTGCGCAGGCCGCCGGCGATCGCGCGGTCTCGACGCTCGTACTCACCCCGCAGAACGACGGCGGTCTCGCCGTCGAGGTCGTCTGGGGTGCGAGTGAGACGCTCGGCTCGGAGTCGACCATGATCTCGACCGCCGTGACGCCGCAGGGCACGGACATCTCCACGCTCGCCGTGGATCTGCTCTCCGCCCGCGACTTCGATGCCCCCGGCGAGCTGGCGGCGAAGGGCATCAGCCACGTCCTGATCGCACAGGTGCCGAGCGGAGAGGGCGACAAGGCTCGTGCCCTCCGCACGGCGGCGGTCGCGGCGATCGATCAGCGCCCCGGTCTGATGCATGCCGGCAAGACCGATCGCGGCACTCTCTGGCGGCTGGAGGCCGACGTCGCCGATCCGCCCACGCTGACGCCCACCCAGCAGGGCAGCGCCCGTCTCGTGATCACGCTGCAGCTGATGGCGGTGCTCGCCGCGCTGCTGCTCTCGATCCCGACCCGCGCGTCGCGACGGGCCGCGCGTGCGCAGTCCCGTATCGTCGGCCGCGCGCCGGATGAGCCCCTCGTGCTTCCTCGGCACGCCGAGGACCGCGAGGAGCTCGCCGACGAGCTGGCCCCGGTCGGCACGATCGAGGACCCGCAGGACGCCGCCGCGCTCGACGACGAGGCGCTGGCGCCGATCGCCGAGGCGGACGCCCCGGACGAGGAGCACCCGGCATCCGGCGATGAGCCGCCCGCTGCGGACGACGAGGACGGGACGTCGGCGACGGCACCGGAGAAGGAGGACCGATGAGCGGATCGCGCGCATTCCGGGTCGCTGCGACGGGTGCCCGTGTCGTCACCGGCGCGGCGGTCATCGTTGCCTGCGTGGTCGGCGTCACCGCCGCGGTGCACGCCCCCTGGCCGGTCGTCCGACACGACCCCGCCCAGGTCGCCGTCACCCCTCTTCCGGGCGACAGCGTGCTCGTGTGCAACGGCGACCTGCGGGCGCTCGGACGCGATGCGGGGGATCCGCTCGCGATGAGCCCCGCTGGGTCGCCCACCCTGACCGTCGGCGGCACGTCCGGTGCCCCGGCCTCCGTCGGGCTGTCGGTCCAGGATCTGCCGGGCGCCGCCGAGGTCCCGGTGCTCACCGGGACGGTCCAAGAACGCTCGGCGCCGCTGATCGCCGGTGCGGAGTCCGTGACGGCGGCAGCAGACGATCTCGCCGGGTACGCGGCGGTGCCCTGCGGGACGCCGCGCCTCGACTCATGGCTCGTCGGCGGCAGCACCGACACCGGCACCGAGGACATCGTGACGCTCACGAACGCCTCCGAGGTGCCGTCGACAGTGGCGCTCTCCGTGTTCGGCGAGACGCGGGGCGCGCGCACCGTGGTGGTTCCCGCGCGCACGCAGATCGCGCTTCCGCTCACCTCCATCGCGACGGGCAGCAGCACTCCCGTCGTCCGGGTGTCGGCCGTCGGAGCACCGGTCAGAGCGGTGCTGCAGTCCTCTCTCATCCAGGTGCTGGATCCCGCGGGCATCGATCTGCAGGATTCGGTTCCCGGTCCGCAGCAGAAGCTCGTGCTCACCGGTGTGGAGGTGTTCCCCTCCGACGGCGATGACGGCGAGATGGCGGTGCTGCGACTGCTCGCCGCGGGCCACGACGCCCAGGCGCGCGTGCGGGTCCTGGCGGAGGGCTCCTCGTCCGTGGTGGACGAGTTCACCGTCCCGCTCGAGACCGACCTGCCGTCCCAGGTGGCGCTCAGCGACCTCACGCCGGGTCGATACACGGTCGAGGTCGAAGCCGACGCCGCTGTTCTCGCCGCGCTCCGTCAGCAGGACGGGTTCGGCCGCGATGCGGACTTCGCGTGGGTCACGCCCGCGCCGGAGATCGACGACGACGTGGTGTTCGCGGTGCCCTCGGGGCCGGCGCCGCGTCTGCAGGTCGCGAACGCCTCCGAGGAGGAGGCGGCCGTGACGATCGAACCGCTCGACGGAGCTCCGTCGCAGGAGATCGTCGTCCCCGCGGGCGAGACCCTCGGGGTCGAGCTGGAAGCCGGCTCGACGTACCGGATGCGGACGCCGACGGCGGTGCACGCCGCCGTCACGATGACCGCGGCAGGCGCACTCGCGGTGCTCCCGGTGCAGCCGAGCGCCGGAGTCGAGAAGTCGATCACGGTCTATCCCTGACCACGCGGGGACGGGCGGAGCGTCCGTACGTGCGGATCAGTGGTCGTGACCGAGGTCCCAGGGCTCGCGGCCGACGTACTCCGCCGCCGCACGGAACACCGCGCTCTCGATGGCCATCCGCCGGTGCGCGGCGTCATCGTGTCCCGGAGGCAGCAGACGCTCGATCGGCAGTCGGAACAGCACGATGCGCCGGTTCTCCCGGTCGAGGTACCAGCGCGGCACCTCCTCGGCGGTCTCGAAGCCCGGGATCGCGCCGATCTCGAACCGGACGTCCTGCAGCTCGGGCCAGGTGCCGCGGAGGAACTCGACGGCGGTGCCGACGGTCAGGTCGAAGCGGTCCAGACGCCCGTCGAGGGGCGCGAGCGGGGGACGGACGACTTCGCTTCGCCCCAGGCGCCCGTGTCGGCCGTGCCGAGCACCGCGCCGGGGAGCGACGGAGGCATGAGGGGCGCGGCGACGGGGCATGACGAAAGTCTAGGCGGTGCCGGTGTGTGCGGCGCGGCATCCCCGGGGTGCCACGCGGCGGTCGTACGCTGACGGGGATGGACGGACGACTGTGCTCGAAGGTCGGCTGCGCGCGAGAAGCCGTGGCCACCCTCACCTACGACTATGGAGATCAGATGGCGGCCCTCGGTCCGCTCGGCGCCGCGAACGATCCCCAGGCCCACGACCTGTGCTCGCCGCACGCGGAACGGATGTCCGTTCCGGCCGGCTGGCTCGTGGTGCGGCACGAGGCGCTCCGCGCCTGAGCGCATCGACGCGACACGCGGTCGCTAACGCTATACCGGGAAATGATTTCTCGGTACGCTGACCGCAGGCGTGCCAGGGCGGCGTTGCCGGAAAGGCACTCGTGATCGTCTGGCGTCGCTGGATCTTCCCCCTGCTTCTCGTGCTGGTCTTCGGCGCATGCGCGGCTGCGCTCGTCAAGATCGCCTTCTTCCCCGATCGGGCGGAGAGCATCGTGAGCCCCGAAGCCGCGATCACGGACCCGATCGTGGCCGTGGAACGCGGATCGGTCGTCAACGCGCTGAGCCTGAGCGGCAACGTGGCCCGCGACGAGGTCTACCCCGTGCGCAGCGAGATCGACGGGACGGTCACCGCGGTGCACGTCGGTGAGGGGACGGCCGTGAGCAAGGGGCAGAAGCTCTTCACCGTCCGGCAGGAGTATCCCCGCAAGGACATCGACGTGCTCGCCCCCGAGGCCGGCGACGTGTCGGAGATCGCGCTCGTCAAGGGTCAGATGACCTCGGTCGGCACCGAGACCTACAAGATCACTCCGGCGCGGTACCACCTGCTCGCGACGGTCGAGCCGGTGCAGCTGTACCGCCTGGTCAACGCGCCCAAGGAGGCGACCGTCACGATCACCGGCGGCCCCGCGCCGTTCGCCTGCACCGGTGTGCGCGTGCAGGTCACCGCGGAGGGCACCGCGAGCGTGCGCTGCGCGATCCCGACGGGAGAGACCGTTTTCGCCGGACTCCCCGCGACGATGGACCTCGCGCTCGGCCAGGTCGACGACGCGCTCGTGATCCCGGTGACCGCGGTCCAGGGCGGCTCGGGCACGGGCAACGTCTGGGTGGATGCCGCCGACGGCTCCGACCCTGAAAAGCGCGCGGTCACGCTCGGCGTCAACGACGGGGCGATGGTGGAGGTCACCGAGGGGCTGGCCGAGGGGGACAGCATCCGCCAGTTCGTCCCCGGATTCGTCGCGCCGGTCGAGGAGTACTGCTACGAGGTGTCGCCGGGCGTGGAGCAGTGCGACAGCGGGATCAGCTGGTGAGTCTGGTCGCACTCGAGGACGTCGCCAAGAGCGTCCTCCTCGCCGACGACTCGCGCCTCGAGATCCTCCGCGGCATCACCCTGGAGGTCGGCGCCGGTGATCACGTCTCGATCGTCGGGCGCTCCGGCTCCGGCAAGTCGACGCTGCTCAACATCCTGGGGATGCTCGACGCGCCGACCTCCGGCACCGTCTCCTTCGAGGGGCGCGAGGTGCGTCGCATGCGGTCGGGGCGACTGGACCGGCTGCGTGGCGACAACGTCGGATTCGTCTTCCAGCAGTTCAACCTGCTCCCCGGGCGCACGGCGCTCGACAACGTGGCGATGCCGCTCGGTCACGCCAAGGGGCGGATGTTCTGGAACCGCCGGCAGATCGCAGCGGACATGCTGGAGCGCGTGGGCCTCGGCCACCGGGTCGACCAGATCGCCGACAAGCTCTCCGGCGGCGAGCAGCAGCGCGTCGCGATCGCTCGGGCGCTGGTGCGCAAGCCCGTCCTGATCCTCGCCGACGAGCCGACCGGAGCGCTCGACATCGACACCGGCGCCGCCGTCATGTCGCTCCTCGACGAGGTGGCGACCGAGACGGACGCGGCGCTGGTCACCATCACGCACGATCTCCATGTCGCCGCACGCGCGCGTCGGCACTATCGCCTGGACGCCGGACGGCTGGAGGCCGCCGACCTCACCCGCGCCTTCGAGGCATCGACCCTCGCGGCTCCGGTGCCGTCCGCACTGTCGGAAGGTGTCTCATGACCGGTCTCCTCGGTGCGCTCTCCGACGCCTGGGCGGAGATCCGCGTCCACAAGCTGCGGGTGCTGCTCAGCCTGATCGGCATCGCCGTGTCGGTCGGCGCACTCACAGCCGTCGTGGCGATCTCGGAGTACCAGCGCCAGTTCCAGGCCGAGCAGTCGGACCGCTGGGGCGGACGCGCGGCCACCATCGCGGTCTCCGTGGGCAGCGCCGACGGACAGCCGGTGAACACGGACGACTTCGACGAGCGCTTCCGACGCGTGTCGGAGCGGTTCGAGTTCAGTCACACGGCCCGGATCGTGCAGGGCATGGTGCAGGACGTGCAGCTGCCGGACGGGGTCACTCCCGTCTCCGCGCGGTTGATCGACCCGGCCTACTCCGAGATCCATCGGGAGCGGCTCCTCGAGGGACGCTGGTTCCTCGACTCCGACACGGAGGCGCTGTCCCCGCCGGTCGTGATCACCGAGCCGGTCTGGGAGCGTCTCGGACGGGTGCCGCTGGACCAGCATCCGACCCTGTCGCTCAACGGCCCGGCCGGCGGCACCTATCAGGTCGTCGGCATCGTCCCGCGCCAGGGGTTCGGCGATGAGGAGATGCGGGTCGATCTGCTCTACGACGCGTATCGCGCGCGGGTGGACGCGCTTCCTCAGGACACCACGACTCAGTACGAGGTGTGGGTCGGCGCCGACCAGGCCGACGCGATCGGGCCGGTCCTGGCGATGGATCTCCGGGCCGGGCTGCCGGAGGGCCAGACGGTCTCGGTGAGTCGCACCGACTGGGCCGCGCAGCCGGGCGCCATGGACGCGCAGGCCACCTTCGAGATGATCACGGGCGGCATCGCCTCGCTCATCCTGGCGCTCGGAGCGCTCAGCCTGATCAACATCCAGCTCGTGGCGATGCGTCAGCGGGTGCGGGAGATCGGCGTCCGACGCGCGTTCGGTGCCAGTTCGGGGCGCGTGTTCTTCGCGGTCTTCCTGGAGAGCCTGGTCGCCACGACCGTCGCCGGGGTGATCGGGATCGCCATCGTCGTCGCCGTGCTGCGCTCGGAGTGGGTCGTGAACTCGCTGTTCTACGGCATTCAGGACATCCCGCCGTTCCCGATGCGGGCCGCGGTCGTCGGTCTCATTGCCTCCGTGATCGTGGGCGCGGTCTCCGGATTCATCCCCGCGCTCGTCGCGCTGCGGGTGAAGGTGATCGACGCGATCCGCTTCTGACACGCAAGGACTCCGACTTTCCGCGGGTGTAAGAATGTGGGCATGTCAGAGCTCGAGTACCGCGTCGCCGACCTGTCCCTCGCCGAAGCAGGTCGTCACCAGCTGCGACTGGCCGAGAACGAGATGCCGGGCCTCATGGCCCTGCGCGAGGAGTTCGGCGCGGCGCAGCCGCTGAAGGGCGCGAGGATCGCGGGCTCCCTGCATATGACCGTGCAGACCGCGGTCCTCATCGAGACGCTCGTGGCGCTGGGCGCGGAGGTCCGGTGGGCCAGCTGCAACATCTTCTCCACGCAGGACGAGGCGGCCGCGGCTGTCGTGGTCGGTCCTGGCGGCACGGTCGATGCGCCCGCCGGGGTGCCCGTCTTCGCCTGGAAGGGGGAGACGCTCGACGAGTACTGGGCCTGCACCGCGCGCATCTTCGACTGGTCGTCGTCGGGCTTCGACGGCCCCAACCTGATCCTCGACGACGGCGGTGACGCGACGCTGCTCGTCCACAAGGGCGTGGAGTTCGAGAAGGCGGGCGTGGTGCCCGCCGCGACCGACAGCGACTCGTACGAGTACGCGATCATCCTCGAGCTGCTGCGCTCGTCCCTGGCGGGGTCGAACGATCGCTGGACGAAGGTCGCCGCCGGGCTCATCGGCGTGACCGAGGAGACCACGACCGGGGTGCACCGCCTCTACGAGCTCGCGGCCTCCGGGGAGCTGCTCTTCCCCGCGATCAACGTCAACGACTCGGTGACCAAGAGCAAGTTCGACAACAAGTACGGCATCCGTCACTCCCTCCCCGACGGGCTCAACCGCGCCACGGACGTGCTCATCGGGGGCAAGGTCGCGTTCGTGTGCGGCTACGGCGATGTCGGCAAGGGGGCGGCCGAGGCGCTGCGCGGACAGGGCGCCCGGGTGATCGTGAGCGAGGTCGACCCGATCTGCGCGCTGCAGGCCGCCATGGAGGGCTTCCAGGTGGCGCGGCTGATCGACGTGGCCGGTGAGGTCGACATCGTCGTGACCGGCACCGGCAACCGCGACGTCGTCACGACCGAGCACCTGCTGGCCCTGAAGCACCTCGCGATCGTCGCCAACGTCGGGCACTTCGACAACGAGATCGACATGGCGGGTCTCGAGGCGCTCGATGGTGCGGAGAAGATCGAGATCAAGCCGCAGGTGCACGAGTGGCGTCTGCCGAGCGGACGCAGCGTGCTGGTGCTCAGCGAGGGCCGCCTGATGAACCTCGGCAACGCCACCGGGCATCCCTCGTTCGTGATGAGCGCCTCCTTCACCAACCAGGTGCTCGCCCAGCTGGAGCTGTACACGCGCATCGAGGACTACCCGACCGGTGTGTACGTGCTCCCCAAGGCGCTCGATGAGAAGGTCGCCCGGCTGCACCTCGACGCTCTCGGGGTGGAGCTGACGACGCTCAGCGACGAGCAGGCGGCGTACATCGGCGTTCCGGTGGACGGCCCGTACAAGCTCGAGCACTACCGTTACTGAGCGGGGCGCCGCTCCGGACGCGCATGCTCTGGATCAGACGCCGACGCGCCTACCGGTGAGCCGCTCGGCTCGGCGGTCGGAGTTCTCCAGCGCGCGGCGCTCGCGCTCGCGGCGGAGCACGGTGACGCCGAGGAGGACCTGCTCCGCCGGGACCGGAGGCACCGGCGACACGAAGGGCGTCGCTTCCGTGAGCAGATCCTGTGCCACGCGCGCACGCGCGGCGGGGATCATGCGAGGGGCGCTCACCAGGAATTGGGAGATGCGGCGCGCCAGCCGGTCGGGGAGGCGCGCGACATCGGCGATCTGCGCCCATCCGGCCAGATTCGGGGGCAGCACCGGGGCGTGCGTCGCGAGCGCCGGTGTGCGCACGCGCTGACTGTACGTGCCGGCGACCAGGTCGCCCAGTCGCTGCGACCGCGCGTTGAACGCGCCGACGAGCACCGCGATGCCGCCGAACGTCATGTAGATCTCCAGCACACCGAGCAGGGCGCGGATGAACGCGTGTCGGAAGCCGGCGGCGCCCCCGTCCACGCGGACGATCCGTCCGCCGACCGCGAGCTTGCCGAGGCTCCGACCCTTGAGGGCCATCTCCATCGTGATCGGCAGCACCACGAAGCTCACCACGAGCGCCGACACCGTCGCGATGCGGTCCGTGGCATCGTCCAGCACCCCGGCGTCGAGCAGCCAGATGCGCAGGAACAGCCAGAGGACGAACACGGCATAGCCGAGGAGCATGTCGATCGCGGCACCGAGCGCCCGCAGCAGGAATCCGACGGGCTGCACGTCGATCGCGACGGCTTCGCCGGAGAGCACCTCGTCGGAGACGTCGATCGGGACGGACATGAGTACAGTAAATCAGGTGGATGCCGATGCGCTGACTGATGCACGCCGCGCGGAGTGGGAGCGGCTGGACGAGCTCAGCCGCGCCCGGCTCGACGGTGCCGGGGTGGACGAGCTGATCGTGCGGTACCGGGCGGCCTCCGCCGATCTGGCCGAGTTGAAGACGTCGGTCGGCGACTCCCCGCAGGGCGCCTACCTCTCCACGATCCTGGTGCGCGCGAGGCTGCGCCTCACCGGCGCCTCCGACAGCATCCTGACCCAGACCGCCCGGTTCTTCACCCTGCAGCTTCCGGCCGCGCTCTACCGGCTGCGCTGGACGACGCTGATCATCGCGATCTCCTTCGTCGCCGTCGCCGTCGGGACCGCCGCCTGGATCGCGAACGACCCCGCGCTCGTGGCCACCCTCGGCACGCCCGACGGGCTGCAGCAGTACGCCGACGAGAGCTTCACGGGGTACTACACGGAGAACCCCGCCGCGGTGTTCATGGGCATGGTGTGGACGAACAACGCCTGGATCGCCATGCAGTGCGTGCTCTTCGGCGTGACGGGAATCTGGCCGGTGTACATGCTGGTGCAGAACGCGATGGGACTCGGCATCTCGGGTGCGGTGATGGCGGCGCACGACAAGGCCGACCTGATGGTGCTCTACATCCTGCCGCACGGCATGCTCGAGATGACCTGTATCTTCGTCGCGGCCGCCGCGGGACTGCACGTCTTCTGGGCCTGGGTGGCACCAGGACGCCGCTCGCGCGGGGAAGCGCTGGCCGAGCAGGGGAGAGCCCTCGCGACCGTCGCACTCGGTCTCGTCTTCGCGCTGTTCCTGGCCGGGCTGGTGGAGGGCTTCGTCACCGGATGGGCCCTGCCGTGGCCGGTGAAGATCGGCGTCGGCGCCGCCGCCCTCGCGGTGTTCCTCATCTACATGGTCGTCATCGGCGGCCGGGCGCATCGTCGCGGGGAGACCGGCGACCTCGTCGAGTACGAGGCCGGCACTCCGCGCCTCATCGCCGGCTGACGGGTCAGAGTCGCCCGGCGGCCTTGAGCTCCAGGTAGCGGTCCGCGATCCGCGGGGGGAGTTCCTCGGGATCGGCGGCGATGGCCTCTCCGCCGGCCCGGCGGATCGCATCGGCGACGTTCTCCGCGTCGCGGAGCGTGCGCTCGGCCGCCGCGGCGAGGTACACCTCCTCCCGCGAGCCCCGGCCCCTTGCGAGCGTCGCGATGCCGTCATCGGTCACCGATCCGACCAGGACGGAGGTCGCGCGCGACGCGTTCGGGAAGGCCCCGAGGAAGCTTCGGGCCGATTCCGCGGCGTCCTGTGCGGTGAGCACCACGATCAGGGAGGGGCGGGTGGTGAGCGTGCGCACCGCGGCGAACGCGCCGTGCCAGTCGGTGTCGACCAGGCGCGCGTGCACGGGGGCCATGGCGTCCGTCAGCGCGGGGAGGAGTGCGGCGCCGTCGACACCGGTCACCCGGCCGCGCACGACGCGGTCGTACATGAGCAGGTGCACGTGGTCGCCGGCCCGGGAGGCGAGAGCCGCGAGCAGCAGCGCGGCCTCGAGCGACGCATCCACCCTCGTGCCGTCACCCACGCGCGCCGCGGAGGTGCGGCCGGTGTCGATGATGATGACGACGTGGCGATCGCGCTCCGGACGCCAGGTCCGCAGCATCGTCGTGCCGGCACGAGCCGTGGCACGCCAGTCGATCGAGCGCACGTCGTCGCCGCGCACGTATTCGCGCAGCGAGTCGAACTCGGTGCCCTGGCCCCGCACCTGGATGCTGGTGTTGCCGTCCAGCTCGCGCAGCCGTGCCAGGCGGGACGGGAGGTGCTTGCGGGAGGAGAAGGCGGGGAGCACACGGATCGCGCCGCGCACGAGGTGCCGCGCCTGACGGCCGGCGAGACCCAGCGGGCCACGTGAGCGGATCATGACGAACTCGCTCACCAGCTCGCCGCGACGGCGTGGACGGAGCGGGAGCTCGACGCGCCCGCGCTCACCCGCGGGAATGTGCAGGTGCTGACGCTCGTCCGGGGCGCCGGCCGTGGGCTGCCACGCGTCGCGGATCAGCGCGTGCAGCGTCCTGGTGCCGTGATTGTGGATCGCGACGCTCACCGGCACCGGCTCGCCGAGGCGGGCGCGCTTCGGAACCCGGCGTGTCACGGTCACGGATCGGGGGCTGGCGGCGAGCATGACGTCCAGGGCGACCAGGAACATGCACAGGCCGATCCACGCGCCGAGGACCGCGTACGCCGGATAGCCCGCGAGCCCGGCGAGGACGAGCGGGATGACGCCCACGGCGAGGGCGACGGCGAGACGGCCGGTGACGAACACCTAGATCGGAACCCGGGTCTGCTGCACCACGGAGGTGAGCACCGCGTCGGCGGACACGCCCTCCATCTGCGCGTCGGGCCGCAGCTGCAGGCGGTGACGCCACACCGGCACCAGCATCGTCTGCACATGGTCGGGTGTCACGGCGGAGGAGGCGTTGAGCCAGGCCCAGGCCTTGGCCGCCGCGAGGAGCCCGGTGGAGGCTCGCGGGCTGGCGCCGAGCTCGACCGAGGGGGACTGGCGGGTCGCACGGGCGAGGTCGACGACGTATCCGAGCACGTCGTCCGTGACCTCGACGGCTGCGGCCGCACCCTGCGCCGCACGGATCTCGTCCGCGGTGACGACGGCCTCGACACCGGTCAGCTCGCGCGGGGAGAAGCCCTCGGCATGGCGGCGGAGCACCGACACCTCGGCGTCGCGCTCCGGCATGCCGACCACGAGCTTCATCAGGAAGCGGTCCAGCTGCGCCTCGGGGAGCGAGTACGTGCCCTCGTGCTCGATGGGGTTCTGGGTGGCGGCGACGAGGAACGGATCGGGCAGCGGGCGGCTGACGCCGTCGGCGGACACCTGACGCTCCTCCATCGCCTCGAGGAGTGCCGCCTGCGTCTTCGGCGGCGTCCGGTTGATCTCGTCCGCGAGGAGGATGTTCGTGAACACCGGTCCGGCGCGGAAGTCGAACTCGCCGGTGCGCGCGTCGTACACGAGCGAGCCCGTCACGTCACCCGGCATCAGGTCGGGCGTGAACTGCACCCGCTTGGTGTCGAGGCCGAGGGCCCGCGCGAACGAGCGGACGACGAGCGTCTTGGCGACGCCGGGGACGCCTTCGAGGAGCACATGGCCGCGCGCGAGCAGCGACACCAGCAGGCCCGTGACGGTGCCGGCCTGGCCGACGACCGCCTTGTCGACCTCGGTGCGCACCCGGTGCATGGCCTGACGAAGCGCGGCGTCGTCGGTGGACGGATTCTCAACGGTCACGTGGTTCCCTCGGCTTCTCTGGGATGGGTGGACGGTTCTGCGGTGCGGGTGCCGGCCTCCACGGCCGCCTCGAGCTCGTCGAGGCGGCGGGCGAGCTCGATCAGCGCGGCATCGTCGGTGGGGAGCGGACCGGCCAGCAGCGACTGCAGGGTCCCGCGGGGGATCCGCAGGCGGTCGGATGCCGCGTCGGCGACCTCGTCGGCCCCGGCGTGCACGGCGAGTCCGAGTCGGCGCGCGAGACGGCGCTGGGCACCGTCGCGGAGGGCCTCGGCGGCGTGCGGCGCATCCGCCGCCTTGGCGGTCAGGCGTGCGCGCCCGTGCATGGTCTCGGAGGCCCGGACGGTGACGGGAAGGGTCTCGGCGACCAGAGGCCCGAAGCGCTGCCCGCGGGAGACCCCGATGGCGATGCCCGCGGTGATCAGCAGCAGGATCGCCGGAGTGACCCACGGCGGTGTGAGGCTGCCGAGGCTCGGCTCGACCTGGCCCTCGATGTCGGAGTCCGCGAAGCTGGGGACGTACCAGACGACGCGGTCGGTCTGCCCGAGCAGGGCGAGCGCGAGCGCGGCGTTGCCGTCCTCGGCGAGGGAGGCGTTGCTGAAGAGGCGGGTTCCCTCCACGACCACGCGCCGTGTGCCCTCCCGCTCGTCGATGAGCACGGCGGCGCCGTCGGCGCTCCCGAAGCAGGTCTCCACGCCGTCTGCGGGGGAGAAGAGCCGGTCGGCCCTGATCGACCCGACCTTCGCGAACTCGCCGGCCGCGCAGTCGGCGGCGACGCCGGACAGCGTCCCCGGGGCGTTCTCGCCGATGCCCAGCGTGCTCAGCAGGTGGGTGCTCGTCGAGAGGAACACGACGCGGTCGGCGGGTTCGATGAGGGTCATCATGGCGTCGTCCGTCAGCGTGTACGGATTGGACATCACGAGCGTCGTGTCCTCGTCGATCGCGGCGCGTGCCTCCGTGCGCGACCGGTGGATCGAGATGTCGACCCCCTGATCGCGCAGGATCTCGGCGAGAGCGAGGGCACCGGTGTCGTCTCGGCCCTCGGGGTCGAGGGCTCGGTGCTGGCCCGGAGCGGTCGCGGCGACCCGGAGGGCGACGAACGCGATGACCAGCACGAGGGCGATCACGATCACCCAGCCCAGGATCTTCTTCGTCCGGTTCGGCCGGCGCTCGGCGGTGGACGGCGCGGGGGCGCTCTGCGCGGTCACGGTCATGCCGGAACCGCCTCGGGCCGGCGGGCGGCGAGCCGCTCGTCGGTGGCCGTGAGCTCGCGGTAGCTCTCCGGGGTCGCCGCATGCCCGAGGTAGCGGACATCGTCGAAGGAGACGGCGGCCCGGCGCATCGCGTCCGCCTCATCCGCGAAGACGGTGCTCGCGTCGCGGGCGATCGCCTGCGCCGTGGCTCCGGGGGCGGGGTCGATCAGGTCGCGCTCCAGCAGGCTGCGGGCGATGGCGCGATAGCGGAAGATGGTCGCGCTGTTCCAGTCGCCCGCGCGGGCGCTGCGCTCGGCATCGGAGCGCAGCTGGGCCGCCGTGCGGTCGTCGCTCGCGCCGAGGAGGTCGGCGCGAGCACGCCGGACGGCGCGGGAGCTCCGCGGCCGGCCCCAGATGATGAGCGCGGCGATCAGAGCGCCCACGATGATGACGCTCACGATGATCAGGGCCGACGGTCCGATGTTCGCGCCGTTGTCCGCGCTGAACAGATCCTCGAAGAAGCGCCCGATGTCGCGGGCCACGAGGTCGAACCACGTCGGCTTCGCGTCCGCGTAGCGCGGGTTGGCGAGTTCCTCCTCCGCCCAGCGCCGCGCTCCATCCCCGTCGGGGACGTATAGATCGTCGAGACGTCGGATCATGCCGTGTCGCTGCCCGGGGCGGCCCATCCGCCGTCAGCTCCGGTGGGCGGTGTCGGCGGGGTCTGCGATGCATCCGTCGGCGCGACGGGTGCGGGCGGAGGCGGGGGAGGGAAGGCTGCGGGGGCGGAGCCGGCTGCGGCGTCCTGCGGGGTCGGGTACCCCTGTGCCGGGTAGGGCTGTGCCGGGTAAGGCTGTGCGGGGTAAGGCTGTGCGGGGTAGGGCTGTGCGGGGTAGCCCTGGGTCATCATCACGTGCTCGGGCACCTGCCGCGGCGGTGGCGCCGAGCTGACCGCCCGGGACGGGTCGACGCTGAACGGATCGCCCTGCTGCTCCTCGCTCCAGCCGAGGTCGCGGCGCTCCACATAGGCGATGAGGGTCTGGTCCAGCCCCTCGTACCGCATCCGGCAGTCGAGGTAGACCAGGGCGGATCCGGTGCTCTGCACCACGAGGGTGATCGCCTGGATGACCAGCAGCAGCACCTGCGGCGCGAGCAGGGTGAGGGCGTAGCCGACGATGGCGCTGGGCTCCGGCGAGCCGGTGGGGGCGATCACCGAGCCGAGGAGCGAGCTCAGCAGCGTGAGCGGCAGGCTCACGACCTGCATCGCCAGGCCCATGATCAGGCTGATCAGGAACGTCACCCCGAAGGCGACCCAGAAGCGACCGCGCGTGAGGCGCCAGGAGCGCACGAAGGCGTCGCGGAATCGAGCCCGTTCGAGGACGAGGATCGAGGGGACCAGCAGCAGCTTCGTGGTCAGCCACACACTCAGCGGGATGTAGACGAGGACGATGACGACCACGATCAGCACGACCGCGCCGATCATCTCGACGCTGCCGCCCAAGCCTCCGGCGACGAAGCCTCCGATGACGGCCGCGGCGACGACGAAGAGACCGAACAACGCCACCACCGACAGCGACGCGAAGCCCGCCAGGCGCCAGAACGCGGGCGCCATCCGACGCCACAGCATGCGCAGCGTGGCCTTCACGCCGATCGCGGCATAGCCGATCTCCGCGGCGACGACGCCCTGCATCATCGCCGTGAACGCGATGGAGGCGAGCCCGACGGCGATCCCCGCGATCACGTTGATCCCGATCGTCCCGGCCAGTACCGCCTCGAAGTCCGGCGACGAGGGAGACACGGTCTCGAGGCGGGAGAACGTCGTGAACAGCACCACGCCCATCACGCCGGCCGTCGCGATCACCACGACGAGCTGGATGACGACGGCGAAGCCGAAGAGCACCTTCGGATTGTGTCGCAGCGCCGCGAACGCCTTGCCCAGCAGCATTCCGAAGGTCAAGGGATGGAGAGGGATGATCCCCTTCTTCGGAGCAGGCGTCCATGTCTGGCCACTCACAGGCACTCCCTCCATCGTGCGGCTCCCATCGTGTCATATCCCACGCGTGGTGCGCAGACCTGGGGTCGGCGGGACTCGGTGCCATAAGGTAACTGTTATGACCTCACGTATTCTCGTGGTCGACGACGACACCGCGCTCGCCGAGATGATCGGGATCGTGCTGCGCACCGAGGGCTTCGAGCCGGTGTTCTGTGCAGACGGTGCGCGGGCTGTCGACGAATGGCGCACGCAGCGGCCGGATCTGGTGCTGCTCGACCTCATGCTCCCGGGGATGGACGGCATCGAGATCTGCACGCGCATCCGTGCGGAATCGGGCGTCCCGATCATCATGCTCACGGCACGGACCGACACCGCGGACGTGGTCCGCGGCCTCGAGGTCGGTGCGGACGACTACATGGTCAAGCCGTTCAACCCCAAGGAGCTCGTCGCGCGCATCCGGACGCGTCTGCGTCCGACGCCTCAGGCCACCAGCGAGCAGCTGCGGGTCGGCGACCTCACCGTCGACGTCGACGCGCATGAGGTGCGCCGGGGCACGGCTCCGATCGCGCTCACCCCGCTCGAGTTCCAGCTGCTCGTCGCGCTCGCGTCGAAGCCTCAGCAGGTCTTCTCCCGCGAGATGCTCCTCGAGCAGGTGTGGGGCTACCACTACAAGGCCGACACCCGGCTGGTGAACGTGCACGTCCAGCGGCTCCGCGCCAAGGTCGAGCTCGACCCGGACAACCCGAAGATCGTGATGACGGTGCGTGGCGTCGGCTACCGTGCCGGGAGTGTCGGCTAGGAGCACGATGGCCGCGACGACAGCGACCACCACGACGGTCGCTGTTCTGCGCGACTGGCGAGGCTGGCCGACGATGCTCGGCATCCTGTGGCGCCGATCGCTCCGGTTCCGGACCCTCTCGATCACGTTGCTGGCGACGTCGCTGGCGATCTTCATCACCTGCGTGACGATGGCGCTCGTCATCCAGAGCGACCTCTTCATCTCCCGCAAGGACGTCGCGCTGGACGATGCGCGCAGGGCGGTCGACGAGGCGCAGCGGATCCTCGACGTGGCCGAGGTCGGAGACGATCCCGCCGCGCTCAGCACGCTCTGGGACAGCACCAGGGACACGCTGGCGCGCACGTCGGGCACCGACATGCTCGCCGGCTACAAGATCGACGACGGCAACGGCGTCCGTCTGAACGGCTTCGAGGCCGGACTGAGCGCATCCCTGCTGAGCCCCGAACTCCAGCGGCGCGTCGTCGAGCTCGATGACCGTCAGGCCTGGCAGTCGGTGGCACTCCCGGCGGAGGACGGGGGAGTCGTCCCCGGCATCGTCGTGGGGCAGCAGCTCCAGGTCCCGGAGGCGGGCCCGTTCGAGATCTACTTCGCCTACGACCTCGGCGATGCGGATCAGACGCTCGTGTTCGTGCAGCGCACCCTGTGGATCGCCGGGATCGGGCTCGTGGCGATCGTGGCGGCGATCTCGTGGATCGTGCTGCGGACGGTGTCGACCCCGATCATCCAGGCCGCCGAGACGAGCGCGCGACTCGCCGCGGGCGATCTCGGAGTGCGACTCGCGGTGCACGGCGAGGACGAGCTCGCGGTCCTCGGACGTTCCTTCAACGCCATGGCCGACAGCATCGAGGCCCAGATCAAGGAGCTCGGCGAGCTCTCCATGGTGCAGCAGCGGTTCGTGTCGGACGTGTCGCACGAGCTGCGGACCCCGTTGACGACGATCCGGCTGGCCGCCGACCTCCTCAACGACCAGCGCGAGGAGTTCGATCCGACCGCCGCCCGCACCGCCGAGCTCCTGCACGCGCAGGTGCAGCGGTTCGAGACGCTGCTGTCCGACCTGCTCGAGATCAGTCGCTACGACGCCGGCTCCGTCCAGCTCGAACTGGAGGCGACCAGCCTGGCGCACGTGGCCGAGGACATCATCGATCAGATGCGCCCCCTGGCCGACGGACACGGCACGGAGCTGCGGCTCGTCGCTCCCGGCGGCTACTCCCCGGTGGACATGGACCCCCGACGGGTGCGGCGGGTGCTGCGCAACCTCATCGGCAACGCCATCGAGCACGGCGAAGGCCGCCCCGTCGTCATCACGGTCGACAGCAACCAGTACGCGGTGGCAGCGGGCGTGCGCGACTTCGGGCTCGGCATGGAGCCCGAGGACGCCGAGCGGGTGTTCGATCGCTTCTGGCGTGCCGATCCCTCCCGCCAGCGGACGATCGGAGGGACCGGGCTCGGGCTGTCCATCGCCCTCGGCGACGCGACGCTGCACGGCGGCACGCTCGCGGTGTGGTCGGAACTCGGCGTCGGCACGAACTTCGTCCTCACCATCCCGCGACACGAGGGCGTGCTCGACGGACCGAGCCCGATCTCGGTCGAGCCGCAGGAGCCCCTCGCCGAGCTGGGAGACGCGACACAGCCGATCTCGATCTCCGAGATCCCGCCGGACCTCGACCTCTTCGACGAGAGGGACCGACCATGACCCGATCGACACCGGGAAGGCTGCTGCGCGGTGCGGCGCTGGCACTCGCAGCACTGGTCCTGACCGCCTGCGCGGGGCTCCCGACCAGCGGCGGCGTCAGCGTCGGGCGGGAACTCGGCCAGTCCTCGCAGGACGTGGACTTCCTGCCCGTCGCGTCGGGGCCGATCACCGGTGCCGGCCCCGAGGGCATCGTCGAAGGCTTCCTGGAAGCGGGCATCACCACGTCGGACAGCTGGGCCACCGCGCGCAAGTTCCTCTCGCCGAGCCTGCAGCGCACCTGGCGGCCGTCTGCCGGGGTGTCGGTCGATTCCGGGACGGACACCCGCACGATCACCTCCGACGTCCCCGCGGATCAGGTCGAGGACGCGGACACCGCGGAGGTGCAGGTGATGCTGGACCTCGTCGCGAGCGTCGACGAGGCCGGCGCGTACTCGGAGGCGCTCGGAGCGTCGAACATGCCGTTCACGCTGCAGCGCATGGAAGACGGCGAATGGCGCATCACGCAAGCCCCGGACGGGGTCGTGATCGACGAGACGCGATTCGTCAACGTCTACGACGGATACCCCCTGCAGTACTTCGACCTCAGCTGGTCGCGACTCGTCTCCGACATGCGATGGTTCCCCCGGAGTCAGAGCCCCGCGACGGCGGTGACGCGCGCCCTGATCGGAGGAGCCCCCAGCGATTGGCTGGACTCCGCCGTGCAGAACGCCTTCCCCGTGGACGTGCAGCTGGCGCAGGATGCCGTCCCCGTCGTCGGCCAGGTCGCCGAGGTCGCCCTCACCCGCCCCGCCACCGGACTGGATGACACCACCCTCGCCCGCATGCGCACGCAGCTCCAGGCGACGCTCAAGGCGGCCGGCGTCGCGATCACCGGTGTGCAGTTTAAGGTGGACGGACGCAGTCTCGACGCCGGAACCGTGGACGTCGTCGAGCCGACCGCCGACATCGGCACGCTCGTGCTGCAGGACGGTGCCTTCGGGCGGATCGTGGGGGATGAGATCACGCCCATCGCCGACATCAGCGACGATATCTCCGCATTCGAGCAGCCCGTCCGCTCCATCCAGGTGGCGACCGACGACTCCCGCGCCGCCGTGCAGCTCGCGGACGGCCATGTGTACCTCGCCGGCGCGGGCAACCCCGTCGAACTCGATGCTCGGCCGGGCCTCATCGAACCGTCGCTCGACCCCTACGGCTATACCTGGACCGTGCCGGCGGGCGAGCCCGGAGCGGTGAAGGCCATCGGCAGCGATGGCGCGGCGCACGATGTCGCCAAGGCCTGGCCGACCGCGTCCGACATCTCGAACCTGCGGGTCGCCGCCGACGGCACCCGGGTCGCCGCCGTGATCACCGCCGGCAAGCAGCGCTGGGTCGTCGTGGCGGCCGTCGTGCGCGACTCCTCGGGCGTCCCGGTGGAGATGGGCGACATCAAACAGCTGATCCGGATCGCCGAGCCGGCGATCGATCTGGTGTGGTTCGGTCCGGACCGGCTGGGCGTCCTGGTCGATCCGAGCGCCCCACGGCTGCTCACTCAGATGGTCGGTGGTCCGGGAGCGGCCGAGGCGGCCCCGACCGACGCGGTGGCGGCTGCGGGAGCGCGCAGCGCGGCGGGCGTGCGCATCCTCGGCACGGGCGGACAGCTGTTCGCGCACGCGGGTTCGGCCTGGCGCGAGGTCGCTTCGGGAGTCTCGGTGCTCGGCACCCGCGTCGGGGAGTGACTCTCCCTCCACGGTGAGCCCGAGCCCGGCGTCTTCCGCGGGACGCGGCTCTCGGTGCCGAGGGGATGCTCCCGCGCCCGCAGAATCGACGGATGCCCGCAGAACCCCGACTGCTCCGGATCGGTGCAGAGGTCGCCGCCTTCCTCCTCGCGGCGACGTGCGCGGGCTGTGACGAGCCGGGAAGCCTCCTGTGTCCGCGATGTCGTGCGCAGCTGGTGCCCCGGCCCCAGGAGGGATCGACGCCTCGAGGCATGCCGTTCGCCGCGGCGCTCCCGTTCCAGGGCGTCGGCGCCCGCTGCATCCGCAGGCTCAAGGACGAGGGGGACACGTTCCTCGCTCGTCCGCTCGGTGCGGTCCTCGCTCCGCTCCTGACGCCGCGCGTGACGCCGAGCACCTGGGTCGTGCCCGTCCCGACCGCGCGGAGGGCGTTCCGCCGCCGCGGTTATCGGGTGCCGGAACTGCTCATCCGCGGTGCACGGGCCGATCCGCAGCGTCTGCTGTCGGTGACGACGAGCGCCGCCGATCAGCGGGGCCTCGGCGCGCGGGCACGGGAGGAGAACGTGCGCGGCACGATGCGCGCACGACGGCGGGGAGACGGGGCTGAGGCGGTGATCGTGGACGACGTCGTGACCACCGGGGCGACGCTCGACGAGGCCGCGCGGACCCTCGAGGCCGCCGGCTTCCGTGTCGTGGCGGCGGTCGCGCTCGCCGCCACGCCGAGCCGCGCCGGATTCGGATGAAGCTCATCGGGAACACACCGGCGACACAGCGGGACGACCCCGTGACATCCGTCGGCGGGCGGGCTACGGTTGGGGGACACAAGGCGACCACGGTCCGCCCTTGGCCGGGAGGACCGGGACAAGGAGGCAGCAATGGAAACAAGCATCGTTGGCGTCGGAGTGGGTATCACCGATCGCTTCCGAACCGTTGTCGAAGAGAAGATCGCCAAGATCCAGATGCTCGCGTCCCGAGCGCAGCGCCTGGATGTCAAGGTCACCCATCGCGTGTATCGCAACGGCCGGGTGCCCGATGAGACCGTCGAGCTGACACTGGTCGGCAAGGGCCCGGTCGTCCGTGCGGAAGCGACCGACGGCGACAAGTTCGTGGCTCTCGACCTCGCGGTCGACAAGATGTCCGAGCAGCTGCGTCGCGCCAAGGAGAAGCGAGTCGATGGTCGACAGCACCCGCGCGGCGCCCACTTCGAGAAGGGCAGTGGAGCGCTCGAGGGCATCGATGTCCAGCCGGCATCGGCTGACATCCTGCACGCGGTCGCGACCGGCAGCGTGCCGGTGCAGAAGACCGAGGACGAGGAGTACTCGCCCGTCGTCATCCGCACGAAGAGCTTCGACGCCGAGTGGATGACCGTCGAGGAGGCGGTCGACCGGATGGAGCTGGTCGGACACGACTTCTTCCTGTTCGTCGATGTGCGCACCGATCACCCGAGTGTCGTCTACCGCCGCAAGGGCTGGGACTACGGCGTGATCGCCCTGAGCACTCAGGCTCCGCCGTCGGAGGCTCTCGCCTCCTGAGCGGACATGCAGAACGGCCCGACCCCGTACAGGGATCGGGCCGTTCTCACGTTCGGCCGCCGTCGCGGCCGGATGTCAGTCGAAGATGCCGTCCAGGATGCTCCCGATCACGAGTCCACCGAGGATGCCGGAGGCGAGGTCGCCACCGCCGCCACCGCGACGGGGACCGCCACCCCAGCCTCCGCCGCCGCCCCAGTCCTGATCCTGCGGGCGAGAGGAGTCGATGTCGCGCTGGGCGAGCTGCAGCGCCTCGGCGGCGAGATGAGCGACGCGACGCGCCTGCAGCAGCGCCGCCTCGCGGGTGTCCTCCGCGGGCAGCAGGTCGGAGAGGTCGACCCGGAGCCGCTCGGCCTCGGCGAGCCGGGTGCGGGCGTCCGCACCGATCCAGCCGCGATGCCCGGCGATGAGGCCGCGGGCCACACCGAGCTGCCGGTCGGCGTCGTCGATCGCGTGCTGCACCTGGGGAATGCTCGGCAACGGGTTCTCGGCGCGGTGGCGGGCCTTCGCGATCGCGTCGTCGAGGGCGGAGTTCGCATCGCGCAGCTGCGAGAGCTCCGCGAAGGGGTCATTCGGTCGACCTGCGGGCGTCAGCGCAGCCAGTGCCGCCTGGAGTGCGGTCACCGCTTCGGCGACGGCCGGTACCGCGGGGGCGTTGCGCGCCGCGATCAGATCGCCGCGGGAGTCCGCCACCACCTCGGCGAGGGTCGACTCGGCTCGCAGCGCCTCGATCTCGAAGTCCTCGACCGCGTCGAGCAGTGCGGAGGCGCGTCTGGTGGCCTCCGTCGCCGTCTCGAGCGCGACGTTCGCCTCTTCGTTCTGCTTCGCGGCGCGACGGCGTTCCGAGACGTCGGCGCTGTGGGTCGCGAAGCTGATGAGCTGTTCGGCCTCCGCCGCGCTGGCGGTGATCTGGTGCATCGCGGATTCCGAGTAGCGCGCGGACAGACGCGCGACGGCCTCGTTGGTCTGGGGGATCCGGGCGCTGAGGGCCGCGGCGTCCGCGCGCACCTGCGCGATGACCTCGGGCGCGCGGCGCACCTTGGAGACCGACTCCGCGAGCACGGATGTCTTCTCGTCGAGCAGATCCTGCGCCCAGTCGCACAGCTGCAGGATGCGCGCGTTCCTGGTGCGCAGCTCCTCGTCGGTGTCGGGGATCTCGTCGTGGTTCAGCTGGTGGAGCTGGAACGCCTCGCGCAGATGCGTGCGGACCGCGGCGAGCGCCTTGCGCAGGTCGGCCGTGAGCGACTCGCCGAGCTCGGCCTCCGCGAAGGCGAGCTCATCCGACGTCGTGCGGATCCGCTCGTCCGCTCCGACCAGGGCCTGCTCCGCACGGCGTGCGAGATCGGCGTCCTGTGCGGCGAGTTCTTCCTGTTCGCGTTTGCGTCTGCCCCAAAATCCAGCCATGAACCGATCCTAGTTTCCCGCGTGCCGCAGCTGGCTGAGCATCCGCTTCAGGTGGACGATGTTCGCTCAGGGCACGTCAGGCGATCGCGGTCCGCCGCGTCAGCTCCGCCTTCCTCGGGGGAACGAGCCAGCTGACCAGTGCGATCGCGAGCGGGAGGGCGACGGCGAGCAGAGCGAGCACCAGCCACGGCATGTCCTGGATCAGCAGGGCGCCTCGCGACTGGATCGCGAACCCGATGGGCGGCAGCACGCCCGCCGCGGCTCCCGCGATCGTGCCGAACCCGGCGATGATGAGTCCCTGCCAGAACCCGATCCTCCGACGGAGCCCATCGGTACCGCCCACGGCGGAGAGCGTCGCGTCGTCGGGGCGGCGCTCGAAGCGGGCGAGGCTCAGCGCGACGCCGCTCGCTCCCAGGACGAGCACGCCGACAGCCGTCAGGATCGGGATCATCCAGAGCGTGTCGCTGGGAGGACCGTTCTCGAAGTACGGCGCGAGGACCCACTCCTCGGTGTTCAGCGCGTCCGCCTGCTCCTGCACCCGGTCGCGCACCTCCACCGGGATGGGGGCGTCGAACGACGCGATCACGAGGGACGGCTGGGCTTCCATGCCGAACTCCACGGCGGTCTCCGGGGCGATCGCCACGGCGACGGCCTGGTGGGGGAGATCGAGTTCGACGGCGTCGACCTTCCGCTCCCAGGCCGGGGCGCTGCGCGGCGGGCCGTCGGCCCAGGCGGTCCAGATGTTGTTCGGCATCTTGCCGTCGTAGGCCTCTCTGCCCGTCCACGCGCCGACGTCGATCGTGCCGTCCGTGACGTAGCGGGAATCGGTGACGATCGCGGCGCCGTCCCGATAGGCGGCGCGCTGGGCGGAGGTCAGCGTGCCGCCGAGGGCGTCGTCGATCTCATCGGCGGAGATCACCGCGATCGGGTTCGGCCGGTTCTGTCCGTTCGTGAAGGAGGACTCGGCGGTCGGGTCGAGCAGATGACGCTCCGGCATCACCGCGATGACCCTGATCTCGTCGGCGGGGACGTCGCCGGAGCTGGCGTACGTCCAGATCTCCGGCTGACGGGAGATGACGGCCGTGCCTGATGCCCTCACGCCGTCCGCGAGCATGATGCCGGCGTCCGCCGCCTCATCCGCGCTGGCGTCGTCGAGCGGCGCACCCGATCCGGTCTCCTCGAGGCCGATGGCGAGGGTGCCCACGGGTGCCGTGTACATCCAGTAACGAGCTGTCCCCGCGTTCTGCATGGAGATCTGCCCGATCGCGAAGACGGCGATGAACACGGTCGCGGCGATCGCGGCGAAGGCGGGAACGGTGCGGGAGGAGTTCGCAGCGGCGTCCCGCGCGGCGATGCGCGCCGCGAGGCTGAGGCTGGACAGGCCTTTCGCGGTGACCCAGAGCAGCCAGCGTCCGGAGAGCAGGATGCCGAGCTGCACGAGGATCGGCCCGATCACGATGCCGAACGGCGGGATCGTCCGCAGGGGCGAGTCCCAGGGAAGATCCGTGACTCCGATCGCGAGCACCGCGAACGCGCTGCCGATCGTGAGAGCGACGCCGACCAGCAGCAGGATCGATCCCCAGATCGGCCGCGACGCGCGGGGCGTCTGCGGACGGCGGGCGCCGCGCAGGGCGCTGAGCGTGTCGGAGCGCGCCACCGTGCGCGCGGGGAGGGCGGCGGAGGCGGTGCCGACGAGCACCGAGAAAGCCAGGATCCCCACCAGCACCAGCCAGGGGACATGGAACCCCCAGAACTGGGTCGAGGACCCGTCCGCGAGCAGCATCATCGTGAGGGCGGCGGCGCCGACGCCGAGGGCGAGACCCAGCACCCCGGAGACAGCACCGAGAGCGGTCCCCTGGAGCAGGATGATCCGGCGGAGGTCGGAGGTCGACGCTCCCACGCTCGCGGCGACCGCGAGGGATCGCTGCTGTCGGCGCGCGGCGACGGCGAACGCCGCGCCGGCGAGCATCACCACGACGTAGGCCGCGAAGAGGCCGCCGGCGACGAGGACGACGACCACCGTCCAGAGGGCGCCGTCGTCTGCTCCGGACCACCCGCCCCTCGTCTCGTCCGAGATGATCGGCGGATCCAGGATCACCGACCGCGAGTACGCGACCACGCCGTCCTCATTCAGCCTTTCGACGTCCGGCCAGCTGAGCGACAGGTCGGGGAGATACCAGCGGGCGTCGCCCGAGAGCCCGGCGCTCGCCGGGAAGAAGAGCGCGGAGGTCGCATCGGAGAGGACCGCGGAGTCGAGGGTTCCGACGACGGTGTAGGTGCGCTCGTCGTCGGTGAGGACGACCTCGTCGCCGATCGCGGTCCCGAGCCGCTCGAGCGCGGCCGGGGTCGCCAGGATCTCGCGGCCGGTCCGAGGGGTGTCCCCGTCGACGACCTCGTAGCGTCCCTCGAAGCGCGGGTCCCAGACCTCGCCTCCCCACGCGGGTATTCCGGTCACGCCGTCGGGGGTCTGCACGCGCACGGTGGACTCGACGACGCGGATCGTTTCGGTGCCGGACGGCAGCACGCTGGTCGGATCGGTGAGCGGCGTCCCCTCCGGTGCATTGCCGGAGTTGTCGGGATACCCCGTCCACGTCGTGTCGGTGGGGGACTGCCAGAATCCGCTTCCCGGCAGGCCTCCGACCGAGATCCAGGCCTCCATCCGTCCCAGTTCCGCGGTCGTGCGCTCCTGTGCCGTGCCGATCATGCTCGCTCCGATGATCGCGTAGGCCGTCATGGCCGCGATCGGGAGCAGGACGAGCGTGCCGATGAGCGTGCTCGACAGCAGAGTGCGGCGCAGCTGCCGACGGGCGAGCCGAGCGGCGACGCGCCAGCGGGCTCGCCTGCCCGGCCGTCGGGCGGACGAGTCCGACCGGTCGGACGTCCTCGTCTCCGGTCGTTCGACGGTCGAGGTCATCGGCCGGTCCCGCTCAGCAGCACCTCGGCGGCGTCACGCCGGGTCTCGTCGACGATCCTCCCGTCTCGGAGGAACACGATCCGGTCGGCGAAGGCCGCATGGCGCGCCTCATGCGTGACGAGGATGCCCGCCGCACCCGCATCCACGCGCCCGCGGAGCATCCGGAGCACGAGTTCGCCGGTGACGGAGTCCAGCGCCCCGGTCGGCTCGTCGGCGAGGATGAGCCGTCGTCCTCCGACCACGGCGCGGGCGATCGCGACGCGCTGCTGCTGACCGCCGGAGAGATCGTCCGGGTAGGAGTCGAGCTTGTCCGCCAGGCCGACGGACTGCAGCGCGTCCTTTCCCGCGCGGCGTGCGACCCGCGTGCGGAAGCCGTCGAGCTCCAGAGGGAGGGTCACGTTCTCGATGGCGGTGAGCGTCGGGATCAGGTTGAAGTCCTGGAACACGAACCCGAGCGACCGCCGACGCAGGCGGGCGACGTCCGCCGCGCTCTGCTCGCTGAGGAACGCGCCCTCGATGACGACCTCGCCGGTGGTGGGCCGGGCCAGACCGCCGGCGATGGCGAGCAGCGTCGACTTGCCGGAGCCGGAGGCACCCATGACGGCGACGAGCTCCCCGCGGCGGACCTCGAGATCGACACCCGAGAGGGCGGACACCGCCGTGGCGCCGTGACCGTACTGCTGGGTCACCCCGACGAGGCTCAGGACCGTCTCGTCGCTCACAGCGAGGGCTCGGCATCCGCGAGCGCAGCTCCGGCCTTCGCCGGTCGACCGCGCTTGGGACGCTCGGTCGCGAGCTCGAGCGCCATCGCATGCTGCGGGTGCAGGGCGAGTCGCTGCTCCGTGTGGTCGAGCCAGCGCACCTCGGCCTCCGCGGCGAAGATCATGGAGTCGACGACCAGTGCCCAGGCGAGCTCCTCGGGCCCGTCCGCATCGCCGCCCGCGTACTTGGCGCGCTGGAGGGACTGCAGCTGACGGAGGGACGCGGTGCGCTGCGCCTGGATGACCGCGGCGACATCGACGCCGGGCAGCGTGGCGGCGACCGCGAGCTTGATCGCCAGCTCGTCGCGGGTCGCCTGCGTGCGCACGACGGGGGAGGAGAGCCACTGCGCGACCTCGGCGGAGCCCTCGTCCGTGATCTCCCAGTAGATGTGCCCGTGCTCGTCGGCGTCTCCGCGCTGCACGAGGCCGTCGCGTTCGAGCCGTTCGAGCGTGTTGTAGATCTGCCCGACGTTGAGGGGCCAGGTGGATCCCGTGCGGCGGTCGAACTCGTGCCGCAGCTGGTAGCCGTAGCAGGGACCCTGGTCGAGGATGGCGAGAAGGCTCTGGCGTACCGACATGATGATCTCCTGGTGGCGTCGTCCGGAATGCAATACCGAGTATATGCATACTCGGTAACCATGGCTATCGCCACGCGGATGACGCACCGGATGACCCATGCAGGCGACGTGCAGGTCACAGCCCGGTAACATGGCAAAGTATGCCTGGCGTCGGGTTCACCGACGACCGGCGATTTACCCACTGACAGGGAGATGACATCCGTGGCCAATCCTCTTGAGAAGCTGCTGCGCGCTGGCGAGGGGCGGGTCATCCGCCGCCTGAATCAGGTCGTCAAGGCAGTGGGAGCGCTGGAAGAGGACATCTCCAAGCTCACCGACGACGAGCTGCGCAACGAGACCACGGAGCTGCGTGCCCGCTACGAGAAGGGCGAGACGCTCGACCAGCTGATGCCCGAGGCGTTCGCCGCGGTGCGCGAGGCCGCCAAGCGCACGCTCGGCATGCGCGCCTACGACGTGCAGGTCATGGGTGGCGCCGCGCTGCATCTCGGCAACATCGCCGAGATGAAGACCGGTGAGGGCAAGACACTCGTCGCGACGCTGCCGGCCTACCTGAACGCGATCGCCGGCAAGGGCGTCCACGTCATCACGGTCAACGACTTCCTCGCCAGCTACCAGGCCGAGCTCATGGGGCGCGTGTTCCGCGCGCTCGGCATGACCACCGGCATCATCGTCTCCGGGCAGACGCCCGCCGTCCGCCGCGAGCAGTACGCGGCCGACATCACCTACGGCACGAACAACGAGTTCGGCTTCGACTACCTGCGCGACAACATGGCCTGGCGCAAGGAAGACCTCGTCCAGCGCGAGCACTTCTTCGCGATCGTCGACGAGGTCGACTCGATCCTCATCGACGAGGCCCGCACGCCGCTCATCATCTCCGGTCCGTCGTCGGGCGAGGCCAACCGCTGGTTCGCCGAGTTCGCGAAGATCGCCCGCACCCTCGAGGTCGGCGAGGACTACGAGGTCGACGAGAAGAAGCGCACCGTCGGCGTGCTCGAGCCCGGCATCGAGAAGGTCGAGGACTACCTCGGCATCGACAATCTCTACGAGTCCGCGAACACCCCGCTGATCTCCTTCCTCAACAACTCGATCAAGGCCCTGGCCCTGTTCAAGAAGGACACCGACTACGTCGTGATGAACGACGAGGTCATGATCGTCGACGAGCACACCGGCCGCATCCTGGTCGGACGCCGCTACAACGAGGGCATCCACCAGGCCATCGAGGCCAAGGAGGGCGTGCCGGTCAAGGCCGAGAACCAGACCCTCGCCACCGTCACGCTGCAGAACTACTTCCGCCTCTACGACAAGCTCGCCGGCATGACCGGTACGGCCGAGACCGAGGCCGCCGAGTTCATGTCGACCTACAAGCTCGGCGTCATCCCGATCCCGACCAACCGACCGATGATCCGCAAGGACCAGTCGGACCTCGTGTACAAGAACGAGACCGCGAAGTTCGCGCAGGTCGTCGAGGACATCGCCGAGCGTCACGCCGAGGGTCAGCCGGTGCTGGTCGGAACCGTGAGCGTCGAGAAGAGCGAATACCTCTCGCGCCTGCTCGCCAAGAAGGGCATCAAGCACGAGGTCCTCAACGCGAAGAACCACGCACGCGAGGCCGAGATCGTCGCCCGCGCCGGCCGTCTGGGCGCCGTCACCGTCGCCACGAACATGGCCGGACGAGGCACGGACATCATGCTCGGCGGAAACGCCGAGTTCCTCGCGGTCCAGGAGCTCAAGGGCAAGGGCCTCGACCCCGTGGAGACGCCCGAGGAATACGAGATCGCCTGGGACGAGACCTACGAGTCGATGAAGTCCGTCGTCGCGGAGGAGGCCGAGAAGGTCATCGAGGCCGGTGGCCTCTACGTGCTCGGCACCGAGCGTCACGAGTCCCGCCGCATCGACAACCAGCTGCGAGGCCGTTCCGGACGTCAGGGCGACCCCGGTGAGAGCCGCTTCTACCTGAGCCTCACCGACGACCTGATGCGCCTGTTCCAGTCGGGTGCCGCCGAGGCGATCCTGTCGCGCACGAACTTCCCGGACGATGTGCCGATCGAGTCGGGCCTGGTGTCCCGTGCGATCCGCAGCGCCCAGTCGCAGGTCGAGTCGCGCAACGCCGAAATGCGCAAGAACGTCCTCAAGTACGACGACGTCCTGAACCGTCAGCGCGAGGCGATCTACGCCGACCGCCGCCACATCCTCCAGGGCGACGACATCGCCGACCGCGTGCAGCACTTCATCGAGGATGCGATCTCCGGTGTCGTCCGCGACCACACCGGCGAGGGTCACAACGAGAGCTGGGACTTCGACGCGCTCTGGACCGAGCTCAAGACCCTCTACCCGGTCGGCGTCACGATCGACGAGGTCGTCTCGGAGGCCGCCGGTCGCAAGGGCGGCATCACGGCCGAGGGGCTGACCCGTGAGCTCCTCTCCGACGCGAAGATCGCCTACGAGACGCGCGAGGAGTCCCTCGGCGAGGCGGCGACCCGCGAGCTCGAGCGTCGCGTGGTGCTCCAGGTGCTCGACCGCCGCTGGCGCGACCACCTCTACGAGATGGACTACCTCAAGGACGGCATCGGCCTGCGTGCCATGGCGCAGCGCGACCCGCTCATCGAGTACCAGCGCGAGGGCTACGCGATGTTCCAGTCCATGATGGGGCAGATCAAGGAGGAGTCGGTCGGCTACCTCTACAACCTCGAGGTCGAGGTGCGCCGTGCCGGTGACTCGGACACCGCCGAGGTCGAGGCGAAGGGACTCGCCTCCGACGGCGGCGAGCAGCGTCTCGAGTACTCCGCCGCGAACGACGCCGGTGAGGTCGAGGTCCGCAACGATCGCGGGCAGGTGCAGCAGGCGGCCACCGATCGGGTGCGCCAGGCGGCTGCGCGTGCGCAGGCTCCCCAGCCCGAGCCCGAAGAGGCCCCTCGCGGTGCTTTCGGGCAGCGGACGGAGCCCACGGCGCCCGCCGCCGGCAACCGTGAGCAGCGTCGCGCGCAGGGCAAGAAGAAGAAGTAGTCTCCGACGAGAGGAGGGCCAGTCCGTGTGGATTGGCCCTCCTTTCGTCGCTGTAGGCTTGGTCGATGACACCAACGCGCCACTTCGACCAGTCGTCGAAGCTCAAGAACGTCCTGTACGAGATTCGCGGAAACGCCCTCGTCGAGGCGGCGCGCTTGGAGGCGGAGGGTCACAAGATCCTCAAGCTGAACACCGGAAATCCGGCGATCTTCGGCTTCGATGCCCCGCACCAGATCGTGCACGACATGCTCGCGGCGCTGCCGACCGCGCACGGCTACAGTGACAGCAAGGGCATCATCTCCGCCCGTCGCGCGGTCGTGAGCCGGTACGAGCAGATCGAGGGCTTCCCCCGCTTCGATCCCGATGACGTCTACCTCGGCAACGGGGTCTCCGAGCTCATCACCATGACGATGCAGGCGCTGCTGGACGAGGGCGACGAGGTCCTCATCCCGGCCCCCGACTATCCGCTGTGGACGGCGATGACCAGTCTCGCCGGCGGCACCCCCGTGCACTATCTGTGCGACGAGCAGGACGAGTGGCAGCCCGACCTCGAGGACATCCGCTCGAAGATCACCCCGCGCACCAAGGCGCTCGTCATCATCAACCCGAACAACCCGACCGGCGTGGTCTACTCGCGGGAGATCCTCGAGGGCCTCGTGCAGATCGCCCGCGAGAACCAGCTCCTGCTGCTGTCGGACGAGATCTACGACCGCATCCTCTTCGACGAGGCGGTGCACATCCCGACCGCGACGCTCGCCCCGGATCTGCTCTGCCTGACGTTCAACGGCCTGTCCAAGACCTACCGGGTCGCGGGCTATCGCTCCGGCTGGATGGTCATCACCGGCCCGCAGGACCACGCCAAGGGCTTCCTCGAGGGCATCACGCTGCTGGCGTCGACGCGCCTGTGCCCGAACGTCCCGGCGCAGCACGCGGTGCAGGCGGCGCTCTCGGGTGTGCAGTCCATCGACGCGCTGATCGCCCCGACCGGTCGGCTGCACGAGCAGCGCGACATCGCCTGGCAGGGCCTCGAGTCCATCCCGGGAGTCTCGTGCGTCAAGCCGCAGGGGGCGCTCTACGCGTTCCCGCGACTCGACCCGAACGTGCACGAGATCAGGGACGATGCGCGGCTGGTCTATGACCTGCTGGTCTCGGAGCACATCCTTGTCGTGCAGGGCACGGGCTTCAACTGGGCGACGCCGGACCATTTCCGCCTGGTGACCCTCCCCGAACCCCGAGTGCTGACCGAAGCCGTCGAGCGACTCGGGAACTTCCTCGCGAGCTACCGGCAGTAGCCGTCGGGCCGGCGTCGGGGGACAGGCTCTCCGCCAATCTCCGCACACCGGCGAGGAGCGGGGAGCGCGGCGTGACGTCGGCCATCGGCCGGGCGTGCAGCAGAGACGCGTCGGCCGCGCGCTGGTCGAACGGCAGGAACATGACATCTCCGATGCCGGCGAACCGCTCCAGGGTGCGTCGCACCTGCCCGCGGGCGTCTATCCCGAGGGGCCCCGGGCGGACCTGGTTCACGACCACGACCACGGGCGTGGGCGCCGTGAGGCGGCGCAGCTCCGAGTGATCGCGGAGGAACCTGCTGATGCCCAGGGGATCCGCCGCGGCGACCGCGATGATCAGATCCGCCTCGCCGAGGGTCGTCGACGTCGCGGCATGACGTCGGGGGCCGGCCAGATCGTAGGTCACCTCGTCGTCGGCGTCGAAGGCGGCCGACACGTCGACGACGGTGTCCTCGATCCACTCCCGACACGCTCGCAGCGTGGTGCGCAGGCGTGCTGAGGCCAGTTCCGGCCACCGGCTCGGGCGGTTGATGCCGGGGAGCACCTCGATGTCGGCGCCCCCGCTCGTGACGGTGGCGGCCAACCGCGTCAGCTCCGCGCCGTCGAGCGCACCGCGCTCGGCTCGACGGCAGGCGGCCGCGACGCCCGGCGCGTCGTCGCTGAGTCCGAGCAGCAGCGCGAGCGCCGGAGCGACCGTGTCGGCATCGATCAGAGCCGTACGCCGCCCGGTCCGGGCGAGCTCGACCGCGAGCTGGATCGCGACGGTGGAACGACCGGGAGCGCCGTGCGGTCCCCAGACCGCGATGACGCGATGCGCCTCTCGCGGCGCCCCGCGGGGCGTGTCGGACGTGTTCGACGCCAGTGCGGCGGCGACCTCCCACCCGGCGGCCTCGGGTGGCAGGGGCGCGGAGAGTCCCAGCCGACCCAGCAGACGACTGTCCGCACCGCCGAGGGTGAGGATGCGGACCCCTGCGCGGTCGCACGCGGAGATCAGCTCGGCCGTGAGCACCGCGCGCGCGGCGGGGAGGACGATCGCCTCGGCGCCCGCCGGCAGCTCGATGGTCGACGGGTCCGGGGCGAGGATGCCGACGACGTTGATGCCCTCGAGCTCGAGCTCGGCGGCGAGTTCACCCGCACGCGGCTGCGCGATCGCGACGACGACCGCCGTCACGACCCGCTCCCGACCGGGACCACGGAGAGCGCGGAGCCCCCGGTCACGGCGGCCAGCACATCGGCGACATCGCTCCGATCGATCACGACCTCCAGGCGGGTGCCCGAGTCGGCGAGCACACCTTCCGGTTCGAGCACGTCGCGCACGACGGCTTCCAGGACGAGGATGCGCGGGATGTCGTGCGACCTCCCGTCGTCGATCGGGGGCGCGTGCCACAGCTCGACCACGGTGCCCGCCTGCACGTCCTCGGGGATGCCGGTGCTGCTGTCGATGACGACGGTGGTGCTGCGGCTCCGCTCCGCATCGGTCAGCGCCGCGGCCGGCACGATCTCCCCTTTCGCGAGCGTGCGCGTGGCGATCTGGTCGGCCTTCAGATCTCCGGGGCCCAGATAGTCGGCGGCCAGCAGGCCCAGACCCACCTCGACCACCTGGAAGTCGTCGGAGGTCAGGGCCTCTCCCCGCACGATGGTGTGCGTGGCCTGAAGCACCGGCGCCGCGTCGTCGGCGGCCGTGACGATGAACCACACGGAGGTGATGGAGAGCGCGACGAGGGCGATGCCGATGAGGAAGCGGAGGTCGCCCCAGAGGGCGCGTCGAGGTCGGGAGAGGGATGCCATGGCGAACATCGTCACAGAGATCCGTCCCTCCCTCCGTGGGTTATCCACAGGGCCGGCACGGTGCCGCGACCGGGGAGCGACAATGGGGGCATGCCAGCCCCCTCCTCGCGCGCACCGCGATTCCTCGCGCCCGTGCAGGTCGCCGAACTGCTCAGCATCGGCGTCGATGAGGTGGTCTCGCTCGTCCACGAGGGGCGGCTCCGCGGCGCACAGCTGGGATCGCCGCCGCGCTGGCGGGTGGAGGAGTCGAGCCTGGACGGATATCTGGCCGAGGAATCCGAGATCGCCCGGCGGATGGCCCTGTGGCGCGAATCGCACCTGGCGAGCTTCCCCGAGGTCTGGGGGACGTCGTCGGCTCACGGCATCTGATCGCTCGCGGTCCGCACCGCGACGAGCGATGAGAACGGGATGATGCGGAATCCCTGAACCGCCCCGGCGAGGCGGGGCTGCCCGGGATCGTGCACCGCAAGGTCGAGGTGATCGGCGGCGGCGCGATCGATCGTGCCGTGGACGTCGTCTCCGGCGTGCGTGCTGATGTGCACCGGGATGCGGCGTCGCGCGAGGTCGCGCAGGACGAAACCGAGCGTCATCCGCTCACGAAGGGACGGCGCGGCGGACGCCGGTTCGTCGAGGCTGGCGAGGATCATGCCGTGGTCCGCAGCGATGCCCGCGATCGCGCGGAGCGGGAGCAGCAGCGCCGAGGGAGCGACGTGAGCGCCGGCGGCACCACGGGAGGCGACGGCGAGCCACTCCGCGCCCAGCGTCTGCAGGGTGACCGGCAGGCGCCGGCCGGTCCGCAGCTCGATCACGGCCTCTGCGCCGACGCCGCTGAGCATGCGCAGGCGCGCGCGGAGGTCGAGCCCCGCGATGCGCAGTCGTTCCGACTCGGCGTCGAGCACGGCGCGCTCGGCTTCCCACTCCGACGCCAGCTGGCCTTCGAGGTCTTCGAACAGTCGGTCCCAGTGCATCCGACCGAGCGTAAGCGACCCGGATCGCCGTGTACGAGTTATCCACATACTTCCCGGATCGCGCCACGGAGGCGGGAGCGGCGGTGGTGAACTGACGCCCTGCTGCCCGCCCCGACCCGAGAGTCCGCCATGATGCTTCACGAGTACTTCGCGCCCCAGCCGACATCGACCAGTGAGCTCCCCGATCCGGCGCCGCTGCTGCGGAGTCTCACTCAGGGAGTGCTCGAGGCCCTCGCCGGAGTGCGGGAGGTCGACCAGCTGGCCCGCTGGTTCAGCGAGGAGGCGTTCCGCAGCCTGGTCGTCCGGGCGAACCTCTCGGCCAGGGCTCGCAGCGCGCGGGGCATCGTGCCGGCGCGTCCGACGTTCGAGATCCGCTCGCTCCGGGTGACCGAGCCCCGCGACGGCGTGATCGAAGCCGTCGTGGTGGTGGCCGGTCCCGGACGCACGCGCGCGGTGGCCGTCCGACTGGACGGCATGGATCGTCGCTGGCGCGCGACCTCGCTGGCCATACTCTGACGGATCTGACCGTAGGCTGGAGGGGTGTCAACCCTCAGCGATCTCGCCCATGCCCAGGGCCTCCTGACCGACAGCGACGTCGAATGGCTCCACCGCCTCGCCGGTGACGGGCAGCTTCTCGCCGACCTCGCATCCGCCGACATCGTCATCTGGATACAGACCGACGACGGCTCCTTCATCGCGGTCGCCCACGCGCGACCGAGCGGGGCTGCGACGCTCTTCTACCGCGACATCGTGGGGGAGCGGGTGCGACCGCAGTGGCGCACGCAGGTGCAGGGGGCGTTCGAGTCGGCGGAGATCGTCGACTCCTCGTCGCCGGACTGGTTCGAGGAGACGCCGACCCGGGTGCGCGCCGTGCCGATCGTGAGCGAGCGCCGCGGCGCCGACGGCACTCCCACCGTCATCGGAGTGGTCACTCGGCACACCAACCTCGGAGAGCTGCGCACCCCGTCCCGCCAGCAGATCACGTTCGACGAATGCGCGAACGACCTGTTCCGGATGATCGCGGACGGCAGCTTCCCCGATCTCGCAGCCCCGACCTCGCCGCGCCGCGGCGCGCCGCGGGCCTCGGACGGTCTGATTCGCATCGACGTCGACGGGATCAGCACGTTCGCCAGCCCGAACGCGCTCTCCGCCTTCAACCGGATGGGCTTCGACGACGAGCTCGAGGGGGAGTCCCTCGCCGAGGTCACGACCCGCCTCGTGCCGCCGTCGCGACAGGTCGACGAGTCGCTTCCGGTCGTGGTCACCGGCCGTGCGCCCTGGCGCACGGACATAGAAGCGCGGGGCGTCACGGTCTCCCTGCGCGCGATCCCGCTCAAGGACCACGGGACGCGCATCGGCGCCATCGTGCTGTGCCGCGACGTGTCGGAGCTGCGCCACCAGGAGCAGGAGCTCATCACCAAGGACGCGACGATCCGCGAGATCCACCACCGGGTGAAGAACAACCTCCAGACCGTGGCATCCCTGCTGCGGATCCAGGCCCGTCGCACGCACTCGGACGAGGCACGGGACGCGCTCACCCAGGCGATGCGCCGCGTCGACGCGATCGCGGTGGTGCACGACACGCTCGCGCAGGGGCTGACCCAGAAGGTCGATTTCGACGAGGTCTTCCACCGCGTGCTCAAGCTGGTCGCGGAGGTCGCCTCGGCGCCGAACACCCGCGCCCGGACGCAGTCGACGGGCCGCTTCGGCGTGCTTCCGAGCGAGTACGCGACGCCGCTCGCCCTCGCGCTCACGGAGGTCGTCACCAACGCCGTCGAGCACGGGCTGGCCGGTCAGGAGGGCGTCGTCACGATCGATGCCAAGCGCACCGAGGAGAACCTCCGGGTCACCGTGCGCGACACCGGCCTCGGTCTCCCCGAGGGGCGGATCGGCCAGGGGCTGGGAACGCAGATCATCCGCACGCTCATCCAGGGCGAGCTCGGCGGCACGATCGAGTGGCACGGCAGCGACGGCGAGGGCACCGAGGTGGTCATCGACATCCCGCTGCGCTGGCTGGAACGCTGAGCCGGAACGGGCCCGAGCACACGGAAGCGGCCTGAGAGTCGATCTCAGGCCGCTTCCGGAGGTTCAGGAGGCGCGGCGTGCGCGAGCGGCGCGGCGCTTCAGGGCGCGGCGCTCGTCTTCGGACAGGCCGCCCCAGACGCCCGAGTCCTGGCTGGTCTCGAGGGCGTACTGCAGGCAGATCTCGGTGACCGTGCAGGTGGCGCAGACGGTTTTCGCCTTCTCGATCTGATCGACGGCCGGGCCGGTGTTCCCCACGGGGAAGAAAAGCTCGGGGTCGACAGTCAGGCAGGCGGCCTTATCGCGCCAGTCCATGGGGGCTCCTCGGTGTGGATTTCAAGAGATGTCGCGATGCGACTTCTCGGATTCGGGTAGCTGATCGGGTTCGGCTACCCTTTTGAGATGCGGACGGATGCCCGCGAATTGTGATGCGAGTGCGAACACTCGCCCCACGCCGCTGTGGGAGCACATGACTTTCTCTATTCTGTTACATGAATACCCTGAAATCAAGGGTTTTCTTCTCCCTTCGATCACCAGGAGACACCGTGCGCGCACCTCGACTGGCCCTCGCCGCGGCAGCGGTGCTCGCTCTCGAGGGCATCGCTCTCCTCGTCTTCGCGGGGATCGAGCTCATCGGTCTCGGCTCCGGTGACGCCGCCTCGCTGCCCACGGCGATCGCGCTGATCGTGCTCACGCTCGTCGGCGCCGCGGCGCTGTTGGCCTTCGCGTTCGGCACGCGCGTCGGACGCTCCTGGGCACGCTCGGGGGGAGTGGTCTTCCAGGTGCTCGCCGTCGCCCTCGCGCTGGCGTCGCTCACGCTGCAGCCCGTCTCGTGGCCGTTCACCCTCGGAGTCGGGCTTCCCGGCCTCCTGGGGTTCGCGCTGCTGATCTCGAGCGCGCGCCGGGAGGGCGGACGTCCCCAGGCGGAGTGATCCGCGCGGGGCTCGGAGCGGGGGCTCAGGCGTCGATGCCGAGCTGCTTGCGCAGCCGCGCGACGTGTCCGGTCGCCTTGACGTTGTAGAGCGCGATGCTGATCGTGCCCTCCTCGTCGAGGACGAAAGTGGAGCGGATCACGCCCTCCACGACCTTGCCGTAGTTCATCTTCTCGCCCCATGCCCCGTACGCCGAGTGGATCGCGTGGTCGGGGTCGCTCAGCAGCGGGAAGGTGAGTCCGTCGCGCTCGCGGAACTTCGCGAGCGTCGCGGGCTCGTCGCGGGAGATCCCGATGACGCGGTAGCCGGCCCCCTGGAGCGAGGAGATGCTGTCGCGGAAGTCGCAGGCCTCGGTGGTGCACCCCGGGGTCATCGCGGCCGGGTAGAAGTACAGCACCGTCTTCTGGCCACGCAGATCAGCGAGGCGGACGGTGTTCCCGTCCTGATCGAGGAGGGAGAAGTCGGGGGCTGCGGTTCCGGGTTCCAGGCGCTGAGTCACGCGTCCAGCCTATCGGCCGGGGGCCTGCTCCGCCTTGTCGGCGAACGTCTGCAGCAGGCGCTGGAGCGAGTCGAGTCGCGCGCGGCCGGTCTCGCCCAGCTCACCGTTCTCGGCCGCCTCGATGAGGGCGCAGTCGGGGGCGTCCGCCAGGTGCGTGCAGCCGCGGGGGCAGTTCTCGGCGATGGCGGCGAGCTCAGTGAACGCGGCGAGGATGTTGGCCGGATCGACGTGCCCGAGTCCGAAGGAGCGCACACCCGGGGTGTCGATCACCCAGCCGGTCCCGTCGGGGCCCTCGTAGCGCAGCGAGACCGTCGAGGAGGACGTGTGGCGGCCGCGACCGGTGACCTGGTTCACATGTCCGGTGGCGCGACCGGCCGTCGGGACGAGTGCGTTGACCAGCGTGGACTTGCCGACTCCGGAGTGGCCGACGAACACGGTGGAGTGGCCGACGAGCGCCGCCCCGATCTCCTCGACCGGCATCTCCTCCTGGGCGCTGGTGAACACCCGCAGATCGAGGCCGTCGAAGTGGGTGAGGAACTCCGTCGGGTCCGCGATGTCGGTCTTGGTGACGACGAGGAGGGGGCGGATGCCGGCGTCGAGCGCGGCCACGAGGTACCGGTCGACGAGGCGGGCGCGAGGTTCGGGATCGGCCGCGGCGACGACGACGAGCATCTGGTCCGCGTTGGCGACGATGACCCGCTCCACCTGGTCGGTGTCGTCGGCGCTGCGACGGAGAAGGGAGGTGCGCTCGACGATGCCGACGATGCGGGCCAGGGTCCCCTCGTCTCCGGAGGTGTCGCCGACCACGCGCGCCTGATCGCCGGTCACGATCGGCATGCGCCGCAGCTCGCGCGCCCTGGTCGTCGTGATCATCCGCTCGTCGGGGGTGTCCTCGTCGATGAGCACCGAGTACCGGCCGCGGTCCACGCCGAGGACTCGCCCGATCTGCGCGTCGTCGTGGGCGGGCCGGCGCTTGGTGCGCGGTCGGTTCGCCTTCGGATTGGGGCGCGTCCTGATGCTGCTCTCGTCGTAGTCCTCGAAGTCGTCGTCGAGGTCGTCGGTGTCGTCGAGCCAGCTCATCCGTCAGCCTCGCAGCATCCGCTCCCAGAGCATCGTGAACTCCGGGAGGGTTTTCGCGGTGGTGCCGATGTCGTCGATCTCGACGCCGGGGACGCGCAGTCCGATGAGCGCTCCGGTCGTGGCCATGCGGTGATCGTGGTGCGCGGCCCAGCCACCGCCGTGCAGGGGCCGCGGGATGATGCGGAGCCCGTCCGGCAGCTCCTCGGCTTCGCCGCCGAGCGCACGGATGTTCCCGATCAGGGCCGCGATCCGGTCGGTCTCGTGCAGCCGGATGTGTCCGATCCCACGGATGGTGGTCGGCGAGTCCGCGAACGCCGCCAGGCCGACGAGGGTCGGGGTCAGCTCGCTCGCCGCCGAGAGGTCGAGGTCGAGTCCGCGGATGCCGGAACCCGCGCGCACCGTGAGGGTGCCGCCGTGCCGGCCGACGTGCGCGCCGGCGGCCTGGAGGATGTCGGGGAGCAGGGCGCCGGGCTGCGTGGAGTGCGCCGGCCACCCGGTGATCGACACCGAGCCCCCGGCGACGAGCGTGGCCGCGAGGAACGGGGCCGCGTTCGACAGATCGGGTTCGATCGCGATCTCCTTGGCGCGCGGGACGCCGGCCTCGACCAGCCACTCGCCGACGGCGGGCCGTTCGATCCGGATGCCGCGACGACTCAGCGCCTCGATCGTCATGTCGATGTGCGGGAGGCTCGGCAGGTGCTCGCCGACGTGCACGAGGTGCAGGCCGACGTCGAACCGGGGAGCGGCCAGGAGCAGGCCGGAGACGAACTGGCTCGATGCGGAGGCGTCGATCTCGACGCGGCCTCCGCGGATGCGGCCGTGGCCGCGGATGGTGAAGGGGAGCGCCCAGGTGCCCTCGTCGTCGATGTCGACGCCGAGATCGCGGAGGGCGCTGATCAGCCCGCCCATCGGACGGTGCAGCGCCGTCTCGTGCGCGGTGAGGTGCACGTCGCGCTCCGCCAGGCCGGCCAGCGGGGCGATGAAGCGCATCACGGTGCCGGCCTGACCGCAGTCGATCGTCGTGCCGCCGCGGAGCTTCGCGGGGGTGATCACGAGGTCGGGGCCGAACTCGTGACCGGCATCGACCTCCTCGATGCCGACGCCGAGAGCGCGCAGCGCATCGACCATGCGAGCGGAGTCGTCGGAGTGCAGCGGGGCGATCAGCCGGCCGGGACCGTCGGCGATCGCCGCGATGATCAGCTCGCGATTGGTCAGCGATTTCGAACCGGGGATCGTGAGCTCCGCGTGCACGGGCACGTCGGTCGAGGGCGCGGGATAGGCGCCCTGCACACGGGAGGGGGAATACCTGTCAGCGCTCATCGGTTCTCACCTTAGTAAACGCGGGAAGCTTCGACGTGAAAGACGGGGCTCCTGACCCGAAGGAGAGAGAATGCCGGCGACGTTGGAGCGCGAGGTGATCGACATCCGCGGCCTAGACTGGCCGGTGATGGATGACACCGCAACCGCAGACACCGTCAGCGACCCTCGGCGCGAGTTCGAGGAGCAGGCGATCCCCTTCATGGATCAGCTCTACGCCGCTGCGATGCGTATGACGCGCAATCCGGCGGACGCCGCCGATCTCGTGCAGGAGACCTTCGTGAAGGCGTACGGATCCTGGTCCACGTTCTCGCAGGGCACGAACCTCAAGGCGTGGCTGTACCGGATCCTCACCAACACGTACATCAACATCTACCGCAAGCGGCAGCGCGAGCCGTTCCAGGGCACGATCGACGAGCTCGAGGACTGGCAGCTCGGCGGGGCGGAGTCCACGACCGCGTCGCACAGCCGTTCGGCCGAGGCCGAGGCGATCGATCGGATGCCGGCCTCGGTCGTCAAGGACGCGCTGCAGGCCGTGCCGGAGGACTTCCGGCTCGCGGTGTACCTCGCCGATGTCGAGGGCTTCGCGTACCAGGAGATCGCCGACATCATGAAGACCCCCATCGGCACCGTGATGAGCCGCCTGCATCGTGGCAGGCGGATGCTGCGGGAGCTGCTGGCAGATTACGCCGCCGAGCGGGGCATCGCCGCGGCTGAGACGAGGAGCAAGAAATGAGCGACTGCGGCTGCGACAAAGCCCGTTCGGATCTGGAGGAGTACCTCCGCAACGAGGTGTGCAAGACCGAGCACACGGAGATCCGCGAGCATCTCGAGCACTGCCCGTCCTGCCGTGACGAGGCCCTCGTGGCGACGACCCTCACCGAGGTCATCGCCCGCGCCTGCAAGGAGACCGCTCCCGAGGAGCTGCGCGACCAGGTCTTCGCGCGTCTGCGCGCCGTCCAGGCGACGCAGCACTGACCTTCGTCGGAGCCCGTCGGTAGGCTGGAGCGATGAGCTTCCCCGACGCGCGCGACGTGCCCGCAGACACCACCTCGACGGAACGACTGGCCGCCTCCGGGCTCGACTATCGCGTCGTCGATCTGAGCGATGACGCGAGCGCCGTGCCGTTCCTGCGCGCGGTGGACCGGGGCTTCCTCGGAGCCGAGCCGAGCGAGGAGATCGTCGCGCAGGTCCGGAAGACGTTCGCCGCCCGCCGCAACATCGGCGTGTACGAGCAGAACGCACCGGCGGCCGCACGTCCCGTCGCGACCACCAACGGCTGGGTGACTCCGCTCACCCTCCCGGGCGGCGGCGAGATCGGAATGTGGGCGATCAGCGTCGTCACGGTCGCGGCGACGCACCGACGTCGCGGCATCGCCCGCGCGCTGCTCGAGGGCGAGCTGCGGGCTGCCGCATCCGCCGGCGTGCCCGTCGCGGGGCTCACGGTCTCCGAGGCGACCATCTACGGCCGCTACGGCTTCGGCTCCGCGATCCCCGTCGCTCGCCTCACGGTGGACACCCGCCGCGCGGGCTGGGGCGGGGCGACGCCCTCCGGTCGCCTCGAATACGTCGACCGCGCGACGCTCGCGGCAGACCTCGGCACCGTCCACGAACGAGCCCGGCTGCGCGCCTCCGGACAGATCCCCGGATGGCAGGGGCGCTGGGAGGGCTACGCGGGAGTGTCGCCCACCCCTGACCGGGACCAGGCCAGGGGAGTGCGCTACCTCGACGACGACGGGGTGCTGCGCGGCGTTCTGGCCTACACGGTCGGAGAGGCGAGTGGCACCTTCCGGTTCCGGATGGACGTCCGGCTGCTCGTCGCCGAGACCGTCGAGGCGCGGATCGCGCTCTGGCGCTTCGCGCTGCAGCACGATCTCGTCGACGAGGTGGTCGCCGACCTGCGACCGCTGGACGACCCGCTGCCGTGGCTGGTGCACGACACCCGAGGCGTGAAGCAGGAGGTGCATGACCACGGCTGGCTGCGGATCCTCGACCTCCCGACGGCGCTGTCGGCGCGGCGCTACTCGGCACCCCTCGACACGGTCCTCCGCGTCGAGGACTCCCTGGGCTTCGCCGCAGGAGACTGGCGACTCCGCGTCGACGACTCCGGTGTGGCCACGGTCGAGGAGGCGGCCGGCGCTGCGGTGGACATCACTCTCGATGTGTCGGCGCTCTCCTCGCTGTACGCGGGCGGCGTGCGGGCCTCGACGCTGCACGGGGCGGGGCGCATCACGGCCGATGCCGCGGACGTGGAGGCGCTCGACCGCGCCCTGATCGCGTTCCCCGCACCCTCGCTGGACATCTGGTACTGAGCGGTCGGTGCCCGCCGCGCGTCGGCGACCACGCACGTCCGACGAAACGCAGCCTCGCGCCTCTGCGCGGGGCTGCTTTCGTGTGCGCATCAAATAACTAGAAACCTCTTTACTAGAAAGAGCCTTTACTATAACCTCGCCTTCAGAGCGGACGCCTGTCCGCCCTGCTCGACTTCCGCAATGAAGCTCTTGAGACGAGGTTCCCATGCACGACAACCGCTGGAGGAAGACCCTTCCTCTCGTCGCCGGTGCCGCAGCACTCGCCCTGGCATTGGCCGGCTGCACACCCGGTGGCAGCTCATCCGGTGGTGATCGCCCGCTCCGCATGTGGTCAGGGTCGATGACTCCGATCACGAACAACTTCAACCCGTTCGCGGTCGACACGGCGACGCACATGACCTTCGGGGCCATCTACGAGCCGCTGTTCTTCTTCAACCAGCTCTCGGATGAGGCCCCCGTCGGGATGCTCGGCGACTCGTACGCGTTCAACGAGGACGGGACGGTGCTGACGATCACGATCAAGCCCGACCTGAAGTGGAGCGACGGCGAGGACCTCACGGCCGAAGACGTCGCGTTCAGCCTCGGCTACGGCTCGAACCTCGATCCCGACATGGTCTCCGCGGACGCGACCGACGACACCACCGTCGTCGTCACCTACTCCTCGGCCAAGTTCACGGCCACGTCGCTGATCCTCGGCTCCACCTGGATCATCCCGAAGCACATCTGGTCCGAGATCGACGACTACATGACGGAGACGAACCCGAAGCCCATCGGCTCCGGACCGTACACGCTCAAGTCGTTCACCGACGCCGCGTACACCCTGGAGGCGAACCCGCTCTTCCGCGACGGCGCGCCGGAGATCAAGGAGGTGCAGGACATCGGCATCGACTCCAACCAGTCCTCCGAGGACCTGCTGAAGACCGGCAAGCTCGACTGGGTCGGCCAGTTCATCGCGAACCCCGACGGCGTCACGGCCAACGGGAAGATCAGCACGATGAACCAGCAGCAGGACCCGACCGTGATCATGACGTGCTCCGACACCTCGATGGGGTGCGCGGGCGCGCAGACCGACCCGGCCGTCCGTCAGGCCCTCAACGTCGCGATCGACCGCAGCGCCATCAGCAGCAAGGCGTTCGCCGGTCTCTCCGGCGAGGCCTCGCCCAGCTTCGCGCTGCTGCCGCGGGACGAGAAGTGGCTGAGCGACGAGTCGCTGGCGGTCAGCCCGCAGTCCGCGGACGCCGCGTCCGCGGAGGGCATCCTCGAAGCCGCCGGCTACACCAAGGGCGATGACGGCTTCTACGGCAAGGACGGCACGGCCATCGAGCTCGACCTGTTCTCGCCCGACGGCTGGACCGACTACAACGACGCGGCCAAGCTCATCAGCGCACAGGCGGCGAAGGCCGGCATCCGCGTCAACGCACGGACGGTGTCCGAGGCCGAGTACTGGACGCCGATCTCGACCGGTGAGTTCCAGCTCGCGCTCTACGGCATCACGCAGTCGCTGGTGGCCGATCCCTACTCCAACTACGACCAGTACTTCACCACGACGGCGAGTGCGAAGGTCGGTGCGGAGCCCACCAAGGGGCAGAACTACGCGCGGTACACGAACCCGATCGTCGATGACGCCGTGAAGAAGGCGGGCGCGACGCAGGACGAGGCGATCAAGAAGCAGGCGTATGCGACGGTGCAGACCGAGATCGCCCGCGACCTGCCGTACATCCCGGTGGTCCTGAACGCGTCCCAGTCGTTCTTCAACACGGCGGACTTCACCGGCTGGCCCAGCGAGGACGACATGTACGCGGCTCCGCTGCCGTACCTGTCGACCGCATCGGCGGTCATCCTCACCCACCTGCGCCCCGTGAAGAAGTAAGGCCGGCACCCATGGTTCGATCCAGCGAGAGGAGAGGCTCGTGAAGTTCTGGATGCGCCGCGTCGCGTTCTACATCATCACGCTGTGGGCCGCGATCTCCCTCAACTTCCTGCTCCCGCGTCTGCTTCCGGGCGACCCCGCCGCGATCATGCTGGGCAAGCTCCGGCGTGCGAACGGAGGCAGGCCGCTGTCCGAGGAGACGATCAAGGCGATCACCTCGATCCTCGGAGCGGAGAAGGGATCGACACTGTGGGATCAGTACCTCGCCTACTGGGGCCGGTTGCTGCACGGTGATCTCGGGGTCTCCTCGACCCGATACCCGGCCCCGGTGGGCGAGCTCATCGCCGCAGCTCTGCCGTGGACGGTGACGCTCGTCGGAGCAGCCACCATCATCTCGTTCGTCCTCGGGATCATCGCCGGCGCGTGGGTCGGCTGGTTCCGGGGCACGTGGGTCGACCAGCTCGTGCCGGTCACCACGTTCCTCCAGTCGATCCCGTACTTCTGGCTCGCGCTCGTGCTGGTCGCGGTGTTCTCCGTGCAGTTGGGGTTGTTGCCCATCATCGGCGGGTACGACGTGTTCGAGTTCCCGGCAGGGCCGGAGTGGACGCCCGCGTTCTTCGCCAGCGCGTTCGTGCATGCCCTGCTGCCTGCCGCGACGATCGTGATCTCATCGGTCGGCGGGTGGCTGCTGGGGATGCGGAACATGATGGTGCAGACGATGGCGGAGGACTACGTGCTCACCGCCGAGGCCAAAGGGCTCCGTCCCTCCCGCATCCGCACGGCCTACGCGGCGCGCAACGCATCGATCCCCAGCCTCGCCGGCTTCGGGATCGCGCTCGGCTTCGTGGTGGCGGGCTCGATCGTGACGGAGCAGGTGTTCAGCTACCCGGGTCTCGGCAAGCTCATGATCCAGTCCGTCCAGGGCCTCGACTACGCCCTGATGCAGGGGGTGTTCCTCGTCATCACGCTCACCGTGCTGGCAGCCAACTTCCTCATCGACCTTCTCTATGGCTTCATCGACCCGAGGGTGCGCCGCGATGGCTGATCTGATCGTCTCTCCGTCCGAGTCCACGCACGCGGTGGCCGTCGCCAGGACGGCGCGTCTGCGCGGTGGATTCCCGCGTCTGTCCGGGAAGCTGCTCACCGGCCTGATCCTGTTGAGCGCGATCGTGCTCTTCGGACTGATCGGACCGCTGCTGCTCGGCGACCCCCGCGATGCGAGCTTCGAGCCGCTGCTGCCGCCGGGGCCCGACCACCTGCTCGGCACGACCAAGCTCGGCTTCGATGTGCTCTCCCAGGTCGCGACCGGGACGCAGGGCTCGCTGTTCGTCGGCGCGGTCGCCGGTGTCGTGGCACTGTTCCTGGCTCTGGTGTTCGGCGTCCTCGCCGGTTACTTCGGGGGCGCCCTCGACGAGACGCTGATGCTGGCCACGAACATCATGCTCGTGATCCCCGGCCTGCCCCTCGTGATGGTGATCGCGGCCTATGTGCAGCACACGGAGGGGCTCGGCGACCTCGCTCGCAGCTCCCTGCTCGTGGCGCTCGTGCTCGGCATCACCGGCTGGGCGGGTTCCGCCGTGGTGCTCCGTGGGACCGCCCGGTCCCTGCGCACCAGGGACTACGTCGCGGCGTCCGTCGTCGCGGGGGAGCGTCCGCTGCGGGTCATCTTCGTCGAGATCCTCCCGAACCTCGTGCCGCTGCTCGCGGCTCAGCTGATCTTCGGCGTGATCTTCGCCGTGCTCGGTGAAGCGGGGCTCTCCTACCTGGGACTCGGCCCGACCGGTTCCATCACGCTCGGCACCGTGCTGAACGATGCGCAGACCGGGCAGGCCGTCGGCAGCGGTGCCTGGTGGTGGTTCGTGCCTCCCGGCCTGATCATCGCCCTCATCGGGACCGCGCTGTCTCTGATCAACTTCGCGATCGACGAGATCGTGAATCCGAAGCTGCGCCTGGCACCGGTGGCCGCTCGACGGCAGCGCCGTGCGCGCCGTGCCGGCCGCGGTGTCGGGGGAGAGGGAGCGGTCGCATGACCGAGAAGACGGCAGTGCTGACGGCGCGGAATGTGTCGATCGAGTATGAGGTGGATCCGCCGGTGCGGGCGGTGCGGGATGTGTCGTTGACGTTGAATCGTGGGGAGATTCTGGGGTTGGCGGGGGAGTCGGGGTGTGGGAAGACGACTCTGGCGTATGGGATGAACCGGTTGTTGAAGGCTCCGGCGTTGATGACGGGTGGGGAGATCGTGTTCCATGACCGGAATGGTCAGGACATCGACATCGTGGGTCTGGATGGGGAGGGTTTGCGGGCGTTCCGGTGGGACAAGATCTCGATGGTGTTCCAGGGGGCGATGAACTCGTTGAACCCGGTGATCAGTGTCAAGGCGCAGATCTTCGACATCTTCGACACGCACCGCCCGGGCATGAGCAAGAAGGCGAAGACGGCGCGGGCGGAGGAGTTGCTGACGCTGGTGGGGGTGGACCCGAATCGTCTGTCGAGTTTCCCGCATGAGTTGTCGGGTGGGATGCGGCAGCGGATGATGATCGCGATGGCTCTGGCGTTGGATCCGCAGGTGATGATCATGGATGAGCCGACGACGGCGTTGGATGTGGTGGTGCAGCGGGGCATCATCCGGGAGATCATGCGGTTGCGGGAGAAGTTGGGGTTCGCGGTGATCTTCATCACGCATGATTTGCCGATGTTGATCGAGATCAGTGATCGGATCGCGATCATGTTGCAGGGGCAGATCGTGGAGGAGGGCACGGCGGAGGAGATCTACCGGTCTCCGCAGCACGAGTACACGCGGCGGTTGTTGTCGAGTTTCCCGTCGTTGAAGGGGGAGCGGGGCGACTTCGTGCGTACCGGTGTGAGCCAGGAGGGCGTCCGATGAACGCGAACACCACGACCGGGGCCAACGCGACGCCGGGGACGGCGCGGTTGGAGGCGCGGAATCTGGTGAAGGATTTCCATCTGCGTTCCGGTTTCCGCACCAGTGTCCTGCATGCGGTGAAGGATGTGTCGTTCACGATCGAGGCGGGGAAGACGGTCGCGTTGGTGGGGGAGTCGGGGTCGGGGAAGTCGACGATCGCGCGGATGTTGATGAAGTTGGAGACCCCGACCAGTGGGGAGATCCTGTTGGACGGGAAGGCGTCCGGGGTGCGGGGGCGGGCGTTGGAGGCGTATCGCGCGGATGTGCAGATGGTGTTCCAGGACCCGTTCGCGTCGTTGAACCCGTTCCACACGATCGTGCATCACCTGGAGCGTCCGATCCGTCTGCACCACCCGGAGCTGTCGCGTGCCCAGGTGCGTGAGCGTGCGATCGAGTTGCTGGAGCGGGTGCGGTTGAGTCCGGGGGAGTCGTTCGCGGAGCGGCGCCCGCACGAGTTGTCGGGCGGGCAGCGGCAGCGTGTCGCGATCGCCCGGGCCCTCGCGCCGGGGGCACGGTTCATCGTCGCCGACGAACCGGTATCGATGTTGGACGTGTCGATCCGGTTGGGGGTGTTGAACCTGCTCGCGGACCTGCAACGCGAGGAGAACCTGGGCGTGTTGTACATCACGCATGATCTGGCCACGGCCCGGCATTTCTCCGATGAGATCATGGTGCTCTACAAGGGCGATGTCGTGGAGCGGGGTCCCGCGGACGAGGTCATCCTGAACCCGCAACACGAGTACACCAAGACCCTCCTCGGCGCCGCCCCGGAACCCGACAACCTCGGCCGCCTCCGCGACGAAGTCCGCAACGAACTCGGCCTCACCCACTGACCGGCCGCGGAAGGAACACCTCCATGTCACAGATCGATCCGGGAACCTCGGCCTGGCTGCGTACCAGGAACGACCGCGAGGCGCTGCGGCTGATCCTCGAGCACGGCCCGCTCACGCGTTCGCGCCTGGGCGAGCTGTCCGGGATGTCGAAGCCGACGGCGACCCAGATGATCGCGCGACTCGAGCGTGCGGATCTGGTGCTGCCGGTCGGCGAGATCGCCGGGAGCCGCGGGCCGAGCGCGGTCAGCTGGGGCGTGCGGACCGACCGGGTCGCCGGAGTGGCCGTGAACATGCTCGACGACAGCATCCAGGCGGTGCTGGTCGACGCGGCGGGGACCGAGTACCCCATCGTCGAGCTTCCGGTCCGTGACGAGGAGCGCTCGCCCGAGCGGGACATCGCCCGCGCCATCGACGCCGCCTGTGACGCGGCCGGCGCCGACCGCACCACGATCGAGGCGGTGACCGTCGGCGTGCAGGCTGCCGTCAGCAGCGGGCAGGACACGCTGTCGCTGACCGACTCCCTCCCCGGGTGGCCGGCGTTCGGCGCCAGAGCCCGGATCGAGGCCGAGCTCGGCGTCTCCGTCACGCTGGAGAACGACGTGAACCTCGCCACGATGGCGGAGCGCGCCGTCGGGGTGGCGCAGGAGGTCGACAGCTTCGCCTTCCTCTGGGTCGGCGTCGGCCTCGGTGTGGGCGTCGACCTCGGTGGCACGATCCACCGCGGCGCTCATGGCAGCGCGGGCGAGATCGGCTACCTGACGGTCTCGGCGGGCACCGGGGAGCCGGGTGCCGTGACCACCGATCTGCTCGGCTCGCAGGTGATCCTCGACCTCCTCGCCGGTCACGGCACGAACGCGCGCGGCATCCTCGCCCTCGCCGAGGACGACGCCGCCCTGCGCACCGTCGCCGACCGGATCGCCCTCACGATCGAGCCGGTGCTGGTGGTGCTCGACCCCGCCATGATCGTGCTCGGCGGGCCCACGGGTCTGGCCGGCGGGCGGCGCCTCGCCGAGCTCGTCGCCGAGCGCGCCTCGGGCGAGGAGAGACCTGTTCCCGAGGTCCGACTGAGTGGCACGGGGGAGAGCGCCGTCCTCGTCGGCGCGCGCCGACTGCTCGTCGACCAGATCCGCACGATTCTCGAAGATCGCATACCCACCGACTGACGCCCTCTCGGGGCGGATGACATCCAGAAACAAGGAGACCAGATGAAACTCGCCATCGTCGGCGGAGGATCGACCTACACGCCGGAGCTGATCGACGGGTTCATCCGCCTGCAGCGTGAGCTCCCCATCGAGGAGCTGGTGCTCGTCGACACGGATCCCACGCGCCTGGAGCTCGTCGGCGCGGTGTCGCGTCGCATGCTCGCCCGCGGCGGGCACCCCGCGCGGCTGATCACGACCGAGGATCTGGTCGCGGGGGTGAGCGACGCGGACGCCGTCCTCATCCAGCTCCGTGTCGGCGGTCAGGACGCGCGCGAACAGGATGAGAGCTGGCCGCACGACGTCGACTGCATCGGTCAGGAGACGACGGGGCCGGGCGGACTCGCGAAGGCGCTGCGCACCGTCCCGGTGGTGCTCCGCATCGCGGACGTCGTCCGTCAGCACGCCAAGCCCGATGCGTGGATCGTGGACTTCACGAACCCCGTCGGCATCGTCACCCGTGCCCTCCTGCAGGCGGGGCACCGTGCCGTCGGCCTGTGCAACGTCGCGATCGGGTTCCAGCGCCGCTTCGCGGAGGAGGCCGGAGTCGAACCCGATCGGGTCGCGCTGGCCCACGTCGGGCTCAACCACCTCACGTGGGAGCGGGGCGTCTTCATCGACGGCGTCGACCGGCTGCCCGCGGCGCTCGAGACCCGCGTCGGCGAGCTGGCGGACACGGTGGAGCTCGCTCCGGCCCTGCTCGCCCAGCTCGGCGTGATCCCCTCGTACTACCTGCGCTACTACTACGCCCACGACGAGGTTCTGCACGAGCAACGGCACCACGCGACCAGGGCTGCTGAGGTGCGTGCGATCGAGAACGAGCTCCTGGGGCTGTACGCCGACCCGAGCGTCGACACCAAGCCGGCGATCCTCGAGCAGCGCGGTGGCGCGTTCTACTCCGAGGCGGCCATCGAGCTGCTGATCGCGATCCGCGGCGGGACGGATGTGCCGCGCGTGGTCAACCTGCGCAACGACGGCGTGCTGCCCTTCCTCCCGGACGACCACGTGATCGAGGTACCGGCCCGGCACGTCGACGGCCGGTTCGTCGCGGAGCCCGTCGCCGCTCTGCCCGACGACATCAGCGGCCTCATCAGCGCCGTCGCGGGCTACGAGCGCCTCGCGCTGGACGCGGCGATCGGCGGCGGGCGCGACCGGGTGCTCCGGGCGATGCGCGCGCACCCGCTGGTGCTGCAGCACGAGCGCGCCGAGAAGCTCACCGACCTGCTGCTGTCCGCCAACGCGCGCTTCCTGGAGTGGGCGTGACCGCGCCGGCGGGGCTCGTCCTCGCCGTCGACGGAGGCGGGTCGAAGACCGACGTCGTGCTGCTCGACACCACCGGCGTCGTGCTGGCCTGGGAGCGCGGCCCGGGTTCCAGCCCGCAGATCGACGGGCTCGACGTGTCCGTCCGGGTGATCGACGACCTCGTGCGTCGGGCGCTCGGAGACCGCGATCCCCGTGACCTCGCCGAGGTCGGGCTCTACCTCTCCGGCCTCGACCTCGCCGAGGAGATCGCCGCCTTCCGCGACGCGATCTCCGCGCTGCCCTGGGCGGACGGCGCCGTGATCGAGAACGATCTGCACGCACTGCTGCGGGCCGGGACCGATGCGCCCGACGCCATCGCGGTCATCTGCGGCACCGGCATGAACGCGATCGGCATCCGCGCCGATGGGGCCGAGGTGCGCTTCCCCGCACTCGGACCGCTGTCGGGCGACTGGGGAGGCGGCGCCGAGCTGGGCGATGCCGTGGTGTGGCACGCCGCACGCGCGGAGGACGGTCGAGGACCGCAGACCGCGCTGGTCGATCTGCTCCTGGACGCGGCGGGCACGCCCACCGTCGCGGCACTCATCGAAGACGTGCATCTCGGGCGGCGCCCCGGTCAGAGCTTCGCCACGCTCGCGCCCGTGCTGTTCGAGGCCGCGGCCGCAGGTGATGCGGTCGCCCGGGTCGTCGTGCAGCAGCAGGCCGACGAGGTCGTCGCGTTCGTACGCGCGTGCGTGACCCGTCTCGACCTCCGGGAAGCGGACGTGCCCGTGCTGTTCGGCGGCGGCGTGGCGAGGGGGAGGGATCCCCTCCTGCTCGACGGCATCCGCGCGGGTCTGCGCGAGCACGCGCCCGCGGCGCGCCTGGAGATCGTGGATGCCCCGCCCGTGCTGGGGGCGGCGCTCTTGGTGCTCGAGGCGGCGGGTGCGGACTCCGCAGCGCGAGAGCGCGCTCGGGCGGAGCTGAGCTCCGATCTGCGCCTGGTGCGGACGCCGCTCGTCGCGGGGTGAGCATCTGATCCACGACCACTGACACGAGAACGGGCGTCGCGACCGAGGTCGCGACGCCCGTTCGTCTGTGGACGATCAGTCGATGGTGACGGCCGAACGGATGAGAGCCGCCTGCTCGGCCGCGTGGACCTTCGAGGATCCGGTCGCGGGCGACGCGGAGGCCGGACGCGACACCGGACGGAACGCGCGGTCGCCGGGGACATCGGCGAAGGCCAGCGCCAGGAACGGCCAGGCGCCCTGGTTCTCCGGCTCTTCCTGCACCCAGACGAGTTCTGCGTTCGGGTACGAGTCCGTGATGGCCTTGAGTTCGTCGATCGGCGTCGGGTAGAGCTGCTCGAGCCGGACGAGGGCGACCTCGGGGTTCGGGTTCTTCTCGAGCTCGGCCCGCAGGTCCCAGTGCACCTTGCCCGAGTGCACGAGCACGCGCTTGACGGCGGCGCGGTCGAGCCCGCGGTGGTCGTCGATGACCGGCTCGAACCGGCCCTGCGTGAAGTCCTCGACCGGGCTGGTCGCGCCGCGCAGACGCAGCATCGCCTTCGGGGTGAAGACGATCAGCGGCTTGCGCGGGCGCGCGTAGGCCTGGCGGCGCAGCAGGTGGAAGTACGACGCCGGGGTCGACGGCCGCGAGACGATCATGTTGTCCTGCGCGCACAGCTGGAGGAAACGCTCGATGCGGGCGGACGAGTGGTCCGGCCCCTGGCCCTCGTAGCCGTGGGGGAGCAGCAGGGTCACGCTGGACTGCTGGCCCCACTTCTGCTCGGCCGCGGAGATGTACTCGTCGATGACCGACTGGGCGCCGTTGACGAAGTCGCCGAACTGCGCCTCCCAGAGCACGAGTGCCTCGGGCGCCTCCACGGAGTAGCCGTACTCGAAGCCGAGGGCGGCGTACTCGCTGAGCAGCGAGTCGTAGACGAAGAAGCGGCCCTGCGCATCGGACAGGTTCGAGAGCGGCAGCCACTCCTGACCGTTGGCGCGGTCGTGCAGGGTCGCGTGGCGCTGCACGAAGGTGCCGCGACGGGCGTCCTGCCCGGCGAGACGCACCGGAGTGCCCTCGACGAGGAGCGAGCCGAAGGCGAGCAGCTCGCCGAAGCCCCAATCGATGCCGCCGTTGCGGCTCATGTCGAGGCGCTTCTCCAGCAGCTGCTGGATCTTCGGGTGCACCGTGAAGCCCTCGGGCTTGTTCACGAACGCGTCGCCGATGAGCTGGATGACCTCGTTCGGCACGCCCGTCACGTCGGGAGCGCCGACCTGCTCGTCGATCGGAGGCAGCTCGGGCGCGATCGGCGTGGCACCGGTCTCCGCGGCGTGCGTCTCGGCGAAGGCGATCTCCAGGCGGTTCTGGAAGTCGGCCTTGGCCTCGTCGTACTCCTGCTCGGTGATGTCACCGCGGCCGACGAGCGACTCCGTGTACAGACGGCGGACGGAGCGCTTCGCCTGGATCAGGTCGGTCATCAGCGGCTGCGTCATCGAGGGGTCGTCGCCCTCGTTGTGACCGCGTCGGCGGTAGCAGACCAGGTCGATCACGACGTCGCGGTGGAAGCGCTCGCGGTACTCGAACGCGAGCTGGGCCACGTGGATCACGGCCTCGGGGTCGTCGCCGTTCACGTGGAACACCGGCGCCTGGATGGTCTTGGCGACGTCGGTCGCGTAGATCGAGGTGCGGGCGTCGTTCGGGGTGGTGGTGAAGCCGACCTGGTTGTTCACGACCACGTGGATCGTGCCACCGGTACGGTAGCCGCGCAGCTGCGACATCTGCAGCGTCTCGACCACGACGCCCTGTCCGGCGAAGGCGGCGTCGCCGTGGACGAGGATCGGCAGCCAGGCGAAGGTGCCGATCGGCTTCCGGTCCTGCTTGGCGCGGACGATGCCCTCCAGCACGCCGTCGACCGTCTCGAGGTGCGAGGGGTTGGCGGCGAGGTAGACCGGCAGCTCGGACTTGTCGTCGGCGACGAACGTTCCCTCGGTGCCGAGGTGATACTTCACGTCGCCGGAGCCGCGCTGGTTGCCGGGGGTCTGCGTGCCCTCGAACTCGCGGAACACCTGGCCGTAGGTCTTGCCGGCGATGTTGGTCAGCACGTTCAGGCGGCCGCGGTGGGCCATGCCGATCGCGGCGCCCTCGAGGCCGGCGGTGGCCGCGCCCTGGAGGATCTCGTCGAGCAGCGGGATCAGCGACTCGCCGCCCTCGAGCGAGAACCGCTTCTGTCCGACGAACTTCGTCTGCAGGAAGGTCTCGAAGGCCTCGGCCTCGTTCAGCTTGCGCAGCACGCGCAGCTGTTCGTCGTGGCCGGGCTTCTGGTACTTGACCTCCACCTTCTCCTGGAACCAGCGGCGCTGCTCCGGGTCCTGGATGTGCATGTACTCGATGCCGAGCGTGCGGCAGTAGGAGTCGCGGAGCACACCGAGGATGTCGCGGAGCTTCGCGACGCGCCGGCCGCCGAAGCCACCGGTGACGAACTCGCGGTCCAGGTCCCAGAAGGTGAGTCCGTGGCTCTCGATCTCGAGGTCGGGGTGCGAGCGCTGCACGTACTCGAGCGGGTCGATGTCGGCCATCAGGTGGCCGCGCACGCGGAAGGAGTTGATGAGCTCCTGCACGCGGGACTGCTTGTCGACGCGCTCGGCGAGGTCGACCGCGATGTCGGGGTTCCAGCGGATCGGCGCGTAGGGGATGCGGAGCGCGGCGAAGATGTCGTCGTAGAAGCCGCGCTGCCCGATGAGCAGCTCGTGCACCTTCTTGAGGAACTCGCCGGAGCCCGCACCCTGGATGACGCGGTGGTCGTAGGTGCTGGTGAGCGTGATGGTCTTGCCGATCGCCAGCTCGTTCAGCGTCTTCGCGCTGGCGCCCTGGAACTCGGCCGGGTACTCGAGGGCGCCGGCGCCGATGATGCAGCCCTGGCCCTTCATCAGACGCGGCACGGAGTGCACGGTGCCGATGCCGCCCGGGTTCGTGAGCGACACGGTGGTGCCCTGGAAGTCGCCGGCCGTGAGCTTGTTGCCGCGGGCGCGGGTGACCAGGTCCTCGTACGCGCTGAGGTACTCGGTGAAGGTCATGGTGTCGGCGCGCTTGATGCTGGGCACCATGAGGGCGCGGGTGCCGTCGGGCTTGGGCAGGTCGATCGCGATGCCCAGGTTGACGTGGGCGGGTGCGACCACCGAGGGCTTGCCGTCGACCTCGGCGTAGAACACGTTCTGGCTGCGGAACTCGTCGAGGGTGCGGATGAGCGCCCAGCCGATCAGGTGGGTGAAGCTGATCTTGCCGCCGCGCGTACGGGCCATGTGGTTGTTGATGACGATGCGGTTGTCGATCATCAGCTTCGCCGGAACCGTGCGGACGCTGGTCGCGGTCGGGACGGTGAGCGACTCGTCCATGTTCGCGGCGAGGGTCTTCGGCAGCCCGCGCAGCGGAGTGACCTTGTCCTCTTCGACGGTCTCCGGGGCTTCCTTCGGCTCCGCCTTCGGAGCGGGCTTCGGGGCCTGAGCGGGGATCGGGGCGGCGGCGGCGGGCTTGGCCGTCGTGCGCGCCACCGGCTGCGAGCCGATCACGGGGATCGGCGCCGTCACGGGGTGCGCCTGCTGGTCGACCGCGGCGGACGGTGCGGCGGTCGCGCCGGCGGCGGCCTCGGAGTGGTACTTCTCCAGGATCGGCCACCACTCCTTGTCGACGGAGTCGCGGTTCACCTTGAACTGCTCGTAGAGCTCTTCGACGAGCCAGGAATTGGCTCCGAACCCCCCGTCGCCGTTGACGCCGGTCACCTGGTTCGACACGCTCGATCGCCCTCTTTCATCGCTGAAGCTCTCTGGTGCGGACGTCTTCGCAGGATGCGTTCGGATCCGCACACTCTCGACCAACAAGCCTAACGTGTTTCGCTCGGGGAATCGTCGAAGCCATGCGCCCACGGCGTCGCGATCTGAGTACCGTGGAGACATGGAGTTCTCTGGAGCGCAGCCGACCGTCGATCTGACCTATTCGGACGTCTTCCTGGTGCCGCGCCGATCCGCCGTCACGAGTCGTCTCCAGGTCGACCTCGCACCCCTCGACGGCACTCCGGCCACGCTGCCCATCGTCGCCGCGAACATGAACTCGGTCACCGGACCGCGCATCGCGGCCGTGCTCGCGCGGCGCGGCGCCCTCGGCGTGCTGCCGCAGGACCTTCCGCTGCAGGACCTCGACGCCGCGATCCGCGAGGTGAAGGCGCAGCCCGTGCTGTGGGACACGCCGATCGTCCTTCCGCCCGAGGCATCCGTGGCCGATGCGCTCCGCCTGCTCCCGGCCGCCACGGGGCACGGGATCGTCGTCGCGCACGGTACGGCGCCGTTCGACGTCGGACGGATCCTGGGCGTCCTCCCCGCCGTGCGCCTCGCGACCGCGCTGCCGGATGCGCAGCTGGGCGACCTCGTGCACCGCGGCACTCCGGCGATCGATGCGGACGACATCGGATCGGAGCGCCACGCGTTCGACGTCATCACCGACGCCGGCGTCGAGATGGTGACGGTCGTCCGGCACGGGCACCTCGTCGGCACCCTGAGCGCCCGCAGCGCGCTGCGGTCGAGCCTCTACCGCCCGGCTCTCGACGCGGACGGCCGGCTGGCGGTCGCCGCGGCGGTGGGGATCAACGGCGACGTCGCCGCGAAGGCGAAGGCGCTCGCGGGAGCCGGTGTCGACGTGCTCGTCGTCGACACCGCCCACGGCCACCAGGAGGGCATGCTGCGGGCGCTGCGCGCCGTGTCCGAGCTCGACCTCGGCCTGCCGATCGTGGCGGGCAACATCGTCACCGCCGACGGCGTCGCGGATCTGGTCGACGCCGGCGCCTCGATCCTCAAGGTCGGTGTCGGCCCCGGCGCCATGTGCACCACCCGCATGATGACCGCGGTCGGTCGGCCGCAGTTCTCGGCCGTGCTCGAGACGGCGCAGGCGGCGCGGGAGCTCGGCGCTCACGTGTGGGCCGACGGCGGTGTGCGCTACCCGCGCGACGTCGCACTCGCCCTCGCCGCCGGTGCGGCATCCGTCATGGTCGGCTCCTGGTTCGCCGGCACGATCGAGGCACCGGGCGAGCTGCAGCGCGACACGGAGGGGCGTCTGTTCAAGGAGTCCTGGGGCATGGCCTCGACCAAGGCGGTGCAGGCGCGGTTCGGACGACTGGACGCCTACGAGCGCGCGCGCAAGGAGCTCTTCGCGGAGGGCATCTCCTCGTCGAAGATCTACCTCGACCCGCTCCGACCCGGTGTGGAGGACCTGCTCGACATGATCACGTCGGGTGTGCGCTCGTCCTTCACCTACGCGGGTGCGTCCTCGGTGCCGCAGTTCCACGATCGTGCCCTGGTGGGCCTCCAGTCGGCCGCCGGATACGAGGAGGGGAAGGCCCTGCCCGTCAGCTGGTGATCACGAGCGCGCACCCAGTCGTGTTCTGTACAATCATCCGCATAATGGACGACCCTCCCAGTTGTAGAACATCGCCCCACTGTCCGCCTCTCTCCTCGGAGGGGAACCGCTGATGGACTACATCATGTTGGGCGTGGGGCTCCTGCTCACGGTCGGCACCGGTCTCTTCGTCGCGAGCGAGTTCGCGCTGGTCAATCTCGACCGCGCCGACCTCGAAGCAAGGCAGGCCCGCGGTGAATCGCGGCTCTCGCTCACGATCAGCGCTCTCAAGCACACGTCGACGCATCTCTCGGCCGCACAGCTCGGCATCACGCTGACGACGCTGCTCACCGGTTACACGATGGAGCCGGCGCTGTCGAACCTCCTCCGACCCACGCTCCACGCGTGGAGCATCCCGGACGCGGCGATCGCCCCGATCGCGACGGTCGTGGCGATGTTCGTGGCGACCGTGCTCTCGATGATCCTCGGCGAGCTCGTCCCCAAGAACTTCGCCCTCGCACTGCCGCTGGCCACCGCGAAGCTCGTCATCCCGTTCCAGATCGCGTTCACCACCGTGTTCAAGCCCGCGGTCGTGGTGCTCAACGGCAGCGCCAACGGCGTGCTGCGCGGCATGGGGATCGAGCCGAAGGAGGAGCTCTCCGGCGCCCGGAGCGCGGAGGAGCTGTCGTCGCTGGTCCGCCGCTCCGCCAACGCGGGGCTGCTGGAGGCCGACACCGCCTCGCTGCTCGATCGCACCCTGATGTTCTCGCGGCTCACCGCCGACGACGTGATGACCGCTCGACCGAGCATGCACGCGATCGCCGCCGGGGACTCCGCGGACGACGTGATCCAGCTCGCCCGGCGCACCGGCCACAGCCGGTTCCCGGTCTACGACGAGGACCTCGACGACATCATGGGCGTCGTGCACCTGAAGGCGGCGATCTCGGTGCCGCGTGAGCGTCGCACCGAGGTCCCGGTCGGTGCCCTGGCCACCGAGCCGCTCCGCGTTCCCGAGACGGCGCACGTCGACAACCTGATCGCCGAGCTCCGCGCTCGCGGCTACCAGCTCGCCATCGTCGTCGACGAGTACGGCGGAACCGCAGGACTCGTGACGCTGGAGGACCTCGTGGAGGAACTCGTCGGTGAGGTGTCCGACGAGCACGACCGCACCAGGGCCGGCGTCATCCGCAACCGCGAGGGGATCACGTTCCCCGCGGAGCTGCGACCGGACGAGGTGCGCCGTCGCGCCGGCGTCGAGGTCCCGGAGGGCGATGTGTACGACACGGTCGGCGGATACGTCATGAGCGTGCTCGAGCGCGTCCCGCTGGTCGGCGACGAGGTGCCGTTGGACAGCGGCATCCTGCAGGTCGTGCGGATGGACGGTCGACGCGTCGATCGGGTCCGCTACGTCCCGAGACCCCTCGACGGCGAAGAGGAGGTCACCCGATGAACGATTGGGGTGGACTCGCCTGGCTCGTCGTGCTCCTGGTCGCGAACGCCTTCTTCGTCGGCGGCGAGTTCGCCGTCATCTCCGCGCGCCGGTCGCAGATCGAGCCGCGAGCCGATCAGGGCTCGCGCGCCGCCAAGACCGCCCTGTACGCGATGGAGCACGCGACGCTGATGCTCGCGACGTCGCAACTCGGCATCACGATCTGCTCGCTGCTGATCCTGAACGTCTCCGAGCCCGCCATCCACCACCTGCTGGCCGTGCCGCTGCACGCGCTGGGATGGCCGGACGGCGCCGTCGACGCGGTGTCGTTCGCGATCGCCCTGCTGATCGTGTCGTTCCTGCACGTGGTGTTCGGCGAGATGGTGCCGAAGAACCTCGCGTTCTCGGTGCCGGATCGCGCGGTGCTGATCCTGGCCCCGCCGCTGGTGTGGGTGTCGAAGGTGTTCATGCCGGTGATCTGGGTGCTCAACGCGGCGGCCAACGGCGTGCTGCGCCTGTTCCGTGTGGAGCCGAAGAACGAGGCGGCGTCGACGTTCACGCTCGACGAGGTGGCGACCATCGTCAGCCAGTCGCGCCGCGAGGGTCTGCTGATGGACACCGCCGGAACCGTCGCCGCGGCCGTGGAGTTCACCGACAAGAAGGCGCGGGACGTGGCGGTGCCCCTGGGAGACCTGGTGACGCTGCCGCAGTCCACCACTCCGGACGACATCGAGAAGGCCGTCGCGCGCTACGGGTTCTCGCGCTACGTGATCGTCGACGACGAGGGCGTGCCGATCGGCTACGTGCACCTGAAGGACATCCTCCGCGCGTCCGAGGGTCCGGATGCCGAGACCAAGATGATCGAGCCGATCCCGGCCAAGCGCATCCACCACATGGTCCCCGTCCAGGAGGACACGGACCTCGAGGACGCCCTCGCGGTGATGCGGCGCGCCGGTCGCCACCTGGCCAAGGTGCGCGACGGCCAGGGCAACACCACCGCGGTGCTGTTCCTCGAGGACATCCTCGAGGAGCTGGTCGGCGAGGTGCAGGACGCGACGCGTCGCTTCCGCGGACGCTGACCCGCCGCACGGACCGGAAGGCCGCCGAACCCTCGCGGGATCGGCGGCCTTCCGCGTGCGGCGAGCGGTCAGCGCGGACGTGCCCGCTCGTACTGCGGCGGCCACGCCACCTCGGCGCCCAGCTCGTGCGCGGCGCGGAGGGCGAAGTGCGGGTCGCGCAGCCATTCCCGTCCGGCGAAGACCGCATCCGCCGCTCCCTCCACGAGGACCTGCTCGGCCTGCGCGGAGGCGGTGATGAGCCCGACCGCCGACACCGGGATGCGGCCGCCCCGACGCACGGTCTCCGCGAGCGGCACCTGGTAGCCCGGGAACACACTGATCCGCTGATGCGCGACCAGGCCGCCGCTGGAGACGTCGATCAGGTCCGCGCCGTGCTGCACCGCCCACTCGGCGACGACGGACGCCTCCTCCGGCGTGAAACCGCCCTCCGCGTGGTCGGTCGCCGAGATGCGCACGAACAGCGGCACGCCGGCGCCGGCGGCATCGCGGACGGCGTCCACGACGCGGAGGAGCAGTCGGGCGCGGTTCTCCAGGGACCCGCCGTACTCGTCGTCGCGCAGGTTCGACAACGGCGAGAGGAACTGATGCAGCAGATAGCCGTGCGCGCCGTGGATCTCCAGCACGTCGAATCCGGCGTCGAGCGCCCGTCGCGCCGACGCGGCGAATCCCTCGACCACGCGGTCGATGCCGGCGGCGTCGAGGGCGACCGGCTCATCGAAGCCGTCGAACGCGACCGCCGAGGGGGCGGTGGTGGTCCATCCGCCCTCGGACGTCGGAACCGAGCCGCGCTCCGCCGCCCACGGCCACCAGGTCGACGCCTTGCGCCCGGCATGGGCGAGCTGGATGCCGGCGTGCGCACTGCGGTCGTGGATCGCCCGGACGATCGGCACCCAGGCGTCGCGCTGCTCGTCGTTCCAGAGGCCGACGTCACGGGGCGAGATCCGGCCCTCGGGGACGACCGCCGTCGCCTCCGCCACGATGAGACCCGCGCCGCCGGAGGCGAACTGAGCCAGGTGGGTGTGATGCCATTCCTGCACGACACCGTCGACGGCGCTGTACATGCACATCGGCGAGACCCAGAGGCGGTTGCGGAACGTGACGGAACGGATGCTCAGCGGGGAGAAGAGAAGACTCACCGTTCGACGCTACCTCCGCGCAGGTGCACCACGGGCCGTCGCACTAACGTGGAGTCATGTTCGAGGTGCGCGAGTGGACCCGCAGCGACACGGCGCGGTTGTTCCGTGCGCCGACCGCGGAGGACGACAAGTACGCCCGCGGCGTCGTCGCCCTGCGCACCGGATCGCCGGCGTATCCGGGCGCGGCCGTGCTCGGGGTCGAGGCCGCGTGGCGGTCGGGGGCGGGATTCGTCCGGTACGTCGGAGCGGAGCGGGTCGCCGACGCCGTGCTCGCCCGTCGCCCGGAGACAGTCGTCGGGGCGGATGCCGGGCGCTCGCGCGTGGACGCCTGGGTGATCGGCTCCGGCACGGATCCGGCGGACCGCTCGGATGCGGAGGGCGTCGCGCTTCGCGAGATCCTCGCCGGCAGCGCGCCGGTGGTCATCGACGCGGGGGCGCTGGACCTCGCGCCCGGGGCACGCGCGCCGTTCCTGGTGACGCCCCACGCCCGGGAATTCGCACGCCTGCAGGAGCGGCTCCGGGTGTCGTCGACCGACGACGCCCGAGCCGACGACGCCCGAGCCGATGCCGCACGACAGGTCGCCGCGAAGATCGGTGGAACCGTGCTGCTCAAGGGCGCGCGCACGCTCATCGCCGCCCCCGACGGAGCCGTTCTGGCCGTCGAGGCCGGAACCGGGTGGCTGGCGACCGCAGGCACGGGAGACGTGCTCGCGGGCGTGCTCGGCGCGGTGCTCGCCGCCAATCCGGATGCTTCTCTCAGCGAGGCCGCCGCCGCCGGCGCGTGGCTGCACGGACATGCCGCCCGGATCGCCGCGGGCGTGCTCGACGGCGGACCGGGCCATCCGATCGTCGCGCTGGACGTGGCGGAAGCCCTCCCGTCCGCGATCGAGAGCGTCCTGGCGTGACTCGCAGGTCGATGACCGGAGTGGTCGTGCTGTGGAGCGCGTTCCTGCTCGTGCATCTGGTCACCGCCTGGCTGGGCTGGGTGTATCCGAGCCAGCCGATGGGCGACGTCGTCCTGGTCTACGAGCCCTGGGCGTCGACGGCGCTCGGCGGGGGACCGATCGTGGGCATCACGGAGACCTGGGTGTATCCGCAGCTCGCCCTGGTGCCGATGCTGCTCGCGTCGGGACTCTCGGCGCCGCTGGTGCCGCTGCTCGGGGTCTCGAGCGCATACCTGGTGGGATGGGCCGTGCTGGTCGTCATCCTCGACGCCGTCGCGTTCGGCGTGCTCGTCGGGCGCTCGCCGTCTCACGCGCGACGGATGGCGGCCTGGTTCTGGTGCGCCGCGCTGCTGCTGCTCGGACCCATCGCGCTGTACCGGATCGATGCGATCACGGTGCCCATCGCCGTGATCGGCGGACTCTGGCTCGTCTCGCGGCCGGCCGTCGCCGCCGCACTGCTGACGATCGGCGCCTGGATCAAGATCTGGCCCGGAGCGCTCCTCCTCGCCGCGGTGGTGGCCGCGCGCGCGCGCTTCCGGATGCTGCTCACCGCCGTGATCGTCTCGGGAGGCGTGATCGCGCTGCTCCTCCTGCTCGGGGCGGACACCGAGATCCTCGGATTCCTGACCGAGCAGACCGGTCGAGGGCTGCAGATCGAGGCCGTGGCGGCGACGCCGTTCCTCTGGCTCGCCGTCGCCGGAGCCGCCCGGATCGAGTACAGCTTCGAGATCCTGACCTTCCAGATCACCGCGCCCGGAGTGGACGCCGTGGCCGCAGCGCTCACCCCGCTGATGGCGCTCTCGGTGCTGGCGGTCACGGCCGTCGGGGCGGTGAAGGCGATGCGCGGTGCCACCTTCCCGCGACTGTTCCCGCCCCTGGCGCTCACCCTGGTGGCGCTGCTCATCGTCACCAACAAGGTCGGCTCCCCGCAGTTCCAGACCTGGCTCATCGCCCCGGTCATCCTGTGGCTCGTGCTGGATCGGGTGCGGGCGCGCACACCGGCGGTCCTCGTGCTGGCGCTGTGCCTGTTGACCTGTCTCGTGTACCCGCTGGGCTACGACGCCCTGCTGCGCGCCGATGCGCTCGCCGTCGCGGTGCTCACCGTGCGCAACGTCCTCCTCCTCGTCCTTCTCGTGGTCGGAGTCCGCGCTCTCGTGCGCGTGCCGGCCACCCGTCATCCGAAAACCAGGGAGTGAACCCATGCTGATCGCCTTCTCCGTCGCCCCGAGCGGCACCCCCGCCGACGGTGCCGAGCGCACCGACGCCTCCGTGCACGACGCGGTGGCCGCCGCCGTGCGCGTGGTGCGCGAGTCGGGCCTGCCGCACCGCACCACGAGCATGTTCACCGAGATCGAGGGACCGGACTGGGACACGGTCATGGACGTCGTGAAGCGCGCCACCGAGGCCGTCATGCCGTTCGGCTCCCGGGTCTCGCTCGTGCTCAAGGCCGACATCCGCCCCGGCTACTCGGGCGAGCTCGACGCGAAGATCGAGCGCCTGGAGGCGGCGATCGACGAGTCCGGTGACTGACCTCCGCGCTCCTGCGCACGTCGCGCTCCGTCCGGCGGTCGCCGACGACGTCGAGTGGATCGCGGAGCTCCGCGCGATCGTCCTCCGTCCCGATCTGGAGCGGCTCGGACGCTACGACGACATCCGCGTGCGGCAGAGGTTCCGGGACGCGTTCGACCCGGCGGACACCCGGATCATCCTCGTCGACGGCGAGGACAGCGGCTCCGTGGCCCTCCGTCGCGAGGGCGAGGCGCATTGGCTCGAGCACTTCTACATCGCGACTGCGCAGCAGGGCCGTGGTGTGGGCGGTCGCGTCCTGGCGATGCTGCTCGACGAGTCCCGGCGCTACCGGCTCAACGTGCTCCAGGGCAGCCCCGCGCGCCGGCTCTACGAGCGCCACGGGTTCCAGGTCGAGCGGCAGGACGAGATCGACGTCTTCATGGGGCGCGACCGCGCCGGAGCGGTCATCGACCACTCCGACGACCGCTAAGCTGATCCGGTGAATCCCTCGACGGAATCGAGGGGTGCGGCGAAGAGGGCGCTCCTCTCTCTCGCCATAGGCAGCTTCGGCATCGGCATGACCGAGTTCGTGGTCATGGGCCTGCTGCCCAACATCGCCGCCGACCTGCTGCCCTCGCTCTGGGCGACCAGCCAGGAAGAGGCGCTGAGCCAGGCCGGCTGGCTGATCTCGCTGTATGCCCTCGGCGTGGTGGTCGGCGCCCCGACCATCGCCGGGTTCGTCGCACGCTATCCGCGGCATCGGGTGATGATCGTGCTCGCGCTGGCGCTGACCCTGTTCAACGCGCTTACCGTGATCCTGCCGACCTTCGAGCTCGTCGCCGCCTCCCGCTTCCTCGCCGGGCTTCCGCACGGCGCCTACTTCGGCATCGGCGCCCTCGTCGCGGCCGACGTCATGGGACCGGGCAACCGCGCCAAGGGCGTGGCCTTCATCCTCACCGGCCTTACGGTGGCGAACGTCGTCGGTGTGCCGCTGGGCACCTTCCTCGGGCAGGAATGGGGCTGGCGCGCGGCCTTCGCCGTCGTGGCGATCGTGTTCGCCCTCGCCACGCTCTGCATCGCCCTGTTCGTGCCGGAGCACCCTGGTGACCCCGGTCGCACGATGCGGCAGGAGCTGCGGGTGTTCCGCTTCCCGCAGGTGTGGTTCACCCTGGGCGTCGGCGCAATCGGCTTCGGCGGCTTCTTCGCCGTCTACAGCTACATCGCCCCGCTGGTGACGGAGGTCGCCGGGTCGCCCGAATGGGTCGTGCCGATCATCCTCGTGCTGATGGGCATCGGCATGACGGCCGGAAACCTGGTCGGCGGGCACCTGGCCGACATCGACCTGCGTCGTACGCTGCTGTTCGGGCTCGCGGCGATGGCGCTGGTGTTCGCGTCGCTCGCGCTGCTGTCCTTCTGGATCGTGAGCCTCGGCTTCCTCGTGGTCGTGGTCGGCTTCGTCTCCTCGGTGCTGAGTCCGACGATCCAGACGCGTCTCATGGACGTCGCCGGCGACAACCAGTCGATCGCCGCGGCGATGAACCACTCCGCCCTCAACATCGGGAACAGCCTCGGTGCCTTCCTCGGTGGCATCGTGATCGCCGTCGGCTGGGGCTTCACGGCGCCCGCGTGGACCGGGGCGGTCCTGGCCATCGCCGGCCTGCTCATCGCGCTGCTGTCCTATCGGGTCGAGGCGCGCCGTCCCGCAGCGGTGGGGCACACCGCGTCGTAGAGTGACGGGGTGAGCGCCTCAGAGCCGTCCCTCCCCGTCGCCGGCACCGCCGTGCTGCTGCGCCCCGCCCCGGCGGGCTTCGAGGTGCTGCTGATGCGTCGGCCCGATCGCGGGTCGTTCGCCGACGCCTGGGTCTTCCCGGGCGGCAAGGTCGAGCCGAGCGACCGCCGTGCGGGCGACGACGAGGTCGAGGACGCGCGCCGCGCGGCGATCCGGGAGACCTTCGAGGAGGTCGGACTCGTGGTCGATGATCCGGTGGTGCTGTCGGAGTGGCGGCCGCCGAGCGAAGCCCCCACCCGGATCCGCACCTGGTTCTTCCTGGCGGAGGCGCCGGACGGGGAGCCCGTGCCGTCCGCCGACGAGGTGGCGGAGCTGACCTGGACGACTCCCGCCGAAGCCCTGGCGCGTCACGGCGCGGGGGAGTGGACGCTGTATCCGCCCACGTGGATCACGCTGCATCAGCTCTCCGCCTTCACCGACGCGGCGTCCGCGCTGTCGTCCGGCGGGTCGGCGCAGCTGTTCCAGACGAGGGTGCTCGAGACGGAAGCCGGTCGCGCGTTCGCCTGGGAGCAGGGGCGCCTCGAAGCGGGTGCACTGCCCTGGCGGTTCGTCGCCGACTGAGCGGCGCGTCTCCGTCCGGCGGGGCTTCGTGCGGTGCGGCTCAGCTCTCGAGCAGTCGACGGAGGTTCGAGCCGACGGCATCCGTCTCGATGAGGAAGCCGTCGTGTCCGAAGTCGCTGGTGAGGACCACGGCCTCGTCGTCGATCACGTGAGGGATGCTGCGGGCGATGCGCTGCTGCCCGTCGACGGGGAACAGGCGGTCGCTGTCGATGCCGAGCACGAGCGTGGTGGCGGTGACGGCGTGCAGGGCCTCCTCGACACCGCCGCGTCCGCGACCGACGTCGTGCGAGTTCATGGCCTCTACGAGCGTGATGTAGCTGTTCGCGTCGAATCGTCGGGTGAACTTGTTGCCGTGGAAGTCGAGGTACGACTCCACCGCGAAACGTCCGCCATGACCGAGCGGCGACACATCCGACTGCCAGGACCGTTGGAAGCGCTGGTTGAGCTCGATCGGGCTGCGGTAGTTCAGCAGCGCCATGCGGCGCGCGAGCGCGAGCCCGCGATGGGGGCCGTCGCCGTCGCCGAGGTCGTAGTACTCGCCGCCCTGGAAACGCGGATCCATCCGGATCGTCTCCAGCTGCACCGTGTTGAGGGCGATCTGGTCGGCCGTCGTGACCGGGGGCGACGAGAGGACGGCCAGCCGCTGCACGCGTTCGGGCTGCATCACCGCCCACTCCAGGGCGTGCATTCCGCCCATGGAACCGCCGATGACCGCTGCCCAGCTGTCGATGCCGAGGGCGTCGGCGAGGCGCACCTGCGCAGTGACCTGGTCGCGGATGGTCAGGTACGGGAAGCGCGAGGCCCATTCGTAGCCGTCGGGGGCGACGCTCGCCGGCCCCGTGGACCCCTGGCAACCGCCGAGCATGTTCGGGGCGATCACGAACCAGCGGTCGGTGTCGAGCGGGGCGCCGGGACCGGTGATGTCCTCCCACCACCCCACGGTCGGGTGGCCGGATCCGGCGGCGCCGCGCACGTGGCTGTCGCCGGTGAGGGCGTGCAGCACCAGGACGGCGTTGTCGCGGGCGGCGTTCAGCTCGCCCCACGACTCGTAGGCGATCCGGATGCCGGGCAGCTCGGCGCCGCTCTCGGTCGCGAACGCGCCGAACGCGGCGAAGCGCCGGCCGCCGACGGGGTCGCCGTCGCGCCAGGCACCCGTCGCGGGTGGGCGGGCACGGAGCAGCCGGACGTCGGCCTCCGTCACGGGCGCCGACGGCACCGTGTCCTCGGAGGTCGTCTGCCAGTCCATGTCTCCATTCTCGCCTGGCGGAGGAGCCTGCGGCGGCAGGTTACGACCCGGTGTCGGCCTCTCGGGCGCGTCGCGGTGCGTCTCTCAGCGCACCCGCGTCACCGTGGCGAGGTGATCGCTGTGCCCGGCGCGCATCGTGCTCGAGGTGATCACGTCGAGTCCGCGGACGAAGACCTGATCGATCCGGACCAGGGGGAACGCCACCGGCCACGTGAATCCCAGGGATCCGTCGGTCGGTCGGACCCAGTCGGCCTCCGCGCGCAGTGCCGCCAGTGCCGGGTCGGTCGATGGCGCGTTGAAGTCGCCGACGACGATGAGCGCGTCGGCGGGGTCGGCCGCGACCTGCTCGGCGATGCCGCCCAGCATCGTGTCGCGATCCTGCTGATGGCCGGGGCGGACGGACGCGGCATGCAGCACGTAGACGGCGACGGGTGCCGTGGGCGTCTGCACCTCGACGCGGAGGGCGCGCTTCCAGCTGAGGCCGAGCGTGAGCGGCTCGGCGTCGGTGAGCGGATAGCGGCTCCACACGGCGACGGTGCCGACCGTGAACGAGTGCGGGTACTCCTCGGCGAGCACCTCGCTCGCGGCGGCGAGGCTGTCGCCGTCGAGCTCGGTCAGCGCGATCACGTCGGCGCCGCTCTCGGCGAGCGCGGTCGCGGATGCGGCAGCGCCACCGGAGCGCGCGCGGACGTTCTGACTCACGACCGTGAGGGGGGAGGCCGAGGCGGACGCCGAGCCGGCAGGAGCGGGGAATGTGGGAAGCGCCGGCGACATCGCGAGGAACCAGAGCAGGGCGGGAACCAGGATGAGCACGATCACCCGACGGGCGAGGAACAGCGCCGTGACCATCATCGCGAGGAGGAGCAGGCCGAGCCAGGGGAGGGCGGCGGCGACCGCCGTGCCGACGACGCCGGGCACCCATCCGCAGATGACCACGACCAGCATCACGACGGCGGCGACCGCGAGTCGTCTGGCATGACGCGTCGTGGTTCGCCGGAGCCGCGGCGGTCGTTGTTCGACGTCGATCATGCACTCCTCACGGCGGGAGTTCCATTGTGGAGGGAACAGCCTGTGGGTCGGCCGGATGAGGGAGCCCCCGGCGGACACGAGGATGCCCCGGACCTTTCGGTCCGGGGCATCCTCGTGGTGGTCAGGCGCGTCAGGCGCGTGCGGCCTCCGAGACGGCGCGAGCGGCGGCGAGAGCCTGGTCGAGATCGGCCTTGAGGTCCTCGATGTTCTCGATGCCGACCGAGAGGCGCACGAGGCCCGGGGTGACACCGGCCGTGAGCTGCTGCTCGGGAGTGAGCTGCGCGTGCGTGGTCGACGCCGGGTGGATGACGAGCGAGCGCACGTCGCCGATGTTGGCGAGGTGGCTGAACAGCGACAGGCTGTTGACGAACTCGCGGCCGGCCTCCACGCCGCCCTTGAGCTCGAACGACAGCACCGCGCCGACGCCCCGGGGAGCGTACTCGTTGGCCTTGGCGTACCAGGGCGAGGAGGGCAGACCCGAGTAGTTCACCGTCGCGACGTCGTCGCGGCCGTCGAGCCACTCGGCGATCTCCTGGGCGTTCTGCACGTGGCGCTCGATGCGCAGCGACAGCGTCTCGATGCCCTGGATGAGGTTCCACGCGCTCTGCGGGGCGATCGCCGAGCCGAGGTCGCGGAGCAGCTGCACGCGGGCCTTGATGATGTACGCAAGCGGGTCGCCGACGGCGGCGGTGTAGCTCGCGCCGTGGTACGAGGGGTCCGGAACCGTGAGGCCCGGGAAGGTGTCGACGTTCTTCGACCACTCGAAGGTGCCGCCGTCGATGATCGCGCCGCCGATGGTGGTGCCGTGGCCGCCGAGGAACTTGGTGACCGAGTGCACGACGATGTCGGCGCCGAACTCGAACGGGCGGATCAGGTACGGGGTGGCGATCGTGTTGTCGACGATGAGCGGCACGCCGTTCTCGTGCGCGATGTCGGAGACCGCGCGGATGTCGAGGATGTTGATCTGCGGGTTGCCGATGGTCTCCGCGAAGAACAGCTTCGTGTTCGGGCGGACGGCGCGGCGCCACTCCTCGGGGTCGTCCTGGTTCTCGACGAACGTGACCTCGATGCCGAGCTTCGCGAGCGTGTACTTGAAGAGGTTGTACGTGCCGCCGTAGATCGAGCTCGAGGCGACGAAGTGGTCACCGGCCTGCGCGATGTTCAGGATCGCGAACGTCGAGGCCGCCTGGCCGCTGGCGAGGACGAGGGCACCGGTGCCGCCTTCGAGGGCGGCGAGACGCTGCTCCAGCACATCCTGCGTCGGGTTCTGGATGCGGGTGTAGATGTTGCCGAACTCCGCGAGGGCGAAGAGGTTCGCCGCGTGGTCCGCGCTGTCGAACACGTAGGACGTGGTCTGGTAGATCGGCGTGGCGCGGGCCTTGGTGACCGGGTCGGGGGCAGCGCCCGAGTGGATCTGCTTGGTCTCGAAGCGCCAGGACTCGGGTGCGGACATGTGTTTCCCCCAGGAGTGGTCGGAAGGTCGGGTGGCGGATGCCGTTGCAGCGAGAGTACGGAACATCGTCCCTTGTCAACAACAGTCGGGAAATGTGACGTAACACAGCTCAGCCCCGGAAACACGGGGCTGAGCGGATCTGCGACAGCCCCGTGCGGGACTCTGCATTCCGCGGGGAACATCGTACGGTGGAGGCATGGTGAACAGACGTGCAGTGGTGACAGGTGCGAGTTCCGGCATCGGCGCAGCGACGGTGCGTGCGCTCCGCGCTCGGGGATGGGATGTCGTCGGGGTCGCCCGACGCGAGGATCGGCTGTCGGCGCTCGCCGCGGAGACCGGAGCATCCGCGATCGCATGCGACCTGACGGATGCCGCGGCCGTCGAGGCGCTCATCGGCGAACTCGCGGCGTCGGGGCCGGTGCACGCGCTGGTGCAGGTGGCGGGCGGCGCCCGCGGCACCGACCGGATCGAGGACGCCTCCACCGAGGACTGGCAGTGGATGTTCGACGCGAACGTCCTGGCGAGCCAGCGTCTGGTCGCCGGCCTGCTTCCCCTGCTGCGTCGTGCGGCGGAGGTCGACGGCCACGCGGACACGATCTTCGTCACCTCCACGGCGGCGCAGTCGGCGTACGCGGGCGGCGGCGGGTACAACGCGGCGAAGGCGGCCGAGGGGATGCTGGTGAAGGTCCTCCGCCAGGAGCTCAACGGCGAGCCGATCCGCGTCGTCGAGGTCGCTCCGGGCATGGTGCACACGGAGGAGTTCACGCTCAACCGCCTGGGTGGGGACTCCGTCGCCGCCGAGGCCGTCTACGCGGGAGTCGAGGCTCCTCTCGTGGCCGACGACGTGGCCGACGTGATCGCGTACGCGCTGGAGTCGCCGGCCCACGTCAACCTCGACCTGATCACGATGCGTCCCGTCGCACAGTCGGCCCAGCACCTGCTCGCTCGCGGACCGCTGCGTGTGCGCTCGATCGACTGACGATGGCGCAGTCCCTGGCCCAGCTCGCCGCGGACGGCCGGATCGACGCCGGGTGGGCGGAAGCCCTCGCGCCGGTGCAGGACGTGGTCACCGAGCTCGGTGAGCGACTCCGCGCCGAGCAGGAGGCAGGGCACGGCTATCTGCCCGCCGGGGAGAACGTGCTCCGGGCGTTCCAGCGGCCGTTGGCGGATGTGCGGGTGCTCATCACCGGGCAGGATCCGTACCCGACGCCGGGGCACCCCATCGGCCTGTCGTTCGCGGTCGCCCGCGAGGTGCGCCCGCTGCCGCGCAGCCTCTCCAACATCTACAAGGAGCGCGAGAGCGATCTGGGGATCCCGCCCGCTCCGCACGGCGATCTCACCGCGTGGAGCGACCAGGGCGTGCTGCTGCTGAACCGTGTCCTCACGGTGCGTTCCGGTGCCGCCGCCTCGCACCGCGGGTGGGGGTGGGAGAAGGTCACCGAGCTCGCGATCCGCACGCTCGTGGCCCGCGACCAGCCGCTCGTCGCGATCCTGTGGGGAAAGGATGCCGCGAACCTGCAGCCGCTGCTCGGCGAGACGCCGATCATCGCCTCGGCCCATCCGTCTCCGCTCTCGGCCCGTCGCGGGTTCTTCGGCTCCTGCCCGTTCTCCCGCGCGAACGCGCTGCTCGCGGAGCAGGGCGCCGATCCGGTCGACTGGAGAGTGGAAGGCGAGCCCGCTCCGTCTCTAAGCTGAGCGCATGCAGTTCGAGCCGGGGGACCGTCGCCGCGTCCTGCCGCGCCACCTGCGGCCCGCATCGGCGCCCGAGGTGTTCTCGTACACGATCCGCGCAGCGCGGCCGGCGGATCTCCCGCACATCCGCGAGATCTACAACCACTTCGTGAGCAACTCCGCCGTCACGCTCGACGAACGGCGCAGCAGCATCCCGTACTGGCGGGACAAGTACGCGCTGCTCACGCGGCTGGGGCTGCCGTTCCTCGTCGCGGTGTCGCCCGCCGGGGTGGTCATCGGGTACGCGCTCGCTCAGCCCTGGGCGGGGAAGAACGCCTACAAGTACACGGTCGAGGACTCCATCTATCTCGGACCGGGCGCGGGAGGCAAGGGGCTCGGCGCCGCGCTCCTGCAGGCGCTGATCGACGCCTGCGAGCAGATCGGCCTCCGCGAGATGGTCGCGGTCATCAGCGACAGCGGCGCCGAGGCATCGGTGCGCCTGCACGCGAAGCTCGGGTTCGTCGAGGCGGGACGGATGGGGCGCGTCGGCTACAAGTTCGGTCGGGAGCTGGGCACCGTGTACATGCGGCGCGTGCTCAAGCCGACCGGGCGACGTCGGGGGAGCCTCTTCGGGGCACGCCGCTGACGGGACGTTTCGTCTCGCTGGCGCTCGCTCAACGACCGGTGGTCGGGTGGCGGTCGCTCAGCGACCGGGGCTGCCGGGGATGACCGGGATCGCGGCGAGCAGCGTCTTCGTGTATTCGTGGGCGGGGCGCAGGAGCACATCCTGAGTGGAGCCGCGCTCGACGACGTGGCCGTCCTTCATGACCATGACGGTGTCGCACAGGTTCTGCACCACGCCGATGTCGTGCGACACCAGCACCAGGGTGAGATCCGTCGTCCGCCGCAGCTCGATCAGCAGCTCGAGGATCTGCGCGCGCACCGTCACGTCGAGCGCCGACAGCGGCTCGTCGCCCACAAGGATGCGGGGGCGGTGCACGATCGCCCGCGCGAGGGCGATGCGCTGCCGCTGCCCTCCGGAGAACTCATGCGGGTAGCGGTCGGCCATCTCCGGCTCCAGGCCGACCTGGGCGAGCACCTCGTGCACGCGGGCCCGGCGGTCGCCCGGGATGTCCAGGGCCCACAGGGGTTCGCCCACGATCTGTCCGGCCGTCATCCTCGGGTCGAGGGACGCGTAGGGGTCCTGGAACACCAGGCCGGTCTCGCGGCGCAGCCAGTGCAGCGACTTCGCGGAGGCCGCGGCGTCCACCCGTCGCCCGTCGATGCTCACGGTCCCGGTGGTCGGCCGGTCGAGCCCCAGCAGCAGCCGCACCAGCGTGGACTTGCCGGAACCGGATTCGCCGATGATGCCGACGGATGAGCCCTCGACGATGTCGAGGTCGGTCGGTGACAGTGCCGTCTGGGTGCGCGCGCGCGCGAACGTGGTCCGCTGGGGGGCGAAGAAGTCGCGCCCGAGTCCCCGGGCCTCGATCAGGGTCATGCGACTCCTCCGTCCGGACGCCAGAGGGTCGCCGTCGCGTCACGCAGCAGCCCCTGGGTGATCGGCGATGTCGGCGCGGACAGGAGCCGCGACACGGGTGCCGCTTCCACGACCCGCCCGTGCTCGAGCACCACGCCCTCGGTGGCGACCTGCGCGAGGACGGCGAGGTCGTGGGTGATGAACACCAGGGACATGCCCTCGTCGGCGACGAGGGCGAGCAGCAGCGAGAGGATCTCGGCCTGGATCGTGACGTCGAGGGCCGTCGTCGGCTCGTCGGCGATCAGCAGCTTCGGGCGGCACGCGAGCGCCATCGCGATCGCGACACGCTGCCGCTGACCGCCGGAGAGCTGGTGCGGATACCGGTCCACGATCGACTCCGGATCGGGCAGCCGCACGCGGGCCGCCTCGGCGATCGCGCGCTCCCTCGCCTCGCGGCGGCCGATCCCCTCGTGGATCCGGATCGACTCCGCGATCTGCCGCCCGACCGTGCGGATGGGGTTCAGGGCCGTGCGCGGCTCCTGGAACACGATCCCGATGTCGTCGCCGCGCAGCTGCGCCAGTTCACGATCCGGCATCCCGATCAGCTCGGTGCCGTTCCAGCGGATGCTGCCGCTCGCGGTCGCGCCGTCGGGGAGGAGCCCGAGGACCGCGAGGGCGGTGAGCGACTTGCCCGACCCCGACTCGCCGATCAGGCCCAGGCGCGCGCCGTCCGGCACCTCGAAGGAGACGCCGTCGACCACCCGGCGTCCATCGATCTCGATCACGAGATCCTGCACGGAGAGACTCATGCGACCACCGCCGGGGTGTGGATCTCGGCGGCGCGGTGGCGCAGGGTCGGGTCGGTCGCCTCGCGCAGCCCGTCGCCCAGCAGGTTCAGTGCGAGCACCGTGATCGTGATGGTGAGGCCGGGCCAGATCACCGACAGCGGATGCACCCCGATGTACCGCTGCAGGTCGGCGAGCAGCAGACCCCAGCTGGGATCCACGACCGAGGCGCCGAAGCCCAGGTACGACAGGCCGGCCTCGGCGAGGACGGCCACGGCCATCGACCACGACAGCTGCACGATGAACACCGGAGCGACGTTGGGGAGCAGGTGCCGCACGAGGTTCTGCGTGGGCGTGAGGCCGGACGCGCGGGCGGCGAGCACGAAGTCGCTCTGCTGCACGCGACGCAGCTCCGGGCGCGTGACGCGGGCGATGTTCACGCCGAAGCCGATCCCGACGGCCCAGATCACGACCCAGAGCGAGCCGCCCCACACCGAGGAGATCATCATCGCGATCAGCAGCACGGGGAAGGCGATCAGGATGTCGACGAGCACGGCGACCGTCTCCCGCATCCAGCGGGCGGTGAGTGCGCCCAGGGCGGCGAGGGCGATGCCGACGACGGTCGCCACGATGCCGGCGCCGATGCTCACGAAGACGGTCGTCCGCGCGCCGGCCATCAGCAGGCTGAGGATGTCGCGGCCGGTGTCGTCGGTGCCGAGGAGATGCGGCCAGCTCGGCGGGAGCCAGCGGTCGCCGATGTCGGATGCCTGCGGGTCGAAGGGCGTCCAGAACAGCGACACGATCGCGGCGAGGACGATCACGGCGATGACGATGATCCCGAAGCGCCCCGTGGCCGTGCTCCAGAGCCTGCCGAGCCAGCGCGGAGTCATGCGGCCTCCCGCTGTCGAGGGTCGATGGCGCGGTGCAGGAGGTCGACCACGAAGCCCACGATCAACACGAATCCGGTGAGCACGAGCAGCTCGCTCTGCACCTTGATGAGGTCGCGGGTCCCGACGTCGGCGACCAGCATCCGTCCGATGCCGGGGAGGGTGAAGAGCTGCTCGATCACGACCGATCCCACGATGATCCCGGCGACCTGGAGTCCGAGCACCGTGATGATCGAGAGGCCGACGGCGGGGATGCCGTGCTGGATGAGGGCGCGCGTGCGGGTGAGTCCCTTCGCGGCGGCGGTGCGGACGAAGTCCTGTCCGGCGGCCTGCAGGGTCGCACTGCGGACGAATCGCATCAGCATCGCACCCTCGACGATGCCGATCGTCAGCGCGGGGAGCAGCAGCGACTCGATGGCCTTGCCCGGGGTCGACCAGCCGGTGCGCGGGAAGCCCTGCGGTGGCAGCCAGCCGAGCCAGACCGAGAACACGACGATGAGCATCATGCCCGCCCAGACCACGGGCACGGCGGCCAGGGCCTGCGCGCCCACGCTGAGTGCGGTGCCGCCCCGCCGGTTGCGCAGGAGGGCGGCGAGGATGCCGAACGGCACAGCGATGATCACGGCGATGAGCAGGGCCATGATCCCCAGGGGCACGGTCACCTGAGCCTTGAGCAACAGCTCCGCACCGACCGAGGCGCCCGACAGCTGCGACGTTCCGAGGTCACCGCGGAAGATCCCGCCGATCCAGTCGGTGTACTGCGTGAGCAGGGGGCGGTTCAGGCCGAGCGACTCGCGAAGCGCATCGACTTCGGCGGGGGAGGCCTGGGTGCCGGCGATCAGCTGCGCGACGTCACCGGGGAAGACGCGCAGCGTGAGGAAGATGAGGACGCTCGACACGAGGAGCCCTGCGATGAGCAGGGCTCCTCGGACGAGCGCGTAGCGGATCACGAAGGGGTGACCGCTCGTTACTTCTCAGCGGAGACGGTGACGTCGGCCAGGTTGATGCGCGAGTTGATCGAGTCCTCCGGGAACCCGGAGACGATCGGGCTCACCGCGGTGATGGTCTCGCCGTTGTACAGCCAGTCCGCGGCGTGGTCCTCCGACACGATGCGGGCAGCCTGCGCGAGGAGATCCGCGGACTTGTCCGGGTCGACCTCCTCCAGCGCCTTCGCGTACAGGTCCTGGACCTTCGCGTTGTCGTAGCCGAAGTAGTAGTCCGGGTTGGCGAAGTTGCCGAAGTCGCGCGGCTCGACGTGGAGCACGAAGCTCAGGTCGTAGTCGTGGTTGGTGTACACGTCCTCCAGCCAGGTGGGGAACTCGACCGAGTTGACGTCGAGCGTCACGCCGACCTTCTTGAAGTCGGAGATCAGCACCTTCGGGACCGTCGTGCCGTAGAACGAGGGGATCGTGAGGGTCAGCTCCAGGTCTTCCTGACCGGCCTCGGCCAGGAGCGACTTGGCCTTCTCCGGGTCGTAGGAGATCACGTCCGACAGATCTTCGTAGCCCGGGTCGAGCTCGGGGATCGGACCGTACAGGGTCGTTCCGGCGCCGACGGCCTCGATCAGGCCCTCGTGGTCGATCGCGAGTCGCAGCGCTTCGCGCACGCGCACGTCGTCCAGCGGAGCCTTCTTGTTGTTGAAGGCGAGCGTCGCCTTGTCGGTCGTGCGTCCCTTCGTCAGGGTGAAGTCGCCCTCGAGCTGCGATGCGAGGTTCGGGTCCACGGCGGTGAGCACGTCGACGTCGTGGGCGAGGGCCGCGTTGACGCCCGCCGTGAAGTCGGGGATGTACTGGAACTCGACCTGCGCGACGCCGGCCGCCTCGCCCCAGTAGTCGTCGTTGCGCGCGAAGGTGATGCTGCTGCCGGTGTTCCAGCGCGTGAGCGTGAACGGCCCGGTGCCGTTCTCCGCCGTCTTCAGATCGGTCTTGTCGCCGGTCTTGAACACCAGGCCGGCGGGACCGGTCAGTGCGAAGAGGAAGTTCTGGTTCGGCTCGGAGAGCACGATCTTCACCGTGGTCGCGTCGGGTGCGGTGATCGACGTGACGGCGGCGAACTCGGCGTTGCCCTGCACGGTCTTGTCGGTGCGCACGGTCTCGTACGAGGAGACGACATCGGCCGACGTGAGCGGGGTGCCGTCGTGGAACACGATCCCGTCGCTCAGGCTGAACGTGTAGGTGAGGCCGTCGTCGGACACCTCGTAGTCGGAGGCGAGACGCCCTTCGACCTCGTTGTCCTGCGTTCGGCTGACCAGGCCCTCGTAGATGTTGTCGATGAGGATCTGCTCGAGCGCGGCGCCACTGGTGTGGCGGATGTCGAGGTTGGTCGGCTCGAGGACGAGGCCGACGTGCAGGGTCGCGTCGGGGTCGGGCGAGCTCGGTGCGCTGGACGGCGCCTGGTCGGGGGTGCCGGAGCAGGCGCTCAGGATCACGGCGGTGGCCGCGAGCGCGGAGATCAGCGCGAGACGTCGGGTGCGTCGGAACATGGGCGTTTCCTCTCGGTGCGGCATTTGCTGTGTGCCGTCGGATCGAGCCTAGAGATGCGTGGCGGGGTGCGGGTCGGGTGTGGAACGGAACGTCATATTCCGCGAGCGGAGGATGCCGATTCGATGAGGGAGGCCAGGAGGACCGGCGCGGTCTCCTGGACATTGTGCGTCGCGTCCAGGACCACGACGCGGGCGGAGGGCACGCGCCGCTGCAGCTCGGCCGCATCCGCGGCGCTGACGAATCCCCGCTCGGCGCGGACCAGGGTGATCGGGGCGCTGACCCCGGCCAGGTCGTCCCACCCCGTCTCGTGCAGGACCGACGGCGCGGTCGCGGAGCCGGCATCGTGGGCGGCCAGCGCCTGGGCGGCGAGGTGGGCGAAGTGGTGCTTCCACTCCACGCGTCCGTCCGGGCGCACGCGGGTGTTGAGGAACACGCCGCGCTCGGTCTCGGCGCGGTTGCCGCCGAAGCCGAGCGACATCGCCTTGTCGACGAGCTCGTCGCGGGTCGCGAAGTCGGTGGGACCGGCGTAGAACTCGCGCAGCGCGGCGGGTCCCGCGGTCACATCGATGCCGGGAGTGATGTCGACGATCACGAGCTCGGCGACGAGGTCGGGTCGGGAGGCGGCCAGTGCGGCGCCGGTGAGGCCGCCGAGCGACTGCCCGACGACGATCTGCGGCGCGGCGGTCCAGGCCTCGAGCGCCGCCGCGACATCGCGGGCGAGCGTGCGCGGCGTGTAGTCGACGTCGTCCCGCCAGGAGGAGTCGCCGTGTCCGGCGAGGTCGATCGCGAGCAGCGGCTGCCCGAGGGCGAGGGCGGTCGTGTCCCAGGTGTGGGCGTTCAGCCCCGCCCCGTGCAGGAGCGTGACGCGCGGAGGCTCCGTCCCGAAGCGCAGGGCGCTCAGGGTGCGTCCGTCATCGAGGGGGAGGCTGAGGCGCTGTGTTTCCGGAAGCGGAACGCCGAGCGCATCGGCCTGTGCGGGAAGATAGCTGAACTCGCTGATGTCGATCGCCACGTCCACATTCTGCGCCCTTGCGGGGACGCCGGAGAAATGCGAGAGCATCATGACAAGTGATTTCGGACTCGCGCCGTAACTTATGTACATAATTCTCGGACTTGGGTTGGCAGTTTGCATTCGCTCTGATATCGCGCCCTCTCGGGCCACGAGGCCCCCGGCCGAATAGCATGGAGTCATGAGCGAGACGCGCGTGCACCTGTCCAAGACCGAGCCGACCGCCTACCAGGCGCTGGACGCCTTCTCGAAGACGGTGGGCGAGATCTGCGCGGCCAACGGCATCGACGATCGCCTCAAGGAGATCGTCATGATCCACTGCTCGCAGCTGAACGGGTGCAGCTACTGCACCCGGATCCATGTCGACAGGGCCGTTGCGGCGGGCATCGACACCGACACGCTCACCCAGATCCCGTCGTGGCGCGAGAGCGGTGTGTTCAGCGAGCGGGAGCGCGCGGCGCTCGAACTCGCGGAGGCGTTCACGTTCATCGCCGAGGACGGCATCTCCGACGAGGTGTACGACCTCGTCGGAAGCGTCTTCACCGAGAAGGAGTACGCCGCTCTGAGCTGGGCGTGCGTGTCCATCAATGCGTTCAACCGCATCGTGATCGCCGGCCGCTACCCGGTGCCGCCCCGCACTCCGCAGGCCCAGGCATGACGATCCTCGACGTCGAGGGCGTCACGAACGTCCGCGACGTCGGCGGCATCCCGGCGACGGGCGGTCGCATCCGCTCCGGCGTGCTGCTGCGGTCGGGCCAGCTGTCCGGGGCGACCACCGCCGGCGCGGCGGCAGTGCGGTCGAGCGTGCGGCACATCGTCGATCTTCGCGACGGGGAGGAGGTCGCGGCGGAGCCCACCGAGATCGAGGGGCCGGCTACCACGCACCTTCCGCTGTTCCTGGGTTCGGTCCGCTCCTTCTTCGAATCGGACACGAGCCTCGACGATCTCTACCTGCACCTTCTCGAGGAGAGCGGCGAGCGCCTGGTCGACGCCATCCGCGTCATCGCGGCGGGGGAGCCGACGCTCGTGCACTGCACGGTCGGCAAGGACCGCACCGGGGTGACCGTCGCTCTGGCGCTCTCGGCCGTCGGCGCCGATCGTGAGGCCGTGATCGCGGACTACGCGCTCACGGAGTCGCAGCTGCCCGCCCAGCGGTCGCGGCGCATCGCCGAGTATCTGCGGGCCCAGCATCCGGAGGCCGTGCACGCGGTGGCCCTCGCCACCCAGTCGCCCGCGCCCGTGATGCGCCGACTCCTCGAGCAGGTGGACGAGCGCTGGGGCTCGGCTGCCGGCTATCTGCGCGCGAACGGCATGACCGAGGGCGAGCTCGCGGACCTGAAAGCGGCCCTCGTCGAGCCGGTGCCCTCGCCCCGCTGACCCCGGCGGATACTCAGCTGGAGCAAGGTTAGGCAAGCCTTCACTTGGTGTACGATGAGATCACCATGGACACCTCGCTCGAGACCCGCAGCACGCGTGCGGAACGCCGCGCAGCACGTCAGCGCGCACACCACCTGGTGACGGCGGACGAGCACTCGCTCACCGAGCTCGAGGTCTTCCTGACGACTCTGCCGCTCTGCGCCTCCGGCCGCATCTTCATCGAGGTGCCCGAGGTCTCGGACATCGGCGTGATCGACGCTCCCGGGCGTATGACCGTCACCTGGCTCGCTCGCGAGCAGCGCTCGGGCACCCCCGGCAGCGGTCGTGCCTGCGCACCGGGTCAGGCTCTGGCGCGGGCGACCTGCGCCTGGGCCGACGAGATGATGTGCGACGACGAGCTGGAGACCAAGGTCACCCTCCTCGGCGGGTACCTGGGAACGGCCGACATCGTCGAGCACCTGACGAACGCGCTGGAGATCTCGCCGGCGCTCATCCACGCACCGGAGCGCTTCGGTCTGCTGCCCGCCGACCGCTGACGCCTCAGCGCGAGCGTCGCACGTAGTTGCCGTCTTCCAGACCGGCCTCGATCTCGAAGCGGTTGCGGAGCGGGTCACGGCCCGCGAACAGATACAGGAACGGCATCAGGAAGCCGTAGCGGAGCCACTGCGCCTTGTGCACCGCCTCGTGACGGAGGACGGCGTCGGTGGGTCGGGCGTCGCCCGTCAGGAAGCAGCCGCCGACGCACACGCCGCCTCGATTGAAGGTCCGGCTCGGCATGCCCTGGAAGATCCACAGACCGGCGCGGCGCTCGACAGGTCCGGTGCTCCACAGCGAACCCCAGAGCCAGCCCACCGCGGTGCCCCAGGCGTAGCCGAGGCGGCTGACCGGGGAGCGGAGCAGGAAGGCGGGGATGCGACGGTCGAAGCGCCGCCCGCGGGCCAGCGCCTCTTCGGCCGCCGGCCGCCAGTCGTCGCGCGCGCTCATGCCACGGCCCCGACCAGCCGCAGGAGCGCACCGAGGTCGTCGACCGCATCGGCGGGTGAGCGCGGTGCGAAACCGGCAATCGTCGCTCCGGCGAGAGGCACCTCCGTGCGCAGCGCACGGATGGCGGCGCTCAGGGCGGCCGGGGAGAGACCGAAGGGCACCGACGACGAGACGCCGGCGAAGTCCGAGGGGTCGAGCACATCGACATCGATGTGCACCCATACGCGCGATGCGCCGGTGGCGCGCACCGCATCGAGCAGTGCGTCCGGTCGTTCGAGGTCCTCGACCGAGAGGTTCGTGAGCGGGTCGAGCTGCTCGACCTCCGCATCGTCGAGGTTGCGCATGCCCACGGTCACCACACGGTTCGCAGGGATGGCGGGGGAGAGCACGAGCTGCTCCTCGCCCTCGCCGAGCAGAGCGCGCAGCGCCATCCCGGAGAAGGCACCGGACGGCGAGGTCTCAGGGGTGTGCATGTCGGCGTGCGCATCGCACCACACCACGGCGAGGTCGTCCGTCCCGCCCGGGAGCGCGTCCAGCGCCGCGACCGTGACGCTGCAGTCGCCGCCGATCACGACGGTGTCGGCATCGACGTGTCCGTGCACCAGCTCGCGGGTGCGTAACAGCGCGCTCAGGCGGCGGACGCCCGTGCCCAGGGACTCGCCGGCCTCGACCGGGACGTCGAGCACCGTCGTGGCTGCGCGGGGGAGGTCGCCGGCGATCGCGGAGGCGCCGTCGACGAGGAGCATGGCCCGCGGTGCGGGGGAGCCCTGCCACTGCGGGATGACGAGGAATCGCACCATGGGTGCCTCCGAAGAAGAGAGGGCGGATGCCCGGGGAGCGCGTCCCCGGACATCCGCCGGTCGTGTCAGTTGCCTTCGATGGCCTGACGGGGAGCGCTGCCGCCGGCCTTGAGCTCGGCGAGACGAGCCTCGACCTCGGTCAGCTCGCCGAGGTCTTCCAGGCTCTCGAACTGGGCGTCGAGGCTGGACGCGGCCAGCTCGATCTTGCCCTGCGCGATGGCCTCCTGACGGCGGACCTTGTCCTCGAACCGGCCCAGCTCGCTGGTGGGGTCGAGCACGTTGATCGAGCCGACCGCATCCTGCACCTTCGTCTGCGCCTCGGCGACCTTGGCGCGGGCGAGGAGCTCGCTGCGCTTGTTCTTGAGCTCGACGAGCTTGTCCTTCATGCCGTTCAGGCCGCTCTTGAGCTTGTCGACGATCTCGGTCTGCGCGGCGATCTGCGGCTCGGCACCGGTGGCCTCGCGCTCGGCGCTGATCTGGCGCTGGAGCGCGATCTTGGCGAGGTTGTCGAACTTGTCGGCGTCGGCGGCGTTGCCGCTGGAGCGCATCTCGTCGGCCTTGCGGCTGGCGGCGAGGGCCTTGTTGCCCCACTCGGTCGAAGCCTGGACGTCTTCCTCGTGGTCGCGCTCGAGCAGACGCAGGTTGCCGATGGTCTCCGCGATGGCGGACTCGGCGTCGGCGATGCTGTTCGTGTAGTCGCGGACGAGCTGGTCGATCATCTTCTGCGGGTCTTCTGCGGAGTCCAGCAGGGAGTTGATGTTCGCGCGGACGAGGGTCGAGATTCGTCCGAAGATGGACTGCTTGGTCATGCGTGATTCCTTTCAGAGGGCGTCTTCGAGAGCTTGGCGTAAGTGTCTGTGTAGGGGATCAGAAGCGTCGACCTCCCGATCGGCGACTGGAGCCGCGAGAGCCCCCGCCGCCGCCGAAGCCGGAGCTGCGGAATCCGCCGCCACCGGAGGAGCGCCAGCCGCCGCTGCTGCTCCGGTGCGAGGAGCCTCCGCCGCCACCGCCGGCGAGCAATCCGCCGATGATGCCGCCGAGGATGTCGCCGCCGATTCCGGAGCCGCCGGACGAGGAGCCGGATCCGCCGAACAGCCCGCCCAGGCTGTCGTTCCCGTAGCCGGGCGGCTGGTAGGCCTGCATGTCGGCCTGGGCCGCGGAGGTGGCCTGCCCCGCCAGCGCGAGAGCCCGATTGGCCTCCGCCAGCGCGGCCTCCGGATCGTTCGCGCGCAGGTTCAGCGCCTGGTTCAGGCTGGCTTCGGCGTTGGCCAGACGCGTGCGCGCGGTGGAGCCCACGGTGCCGCGACGCGTCTCGATGAACTCCCGGGCGGCGCGGATCTCCGAGTTCGCCTGCGCGAGGGTCTGCTCGAGCATCTGCTGCACACGGCGAGCCCGTTCGACGCCCTCCTTGCCCTGCGCGATCGCGGCATCGATCTGGGCGTTCGCGGCGGTGAGCGCTTCGAGTACCCGCTGCGGGTTGCGTGCGGACCCGGCGAGGTCGGACTGTGCGACCTGGAGCTGCTGGGCGGTCGTCGAGGCGGCTGCCGCGATCGAGCCGTCGGCATCGGGCAGCTGCTGAGCGGCGGCGAGGTCTCCCTGCAGCTCGGTGACGAGAGCCTGGGACTGCGCCTCGATCGCGGAGAGCTCGCTGCCGAGGGTCGTGACCGCCTGGGCGAGCTGCGCGGCCTGCGCCACGGACTGCTCCGCCGTGCGGATCGCGAAGGCCGCCTCACCGGAGCGGCCGGCCGCGATCGCCTGCGCCGCCGCGTCGATCGAGCGATCCGCGAGATCCGCGCGCTCACGGGCCTGAGCGGGGTTGTCCGCCACCATCGCGAGCGCCGCGGGGGCGTAGGTCGCAGAGAGCGCGGCGAGGGCCGGTGCGGCCGCGGCGAGGACGGGCTCCACCGCGGCACGCTCACCGCGGACGCGCTCCAGCTCCTGCGGGGCGTTCTGCTCCAGCTTGCGGAGGGCGTCGAACGCCTCGGTGTTGTCGTCCAGGACGTCGTCGATCTCGTCGGCGATCTGGATGATGCGGATGTGCCAGGCCCGACGGTCGTGGATCGTGTCCTCGATCTCGTCGTCGAGCTTCTGCTTGAGGTCGAACGCCTCCGCGATCTTGGCCTTGGCGGCATCGACGACGCGCGTGAACTCCTCGGTCGCGCCCTCACCGAACTGAGCGACGGCGAAGCCGAGCTCCTCCTTGCTGGAGGTGATGGCGTCGTCGGCCTGCACGAGCGCGAGGCCCGCCTGCGTCTCGACCTGTTGGTCGGTGAGGGTGGAGAACGGGTCCGCCGGATCCGGCGTCTCGGGCATCGCGCCCCGCTCGCGGATCTCGGCCCTGCGGCGGGCGCGGCGCACGAGCGCGACGACGAGCCAGATGAGGAGTGCGGCGGCGATGACGCCGATCACGATCAGCGTGACTCTGAGGGCTCCGGCACCTCCGTCGCCCTGGATCTCGTCCGCGGCGAGCGTGATCGCCCCGACCCAGTCGCCCTGGGCGGCGAGCGGGACCATCTTGTCCTCGATCGCGTCGAGCTGATCGAAGCTCACCGGGCCGTCGGAGTTCGCGTGGATGAAGTAGTTGCGCCCGTCGACGGCGATCGCGAGGAGGTACTGATCCGTTCCGAGCCCGTTCGCCTGCGCGACCGTGTCGGCCCAGCCGACGCTGTCGCTCGGATTCGTGAAGTCGTCGACGAGGACGACGAACAGGTCGGCGCTCGAGTTGTCGGTCAGCTCCTGGAGCCGCGCTTCGACGGTGGCCTCGTCGTCGGCACTGAGCACGCCGGCCTGATCGGTGACGTACCCGGCGTCGAGGGTGACCGGATCGGTGGCGGAGGCCGCGGAGGCGGTGAACGCTCCGGCGACTGCGGCCAGCGTGAGGGCGGCCAGCGCCAGCCACCGTTTCGTCATCGTGTTCCCTCCGACCGGCAGCCGAGCCCCATGCCATGAGTCTATGCACAGAGCCCGACACGCGACAGCATCAGAGGCGGGTTCGCCGTTCGCCCTGAGCGGAGACACATACGCTGGATGGCATGGACGACATGTACGGAGCGGATGTGCTGGCGACCGGCTGGCGCGAGCGCGGTGCGAAGCAGGTGCCGCAGATCGCGGCGGAGACGGATCTCGTCGTCGAGGTCGCGGACGACGGCTTCTGCGGCGCGGTCACCCGCGTGCAGGGCGGCAACGTCGAGCTGGAGGACCGGGTGGGCCGCCGTCGGCTGTTCCCGCTCGGCGGAGGCTTCCTCATCGACGGGGCTCCGGTCCGCCTCGTCCCGCCCGCTGCGAGGGAACAGGGTCCGCGCCGCACGGCCTCCGGGTCCTTCGTCGTCGCCGATCAGCGGGCGCGGGTCGCCCTGCCCAGCCGCATCCTCGTCGAGGGCAAGCACGACGCCGAGCTCGTCGAGAAGGTCTGGGGCGCGGATCTCCGCGTCGAGGGCGTCGTCGTCGAGTTCCTCCAGGGCGTCGATCTGCTCGATGAGCTGCTCGCCGCCGAGCCGCCGAGCGCGACACGGCGCTACGGCGTGCTCGTGGACCACCTCGTCCCCGGGTCGAAGGAGTCGCGGATCGCGGAGGCGGTCGCCCGCGGTCCGCACGGCCGCCACATCCGCATCGTCGGACACCCGTTCGTCGACGTCTGGCAGTGCGTGACGCCGCGCGCCCTCGGCATCGCGAAGTGGCCCGAGATCCCGCGCGGAACCGACTGGAAGACGGGCATCTGCCAGGCGTTCGGCTGGCCGTACGAGACGCAGGGCGACACCGGGCGGGCGTGGCAGCACATCCTCTCCAAGGTGACGACCTATCGGGACCTGGAGCCCGCGCTGCTCGGTCGGGTGGAAGAGCTCATCGACTTCGTGACGGCCCCGCCGGCCTGACGCGGGTCTGCACGCGCGGAACGCGGCGGGCCCGGCGGCTACCCTGGAACACATGCCCGAACCCCGTACCTTCCGAGACGAGCCGGTGTCTTTCGTGCGCCGCAGCGGCCGGATGTCCGACGCGCAGGAGCGCGCCTTCACCGAGCTCGGCCCGCACTATCTGCTCGACGTCCCGCGCGACGTCGCCTGGACCTCGGTGCACCCGGAGGCGCGCCTGGACCCGGCAACCGAGTACGGACGCGACGCCGACCTCTACGTGGAGATCGGATCCGGCCAGGGGCACGCGATCGTGGCCGCGGCCTCCGCGCGCCCCGACGACGACTTCCTCGCCGTGGAGGTGTTCCGCGCCGGCCTCGCGCGGACGATGCTCGACGCCGATCGGGAGGGCGCCCGCAACCTGCGCGTGGTCGAGGCGAACGCCCCCGAGGTGCTCTCGTCGTACCTGCCCGAAGCCGCGGCTCGCGAGGTGTGGATCTTCTTCCCCGACCCGTGGCACAAGAAGAAGCACACCAAGCGACGCCTGGTGCGGCAGGGGTTCGGCGACACCGCGGCACGGGCGCTGCGCGACGGCGGGCTCCTCCGCCTCGCCACCGACTGGGAGGACTACGCGCTGCAGATGCGCGAGGTGCTCGACGCCGAGCCGCTGTTCGAGCGCGCGTTCGAGGGGGAGTGGGCGGAACGCTTCGACGGACGCGTCATGACCGCGTTCGAGCGCAAGGGCATCGCGAAGGGACGCGACATCCGCGATCTGGTCTATCGGCGCAGGGCTCGCGCGTGACCGACGTGCGGCGCGTCACGCCGCTGCGGGTGGGCATCGCGCCCGCCGTGCTCGTGTGCGCCGCTGCTCCGGCCTTCTTCGTGCTGGAGATCCCGTGGCTGGGCTGGCTGCTGCTCGCTCTCGGGGTCGGGTCCGCCTGGCTGATCGAGCGGGGCCGGAACGTCGAGGATCAGGTGGTGCGCGTCGGGGCGCAGCGTGACACGGCCTCGGTGGTCGGTGTGCGCCCACCGTCGCTCACCCGCGACCTCTCGCTGATCGCCATCGGCATGCTGATCGTCAGTGTCATCCCGCTCGCCGCCGAGCTGGACAACCTCGCGATGCTGCGCTTCACGCTCGCGCTCGGCGGCGCCGTGGCGGTGCCGTACGTCGTCTCGCGGTTCGTGTATCGCGACCGGGCGATCGGCTTCCCGTGGCGTACGCACCGTCGCTGGGGCCGGTTGCAGTGGGGATGGCTCGTGGCGGTACTGGTGCTGGGCTGGCTGATCCTGCCGTTCTACTTCATCACCAGCGGCGTCTATCAGAACTGGCCGGTGGTCGACACGCCGGAGCTGATCGCCCGGCTCTTCGTCGGCGTCGGCGCGGTCGGCATCTGGGACGAGCTGTTCTTCATCTGCACGGTGTTCGCGCTGCTGCGCCGTCACTTCCCGGATCTGGTCGCGAACCTGCTGCAGGCCATCGTGTTCGTCTCGTTCCTCTGGGAGCTGGGCTATCGCGAGTGGGGACCTCTGCTCACGATCCCGTTCGCCCTGCTGCAGGGCTACATCTTCCTCCGCACGCACTCGCTCGCCTACGTCGTCACGGTGCACCTGCTGTTCGACGCCGTGGTGTTCGCCGTGCTCGTGCACGCGCACAATCCCGGGCTGCTGCCGATCTTCCTCGTCTGAGTGCTCCGGCCGCGTCCGGCTTGCCCCGCGACCCCGGTGAACGGGAGAATCAGCCCATGCTCATCGTCGGTCTCGTCCTCGCCGCAGCGGCCGCTGCGTTCCACGTCTTCATCTTCGCGCTCGAGTCGCTGCGATGGACCGACCCGGAGACGAGGAAGATCTTCGGTCTCGCCAGTGAGGCGGATGCGATCACGATGAAGCAGCTCGCCTTCAACCAGGGCTTCTACAACCTCTTCCTGGCGCTCACGACCCTGCTCGGCATCGGTCTGGTGATCGTGGGGGCGCAGACGGTCGGCCTGACCCTGGTGTTCGCAGGCACGGCCATGATGTTCGCCGCCGCCCTCGTCCTGGTGCTGTCGGACCGCTCGAAGGCTCGCGCCGCGCTGATGCAGGGGACGCTCCCGCTGCTCGCGCTGATCGCCACCGGCATCGGCGTCGCCATCGCCTGACGGTCATGGGGTGACATCCGCCCCCGCAGCAGTCACACTCTTTGCATGGCCGACTGGGTGCTGCACGTGGACATGGACCAGTTCATCGCCGCCGTCGAGGTCCTGCGTCGCCCGGAGCTCGCCGGTCTCCCGGTGATCGTCGGCGGTCGCGGTGACCCGACCGAGCGCGCCGTCGTGTCGACCGCCTCGTACGAAGCGCGCAAGTTCGGGATCGGCTCGGGGATGCCCCTCAAGATCGCGGCTCGCAAGGCGCCGGAGGACGCGGTGTTCCTGCCCGTCGACCACGAGGCCTATGCGGTCGCCTCGGGGGACGTGATGGCGGCGCTCCGAGCGCTGCCCGAGGTCGTGCTCGAAGTGGTCGGATGGGACGAGTGCTTCCTGGGCGTCACGACGGATGATCCGGAGGGTGTCGCCCGCCGCGCCCAGGCCGCCGTGCTCGCCGCGACCGAGCTGCACTGCTCGGTCGGCATCGGCGACAACAAGGTGCGCGCCAAGATCGCGACCGAGTTCGGCAAGCCCCGGGGGATCTTCCGGCTCACGGCGGAGAACTGGTTCGAGGTCATGGGCGACAAGCCGACCCGCGACCTCTGGGGCGTGGGCTCGAAGGTGCAGAAGCGTCTGGCCGCGCACGGCATCGAGACCGTGCGCGAACTCGCCGATGCCGACGAGGAGGCGCTCGTCGCGGAGTTCGGCCCGCGGATGGGCGTCTGGTACCACGGCCTGGGATCCGGGATCGGGCCGAGCACCGTGGACGACACGCCCTGGGTCGCCCGCAGTCACAGCCGGGAGACGACCTATCAGCAGAACCTCACGACGCCGTCGCAGGTCCAGGGTGCGATCCGGGAGCTCGCCGTCCAGGCCTTCGACGACTGCAGCGCTGAAGGTAGGCCGGTCGTGCGCGTGCACCTGAAGGTGCGGTACGCCCCGTTCGACACCAAGACGATCGGACGGAAGCTGCCGCGTCCGACCGAGGACCGCGAGGAGTTCGTCGCCGCGGCACTCGCGCTGGGGACGACGCTCGACCCGGAGCGTGAGGTCCGGCTGCTCGGTGTGCGCGCGGAGATGACGATGCCGGATGACGCGGACGGCGCCGAGCGGACGCCGGTGCGCGGACGGATCTGAGTCCGCCGGCCCTCAGTCGCGGATGACGGCAGCGACCGCGCTCACCTCGATGAGGGCGCCGGGGACGCCCAGCCCCGCCACGATCGCCGCGGTCACGAGGGGCGGGGCGCCTTCGCGCGCCAGCCTCGACGCGACCGCGCCGTAGGCCGCGCGAAGATCCGCCTCCTGATGGATGAGGACGGTCCAGCTGACCACGTCGTCGAGGCCGGCCCCGGCGGATTCGAGAGCGATGCGGGCGTTCTCCACGGCGCGCAGCGACTGCTCGCCGGCGTCCGCGGAGACGACCTTCCCGGTCTCGTCGATGCCGTTCTGGCCTCCGACGTAGATCGTCGTGGCGCCGGGAGGCACGACGGCGACGTGGCTGAATGCGGGGCTCACGACGAGTCCCTCGGGCTGAGCGAGTGTGATCTCCATGCCCACACTCTGCACCCGGGGGCGGACATCGGGAACCCCTGCCCGGCCCCGGGCGGAATGCGGGATCAGAACCGGAGGAGCACCTTGCCGACGCGTCCGGGGGTGCTGCTCGCCTGGACCGCCGCACGGATGTCGGCGGCGTCGAACACACCGGCGACGGGAAGGGTCAGGGTGCCGTCGCCCAGGCGCTGGAACAGCTCGCCGAACAGGGCGCTGCGCGTCGAGGCGTCGAGCTGCGGGATCACCTTGCTGCCCCAGAACCCCTTCACGGTGGCCTGCTTGAAGATGACGTCGGAGGAGGCGATCTCCATCGTGGGCGAGTCCATCGCGCCGAAGGCGACCAGCGTTCCTCCCTCGGCGAGGAGCGAGAGGACCTGGCCGGCCGATGCACCGCCGACGGAGTCGACGCCCGCGACGATCGGTGCCCCGCCCGTGAACGCGTCGACCTGTTCCCGCCAGTCGTCCTGATCGGTGGCGACGACACCGTCGATGCCCTGCTCGCGGAGTTCTTCGACGCCCGCGGTGCGGCGGACGAGCCCGAGGACCTTGACCCCGCGCGCCGCTCCGAGCTGCGCGAGCATGCGTCCCACGGCCCCGTTGGCGGCGTTCTGCACGATCCAGTCGCCCTCCTTCACGTCGAGGAAGTCCAGCAGCGTGATCGTGCTGAAGGGCATCGAGACCAGCTGCGCGGCCGTCTCGTCCGGGATCGCGTCGGGTACCGGGACCAGGCCGGCGGCGTTCGTCACGAGGTACTCGGCCCACGCGCCGAACGTGCCGCCCGTGGCGACCCGCTGTCCGACCGAGAGGTGCTCGACGCCCGCCCCGACGGCGTCGACGACACCGAGGGCTTCCGTGCCCGACGGCGCGGGCAGCTCGGGCTTGAATCCGTAGGTGCCGCGGACGGTCCACAGGTCGTGGTTGTGGATGGGGGAGAGCACGACCCGCAGGCGGACCTGGCCCGCTCCGGGCTCGGGGACGGGACGGTCCTCGACGCGGAGGACCTGCTCCGGCTCGCCGAAGGCGGGGTGGATGAGTGCGCGCATGGGGTGGGTTCCTGTTCTGTCGTCAGTGGGTGCCGTCGCCGCGCGCGATCGCGCCGAGCTCGGCGGTCTCGCGCTGGAGGCGGTCGGTGATGTCCTGCAGCTCGGCGATCAGTCGGCGCCGCTGCTCGTCGTCGTGGAGGCCGGCGACCTCCGCGATCCGGGAGTGGATCGGGGCGACCTCGGAGCGGAGCTCCTGGCCCCGCTCGGTCAGGCGTACCGTGACGACCCGCTCGTCGGCGCCGTCGCGGGCTTTGGAGACCAGGCCGCTCTGCTCGAGCCGACGGATGAGGGGGGAGAGGGTGCCGGAGTCGAGGCGCATCAGCGCCCCGAGCGAGCCCACCGTCTGATCGCCCTCGAGCCAGAGCGCGGCGAGCACCAGGTACTGGGGGTATGTCAGCCCCCAGGGCGCGAGCAGCGCCCGATACGCCTGCGTCGTGGCGCGGGCGGCGGAGTACAGCGAGAAGCACACCATCTCTTCGGTCACGGCCACGGGTCAAGGATTGCACACGATTGAGTTGTGCACAACTTAAATTCCGACGACGATCGGAGTGTCGAGCGGGTGGCCCCACGGGCGAGTTCACCAGGGTGAGCCCACCCGTCGCGGGTGAGGGACGCCGTCACCCGACGCTCGCGCCGCAGTACGCTCGGGCCAACCGATCACCGGAGGCAGGAGGGCGCCGTGAGACGACCGCCGTGGCTGTTCAGCACGCTCGACGGCTACCAGCAGAAGTGGATCGTCAAAGACGTCATCGCGGGTCTGTCCGCCGGTGCCGTCGTGATCCCGCAGGGGATGGCCTACGCCACGATCGCGAATCTGCCGGTGCAGGTCGGGCTCTACACCTGCATCCTGCCCATGCTCGTGTACGCGTTCCTCGGGGGCAGCCGGGCGATGAGCGTGTCGACGACGTCGACGATCGCGACGCTGACCGCGACCACCCTCGTCTCCGCCGGGGTCGCCGCAGGATCGGACGACGCGATCGGCTCTCTCATGATGCTGACCCTGCTCGTCGGCGTGGTGCTGCTGCTCGCCCGCCTCTGCCGCCTCGGATCGCTCGTCGAGAACATCAGCGGAGCGACCGTGCTCGGTCTCAAGATCGGCGTCGGGGCCACGGTCGCCGTGGGGCAGCTGCCCAAGCTGCTGGGGGAGAGCTTCAACTTCTCCGGGCATGGGTTCCTCCGCTCCCTGGCTGCCGTCGCACAGGCCTTCGACAGCGTGAACTGGCCGACCGTCGCGCTGTCCGCAGGATCGATCGTCGTCCTGCTCCTCCTGAAGCGGTTCGCCCCGAAGATCCCGGGGACGCTCGTCGTCGTGGTCGGCGGCATCCTCCTCGTCTGGCTGGCGGGGATCGACCGGCTCGGGGTCGGACTGATCACGGAGGTGCCGAGCGGGCTGCCCGTCCCCGGGATCCCCGATTTCGCCCAGGCGATCGCCCTGGTGCCCGGAGCCCTGGCGATCGCTGTCATGGCATTCCTGGAGTCGGCCGCCGTCGCCCGCAGCCTGCGGGCGGCGAAGGAGCCTCAGATCGACAGCGATCAGGAGCTGTTCGCCACCGGAGCCGCGAACACGCTCGGCGCGTTCTTCGGGACCATGCCCGCCGCCGGCGGCTTCTCGCAGAGCGCCGTGAACCAGAGCGCCGGAGCGCGGTCACAGGTCTCCACGGTGGTCACGGTCGTGCTGGCGATCCTCGTGGCCCTGTTCCTGGGTCCCGTCCTCAGCCTGCTTCCCGAGGCCACTCTCGCCGCCATGGTGTTCGTCGCGGTCGCCGGGCTCGTGAACATCCCGGAGCTGGTGCGGTGGGCGCGCATCAGCCGGGTGGACTTCTGGATCGCGCTGTCCGTCGCGATCATCGGTCTCACCGCGGGTCTGCTGCCCGCCGTGGCCGTGGGTGTGGTCGTCACGCTGATCCTCGTGCTGCGCGAGGTCAACAAGCCCAGACTGCGGAAGGTCGGGCCTGCCGACGGGGCCCTCGGCATCGACCTCGAACGCGGGCTCTACACCGCGAACGCTCTGGTCAACGAGCGCGAGATCCTCGCCCTCCTCGACCACGAGGCCACTCCCGTCGACACCGTCGTGGTCGGTATGAAGCCGCAGGAGGTCATGACGATCACGGTTCTCGACGCGCTGCAGGACCTCGATCGGGAGCTCGCGCAGCGCGGCGTGATCCTTCGTCTCGCCGCCCTGCCCCCGGCGGCGGCGGCCGTCGCGAGCCGCACCCCGTGGTTCGAGGACCTCGTCGCGGCCGGTCGCGTCCACGACTCCGTCGACGAGGGGATGGCCGCAGCCGCCGACACGGGGAGGCGGGATGGCGGAACCGATGCCGTTCACCCTGGTGAAGTCGACGACGCGCGCTGACGCGGGCCCGGCGGATCCATAGGCTGACCACGAGAGCGGGCGGCGGTGCCGCCGCGGCTCGACCAGCGAGGGGGCAGGAATGCGGATCGGCATCGGAAGCTCGACGTCGCCGAGGCGGACAGGGTGGATCACCAGAGGGGTCTGAGCTGGAACTGGTCGCGATTCGGGCTCGGCGTCGTCTTCGCGCTCCCGGCTCTGGCCGTCACCCCCTTCGCTCCGACGCTGGGACTCGCCGTCGCCGTCGGCGTTCTCCCCGCGGCCGCGTTCGGGCTCCCGCCGCGTCGCCGCGCACGGGGTGTGATCGTGATGATCGGCGCGCTCAGTGCGGCCGGACTGCTGCTGGGATCGCTCCTGGCGCTGTCCCCGATGATCGCCGTGGGTGCCCTGTTCGTGCTCGCCGTGCTCGCGAGCGTCAACGCGACCCGCGGGCGCTTCGCACAGCTGGTGCTGGTCCTGGCACTGCCGATGGTGGGTCTCGGGTTGAGCTTCGCGTGGTCGACCGTCACGCTCGCGCTCGCCGGATGCATGGTGGCGGGTTCGGTCTACGCCTGGGTGGTGTCCCTGCTCTGGCCGCAGACGGATGCTCCCGCACTGGCGGCTCCTCCCGTGCCGCGCGGAAGGGCGATGCTCGTGTACGGCCTCCTCCTCGGCACCGCCGCAGCGACGGCCGCGGCCGTCGGCTTCCTGCTGGGCCTGGAGCACGTCGGCTGGGCGACCGGGGCGGTCCTGCTCGTCATGCGCCCGGTCCGCGGCCAGCTCATCGCCCGCAGTGCCGGACGTGCGCTCTCGGTGCTCGCGGGAGCCCTGGCCGCCGCGGCCCTCGCGGTGCTCTCACCGGGACCCCCGGTGGTCGCGGTCGCGATCGGACTCGTCGTCGGCGCCCTCAGCGCGACGCAGGCGAGCCGCTGGTACGTCGCCCCGGCGTTCACGACGTTCCTGGTGCTCCTGCTGATCATGTCGACCTCCTCGGCCTCGCCGGGCGAGCGCTTTCTCGAACGCACCGTCGAGACCGTGGTCGGGGTCGGCCTCGCGCTGCTCTTCGGCACGGTGGTGCCCGCTCTCCTGGCGGCGCTCACGCGGCGCCGACGCCGGATGACGGCATAGTCACGCCGTCCTCCGCAGACCCTTGAGTGCTTCCGGCCGTGCTGACATACTGCCCACAAGGGCAGGGAGGCTCTTGGTCGATTCAATCGGGGGGTGCCGATGGATGAGGACACGTGGAACTCCGGCGTGCCGGAGGAGAAGGGATCGAGGGAAGAGCGAGGAGAGGTGCGGCGGCGGCGGCTGCTCACGCGGCTGACGGCCGCGATGGACGAGCCGTGGACCTTGACACTGGTCACGGTGCCGGCCGGTGCCGGGAAGACCCGATTGCTCCTGCACTGGGCGGACGAGGTCGGGGCGGACCCCGGGACCGACGTCGTCTGGCTCGCACTCCGACGGGGTGACACCGATCTCGCACCGCTGCGCGCGGCCCTCGAACAGGTCGACGACGAGGGGCTCCGCACGAGTCTCGCGCAGGCGGCCACCGCCCCGGTACCGGACGACGCCCGATCGCTGGCCCGGGCTCTCCGTGCCTCGACACGACGCATCGTCGTGATCCTCGACGACATCCACCACGTGGAGGACCGCGCGCTGGCGGACGATCTGTCGGCCTTCGCGAGCGCGGTGCCCGGCAACGCCCACGTCGTGATGTCGGGGCGCGGGACCGGGCTGGTGCGGGTGGCGCGGCGCCGCATCGCGGGGATCGCGCTGGCCCTCGACAACCACGACCTGGCGTTCACACCGGCCGAGGTCCGCTCCTTCTTCGGTACCCGGGGCGTGCGCCTCTCGCAGGGGGAGGTCAGCGCGATCCTGCAGCGCACGGAAGGGTGGGCGACCGGTCTGCAGCTGATGGCGGTCGCGGCGCTCGAGGATCGGAAGGCCATCGACCGTCCGCTGCACGGAAACGCTCCGGCCGTCGTGGACTACTTCGCCGAGGAGGTGTTCGCGGAACTCGACGAGGACCTCGTCGAGTTCCTCCTCACGACCGCGGTGCCCGAGGAGTTCACGCTCGACCTCGCGCACACGCTGTCGGGAGGGGCACCGGCCGGTGGCATGGTCGAACGCCTCACGCGCCTCAACGCGCTGATCGAGCGCACGGGGGAGGATCCCGTGCGCTACCACTACCACCCGCTGCTGCGGGAGTTCCTGCTCGCGCGCCTGGAGGACCGCGGCCCGCGCGCGGTGGGCGAGCTCCAGAAGACCGCCGCGGAGTGGTTCGCGACGCGACAGGAGCACCTCTCGGCGCTGCGTCATGCCATGCGCAGCGGTGACGCCGTCTGCGTCTCGGTCGTCCTGCGGCGGTGCGGGATGCAGCTGATCCTGATGGGGCATGCCGACGATGTGCTCGACGCGGCGGCGGGCATGGGTCCGTCGGTGCGGACCGAGCCGACGGTGCAGATGCTGATCGCCGCGGCGGAGCTGGCGCGCGGCGACGAGTCCGCCGCGGCCGCCGTGCTCGCTCGGCTGCGCGACGCGGAGGCGTCCGCGGTGACGCGGCACTGGCAGGCCGGGCTCGATCTGCACACGGCCGTGCGGCGGGGAGGGATCGCCGAGGCGCTGGCGCGTCTCTCGGTCGCCCTCGATGCCGCCACCGGCGAGCCGCAGCTCGACACCTATGCCTCCGTGCAGGCGGCGATGGGGGAGCTCTACGTCGGACGGCTGGACCGTGCGGAGCGCCTCGCGCGCTTCGCCGCGGACCAGGCGCGGACCACGGGCATGGGGGCGGCGGAGCTGCAGGCGAACGCGATCCTCAACACCAGCACGCTGTTCCGGGGGAGGATGCGCGAGGTGCTCGAGTCGGGAGCGCGCCTGGACGAGCGCTGGGGGGAGCTCGGCGAGCCGGACAGCACGTTCTACCAGGTCAGCAGGGTGTGGAGATACTGGGTCCCGTTCGAACGGATGGACAGCGCGGTGAGCACCGAGATCCTCGCGGCCGCGACCGCGGTGATCGGCAGCGGGACGGAGCATGCCATCGCCCGAGGGTTGCAGGGCATGATCGCGTTGCGGGACGCGGACGTCGCCGCCGATCCGCACCTCGCCGCGGTCACGCTGCGCGACAACCTCACCCCGCGCGAGGACCTGCCGCTCCCGGCGCACTGGTACGCGATGGTGAGCCCGTTCGCCGTGCACGCGTTCGACCGGCTCGACGAGCCCGTCATGCGCGACCGCTTCATCGCCGACACCGAGCGCGCGCTCGGTGCGACGGGCGACGTGGCGGTGCTGCACGCGATCGCCGCGCTGCACGACCACCGTCCCGACGCGGCCCGTGCGGCGCTCGCCGTGGTGCTCGACGGCACCGCCCCTCCGCTCGTGGCGGCGTCGATGGTGGACGCCTGGCTCGTCTCGGCCGTGCTCGATGTGGAGGCCGGAGACACGGAGCAGGCCCAGGTGTCGCTCTCCATGGCCCTGGTCCTCGCCGAGCCCGAGGAGCACGTGCGACGCATCGCCGAGGCCGGTCCGGTCGTCGCGCGCCTCCTCGCGGCCCGGGCCACGACGGGTGCGCGGTCGCGCTTCGCCGACCGGGTGCGGGAGCGGCTGGCCGCCGAGGGCGTCCTCGTCGAGGAGGAGCTCACGCGGCGCGAGCGCATCGTGCTGGCGGCGCTGAGCCGCAACGCGACCCTCCGGCAGATCGCCCAGCAGGAGTTCATCTCCCCGAACACGGTGAAGACGCACGTGCGGAACATCTATCGGAAGCTCGGCGTCTCGGACCGGGACAGCGTGACGGCGGCCGCGCACGCGCTCGGGATCGAGTGAGCGCACGCGGCCGCCGCGGGTGGCCGGGCGTCAGTCGCGCGCCATGGCCGCCGCCAGATGCGCCTCGAGGTCGAGGTAGGCGTCGTCCGCGATGTCGAACACGACCTTCACGATCTCTCCGCCGGTGAAGTCGAACCCGTAGCCGTAGAGCGACGACACCGGGTCGGCGCTGTCGCGGCCGATCGTCAGTCCCTCGCCACAGAGCGAGAAGTGACCGAGCACCGTGCGGATCCGCTTCTGGCCGACCTGCTGGTCGTCGATGTACAGCGTGACGGGGCCGACGCCCTCGCGGTACTCGCCCACGCCTTCCTTCGTGAAGTCGACGCCGATGATGTGCTTCCCCGACGTCGGCACGGGTGCGGACACGTGGTCCTCCGGCGGGATGCCGAGGAAGTTGTACACGTAGTGCACCTGCCCGTCCTTCACGACGAGCGCATGACCGCCGAAGCGCGAGCCGTGAGCGAAGATCACCCCCTCGGTGTCGGGCGTGAACTCGACCTCCGCCGCGATCTTGTAGGAGACGCCGTGGACGTTCGCGGCCGCCCGTTCCGGCACCTCCGTCGTGCCGGGGTAGTAGACGAACTGTCCGGACGGCGGCGCGGGCTGGTGGAACTCCATCCCGACGAACGTCTCGAAGTCCTTCGGATTGCCGATGATCTGCAGGTCGTTCAGGGGGAGCACGTCGTTCGCCTTCGCCTCCGCCATCCAGAGCGCCTTGAGTTCCTCGACCTTGTCCGGGTGCTGCGCCGCGAGGTTCGTGGCCTCGGCACGGTCGACGTCCGTGTGGTAAAGCTCCCACTCGTCGTTCGCGAAGTCGCTGAGCCCGCTCATGGGTCCGTGGACCGCGACGGCCTTCCAGCCCTCGTGCCAGATGCCGCGCTGTCCGAGCATCTCGTAGTACTGCGTCTTCTTCCGCGTCGGACCCTCCGGCGCGGCGTCGAAGGAGTAGCCCATCGACACGCCGGCGAGCGGCGTCTGCTCGACCCCGTTGTAGACCTCGGGGAACTCCACCCCGCAGGCTTCCAGGATGGTCGGCACGATGTCCGTCGAGTGGTGGTACTGATGACGGACCTCGCCCCGCGCCGTGATCCCGGCGGGCCAGTGGATGACCAGCGGGTCGCAGACGCCGCCCTGGTAGGTGTAGCGCTTGAACATCTTGTACGGCGTCGAGAACGCGGCCGCCCACCCGGTGGGGTAGTGGTTGTAGGTGGCCGGGGAGCCGAGCTGGTCGACCATGCGCAGGTTCTCCGCCTCGTCGTCCGGGTAGCCGCCGAAGATCTTGCCCTCGTTGACCGATCCGTTCGGGCTGCCCTCACCGGAGGCGCCGTTGTCGGCGCAGTAGATGATGAGCGTGTTGTCGAGCTGACCCGATTCCTCGAGGTAGTCGACGATTCGACCCACCTGCGAGTCGGTGTACTCGCTGAAGCCGGCGTACACCGCTGCCATCCGGGAGAACATCGCCTTCTCGTCGGCGTTCAGAGAGTCCCAGGGGCGTACCTCATCGGTCGGGTTGAATCGGCCGTCGGGCATCGGATTCAGGTCCGTCAGTGCGGTGTCGGCCGGGAGGATGCCCTTCTCGACCATCCGTTCGAGGACCCAGTCGCGGTACGCCTCGTAGCCGTCGTCGAACTGCCCCTTGTACTTGTCGATGTACTCCTGCGGCGCGTGGTGGGGCGCGTGGTTGGCGCCCGGGCAGAACCACAGGTACCAGGGCTTGTCGGGCTCGGTCTGCTTGACGTCGCGGATCATCGTCAGCGCCTGGTCCGCGAGATCCTTCGACAGGTGGTATCCCTGTTCCGGAAGGTACGGCTGATCGATGTAGTGGTTGTCCTCGGCGAGCGAGGGGTACCAGTTGTTGGTCTCGCCGCCGATGAATCCGTAGAAGCGGTCGTAGCCCTGCGCCAGCGGCCAGTGCTTCTTGGAGGCGCCGGCGGTCCATTCGTCGATCGGGATGTTGTGGTTCTTGCCCACCCAGAACGTCGACCATCCGGCATCGCGGAGGATGTGCGCCATCGTGGCGTTCGACTCCGGGATATGCGAGTTGTAGCCCGGGAAGCCGGTCGAGGACTCCGAGATGGTCGCGAACCCGTTCTGGTGATGGTTGCGACCGGTGAGGAACGTGGAGCGCGTGGGCGAGCACAGCGCCGTCGTGTGCCACTGCGAGTAGGTCAGGCCGTTCCGCGCCAGACGGTCCATGGTCGGCATGCTGATCCGTCCGCCATACGGGGACCACGCCGCCATGCCCGTGTCGTCGTACAGCACGACGAGCACGTTGGGTGCGCCGTCCTGCGGCTTCGGCGCTCGGAAGGCGTCCCAGTCCGCGACGGAATCGCGGACGTCGAGTTCGATCTTTCCCTGGAATTCACGAGCCATGTTCTTCTCCTTCTCGGTGGAACGATGTGACGGGGCCAGGCGGGAGGGGCGGCGGACGCGCTCAGAGGAGCGCGGCGATCCCCTTCTCGAGCTGGAGGGCGCCGATCACGAGCAGCAGCGCCGCGTTGAGCACGTGCGTGTTCCCGGCGATCCAGGTCCGCACGCGGTCCAGCAGCGGCTGGGCGGCCGCACCGCGGACGACGACGTAGATCACGGGGACGGCGATCGGCAGGGTGCCGATCACCACGAAGATCGCGGCGACCCACGCGCCCGAGCTCGTGCTGACATCGGCCAGCGAGATGTCGAGGGCCGCGATCACCGCGCACGAGGCATCGACCGGATTCAGGACGAACAGCCCGAGTCCGAGCAGCAGGGTGCGCCCGGGGCGGAACGACTCCACCGAGTGCAGCCAGCCCGGCAGCTGCGGCGACGCGGCCACGACGTCCTTCGGGGAGGCGGCGGCCGCCATCTGCACGATGTGCGCTCGTCCCTTGCGATACACCCAGACGGCCGCGGCGGTCAGGAAGAGCCCGAGGACCAGGCGGACGACGGGCACCCACAGCGGCGGCTCGCTCAACTCGTGCACGGCGAACAGCCGGAAGAGCCACAGGCACAGCACGACGAGTCCCGCGAGGCCGATGAACCAGCCGATGAGGTAGGCGATGCCGTTGGCGCGGGCGTTGCGGGAGAGCAGCACGGCGACGAGCGCCATGATCGCGAGGGGGCTCAGGACCACGCCGAGCGCGACCGGAACCAGGGCCAGGATCAGTTCGCCCATGCTGTCCTCCCCGTCCTGTCCTCGACGACGTCAGGCCAGGAGCCGGGCCTTGGCGGCGTCGAACTCCTGCTCGGTCAGAGCGCCGGAGCTCCGCAGCGCCGCGAGCTTCTGCAGCTCGGCGACCATGTCGGATCCACCCGCCGCGGCGGGCGGGGCGGCCGTGCGGGGAACCGCCGCGGCCTGCGCGGCGGAGTCGATCGCGGCCTGCTGCTGCGCCGACTCGTACTGCTCCTGCTCGTACTCCTCCTGGGCGCGGCGCTCGCGGTGGCGCATCATCCCCCCGGACACGGCGGTCGCGGTCCCGGCCACGACCGCCGTCCGTGCGGCGAGGCCCAGCAGCCCCGGACGGCCGAATCGTCTCATGAACGGCATGGCTCTCTCACTCTCCGGCCGACACGGCGTCGACGAGGGCGTTGACCACCGGCGCGGGGATCCGCTCCACGGCCAGCACGGTCGCGCCGGATGCCGCCACGTCCTGCGCGAGCTTCGCCGCCCACCGCAGCTCGATGCAGACCAGGGCGGCGGCGCTCCCGGCGGGGACGAGCGACGCGAACTCGTCGATGTCCTCGTCGCCCGTGAGGCCGGCGGCGGCGATCTCGATGTCGACGAAGCCGTGCGCGCCGGGGTCCTCCTCGACCTCGACGACCTCGACCGCGCCGTCCGCCGACTTCCGGATGATGACCAGGTCGAGCAGGCGGATGCTCGGATTCTCGAGCAGGTCGGCGAGGACGGTCGGGAACTCCTCTCCGGGTCCGTCCCCGGCGAAGCCCACGAGGTAGAACTCGATCGGGCCGAACGCTGATCTCTCCATGTGCTGTTCCCTTCGTTCCGGGTCGTTCTAGAAGCTGCCGATGCCCTTGCCGACCATCGAGACGCCGATGACCAGCAGCAGCACCGCCATGATGACCGCGTTCTCCCTGGCGAGCCATCCGCGCAGGGCGTCCAAAGGTGCGCGGAGCCTTTCCGCGGCGATCAGATAGCCGACGACCGGGACGAGGACGGTCGCGGCGGCGATGAGGGTGAAGATGGCGATGACCACGACGGTCGAACCGGTGGGAAGGGCGGCGCTGCCGATGTCCACGCCCGCGCCGACGGCCATGATGAGGTTCTTCGGGTTGAGCGCCGACAGGAGGAATCCGAGTCCCAGCGCGACGATGAACGTGACCTTGTCGATGGCCTGCATCCACTTCGGCAGGGCGGCCTCCTCGCCGGGCTTCGGGCGCTTGCGCCACTGTCCGAACGCGAGGACGAACAGCAGCAGTCCCAGAACCAGCTGCACCACGCCGCGGATGGGACGCGAGGCGTCCGGGTCCTCCGCGGGCAGGATCGCGGACAGCAGCGTGAACACCGTCACCGCGACGACGATGCCGACCACCCAGCCGAGCAGGAACCCGACGCTCGTCACGCGGGCCTTCGGGGACAGGAGCATGAGGATCGCCGCGATGATCGGTATGGGGCTGATCGCGATGCCGAGGGCGAGGGGGAGGATCTCCCCGATGACGGATCCCATCTACTGACCTTCTCTCTCGGGTGACGACGGCGCACCGGCGGTCGGCGCGAGCTGCGTGATGGCCGCGCGGTTGGTGGCGTACACGGGCTCCGACGCGAGCAGACCGAGCTTCGTGAGCCGATGCAGGGTGTTCGGCCGGACCCGGGAGAACGCAAGGGAGACCGACTGGTCCGCGAGCCACTCCTTGAGCGAGGCGAAAGACTCCGCGCCCGTGACGTCCACGTCCGTCACGGCCTCCATGTCGACGACGAGGTGGTGCACGGTCCCTTCGCCCGCGGAGCGGATCGCGTCCTTGACGGCGGTGGCGAACACGGACCCGTTCGCGAAGAACAGCGGGGCGGCGAGGCGGATGACGATCACCCCGGGAGCCGTGACGGTGCCGGCCGGAGCATCCTCGAGCAGCGACTCACCGGGATCGCCGCTGGACTCCAGCACGTCGATCGCGGGGTTCGAGGCGCGCTTGGCGATGTTGATGAGAGCGAGGACGAAGGCCACGAAGATGCCGGGGATCGAACCGATCAGGAGCGTGACGAGGAAGCAGGTGGCGCCGATCAGGAACTCGAACCGATCGCTGCGCCACAGGCCGATGAAATCCCGGATCCCGAGGAGGGGGATGATCGCGACGCCCACGATCGCGCCGATGGCCGGGGAGGGGATGTCGGCGAGGAGCGCGGTCCCGAACAGCAGGAGCAGCAGCGTCCCGACCGCGAGCACCAGTGCCGGGAGCTGCGTGCGGGATCCCGCCTGGTCCATCGCCGCGGTGCGGGAGGTCGAGGAGCCGACCGTGAAGCTCCCCTGCGCGCCGGCGGCGACGTTCGCGACGCTGAAGGCCCAGAGGTCGCGGTTGGCGTGGAACGGGTAGCGGTGCTTCTCCGAGTAGGAGCGCGAGACCAGCAGACCCTCGGCGGTCGTGACCAGGGTCAGCGCGATGGCCGACGGCACCAGGGCGAGCCAGAGCGACCAGTCGATCACCGGCCAGGTCAGCGCGGGCGGACCGGCCGGCACCTCCCCGAGGACCGATACCCCCTGCGAGTCGAGGCCGGCGATGACCACGATGACGGTCGTGAGCACGAGGACGACCAGCGCCCAGGGCACCGCGCGGAGGAAGACGCGTCCGAGCAGCAGCACCGCGACCGACGCGGCCGAGATCAGCACCGACCAGCCGTTGAGCCCGGTGAAGCCCGAGACCAGGTCGCCGACCTTGCCCAGGAAGTCGGCCCCGGAGTCGATCTTCACGCCGAGCATCTTCGCGATCTGACTGACCATGATGTCGAGCGCGAGCCCGCCGACGAAGCCGATCAGGATGGGCTTCGACAGGAAGTTCGCCAGGAACCCCAGCTTGAAGATGGCGAGGAGCGCGAACATCCCGCCGCAGATGATGGCCTGGGCCAGCGCGAGGGTGGCGTAGCTCGCGCTCCCGGCCGTGGCGAGGCCGCCGATCGAGGATGCGACCAGCGCGGCGGCCGCGGCATCGGGCGAGGCGACCAGCTGCCGGGACGAGACGACCAGGGCATAGACGATGGTCGGCACGATCAGCGCGTAGAGACCGGCGGTCGCGGGAAGCCCGGCGATCTGCGCGTAGCCGATGTTGAGGGGGATCGCGATCGCGAGCAGTGTCACGCCCGCGGTCAGCTCCGTGACGAGGTTCCGTGTGGTCAGCCCGGCGAGTGGTCGCTGCATGCCCCCTCCTTCGGCTGCGCTCCGTCCGAGCGAGCTCGCCTCCACGATCCCACCGGGAACGGCCCGTGGGACAGACTCGGCGGGCAAGCTCCCCCTGGTGATTTCCGGGGTGGGAGGGCGACGAGGGGGCAGGGTCGCCGTCAGCCGCGACCGGAGCGGGGACGCCGGCGACGCCGGCGGAATCCCTCGGCGGGTTCGGGCTCGGGTTCGGGGTCGGGCGGGACCGCCGTGCGGTCGCCGGAGAGCCAGCGCAGCCACGTCGCTCCGGGATCGCCTTCGAGAACCAGGCTGCGGGCGAGCAGGGTCAGCGGGATCGACAGGATCGCCCCGAGCGGACCGATGATGAAGGTCCAGAAGATCACGGAGAAGAAGCTCAGGGTGAGGCTGAGATCGACGGCGTCGCTGACGAACTTCGGCTGGACCAGCACCTGCAGCACGACGTTCACGACGCAGTACACGGCGATCACGCCGAGGAACAGGGGCCATCCGCCGACGACGAAGGCCAGGATCGCAGGGGGGACCAGCCCGAGGACGAACCCGATGTTGGGGATGAAGTTCGTCACGAAGGCGAGGATCGCCCAGACGATGGGCACCGGGATGCCCATCCACCACAGGGCCAGGCCGTCGATGACGGCGACGATGGCGCCGAACGCGGCGTTGACGATGTAGTAGCGGCGGATGCCGGAGTTGAGCCGGGTGATCCGCTCGATGACCGCACCCTTCGTGGCGCCGAACAGCGCGGGCGCCTGCCGGTATCGGGCGGCGTCCACGGCCATGAAGATGATGTACGCGAACACGAAGAAGAGCGCGGTGGCGACCGCGATCACGGTGCCGCCCAGGCTGCGTGCGATCCCCAGCAGGGTCGTGGGATCGAGGACCGAGGCGGCGGCTGCCGACGCCTCCTCGTCCAGCCCGAGGGACTGCAGCCAGGCGACCAGCTGGTCGGCCGTCTTCGTCAGGCCGCCCTCGGAGACGAGATCCCCGATCAGGCGCGCGAACTGGGTGCCGGCGAGCCAGAGCAGCGCGCCCATCGCCAGCAGGATCAGGTACGCGAGGGCGATGACCGCCGTCGTGCTCGCCCATCGCGGCCACCCGCGCCGGTCGAGGGGGCGGCGCAGCGGCTCGCAGACGATGACGATGACGATGGCCAGCGCGATGGGGCCGAAGATGTCGCGCACGAAGTAGAGCCCGGCGAGGGCGATCGCGGAAGCCGCGAGGGTGAGGAGCACCCGCAGGCTCGGGGACAGCATCCCGCTCGGGGGATCGGGCGTGGTCGCGGGGGTGGGGGTCACGCGGTCAGCGTAGCCGTCGGCGCCCGTGATCTCCGCAGCCTCGCGGGCCGTTCGGTCGTCCCGCTGCCGACGCAGGCTCAGAACGGCTCCGGGGCGACGAGCGGCGGCGGGCCCTGCTCGGGGGTGACGACGGCCGGTACGCCCGCGGCCTCCAGCGCCTCCGCGACGCCGCGCACGGTGTCGGAGAGGACGGTCGCGCCGTGGAGGGGATGGTGCCAGATCCGAAGGGTCAGCACCCATCGTGTGGGGGAGACGGAGGCGACCGCGACACCGGGGTGCTCGCGCGCGTGGACGCCGTCGACCTCACCGGCGGTGCGGCTGAGGATGTCGATCACCTCGTCGAGCCCGTGCGCACCCGAGCGGTCGATGCGCACCGACACCGCGCTGCGTCGCGATCCGTGCCGCGAGTCGTTCACGAGGACGCCGGTGAGCAGGGCCGCGTTCGGCACGTGCACGGTGCGCCCGTCGACGGTGGTGAGGATGACGGCGCGTCCGTTGAGCTCCTGCACGATGCCGAGGATCGGTCCGTCGGGGCCGTCGACGCAGATCTCCTCGCCGATCTTCACCGACTGCCGCGACTGGATCAGCACTCCGGCGGCGAAGTTGTCGGCGACGCCGCGCAGCACCAGGATGAGCACGACCACGGCGATCGCGGTGATCGCGAGCAGCGGCTGGACGTTCGCACCGAGGAACGCGAGGCCCACGCCGATGCCGACCAGGATCAGCGCGTACTGGGTGAACCGGGCGGCCAGCTGCGCCACCGAGTCGGAGATGCCCGGCGTCCTCTTGGTCAGCTTGAGCACGCCCTTGCGGGCGAACCGGGAGAGGAGCCATCCGACGAGGATGCAGAGGAGTGCGAGCACGACCTGCCAGGCCGTCACCCCCGACGGGAACAGCGCGTCCAGGCTCACGATCGCCGGCCCGTCGGGGTCCGAGTACTGGTCCGGGTGCTGATCCTGCTCCTCATACGAACAGGATGCCGGGTCCGAGCCATCGCCCGCGAGCAGGATCACCCCTCGCGGATGAGCACCCGTCGCGCGGAGCACCGGCGGAGATCGAGACTGTCCGCATGGCCACGACACCACCATCACGGGATCTGCTCACGGCGGCCCGCTCGCACGGGGAGACGAGGGAGCGCGCGCGGGAGGCGATCGGACTCCAGATCGCGATCTTCGCCTTCGTGCTCGCCGCGCTCGTCGCGCTCCCCGTGTTCCGGCTCGGGTCGGCTCCGATCTCCGGTCCCGACTCGATCGGGCAGTTCGTCGCGCTGGCGTCCGCCGTGACCGCGATCGTGGTCTTCGTCCTGGGCCGCGTCATCGCCTCCGATCCGGAGCGGAGCCGGAAGCGCGGGGTCCTCGACATCATCGACATCGCGGCGTTCTCGTTCGCCCACGCGATGATCGCCCTGCTGGGGTGGACGCTGGCCGCCACGATCATGGAGGCGGGCCTCCAGGGGGCCGTCGTCTTCCCGATCCCGGTCCTCATGCTGTCCGGGGCGGCGGCGGCGCTGACCGCCTACGTGACGTACTACTCCGCGACGCACCTCGACCTGCAGCTGCTGGCGACGGTGCTCGCGCTGTTCCTCGTGTTCGGGGTGCTCGCGAGCATGCTCACGGCGAGCGATCCGCTGTGGTGGAAGGAGAACCTCAGCGCGCTCGGGATGACCGACGACCTGTCGGCGCGGACCTTCAACCTCACCCTGATCGTCGCCGGCATCCTCGTGACGACGCTCGCCCGCTACGCCACCCGAGGGATCCCCACGACCCACCCGCGCGGGGTGGTCGGCGTGCGGACATGTCTGATCATCGTCGGCATCTTCCTGGGGCTCGTCGGAGTGTTCCCGGTCGACGACTTCTTCGCGCTGCACACCGCCGTGGCATCGGGAATGGTGGTCGCGTACGGGGTGCTCGTCTTCGCCTTGCGGCGCTGGATCCCCGGGGTCTCCCGCACCTTCCTGATGCTCGGCTACCTGTTCCTCGCGCTGGTCGTCGTGCTCGCGGTCCTGTTCGCGGTCGGCTACTACACCCTGACGGCGGTGGAGCTCGTGGCCGGGACCGTGGTGTTCACCTGGATCATCCTCTTCATCCGCACCGCCGATGCGCTCAGACGCGACGCCCATGCACCGCCGGAGGGGTGAAGATCACCAGGGCGAGGCGCTCGTGATCCCCTTGAGAGCGGGGTGAGGCGGACACTAGCTTTGGTGCCATGTCGCCCCCCGTGCGCTCGGCGAGGCCAGGACCGACGGTGCGTTTCCGGCCCCCGGCCCCGCAACCGGGCGCCATCCGGCGGGACCGGGTGAGCGCGGCGATCTCCGCGGCGACGGCGCACGGCGCCCTCACGGTGGTGAGCGCTCCCAGCGGCTTCGGCAAGACGACCGCGGTCGCCGACTGGGCCGCCGGACGCGACCAGGTGGCTTGGCTCGCGCTCAGCTCCTTCGACTCCGACCCCGGGCGGCTCAGCCAGGGCGTCGTGAACGCGCTGCGCATCGGTGCCGAGCGCACGGGGAGCCCTCTCGCGCTCTCCCGTGACCTCGACGACCCGGAGCACGCGTATCAGGAGATCTGCGCGGCTCTGGAGGAGGTCGACGGTCCCGTCCACCTCATCGTGGACGACGCGCACCGGGCGGGGGAGGACTGGGGGCGGGGTCTGCTGGGGATGCTCGCCGAGCAGCCGCCGGACGCCCTCCACCTCTTGCTCGTGGGGACGACGCTGCTGGAGGTCACCCTCTCCCGGCTCGGCGTGACCCATCCGGAGTCTTTTCTCGGCGCCGACCTGCTGAGCTTCACGCCGGACGAGGTCCGCCTCCTGCACGCGGCGGAGCCGGACGGTCTCACCGCCGAGACGATCTTCGAGGAGACGCGGGGGTGGCCCATCGCCGTGCGGCTGATGCTGATCGGCGGCGCACGTCCCGACTCGGATGCGCAGACCGCCGCGCGGTTCCTCGGCGACTACGTGCGGGAGCACGTGCTCGGTGCGCTCGCCCCGGACATCGCGGGTTTCGTGCTCGACGCCAGCGTCTGCGGCGAACTGACCCCGGAGCTCGCCGCGGCGGTCACCGGGCGCGCGGATGCGGGCGAACTGCTCGACAGGTGCGTGCGCTCGGGGCTCTTCCTCGATCGGTACGACGGTCCGCACGGACCGGTGTATCGATGGCACGCCTCCTTCGCGCGCCGATGCGCGGAGATCGCGGGTCTGGACGGTCCTCGCGCGGCGGCGGCGCATCGACGCGCGGCGAAGGCCCTCGAAGCCGGCGACCCGATCGCCTCGATCGCGCATTCCCTGGGGGCCGGGGAACCCAGGACGGCCAGGGACACCCTGCTGCGTCATTGGCTCGGACTCGTGGTCGGTGCGCACGCCGCCGAGGTCGAGCGCACGGCGACGGAGATGCTGCGGCGCACCCCCGACGATGCACAGGTGCTCCTCGTCCGGGCGAGCGCGAGCGACGTGCTCGGCGACCACCGGGTGGCGCGTGAGCTGTTCCGACGGGCGGAATCGGTGATCGCCCGGAGCGGCGCCGCGGCGGAGCCCGCGGTCCTGCAGCTCGCCCGCCTGTTCGTCGCCGACGATCGCGCGGAGGTCGTCCGTGCCGGCGAGAGCGTGCGGCAGATGCTGCTGGACGCGGACTCGACCGATCTCGGCGACCGTGCGGCGCTGTATCACCTCATGGGTTGGACCGGGATCCGCCATCGCGGCAGTCCGTCCGTGCCGCTCGAGTACTTCACCGCGGCGGCTCGAGAGGCGCGCGGCTCCGACGATCGCGAGCTCGCGAAGCGCGCACTCGGCCATCTCGCCTTCGGGCAGACCTGGGCGGGGCGGCTGGTCGAGGCACGGGAATCGCTGGCGTACGTCGACGGCTCGGCCGACGTCAGCCTGCCCTGGAGCACATACGCGGGGGGAAGCGCGGCGGCGGCGGCGGGATACGCGTCCTACTGGGCGGGAGAGTTCGACGAGGCGATCCGTGTGTTCCGCGCCATGATCGCCAACGGCGGTTCGGACCGCTCGTTCACGGGGATCGCCCGCATGATGATCGCCTACTCCACCGCGGAGACGGGCGACGTCGCCGCGTGCCGGCGCGCGGCCATCGGGATCCAGGAGATCCCGCTCGAGGTGCTCCACGGGATCACGTGGCCGGCCTTCCGGGAGTCGTCGGTCGCTCTGCTCGAAGAGGCGGTCGGACGCCCGGATCGTGCCCTGCGGATCGCCAGGAAGTACGTGCAGTGCCCTGATCTTCCCGTCGTCAGCGTGGCGCTCGCCGGAGTGCTGCGGCGTGCCGGCGAGTACTCGACCGCGCTGGAGATGCTGCGCTCCCTGCACGTGTTCGCGGAGGTCTCCTACGTGAAGGTCGCCACACTGAGCACCGCGGCGGTGCTGCGGCGTCACGCGGGTCATCGTGACGAGGCGCATGAGCTGTGCGAGGCCGCCGTCGCCGTCGCCGCCGGGGAGGGCATCCGGTTGCCCTTCGGACCGCGGGAGTCGGCCGTGCGCCGGCTGCTGGGCGAGCACGTGCACTTCGGCACCCAATACGAGGACTTCATCGGCCGCTGCCTCGCCGTGGACGCCGCGGGGTCCCCGGTGAGCTCGCTCTCGGAACGCGAGCACGACGTCTTCCAGCAGCTCCAGACCGCACGCACCCTGCATGAGATCGCCCGGGAGCTGGAGGTGTCGATCAACACGGTCAAGACGCATCAGCGCGCGATCTACCGGAAGCTCGGGGTGTCCTCCCGGCGCGAGGCGGTGCAGACCACGGTCTGACCGGGCGACCGGCGGCGGGGGCTCAGCGCGGAGGCGGCTGCTTCGGGGAGGAGGCCAGCACGGTGTTCGCCACCGCGGCGGGAATGGGCTGTCGGGCGAGGATGCGAGCCCCGCGCCGGCCGATGTCGCGGGAGAACCGCTCGCCCCAGGTCGGCTCGACCAGGATCAGCGCGGCCACGGCGCCGATGGGGAGCCCCGAGGCGAAGTGCCGCACATCCTCGTCGCCGACCAGCCCGGGGGTGTGCAAGCCGAGGCCGGCGAGGGTGAACTCGTCGCGGTCGACCTCAGTGAGGCGGTACTCGTCGCGGGTGAGCCGCTCGACGACGAGGAGGTCGAGGAGGCGCACGGCACCGGCCTCGACCTGACGCAGGAGCGCTTCGAGGACGGTCGGACTGAGGTGGCCGGTGTCGAGGTGCACGACGACGAACTCGACGTCGCCGAGCGTGCGTTCCTTCACACCGACCACCCGTCCTCGTCGTCAGCTCAGCGCACGCGCCTTGATGGACGCGAACTCGTCGGGGGTGATGGTGCCGGACGCGAGGAGCTTCGACGCCTTGTCGATCTCGTCGCTCGGACTGGAACCCGCGACCGTGCGGATGTACTCGTCGGCCGCGTGCTGCTGGTCGCGGTAGGCGGACACGCTGCGCTCGCCCATGCCCTTGCCGCGGGCGATCAGGTAGACGAGTGCCGTCAGGAACGGGACGAAGATGAGGAAGATGATCCACAAGGCCTTCCACCACCCGTTGAGAGCATGGTCCCGGAACAGGTCCGCCACGATGTTGAAGAGCACCATCAGGTAGGAGATGAACACGAAGACCCAGAAGAACCACCAGATGATGTCCCAGAAGCTAGTCCATATGGACACGTCCGACTCCTTTCGTTGAGTTACGGCGTATCGCGATCGTGGCAGTGCGCGGGGCCGCACGGGCGGGGCGCTCACCCGGTTGGGGTGAGCGCCGCATCCGCTCCGCACGGGCCGGTGCGAGCATGATCGCGTCGCCTCCTCGCGTGAAAGGGCACCCCATGAACGACTTCCGATTCGGCCCGGCCGAGTTCTATCTCGTCGGCTTCGAGGGGGAGCGTCCCGATCCGGCGACGTTCCGCGCCCTGGCCGACCTCATCGAGAGCGGGGTGGTCCGCCTGCTGGACTTCGTGATCCTGACCAAGTCGTCGGACGGCGAGGTCGAGATCGTCGAACTCGAATCGGACGAGGGGACGCTCGGGCTCGGGGAGTTCCAGCCGATCGCGGCAGGACTCGCGGGGGAGGAGGACGTCGAGGCGCTCGCGAGCACGCTCCCGCCCGGGCAGTCCGCGGCCGTCGTCGTCCTGGAGCTCGCCTTCGCGCGGGCGCTCGCGCAGAGCCTCGCCGCCGCCGGAGGGCAGGTGCTGCGCAGCGAGCGCGTGCCGGCCCCGGTCGTGAACGCCATGATGGACATCCTCGATCAGGAAGGTGAATGACATGCCACTGAGAAGATTCGGCCGTCCCGGCCTGATCGGTCTCGCCGCCCGCACCGCCGTCGTCGCCGGCACCGCGACCGCCGTGAGCGGAGCAGCGATGCGGCATCAGGAACGACGAGCACAGGGGCAGTACGAGCAGGAGCAGTACGAGGCCGCGCAGCAGCAGGCGCAGATCGATGCGGCGGCGCAGAGCGCGGCCTCGTCGTACGCGGCTCCGTCCGCACCGGGCCCCGCGGCCGCCGATGACATGATCGCGAAGTTGCAGCAGCTGGCTGCCCTGAAGGACTCCGGGGTGCTGTCGGAGGAGGAGTTCGTCGCGGCGAAGCAGAAGCTCCTGAGTTGAGGAGCGGATGCGCCGTCGCCGGCGACCGAGCACGTGTCCCTGACGAGGAGAAGGACGAATGAGCGAACTGGATGACCTGCGTGCCCGCGTCCTCCTCCTCGAACAAGAGAACGAGGCACTGAAGACACCGCGTCGCCGACCGGTCGCGAGGAGCATCGTCGCCGGCATCGTGCTCGGACTCGCGGTGCTGATGGCACCGATCGCGGCGATGGGGACCTGGGCGCGGCTGCAGCTCGTCGACGCGGATCGGTTCGTGGCGACCTTCGCACCGCTGGCGCAGGACCCCGACGTGCAGGACTTCGTCGCGGACCAGGTGAGCACCGCGATCCAGGAGCAGGTCGATCTCACCGCCGTGGTCGGCGAGGTGTTCGACGGTCTGCGGGAGCTGGACCTCCCTCCGCGCGCCGCATCGGCGCTCACCCTCCTCGAGGCCCCGGCCGCCAGCGGGCTGACCTCGCTCGTCGACGGCGTCATCCACGACGTCGTCGCCTCCGACCAGTTCGCCGACATCTGGGCGCAGACGCTGCGCGTGACCCACGAGCGCGCGGTCGCGATCATGCAGGACAGCCCCGACACGGCTCTGCAGCTCGCGGACGACGGCGTGCTGTCGATCGACCTCGGTGTCGTGATCGACAGGGTGAAGTCGACGCTGTCGGAGCGGGGTGTCGGGTTCGCCGACCTCATCCCGCAGATCGACCGGACGATACCCATCGCGCAGGCGGATGCGCTCGTCCTGGTGCGGACCGTCTATCAGATCGCCGTCGCTGCCGGGTTCTGGCTCCCGTGGGTCGTGCTCGGCCTGGTCGTCGTCGGCATCCTGCTCGCCCGCAACCGTGCGCGTGCCCTGTTCTGGACGAGTGCGGCGTTCGCCGTGGCCTTCCTCCTGCTCTCCGCGGGGATGGGTATCGGAAGGACGTTCTTCATCGGCGCGGTCAGCCCGTCGATCATGACGGCGGCCGCCGCCCAGTCCCTCTTCGACGAGGTGACCTCGCTGCTGAGCTCGACGATCGTCGCGCTGGCCCTGGTCGGGGTGCTGGTCGCCGTCTGGGCGTGGCTGGCGGGGTCGAGCCGCAGCGCCGCGAGCGTCCGGGGTGTCCTCGACGGCCTGTTCTCGGCGGTCCGCGGCACCTGGGAGCGACGGGGGCTGTCGACCGGGCGGTTCGGCCTCGCAGTCGACCGCTTCCACGGGCCGATCCTCATCGTCGGGATGGTCCTCGCGCTGCTCATCCTCATGGTGACGCGACCGGGGTCGTTCGGGACGGTCTTCGGTGTGACGCTGGGGCTCATCGTGTTCGCGATCCTGGTCGAGCTGCTCCGACGTCCGACGTCGGGTGACGCGGAGGCGCTGCCGGCGGAGGAGGAGATCGCGCAGAGTCCGACGGAGCTCACACCCTCTGTGTGAACACCGTCGCCCAGTCGTCCCGCACGCTCACGACCGTGTACCCGGCGTCCGACGCGCTCGCCAGAGCCTTCTCCGCGCCCGCGTCATAGGGCGCATCCCCGCGATCGGGATCGTCGTGATGGATGAGCATCGCGAAGCCGGGGCGCTCGCCACGACGGGCGAAGTCGAGCATCGCGGTGTCCCCGTTGGAGTTGCCGCCCGCGAACAGGGGTCGTCGTCCGATGCGACTCCAGATCCGCACGGGCTTCTCCGGGCCGTCGTCGAAGAAGGCGAGGGCGGAGGAGTAGCGCACGGTCCCCGCGGCCTCGTCCCACGTGAGGCCGAAGGCGGATCCGACGACCCGCTCCGGGGGGATGCCGTAGTTGGCCTGCGTCATCGGGCGCATGAAGTCGCGCTCGCCGCCGGAGACGATGTAGCAGGTGAAGCCGTGGTGCTCCAGGTAGCGCAGGAGCTCGACCATGGGCTGATAGACCGCGTCCGCATACGGACGCCGGAGCGTCGGGTGCTGCGCGGTGCGGTAGAACTCCGCGACGGATCGCGCATAGTCCTCCACGCTCATCCCGTCGGTGAGTCCGACGAGGGCCTGGATGATGATCTTCAGATCGGAGTCGTCCCCCGAGTAGTGCTTGTCGATCGCGGTGCTCAGCCAGGCGAAGTCGCCGCTCACCGCAGCGAGATAGGGCTGCCGTCCCGCGAGGTCGGGAGAGTGTTCCGCGGCGGCGCGCCACTGCTCCACCACATAGTGCAGCTGCGTCGGCATCGGCTTCTCCGACCACAGCGTCCCGTCGTTGTCGAACACGGCCACGCGCTCGACGGCGGGTACGGCATCCGGACCGTCCACGACCGCGGCCACGAACTGCTCGATCGCACGGCGGGTGGCGGTGTCGCGCCAGGAGGAGAGGGAAACGTCGTCGGCCATATCGGGTCCTTCTGTCTCGATCGCGAGTCCGGCGGGGAAGCTTCAGCCTGGCATCGTCGGCGGGTTCCCTCGCGCGTCGATCACCCCGGCCGGGTGAGGCGTTTTCGCTCTTCTTCGAGCCGTCTCGGTTTGACGGGAATACCCCTGGAGGGTATAGGGTTAACCCGAAGGAGTACCCCACCTGGGTATGTTGGTTGTGGAGAGAGGAAACGTCATGAGCACGAGCGAGTACCAGGTCACCGGAATGAGCTGCGGCCACTGCGAGGTCGCGATCCGCGGCGAGGTCGGCCAGATCCCCGGCGTCGACTCGATCGACGTCAGCGCCCAGACCGGTCGGCTCGTCGTGACGAGCACCGAGCCGGTCGACGACGCGGCGATACTCGCGGCCGTCGACGAGGCCGGATACCAGGCGGTACGAGCCTGATGAACACCGCTGGCCGTCTCGGCCTCTACGGCGCGGGACTCGTGGTGGTGTTCGGCGTCGCCTTCGCGGCGGCCGGCGCCCTCGTCCCGGACAGCGCCGTGGCGTCCTGGACGGAGCGCGGCGCGGCGGGGCACGAGCAGAAGTCCGCCGAGGAAGCGGCACAGAACGCAGGACCAGGGGAAGAAGAGGGAACAGACGTGAGCGGAGTCACCATCGCGGCATCCGGGTACATCCTCGGAGCCGTCAGCGCGCCGGGGGAGCCGGGCCTCGCGGGCGACCTGTCCTTCGAGATCCGGGACGCCGCCGGTGAGCCCGTCACCGCCTACGAGACGGCGCACGGCAAGCAGCTGCACCTGATCGTCGTCCGCAACGACGGCAGCCGATACCGGCACGTGCACCCCGAGCTGGACGCGAAGACGGGCACCTGGTCGCTGCCGTGGACCTGGGATGCCGCCGGCACCTATCGGGTGTACGCGGACTTCACGGCGGAGGGCGGTTCGGGGACCACGCTCTCGCGGACGGTCGACGTCGCCGGAGCGTTCGCACCGGAGCCGCCGGTCGGAACGCAGACCCGCGCGACGGTCGACGGCTTCGATGTGACCATCAGGGGCGACTTGGTCGCCGGCACCGGAAGCGAGCTGACCGTCGAGGTCGCTCGTGGCGGAGAGCCGGTCACCACGCTGGAGCCGTATCTGGGCGCGTTCGGACACCTCGTGGCCCTGCGTGAGGGAGACCTCGCCTACCTGCACGTGCACGCCCATGGCGAGGAACCCGAAGCGGGAGACCTGGCCGGTCCCGAGGTGGTCTTCACCGCGCAGGCGCCGACAGCCGGGCGATACCTGCTCTACCTCGACTTCCAGGTCGACGGGAAGGTCCACACCGCGCCGTTCGTGCTGGACGCCACGGCATCCGCAGAGCACGCGTCGACCGATTCGGGCGACGACGACCACGGCGGGCACTGACCCCGCCCCGCAGCACTCCCGCCGCGTCCTCGGACACGGACGGCAAGGATCGAGGAGATCATCATGACGGACACGCAGTCCGCGGCCGGGGCCGCCAGCGTGGAGCTGGAGATCGGCGGCATGACGTGCGCATCGTGCGCGATGCGGATCGAGAAGAAGCTCAACCGGATCGACGGGGTCGTCGCGACCGTGAACTACGCGACGGAGAAGGCCAAGGTGACCGCGCCCGTCGGGTTCGACCCGGCGCTGCTCATCGCCGAGGTCGAGAAGACCGGGTACACCGCAGCGCTTCCCGCTCCCGAGCGGAAGGCCGGGCCGGAGGAGGCGGACGACGCACCCGACGCCGAGCTGACGAGCCTGAAGCACCGCCTCATCGCCTCGATCGTGCTGACCGTCCCGGTCATCGCGATGGCCATGATCCCGGCGCTGCAGTTCACGTTCTGGCAGTGGCTCTCGCTCGCGCTGGCCGGACCCGTCATCGTGTGGGCGGCTTGGCCGTTCCACAAGGCGGCCTGGACGAACCTCCGCCACGGCACCGCGACCATGGACACCCTCATCTCGATGGGGACCATCGCCGCGCTGCTGTGGTCGCTCTACGCCCTGTTCCTCGGCACCGCCGGTGTTCCCGGCATGACGCACCCGTTCGAGCTGACGGTGGCGCCGAGCGACGGCGCGGCCAACATCTACCTCGAGGTGGGCGCGGGTGTGACCATGTTCATCCTCGCCGGCCGGTACTTCGAGAAGCGCTCCAAGCGACAGGCGGGGGCCGCGCTCCGCGCCCTGCTGGAGCTCGGTGCGAAGGAGGTCGCGGTGATCCGCGGCGGCGTCGAGACGCGCATCCCCACCGCGGAGCTCCAGGTCGGCGATGAGTTCATCGTCCGCCCCGGCGAGAAGATCGCCACGGACGGGATCATCGTCTCGGGGACCTCGGCCGTCGATGCGTCGATGCTGACCGGGGAGTCCGTTCCCGTCGAGGTCGGCGAGGGTGATGCGGTGACCGGCGCGACCGTGAACGCCGGCGGCCGACTGGTTGTCCGAGCCACCCGTGTCGGCTCCGACACGCAGCTCGCGCAGATGGCGCGACTCGTGGAGGACGCGCAGACCGGGAAGGCCGAGGTGCAGCGCCTCGCCGATCGCGTGTCGGGGATCTTCGTCCCCATCGTCATCGCGGTCGCGCTCGGCACCCTCGGCGCCTGGCTCGGTGCCGGATTCCCCGCTTCCGCGGCGTTCACCGCCGCCGTCGCGGTGCTGATCATCGCCTGCCCGTGCGCCCTCGGTCTGGCCACCCCCACCGCCCTGCTGGTCGGCACGGGTCGCGGCGCCCAGATGGGCATCCTCATCAAGGGACCGGAGGTCCTCGAGTCGACCCGCAAGGTCGACACGGTCGTGCTCGACAAGACCGGGACCGTCACGAGCGGCAAGATGACCCTGACCGACGTGTTCACGGCGGACGGGGTGGACCGCACCGACCTGCTGCGGCTCGCCGGAGCCGTGGAAGACGCCTCGGAGCACCCCATCGCCCAGGCGATCGCCAAGGCCGCGACGCAGGAGGTCGGCGCACTGCCGGCGCCGGAGGACTTCGCCAACATCGAGGGCCAGGGTGTGCAGGGCGTCGTCGAGGGGCACGCGGTGCTCGTCGGGCGCGACTCCCTGCTCGCGGACTGGTCGCAGCACCTCCCCGCCGCGCTGTCGGCGGCGAAGTCCGAGGCGGAGCGTCAGGGCAAGACCGCGATCGCGGTGGGCTGGGACGGCGAGGCGCGTGGCGTGCTCGTCGTCGCGGACACGGTGAAGCCGAGCAGCGCCCAGGCCATCACGCAGCTCAAGGCGTTGGGACTCACGCCCATCCTCCTCACCGGCGACAACCGGGCGGTCGCCGAGCAGATCGCGGCAGAGGTCGGCATCACCGAGGTCATCGCCGAGGTGCTCCCGAAGGAGAAGGTCGACGTCATCACCCGGCTCCAGAGCGAGGGCAAGGTCGTCGCGATGGTCGGCGACGGTGTGAACGACGCGGCCGCCCTCGCACAGGCCGATCTGGGACTCGCGATGGGGACCGGCACCGACGTCGCGATCGAGGCGAGCGACATCACGCTCGTGCGGGGCGACCTCCGGAGCGCGGCGGATGCGATCCGTCTCTCCCGGAAGACGCTCGGCACGATCAAGGGCAACCTGTTCTGGGCGTTCGCGTACAACGTCGCGGCCATCCCGCTCGCGGCCCTCGGGCTGCTCAACCCCATGCTCGCCGGCGCGGCGATGGCGTTCTCCAGCGTCTTCGTCGTCGGCAACAGCCTCCGCCTGCGGTCCTTCCGGAGCCAGGCGGCGGATCCCTCTCCCACGGAGACCGCTGCACCGCGCGAGCGCACGGTGTCGCCGGCATCCGCAGGAACCCACTGAAATCCGAAAGAGGAGCACCATGTCCGATTCCCCCGCAGGTTCCTGCTGCAGCGTCAACAGCACCGCCGCCGTCTCGGCCGACGGCCGCAAGGATCTGCTCGCCCCGCCGGCGGGTGGCATGGCGGAGTGCCCGGTGATGGTCGGCAGCGCCGTGGTCATCGCGGATGCCGAGGCCGCCGGGCTCTACCGCGACTACGAAGGCACCCGCTACTACTTCTGCTGCGCAGGATGCGGACCGGCGTTCGACGCCGACCCCGCGAAGTACGCCGCCGCAGCCTGACCGCTGCACCCGTGCGGGGCTCGCCAACCGGCGCCCCCGCACGGAGAATCTTCCGAGGAGGACGAGTCATGAGCACCCCGCACGAGGACCACACCCCGCACGCGGACCACGCGCCGCACGGCACCACGCCGCCGCCCGTCGCCGCCGCGGACGTGCCGACGGCGCACGACGCGCATGCCGGTCACGACATGCATACCGGTCACGACATGCACGGCGGTCACGGCGGGCACGGGGCGCATGCCGGTCACGAGGCGCAGGGCGGACACGACGCGCACGCGGGGCATGGCGGTCATGGTGGTCATGGCGACCACGTCGGCCAGTTCCGGCGCCTGTTCTGGATCATGCTGGTCCTGGCTGTCCCGACCGTCGCCCTCTCCGGCATGTTCGCGATGATCCTCGGCTATCCGCTCCCCGACATCCCCGGACTGGTGTGGGTGTCTCCGGTCCTCGGCACCGTCATGTACGTCTGGGGTGGGAAGCCCTTCCTGGTCGGTGCGGTCAGCGAGATCCGCGCTCGCCGGCCCGGGATGATGCTGCTCATCGGCCTGGCCATCACGGTCGCCTTCCTGGCATCGTGGGGTGCGAGCCTCGGCATCCTGCACCACGAGCTCGACTTCTGGTGGGAGCTGGCGCTCCTCATCGTGATCATGCTGCTCGGCCACTGGATCGAGATGCGCTCACTCGCGCAGACCACCTCGGCGCTCGACTCGCTGGCTGCGTTGCTGCCGGACGAGGCCGAGCGGGTGGAGGACGGACAGGTCGTCGTGGTCTCGCCGTCCGACCTCGCCGTGGGCGACATCGTGGTGGTGCGTCCTGGAGGCAGCATCCCGGCGGACGGGCGCATCGTCGACGGACGCGCGTCCATGGACGAGTCGATGGTCACGGGCGAGTCCCGCACGGTCGCGCGCGGCCTCGGGGACCAGGTCACGGCCGGTACGGTCGCCACCGACTCGGGACTCCGCGTGGAGATCACCGCGACCGGGGACGACACCACTCTCGCCGGCATCCAGCGTCTGGTGACCGAGGCGCAGAGCTCCTCGTCCCGTGCGCAGCGCCTCGCGGACACCGCCGCGGGCTGGCTGTTCTGGTTCGCGCTGGGCTCCGCGGCGATCACCGCGATCGTCTGGACGCTCGTCGGGTTCCCGGACGCCGCCGTCATCCGCACGATCACCGTCCTCGTGATCGCGTGCCCGCACGCCCTCGGGCTGGCCATCCCGCTCGTGGTCTCCATCGCGACCGAGCGTGCCGCGCGTGGCGGCGTCCTCGTCAAGGACCGCCTGGCGCTGGAGAGCATGCGCACGGTCGACACCGTGCTGTTCGACAAGACCGGAACGCTCACGAGGGGCGAGCCGGTCGTGTCCGAGGTCTCGGTCGCGGGGGAGCAGGACGCCGATCTGGTCCTGGCGCTCGCCGCCGCGGCGGAGGCCGACAGCGAGCATCCGCTCGCGAAGGCCATCGTCCGGGCCGCCGCGGAGAAGCGACTGACGGTGCCCGGGGGCCGCGACTTCACGTCGTCGCCGGCCGTCGGCGTCACCGCCACGGTCGAGGGCACGACCGTCCGCGTCGGTGGTCCGCACCTGCTGTCGGAGGAGCACGCGGATGAGCTCGCGGTCGCCGAGCAGTGGCGCGAGGACGGGGCGATCATCCTCCATGTCGTGCAGGACGGACGCGTGATCGGGGCGCTCAAGCTCGCGGACGAGGTGCGACCGGAGTCCCGGGAGGCTGTCGATGCGCTGCATGCGCTCGGGGTGCAGGTGGTCATGATCACGGGCGACGCCGAGGCGGTCGCGCAGACCGTCGCCGCGGATCTCGGCATCGACCGGGTCTTCGCCGGCGTGCGCCCGGAGGACAAGGCCGCGAAGGTGCAGGAGCTGCAGCATGAGGGGCGCAAGGTCGCGATGGTGGGCGACGGCGTCAACGACGCCCCTGCGCTCGCTCAGGCCGACGTGGGTCTCGCCATCGGCGCGGGCACCGATGTGGCGATCGCGTCCGCCGGAGTCATCCTCGCCGGCGACGACCCGCGCTCGGTGCTCTCCGTGATCGAGCTGTCGCGCGCCGCATACCGGAAGATGAAACAGAACCTCTGGTGGGCGGCCGGGTACAACCTGCTCTCCGTGCCGCTGGCGGCGGGCGTGCTGGCGCCGATCGGCTTCGTGCTGCCGATGTCCGTCGGCGCGGTGCTGATGTCGTTGTCGACCATCGTCGTCGCGCTCAACGCGCAGCTGCTGCGTCGCCTCGACCTGCGGCCCGAGGTCACCACCCGCGCCATCCTCGACCGCTGATCACACGAAGAGGGCCCCGTCCGTGCGGACGGGGCCCTCTTCGTGTCGCGATCTACTGGTGTCGCAGCGCGGCGTTCAGGTGCTCTTCGGGATCGACCAGGTGGTTGTGGTCGTCCGTGCCGAGCGCGACCTCCGCCCAGGAGATCGTTCCGGTGAACCTGCCACCCCACTCCTTGTAGCCCTCGTAGGCGGGCATGCCGGTGTCCTCACCGGTGTCCATGCCCTCGTCGAACGAGAAGTACAGCGGGTGGGTGTGCTCCACGCGCCCCGTGCCCGCCGCGGTGCCGTCGATGAACAGCGAGACGTCGCCGCCCTTCCCGATCCCGCCGCCGTCGTAGGCGAACTCCACGCGGACGAGGTGCTCACCGCTGCCGATCGGGTTGTCGGAGATCACCGTCGTGCGGACCAGCCCGCAGTAGTTGTAGTGGTATCCGAGCTTTCCGTCCTCCGCGAAGAAGGACCAGCCTCCGGTGCGCCCGCCCTGCGCGACGAGTGCGCCCTCCAGCGAGCCGTCCGCCGGGACCGTGATCTGCGCGGTCACCGAGTAGGAGCGGTTCTTCACGTTCAGCGCGACGTTCTCGCCGAGTCGGATCATCCCGGGGTACAGCCGCAGCGAGTCGCCCGTGACGAGGGTCGGCCGCCCGGCGATCGCGGGGTTCATCCGTTCGGCCGCGCGGTCGTCGAGGGGGAACACGTTGTGCCGTGCCGCCTCGATCAGGAACATCTGCTGCATCTCCGCCAGCTTCTCGGGATGCTCCGCGGCCAGGTTGTTCGACTGCGTCCAGTCGACCGAGGTGTCGTACAGCTCCCACACGTCGGCGGAGAAGTCCGGCGCCTTCGAGACGACATCCCACGGTGTACGGTGCTTCGTCTGCGCCGTCCAGCCCTTGTGGTAGATCCCGCGGTTGCCCATGAGCTCGAAGTACTGGGTGACGTGCCGCTCGTCCGCGTCCGGCGCGTTGAAGCTGTACGCCATCGAGACACCGTGCATGGGGATCTGGGTGACCCCGTTCACGGTGTGCGGTTCGGCGAGTCCCGCCACGTCGAGGATCGTCGGGGCGATGTCGATCACGTGGTGCCACTGATGCCGCACGTCGCCGGCGCCGTCGATGACGCTCGGCCAGTGCACGATCGTGCCGTTGCGGGTGCCGCCGTAGTGCGACGCCACCTGCTTCGTCCACTGGTAGGGCGTGCACATCGCATGCGCCCAGGCCACCGAGTAGTGGTTGTAGGCCTCGGGGCCGCCGACCTTGTCGAGGTGCTCGTTCCAGAACTCGACGGTCTCGAACTGGCCGCCGCCGTTGGACGCGGTCGTCAGCATGTAGGCGCCGTTGATGCCGCCCTCCGCGCTCGCCCCGTTGTCGCCGATGATGTAGTACACCAGGGTGTCGTCGAGGATGCCCTGCTCCTCGAGTGCATCGATGACCCGGCCGGTGTGGAAGTCGGCGTACTCCAGGAAGGCCGCATAGACCTCCATCTGGTGCGCGAGGATCGGCTTCTGCTCGTCCGGCACGTCGTCCCAGGCGGGGAGCCCCTCCGGGCGCTCGGTGAGCGTCGAGTCGGGCGCGATCACGCCGAGTTCGATCTGGCGGGCGAACGTCTGCTCGCGCTGCGCATCCCATCCGTGGTCGAAGGCGCCCTTGTACTTCGCGATCCAGTCCTTCGGAACGTGGTGCGGGGCGTGCGTCGCTCCGGGGGCGAAGTAGATGAAGAACGGCTTGTCCGGGGTCAGGCTCTTCTGCTGGCGGACGTAGTCGATGGTCTTGTCCGCCAGGTCGGGCATGAGGTGGTAGCCCTCGTCCGTCGGCGGCTCGACAGCGGTGACGCCGTCGACGAGAGCCGGCGTCCACTGGTTGGTCTCCCCGCCGATGAAGCCGTAGAAGCGCTCGAAGCCCGAGAAGGCGGGCCAGTGGTCGAACGGCCCCGTCGGCCCGGTCTCCCACACGGGCACCTCGTGGCACTTGCCGAACTGCGCGGTGTTGTAGCCGTTCTGCCGCAGGATCTCCGGCAGCGGAACAGCGGAGTTCGGCCGCGTGGAGCGGTAGCCGGGGGAGGGCGTCGCGGTCTCGGTGATGTGCCCCATGCCGACGGCGTGGTGGTTGCGACCGGAGAGCAGCGCCGCGCGGGTGGGGGAGCACAGCGCGGTGGTGTGGAACCGGGTGTACTTCAACCCGGTGTTCGCGAGCCGTTCCGCCGTGGGCGTGTGGATCGGCCCGCCGAACGCGCTGGAGGCGCCGAAGCCGACGTCGTCCAGGAGGATCACGAGCACGTTCGGGGCGGTCTTCGGCGGGCGCTTCGCGACGAGGGGAGGGAAGTCGGCTTCCGACTTCTTCGCGTCGAAGACGACCGGTCCCTGATACTCGCGGTCAGGAAGGGGCAGGATCGATCCGGGCAGTTCCGCGGTCATGGCAGTTCCTTACTTCTCGTTCGTGGGGGAGGAGGAAGTGGATGCCGGGCGCCGCCGGGCGAACGACGTCGCTGCGGCGTCCGGCATCCGACTTCGTCGACTACTGCGCGCCGCCGAGATCGTGGATGAGGGCCTTCTCGTCCTCGGCCGAGAGCGACGTCTGCACGACCGTGCCGTCGAACGGGGCCAGGGCCGCCGCGAACTTGTCCTCCGTGAGCTTGGTCGCGTACACGACGACGGCGGACTTCCCCGCGGAGACGGTGCTCTTTACCCGGTCGCGGAACTCGGCGTCGATGCCGGATTTGTCGAGCCCCGCGAACAGCGCTCCGAACACGCCGCCGAAGAGCAGCCCGGCGATCGGCACGAAGAAGAGGAGGCCGATGAGGACGCCGAAGAGCGCTCCGCCCGCGGCGCCGACGCCGATGTTCCCGGCGGCGCCGGGGTACTCGACCTTCGTCTTGCCCTTCTCATCGACCTTCACGAGCGCGAGGCCGGCGAGTTCGACGACCAGGTCGTTCTGGAGGGACAGGATCTCGTCGTAGGCGCCTTCCGCCTGCGGCTCGGTGTCGAAGGAGATGACGATCAGTTCGGCCATGGATGTGCTCCCTTTCTCCGGGCCGAGTCGACCGCCCTCAGCCGTTGACGACGAGAGACCACTCCTCGGCGACCCCCCGCTTTCGGGTCATGCTACCCACGGCGCTCCCCGGAATCGCGGGCGTCACCCGGAATTCACCCGGGGGACCTTCCGACTTCGCTTCCGGTCCCGCGACTCAGGAGATGTACCGATCGCGGGCCGCGAGCATGCCGACGACAAGACTGACCGCCTGCAGCCCCACGAGGATCAGCAGTGGGGTCGTCCAGGAACCCGTCGCCTCGGAGATCGCACCGAACAGGAGAGGGGCGCCGGCGGCGAGCAGGTACCCGACGGACTGCGCCATGCCCGAGAGGGCCGCGGCCTGGGCGTGTGCGCGGGTGCGGAGTCCGAACATCGCCAGGGCGATGACGATCGAGCCGCCGATCGACACCCCGAGGAACGCGTTCCAGAGGATCGTGAGGTCGGGAAGGGCGAGCTGCCCGACCACGGCGACGATCGAGAGGGGCACGAACATCGCGACCGCCCCGATCTGGCTCTTCCGCATCCGCGGCAGGATGGCCGCGGCGAGGAGGCTGCCGCCGATCGAGAACACCTGCATGATCCCCTGGTGTGCGCCCGCGACGGCCGGGGTCGCACCGTGGGTCTCCTCGATGGAGGGCCACCAGGTCAGGACCGTGTAGAAGAACGTGGAGCCGAGGCCCATGAAGACGGTGACCTGCCAGCCGAGAGCGCTCGACCACGGTGACCGCCCTCCGCCGGGGTGGGCGTCGAGGGCGGCGGAGTGGTCGTGGCGGGGGAGCGTGCGTCGCGCGATCTGGGGCAGGAAGACACCGAGGGCGACGAGGGCGACTCCGGCCCACATGCCGAAGGCGAGTCGCCACCCCAGATCGGTGAACCCGGCGACCGGGACCGCGACGGCGGAGGCGGTCGCCGCCACCAGGGCGGACAGCGCCGAGAATAGTCCGGTGAGCTTGCTCACCTCGGCGGGGAAGTCGCGCTTGAGCAGGGCGGGGAGCAGCACGTTCATGGTCGCGATCGCGATGCCGAGCAGCGCGGTCCCGGCCCAGAGCCAGGGCAGACCGGGGATCGACCGGATCACCAGTCCGGTGGCGAGCACCCCGAGCGCAGACGCGAGCGTGCGCTCCATGCCCAGCCGTGCGGCGATCGGAGCCACGAGCGGCGAGAACACCGCGAAGCACAGCAGCGGGAGGGCGATCAGGGCCGAGGCTTCGACGGCGCTGAACCCCAGATCCTGCTGCACCTCGCCGAGCAGCGGGCCGACGACAGTGATCCCGGCTCGGAGGTTGGCCGCGATGAACATGATGCCGGTGACCACGAGTCCTCGGCGCACGGCGCGGGTCGCCGTCGAGGTCGGCACGGGGGCGGTGGCGGAGTGAGCCATGGGGTCCTTGTCTGAGGGATCGTGTGGGAGGCAGCGTCGACATCGGTCCCTCCCGTGCAGGCGGGAGACCGATGGAGGCGGAACCGGGTCAGGAGTGCCGGGTCTCCAGGAGGAGGCGGCGCCCGTGGGCGATCAGCCGGGTGACGGCGGCGCGTGCCGCCTCCGGGTCGTGGTCGCGGATGGCGGCGAGGAGCGCGCGATGGGGGTCGTCGTCGAGCCAGGGGCCGATGAAACCCTCGCGCGCTTCGAGCGGCGTGGCGGCTTCGGGTACCGCCATCGCGTCGAACCGGTCGAGGTTGCGGTACAGATCCGCCATCAGCGGGTTGCCGCTCGCGTGGAACATCTCCAGATGGAACTCCAGGTCCCGTTCGATGGCCTCGTCCACGTCCGACGCCGTGTCGCGGGCGTCCAGTGCGCGCTGCATGCGCTCGACGTCCTCGGGGACTGCACGCTCGGCGGCGAGGCCCGCGGCGTACAGCTCGAGGGCTTCCCGCGCCTCGAAGACCTGCCGGATGTTCTCGGCTCCCGCGCGTCGCTGCAGTGCAACCTCCAGTTCCGAGGCGGCGCTCACGTAGGTGCCGTCTCCGGGACGAGCTTCGAGCATGCCGCTGTGCACGAGCCCGCGGATCGCTTCGCGGACCGTGTTCCGGCTGGCACCCAGCAGATCGACGAGCTCATGCTCGCCGGGGATCCTCGTCCCCACGGGCCAGCTGCCGCCGGTGATCTGCTCGCGCAGCTGCGCGGCGATCTGCACGGACAGGGGCACGTTCCGGCCGGTGGGAACGAGGGGAGACGTCGTCATGGCGTTAACTGTAGGACATTTGGATATATGCGGCAAGGTGACGGGTGAGCGTCGCCTTGCCACACAGCTCACCGCTGCGGAGTGAGGATGTCGCGGATCACCTCGGGGAGTTCGTCGAACGATGACAGCACCGCCCGGGCGCCGGCGTCGACGAGTGCTGCGGCATCGGTGTAGCCGCGATCGACGGCGAGGGGGATGAAGCCCGCAGCCACGGCACAACGCATGTCATAGACGGTGTCACCCACGTAGTACGCGGCGCGCTCGGCGCCGCGCCGGGCGCGCAGCACCTCGAGCTTGTCCGACGCGGGGGCGTCGACCGAATCCCAGAGACCGCCGAGGCGGAGAGCGGCCATATCGGACCGCACGGCTGCTTCGGAGGCAGCGGAGACGACCCCGAGGCGCATTCCGTCGGCCCGCAGCCGATGCAACGCTGCCGCGCCGTCGCGGGCGAGCGTGGGTGCAGCTGCGATCGACGTGTTCCAGTCGATCTCCGCGCTCGCCGTGTCCTCCACACCGAGACGACGGAACATGTCGGCCATCGGTAAGTGGAATTCTCGACGGAAGGCAGCGGTATCCAGCGTCGGGAGTCCGCGGCAGGTCAGGACGTCGTTGAGGGCATCGTGTGCGCGGTCCGTGTCGAGCACGACGGTGCCGTTCCAGTCGAACAGCACCGTCGTGCTCGGCCCGGAGAGCATCGGTGTCACAGGACTGCCCCCGCGAAGAGCTCTGCTGACCGGAGAGCGCCTGTGTGCAGTCCGCTTGCGGTGTCATACACGTGCACGCGCTCAGGGCGCATGGCCACGGTCACGCGCTCGCCGGGTCGGGGGCAGTCGAGCGCCTCGCAGCGGAATGCCACGGTGTCGCCGTTCTCCGTGAGCATCTGCACGACCCGATCCCGCCCGGCCGGTTCGATCAGCCCGACGACGCCCGTGATCGTCAGGGCGCCGACGGTGCCGGCGGGGACCGGCTCGAGATCCTCGGCCCTGACCCCGAGCGTCGTGCCGCTCCTGCTGAGACCGGCGTCCCCGTCGAACGAGGAGCGCCCGTCGCCGTCGATCGCGAGGAGGTTCATCGGCGGCGTGCCGATGAAGGATGCGACGAACAGGGTCGCTGGCGCCGCGTAGAGCTCGTCGGGCGTGCCGAGCTGTTCGATGCGGCCGTTGTTGAGCACCGCGATCCTGTCGGCCATCGCCATCGCATCCATCTGGTCGTGCGTGACGTTGATCCCCGTGGCGCCGACGCTGCGCAGCAGCGAGGCGATCTCGAGTCGGAGCACCGCGTGGAGCTGCGCGTCGAGTCCGGAGAGCGGCTCATCCAGAAGGACGATACCGCTGCGACGAGCGAGTGCCCGTGCGAGGGCGATCCGCTGCCGCTGCCCGCCGGACATCTCCTTCGGCCTGCGGGAGAGAAGGTGCTCGACCTGCATGCGCGCTGCGATCTCGTGTGCGCGCTGCACGGCTTCTCCCCGAGACAGGCCGAGGCCGTGCCGCAGCCCGAGAGTGATGTTCTCGAGCGCGCTGAGGTGCGGGTAAAGCGCGAAGTGCTGGAAGACGATGGCGGCGTCCCTGAGGTGCGGGGGTGTGTTGCGCTGGGAGAAGCCGTCGAAGAGGACGTCTCCCTCGTCTGCGGACTCCAGACCGGCGACGACTCTGAGAAGCGTCGACTTCCCCGACCCGGATGGCCCGAGGATCGCGATGTTCTCGCCATCCTCGATCTCCAGGTCGATGCCGTCGAGGGCGGTGACGCTGCCGAAGGAGCGTCGGAGGTTCTCGATGCGGACCGTGGTCATCGTGCCTGCTCCACGAGAGCGTCGATCGAGCTGATCGCCGTGTCGACGGTCTGCGCGGTCGGTGCGCCGGCCTGCAGCTGCTGCGTCATCGTGCGGAACGCGTCGTTGACCTGCGCGGTGACCTCACCGGCGAAACCGCCCCATGCGGACAGCGGTGCGTCGTAACTCCAGGCATACGTCAGCTGGGGCGTCGCCGCGTCCGAGGCGAGGAGCTCCTCTGCCGCCGCGGTGTCGACTGGGATGTAGCTGTACGAGGTTCCGCTCGCGCCGAGGACCGCATCGGTCGACAGCAGCTCTCCGACGAGTGCGTTGGCGAATGCGGCGCGGCAGCCGTCGTCGCTGAGCACGATCCAGCCGTTGCCGCCGGCCGGAAGGGCGCCGCGTTCGCCGTTCTCCGTCGGCAGGTCGATCGGAGCCCAATCGAAGGCCTCCCCGATGGTGCTCTGGGCCGAGGCGATCACGGAGGTGGTGTAGACCATGAACGCGGCCTTGCCGCCGGCGAACTGTGCGAAGCTGTCCTGATCGTTCACGATCCCCATCTCGAGTCCGCGTTCTTTCAGCTCGGACCAGATGCCGAGGGCGGCCGTGCCGGTGTCGTCGCCGAAGGCAGCCGTGCCGTCGTCGGCGATGAAGGTTCCGCCGGCGCCCTGGACGAATGCCTGGCTGTACCAGTCCGCGAGTCCGGTGGTCGCGATCGTGACTGAGGGGGCGCCGGTCTTCGTGGTCACCTTCTTTGCGGCGGCGATCCAGTCGTCATAGGTCTCGATGTCCGTCGCGTCCCCGGCACCGGCCTCATCCAGGAGATCCTGGTTGACGAGCAGGACCGGCGCCGAGATCTGGGCGGGGGCGAGGTACGGCGTGCCGTCGACTGTTCCCGCGTCGAGGAACTGGGCCTGGTAGGTGTCGGAGAGTGCTGCGGGGTCGATCGGTGCCGGGTCGTACTCGTCGACCCAGAAACGGAGCTGTCCGAGTCCGGACATGATCAGGTCCGGACGCTTGCCCACGGCGATGTCGGCGACGATCGTCTTCGTCAGGTCGTCGTAGCTCGATGTGGCCTGCGGCTGAGCATCGACCTTCAGGCCAGGGTGCTTCTTCTCGAGAGCGGCGACCGCGATCTGCATGGCTTCCGTGGCCTGCTGGCCGAACGTGACCTTCAGGGTGGTGTCCTCGGCGGAGCACGAGGCGAGGTCGGTGGCCGCAGCGACCTCCGAGGTGGGTGCGGAGCCGGCGGGTGCGGAACAGCCGGCGAGAGCGAGAGCGCTCAAAGCGAGCGCGGTGAGGGCGAGAGGCGTGTGGTTCATGGTGATCCTTTTCCGGGAGGGTGAGGGAGGGGGAAGGGAAGGGAAGGGAAGTCAGCCGGGGATCTCTGCACCGCTCATGCCCTGCACGAACCTCTTCTGAGCGAAGAGGAAGAGCAGCACGACCGGGGCGGTCACGATCACGGCCCCGGCGGCGAGTGCGGAATAGTCGAATCCGATGTCTGCCTGCTGGAACACGGCGAGTGCGAGCGGCGGTGTGCGCAGATCGGGGCTGCGGGCGATCAGGAGCGGCCAGAGGTAGTCGTTCCAGTGCGTGAACACGCTGAACACGCTGAACGCGGCGATGCCGGGCGCGGCGAGGGGCACGACGACACGGAGAAGTGTGCGGAAGTGGCCGAGGCCATCGGTGCGTGCCGCTTCCATCAGCGCATCCGGGATCGAGACCATCTGCTGGCGCAGCAGGAAGATGCCGAAGGCGCTCGTCATGAACGGCAGGATGAGGCCGGACAACGTGTCGGCCAGGCCCAAGGCGTTGATTCCGATGAAGGTGGGAATCAGCGTGACCTGGGAGGGGATCAGCACCCCGGCGAGGACGACACCGAGCGCGACACCCGTCCAGCGCAGACGTACCTTGGCGAGCACGTAAGCCGCAGGAATGCAGGTGAGCAGCTGGATGAGGAGGATCCCGGCCGTGGCGAGGGTCCCGATGAGAACGGCCTGCCCGAGCCCGCCCTGGTCCCAGGCCCTGGCGTAGTTGGAGAGGTCGATCCCGGTGGGCAGCAGTGAGATCCCCTCGAAGAACACCTCGTCTCCTGGCGCGACCGAGGTGCGCAGCATCCAGTAGAACGGGAACAGTGAGACGATGACTGCTGCGGTGATCAGCAGCCCCGTGCCGAGTCTGACGACGATCTTCATCTGTCTCCTCCTGCGAGTGTGCGGCGCTGGAGGATTCCGACGCCGATGAGTGTGACGAGCAGGATCAGCGAGAGAGCCGATGCGGCACCGAGGTCGTAGTAGCTGAATCCGAGTTTCCAGACCATGGTGAGGACCGTCTCGCTGGATCCGAGTGGACCGCCCTGGGTCATGACGTTGATGGTGTCGAAGACCTGCACGCTCGTGAGGATCGCGATGACCGTGGCGAACACGACGGTGGGCTTGATCATCGGGAGTGTGATGCGGGTGAGCTTCACGATCCCGCGGATCCCCTCCGCCCTGGTGGCCTCTTCGATGCTGAGTGGGACCGTGGCGAGTCCGGCGAAGAAGATCATCATCGTCAGCGAAGCGGTGCGCCAGATGCCGACGAGCGCGACGGTCAGAAGAGACGTGCTCGAATCGCCCAGCCAGTTGACGGCTCCGATGCCGAAGAACCCGAGGAGTTCGTTGACGAACCCGCCTTGCGCCGCGAACATCCAGCGGAAGACGACGGCCATCGCCACGAGGTTCGCCGTCATGGGGAGGAAGAGCGCAGTGCGGACGAAGGGCCGCGCACGCCCCGCTCTGTTGGCGAGGAGGGCCAGTCCGAGACCGAGCGCGAGGCTCGGCACGATCGTGAGCACGGAGTAGACCACGGTGTTGCCGAGCGCCTGGACGACCGCGGGGTCGGTGAGGACACGTTGGAAGTTGGAGATGCCGACGAACTGCCATGCTCCACCGGCCAGCGGGACCGAGAAGAAGCTGGCGACCAAGGAGAGGAGCGCGGGCACCACGACGAACAAGAGCAGTCCGACGGCGGCCGGCAGAACCAGGAGCGCGGGAACGAGACCGGGATAGCGATCGCTCAGGCGGGTGCGTCGTGGCGGCGTGGTCGGGGGCAGGGTCGCTGCGGGTGTCCGCGGCGCGATGAGGGTAGTCATGCGGTCACGCTTTCGGCGGTGTCGTGCGCGGTCCGCGTCACCGTGCTGAGGAGCGCTGCCACGGAGAGACGCAGCGCGGTTCCATCGGTCCCGATCGCGATCAGGTCATCGCCCGCGACGGTGAATGCGGCGGCGAGTGGAGTCCCGAGCTGCGCGGAGCCGAGGAGAGTGCCGTCGAGGTCGAAGACTCGCACGAGCCCGTCGAGGCCGGGGAGGATCAGCAGATCGTCGACCAGGGTCGGCGGTGCGATGACCGGGTGCGGACGCTTGCTGTACGAGCGCATGGGGAACGGGGCTTCCCCAGTGATCTCCCGCTCCCAGATCGTGTCACCGGTGAGGGGATCGACCATGCGGATTCCATGCCCCGTCACCGTCACCAGATACCCCGCGCGCGTGATCACAGGGCTTGCCGGACTGAACGCACCGGGGTGCTCGGAGGTCCAGCGGACCACTCCGCTGCGGCGGTCGATCGAGGCAGTGCGCCCGAACGCCGGCATCACCACGGCATCGGTCGCGGGGTCGTGCACGGCAGTGCCCATGATGAGCAGCCGCTTGAGAGCGACGAACAGCTCAGAGTCTGCCTTGCCGGTCTCCCAGACCGATTCGCCCGTCAGCCGGTCGATCCCGATCGGGTGCTGCGGAGTGGGCCAGAACCCCATCACCAGCAGATCGTCGATGATCAACGGCTGCGCGTGGTTCACCAGATTGTGGTGCGGGGAGAGATCGGTCCGTCGCCACACCAGATCACCGGTGGCCACGTCGATCGCGCGGAGATCCGACTGGTCGCCGAGGTACACGATCCCGTCCGACACCGTCGGCGCATTCCAGGCGAATCGCCGCAGGGGATCGCTCGATGGCACGGTCCACCGCACGGCGCCGGTCGCGCGGTCGAGGCCGTGCACGTCGCCGGAGACCTCGGCGGCCACGACCGCGTCCGCCCACACGACGGGCGCGGTCTTCACGGCGGACGACACCGCGGTACGCCAGACGACTGTACCGGTGGCGGTGTCCAGTGCCTCGACGAAGCCCAACGGTTGATCCTCGATCTGGCTGCCCGCAAAGACGAGATCGCCATCGACGGCCACCTGCTGACGGTGACCTGCACCCTGGAGTGGAGTGCGCCAGACGATCACGCCGTCGTCTCCGCCTCCGGACGCCCGCGCGAACGTGGCGCGGCTGACATCGCCGAGTGCCACAGGGTCTTCCACGATGCGCACCGTCTCCGTGCGCATCGAGAGGTGCTCGCCGTCCCAGGTGACCCGCCGAAACGCCGGGGGTGTGTAATCGAGGCTCGCGAAGAAGGTGGTGGGGCTGTTGACGTGCATCGTTCCCGCGACGTCGACGACGCGGGACGTGTGCCAGTGGCCGGAGAACGTCGCGATCGGCTGCCACGGAGCGTGATCGAGCAGCGAGGCGCCCGGCTGATCGTGGAAGAGGAGGATCCAGGGGCTCCCGGGGGGACGCAGTGCGAGATCGGCCGCGAGCCAGGAGTTCTGCATCTCATGGTCGATCCCCAGCTCATGCGAATGCCAGTCCATCGCGACGACGTGCAGACCCGGGATGTCGAAGCTGTACCAGCGAGGCCCGAGGAAGCTCTCGTAGAGAGCGGGGTCACCCTCGTTGGTCAGGTAGTCGTTGCGACTGACGACGCTTCCGTGCCGACCAGCCATGTGATCGTGATTGCCGGGGATGACGTGCACAGGAAGCGGACTCGTGCCGAGGACCTCGGTGTAGGCCGCGAACTCCTCGGCGAGACCGTGATCGACGAGGTCGCCCGTGATGAAAACCGACTGTGCGGAGGGTGCGCGTTCGGGAAGCGAGGCGAGGAACGCCGTGATCTCCGACGGCAGGCTGCCCTCCCGGTACAGGCCGAAGTCCACGTGAGGGGTGGCTTCGCTCTGCGGCAGGGACATGTGCGTGTCCGTCAGGTGGATGAACTCGTAGGGAAGGGCGGGGGCGTGCGGGCGCAGGACGAAGTCCACTGCCTCGACATCGGCCTGCTGCCACCAGACATCGGCGGTGTACGTCGCGGTGCGGCCGACCACGACGAACGGGCTGACCCGGTCGAGTTGGTACCCTCCGTCGGCGTCGGTGGCGACGACATCGCGGCCATTGGTGACGGCGATGCCGGCGAGCGGCCTTCCGTCCGGGTCGGTGACGAATCCGTGCATGAGTGACTCCTAGGGCGTGCGGGATCGCGCGACGACAGGCAGTCGTCACGAACGAGGGGAGGGAGAGATCAGAGTCGGTGCTCGATGAGCACGTCTTCGGTGAGGGCGAGGGCGGCGACGCTCTCGTCACGGCGGAGCGCGAGAGTCACGTACAGGGCGTCGAGCACGGCGAAGTGCACGATGCGACTCGTCATCGCCTCCACCCGATAGGCGGTCTCCGCGGAGCCGGCGACGAGAGACAGCTCGACCGTCTCAGTGAGCGGGGAGGAGCGGAAGCTGGTGATGGCCGCCGTGCGGGCGCCGGCCGCTCGCGCCGCGCGGGTCGCCGCGAGAGTCTCCATGGTCGATCCGGTGTGACTGATCGCGAAGAAGAGGTCCCGCGGTCCGAGCATGCGAGCGGTGACGTGCTGGGTGTGGACGTCGGAGATGAAGGTCGCCGGAATGCCGATGGTCGTGAGGCGGTAGGCCGCGTCCTGCGCGAGCGGGGCAGAGGTTCCCACCGCGCCGAACAGAACGCGATCGGCGTCGAGGACGACGTCGGCCAGGCGGGCGAGAGTGACATGGTCGAGCGCCGCGGCCGCCGCCTCGATCGCATTCGCCGTGCTGGCGAGGACCTTCTGCGACACCGAGGCTGCATCATCCCCGGCGTCGACCTTGTCGAGCACGCGCTTCTCCGACGGGATGGACTGCGTGGCGAGCGTGATCTTCAGATCCTGGTATCCCCGGAGTCCGATCGATGCGCAGAGACGGACGACGGTGGCGCTGGATGCATCGGCCGCCTCGGCCAGCTCTGTGACCGAGAGGTGGATCACTTCCAGCGGATCGCGCAGGACCACGTCGGCCACCCGGCGCTCGGCGGGGGTCAGCGAGCGCAGACGCGAGCGAAGCCGCTCGAGCAGCGGCCCGGTCGCGGGGAGGGCGTCTTTCAGGAGCGCATCGGTCATGTCTATGAAGGTAGGAGCGCTTCGTGAACGCGAAGTGCTTCTGCCGGTGAACGCCGAATGAACGATTCTGACTCGGAGTGGTCATGAAATTTCGTTACAGGGCGACGACTCGCGCGTCGGCGAAGAGGGGTGGCGCGGCGCGGCTCCGGTTGCCAGAGTGGACGGCACACGACCAGCGGCAGCTACCGAGCGTGTCGCCGGCGTGACGCCATCAGTGATGCGAAAGGGTCCGACATGAGCACTCCCTCCACCGATGACCAGCCGATCTTCACGAGACCGGGGGAGGCGACGCTCACCTCGCGTCATGTCATCCCCGCCGCGGAATCCCTCCCTGACACGGCGAAGCAGATCGTGGAGGACGAGACGATCCTCGACGGAAACGCGCGGCTGAACCTCGCGACCTTCGTCAGCACCTGGATGGATGACGACGCCAAGCAGGTCTACGCCGCGTCGTTCGACAAGAACATGATCGACAAGGACGAGTACCCGCAGACGGCGGCGATCGAGGACAACTGCTGGCACATGCTGGCGAACCTCTGGAACGCCCCGGATGCGGAGAAGAGCATCGGCACCTCGACCATCGGCTCGTCCGAGGCGTGCATGCTGGGCGGGCTCGCCTTCAAGCGGCGGTGGCAGCAGGCGAGACGCGCGGCCGGCAAGGACACCTCGACACCGAACCTCGTGATGTCGTCGGCGGTGCAGGTGTGCTGGGAGAAGTTCTGCAACTACTTCGATGTGGAGCCCCGCTATGTGCCGATCAGTGCGGAGCACAAGACGCTCGACGGGCATGACCTGGCGAAGTACGTCGATGAGAACACGATCGGCGTCGTCGCGATCATGGGGGTGACCTACACGGGGATGTACGAGCCCGTCGCCGAGATCGCCGCAGCGCTCGACGGGATCCAGAAGACCACCGGCCTCGACATCCCGATCCACGTCGACGGCGCATCGGGGGCGATGGTCGCGCCGTTCCTGCAGCCCGACCTGGTCTGGGATTTCCGGATCGAACGCGTGCACTCGATCAACACCTCCGGCCACAAGTACGGCCTCGTGTACCCGGGGCTCGGCTGGGTGGTCTGGCGCGACGCGCAGTGGCTCCCGGACGACCTGGTCTTCCAGGTCAGCTACCTCGGCGGGGAGATGCCCACGTTCGCCCTGAACTTCTCCCGGCCCGGTGCGCAGGTGGTGTTGCAGTACTACCTGTTCCTCCGCCTCGGCTTCGAGGGATACCGCGCCGTGCAGCAGGCGTCGCAGGATGTGGCGAAGTTCCTGTCCGCGGGAATCGCGAAGCTCGACGCGTTCGAGCTCTGGAACGACGGCAGCGACATCCCGGTCTTCGCCTGGCGTCTCGCAGACGGGCACACCAAGAACTGGAATCTCTATCATCTGCAGGATCGGCTGCGGATGAAGGGATGGCTGATCCCGGCGTACCCGATGCCCGCCGACCTGGAGCAGATCACCGTGCAGCGCATCGTCGTGCGCAACGGGCTCAGCATGGACCTCGCGGCCGAACTGCTGCAGGCGATCCAGACCGAGGTCGAGCACCTCGACGCGCTGGAGTCTCCTATGCCCGCCGAGAAGCCGCAGCCGGCGTTCCACCACTAGGCGTGACGTCCATCCCGGTGATCGCTTCGTAGACTCGACTCATGCCCCGATCGCGTCCTGTCGCCACCGGACGCGGCGCGTGGCGGCGGGAGGAGAACACCGTCGTCGTGGCGGGGGTGCAGGTGCCCGATGTCGTTCCGGCGCCGTTCGCGATCTTCGCCGAGAGCGTCTTCGTCCCGGTGCCTCTGGAGTTCGAGCCGCACACCCACCCGATGCACGAGCTGGTCTGGGTGCGCGGAGGGACGATGACCGTGCGGCTGGCGGATGCCGTCGTCACGGTTCCGGAGGGACACGGGCTCTGGATCCCCGCCGATGTCGAGCACGCGGGGCGGACCACCGCCCGGACGACGCTGTCGGATGCGCTCTTCGACGCGCAGCGCTCGCCCGTCTCGTTCCCCGAGGTCGTCGCGGTCGAGATCACGCCCATCCTCGCCTCGCTGCTGAGGCACCTCGAGCGGACGGACCTCACCGAGCCCGCCCGTCTGCGGGCCGAGGCCGTGGTGTTCGATGTGCTCGCCCCGACCGAGCGGCAGCTGTCGCTGCGGGTTCCGGACGCCGCGCGCGTGGAGCCGATCGTCTCCGCGCTCCTCGACGATCCGACGGACGACCGCGCGCTGAGCGACTGGGCGGAGCTGCTGGGCATCAGCGAGCGCACGGTCACCCGACTGTTCCGCCTGCACACGGGGTTGTCCTTCATGCAGTGGCGCCAGGTGCTGCGGGTGCACCGCGCCCTGTCGCTCCTGTCCGAGGGGCTGCCGGTGCAGGAGGTCGCCGAGCTGATGGGCTACGCGCAGTCGAGCACCTTCATCGCGTCGTTCAAGCGCGTGATGGGCACGACGCCCGGGGCGTATCTCGCGGCGACGGGGTCCGACGCCACCCCCTGACGTGTCCGAAACGCCGTACCTGCTGTCGTGGAGCGTCGATTGCGGACGCGCCCGCGCGGACCTAGCCTGATTAGGCAAGGTAACCCTAAGAACGCACCCTCACCCGAGTGTTCGCCGCCGTCGCCCTGACGACCAGGAACCTGCACCCACTCCCTCAGACGCAGGATTCCTCATGAATGCCGCACGCCCCACGACGCCGCCCTCGCGCGGTCAGCGTATGGCCTCCCGCCTCGCCGGCGACGGCCTGTCGCTCGGATTCGGCCGCACGACGGTCGTCCAGGACGTGTCGGTCGAACTGCTGCCGGGACGGGTGACCGCCCTCGTCGGTCCGAACGGCTCCGGGAAGTCGACGCTGCTGCGCAGCCTCGCACGCCTGCATCCGGTCTCCGACGGGCACGTCGTCCTGGGCGGCGCGGCGGAGGTGCCGGAACGCGCCGTCGCCGCCTTGAGCGCCCGCGAGTTCGCGCAGCAGGTCACGCTCTTCGCCCAGTCCCGCACCGCTCCGCAGGGCCTGAGCGTGCGCGAGGTCGTCTCCTTCGGGCGGCACCCGTACCGCCGCCGTTTCGCGGGAGCGAGCCGCGAGGACCAGGATGCGGTCGAGCGCGCGCTCGACGCGACAGGGGTGCTCTCGATGGCCGATCGCGCGGCGGGAGAGCTCTCCGGCGGCGAACTGCAGCGGGTCTGGCTCGCGGCCTGCCTCGCGCAGGAGACGGGCGTGGTGCTCCTCGACGAGCCGACGAACCACCTCGATCTGCGGTACCAGGTCGAGACCCTCGACCTCATCCGCGATCTCGCCGACGTGCACGGGGTCGCTGTGGGCGTGGTGCTGCACGATCTGGACCACGCGGCCCGGGTCGCCGACGACCTGCTGCTCATGGCGGCGGGACGGGTGCTGGCCGTCGGATCGGCGCTCGACGTGCTCACGGCCGAGAACATCGGCCTCGCCTATCAGCTCAGCGTCGAGGTCAGCGTCGACCCGCGCACCCGTCGGCTGCGGATCGACCCGGTCGGCCGTCACGCCCCGCGCCTGCACGACGCCGCCTCCGTCCCCCCTTCCACCGACCGTTCCCGAGAGGACACCCCATGACCCGCGCAACCCGCCTCGCGGCCGTCGCCGTGGCCGGCATCGCCGCGCTGACGCTGACCGCCTGCGGCACGACCGACGTCTCGGCCGGCAGCGACACCGCCGACGCCGTCGCGTCGCAGAGCTGCACCGACGACACCACGATGACGTCGACCGACCCGGTCTCGCTGACCGACAGCCTCGGCCGCACCGTCGAGCTCGACAAGCCGGCCGAGCGCGTGGTCGTGCTCGAGTGGCAGCAGACCGAGGACCTCCTCTCACTGTGCGTCACGCCCGTCGGAGCCGCCTCGATCGACGGCTACGAGACCTACGTGAGCGCCGAGAAGCTGCCGAAGGGTGTGGCCAACGTGGGCGAGCGCGGGGAACCCGACCTGGATGCGCTCTACGCGACCGACCCCGACCTCATCGTCATCGAGTCGTACAGCGCCGACGACGAGCTGATCAAGAAGCTCGAGGAGCGCGACGTCCCGGTCCTCGCCACGATCGGCGCCGACGGCTCGGGCCAGATCGACAACATGAAGAAGGTGTTCTCGCTGATCGGCGAGGCCACCGGCCGTACCGAGCGCGCCGACCAGGTGCTCGCGGAGTTCGACACGCACCTCGCCGACGCCAAGGAGAAGGTCGCCGACGCCGACCTCGCCACGACCGACTTCGTGTTCTTCGACGGCTGGATCGAGGGCGGCAACGTCGTCATCCGCCCCTACGGCAGCGGGGCGCTGTTCACGGAGCTCGGCGAGGAGCTGGGCCTCACCGGCGCCTGGACCGACGAGATCAACAAGTCCTACGGCAGCGGCGGCGTCGACCCGGCCTACGGCCTGGCGCAGACCGACATCGAGGGCCTGACCGCTGTCGGCGACGCGAACCTCATCTACTCGAACGACGGCACCCCCGACAGCTACGTCACCGAGCTCGCGAAGAGCTCGATCTGGACCTCGCTGCCCGCCGTGAAGGAGGGGCGCGCGTTCGAGTTCCCCCCGGGCGTCTGGGGTGCGGGTGGCCCGCGTTCGGGCGAGCAGGCGATCGACGCCTTCGTCGAGGTCATCGTCGGCAAGTGACCGCACCGACCGCTCCGCACGCCGTCGGCCGGCTTCCCGAGAACGGGGAGCCGGCCGACGGCGCGGTCGATGATCGCCGGGGGACGCTCGGAGGCATCGGCCTTCTCGTCGCGCTCCTCGCCGCGGTCGTCGTGGTCGGCCTCTGGCACCTGACGCAGGGGACCTCCGGCATCGGTGCCGCCGACCTGTGGCGCGCGCTGCTCGGCGACGACGTGGCTGTCGGCGGGGTGCCGGTCGCCGACGTGTTCACCGGGTCGCGCCTGCCTCGGCTCTTCGCCGGCATCGCGGTCGGATTCGCGCTCGGGGTCGCGGGCGCGCTGCTGCAGTCGATCACGCGCAACGCCCTGGCCTCACCGGACACGCTCGCGGTGACCGCCGGCGCCTACTTCTCCCTCACCGCCGTCGCCGCCTTCGGGGTCGCCGTCCCGCTGTGGGCCTCGAGCGGTGTGGCGTTCGTCGGCGGTCTGCTGGCCGCCGCCCTCGTGCTCGGCCTGACCGGTCGAGCCGCCGGCACCACGACCACCCGTCTGATCCTGGCGGGCTCCGCCATCGCGATGGCCCTCGACTCCGGCACCGCGATGCTGCTCATCCTGTTCAAGGAGAACACCACCGGGCTGTTCGCCTGGGGGAGCGGGTCGCTCGGCCAGCTGAACCTCGACGCCTCGGCCCGCGCCGCACCGCTGATCGTCGCCGTGCTGCTCGTGGCTCTGCTGCTGTCGCGGCGCCTCGACGTGCTCGGACTCGGCGAGGACACCGCGTCGTCCCTCGGTGTGCCCGTGCGCTCGACGCGCTCGATCGCGGTGCTCTGCGCCGTGCTGCTGACCAGCACCTCCGTGACCCTCGCCGGTCCCATCGCCTTCGTCGGCCTGGGCGCTCCGGTGCTCGCGCGACTCCTCGCCGCACGCGTGCCCGCGCTGCGGCGCCACATCTTCCTGGTGCCGGTCTCCGGCCTCCTGGGCGCCCTCCTCATCCTCCTCGCCGACGCCGTGCTGCGGGCGATCCTGGGCGCCGAAGGGGCCACCTCGATCCCCACCGGCATCCCGACGGCCCTGCTCGGCGGCATCGTCATCATGATCCTCGCCCTGCGGATGCGCGATGCCGGGGCCTCGCGGGCGATCCGCACGGCACGCTCGACCCTGCGCACCCGGCGCCGTTTCGTCGTCGTGGCGGTCGTCGCGGTGGTGCTGCTGGCGGCGACCGTCGTGATCGGCATGCTCGCGGGCACGCTCTGGCTCCGGCTCGGCGACATCGGCCTGTGGCTGCAACAGGCGGCTCCCGACCTCGTGACTCGCGCCCTCGACGAACGCGGGCCTCGCGTCGCGGCCGCGGTCCTCGCCGGTGCCGCCCTCGCCCTCGCGGGTGTGGCCGTGCAGGGCACGGTGCGCAATCCGCTCGCCGAGCCCGGTCTGCTCGGCATCACGGCGGGCGCGGGACTCGGTGCCGTCATCGTGGTGACGTCGAGCGTCGGCGGTGGGGCCCGCCCCGCCATCATCGCCATGGCCATCGTCGCCGGGCTGCTCACGTTCGCCCTGATCACCCTGCTCGCCTGGCGGGGTGGGCTGCTGCCCGACCGGTTCGTGCTCGTCGGAATCGGCTGCGGCTATGCGATCAGCGCCGTGACGACGTTCCTGCTGCTGCGCTCCGACCCGTGGGAGACCCCGCGCATCCTCACCTGGCTGTCCGGCACGACCTACGGGCGCTCGCTCCCGGACGTGATGCCGGTGGCCGTCGTGCTCGTCATCGCCGTACCGCTGCTCTGGGGAATGCGTCGCCAGCTCGACCTGCTCGCGATCGACGAGGACACGCCCCGCATCCTCGGTGTCCCTCCCCAGCGTACCCGGCTCGGAGTGCTCGCCCTCGCCGCCGTGCTCGCGTCCGTCGCGGTGGTCGCGGTCGGCACCGTGGGGTTCGTCGGTCTCGTCGCCCCGCATCTCGCACGAACGCTCGTCGGTGCGCGGCACGGCAGGGTCATCCCGGTCGCGATGGTGCTGGGCGGACTGATGGTGCTCGTCGCCGACACGCTCGGTCGCACCCTGATCGCGCCGTCGCAGCTGCCGGCCGGCCTCATGGTGGCGCTGGTCGGCGCCCCGTACTTCGTCTGGCTGCTCGGGCGGATGCGGGACTGACCCGCACCCGCCCCGGGTCGATCACCCGGCGGAGGAGGACCTGCGCGCGCGGGCACTGCGGCAGGCGAGGACGATTCCTCCCAGCAGTGCGGCCACGAGCGATCCCACGAGCACGCCGATCTTCACGTGCTCGTCCGCGACGGAGCTCGAGCCGTACGCGAGCTCGCCCACGAGCAGTGAGACCGTGAAGCCGATCCCCGCGAGGAACGCCATGCCGGCCAGGTCGGGCCAGCGCAGGGTCTCATCCAGGCGCAGCGCCGGGACCCGGCTCAGCAGGAAGGTCGTGGCGAGGATGCCGATCGGCTTGCCGGCGACGAGCCCCACGACGATCCCGATCGTGATCGGATCGGCGAAAGCGGAGGCGAGGCCCGCCCATCCGCCGATCGTGACCCCGGCGGCGAAGAACGCGAACACGGGGACCGCGAACAGTGTCGCCACGATGCTCCAGCGGTCGGCGAAGTGCGCAGCCATCCCGTCGTACACCGGTCGACCCCCGTCATCCGTGCCCGTGTGCACCCGGGCGCGCTCGGTCGCCGTGACGGGGACGACGAAGCCGAGCAGTACACCCGCGACGGTCGCGTGGATGCCGGACGCGTGGATGCACACCCACACCGCGATCGCGAGGGGGAGGAGGAGCCACCAGGCCCGCACGCCCTTCGCCACCAGGGCGGCGAACCCGGCCAGCGGCAGCAGCGCGAGGATCAGCCACGGGAAGCTGATGGTGTCGGTGTAGAACGTCGCGATGATGGTGATCGCGATGAGGTCGTCGATGATCGCGAGCGTCAGCAGGAACACACGCAGGGCCGGCGGCAGGAACTTCCCGACCACGGCGATCACGGCCACGGCGAAGGCGATGTCGGTCGCGGTGGGGATGGCCCAGCCGCGCAGGGCATCCGCTCCGCTTCCGGCGTTGATCAGGACGAAGAGGAGCGCGGGCACGAGGACACCGCCGACGGCTGCCGCGATGGGCAGTGCCGCCCGGCGCGGATCGCGCAGGCGGCCGGCGACGAACTCCTCCTTCAGCTCGAGGCCGACCACGAAGAAGAAGATCGCGAGCAGGCCGTCGGCCGCCCAGGCGCCGATGCTGAGTTCGAGGTGCAGCTCGGGGATGCCGAAGGTGAAGTCCCGGACGGATTCGTACCAGGAGGCGGCGGGACTGTTGGCGAGGATCAGGGCGGCGAGCGTCGCGCCGAGCAGGAGCGCGCCGCCGAGCGTGTCGCTGCGGGCGGTGGAGCGGATGCCGCGCCACAGTGCGTGCGGGGCGAGGGGGAAACGGGCAGGGGCAGGACTCGGGGACACGGAAAGACCTCACGCGAGAGAAGGGGTGAAGGGCGCAGAAGACCACCGCCCCGTTCGAGGCGTGGTCTAGTTCCGTGGCGGCGGGCAGCCGGCGATCTCGCCGTGCGAGAGCGTGCCCCACACGCTGGTCCACCCGTTCGTGCCCGGGTGCAGGACGACGCGCATCCACTCCCTCATCGGGGTCGCCGAGCGGAGACGGTGCGGGGCACGCGTCGAGCCGGCGATGGAGAGGAGGGGCACCGGATCAGCCTATCCGGAGGCGCGGGGGACGGCCTCCCGCGACCACTAGTATCGATTTCCGGGCGGGCAGACTCGGGAAGCCTCCGCCACGGCGCTTCAGCAGCGCCGATCTTTGAACCGCAGGACAGCCCGACCTGCTCGCGATGAGCCGCGCCAACCCGAGAAGAGGCGACGCAGGATGATGCGTTCCCCGTCCATCGAGCATCCGCCGGTGCGCCCAGGAGCAGGTGCAGACACCCCGAACCGGCGCATGAGCGCGATGCGGAGGCACGGATGAACGCGTATCCGCACCCGACCGGTCGGCCGCCCGCTCGGAAGCGGCAGGGCGCCCGTGTCGTCGTTCTCAACGTGCTCGCGCTCGTGGCCATGTTCTGGATGATCTACGAAGTCCTCGGCCTCGGCGATGTCTTCGGCTACGCGGGGCTCTCGAACGATGACGTCGATCAGGAGCTGAACAGATCCGTGCTCGGAGCGCTCTTCGATCCGGTCGCCCTCGTCGTGACGACGGTGATTCTCGTCGGATCGATCGTGATCCATCTGATCGCGCGCACGACCACGACGAAGGTGAGCATGATCATCTCCATCGTGTTCTATGTGCTCTCGTTCTTCCGCGTCTCTCTGGTCGTCTCGATGATGCTCTCGGCGGCGGGAGCTTTCGGCTCCTCGATCCAGAACGTGCCGGACGAACGCGTACCGACGGCGGAGGAGCTGGTGATCGAGGCACCGAAGCTCGCCGTGTACCGGGACTCGAACGGCACGCGGGTGACCACCGCTCTCACCAACGCGACGGAAGAGCACTGGGAGTCCGCCACGGTCGCGGTCACCGTCCTGTCCGCCGAGGGCACCGTCTGCCGTCAGTATGAGGCCGAGGAAGCACGGCTCGCTCCGCAGGAACGGCGTGAGTTCGTGGGCGAGTTCCTCGATCCGGCCGTCATGTACTCCGATTCGTCCTGCGTCCCCGCGAGCGCGACGGTGACCGCGGTCGGTGTCGACGTGGACTCGCGCTCGGAGATCGACCCCGCAGAGTATCCGGGGGCCACGGTCACCCCGTCGTATGCCGCGCTCGCACCGCGCGAGGAGCAGGGCATCGTCCCCGGTCGCATCGAGCTGTCGGTCGCGGGTGCGCTCACGCCCGAGTCGATGGAACTGCTGCGCAGCGACAGCAGTCTCGCGGCGGGCTTCGAGGTGGCCGATGCGCAGGGCGTGCGGCTGGCGTGGTGCTTCCGTCCCCTCGGGGTCGCAGCGGACGGCAGCTTCGTCACCCGCGGGTTCCACAGTCCGGTCGAAAGCGGTCTCTACATCAGGGCGATCCCGGTACCGGGCTGCTGAGTCGCGGCTCTCGTCCTCGGAATATCCGGCGGGATCCGGTGTTGTCACACAGTCCCGCCGGAAAAGGAGCGACCATCGCCAGCATCTCTGCCGTTTCAGACATTCATGGACATCTGGAGGCGCTGCATGCGGCGCTGGACATCGTCGACCTCGAGGGGAACCCCGATGCCTCCCTCGTGCTCCTCGGGGACTATGTCGATCGTGGGCGGGACTCCCGCGGTGTGCTCGAACTGGTTCGAGAGGTCGCCCAGCGCCACCCCGACCGGGTGACGGTGCTTCTCGGCAACCACGACTGCGGGCTGCTGGAGTGGCTCGACGCCGGCGATCCGGCCGACACCGATGACGAGGACCCGACGTGGATTCTGTCCGACGAAGGACTGACGACCGTTCGGTCGTTCGACTCCGAGAGCGTGATCCGCACGGTCGTCCATGACGAGATCGACGCCGAGGTCAGCATGCGGCTCCGACGCGAGGTCTTGAAGCAGCACGCGGAACTCTTCTCCTGGCTCCGCCGCCGACCGCGTGTTCACGAGACCGAGGGTCAGATCTTCGTGCATGCCGGGATCGACGAGCTGGCGGGCGAGCACTGGCGCGCCGCCACGCCCGAGCACTGGCTGACGGAGAAGTACCCGGCGAGCCAGGGCCGGTTCCACAAGACGATCATCGCCGGACACGTCCGGACGGCTGAGCTGCACGCCGACGGCGACAACGCCGTCTATCACGACGGCGCCAGCCACTACTACATCGACGCCGCCGTCGAAGTGACCGGGAAGCTGAACGTGCTGCGCTACGACGTCGAGAGCGACATGTACTCCTGGCAGATGACGCCGGTGCCCGCAGCGCGCCGCTGAATCGACGCCGCGCCCCGCGCCTCACACGAAGAAGACCCCGCCCAATCGGGCGGGGTCTTCTGTACGTGTGCCCCCGACAGGAGTCGAACCTGCGACCTACGGTACCGGAAACCGGCGCTCTATCCACTGAGCTACGGAGGCGTACCGATCGACAATATCACTCGTCGGGGGTGGTCTCCGACCCGCCGGCCTCGGTGACCGGCGCGGCGCGCAGCTCGTCGAGTGCGGCGGCGAGCTTCTCGGCCAGGTAGCGGTGTCCTTCCGTGGACGGATGCTTGCGCCCGAGGTCCACGTCGATCACGTCGAGATAGTTCTGCTCGGTGATCCAGTCCTGTGCGATGGGGGAGATGTACCACCAGCCGCGGGCTCCGGCGAGTTCGGCGAGGTCGGTGTCGATGCGGGCGGTCTCCGTGCCCACCGGGAGCTCGTGCGGTGCCGGCCCGAGCACGACGATCGTGGCGTCCGGGTACTTCGCGGCCAGCGCGTCCCAGGCGGCGGTCACGGCCGCGCGGTAGCCGGCGGCGCCCTGCGCGCGGTCGTTGATCGAGCCCTGGATGATGATGAGGTCGGGCGTGAGTGCAGGGTCGAGCGCGGCGATGCGCTCCCCGAACGTCGGACCGTCGATCCCGGGCTTGAGGTAGCCGCTGCCGCGGACGCCGTTCACGATGGTCTCGCCGTCGAGCAGCTCGGCAAGGACGTAGGCGTATCCGAGGGTCGGCGTGGTCGCGGCCGAGCCGTACGTCCACGAGTCTCCGAACACCAGCACGGTGGGGTGATCCGGCAGGGCGAGAGGTGCGGGCGCGATGGCTTCCGGTGCCGCGGCGGCTCCGTCGACAGGGGCGCCGACGGGTGCGGTGGAGGGCAGCGGAGTCCAGGGCCGCCACATGCCGAGAACGCCCGCCGCGACGGCCAGGAGCAGGGCGATGGCGACCCCTGCGGTGCGCAGTCGATGGCGGGTGGCGGCGGCCTTCATGGCATGAGAGTAGATCACTGCGGGGCGAACGCAAATTCCGCGCGCCCGGCGTCGTCCGAGTGGGCCGTGCGACCCCCGTAAACTGGGGAGGTTATGAACCCCGAAACGCTTGCCGCAGCCCTCCTGGCCGTCCTCGCACCGATCGCCGAGGAACGACGTCCCGGCGAGCCGCTGGAGCTCGCCGCGGCCGACATCGTGCTGGAGCGTCCGCGCAACCGGGACCACGGCGACTGGGCCTCCAACATCGCCATGCGTCTGGCCAAGCCCTTCGGTACGAACCCGCGGGAGCTCGCCCAGCAGATCGTCGACGGCCTCGCCGCCGTGGACGGCATCGCGAGCGCCGAGGTCGCCGGTCCCGGGTTCATCAACATCCGTCTCGACGCGGCTGCCGCCGGCGCGCTGGCGAAGGTGATCGTCGACGCCGGCGCCGCCTACGGCACGAACACGTCGCAGGCGGGCGTGAGCGTGAACGTCGAGTTCGTCTCCGCCAACCCGACGGGGCCGCTGCACATCGCGCACACCCGGTGGGCGGCGCTCGGCGACTCGATCGTGCGTCTGCTCCTCGCGAGCGGTGCGAACGCCGTGCGCGAGTACTACATCAACGACGCGGGTGCCCAGATGCAGCGCTTCGCCAGCTCGGTGCTCGCGGCCGCGAAGGGCGAGCCCACCCCGGAGGGCGGCTACCCGGGTGAGTACATCACGACCCTCGCCGGTCGTGTCCTCGACGCGCGCCCCGACCTGCTGGAGCTCCCGGAAGCGGAGCAGCCGAGCGTCGCGATGGAGCTCGCCTACGAGTTCCAGCTCGCCGAGATCAAGAACTCGCTCGACCGGTTCAACGTGCCGTTCGACGTCTGGTTCTCCGAGCGCACGCTGCACGCGAAGGATGCCTCCGGCACGAGCCTGATCGACCAGGCCGTCGACCGTCTGCGCGAGCAGGGCCACGTCTTCGACGACGAGGGCGCCGTGTGGGTGCGCACGACCGACTTCGGTGATGACAAGGACCGCGTCATCCGCCGCTCGAATGGCGAGTACACCTACTTCGCCGCCGACGCCGCGTACTACCTGAACAAGGGCGATCGCGGCTTCGAGAACAAGATCTACCTGCTCGGTGCCGACCACCACGGCTACGTGCACCGCCTCAAGGCTGTCGCTGGCGCCGCGGGTCAGGACCCGGAGAAGAACGTCGAGGTGCTGATCGGCCAGATGGTGTCGATCAACGGTGCCCGCCTCAGCAAGCGCGCGGGCAACATCATCGAGATGGACGACCTGCTCGACTGGCTCGGCACCGACGCGCTGCGCTACTCGCTGGAGCGCTCGCCCGCCGACTCGCCACTCGACCTCGACCCCGAGCTGCTGCAGAAGCGCACGAACGACAACCCCGTGTTCTACGTGCAGTACGCGCACGCCCGTACGCACAACGTGGCCCGCAACGCCGCCGATTCCGGGATCGCCCGTTCCGAGTTCGTCCCGGAGACCCTCACGCACGAGACCGAGGGGGCGCTGCTCGGCGCTCTGCAGGAGTTCCCGCGCATCGTCGCGTTCGCCGCCGAGGTCCGCGAGCCGCACCGCGTCGCCCGCTACCTCGAGGAGCTCGCCGGCCTGTACCACCGCTGGTACGACAACTGCCGCGTGATCCCGCTGAGCGACGACCCGATCGAGAGCGTCCACCGCACGCGTCTCTGGCTGAACGACGCCACCGGTCAGGTGCTCCGCAACGGGCTCGACCTCCTGGGCGTCAGCGCGCCAGAGCGCATGTAGTGCGCGCAGCCGCGCGTTCCGGTACGGCAGGATGGCAGGCATGAGCGACGACAACCACACCCTGCCGTATCCGGAACCCGCGGCCGAGCACCCGACGCTCGTCATCCCCGGGTCCGCCCCTGCGCAGGCGACGGAGACGGCGCCGCGCACGCGCCGTCGCTGGCCGTGGGTGCTGCTGATCGTGGTGGTCGTGCTGGCGCTGCTCGTCGTGGCCGCCGAGTTCATCGCGCGCGCCGTGCTGCCCGGCATCGTGCGGTCGATCGTCGTCGAGCAGCTCGATCTTCCCGCCGACCAGCAGCTCGACGTCGAGACCGAGGGTCTGCTGCTCCCGCAGTTGATCGGCGGCAGCCTCGACACCCTGCACCTCTCGACCGACTCCGTCACGCTGGAGGGCATCACGGGGGCGGCGGATGTCACCGCGACGGGTGTGCCGCTGCGCGGCGGCGACCTGGGCGGGGCCTCCGGCACGATCCGCATCGATCAGGCGCAGTTCACGTCGCTGCTCGCCGGCACCGACCTGCCGGTCGAGTCCGTCGAGTTCGATGCGCCGAACGCGACGGTGAGCGGATCGATAACCGTGTTCGGTGCGGACGTGCCGCTGTCGCTGACGCTCACCCCCGGCGCGATCGAGGGCGACCTCGAGCTGACGCCGGTCGCGGCCAGCATCGGCGGACTCGACATCGACTTCGACCGCGTCGGCTCGTCGCTGGGTTCGCTCGGCGAGGGCCTCACGCAGCCGCAGCGGGTGTGCATCGCCGACCAGCTCCCCGCCGGCCTCACCCTCACCGGGCTCGAGATCGTCGACGGCGCGGCCGTGATCGACATCGACGTGAACGGCGCGATCGTCACCGACACGTCGCTGCAGGACAAGGGCGTCTGCCCGAGCTGACACACGCGCGGGGTCAGACGGTGCCGGGCCCCGGCATCGCCTCGATCCGTCGGGCGAGCAGGTCCGGGCGCTGCAGCGGGATGCCATGGCCGCAGCCGTCCACCACGTCGAGCTCGCTGTGGGGGAGCATGGTGTGCAGCACAGCGGCCGATCGCGCCATCAGCTTCTTCTCCCGCGCGCCCACGAGGATCAGCGCCGAGCCGGGGAACGCCGACCAGGAGGCGGGTGGGAGGAAGCGGAGGTTCTCCTCGACCGTGGCGAGCAGCGTCTGGCGGGAGATCGTCGCCGACGTCTGCACGTAATCGGCCAGATGCTCCTCCGGCACGAAGAGCTCGCGGGCCTGGAGACGCGCGAACCACTCCCTCCGCGCGAGACCCGCGGTCGCCCCGAGCAGCGCGAGAGTCGGTCCGACCGCACGCATCGGCACGGCCTGCGCGCTGACGACGACCACCCGCTCGACGAGATCGGGCCGTTCGGCAGCGAGCAGGACGGCGAGCTGCGCGCCCAGGGAGAATCCGACGACCGTGGCGGGCTGATCGACGGACTCGAGGATGCGCGCGAGCGCCTCGACCGTCTCCCGATGCGAGACGTAGGGCGCATCCGCGCTGCGACCGTGACCGGGGAGATCGGGCACGAGCACCCGGCGGTCCGCGGGCAGGTGCGCGCGCAGCGGGTCCCACATCCAGCCGGCGACGCCGCCCCCGTGCAGGAGCAGGAGCGGTCGAGCGCCCGCGGGCCCGGAGGTCTCCAGATGCATGGTCAGTCTCCTTCGAACGTCGCGGCCATCCGGCCGATGGTCTCGATCGCGCTCTCCAGCTGTGCGCGATCCAGGGGACCGAGCAGGCGAGCGGCCGAGAGCAACCCGATCGTCGTGCTCGACAGGGCGAGCGCGAGGGCCTGCGGATCGACGTCGGCCACGATCCGACCCCGCTCCTGCAGATCCCGGAACCAGGCGATCACCCGTTCGTGACGGGCGCGGTAGCGGCCGTCCGTCACCTCGAGGACGTGGGCGCCGAGCACGCCCTGATCGTCGAGGAACGCCGCCGTCATCAGCGGGTCGTCGAGCAGCGCTCGCGCGGTCGCCCGGCACGCCTCGCTGAGACGCGGGTCGTCGCCGTACTCGCGACGCACCCGCTCGGCCATGCGCGCGTTCCCGCGCTGCAGCACCGCATCGAGGATGTCGTGCTTGCCCGAGAACTCCAGGTACACGGCGCCCTTGCCGACACCGGCCCGGTCGGCGATCGCGGCCACGCTCATCGCGTCGAAGCCGTGGGCGAGCACGAGCGCCTCGGTCGCGTCGAGGATGCGCTCGCGTCGGTCAGGCACGCGGGGTCGGGGCATCATCCCTCCTCAGGTGGTCGATCATCGCGGGGATGACGAGGTCGGGGCGGTCGCGCTGCACCCAGTGGCCGGCGCCGGGGACGGTCAGCAGTGCGCCGGCGGGGAGCAGGTCGGCGGCGCTCCTGACGCGTGCGAGGGGGACGCCGCTGTCGCGATCCCCGTGCACCAGGAGGACCGGCGTGCGCAGGGACGGCAGCCGATCCGTGTACACGGTCCGCAGCCGGTTCCAGAGCACCTGGTCGCGCTGCCATTCGCCGAAGACCTCCAGCCCGGTCCCGGTCGACGCCTCGGTGACCACCGCGTCCACGAGCGCGGGTGTGCGCGACGCCGGTTCACGGACCAGATCACGGAGCGCACGCTCCATCGCGGGCCGGCTGTGCGCGTACGAGCGGGTCATCCTGGCGAGCAGCCCGGTGCGCAGCAGGAGGAAGGAGATGAGATGCGTCATCGGGCCCAGGAAGCCGTCGGCGAGGCGGGGCATCAGCCCGTAGCACCCGAGGAGGACGGCGGTCCGCGCGCGGCCCGGCTGATCCAGGAGGTGTCCGACCGCCATGCCGCCGCCGAGGGACAGACCCGCGACGGCGTAGTCGGCGAGACCGAGTGCATCGACGAGCTCCGCGACGTGGCGCACGAGTCGTTCCTGCGTGAGCGCCCATCCCGCACGAGGGCTCTGCCCGAACCCCGGGTGGTCGGGGGCGAGCACGCGATGTCCGGCCTCCGCGAGGGCCGGACCGACCTCACCCCAGGACAGCTCGGCGCTGTCGGCGCCGCCGCCGTGCAGGAGCAGTACCGGCGGGCCCGTCTCCGCGGCCGGGCGCCATTCCCGGACCGACACCGTGGCGTGCGGCAGCGCGATCGTCGTGCGTCGGGAGTCCATGACTTCCTCTCGTTGTGACCAGAATAGCCGCTTTGGTCACAACGAGAGCGGGTCAGGGCGAGAGTGGGTCAGGACGAGCGCTCCTCCGCGGCAGCCTTCTGGGCGGCACGGAGCTCGGCGGTCGCGGTCTGCACCTCGACCTCGGCGCGCTGCATGCGGCGCTGTGCGAACGTCGTCGCCGCGAACCGTGCGTGCACGCGATCCGAGGTCTCCTCCTCGGCGGTCACGATGTACGCGCAGGCGAACAGCATCACCTGGGCGGAGAAGTTCAGCCAGATCAGCAGCGCCAGCAGCGAGGCGAACGAGGCCAGCAGCGGGTTGCTCGTCGCGCCGCCGACGAACAGTCCGGACAGCTCCTGCAGCACCAGGAGCCCGAAGGCGCCGAGCAGGGCGCCCGACCACAGCGACCGCGCCGACGGGCGCACGCCCGAGAGCAGACGGAAGACGCCGATGATGAGCGCCGTGTCGAGCGCGAAGACGACGAGGAGCGATACGAGCCGGACGGTCCAGGCCGCGACGGGGGAGTCCTCCGGGATGCCGAGCAGACCGGTGATCCAGGTGACCCCGAGCTGGCCGGCGAAGGTGAGGAACGCCGAGACGACGAAGGCGAGCCCGATGCCGAGGGCGAGCGCGAGGTTGCGCAGGATCACCCAGATCCACAGGATGTCGTCCTGCAGCGTCCCGGCGAGCACGCGCACGGCGGTGCGCAGCGACCCGATCGCGCCCAGAGCGGAGCCGATGAGGGCGACCAGCGAGACGATGCCGGCGATCGACAGCGACGCGGGGGCGTTCAGGGCGTCCGTGCCGATCACGCCGCCTTTGCCGATGAGCCCCGGCACGGCCGACTGCACGGCGTCGATGATCGCCTGCCACGCGACCGGGTTGCCGGCGAGCCACAGCGCCGCGATCGAGAACCCCAGCAGCACACCGGCGAACACGCTGAAGAGCGCGCGGTAGGTGACGCTGTCGGCGAGCATCGGTCCGCGTCGCTCGCTGTAGAGCAGGGCCGCGCGCACCGGACGCCGGGCGAGCGCCCAGGCGATGAGCGGGCCGGTGATGCGCGCGACGAGCCCGGGGCGCGCGGGGGCTTCGGTTCGTGATTCGGTGTTCGTCACGCCCCCACCCTAGGAGGCCGAGACGAACCGGCGCAGGGGGCTTGACGCCGCGCGTCACCGTGACCAGGGGGATCCGCCGGTGCCCTAGAATCGGGTCAGCCTCGATGTGCGCGCCCCGCCCGAGATCCTTCCCACGATTGGTGATCAGTGCTTCTCCCTGCCGATTCGCTCGCTCCGGAATGGCTCGTCGTCCCCGAGGACGCGAACGATCTGGCCGACGGCGTGTGGCCGGCCTCCGCCGTGCGGGACGCCGAGGGAGCCCTCGACATCGCCGGCATCAGCGCCACGACGCTCGCCCGCACGTACGGCACCCCGTTGCTCGTGTTGGACGAGGACGAGGTCCGCGGTCGCGCGAGGCGGTTCCAGGTCGCATTCGACCGGGCGGCGGCCGACAACGGCACGACCGCTCAGGTCTACTACGCGGGCAAGGCGTTCCTCTGCACGACGGTCGCGCGCTGGGTCGTCGACGAGGGACTGCGCGTGGACGTCTGCACCGGGGGAGAGCTCGCCGTCGCCCTCGCCGCCGGTGTCGCACCGGCGTCCATCGGCTTCCACGGCAACAACAAGTCCGTCGCCGAGCTCGAGCGTGCGGTGGAGGTCGGTGTCGGCACGATCATCGTCGACAGCGCGATCGAGATCGAGCGCCTCGCCGCCATCACGGCCCGCACCGGAGCCACGCAGCGCGTGCTGGTCCGCGTCATCAGCGGCGTCCACGCCGAGACGCACGACTTCCTCGCCACGGCGCACGAGGATCAGAAGTTCGGCTTCCCGCTCCCTGACGCCGAGAAGGCCGTCGCCCGGATCCGTGAGATCCCCGGCCTGGTGTTCGCCGGGCTGCACTGCCACATCGGCTCCCAGATCTTCGGTGTCGCGGGCTTCCGCGAGTCCGCATCCCGCGTGCTCGATCTGCATGCCACCCTGCTCGAAGCCGGGCCCGTCCCGCAGCTCAACCTCGGCGGCGGGTTCGGCATCGCCTACACGCGCATCGACGACCCCACCCCGATCGACGAGCTCGCGTCCGAGATCGTGGCCGCGGTGGCCGAGGGCTGCGCCGCACGCGGCATCGCCGTCCCCGCGCTGTCGTTCGAGCCCGGTCGCGCCATCGTCGGCACCGCCGGCGTCACGATCTACGAGGTCGGCACCACGAAGGACGTGACCATCGACTCCGGTGCCGTGCGTCGCTACATCAGCGTCGACGGCGGGATGAGCGACAACGCCCGCACCGCGCTCTACGGGGCGCAGTACTCCGCACGCCTGGCCTCGCGCGCCGGGACGGGCGAGCCGCGCCTGAGCCGCGTGGTCGGCAAGCACTGCGAGTCGGGCGACATCGTCGTCGACCACGAGTACCTGCCCGCCGATCTCGTACCGGGCGATCTGCTCGCCGTGCCGGCGACGGGCGCCTACTGCGTCTCGCTCTCGAGCAACTACAACCACGTGCCGCGACCGCCGGTCGTCGCCGTCCGCGACGGACGGTCGACGATCATCGTGCGCGGCGAGACGATCGACGATCTGCTGGCCCGCGACGCGGGCATCGACGGGGCGAACGCCCCCGAGGGAGACCGATGACCCACCCCCGAAGGAGCAACCATGACTGACTACCGACGACTTCGTGTGGCATTGCTGGGCGCCGGAGCGGTCGGCTCGCAGGTCGCGGCCCTCCTGCTGCGCCACGGCGACGAGCTGGCCGACCGAGCGGGCGCCGAGCTGGAACTCGCCGGCATCGCGGTGCGCGATGTGGATGCACCGCGCGATGTGGAGCTGCCCAAGGAGCTCTTCACCACCGATGCCGAGTCCCTGATCGTGGGCGCCGACATCGTGATCGAGCTCATCGGCGGCATCGAGCCGGCGCGCACGAGCATCCTCCAGGCGATCGGCTCCGGTGCCGACGTCGTCACCGCCAACAAGGCGCTGCTGGCGACCCACGGTCCCGAGCTGTTCGAGGCCGCCGACCGTGTGGGCGCCTCCGTGTACTACGAGGCCGCCGCCGCCGGGGCGATCCCGATCATCCGTCCGCTGCGCGACTCGCTCGCGGGCGACCGCGTCGTGCGCATCATGGGCATCGTGAACGGCACCACGAACTACATCCTCGACCGGATGGACACGGAGGGCGCCGACTTCGCCGACGTGCTGGCGGATGCCCAGCGTCTCGGGTATGCCGAGGCCGACCCGACCGCCGACGTCGAGGGCTACGACGCCGCGCAGAAGGCGGCCATCCTGGCCAGCCTCGCGTTCCACACCGCCGTGCCGCTCGAGGCCGTCTACCGTGAGGGCATCACCTCGATCACGGCCTCCATGATCGAGGAGGCCCGCGCCGCCGGCTTCGTCATCAAGCTGCTCGCCGTCTGCGAGCGCATCGAGGCGAACGGCGCCGAGTCGATCTCGGTGCGCGTGTACCCGGCCCTGGTGCCGAACTCGCACCCCCTCGCCTCCGTGCACGGCGCCAACAACGCGGTCTTCGTCGAGGCCGAGGCCGCCGGATCCCTCATGTTCTACGGCGCCGGAGCGGGTGGCGTGCAGACCGCGTCCGCCGTGCTCGGCGACGTCGTCTCCGCCGCCCGCCGTCACATCGCCGGCGGCGTCGGAGTGGGCGAGTCCACCCGTGCGAACCTGCCGGTCGTGCCGATCGGGCACGTCACCACCCGCTACCAGATCACCCTCGAGGTCTCCGACGCGCCGGGCGTGCTCGCCACGGTCGCCGGCATCCTCAGCGACGGCGGCGTCTCGGTCGCGACGGTCGTGCAGACCGTCGAGGGCGAGGACGAGCCGACCGCGCGCCTGATCATCGGCACCCACCGCGCGACCGAGCAGGCGCTCAGCGCGACGGTCGACTCTCTGGCCGACAGCGCCGTCGTGGCGAAGGTCGTGTCCGTGCTCCGGGTGGAAGGCGAGTGACGATGGCCGAAGCCCTCGCCTCCGTCGACGGGTACGCGTTCGAGGGACGCACCGTCGAGGTGCGGGTGCCCGCGACGAGCGCGAACCTCGGACCGGGCTTCGACACGCTGGGTCTGGCGCTCAGCGTCTACGACACGCTCCAGGTCACGGCGCTGCCCGCGGGCGAGCTCGAGATCGAGGTGACCGGTTCCGGTGCGGGTGAGATCCCGCGCGACGGGTCGAACCTCATCGTGCGCACGATCGACTACGTGTTCGCCGACGCCGGCCGTCCGGCTCCGGGCCTGCGCATCGTCGCCGAGAACGGGGTCCCGCACGGTCGCGGACTCGGGTCGTCCGGTGCCGCCGTCGCCGCCGGAGTGCTCGCGGCGAAGGGGCTGCTCGAGGGCGACGTGGAGATCGACGACGCCGCCCTGCTGCGTCTCGCCACCGAGCTGGAAGGGCATCCCGACAACGTCGCCCCCGCCCTCTTCGGCGGTCTGACGATCGCCTGGATGGGCGAACGCGGCCCCCAGCACAAGAAGCTCCTCGTGCACCGCGGCGTCTCGCCGCTCGTCCTGGTCCCGGCCTACACGATGTCCACCTCTCAGGCGCGGTCGCTGCAGCCACCGCAGGTGTCCACGGCGGATGCCGTCTTCAACCTCTCGCGTTCCGCCCTGCTGGTCGCCGCCCTGATGCAGAGCCCCGAGCTCCTGTTCGACGCGACGGCGGACCGCCTGCACCAGGACTACCGTGCCGAGGCCATGCCCGAGACGCAGCGCCTCGTCCAGGCGCTCCGCGCGGAGGGCTTCGCTGCCGTCGTCTCCGGTGCCGGGCCGAGCGTGCTCGTGCTCGCCGACGGGCCGGGCAGCCGTCAGGACGCGGTCGAGCTGGCCGATCGAGTCACCGACACCCCGTGGGAGGCGCTCCTGCTCGCAGTCGACGTCCGTGGTGGTACAGTGGGGACTCGAGCGGAGGGCTCCACGTAACTACGTGAATCTGGCCCCATTGCAACTCTTGCAAGACCCGCACGCAAACCCCTGAGGCACAAGTGCCGAGGCTGGCTGGCGCCGAGCGTCAGCCCGTGCGATCGTGCGCAGCACCCGTTGTGTGCGTTCAACGCTCATTCCCCATGACATATAAGGGAGTACTCGTGGAGAACCTCTCCGAGACCCAGAACGATCAGTCGGCTCCGGCCGTGGAAGCACCCGCGGCCACCGCGGAGTCGTCGACCGAGACAGCGCCGCGCAAGCGCGCACCGCGTCGCGCGAGCACCGCCACGGCGGCGGCGAAGGCCGAGAAGGCCGAGTCCGCGAAGGCAGAGAAGGCCGAGAAGGCACCGAAGGCGGAGGCCTCGTCCGAGGCTGCTGCCGGCGCCGAGACGGCCGAGGCGGCCCCGAAGGCGAAGGCCCCGCGTCGCAGCCGTGCGAAGAAGGCCGACGCCGAGGCTCCGGCCGCGGACGCCGCGCCCGCAGAGGCACCTGCCGCCGAAAGCGCGACCGAGGCGCCGGCCGAGGCCGCACCCAAGACGACCGGACGCGGACGTGGACGCGCCCAGAAGCCGGCCGCCGATGCCGAGGCTCCCGCGGCCAAGCCCGCGACGGACGCCGCAGCCGACGCCGCGCCCGCCGACAACGGCAACCCGCAGAACAACGGCAACCCGCAGAACAACGGCAACGCGCAGAACAACGGCAACGCGCAGAACAACGGCAACGCGCAGAACAACGGGTCGCAGAACAACGGCGCCCAGAACGACAACGCGCAGAACAACGGCAACGACGGCGCCGACTCCTCCGACGGTGGCGAGGAGCAGGGCGGACGCGGCCGCAACCGCAGTCGCAGCCGCAACCGCGGACGTGGCCAGAACGGCGCCGCGCAGGAGCAGCAGGCACAGCCCGCGGCCGAGGACGACCAGGCCGGTGGCAACAGCCGCAACCGTCAGCGCAACAAGCGCCGCAGCGGCGCCCCGACCGACGAGTTCGACACCGAGATCGGCGAGGACGACGTCCTGATCCCGATCGCCGGCATCCTCGACGTCCTCGACAACTACGCCTTCGTGCGCACGACCGGCTACCTCGCCGGCCCCAGCGACGTGTACGTGTCCCTCGGACAGGTGAAGAAGTACAACCTGCGCAAGGGCGACGCCGTCGTCGGCTCGATCAAGCAGCCCCGCGAGGGCGAGCAGCAGGGCCGCCAGAAGTACAACGCGCTGGTCAAGGTCGACTCGATCAACGGCCTGTCGGTCGACGACGCGGCCACCCGCGTGGAGTTCGGCAAGCTGACCCCGCTCTACCCGCAGGAGCGCCTGCGTCTGGAGACGGCTCCGGAGAAGCTCACGCAGCGGATCATCGACCTGGTCGCCCCGGTCGGCAAGGGCCAGCGCGGTCTCATCGTCGCGCCGCCGAAGGCCGGCAAGACCATCGTCCTGCAGCAGATCGCCAACGCGATCGCGCAGAACAACCCCGAGGTCCACCTCATGGTCGTGCTCGTCGACGAGCGCCCCGAAGAGGTCACCGACATGGAGCGCTCGGTCAAGGGCGAGGTCATCGCCTCGACGTTCGACCGTCCGGCCGAAGACCACACCACGGTCGCCGAGCTCGCCATCGAGCGCGCGAAGCGTCTGGTCGAGCTCGGCCGCGACGTCGTCGTGCTGCTCGACTCGATCACCCGCCTCGGCCGCGCGTACAACCTGGCGGCCCCGGCCTCCGGTCGCGTGCTCACCGGTGGTGTCGACGCCTCGGCGCTGTACCCGCCCAAGCGCTTCTTCGGCGCGGCGCGCAACATCGAGAACGGCGGATCCCTCACGATCCTCGCCACGGCGCTGGTCGAGACCGGCTCCAAGATGGACGAGGTCATCTTCGAGGAGTTCAAGGGCACCGGAAACAGCGAGCTTCGCCTGTCCCGCGCCCTCGCCGACAAGCGCATCTTCCCGGCGGTCGACGTGAACGCGTCCAGCACCCGCCGCGAAGAGATGCTGCTCTCGGCCGACGAGGTCAAGATCACGTGGAAGCTGCGTCGCGCCCTCGCCGGCCTCGACCAGCAGCAGGCCCTCGAGGTCGTGCTCGGCAAGCTCAAGGAGACCAACTCGAACGTCGAGTTCCTCGTGCAGATGCAGAAGTCGATCCCCACGCTGCCCTCGGGCGCGCACGGGCACGACAACAACATCCGCTGAGCGGCTGAGCCGTGTTCGAGTCCGTCCAGACTCTGATCGACGAGCATCGCCGGGTGCAGGAGGAGCTCTCCGACCCGGCGGTGCACGCCGATGCCGCCCGTGCGAAGCGCGTGAACCGTCGCTACGCCGAGCTGTCGCGGATCGTCGCGGCCTATGAGGCCTGGGTCGCCGCGACCGACGACCTGGAGACCGCCCGCGAGTTCGCCCGCGAGGACGAGTCGATCGCAGCCGAGATCCCGGCGATGGAGGAGGAGCTGCAGACCTCGCAGGAGCGTCTGCGGCGTCTGCTGATCCCTCGCGATCCCGATGACGCCCGTGACGTGATCATGGAGATCAAGGCGGGGGAGGGCGGTGCGGAGTCCGCGCTGTTCGCCGCCGATCTGCTGCGGATGTACATCCAGTACGCGGCGTCCAAGGGCTGGAAGACGGAGCTGCTCGAGCGCAACGAGTCCGACCTCGGCGGCTACAAGGACGTCCAGGTCGCGATCAAGGGCTCGTCCTCCGATCCCGCGCAGGGCGTCTGGGCCCACCTGAAGTACGAGGGCGGTGTGCACCGCGTACAGCGCGTCCCCGCGACCGAGTCGCAGGGACGCATCCACACCTCGACCACGGGTGTGCTGGTCTTCCCGGAAGTGGACGAGCCGGAAGAGATCCAGATCGACCAGAACGATCTGAAGATCGACGTGTTCCGCTCCTCCGGGCCCGGCGGGCAGTCCGTGAACACCACGGACTCCGCCGTGCGCATCACGCACGTCCCCACGGGGATCGTCGTCTCCATGCAGAACGAGAAGTCCCAGCTGCAGAACCGCGAGGCGGGCATGCGCGTGCTGCGCGCCCGTCTGCTCGCGCGGCAGCAGGAGGAGCTCGACGCCGCGGCCTCCGACGCCCGCCGATCGCAGATCCGCGGCATGGACCGCTCCGAGCGCATCCGCACGTACAACTTCCCGGAGAACCGGATCGCGGATCACCGCACCGGGTTCAAGGCGTACAACCTCGATCAGGTCATGGACGGCGCCCTCGACCCGCTGATCGAGAGCGCGATCACCGCCGACGAAGAGGCTCGTCTCGCCGCCGTCGGCGCCGATTCCTGACGCCCCGTTCCGCCCCAGCGGGCCCTGCCGGTATTCAGGCAGGGGCCGGGCATTCGTATACCCTGAAGAGGTCGCAGGTAACACGTTACTGTCGACACTCGTCGATCAGGGCCACGGCCCGGGGGGAACACCACCATGCCCAGAAGCAGAATCTCATCCTTCGTCGCGGCGGCGTTGGGGATCGGACTCGCCGTCATCGGCGTGCTCACCGCCGCTGCCGCGGCGACCGCCGCGACCGAGACCTATCCGGATGCCATCTCCCACGTGGAGCTGTCCTTCGTCGAGGGGGAGGGCGGTCCGACGCGGGTCGGGCAGTGGCTCGTCGTGACGGCCGATTGGGCGGTGCCCGACAGCGCGGTGGGCGGCGAGACCTTCGGCATGACCCTCCCGACCGAGCTCCGCCGCGTCGTCGATGCGGCGTTCGAGCTGAAGAACGCCGCCGGCGACGTGGTCGGGTCGTGCGTGATCAGCGACGATGACCTGCCCGTGCTCACGTGCACGCTGACCGATTTCGTCAACGACCGGGACGACGTCCACGGAAGCGTGTGGTTCAAGGCGGAGGCGGTCGAGGCGACCACCGCGTCGACGCTCGCATTCGAGGGCGGCGGCGCGCCGATCCTGGCCGACATCCCCGGCGAGGGCGGCATCGTCCAGCTGCCCGATCGTGCCGTCGTCTCGGCCGCCAAGGTCGGCTGGCAGTCGGCGCAGGACGGCCGTTGGGGCTGGATGATCAGCGTGCCGAGCGGCCTGGCGGAGGACGGCCGGTTCACGGTCGCCGACACCCTCGTGCCGGGCGGCCCCGATGCCGAGAGCCACAGCCTGGTGGGCTCCCTCGACGTCTCCTGGCGGCCGGTCGACGAAGACGGGAACCTCGCCGGTCCCGCCGTCGGCGTACCCGCCGCGGACATCGTCGAGAACACCTACGCCGCCGGACAGAAGTCGTTCTCGCTCATCGTCGGCAACGTTCCTGCCGACCAGAAGCGCGTCTACCAGATCCAGTACCTCACGGCCCCGGACGGCGCCTTCTTCCGCGGCGACACCTATCGGAACGATGCTCTGGTGCAGTCGACGAAGGCCAGCGGCAGCTTCACCTACACCGGGTTCGGCGGAGGCATCGGCGACGGCGACGCGTACACGCGGTTCTCGATCGCGAAGTCCGTCTCGGGCGACGCGGCGTCGTCGGTCCCGGCGGGCACCGTGTTCACCGTGGAGTACGAGGTGGCCGGCGAGACGCGCACCCTGCCGATCACCGTCGGCGAGGGGAATCGTGCGATGTCGGAGCGCTATCCGATCGGATCGACCTTCGTGATCTCGGAGATCGATATCCCCGCGATCGACGGAGTCGTGTGGGGGACCCACATGATCGCGGGTGCAGGGGTCGTGGACAACGGCGACGGCACGTATGCGATCACCCCGGGCAGCAGCGACCCGGTCGCACTGGTGCTCGAGAACGTCGCCGACCGTGCCGCCGTCCCGACGGGGAACCTGTCGGTCACCAAGCACGTCACCGGGGACGGGGCCGCCCTCCTGCCCGACGGCACCGCCTACACGGTGCACTACGAATACGGCGTGGATGGCGACACGGTGCGGGGCGACCTCTCGATCGCAGACGGCCGGACGACCACGCTTCCCGAGGACATCCCCGTCGGCACTGCCGTGACGCTCACGGAGGCCCGCCCCGCGGATGTCACGGTCGCCGACGGTGTCGTGCAGTACGGCCGCCCGACGTTCCGCGTCGCCGGTGCGGATGTCGGTCCGACCGCGACCGTCACCGTGACCGATGCGTCGCAGCCCGTGGCCGTCACGGTCGAGAACCCGACGGTCGTGCGCCCGCGGACGCCCCCGACGCCCCCGGCGAGCTCGACGCCTCCGGCGCACGCCCCCGCGAACGGTGACCTGGCTCAGACGGGTTCGTCGTTCCCGGCGGGCACGGCGGCCGTCGTCGGTCTCGCTCTGCTGCTGGCCGGTGCGTGGGGGGCCGCACGTCGCTCACGCGCGCGTCACTGACCCGCCCCCAGGACGGCGCCGGGCCATGCTCCTTCGGGGGTGTGACTCGGCGCCGTCGTCGTCCTCGGCGACGCGGATGTCCGTCGGAGCGTCGCTGTCCGCACGCGCGGGGCGTGGGGCGCTAGGCTCAGGCGCGTGATCACACTCCTGTTCCGCGGGTTGATGTACGTCGTGTCCGCCGGTCTCGGCCTCATCGCCGCCGACCTCCTCCTCGACGGGTTCCAGATCGAGTGGGACAAGTGGTGGGGCTTCGTCATCTGCATCCTGATCTTCGCGATCCTGCAGAGCGTGCTCGCGCCGTGGGTCGGAAAGCTCGCCGATCGCTACGCGCCGGTGCTGATGGGAGGCATCGGGATCTTCTCGACGCTCATCTCGCTCGTCGTGGTCGTGCTGCTCCCCATCGGTGGTCTGCGCATCACGGACCTGACCGGCTGGCTGCTCGGGTCGGTCATCGTGTGGCTGATCACCGCGGTCGGCAGTGTCGTGCTCCCGCTGATCTTCCTGCGCAAGAAGGTCGACGCCGCCAAGGGCCGTCGCCGCTAGTCCTGCGCGTCGCCGCTCAGATCGCGTAGTCGGGGGCGGTCAGGAGAGCCCGCGTGTCCTCACCGACGTGGCGCTGTCGAGGCTTGGCAGGAACGCCGACGAGGATGCTGTCCGCCGGCGCGTCGCGAGTGACCACCGCGTTCGCGCCGACCACGGAGCCTGCCCCGATGGTCACGGGACCGAGGATCTTCGCTCCGGCACCGACAGCGACACCGTCCCCGAGGGTGGGGTGCCGCTTGCCCGACGTCCGCGTGCGTCCGCCGAGGGTCACGCCGTGGTACAGCATCACGTCGTCACCCACCTCGCTCGTCTCGCCGATCACGACGCCCATGCCGTGGTCGATGAAGAAGCGGCGTCCGATCCTCGCGCCGGGATGGATCTCGATCCCGGTCAACCAGCGCGAGACCTGGGAGCCGGCGCGCGCGAGCAGCCGCAGCCGGCGCCGCCACAGCGCGTGCGAGACGCGGTGCGCCCAGATGGCGTGGAGTCCCGGATACAGCAGAGCCACCTCGACGGCGCTGCGCGCAGCCGGATCACGGAGGCGAGCCGCCGCGATGTCCTCGCGCATTCGCCCGATCATGCCCATCGACGGTCTCAGTCTTCGCGCAGGTCCTCGAACAGCGCGGTGGAGAGGTAGCGCTCACCGGTGTCCGGGATGACCACGACGATCGTCTTGCCGGCGTTCTCGGGCCGCGCGGCGACCTTCAGTGCTGCGGCGACGGCCGCTCCGGAGGACATGCCGACCAGCAGTCCCTCCTTCGCTGCGAGGTCGCGCGCGACGCGCAGCGACTCCTCGAACTCGGCCGTCAGGATCTCGTCGAGCACCTCGCGGTCGAGCACGTCGGGGACGAAGTTCGGGCCGATGCCCTGGATCTTGTGCGGGCCGGGGTGTCCCTCGGTGAGCACGGGGGAGTCCTTGGGCTCCACGGCGATGACCTGCACGCTGGGCTTCGCTGCCTTCAGTGCCTGGCCGGTGCCGGTCACGGTGCCGCCGGTGCCGACGCCCGCGACGAGGATGTCGACTGCGCCGTCGGTGTCGCGGAGGATCTCCTGTGCCGTGGTCTCGCGGTGGATCTGCGGGTTCGCGGCGTTCTCGAACTGGCGGATCCAGATGGCGCCGGGGGTCTCGGCGACGATGCGCTTGGTCTCCTCGATCGCGCCGCTCATGCCCTTGGTGGGGTCGGTGAGCACGATCTCCGCGCCGAAGGCCTTCAGCAGGACGCGGCGCTCCTTGGACATCGAGGCGGGCATCGTCAGGATGACCCGGTAGCCGCGCGCAGCGCCGACCATCGCCAGGGCGATCCCGGTGTTGCCGCTGGTCGATTCCACGATCGTGCCGCCGGGGGTCAGCTCGCCCGATGCCTCGGCCGCGTTGATCATGGCGATGCCGATGCGGTCCTTCACGCTGGAGGCCGGGTTGTAGTACTCGAGCTTCGCGAGGACGGTGGCTCCCAGGCCCTCGGTCACGCGGTTCAGACGCACGAGCGGGGTGTTGCCGAACGCGGTCGTGATGTCGGAGTGGATTCCGGGCATGAGGAGCCTTCCTGTGCGGGGGTCGCTGCCGGTCCAGCCTACGTGAGGGGGCCTTCGCGGTCGGCTTTGTGACGGCCGTCAGCACTCTACGCTGGAACCCATGCCCGACACCTCCCTCGCCGCGATCGTGCGCGCCGCCGCCCAGCGCCTGGCCGACGCCGGCGTCCCGGATCCTCTGGTCGACGCCGAGCTCCTCGCCGGTCATGCGCTCGATCTTCGCCGCGGCGAGGTGCAGGCCGCGATCATCCGCGGCGACGGGGTCGACGATGACGCGGTGGAGGCGCTGGACGCCCTGGTCGCGCGACGGGCGACTCGTGAGCCCCTGCAGCACATCACCGGGACCGCGCCGTTCCGTCATCTCGAACTGGCGGTCGGACCGGGCGTCTTCGTCCCGCGACCGGAGACTGAGACCGTCGTGCAGTATGCGATCGATGCGCTGCTGAACGCGGCCGACCCGGCCCCGATCGGCATCGATCTCGGCACCGGCAGCGGGGCGATCGCCCTCGCGATGGCCACCGAGGTCCCGCATGCCCGCATCTTCGCCGCCGAGCTCTCGGAGGACGCGCACGCCTGGGCGAGCCGGAACGTCGCCGGCGTCGAGAACCTCACGCTCGTCCTGTCCGATCTGGGGCAGGCGTTCCTCGAGCTGGACGGCACGGCGTCCGTCGTCATCTCGAACCCGCCGTACGTCCCCGACGCCGCGATCCCCCGCGATCCCGAGGTCCGGCTCTTCGACCCCGCGCTGGCGCTCTACGGCGGAGAGGACGGCCTCGACATCGTGCGCGTGCTCAGCTCGCGGGCGCGGGATCTGCTGCGCCCGGGCGGTCTCCTCGTGATCGAGCACGGCGAGCTGCAGGGCGAGGCGATCCGCGAGATCCTCACCGCCGACGGGTGGCGGGCGCCGGCGACGCATCGCGATCTCACGCTGCGCGACCGCGCCACGACCGCGCTCAGGCCCTGATCAGGCGTCTCCGAGCATCTGCAACACCCGCGCCGCATAGAATCGAACCGTCATGTCAACCATCTTCGACTGCCGCGACGAGTCGCAGCTGCTCGCCGGCATGCGCAATGCGCGCCAGGCGATCGGCCGTGGCGACCTCATCGTCATGCCCACAGACACCGTGTACGGCGTCGCCGCCGACGCCTTCTCCCCGGCCGCGGTCCAGCGACTGCTCGACGCCAAGGGGCGAGGCCGCGACCAGCCGCCGCCCGTGCTGATCGGCACGAAGGAGACGCTCGCCGCTCTGGCCGAGTCCGTCCCCGAGCCCGTGGAGCGCCTGGTCGAGGCGTTCTGGCCCGGTGGGCTCACCATCGTCCTGCCCGCCCAGCCGTCGCTGGTGTGGGACCTGGGGGAGACCCTCGGCACCGTGGCCGTCCGGATGCCGGAGGGGCGCGTGGCCCTGGAGCTGCTGGCCGAGACCGGCCCGCTCGCGGTCTCCAGCGCGAACCTCACGGGTCAGCCCGCGGCCATCTCGGCGTACGACGCCGAGAAGATGCTGGGCGACAGCGTCGCGGTCTACCTCGCCGACGGGCTGAGCAAGGACGGCATCGCCTCCACCATCGTCGACGCGACCTCGCTCGTCCGCCCCGACGCCGAACCCGCGACCGTGCGCATCCTCCGTGACGGCGCCGTGACGCGCGAGCAGCTGCAGGAGGTGCTCGGCGATCTGCTCGAGCCCGAGGAGCAGCCCGAGGACCACGCGCATGCGGAGGAGCAGCAGGACGCGGATTCGTGAAGCAGTATCTCGCCACGATCCTCATCACAGCCGCGATCACCTTCGCGCTGACCTGGGTGGTGTGGCGGCTGAGTCTCCGCTTCAAGCTGTACCCGGGCATCCGCGAGCGGGACGTGCACACCACGCCCACCCCGCGCCTCGGCGGAGTGGCGATCTTCCTCGGCATCGCCGCGGCCTTCGGGTTCTCGGCGATCAACCCGTTTTTCCACAGCATCTGGATCCCGCCGCAGACCATGTGGTCGATCCTGGGCGCGGCGCTGCTGATCGCGATCATCGGCGTGGTAGACGACCTGTGGGACATCGACTGGATGATCAAGCTCGGTGCGCAGTTCCTGGCGGCCGGCCTCATCACGGTGGGCGGCGGCCTGCAGATCCTGTCGCTGCCGTTCGGCGATCTGATCGTGGTCTCCAGCTGGCTGAGCATCACGATCACGATGTTCGCGATCGTGATCGTCATGAACGCCGTGAACTTCATCGACGGGCTCGACGGCCTCGTCGCGGGCGTGTGCCTCATCTCGAACGGCGTGTTCTTTGCCTACTCCTACATCTTCACGCGTGACTCCGGCGCCTCCAGCTACTTCAACCTGTCCACGTTCATCGCCGCCGTGCTGATCGGCGCGTGTCTCGGATTCCTGCCGTTGAACTGGAGCCCGGCGAAGCTGTTCATGGGCGACTCCGGCGCCCTGGTGATCGGCCTGCTGATGGCGACGTCGGCGATCGCGATCACGGGGCAGATGGACCCCTCGGCCCTCGACCCCGAGCGCGTCGGCCGCTCCCAGCTGGTCGGTGCGTTCCTGCCCATCCTGCTGCCGCTGCTCGTGGTCCTGCTGCCCCTGCTCGACTTCGGCCTCGCCGTGCTGCGGCGCATGAGCGCGGGCCGCTCGCCGTTCTCGCCCGATCGCAAGCACCTGCATCACCGGATGCTCGACCTGGGCCACCGGGACCGCGACGCGGTCCTCATCTTCTACGCCTGGACGGCCGTGATCTCGCTCGCCGTCCTGCTGATGTACGTCGGAGCGCGGGAGGACTGGCCCGGCCAGTACCTGCCGGGCGTCGGCTTCGGCATCGTGGGCATCGCCGCCTGCCTCGTCGTCACCCTGAGCCCCACCCGCCGCAGGAAGAGCGCAGCGGCCGCCGCAACCGACCCGACACCCGTGGAGTCCTGATGAGCCCGAGCCCCGTTTCCAGCACGCCGATCCTGCGTCGCACCCTCATCTGGTCGGCGGTGGCGACAGCCGTGCTGGCCGTCGTCGCCGGCGGCATCGGCTACCTCGTCGCGCAGGGGGAGGGGCTCGTCAGCGGCCTCCTCGGCGTCCTCCTGGCCGCCGTCTTCCTGGCGATCACCGGCATCAGCATCCTCATCGCGAACCGCTGGTACGGCGATCCGATCTACGTGCAGCTCTTCTTCGCGATCGTGCTCGGGGGCTGGCTCCTCAAGCTCGGCCTCTTCGTCGTGGCGATGATCCTGCTCGCGGGACAGCCGTGGCTGCACCCCATGGTGTTCTTCCTCTCGATCGTCGCCGGAGTGCTGATGTCGCTCGCGATCGACGTGATCGTGCTGACCCGCATGCGCCTGCCGAACGTCAGCGATGCGACCCTGCCGACCGAGGTGCCGGAGGATCGCGCCCCGGGAGCGGCGAACAAGGTCGATGACGAGCCCCTCGAGGAGGGTCCGCGGTCTTAGGGGACCCTCAGATTCTGATACTGTTGAGACGTGCCCGCCGCTCGCCCGCGAGCGCTTGCGCTGTGTAGCACACCGACCATCGTCGCCCCGGTTTAGACCGGTGCCCCGAAGCTGGAGCCCGCGCTGTTCAATCTTGCTGCGACCCTGACCCCTCGACTCGCCTCTGATGGCGAGTTCCACGGCCCTTCGATCGACGATTTCTTCCCTGAGATCCTCTTCCACGTCGGACCCATCCCTGTGAACCGGATCCATCTGGTGCAGCTCCTCGCGGTCATCGCCGTGGTGCTGTTCCTGTGGCTCGGCACCCGCCGCATGAAGGTGGTGCCCGGACGCTTCCAGAGCCTGACGGAGATGGGGCTCGGCTTCGTCCGGACCAACGTCGCCCACGACATGCTCGGGCGCAAGGACGGCGACCGCTTCCTCCCGATCCTCACCACGATCTTCTTCATGGTGCTGTTCATGAACATCACGGGAATCATCCCGTTCCTGAACATGCCGGGAACGGCGATCATCGCGGTGCCGCTCACGCTCGCCATCGTCAGCTACGTGACGTTCATCTACGCGGGCATCAAGCGCCACGGCTTCCGATTCTTCAAGAACTCGCTGTTCCCGCAGGGCGTCCCCGCGGCAGCGATGCCGATCGTGGCGATCATCGAGCTCATCTCGACGTTCATCCTGCGCCCCGTCACGCTGACGCTGCGTCTTCTCATGAACCTCGTCGTGGGGCACATGATCCTGGTCCTCGCGTTCTCCGCGACCCAGTTCTTCTTCTTCACCGCAGGCGGCGGCTGGGCCGCGCTCGGTGTCGGAACCCTCGCCTTCGGCGGCGCCTTCACTCTCTTCGAGATTCTGGTCGCCGTTCTCCAGGCATACGTCTTCACCGTCCTCACCGCGGTCTACATCCAGCTCGCGGTCGCAGAAGAGCACTGAGCGGGCAGGCATCAGCCTTCCCACCCAACGAAAGGAAAAACCCGTGGACGCTACTACGGTTCTCGCTGAAATCAACGGTCACCTCGGAGCGGTCGGCTACGGCCTCGCCGCCATCGGCCCGGCCATCGGCGTCGGCATCGTCGTCGGCAAGACCATCGAGGGTGTCGCTCGTCAGCCCGAGCTGGCCGGCCGTCTCCAGGTCCTCATGTGGATCGGTATCGCCTTCACCGAGGCGCTTGCATTCGTCGGCATCGCCGTCGCATTCATTCCCTTCCCGTAATCCTCACCGACTTCTGAAGGAGACAGGATGCTGAACGCTCTTGTCACGAACCTCGCAGCAGAGGGTGAGCCGAACAACCCGCTCATCCCTGCGTGGTACGACATCATCTGGTCGGGCCTCTGGTTCATCGTCATCCTCATCGTGGTCTGGAAGGTCGCCCTTCCGAAGCTGACGAAGATGCTCGATGAGCGCTCCGCCGCGATCGAGGGCAACATCGCCAAGGCCGACGAGGCGCAGAAGCAGGCGGAGGCGGCACTCGAGGAGTACACGCGTCAGCTCGCTGAGGCGCGTACCGAGGCCGGCGAGATCCGCGAGGCCGCCCGTGAGGACGGCAAGAAGATCGTCGCCGAGGCGAAGGATGCCGCGACCTCCGAGGCCGCACGCATCACCGCCACCGCGCACACGCAGATCGAGGCCGAGCGTCAGACCGCTCTCGTCTCGCTGCGCAGCGAGGTCGGAACGCTCGCCATCGACCTCGCCGGTGGCGTGGTCGGCGAGACGCTGTCCGACGACGCACGTGCGACGGCTGTCGTCGATCGCTTCCTCGCCGAGCTCGAGGCATCCGAGAAGGCGGCTCAGTAATGGGCAGCGCGACCACTCAGGCACTCGCGGCATCCATCAAGACGCTTGCCGCAGCGAAGGACGTCTCTCTCGACACCGCACGGGAGCTGCTGGCTGCCGCGCGTGCTGTGAGCGAGTCGTCCCAGCTGAGCGGCGCGCTTGCTGACCCTTCCGCTCCCGCCGCGGCACGACAGAACGTCGTCGCCGCGGTGTTCGGCGGGTTCTCCGCAGGCAGTCAGGGCGTTCTGAAGACCGCCGTGGCTGAGCGCTGGTCGAACGCGGGTGAACTCGTCGACGGTATCGAGGAGCTCGCGATCCGCGCTGCCGCGATCGCCGAGCCGGATGCGGACATCGAAGGGGAGCTGTTCGGCTTCTCCCGGGTGATCGCGGCCAACCCCGAGCTCGAGCTCGCGCTCGGCAGCCACATCGGGGGAGAAGACGCCAAGAGCACGCTCATCGAGCGTCTCCTGGCCGAAGGCTCCACGAGCGCCGCCACGACGCTGATCATCTCGTCGCTCGTGCGTCAGCCGCGCGGACGCCGCGTGCGTCGGCTGCTGAACCGGGCGATGGACATCGTCTCGAGCCAGCGCGGTCGCGTGGTCGCCACGGTTCACACCGCGGCTGCCCTCACCGACGCGCAGAGCGCCCGTCTCAGCGACTCGCTCTCGCGTCGCTACGACGGTCAGGTGTCGCTCAACGTCGTCATCGACCCCGCCGTGGTCGGAGGTCTGCGCGTGCAGATCGCCGATGACGTCATCGACGGCAGCATCTCCGCACGACTCGCCGACCTTCGCCAGAAGCTCGCGGGCTAACACGACTTCGCGCGGGGAACCGCGCACCCAGATACAAAGGGAAGACAATGGCAGAACTATCGATCAGCCCCGACGTCATCCGTGACGCGCTGAAGGACTTCGCCGCAGCATACGAGCCCTCCGGGGCCGGGGCGACCGAGGTCGGCACGGTCATCGACGCCGCCGACGGCATCGCTCACGTCGAGGGACTGCCCGGCGTCATGGCGAACGAGCTCGTGATCTTCGCGGACGGCACCAAGGGTCTCGCGCAGAGCCTGAACGAGCACGAGATCGGTGTCGTCGTCCTCGGCGAGTTCACCGGTGTCGAGGCCGGCCAGGAAGTCACCCGTACCGGTGAGGTCCTCTCGGTCCCCGTCGGCGACGGCTACCTCGGCCGCGTGGTCGACCCGCTCGGCAACCCGATCGACGGCCTCGGCGCGATCGAGACCGAGGCTGTCCGTGCCCTCGAGCTCCAGGCGCCCGGCGTCATGCAGCGCAAGTCGGTGCACGAGCCGATGCAGACCGGCATCAAGGCCATCGACGCGATGATCCCCGTCGGCCGTGGTCAGCGTCAGCTGATCATCGGTGACCGCCAGACCGGCAAGACGGCCATCGCGATCGACACGATCATCAACCAGAAGGCCAACTGGGAGTCGGGCGACGTCAACAAGCAGGTCCGCTGCATCTACGTCGCCATCGGCCAGAAGGGCTCGACCATCGCTTCGGTGAAGGGCGCGCTCGAAGAGGCCGGCGCCCTGGAGTACACCACGATCGTGGCCGCTCCGGCATCCGACCCCGCCGGCTTCAAGTACCTGGCTCCCTACACCGGTTCGGCCATCGGCCAGCACTGGATGTACGGCGGCAAGCACGTCCTCATCATCTTCGACGACCTATCGAAGCAGGCCGAGGCCTACCGTGCCGTCTCCCTCCTGCTGCGCCGCCCGCCGGGCCGCGAGGCTTACCCGGGTGACGTGTTCTACCTGCACTCGCGTCTGCTCGAGCGTTGCGCGAAGCTGTCCGACGAGCTCGGTGCCGGTTCCATGACGGGTCTTCCCATCATCGAGACCAAGGCGAACGACGTCTCGGCGTACATCCCGACCAACGTGATCTCGATCACCGACGGCCAGATCTTCCTCCAGTCCGACCTCTTCAACGCCAACCAGCGTCCGGCGGTCGACGTGGGTATCTCGGTCTCGCGAGTCGGTGGTGACGCGCAGGTCAAGTCGATCAAGAAGGTCTCCGGAACGTTGAAGCTGGAGCTGGCGCAGTACCGCTCGCTCGAGGCCTTCGCGATGTTCGCGTCCGACCTCGACGCGGCCTCGCGTCGTCAGCTCTCCCGCGGTGCGCGCCTGACCGAGCTGCTCAAGCAGCCTCAGTACTCGCCGTACCCCGTCGAGGAGCAGGTCGTCTCGATCTGGGCCGGTACCAACGGCAAGCTCGACACGATCGAGGTGGAGGACGTCCTCCGCTTCGAGCGCGAGCTCCTGGACTACCTGCGTCGCAACACCACGGTTCTCGACACGCTGCGCGACACCAACGTCCTCGATGACGCCACGGTCGCCGAGCTCGAGAAGCAGACGGATGCCTTCATCCTGGAGTTCCAGGGCGGCAAGGGTCACGCCATCGGCGCCCCGGGCCACGAGGAGCACGCTGCAGCCGAGGCTGAGGACGTCAACCAGGAGAAGATCGTCAAGGGTCGTCGCGCGTAACCGCGTGAGGTACTGACATATGGGCGCTCAACTCAGGGTCTACAAGCAGAAGATCTCTTCTGCTCAGACGACCAAGAAGATCACGAAGGCGATGGAACTCATCGCGGCTTCGCGCATCCAGAAGGCGATGGCACGCGTCAAGGCGTCTACTCCCTTCGCGCGTGCCGTGACGAGGGCCGTGTCGGCCGTCGCGACGCACTCGAACGTGGACCACCCGCTGACCCGCGAGTCCGAGAACATCACCCGCTCCGCGGTCGTGATCTTCTCCTCGGACCGCGGTCTCGCCGGAGCCTTCAACTCGCAGATCCTCCGTGAGGGTCTCGAGGTGGCGGAGCTCCTGCGGGAGCAGGGCAAGGAGCCGGTCTTCTACCTCATCGGTCGCAAGGCCGTCGGATACTTCCAGTTCCGACGCCTCGCTTCCGCTGCGGAGTGGACCGGCGACACCGACACCCCGTCGTTCCACACCGCGGAGGAGATCTCGGCCACGCTGCTCGAGGCCTTCTCCCGTGGTGGGCAGGACGGCGGCGTCGACGAGATCCACCTCGTGTACAACCGTTTCGTCAGCATGATGACGCAGTCGCCGGAATCCGTGCGCCTGCTCCCGCTGGAGATCACGGAAGCCGATGAGTCGGAAGCCGGTAGCACCGTCTACCCGCTGTACGAGTTCGAGCCGGATGCCGAGACCGTTCTCGACGCCATCCTGCCGGTGTACATCCAGAGCCGCGTCTTCAACGCTCTCCTGCAGTCGTCTGCTGCCAAGCAGGCCGCGACGCAGAAGGCGATGAAGTCGGCCAGCGACAACGCCGACAAGCTCATCACCGACTACACCCGTCTGCGCAACAACGCGCGTCAGGCGGAGATCACGCAGCAGATCGCCGAGATCGTCGGCGGCGCCGACGCCCTCTCGAGCAAATAGACCATCAGGAAAGAGACGAAAATGACCCTCACCGCTCCGGCTGATCAGCCGGCGACCGCGGTCGTCGGGCGCGTCGCACGCGTCAACGGTCCGGTTGTCGACATCGAGTTCCCGCACGACTCGATCCCCGACATCTACAACGCGCTGAAGACCACGATCGCGATGGGCGAAGAGTCCACCGAGATCACGCTCGAGGTCGCTCAGCACCTCGGCGACGACCTCGTCCGCGCCATCGCCCTGAACCCGACCGACGGCATCGTCCGCGGCCAGGAAGTCCGCGACACCGGTGAGGCCATCTCGGTCCCCGTCGGCGACGTGACCAAGGGCAAGGTGTTCAACGTCATCGGCGAGGTGCTCAACCTCGAGCCCGGCGAGACGATCGAGGTCACCGAGCGCTGGCCCATCCACCGCAAGGCGCCGAACTTCGACCAGCTCGAGTCCAAGACTCAGATGTTCGAGACCGGCATCAAGTCGATCGACCTCCTCACCCCGTACGTGCTGGGTGGAAAGATCGGTCTGTTCGGTGGCGCCGGTGTCGGCAAGACCGTCCTCATCCAGGAGATGATCCAGCGCGTCGCGCAGGACCACGGTGGTGTGTCGGTGTTCGCCGGTGTCGGTGAGCGCACCCGTGAGGGCAACGACCTCATCCACGAGATGGAAGAGGCGGGTGTCTTCGACAAGACCGCCCTCGTCTTCGGCCAGATGGACGAGCCGCCGGGGACGCGTCTGCGCGTCGCCCTCTCGGCTCTGACGATGGCGGAGTACTTCCGTGACGTGCAGAAGCAGGACGTGCTGCTCTTCATCGACAACATCTTCCGCTTCACGCAGGCCGGTTCCGAGGTCTCCACGCTGCTGGGCCGCATGCCCTCCGCCGTGGGTTACCAGCCGAACCTCGCCGACGAGATGGGTGTGCTCCAGGAGCGCATCACCTCGACGCGTGGTCACTCGATCACCTCGCTGCAGGCGATCTACGTGCCGGCCGATGACTACACCGACCCGGCCCCGGCGACCACGTTCGCCCACCTCGACGCGACGACCGAGCTCTCTCGTGAGATCGCCTCGAAGGGTCTGTACCCGGCCATCGACCCGCTGACCTCGACGTCGCGCATCATGGACCCCCGCTACTTGGGCGAGGACCACTACCGCGTCGCCACGACGGTCAAGCAGATCCTCCAGAAGAACAAGGAACTGCAGGAGATCATCGCGATCCTCGGTGTCGACGAGCTCTCGGAAGAGGACAAGATCGTCGTGTCGCGTGCACGTCGCATCCAGCAGTTCCTCTCGCAGAACACCTACATGGCGAAGAAGTTCACGGGTGTCGAGGGCTCGACCGTTCCGCTGAAGGAGACCATCGAGTCGTTCGATGCGATCACCCGCGGTGACTTCGACCACGTGGCCGAGCAGGCCTTCTTCAACGTCGGCGGCATCTCCGACGTCGAAGAGCAGTGGGCGAAGATCCAGAAGGAGAACGGCTGACCATGGCGCTGCATGTCAGCCTCGTCTCCGCTGACGCGGAGGTCTGGACGGGAGAGGCGAGCCTCGTGGTCGCCAAGACCGTCGAGGGTGAGATCGGCTTCATGACCGGCCACGAGCCGGTGCTCGCCATCCTCGCCGAAGGCCAGGTCCGCATCACTCAGTCCGATGGCACCAAGGTGCTGGCCAACGCGCAGGACGGGTTCCTCTCCATGGAGGGCGACACCCTGACGATCGTCGCCGGCAACGCGGCACTCATCGCCTAGCAGCACTCGTTTCGACACGTCCGCCTCGGTACCCGCTCGGGTCCCGAGGCGGACGCGTCTGCATCCACCGAGGTTTCATGAAGATCCTGCTCCCTCCGTCGGAGACCAAGCACGTGGGCGGCGACGGCGCGCCGCTCGACGTCCACTCGCTGGCACTGCCCGGGCTGGCGGAGCATCGCACCGCGGTTGTCGACGCCCTCGTCGAGCTCTCGGCGGACGAGGCATCGGCGCGCCGGGTCCTCAAGCTGAGCGAACGTCAGCTCGGTGACATCGCGCACAACCGCGCGCTGCGGACGGCCCCCACGATGGCGGCGGTCGACCGCTACACCGGGGTGCTGTACGACGCGCTCGAGGCGCCGTCGCTCTCCGCGGCCTCGCGGCGCTGGCTGGGGGAGCACGTCTGGATCCACAGCGCGCCGCTCGGCCCGGTCGGTGCTCTCGATGCCGTGCCGACCTACCGCCTCGCGGCCGGCACCTCTCTTCCCGGGGTCCCACCCCTCCGCCGGCACTGGGCAGAGGCGACGTCGGAGGCGATCGGCGCGGCAGCGCCCGTCTTCGTGCTCGACCTGCGGAGCGAGGCGTACGTGGCGCTCGGGCCGATTCCGGCGACCGTGCCGTCCGCCTATGTCCGCGTCGTGACACCGCACGGCAGAGCGCTGAACCATTTCAACAAGAAGTCCAAGGGGCTGCTCGTGCGCGCACTCGCGGAGGACCGGCCGCGTGCGGGGTCGCTTCGTGCGTTGCGGTCCTGGGCCGAGTCCCGGGGCATCGTCCTCCGAGACGCCGACCAGCCTGGCACGATCGAACTCGTCGTGGCGGAGTAGCTGCGAGACCTGCGGAATCCGGCTTCCCGTACAGGTCCGGATCGAACGCGCCCGAGCGCGGAGAGTCATGCGCCCGGTGCTTCGACACGCTATTGTGATCAACGCACGACGCCGCATCATGAACTTCTTGGAGGGAACCATGGACGACTACTACGGCTACGGGGGTCTGTCAGGTGGCGCGCTCGTCGCGCTGATCCTGGTCTACACGATCCTGCCGCTCGCCATCTACGCGCTCTACTCGTGGTTCTACATGAGGATCTTCGAGAAGGCGGGAGTCCAGGGGAAGTGGCGTGCGTGGGTTCCGGTCTACAACTCCATGATCTTCTACAAGCTCGGTGACCTGAGCCCCTGGCTCGTGCTCTACCTGATCGGCGCCAGCATCCTCGGCGCGATCATCCCGTTCCTGGGCTGGTTCCTCATCCTCCCGCTCGCCGGCATCGCCGCTCGCGTCCTCGACCTGATCGCGGCCTGGCGCGTCGGTCTCAAGCTGCAGAAGGATGCCGTCTGGGTCATCCTCTACTTCTTCCTCCCGCCCGTGTGGCTCGGTATCAACGCGTTCGACAAGTCGCGTTGGAACTCGAACATCCAGCCCGCATCGTGGGCGGCGAACTCGCTGCTCGGCGACCGCACCGCCTGGGACGGCATTCCGGCACAGGCATCCGCCGCCCCGCAGCCCGGATACGGTGCCCCGCAGCCCGGCTACGGCGCCCCGCAGGGTTACGCTCCGCCCGCCCCGCAGGGGTACGCGCCGCCCGCCCAGCCCGGCTACGCGCCTCCGGCGACGCCCACCGCTCCGGCGACGGGTGCCCCGGTTCCGCCGGTGCCGCCGACCACGCCGCCGGCGCCTCCTGCCGCTCCGCCGGCAGCACCGCCCGCACCTCCGACCGCTCCGCCGGCAGCACCGCCGGCGCCGCCCGCGGCACCGCCGGCCCCGCCGACGGATCCCACGCAGCCGCCTGCGTGATCTCTGACACAGAGCCCTCGACTTCGGTCGGGGGCTCTGTGCTGTTCGGGATGCCGCCCGATCCGACGTGGCCGCTAACGTAGAGGACATGGTCTCGTCCCAGCGCCGCGTCGGCGCGTCCGGTCTTCTCGTCTCCTCCACCGGCCTCGGCTGCAACAACTTCGGACGGGCCGGCACCGCAACCGAGACCCTGTCGGGCACACGCGAGGTGATCGATGCCGCGCTCGCGAACGACATCACCTTCTTCGACACGGCCGACATGTACGGGGCGGTCGCCGGCGCCAGCGAGACCCTGATGGGCGAGGCGCTCGAGGGACGCCGCGACAGGGTCGTCCTGGCGACCAAGTTCGGGCAGGAGCGGGACATGGGCTACGCGTTCCCCGCGGCCCGCGGCTCCCGTCGCTACGTGCGTCGGGCGGTGGAGGAGTCCTTGCGACGACTGCGCACCGACTGGATCGATCTGTACCAGCTGCACCTGCCCGACCCGGAGACGCCGATCGCCGAGACCACCGACGCGCTCGACGAGCTCGTCCGCGAGGGGAAGATCCGCTATTACGGCCACTCGAACTTCACCGGGTGGCAGATCGCCGAGGCGGAGTTCACCACGCGCGCCCGCTCGACCGGTCGATTCATCTCCGCGCAGAACCACTACTCGCTGCTGGCTCGCGCGGCCGAGCGCGAGGTGCTGCCGGCGGTGGAGCGGTACCAGCTCGGCTTCTTCCCGTACTTCCCGCTGCACAACGGGCTCCTGACCGGGAAGTTCACCCGCGACGGCGGCCCGGCGTCGAGCAGGATCATGGCGACGCGGCGGCACGTCTGGGAGGACGCGCCGTGGGACGCGATCGAGGCCTTCCGCGGGTTCTGCGACGAGCGTGGCATCACCATGCTGCAGGCGACATTCGGGTGGCTCCTCGCCCGCCCGGCGGTGTCCAGCGTGATCGCCGGCGCGACCTCGGCCGCACAGGTCGAAGCGAACGCGGCGGCGGGCGATGCATGGCGTCCGGACGCGGCTGACCTCGAGATCATCGACGAATTGTTCCCGCTGCCCGCCGATCCGGGCGCCCGAGTGTGACCGCGGCAGGGGTGAGTTCTACTACGATGTGTGAGTATCCTGCGACCGCCCGACCCGACGCAGGCTCATCGGAGGCAGCACGTGGCTGAGACGAAGACGCACCGCGTCACGGTTGCGCAGCGCCCGCTGCTGCTGTCCTGGGCCGGGGTCACCGATCTCGGTCGGCGCCGTGAGACGAATCAGGATGCGTTCCTCGCCGAGTACCCGCTCTTCATCGTCGCCGACGGCATGGGCGGTCATGCCGGGGGCGAGATCGCGAGTCGCAGCACGGTCGAGCGCCTTCAGGCTGTGGTCTCTGCCGGCGAGGTCAACCACGCAGCGATCGAGAAGGCTCTCGAGCTCGCCGTGGGCGACATCGCCGACCATCCGGAGACGACCGACGAGGGCACCGGGACGACGCTCACCGGGGTGTACCTGGACGGTGCCGGCGACGAGGCCCAGTGGGTCGTGCTGAACATCGGCGACTCCCGGGTCTATCTGCTCCGCGACGACCGACTCCTGCAGGTCACGACGGATCACTCCGTGGTCCAGGAGCTCATCACGGCGGGCAAGCTCAGTCCGGAGGAGGCCGAAGGGCATCCGTACAGCAACGTGATCACGCGCGCGGTCGGCGCGAGCGAGCTCACGGCCCCGGACTACGTCACGATCGACGTGCGCGTCGGCGACCGATTCGTCATCTGCTCGGACGGGCTCACCAAGGAGCTCACCGACTACGGGATCCAGCACTTCCTCCGCGAGAACTCCGACCCGGGCACGGGCGTCGAGGCGATGCTCGCCGCGGCGCTGGAGAACGGCGGCCGCGACAACGTGACCCTCATCATCGTGCAGGTCACGGACGAGGACGACTCGTCCTCCCCAATCGGCGACACCGCGGAGTAGCCGCTCCGCGCTGTGGAGAGCGCGGATTCCTGATCGCGCATGCGATCCACTGGGGTTCATGGAAACCCTTCCGATCGTCCTCCCGGCGGCTCCCGCCCCTTCGCGGCGCGCGTCGCTGCCGTTCTTGGCCGCCGTCGTGCCGATCGTCTCTGGCTTCGCGCTGTGGATGATCACGGGATCCGTCTTCGCGCTGTGCTTCGCGGCGCTCGGTCCGTTGATGATCTGCGCCTCGTTCCTCGACGCCGCTCGCAGCCGGCGACGCGAACGTCGGCAGACGGAAGCCCAGATGGAGCGTGAGTGGACGGCAGCCGAGGAAGAGCTTCTCCGCCGGCAGCGAGAGGAGCGCGAAGCGCTGTGGCTGCGCCTGCCCGACGCCGCGGCCGCCCTCGTCCAACCGCCCCTCCGGAACGCGCGGCCCCCGGACTCGACGACCCCGGTCGTGGTGGGCGCCGGCAGCACGACGAGCGGCATCCGATGCGGGGGAGCGGATGATCCCCGCGGGCGGAGCTTCCGAGAGCGCTGCGGCACGCTCACGGAAGCGCCGATCACGGTTCCTCTGGGCGGCGGGATCTGTCTGCGTGGCGCGAGACCCCTGGTGGTCGCGGCCGCACGAGCGCTCGTCGTCCAGCTGAGCATGCGCTTCGGTGCGGCACAGCTCTCTCTCGTGGGCGCGGAGGTCATCGCGGTCGGTCTCGGTGCGCTCCCGCACGCAGCGCGCGCACGCCGGGGCGGATTCCGGCTGGCGGTCTGCTCACCGGAGAGCGATCGGTTGGAGGCGGATGCTCTCATCTGGCTGACGTCGACCGACGCAGAGGTGCCCGAGGGGGTCACGACGGTGATCGACATCGGGGAACCCGCCCGTGCCCGCCTCCGCACACCGCAGGGTGCTGCGGTCATCGCCGTCGAGTGCCTGTCCGGATCTCAGGCGGGTCTCATCGCGCGCGACCTTGCAGAGCGGGAAGAGCATGTCGATACGCTCCCGGATACCGTCGCACTGGACGAGCTGGAGCAGCCGCATGCGGACGAGGGCCTGGCTGCGGCGATCGGACGCGGCGAACGGGGCGCGATCGTGGTCGACATCGTCGAGGACGGGCCGCATGCGATCGTCACCGGCACGACCGGGACGGGGAAGAGCGAGCTCCTCGTCAGCTGGGTCGCCGCCATCGCCGCGCAGCACGGACCCGATCGGGTGACGTTCGTCCTCGCCGACTTCAAGGGCGGCACCGCCTTCGAGCCGCTGCGCGAGCTGCGACAGGTGGCGGCCGTCATCACGGACCTCGATGAGGACGGCGCCCGACGCGGCGTGTCGAGCCTCACCGCCGAGCTGCGTCGCCGCGAGGGAGTGCTGGCCGCGGCGGGCGCCCGGGACGTGCGTGACGTCGCGATGCCCCGTCTGGTCATCGTCGTGGATGAGTTCGCGGCGCTCCTGGCGGAGCATCCCGATCTGGGCGCGGTCTTCACGGACGTCGCGGCTCGCGGCAGGGCTCTCGGCATGCACCTGATCCTCGGCACCCAACGAGCCGCCGGCGTCGTGCGCGACGCACTGGCGGCCAACTGCCCGCTACGCATCAGCCTGCGCGTGGGCGACGCCGCGGACAGCCGACTGATGATCGGAACCGATGCGGCGTCGGAGCTGCCGGGCGGTACGGAGTCTCGCGGCGTCGGTCTCGTGCGGCGTCCCGCCGACGCCGAGCCGATCGCTCTGCGCATCGCCCTGACCGGTGCGGCCGATCTGCGACGCATCGGGATGCGCTGGGCGACAGAGCCCCGACCGCGCAGTCCGTGGCTTCCGGCCCTTCCCACGCGCCTTCCTCTCGCGGACCTGCTCGCCGACCTGGACGCGCCGCCTGATGCCGTCGTGCTCGGGCGCGCCGACGACCCGGTGCACCAGTCGCAGCCGCTGGAGGTGATGTCGTGCGGGGGAGACCGAGGGATCCTCTTCCTCGGAGCGCCCGGATCCGGTCGCACTGCCGCCCTCCGCGCCCTGGCCGTGCAGCGACCCGAGGCGTACTGGATGCCGGAGGACCCCGAGGAGGCATGGGATCTCGTCGAGACCTGGGCTCGGGGAGGAGAGCGTCTGCCGGAGCTCGTGCTGTGCGACGACGTCGACGCCCTGTTCGCGCTGCTGCCGCCGGAGTACGGTCAGCCGTTCGCACAGCGTTGGGAGCAGATCCTCCGCACCAGCACTGGCACGTCCTTCGCTCTGACGGCTGCCAGGGCTGCGGGATCGCTGGGGCGAGCGCTCGAGGCGCTGCCGCGTCGTGCGCTGTTGCGCATGCCGAGCAGGGTGGAGCATCTCGCGGCCGGGGGAGAAGCGGCCACCTTCGTCCGGGACCGTGTTCCCGGGCGGGCCCGGATCGGTGATCACGACGTGCAGATCGCCTGGACCGACGCGGACGCGTTCGTCCGAGGGACGGGATCGGGGCCGCCGGCTTGGGAGCCCTCGAGCGCGCGCACTGCCGTCGTCACGGCCGGGGCGGTCGACGTGGCGGCACGGCTGCGTGATGCATACCCCGGTTTCGATGTGGTCCTCGCGAGCGCGGAGCCGCACATTCCGTCGCGGGCCGGCATCCTCGTGGCCGACGCGGAGACCTGGCAGCGGAACTGGTCGGTCTGGCAGCGCATCCGTGCGGAGGGCGAGGTGCTGATCCGCGCCGAGCATCCCGCCGATCTTCGGCAGCTCGCCGGTGTCCGGGAGCTGCCGCCGTATGCCCGTCCGCATGCGGGCCGGGCATGGTCGGTCCGCGGCGCGGAATCACCCCGGCGCGTGATCCTTGCGGAGCTGTCGCCGTGAGGGGCCGGAGGCGTCCGGAGAGGGCGGCAGCCCGCAGCGCGGGCGTGGGCGACGTGTCAGAGGCCCGCACCGGGACGGATCGCGCCGACGTCCGCCGCACCGCCGCGGACCGTGAGCGGCAGCGCGTCGCCGAGCGTCGCCACGTCGGCATCGGTGAGGCCGCCCGACCGGGCGAGCAGGGTGGCGGCGACGATCGTGGAGGCGCGCGTGGCGCCGTCGAGCATCTTCAGCGCCACGGTCGTGCCGTTCGGAGCGACCATCACCATCACGCCTTCGGCGCCGTACTTCGTGAACACGCCGAGCTTCTCGATCGCGATCGTGTCCGGTCGACCGGGGCCTTCGATCGTCCACGGGTGCTCCCGCACCGCGCGCACCAGCGAGCCGGCGACGCGGTGGAGCGCAAACGGCGACCGGTCGGAGGCGGTGCCGATGCGGTGGATCGCGCGGGCCAGTCCGGTCAGCGTCATGGCGTGGACGGGGGCTCCGCATCCGTCGATCGCGGTGTGGGCGACCTTCTCGCCGGTGAGGCGCTCGACGACCTCGCGGATGTGCACCTGGAGCGGATGCGCGGGGTCCAGGTAGCCCTCGGTCGGCCAGCCGGTGGCCACGCAGGCGCGCAGCATCGCGGCGTGCTTGCCCGAGCAGCCCATCCGCACCCGCGACGGCTCACCGTGCTCGCGGACCATCTCGTCCCGGGTCGCGGAGTCGCTCGGCCAGGCGGGCGGGCAGCCCAGGTGATCCTCCGTGAGACCGCCCTCGGTGAGGATGTCGCGCACGACGGAGGCATGACGGTCGGTGCCGGTGTGGCTCGCCGTCGAGATCGCGAGCTGCTCCCCGTCGAGGACCGCACCGGCGGTGATGCAGGCGACGGCCTGCAGCGGCTTGAGGCTCGAACGCGGCAGGATCAGCGCATCGGCGTTGCCATGGCGTGCGACGACATCTCCGTCGGGCGAGAGCACCACTGCGGCGCCGACGTGGCGGGATTCGATGAATCCGCTCCGCTCGACGACGGCGAGTTCCACGGAATCCTGAACGGTGAGAGTCTCCAGCACCCGTCAACTCTAGCGCCGGGCCCGCACCGGCTCACGTCACGTCGGAGGCGCCTGGCAGACTGTCGACATGGCAGAGTCGACTCCCCGCGCCCTCGGCGAACATCACTACGCGCTCACCTCGATCTGGACCGGGAATGCAGGTTCCGGCACGTCCGGCTACCGGGACTACCGCCGCGACGTGACCATCGAGGTGGCCGGGAAGCCGGAGCTGCTCGCCTCGGCGGACAAGCCCTTCCGCGGCGACCCGTCGCGCTGGAATCCCGAGGATCTCCTGCTCGCGTCCCTGTCCGAGTGTCATCTGCTGTCGTACCTGCATGCCTGCGTGACGGCGGGCGTCGTGGTCGTGTCGTACCGCGACGAGGCCAGCGGGATGATGCGCGAAGACGGCAAGGGCGGAGGCTCGTTCGTCGAGGTGATGCTCCGTCCCGAGGTCGTGGTCGCGGAGGCATCGATGATCGAGGCCGCCGAGCGAGCGCACGCTCAGGCGAACGAATGGTGCTTCATCGCGAACTCGATGAACTTCCCCGTTCGCCACCAGGCGACGGTCACCGCGCTCGCCTGACGTCCCTCGGCGCCGTGTCAGCGGCGTTCGTGGGGGAGCGCCTGCTTGATCTTCTCGATGGTGCCCTGGGCGGGCGCCTCGTTGTAGGCGCCGGCCAGCTCCTGGCCGGAGAGGCCGTGGATCGCGGCCATGATCTCGTCGGTCGCTCCGCGGCGTGCGCGTCCACTCGTGGCGGGGCCGTGCGGAGAGAGATCGAGCGGCTCGCCGAACCTCACGGTGATGCGCTCCTTGAGGGTGGGAACCTTCGCACCGACAGGCATCACCTTGTCCGTGCCGATCAGACCGACCGGGACGACGGGAGCACCGGTCTGCAGCGCGAGGAACGCCACACCGGTGCGGCCCTTGTACAGCCGCCCATCCGTGGAGCGGGTCCCCTCCGGGTACAGGGCGACGGCGAGCCCCTCCTCGAGGAGCTGACGCTGCAAATCGAGGGCGTCGAGGGCGGCCTGCCCGGCGCCGCGACGCACCGGGATCGCGCCGATCGACTCGAAGAAGGTCTTGCTCATCCATCCCTGGAAACCGGTGCCCTCGAAGTAGCTCGACTTGGCGAGGAAGTGCACCGGACGCGGCGCGGCGACCGGGATCGCGATCGAGTCGATGAACGACAGGTGGTTGCTGGCGAAGATGACGGGGCCGGTCAGCGGGACGTTCTCGCGGCCCTCGATCCGGGGTCGATAGACGAGTCGGGCGAGCGGCGTGATGAGGCTGCGGCCGAGCGTGTAGGCGAATCCCGCATGGCGAGGCTTCGTGGTCTCCTCGGACGGGGGTTCCTCTTCTGACGCGGGTTCGGGCTCGACGGACTGCGCAGAGGTCATCAGAGCAGGTTACTCCCGGACCCATGCCTTCGTGGGAATGAAGATCCGCGCCGCGTCTCCCAGCGAGGGCAAAGGGGTATGGGGCAGGATGGAGTGTCCCGCCCGCGATCCCGAGGTCTCACTGTGCGCAAGCGTCCGCTCATCGTCCTGTCCACCGTCGCCGCGGCGACCCTGCTGCTGGCGGGCTGCTCCGGCGGCACCGCGCCGTCCAGCTCCGGCACCCCGGACCCGTCCGCGTCCAGCGAGTGCGTCGTGAACGCACCGGCCGGCGCGACCTCCGACGCCGTCGTCGTCAAGGGCGAGGGGGCCGACACCAAGGTCACCGTGCCCGCGGACGCCGCGTTCGAGAACGTCGAGCGCACCGTCATCTCGAAGGGCGATGGCGACGACCTGCACATCAACGACCTGGTCTCCGTCCAGTACCAGATCGTGGACGCGACCGACAACAAGGTGCTGGACTCGTCCGCCAGGGGTGAGGGCGGCGTGCTGCCCGTGCTGCTGGACACCAACCAGTCCTCGCTCTTCGTCGCCGCCCTCGAGTGCGAGCCGGCCGGTTCCCGCGTCGCGCTCGCGATCCCCGGCAGTGCGCTGGGCGAAGGCCAGAACAACGTCGTCGTGTACGCGCAGGCCGTCGACCGGCTCCCCGAGGTCGCGACGGGCACCCCCGTCGACCCGACCGCCGGCATGCCGACGGTCAAGCTCGACGACGACGGCAAGCCGTCCGTCGAGATCCCGAAGGGCGACGCGCCGACCGAGACCAAGGTCGCGGTCCTCAAGCAGGGTGACGGAGCGACCGTCGGATCCGGCGACCTCGTCGTCGTGCAGTACCTCGGCGTGAAGTGGTCCGACGGCAAGGAGTTCGACTCCTCCTGGAGCCGTGACGCCGCGCCCTCCCAGTTCCAGACCACGGGCGTCGTCGCCGGGTTCCAGAAGGCTCTGGAGGGCCAGAAGGTCGGCTCGCAGGTCGTCGTCGTCATGCCGCCGTCGGACGGCTACGGCGCGAGCGAAGGTCACGAGCTCCAGAAGGAGAGCCTCGTGTTCGTCGTCGACATCCTCGCCACCACTCCCGTCCAGTAGCAGCCGCGGAGGAGTCGGGGTCGTGTCCTAGGCTGGCGTCATGCGTCGCATCATCGTCCTCGGCTCCACCGGCTCCATCGGCACGCAGGCGCTGGATGTGATCCGCGCCAACCCCCGCCGTTTCGAGCTCGTGGGACTCGCCGCAGGTTCGAACGCCGAGATGCTGGCCGCACAGGCCGCGCAGTTCCAGGTCGAGGACACGGCGCTCGGTGCGGTCGAGGCAGAGCAGCTCGTCCGCGACGTCGAGGCCGACGTCGTGCTCAACGCGATCACCGGATCGATCGGTCTCGGTTCGACCCTCGCCGCGCTGAAGGCAGGACGCACCCTGGCGCTCGCGAACAAGGAGTCGCTCATCGTCGGCGGCGATCTGGTGCTCGCCGCTGCCGCTCCCGGTCAGATCGTCCCCGTGGACTCCGAGCATTCCGCTCTCGCGCAGGCGCTTCTGGCGGGGACGCACGCCGAGGTCCGCCGGCTCGTGGTGACCGCCTCCGGCGGGCCGTTCCGGGGCCGCAGCCGCGCGGAGCTCACCGAGGTCACGCCCGCGGAGGCGCTGGCGCATCCGACCTGGGACATGGGGCGGATGGTCACCACCAACTCCGCCACGCTCGTGAACAAGGGCCTCGAGGTGATCGAAGCGCATCTGCTCTTCGACGTCGCCTATGACGACATCGAGGTCGTCGTGCATCCGCAGTCGATCGTGCACTCGATGGTCGAGTTCATCGACGGCTCGACGATCGCACAGGCGTCGCCGCCGGACATGCGTCTGCCCATCTCCCTCGGCCTGGACTGGCCGAATCGCGTCGGCGGCGTCGGACGACCGCTCGACTGGTCGACCGCGACGTCCTGGACGTTCGAGCCGCTCGACGGAGAGGCATTCCCCTCGGTCGCCCTCGCGAAGGCCGTCGGACGCGCGGGCGCCACGTTCCCGGCCGTCTACAACGCGGCCAACGAGCAGGCCGTCGACGCGTTCCACGAGGGGCGGCTGTCGTTCCTCGGCATCGTCGACACGATCGCCCGTGTCGTCGACGCCCACGAGGCCCCCGAAACCCTGACGGTCGAGACGCTCGCCGCCGCGGAGTCCTGGGCCCGCACGACGGCCGATCGGATGATCGCCGCGAGTTGAGCCGAGACCCGGGCGACAGGCGTCGCCCGGGTGCGTGGACTCAGTCCTCGTCGGGGTAGGGCACCGGCCAGCGCGGCTCGGGAACCGGCCACCCTGCCGCGCGCAGCGCTCGGCGTGCCAGCTCGCGCGCCGAGTACGGCGTACGCACGCCGCGGATGTCCCGGTAGTCCTGGTGGCCGGGGCCGGCCCAGAGGATGGCATCGCCGTCGCCGACGAGTCCGACCGCCGTCACGATGGCGTTCTCGGGCGGCGAGGCCTCGTGGATCTCGGCGTCCGGTCGTGCCGTGCGGGCGCCCTCGACGAGGGTCGCGCGGATGGAGGCGGGATCCTCGAAACGCGGGTGGTGGTCGGTGACGACGAGGATGTCACTGCCCTCGACCGCGGTCCGCGCCATGTCGAAACGCTTGCTGGCATCGCGGTCGCCGTCCGCGCCGAACAGCATCAGGACCTTGCCCGGCGTCACGCGGCGAACGGCGGCGAGCGTCTTCTCGAACGCGTCGGGAGAGTGCCCGAAGTCGACGAACACGGCAGGACCGCGGTCGCCGGAGACGAGCTGCGTGCGACCCGGGAGATAGGCGCGGATGCCCCCGTCGCGCATGAGCGCGTCGACGATACGGTCCCAGGCGTAGCCGCCCTCCAGGAGCATCACGATCGCGAGTGCGGCGTTGGCGGCCATGTGCGGACCGATCACCGGCACCGTGGTCGTGAGCGACCCTGCCGGTCCGGTCATCGTGAACGTCGTGCCGGCCGCGCGCTCGTCGTCGATGACGACGACCCAGTCCGCCGCGGAGGCCGCGGCGGGGTCGGCGGCGATGGACGGCGTGCCCACCGTGACGACGGGGATCTCGGCGCGGTCGACGACGATCGCGCCGGAGGGCGAGTCGAGGCAGATGACGCCGCGCTTCGCACGGTCGGGACGGAACAGCGGCAGCTTCGCCTCGAAGTATTCCTCCATGTCGGCGTAGTCGTCGAGGTGATCGTGGCTGAGGTTGGTGAAACCGGCGACGTCGAAGCGGATGCCGTCGACCCGGTGGCGGGACAGGGCCTGGGCGCTGACCTCGACCGCGACGGCTTCGACCGCACGCTCGCGCATCAGCGCCAGGAGCGCGTGCATCTCGGAGGCCTCCGGCGTGGTCAGCCGGGAGACGATGACCTCGCCGGCGATGTGGCGCTCGGCGGTGGAGGAGAGCCCGGTGACGACCCCGATCTGATCGAGGATGCCCTCGAGCAGGTGAGACACGCTGGTCTTCCCGTTGGTACCGGTGGTCGCGAACAGCAGGGGGAGAGGATCGTCCGCACCCGTGCCGTAGACCCAGGCGCTCAGATCTCCGAGGACGCCCCGGGGGTCGTCGACCACGAGGATCGGGAGTCCGGCCGGTTCGGCGATGGCGGCGCCGGCCTCGTCCGTGATGACGGCCACCGCGCCCTTCTCGGCTGCGGTGACCGCGAAGTCCGCACCGTGCCGGTTCACACCCTGGATCGCGACGAAGGCCTCGCCGGGGCGCAGGTCGGCCGTCGCGAGGGTGATGCCGGAGAGGGCGATCCCGTCGACATCGCCGCGCACGGCGCGAGCGAAACGGGAAGCGAGTTCGGACAGCTCACGCCGGGGCGGGTTCGCGGGGCGGAGCACGGGAGGCAGGCTCGGTTGTTGTTCAATCGACATGGCGCCTCCATGATCTCATGACGGCGCGGTGAACCTCTGTGCGGCACGACCCCTCGCGCGCCGGAGAGCCGATGCGCGAGGAGTCGTGACCGGGGTCAGGCGCGGCGCCGGTAGGCGAGCACGGAGACGATCAGGGCCGCGATGCCCGCGACCAGTCCGCCGGCTCCGAGCGCGATGCCCGTGACGTCGTTCGCGGTCGAGGCGGCCGCCGTTTCCTCCGTGCTCTCGGCCGCGTCGTGCTCGCCGTGACCGCCGGCAGCGGCCTCGGTGACCGTGACGACCGGCGCCGGAGCGTCCAGGCTGTGCGGGTCCTCGCCCTTCTCGGCGAGCTGCGTCCACTCGGTCGAGCCCTCGACGCACTCCTGCACGACGGGGAAGGCCAGCGACGCCGGAGTGCTCTCGTCCAGACCGACGCCCATGCTCACAGCGCCGCGGAGGTCGGTGGGCACGGGCGTCAGCGCCGTGTAGGTGACCTGGCTGACGAGACCGTCGTCGCCACGCTCGACCTGGATGCTCCAGTCGCCGTCCAGGGTCGGTGCCACGGACGCGAGTCCGTCGGGCATGGTGATGCGCAGTGCCGTGGTCGGGGAGTTCTCGCAGCCGTGGGAGAACGAGAACGTGAGCACGCCGTGGTCGCCGGCGACGAGCTCGTCGGGGCTGACGCTCACGTGGGCGCTGGCCATCGCGGGGACCACGAGGGCGAGGACGGCACCGCCGAGGACTCCGGCGGTGGCGAGGGCGGTGCGGCGGGTGCGGCTGGTGCGGGTGCGGGTGTTGCGGGACATGCGGAAATCTCCTGTGTGCTCGGAATGCGGGCGCGCCACGATGGCGCGTTCCCGCGAGAGGGATGGGGCCGCCCGATGCGGGCGGCGGAATCCGGTGCGACGGAAGTCAGTCGCAGATGAGCGCAGGAGGGCCCCGTCGCGACACGGCGGACGAGGCCGCGGCGTCGAACGAGGGAAGGGTGATCGCGCGAGGGCGGAGGGGGCGTCGGTGCTCGACCGGTGCGATCGCGGCGGCCCGACGCAGCAGCGCCTCGACCCAGCGGACCACGGCCCGCACGACCGTCTCTCCGTGCCAGACCACGAGCGTGGTGAGCAGGGCTGCGACCGCGTGCGCGAACAGCATCATGGTGGCGGGGGCCGACGCGGGCGATGCGGGTGCGAGTCCCGAGAGCGTCAGATGGTGCACATGTCCGGTGCCGCCCGCGAGGTCGACCCCGGTGGGCGACCCCAGTGCCTGGAACAGCAGATGGAAGGCGACCTGGGAGACGACGACGGCCACCGCGACGCGCCCGCGCGACTGCCGCACGCCGACCAGGAGTGCGGAGAGCGGCGTCAGCAGGGTCGCAACGGCGAGGATCAGCAGCGGATGCGGGGCCGCTCCGCCGCCGAGCGTGTGCGACAGCGCGGCGAGCAGGGTCGCGACGGAGGAGACGACAGCAGCGCGTACGAGTCGCAGCTGCCGGGCATTCACGCTGACAGCCTAGCCGTGCGGCGGGTGCCGGGCGGATTCCTAGCTGGGGGGCAGTAACGTTGGCACGTGGAAATCCTGCTCTATCTGGGCGGCATCCTCTTCATGCTGATCGGCCTCGGCCTCTCGATCGGCCTGCACGAGGTCGGCCATCTCGTCCCCGCGAAGCTCTTCGGCGTGCGCGTCGGCCAGTACATGATCGGCTTCGGACCGCGGCTCTGGTCGAAGCGCATCGGCGAGACGGAGTACGGGTTCAAGATGCTGCCCCTCGGCGGCTTCATCTCGATGTCCGGCATGTACCCGGAGTCGAAGAGCACGGGGCCGGCCTCCGGCGTGTTCCGCTCGCTGATCCAGGACGCACGATCCGCGAACGACGAGACGATCGCCGAGGGGGCGGAGGACCGCGTCTTCTACCGCCTGCCGGTGTGGAAGCGCGTCGTGGTCATGCTCGGCGGACCGCTGATGAACCTGATCCTCGCCACCGTGGTCTTCACCGTGCTGCTCTCCGGGATCGGACTGCAGCAGGGGACGACGACGATCGCCTCGGTCAACGAGTGCGTGGTGCCCGCCGGCTCCACGGCGACCGAGTGCTCCGCGGACGATCCGGCGTCGCCCGCCGCCGAGGCCGGGATCAAGCCCGGCGACGTGATCGTGTCGGTCGACGGCACCCCCGTGTCGACCTTCGCGGAGGCCACAGCGATCGTGCAGGCGGCTCCGGGCGAGACGCTCCCGATGGTGGTCCGGCGCGACGGTGTGGAGAAGACGCTGAGCATCACGCCGATCGAGGCCCAGCGCACCATCACCGACGCCGGCGGTCGGCCGATCCTCGATGACGCCGGCGAGCCCGTCGTCAAGGACGTCGGCTACGTCGGCATGACATCGCAGATGGGCTACGTGCAGCAACCGCTGAACGCGGGTCCGCAGATGACGGCGGACACGGTCGCACGGGTGGGCTCCATGATCCTCACGCTCCCGGTACGGATCTGGGACACCGGCGTCTCCCTCGTCACCGGCAGCGAACGCGACCCGAACGGTCCACTGAGCGTGGTGGGCGTCGGCCGTATCGCCGGGGAGGTCGCGGCGACCGATGCACCGGTCCTCGACAGGTTCGCGATCCTCCTCAGCCTGCTGGGGTCGCTGAACGTCGCTCTCTTCGTCTTCAACCTGATTCCGCTGCTGCCGCTCGACGGCGGGCACGTCGTCGTGGCGCTGTGGGACGGCATCCGACGGGTGTGGGCCAAGATCTTCCGCCGGCCCCCGCCCGCGCCCGTCGACGCGACCAAGCTCGTTCCGCTGACCGTGGTCGTCGCGGTGCTGCTGATCGCGATGGGCGCGGTGCTCCTGCTCGCCGACGTCTTCAACCCGATGAAGATCCTCGGCTGAGCGCGACTCAGGCGAACGCGTGCCCGACGAGGCGCTCGAGCGTGCGGATCCCGTCACGCGAGAGGATCGATTCCAGGTGACCCTGCACGGATGAGAAGTGCGCGCCGCGGAGGGCGTACACATCGCCGGAGGCGGCGTCCGCCGAGATCTCTGCCGGTCCGACCGTCGTCGTGCCGGGCGTGACGCGTGCGGTGAACGTGTTGTAGAAGCCGATCGAGGCGTTCTCCCCGAACACCGGGACGGACTTCTGCAGACCCTGATGCGGGGCATCCAGCGGGGTCAGGCCGATCCCGAGTCGGTCGGCGAGGATCTGGTGGCTCAGGCACACCGCCAGCAGCGGGGCGCCGGCATCGAGGCGACGGGCGACCACTTCGCGCATCCGGGCGATCCGTCCGTTCTCGGTGTCCCGGGGGTCGCCCGGGCCGGGGCCCGCGACGACGAGGTCGGCGGCATCCAGATCCGCATCCCGCACCTCGCTCCAGGGGGCGATCGTGACGGCGAGGCCGAGGTGGCGCAGCTGGTGGGCGAGCATGGTCGTGAACCGGTCCTCCGCGTCCACGACGAGGGCGGTGCGGCCGGCAAACGGGCCGGTGAAGTCCTCGCCCTGCGGGTTGAGCCAGAACTCCGCCAGACGGGCGTTGCGCGAGGACAGCAGCTCGGCGATGGCGGGGTCGTCGGCGAGGGCGCGCGTCTCTCCGGGTGCATCCGCGTCGCTGCGTGCTTCCGCCACGCGGTCGCGGTCGATGGCGCCGATCGCACCGAGCACGCCGGCGGCCTTCCCATGCGTCTCCGAGACCTCGCCCAGGGGGTCGGAGTGGCGCACCAGCGTCGCCCCGACCGGGACGCGCAGCGTGCCGTCCTGCAGATACACCGTGCGGATCAGGATCGGGGCGTCCACGTCGTGCCCGCCGTCGGCGTTCGGGGTGAACAGCGCGGCGACCCCGGAGTAGTAGCCGCGCGGCTTCTGCTCGTGGCGTCGGATCACGGCGCACGCGTTCTGCATGGGGGAGCCGGTGACGGTCGGGGCGAACATCGTCTCGCGGAGGATGTCGCGCGGGTCGAGGGAGCTGCGTCCCCGGAGCATGTACTCGGTGTGCGTGAGCCGTGACATCTCCTTCAGATGCGGCCCGGTGATCCGTCCGCCGTCGGAGCAGACGGCGCTCATCATCTTGAGCTCCTCGTCCACGACCATGAACAGCTCCTCGGTCTCCTTCGTGGAGGCGAGGAAGTCGATCAGCGTCTCCTTGGTGGCCCCGCCCGCCGGGTGGCGGAAGGTGCCGGAGATGGGGTTCATCGTGACGATGCCCTCCCGCGCGACGACATGCGCCTCGGGACTCGCGCCGACGGCGATGTGTCCGGGCGTGAAGACCGCAAAAGTCCAGTACGCACCGCGTTCGTGCGTCAGGAGTGCGCGGAACCAGGTGAGCGCAGCCGTGCGGTCGTCGACGTCGATGCTCGCGGTGAAGTCCCGTCGGATCACGAAGTTCGCGCCCTCGCCGCGGCCGATCTCCTCGGCGATGACCTTCTCGACGATCGCGGCGTACGCCTCGTCCGCGATGTCGAAGCCGTCGTCGTGCAGCGGCACCGGTGCACTCGGGAGTGCGGCGAGGAGGTCGGCGGTCGGCAGGTCGAGGTGCTCATCGACGATCACGCAGCGCAGCGGCGCCCCGTCATCCTGCGCGACGAACCCGCGCTCGCGAACCTGACGGTAGGGGACCATGGCGAAGACCTCGCGCGCGGCGCCGTCGACGGTCAGGGGGATGTCGGCGAGCAGGTCGACATCGACGACGTCACCGGTGAGGAGCTCGACGGTGTCGGCGCCGTCGCGCGCGATCAGCACGAAGGATGCCGTCGGATCGGCGCTGAGCTCGGCGAGTCGTGAGAGGGTCATCGATGTCTCCTGTGCAGTGCTCCGGCTCGGCGCAACGAAAAGACCGCCCCGGAGGCGGTCTGGATTCGTGGGAACGCGAACACACCGCCTAGAAGGCGGGCCACCAGGTGAAGTTCGCGAGCATGGGGCCGAAACTACCACATCGCGAGTGTCCGCCTGAGTGCGATGACGTCACCAGATGCTGCCGCCGGGCTCCCGTGCTTCGGCGTCGAGAGCGTGGTCGACGGCCAGCCGCACGGCGCGGGCGAGCTCCTCCTCGGCGAGGTGCGGCGTGCCCGACGGCGCCGTGCCGGACGACCACGGAAGGTGCACGAATCCCGCGGGGATGCCGGGCTCGACGGCGCCGAGCGCGGTGTACAGCACGTGGTTGCAGACGTAGGAGCCGGCCGACAGTGAGAGCTGCGCCGGAATCGCGTGGGCGGTGAGCACCTGGACGATGCGCTTGACCGGAAGGGTGGCGAAGCGCGCCGCAGGTCCGTCGGTCTCGCTGGGGACGTCGACCGGCTGTGCCCCGTCGTTGTCCGGGATCCGCGCGTCCATCAGGTTCACGCCGACGCGCTCGACCGCGACGCGCGGACTCCCGCCGGCGAGTCCGGTCGCGATGACGGCATCGGGGGAGTGCTGCGCGATCAGGGCACGCAGACGTCGAGCGGAGCCCTCGAAGGCGACGGGAAGCGTCGCGACGACGAGGTCGTGCGGGCCGTCGTACCCGGCTGCGACCGCGTTCACCGCATCGGCCGAGGGGTTGCGCGCTGCGCCGTCGAAGGGCTCGAAGCCGGTGAGAAGGATGACCGCCATCTCCTCAGCGTATGTGCGTCCGTCCAGCCCTCACGCATCCTGGCGGCGTAGGCTTGAGGCGTGCCAGCAGTGAACCTCGGAATGCCGAAGATCCCCGAAGTCCTCGCCCCCCGTCGCAAGTCCCGCCAGATCAAGGTGGGCAAGGTGCTCGTGGGCGGCGACGCTCCCGTCAGCGTGCAGTCGATGACGACCACGAAGACGACCGACATCAACGGGACTCTGCAGCAGATCGCCGAGCTCACGGCGTCGGGCTGCGAGATCGTGCGCGTCGCCGTGCCGCATCAGGACGATGCCGACGCGCTGAAGATCATCGCGATGAAGAGCCAGATCCCGGTGATCGCCGACATCCACTTCCAGCCGCGCTACATCTACACGGCCATCGACGCCGGGTGCGGGGCGGTCCGGGTGAACCCGGGCAACATCCGCGAGTTCGACGGCAACGTCGGCAAGATCGCCGAGGCGGCCAAAGCCGCCGGCGTCTCGCTGCGCATCGGCGTCAACGCCGGTTCGCTCGACCGTCGCATCCTGACCAAGTACGGCAAGGCCACCGCGGAGGCTCTCGTCGAGAGCGCCGTCTGGGAGGCATCGCTGTTCGAGGAGCACGACTTCCACGACTTCAAGATCTCGGTCAAGCACAACGACCCGATCGTGATGGTCAAGGCCTACCGCCAGCTCGCCGAGCGGGGCGACTGGCCGCTGCACCTCGGTGTGACCGAAGCCGGGCCCGCCTTCCAGGGCACGATCAAGAGCTCGACCGCGTTCGGCATCCTGCTCGGCGAGGGCATCGGCGACACGATCCGGGTCTCGCTGTCCGCTCCGCCCGCCGAAGAGGTCAAGGTCGGCCACCAGATCCTGCAGTCGCTCAACCTGCGGGAGCGCAAGCTCGAGATCGTCTCGTGCCCGTCGTGCGGTCGCGCCCAGGTCGACGTGTACACGCTCGCCGAGAACGTCACCGAGGGGCTCAAGGACATGACCGTCCCGCTCCGCGTCGCCGTGATGGGCTGCGTCGTGAACGGCCCCGGTGAGGCGCGCGAGGCCGACCTCGGGGTCGCCTCGGGCAACGGCAAGGGCCAGATCTTCGTGAAGGGCGAGGTCATCAAGACCGTGCCGGAGGCCGACATCGTCGCGACGCTGATCGAAGAGGCCAACCGGATCGCCGCCGAGATGGGGCCGGAAGCGCCGCTCGGAACCGCTCAGGTCGTCACGGTCTGACTCCGTCCCGCATTCCGACCGCTCGATCCTGAGGAGTCCCATGTCTGCCACGGTCGTGTCCTTCGCCGAGGGAGCCGTCTCGGGCGATGGTGTCGTCTCGCGGGTCGAGGCGACACCGCGAGGCACGGTCGTCGTCGTCGACGCGACGCCGTTCCACCCGGTGGACCACACCTGGCCCGATCAGCCCGGCGACTCGGGCTCGATCGGGGACGGCACGGCCGACGTGCGCGTGACGGAGGCCGTGATGGCCGCCGTGAGCGATGAGGGCGAGTTCGCCGTGGGCGGCGACATCCCCGCGAAGCGCGGCACCGAAGGCTGGACCTGGCTCGTGGGGCACCTGCTCGACGGCGAGGCGCCGGGTTGGGTGGCCGAGGGCGCGCACGTGAAGCTGTCCGTCGACACCGCCAGACGGGCGGGTCTCAGCCGCGGGCACACCGCCTGCCACCTGGCGTCTCTGGCGCTCGACCTCGCTCTCGCCGATCTCTGGCGCAAGGAGCCGGGCGAGGACGCGCTCGGGAACCCGGACTTCGAGAGCCGCGCGAATCAGTCCAGCCGCATCCACGAGGACGGCGCCGTGGACGAGTATCGCCTCGGCAAGAGCCTGCGGAGGGCCGGCTTCGACACCGAGGGTTTCGCCGCGACGATCGACGAGCGCGAGGCGCGGATCAACTCCCAGCTCGCCGCCTGGATCGCGTCGGCGGCCACGAGTCGTGTCGAGACGGAAGGGCCGACGATCGTCGATCGTCGCCGTTGGCACTGCGAACTCCCCGAGGGGGAGGCCGTGATCCTGTGCGGCGGCACCCACGTGGCCTCCCTGGCGGAGTTCGCGTCCGTCACGGTGTCGCTCGACCTGAGCGATCCTCAGCTCCTCGTGATGACGACGACCGCGACGCCGGCGCGGGCATAGGCTCGGCGGCGGAACGCTCGACGGTCCTGGCACGCCCGTGTCGTCAGGGGCGTGCGCCTGACGGGGCGGGGTCTTCGTCCGTCGGACGCCAGACCGCGCGGAGCACGCGCTGAGCATCGGCCAGCGCGAGTCCTTCTGCCTTGGCGATCTCGGCGAGCGCCCGGGCCGCGTCGGCGATGCCACCCGCGGCCGGTCGGGCGGTGTCGCTCACGCGTGTGCCGGATCCGATCCGCGAGGTGGCGAGCCCGTCGTCCTCGAGGAGCCGATAGGCCTTGGCGACGGTGCCGGGCGCGATCGAGAGGTCCGACGCGAGTTGGCGGACGGAGGGGAGACGGTCCCCGGCGAGGAGATGACCTGTCGTGATCAGTCCGCGGATCTGATCGTGGACCTGCTCTGCGGGCGACTCGCCGGCGTCTCGGCGGATGGTGATGATCATGACGCGAGTGCCGGTGTCGTCTTCCGCGCGCCAATCGGCACACCGCTGAGCACGGTGATCAGGCAGAGGGCGAGGCCGGCGACGGTCGCGATCGCCCAGGCCACGAAGAGGGCGGGCCCCATCGCCGCGAACGGGGTGCCCAGCGACACGGTGCCGATCGTGCCGGCCTGAGCGGACAGCATCATCGAGGCGGTGCCACGCAGCGAGTTGAACACGACGGCGAGGTGCAGCAGGACGGCAGCGCACGCGATGCGCGTGATGTTCGCGGCGCGGAGGCGTCGGATCGCGGTGTCGAGATCCACGTCATCGCCCCAGGCGGGACGCGGGATCCGGAGCCAGGCGATGGTGGTGACGACGAGAAGGGCGGCGAGCAGAGCAAGGGACGGAAGCGAGTAGTACCACCCGTAGATCCCGGACGACGCTGCCGTCCCGGACGTGCCGAGGGTGATCGAGAACAGGGTGTGGTGCCCGAGGTCGTCGGTCTCGGAGGCGGCGCCGGCGGCCAGCGCGAGGATGACCGCGAGGACCACGAGGGCGCCCAGGACGATCGGCCGGCTCGGACGCAGGAACGTCCGGAGCGTGCGCGGCACCAGCTGCGCCGAGGCGTTCATGGACGTCGAGCGCGGAGGGAACGAGAGCAGGACGACCCCGAGGATGCCGACGATCAACGGGAGCGCTGCTCGGGTGCCGACGTCCCACCAGAGAACCGGACCGAGCCCGAAGTCGCCGGGGAGCGGCGCGGCGGTCACGACGACGGGGATTCCGCCGGCGACCGCGGCGAGCACGGCGTCTCGCGTTCCGAGGCGTGGGGCACCACGAAGAAGCGTCAGTCGGAGGACGAGGGCGATGCACGCGGCCAGCGCGAGCGGGCCCCACATCAGAAGGTAGAACAGGAACATCGGAGCCTCCAAGGTGCATCATTCCGTTGGTACACTATGTACCAAACCCGTGACACACTTCAAGACCCGTCAGAGAGCGAACTCCACCTCGCCCCGGGCGATGTCGGCCCGGACGACGCGCAGGCGCACGATGTCACCGGGCTTCGCGTCCGCGGGCAGCGGTGCGGTGGCGGTGACCGCGGGCTCCGCGATCTGGATGCTCGCCCGCTCGCCGCGCAGCTCGATCACGGTCGCATCGATCGTCGTCCCGACCAAGGGGGTGAGCAGTGCCGCTTCGACCGCATTGACGGTCGCCGCGTTCAACCGGGAAGCGCGCTGACCCGACTCCTGCATGAGGGCGGGGAGTTCCGAGAGCGAGGCGCGCGCCCACTCCGGCGCAGGTTCGCCGTTCGCCGCCGCGAGGCAGATCGCGAGGACCCAGCGATCCACCAGCCGGCGCAGGGGAGCGGTCGCGTGCGCGTAGGGCGCGGCGATGGCCGCCTGCACCGCATCTCGTGGCGCCTCGCCGTCGAACACCAGGTACCCCGCGCCGCGGAACAGGGAAGCCGCGGCTTCGAGCACGGGGAGGGTCATCGGGTCGCTGCGATCGAGGCCGCGGAGGTACTCGCCGTAGGTGCCCGTCGTCCAGGGGCGACCGAGCGCCTCCGTCTGGTGGCGGAATGTGTCGAAGGCCGCATCGTCCGGCTCCGGCATCGTGCGGAGGATGCCCACCCCGGCGTCGAGCATCAGGGAGGCGGCCGCCATTCCGGTCATGAGCGAGAGCTGGGCGTTCCACTCCTCCACGGGAAGAGGGCTCCGCCGTTCGATGGCGTACGTTCCGTCGTCCGCGCGCACGACCTCCTCGTCGGGGAGATTGAGGCTCGCTCCTCCCCGACGGCGCTCCTGCTCGAGCCGCAGCGCGCCGATCACGGGAAGGAGTGTCGCCGGTCCCTCCTCGCCGCGGTCGAGGGTCTGCTGTGTGGTCGTGTAGTCGAGCTGCGCGCGCGAGCGGATGAGGGCGCGCTCCAGACGGAAGTCCGTGACGACGCCGGCGGAATCGAGCGCGAACGTCCACACCAGTGCCGCGCGGTCCACGTCGGGGAGCAGGGACGCGCGATCCTCGCTCAGGACGGCCGGGTGCAGCGGGATCCTGCCGTCTGCCGCGTACAGCGTCTGCCCGCGCCGGCGCGCTTCCGCATCCACGGCGCCCCCCGGGATCACGAAGCCGGGCACGTCGGCGATCGCGTAGCGCACCGTGAAGCCGGATCCCGCGCGCTCCAGGTGGAACGCCTGGTCGAGGTCCCGGGAACCCTCCGGATCGAGCGTCGCGAAGGGGATCTCCCGAAGATCCAGAACCGGCGCGGTCGCCGTCGACCGCTCCGCCTCGGCGAGCACTTCGGCCGGGAAGTCGACCGGTCCGTCGAGCGATTCCCGCAGCGCGGCCAGTGCGGAGGCGAGCTCGGTCTGGGCGGCGGACGGGGCGACGTGCGATCGGCGCTGGGGCATGGCTCCACACTAGGCGGGCGACACGGAGGAGAGCCCTTGTCCCTCGGTCGACCGAAAGGTAACATTTCACTTACCATGAGCTCGGACGAGGTCCGAGGGAGGAGACACCCATGAAGGCACTCGTCTACCACGGTCCCGGTCGCAAGAGCTGGGACGAGGTCCCGGATCCGAAGATCCTGGCTCCGACCGATGCGATCGTCCGCATCGAGAGCACGACCATCTGCGGTACCGACCTCCACATCCTGAAGGGCGACCTGCCCGCGGTGACGGAGGGACGCATCCTCGGCCACGAGGGAGTCGGCGTCATCACCGAGATCGGCGACGCCGTGACGGAGCTGTCGCCGGGGGACCGCGTGATCATCTCCTGCGTGAGCTCGTGCGGCAAGTGTGACTTCTGCGTGGCCGGGCTGGCCTCCCACTGCCGGGCGGAGGAAGGGGCGCCGGGGATCGGCTGGATCCTCGGGCACCTCATCGACGGGACCCAGGCGGAGTATGCGCGGATCCCGTTCGCGGAGACGTCGCTGCACCGGCTGCCCGACGGTCTGTCGCCCGAGACCGCGGTCCTCCTCAGTGACATCCTGCCGACGGGCCACGAGATCGGCGTGAAGTACGGCGGTGTGAAGGCCGGCGACGTCGTCGCGGTCGTCGGTGCCGGTCCGGTCGGACTCGCCGCGATCATGACGTCGCAGCTGTACGGCCCGAGCAAGGTGATCGCGATCGACCTGGATGCCAACCGGGTGGAGCTCGCTCGCGGTTTCGGCGCCACGCACGCCGTGGTCTCGAGCGCGGCCGACTGGCGCGATCAGGTGATGGCGTTGACGGACGGGCTCGGCGTCGATGTGGCGATCGAGGCGGTGGGCATCCCGCAGACGTGGGACATGGTGCTCGACATCGTCCGTCCGGGAGGACACGTGGCGAACGTCGGCGTGCATGGCGCGCCCGTCGCGTTCCCCCTCGATGAGTTGTGGATCCAGAACCTCACCATCACGACCGGCTTGGTGAACGCGAACACCGCACGGATGCTGACGAAGCTCGTGGCCGAGCGGCGCATCGACCCGAGTGGTTTCGTGAGCCACCGGTTCGCCCTCGCCGACATCGAGAGCGCCTACGACACGTTCGGCCGTGCGGCCGAGACGAAGGCGCTCAAGGTCGTGCTCAACGCCTGACGCGGCGATCGGGTGGAGTCGTGCGCCTCGGCTCCACCCGATCCGTCTGCCTGGATCGACCCTCCTTTCTCGAAGGAGTCGGCCCGGTCGTGCACCGCGCGCGTTAGCGTGGAGACATGACCACTGCAGCCAAGGCCCAGACCCTTGTCGGACTCTATGACGCCCCGGAGATCCTCCGCGTCGTGAACGTGTGGGACGTCGTCTCCGCGCGAGCGGTCGCCGCCCTCCCGGAGGCGAAGGCGATCGCCACCGCCGGACACGGCATCGCCGCCTCCTTCGGCTACGACGACGGCGCCACCCCGCGCGAGATCATGATCGACATGGTCGGCCGGATCGCCGCCGCTGTCCACGTCCCGGTCACCGCCGACCTCGACGACGGGTACGGTGACGCCGGGGAGACCACCCGACTCGCCATCGGCGCCGGTGTCGTCGGCGCGAACGTCGAGGACCGTCTCAAGCCGCTCGACGAATCCGTCGCCGCGGTCGAGGCCATCGTCAAGGCCGCCGAGGCCGAGGGCGTGCCCTTCGCGCTGAACGCCCGCACCGATGCGTTCGTGCGCGCCGGCGGACGTCCGGTGCAGGAGAGCATCGCCGATGCGATCCAGCGCGGTCGCGCCTACCTCGACGCCGGAGCGACCGCGGTCTTCGTGCCCGGCATCCTCGACATGAACGTCACCCGCCAGCTCGTCGAGGGGATCGGGGAGCGCAAGGTCAGCGTGATCGGCATCCCCGGCGCCCTCGCCGCGTCCGAGTACGAGAAGCTCGGTGTCGCACGCATCTCCTACGGCCCCCTCCCGCAGCGCGTCGCCCTGACCGCACTGCAGGAGCTCGCCGCCGACCTGTACGCGGGCGGCGTGGTCCCGGCGAACCTCCCGGCGCTCAACTGACCCACGTCATCGGCGTCGAAGACGGGTGGCCACGGCTCACTAGACTTGCTCCGTGGTCACTCGTCTTTCGAACTTCTTCCTCCGTACGCTCCGTGAAGACCCTGCAGGCGCAGAGGTCGCCAGCCACAAGCTGCTGATCCGGGCGGGGTACATCCGTCCGCAGGCGGCCGGCATCTTCGCGTGGCTGCCACTGGGTCTGCGCGTCAAGGCGAAGATCGAGACCGTCGTCCGCGAGGAGATGTCCGCGGCCGGTGCGCAGGAGGTGCACTTCCCCGCGCTGATGCCGCGGGAGGCGTATGAGGCGAGCGGTCGCTGGGAGGAGTACGGCGATCTGCTCTTCCGACTCCAGGATCGCAAGGGCGGCGACTACCTCCTCGCCCCGACGCACGAAGAGGCGTTCACGCTGCTCGTGAAGGACCTGTACTCGTCCTACAAGGACCTGCCGCTGACGATCTACCAGATCCAGGACAAGTACCGCGACGAGGCCCGTCCCCGCGCCGGTCTGCTCCGCGGCCGCGAGTTCACGATGAAGGACGCCTACTCGTTCGATGCCTCCGACGAGGGGCTCGACGTCAGCTACCAGGCGCAGCGTGATGCGTACGAGCGCATCTTCCAGCGCCTCGGCCTCGAGTACGTCATCGTCCAGGCCGACGCCGGGGCGATGGGCGGATCCCGCAGTGAGGAGTTCCTGCACCCGACTCCCGTCGGCGAGGACACGTTCGTGCGCAGCGCGGGCGGCTATGCCGCCAACGTCGAGGCGTTCACGACGGCCGTTCCCGCGGCGATCGCCTACGACGCCGACGCAGCCCCCGTGGTCTTCGACTCGCCGGACACGCCGACCATCGAGACGCTCGTCGCGCACGCGAACCGCGAGCTCGACGGCGAGTACACCGCGGCGGACACGCTGAAGAACGTGGTCCTGGCGCTCACGCACCTCGACGGCACGCGCGAGCTGGTCATCGTCGGCATCCCCGGCGACCGCGAGGTCGACGAGAAGCGTGCGGAGGTGGCCTTCGCGCCCGCCGAGGTCGAGACCGCCACGGCGGACGACTTCGAGAAGAATCCGCTGCTCGTGAAGGGCTACATCGGCCCCTGGTCGCCGACCGGCGCCGTGCTGGGCGAGGAGTCCGCCACCGGCATCCGTTACCTGGTCGACCCGCGGGTCAGCGAGGGCACGAGCTGGATCACGGGCGCGAACATCGACCAGAAGCACGCGCACTCGGTCGTCGCCGGGCGCGACTTCGAGGCCGATGGCATCATCGAGATCGCGAACGTGCGCGCCGGCGACCCCGCCCCCGACGGCTCCGGCCCCGTGGAGCTCGCCCGCGGCATGGAGATCGGTCACGTCTTCCAGCTCGGTCGCAAGTACGCCGAGGCGCTCGGCCTCAAGGTGCTCAACGAGAACGGCAAGCTCGTCACCGTCACGATGGGCTCCTACGGCATCGGCGTGACGCGCGTCCTCGCGATCATCGCCGAGCTCAACAACGACGACAAGGGCCTCATCTGGCCGACGTCCGTCTCGCCCTTCGACGTGCAGGTCGTGGCCGCCGGTCGCGATCAGGTCGCGTTCGAGGTGGCGGAGTCGCTCTCGGCCCAGCTCGAGACCCACGGGCTCGACGTGCTGTACGACGACCGTCCCAAGGTGTCGCCCGGCGTGAAGTTCGGCGACGCCGAGCTCGTCGGCGTGCCGAAGATCGTCATCGTCGGACGCGGCGCCGCCGACGGCCAGGTCGAGTTGTGGGACCGTCGCACCGGTGACCGCGACGCCGTCACCGTCGCCGAGGCCGTGGAGCGACTCACCGCCGCCGAGTGAGCCACCCCGGCGGCGTCGTCAGCAGACGATGCGGCCGTGGTTCATGATGTCGTCATCCGGAGTGTCGCGGGTGACCAGGGACTTGAGGGCGCCGGCCGCCATGGCCAGCTTGCCCTTCGCCGGCTCCCAGAACTCCGTCACGGTCGGCGTCACCTTGAGAAGGGCGATCCCGGGGGTGTCGAGGCCGTCGGCGAACCAGATCTCCAGCGACGCCGAGTAGAGCTCTTCCATCTTCGCCCGATCATGGACGACCTCTGCGGTGCCGGCGACGGAGACGTATCGCATCCCCTTGGCGTCGCAGTAGGCGAGACCGACGTCGTGGTGTCGCTGCGCCTCCTCGACCTTCTCGGTGTCCTCCGCGGTGAAGAACCAGATGTCGCCGGCGTCGTCCATCTGCCGGGTCGACATGGGTCGGCTCACGAGGTTGCCGTCGTCGTCGACCGTGGTGAGCATCGTGATGTCGATGTCCTCCACGAGCTCGGCGACGCGGGCGAGGGCTTCGGGTCCGGTGATCTCTGTCATGGTGCCAGCGTGCCCTGGAGTGCGGGGGAGGGCACGGGCGTTGACACCGGGGCCGGGTCGTGGCACGGACCCGACCGTGTCGACGCGAAGCCCGGCGTTGCGAGGCGGGGTCGCCCCGCCTCATGACACGCTGGAGTCATGATCGACGAACCCCTGCCCGAAGCCCTCAGCTCCGAGATCAACGCCGTCCTCGACGACGCGGGCGTGCACGCCGACCGACGCCTGGTGATGCGGATGCTGCGCACCGCGATCCTGCTCGGCGAGGACGGCGCGGACCGCCTCGACCTGAAGATCGCCTCCGCGGCCCTCGCCGAGATGCGCGACGCCTTCCGACTGTTCGCGCCGTTCCGCGGTGTCCCGAAGGTGACCGTCTTCGGCTCCGCCCGCACGCGGCAGGACGATCCGCTCTACCTGACCGCTCGCGACGTCGCCTCGGCGCTGGCGGGCGACGGCTGGATGGTCGTCACCGGTGCCGGCCCCGGCATCATGCAGGCCGCCTCCGAGGGGGCCGGCCCCGCGCTGTCGCTCGGCGTGTCGATCCGACTGCCCTTCGAGGAGAAGCCGAACGGCTTCGTCGCGGGCCAGGATCACGTCGTCGCGATGAAGTACTTCTTCACGCGCAAGCTGATGCTCATCAAGGAGTCCCTGGGCTTCATCTGCCTTCCCGGCGGGTTCGGCACCCTCGACGAGATGTTCGAGCTGCTCACGCTGCAGCAGACCGGAAAGGCGGAGCCGACGCCGATCGTGCTCCTCGACCAGCCGGGCGGGACGTTCTGGCAGGGCCTGCGCAGCTTCATCGATGATCACCTCGCTCCCACCGGCGTCATCTCGCCGGGCGACTTCGACCGCGTCGTGATCACGGATTCCGTCGAGGCGGCGCGAGCCGAGATCACCGGGTTCTGGCACAACTACGACTCGCTGCGGTGGGTCGGCGATGCCCTCGTGCTGCGGCTGCGGGCGGAGCCGACGGATGAGGAGATCGCGTCGCTCAACGAGCAGTTCGGCGGGATGCTGTCCTCGGGGCGCATCGAACGGACGGCGCCGCGGCAGCCGGAGATCGCCGACGAGGATCTCCTGGACCTGCCGCGTCTGTCCCTGCACCTCGATCAGCGTCAGGTCGGGAACCTGTTCCGGCTGATCGGGGCGATCAACGCCCTGCCTTCTGCTCCCGCTCGATGATGCCGGCGGCGAACGCGCCGAGATCGACCGGGTGCCCGAGGATGCGCTCCGCCGCCCGGTGCCCGGAGTAGAACGCGGCACCGACCGTCGCCGGCTCGTCGCCCCAGGTGGCCTCGCCCGCGAAGTGCAGCACGTCGTCCACGGGACCGGCCAGCGCGTCGTGATCGTGGTGGGTCGAGCCCAGCGCCAGGTGCGAGTACGAACCGTTCGAGAACGGGTCGAGGCCCCAGCGCGTGATCCAGTGCGCCCGCGGCTCGCCGACCGCGTCGCCGTAGAGCGCCCGCAGTGCCCGGACGACGTCGGCGACGACCTCTTCGTCGGAGAGCTCCTGCATGCGGCGCCCGAAGGGGCCGGCGGCGAACGTCAGCAGCGTGGGCAGCCCGCTGACCGCGGAGACGTCGTACCAGGAATGCCAGTGCTCGCCGGCCTCGCCGAGTGCGCGCAGCACATAGCTCTCCTCGTTCCAGAAACGCTCCGGGAACTGCAGGAAGACCTTGTTGAAGACACCCATGCCGAGCCGCGCGATGGGCCCGGCGACGGCGTCCGGCAGGGGCGGTTCGAAGGCGATCGTCCCCGCCTTCAGGACGCCGAGCGGCACCGTCACGATGACACTATCGGCGGTGAACTCCTCGGCCTCGGTGTGGACCACCACACCCTGCGTCGAGCGGGTCACCCGGGTCGCCGTCGTGTCGAGGCGGATGTCGAGGTCAGCGCCGATCCGCCTCGGCAGCTCGTCGTACCCCCGCGGGAAGATCACCTCGTCGCCCTCGATCGCGTCCTCGTCGAGGCCGTGCGCGTCGAGGTCGCCGATCCAGGCGCCGCACTGCTCCTCGACGCGGTGGCGGAAGAACTCGCGGATGTCGTCGATGCGCTCGGGGGAGAGGCCGGAACGGTCCAGCGCGCGCTCGGTCACATCGAGATAGGTGTCGCCGGCGGAGGAGGCGGAGATCTCCTCGACGAGTAGGCGATCGGCGGCGTCGACGTCGGCGATCCACTGCGCGGTGGCATCGGCATCCATCGCACGTCCTTCGCCGTCGAAGTTCTCGATCGGCCGCCCGCCGACCTGGAAGCTGCCGACCGTGTACTCGATGGTGGGGACGTGCAGCGCCTGGGCGAGATCCCAGAGCGGCGAGCCGTCGATGCCGTGGATCCACGAGGCGCCGAGATCGACGGGGAATCCGGCGCTCCGGTCGGTGTTCATCCGTCCTCCGACGCGGTCGCGCGCCTCGAGGACGAGGACGCGCTGACCGGCGTCCGTCAGCATCCGAGCGCTGGTGACGCCGGACATGCCCGCGCCGATCACGATCGTGTCGAATGTGCTCACGTGCTCCTCCTCGAGCGGCTCCCCGTCCCGGACGGCGGTGCCGTCGTGGCAGGGGCCGGTGCGCACAGGGTATCGTGGTACGGATGTCGCGCGTGCGAACAGGCGCGACGAGAGCTGAATAGAGAGGCCGTCATGGACATCGAACTGAGTCTTCTGCGAGGGATCGAGAAGGAGAAGGCGATCCCCTTCGACGAACTCGTCGCGATCATCGAGCAGGCGATCCTGACCGCGTACTCCAAGCACGTCTCCGAAGATGGTGCGACGCCCGAGGGCGTCCGCGTGCACCTGGACCGCAAGACCGGGCATGTCGCGATCCTGCAGGTCGTCCGCGACGAGGAAGACGCCATCATCGGCGAGGAGGATGCGACCCCCGACGACTTCGGACGGATCGCGGCCTTCGCCGCCAAGCAGGTCATCAGCCAGCGTCTGCGGGACATCGCGGATGACGTGGTGCTCGGAGACTTCAAGGACAAAGAGGGCGACATCGTCGCCGGTGTGATCCAGCAGGGTCCCAACCCGCGCATGATCCACGTCGACCTCGGTGCCGTCGAGGCGATCCTCCCGCCCGAGGAGCAGGTGCCCGGCGAGGAGTACACGCACGGCTCGCGCCTGCGCGTCTATGTCACGAGCGTTGCCAAGGGGCTCAAGGGCCCGCAGATCACGGTCTCCCGCACGCACCCCGGACTCGTCCGCAAGCTGTTCGCGCTCGAGGTTCCGGAGATCGCCGCCGGTCTGGTCGAGATCGTCGCGCTGGCTCGCGAGGCGGGGCACCGCACCAAGATCGCCGTACGCGCGAACGACCCCTCGATCAACGCGAAGGGCGCCTGCATCGGCGAGCTCGGACGACGTGTCCGCGCCGTCACCGAGGAGCTGGCGGGTGAGAAGATCGACATCGTCGACTACGACGCCGACCTTCCGACGTTCGTCGCCCACGCGCTTTCGCCGGCGAAGGTCACGAGCTCGTTCGTGCTCGACGCCGGCACCAAGGCCGTCCGCGCCCTGGTGCCCGACTACCAGCTGTCGCTCGCGATCGGCAAGGAGGGTCAGAACGCCCGTCTGGCCGCCAAGCTGACCGGTGCGAAGATCGACATCCAGCCGGACAGCGTCCTCGACTGACCGGCTCCGGCCTTCCGACGCGCCCCGAGTGCGGGCGAGGCGGGGTGAAACGCAGGTGTAAGATGGAACCCGTACGAACGTGCGTCGGTTGTCGCACGCGTGCTCCCCGCTCCGCCCTTCTCAGGGTGGTGTCCCAGAACGACACCCTCATCGTCGATGAGCGTGCTGTCCTGCCGGGGCGCGGCGCGTGGGTGCATCCGACACAGGAATGCATGGATGCCGCTCTGCGGCGTCGCGCATTCGGACGAGCACTGCGTGTGACCACTCAGCTGGACACACGGACCTTCGAACAGCACCCACCAAGAAACAAAGGCTGAACAGCTATGGAAACAAAGTGAACGGCTCGAAATGAGACCCGTCCGCGACTAGTGGTCTGCCCTGTCTGGGTGGACCGACTCAGACAGGAGAATTGTGGCTGGTAAACCACGCGTACATGAGATCGCCGCCGAACTCGGCGTCGACAGCAAGGTCGCTCTTGCGAAGCTCAAAGAACTCGGTGAGTTCGTGAAGAGCCCCTCCTCGACCATCGAACCGCCGGTGGCGCGCAAGCTGCGCGCGGCGATCGAGGCCGACGGCTCGCTCAAGGGTTCGGCCGACGCCGCCCCCGCGGCAGCCAAGCCCGCTGCGGCGAAGCCCGCAGCGAAGCCGGGTGCCAAGCCGGCACCCACCCCGGGCCCGAAGCCCGGTCCGAAGCCTGCCCCGGAGGCACCCGCCCCCGAGGCGCCCGCGCCTGCTGCGCCCGCTCCTGCCCCCGTGGCAGAGGCTCCGGCCGCAGCCGCGCCCGAGGCGGCCAAGCCCGCCGAGGGTGGCGCTCCGACTCCCGGGGCTCCGCGCCCCGGCAACAACCCGTTCAGCTCCGCGCAGGGCATGGGCCAGCGCCCGACCGGTCCCCGACCGGGCAACAACCCCTTCGCCTCGGCGCAGGGCATGGGCCAGCGCCCGACGCCGGGTAACATCCCGCGTCCGCAGGCTCCGCGTCCCGGTGCACCCCGTCCGGGTGCTCCGCGTCCCGGCTCGCCTCGTCCCGGTGCACCTCGCGGTGGCCAGGGCGGTCGTCCCGGTGCTCCGTTCCAGCAGCGTCCCGGCGGCCCCGGTCGTCCCGGCGGTGCCGGTGGACCCGGCGGCGCCGGCGGTCCCGGAGCTCGTCCGGGCGGCGGCTTCGCCGGTCGTCCCGGTGGCGGTGGCGGTCGTGGCCGTGGTCCCGGCGGTGGCACCGCAGGTGCCTTCGGCAAGGGCGGCGGCAAGAGCAAGCAGCGCAAGTCGCGGCGGGCGAAGCGGCAAGAGTTCGAGATGCGGAGTGCTCCGGTCGTCGGTGGCGTCAACGTCACCCGCGGTAACGGAGAGATCATCCGCATGCGCCGCGGCGCATCGATCGCGGACTTCGCCGACAAGATCGAGACGCTGACCGGTTACACGGTCCAGCCCGGAACCCTCGTGACGATCCTCTTCAACCTGGGCGAGATGGCCACGGCCACCGAGTCCCTGGACGAGGCGACGTTCGAGGTCCTGGGTGCCGAGCTCGGCTACAAGATCCAGATGGTCTCGCCCGAGGACGAGGACAAGGAGCTCCTCGAGGGCTTCGGTCTCGACCTCGAGGCCGAGCTGGAGAACGAGAGCGAAGACGACCTCGAGATCCGTCCTCCGGTCGTCACCGTCATGGGTCACGTCGACCACGGTAAGACGCGCCTCCTCGACGCGATCCGCCAGACCAACGTCATCGAGGGTGAAGCCGGCGGCATCACCCAGCACATCGGTGCCTACCAGGTCTGGACCGAGCACGAGGGCATCGAGCGGGCCATCACGTTCATCGACACCCCGGGTCACGAGGCGTTCACCGCCATGCGTGCCCGTGGTGCGCAGGTCACCGACCTCGCGATCCTCGTGGTCGCCGCCGACGACGGCATCATGCCGCAGACGGTCGAGGCGCTGAACCACGCCCAGGCGGCGAACGTGCCGATCGTGGTCGCGGTGAACAAGGTCGACAAGCCCGACGCCAACCCCTCGAAGGTGCGTCAGCAGCTGACCGAGTACGGTCTGGTCGCCGAGGAGTTCGGTGGCGACGTCATGTTCGTCGACGTCTCCGCTCGTGCGAACACCGGTATCCAGGACCTCCTGGACGCCGTGCTGCTCACCGCCGACGCCGGTCTCGACCTGACCGCCAACCCGAACAAGGCCGCTCGCGGTGTCGCCATCGAGGCGAAGCTCGACAAGGGTCGCGGTTCGGTCGCCACGGTGCTGATCCAGTCCGGAACGCTCCGGGTCGGTGACGCGATCGTCGCGGGTACGGCATACGGCCGTGTGCGTGCGATGGCGGATGAGAACGGCGAGCAGGTCCTCGAGGCCTACCCGTCGCGTCCGGTCCAGGTGCAGGGTCTCAACTCCGTGCCCCGCGCCGGCGACGTCTTCATCGTCACCGAGGAAGACCGCATGGCCCGCCAGATCGCTGAGAAGCGTGAAGCAGTCGAGCGCAACGCCCAGCTGGCCAAGGCCCGCAAGCGCATCTCGCTCGAGGACTTCACCCGTGCTCTCGAAGAGGGCAAGGTCGAGTCGCTCAACCTCATCATCAAGGGTGACGTCTCCGGTGCCGTCGAGGCGCTGGAGGAGTCGCTCCTCAAGATCGAGGTCGACGACTCGGTGCAGCTGCGCATCATCCACCGCGGTGTCGGTGCGATCACCGAGTCCGACGTGAACCTGGCGACGATCGACAACGCGATCATCGTGGGCTTCAACGTCCGTCCCGACACGAAGGCGCGCGAGCGCGCCGCTCGCGAGGGCGTGGACATCCGCTTCTACTCCGTCATCTACAACGCGATCGACGAGATCGAGAGCTCGCTCAAGGGCATGCTCAAGCCGGAGTACGAAGAGGTCCAGTCGGGTGTCGCCGAGATCCGCGAGGTGTTCCGCTCCTCGAAGTTCGGCAACATCGCCGGTGTCATCGTGCGGTCGGGAACGATCACGCGAAACGCCAAGGCTCGCGTCATCCGCGACGGCGTCGTGCTGGCCGATGGCCTCGCCATCGAGTCGCTGCGTCGCTTCAAGGACGATGTCACCGAGGTCCGTACGGACTACGAGGCCGGTATCGGCCTCGGCAAGTACAACGACATCCAGATCGGTGATGAGATCGAGACGACCGAGCTCGTCGAGAAGCCTCGCGGCTGATCAATTCGAAACACCTTCGGGCGTCCCTTCGCTCCCGCTCCTTCCGGAGCGCGGAGTCGGGGGACGCCCTGAGGGTTCCTGGACAGGGAGAGAACAATGGCAGGCGAACGACAGGCCCGTCTCGCGGATCGCATCCGCGTGATCCTCGCCGAGCGGCTGGAGAAGGGGCTGCGCGACCCGCGCCTCGGCTTCGTCACGATCACCGATGTCCGCGTGAGCGGCGACCTCCAGCACGCATCCGTGTTCTACACGGTGCTGGGCACCGAGGAGGAGCGCGTCGCGAGCGGCGCGGCACTGACCTCGGCGACGGGGATGCTGCGCAGCGAGGTAGGCCGGCAGCTGAGCACGCGTCTCGTGCCGACGCTGGAGTTCATCCCCGATGCGCTTCCGGAGAACGCGGACCACATCGGTGCGCTGCTCCGCGAGGCCCAGCAGCGGGATGCCGACGTCGCGAAGCTCGCGTCCTCCGCATCGCACGCCGGCGACGCCGACCCCTACCGCACGGACGACGACTCGGAGTGAGCGCCGTTTGATACGCTCGGCTTCGCGGGATCGCCTCCCGCGAAGCTGAGGGGGATCGGCATCGAGGGAACGAGCGCGTCCGGGGGCCTCTTCGTCGCGCCCGCCGTGGTCGAGCTGATCCTCGAGGAGCTGCTCCGTCTGGATCTCGGCTGCGCCCCGCACGTGGTCTCGCGGCTGACGGCCGACCTGGATGCCGATGTCGTGGCCGTCCGAGAGGTCGTCCAGCGACTCTCGCCCGCGCAGCGACACGGCCAGCGTCCGCTGCCGGAACCGCTGCCGCTCGTGCCCGCGGTCGCGCGCAGATTCGCGGGCCTCGACCTCGAAGCCCGTGATCGCGAGCTGATCCTCGCGCTTTCGGTGAGCCTTTCCGACGCGCTCGAACCGTTTCTCGAGTTCGACGGGAGGACGGCGACGGAGATCGCGTCGACCCCGGTGGGGGACCACCTCACGCTGCGCGCCGGCCGTGCGCGTCTCGCCGACGCGCGCCTGTCGATCTGGGTGCAGGCGACGACCTGCACCGCCGCGACGGCCGCCGTCCATGAGCGGCTGAGCGCGATCTTCCGACGTCGCGGTGATCGGCTCGGCACCGACTGGCACCGGGCGCGCGCGGCGCTCGAGGGCGATCCGGCGGCGGCACCCGAACTCACGGTCATCGCACGGCAGCTCAGCGAGTCGGGGCATCCTGATCGCGCTCTGCAGCTCGCTCGGGAGGCCGCACAGCACGCGGTCGGGACGGACCAGGACGAGGCCCGCCTCGTCGCGGGAGCCTCGGCCGTCGGAGCAGGATTCGCCGCAGAGGCCGTCGCCTGGCTGAGCGGCCTCTATCCCGACGCCGAGGAGAGCTGCCGTCTGCAGGGCCTCGGCGCGCTGGTGGTGGCGCAGTCCTTCCTCGGCGCGGTGCCGGAGGTGGAGCCGAGCGCTCTGCGTCCGACCACCGACGCGCCCGAGGACTGGTGCCAGTGGACCAGAGCCGCCGCCCTCGCCGCCCTGATGTGCGCCGAGCGCGGAGATCGGCCGGCGATGCGCTCGTGGCTCGATGCCGTCCGCGAGGGGGCGGCTCGGCTCGACGCGGAGCGGGAGCTGCGCGACCCCGTCGTGGCGTTGAGCTGGGTCATCGTGGGCGAGCACGACGTCGACGAGGTCCCCGCCTCCGGGCCGGTGTGCGGGGGAATGCTCCGGACCCTGCGGGCCGCGATGGGCGGAGACGTCGATCTGGGGCTGCGTCTGCTCGCGCTGAGCGATTCCGGGATGTCGGCGGAACCCGATCCGGTGGTCCCCGGGTACGAGCGCAGCCCGATCGTCCGGGCCTACCGCGCCGTGGTCGAGGTGCTGCTCCTCGCCTGGCGCGGCGACATCGGGCTCGCGCGGGACCGAATGATCGAGGCGGCGCTGGAGCTGCCCGTGGCGATGCCGCTCGCCGGGCTCGGCGTGGTGCTCGCCCGCCGTCTGGACCTCGCGGTGCGGGGCGAGATCGGCGCCTACTCGCGAGCCCTGACGGTCGCGCTTCCCGCCGGGGCGAGGATCGATCACCTCGTGGATCAGGGCATCCGCTCGTTCCTCGCCGGTTCGTTCGACGACGCCGCGGCCACCGTGCGCCTGTGGGCCGACCTCGGGGCACCGCGCACGGCGATGACCGTTCCCGCGCTGGACGAGCTCGCCCTGCTCCCGGACGAGCGACCGGTCGCCGTGGCCGCGATCGAACCGCCGGAGATCGCGCTCGCGCAGCGGCTGCGGATCCGCATCGCGACCGCGGGCGAGGGGCGCTGGCGTGCCGAGCGCGAGGAGGTCGGCGAGGCCGCCCGGGCGCTCAGCTCACCGTTCGCGCGGGCGCGGGTGGAGACGATGCTCGGCACCCAGTGCGCGATCCGGGACGATCACGCATCGGCGCGAATCCATCTCCAACACGCGGAGCGGCTGTTCGAGCTGTCGGGGGCGACGGCGTGGGCGCGGGCGCTCCGGGACCGTCTGGATCGCCTCGAGGCCAGGGAGGGGAGCATCGTGCCCGCGGTGGATCCGCTGGCCGCCTGCCGAGCGGCGTGGGCGCTCCGATTGACGGGTCGCGAGCTGGCGGTGGCGATGCGCGCGGTCGGCGGCGCGGCGAACCGCGACATCGCCGAGGAGCTGAGCGTGTCGATCCGCACGGTCGAGGTGCACCTGGGGCGGGTGTTCGCCAAGCTCGACGTCCGGAGCAGGGTCGAACTCACCGTCCTGGCACACCGCACGAACAAGCACCTCTGAGCCGGACGATGTCGTAGCGGGGGAGGAACGATGTCGTCAGCGGGGGAGGGAGAGCCCCTCGCCGTCCGCCTCCGCGAGTCCGTCCGCGATCAGCGAATCGATCGCGCGATCCCGCTGACGGAGGTCCGGCCAGTCGGGGATCACCGCAACCAGGGGGACGGCATCCGGCGCGCTGCCGCGCAGCAGGCGCAGCACCGCGCCCCGGGCCTGACGGTCCGATCCTTCGTAGGCGGCCTGCCGTCGGCGCTCGTCGCCCGTGTCGGGCCGTCCTGCCGCGAGCCACGCGCAGCCGTCCGCGAGCGGGCAGAGCTCGCACCGGGGAGACCGTGCGGTGCAGACCGTGGCGCCGAGCTCCATCGCCGCCGCGTTGAACTCGGCCGCCGCGGCGACGTCGTCGGGGAGCAGGGAACCCATCAGGTCGAGATCGCGGCGCGACGGCGGACCAGGCTGCGCACGCCCTTCGACGGCGCGGGCGAGCACACGACGCGTGTTCGTGTCGACCACCGGGTGCCGGTCCCCGTAGGCGAAGACGGCGACCGCGCGCGCCGTGTAGTCGCCGATGCCGGAGAGGGCGAGCAGGGCATCGACGTCCCGCGGGACGACCCCGCCGTGCCGGTCCGTGATCTCGACGGCGGCCCGGTGCAGCCAGAGAGCCCGCCGCGGGTAGCCCAGGTTCGCCCACTGCTGCACCACCTCGGCCGTCGACGCGGCGGACATGTCCTTCGGGGTGGGCCAGCGGGCCAGCCACGCGTCCAGGTGCGGGATGACGCGCGTGACCGGTGTCTGCTGGAGCATGAACTCGCTCACGAGCACGCCCCAGGCTCCGAACTCGTCATGGAAGGCCGGTCGCCGCCAGGGCAGGTCGCGGGCGGTCGATCGGTACCATTCCGGCAGGCGCGACAGGAGCGCGAGCGAGGCCGACGACGGAGGCATCCGTCCAGCCTAGGCGAGCGCGTCGGAGTCCCGGCGACGGGCCGTCCGTCGCCGGCGTCGGACAGGGTGATCGCCCCACCGTCGGTAGGCTGGGGGGATGGTCTCGCCCGGCATCCTCCTCGTCGACAAGCCCGCTGGGCTGACCAGTCACGACGTCGTCGCACGCACGCGTCGCGCGTTCGGCACCCGCAAGGTGGGTCATGCCGGAACGCTCGATCCGATGGCGACCGGCCTCCTCGTGATCGGCATCGAGGGCGCGACGCGGCTGCTCACGTACATCGTGGGCGCCGACAAGACCTACCGGGCGACCATCCGTCTCGGGCAGACGACCGGCACCGACGACGCCGAGGGTGAGATCCTCACGACCGCCGCCCCCGAGGCCTGGGCGTCGGTGACGGACGACGCCGTCACGGCGGGCATCGCATCCCTGACCGGGGCGATCTCCCAGGTGCCCAGTGCCGTGTCCGCGATCAAGGTCGACGGCCGCCGCGCGTACGACCGGGTGCGCGCAGGCGAGGAGGTCGTGCTGGCGGCACGTGATGTCGTCATCTCCCGCTTCGACCTGCTCGAGAGTCGTCGCGGCGACGGGCACCTCGATCTCGACGTGATCGTCGACTGCTCGTCGGGCACCTACATCCGCTCGCTCGCCCGCGACCTCGGCGCCGACCTCGGCGTCGGCGGGCACCTGACGGCGCTGCGCCGCACCAGGGTCGGTCCGTTCGAGGTGACCGATGCCGTCGCCATCGACGCGCTCGAGGGCGCGCCCACCCTGACACCCGCGGAGGCCGCGAGCCGCATCCTGCCCGTGCTGGAGATGTCGGCCGACGATGCGCGCGACCTCCGCCACGGCAAGCGCCTCGCCGGACGGGCCGAAGAGCTCGAGGGCAGGATCGCCGCCGCCATCGACCCGGACGGCGTGCTGATCGGCATCGTCGAGAAGCGCGGCGCCGATCTGAAGAGCGCCATGAACATGCCGGAGGGCGAACGATGATCCTGTGGTTCACGATCGTGCAGATCGCCGTCGCCGTGGCGGCCGGGATCTTCTGCCTGGTGGCCGGACTGATCGGTCGTCGACCGAGCGACTTCTCGGTCGGCGCGCTCGCCCTCGTCGAGGCCCTGCTGGTGGTGCAGATCGTCACCGCGATCATCGCGCCCCTGGCGGGCAACCCGCCCACCGGCGATCTGCTCGAGTACTGGGTCTACCTGGTCTCCGCCCTGCTCCTGCCTGTCGGCGCGGTGCTGTGGGCGCTCATGGAGCGCAGCCGCTGGAGCACGGTCATCCTCGGGGTCGCGGCACTCGCCATCGCGATCATGCTGTGGCGCATGCAGGTGATCTGGACCATCCAGGTCGCATGACGCCCGAGGGCGCAGCGGAGTCCGGCCGGCTCCCGCGGCTCTAGGATGGAATGCGCTATGAGCTCCACCGCCCCCTCCACTCGGATGACCGGAATCGGTCGTGTCCTCGTGATCGTCTACGCCGTCATGGCGCTGGCCGCCACGGGGCGCAGCTTCGTGCAGATCGTCCGTCGCTTCGACGAGGCGCCGCTGGCGTACTCGCTGTCCGCCGTCGCCGCCGTCGTGTACATCCTGGCCACTCTCGCGCTCGTCCTGGCCCGCCGGCGCGGCTGGTACACGGTCGCCTGGATCGCCATCGTCTTCGAGCTCACCGGAGTCCTGGTCGTGGGCCTGCTGAGCATCCTGATGCCGGCCCTGTTCCAGCACGAGACGGTGTGGTCGCTCTTCGGCCGCGGATACCTGTTCATCCCTCTCGTCCTGCCGGTCTTCGGGATCTGGTGGCTGCGCACGCATCGGCCCGCCGATGTCGCGCAGCCGGTCGAGGTGGACGCGTGATCGTCTTCCGCAGCCCGGAGGAGGTGCCGGACGGCTTCGGCCCGAGCACCGTCGCGATCGGCAAGTTCGACGGTGTCCACGCGGGGCATCGCGCCGTGATCGCCCGTCTCGAAGAGGTGGCCGCCGGCACGGGGAGCCGCTCCGTCGCCGTCACGTTCGACCGCAACCCGCTCGCCGTGATCCGGCCGGACCGGTGCCCGGAGAACGTCGTCACCGTCGACCGGAAGCTGGAGCTGCTGGGCGAGCTCGGCCTCGATGCGACACTGATGCTCACCTTCGACGAGGAGCTCGCCTCCCGCAGCGCGGAGGACTTCGTCGTCGACATCCTCGTCGGGGCGCTCCACGTCTCCACGGTCCTCGTCGGCGAGGACTTCCGCTTCGGCAACCGGGGCGCGGGGACGCCGGAGCTCCTCCGCGAACTCGGCCCGCGCCACGGCTTCGCCGTCGAGGTCGTCGAGGACGTGTACCTCCCGGGCTCTTCGCGACGCGTGTCGTCGAGCTGGATCCGCGAGCTGCTGATGGACGGCGACGTCGCCGCGGCGACCAAGGCCCTCGGGCGCCACCCCGATGTGCGGGGCGAGGTCGTGCACGGCCTCAAGCGCGGACGGGAGCTCGGATTCCCCACGGCGAACCTGTCGACCATCGTGGATGCCTTCGTCCCCGCGGACGGCGTCTACGCCGGCTGGCTCGTCGACCATGACACCGGCATCCGGCATCCGTCCGCGATCTCGGTCGGCACGAATCCCACGTTCGACGACGTCCTCGTGCGACAGGTCGAGGCTCACGTGCTGGGGGAGACCGGACTCGATCTCTACGGACACGACGTCACGGTCGAGTTCGTCGAGCGGCTGCGGGGGATGGTCGCCTTCGAGGGCATCGAGAAGCTGATGGACCAGATGGGCGCGGACGTCACGGACGCCGCGCGCGCTCTGGGCCTCCCCGGCTGACCCGCGCTCCGACGGGGCTGCGCGACACATCCTGTTCGGCTCTGCGGCGTCTCTTGTCCGCCGCACGGCGTGGGCGATCTCCGGGATCCGAGCCCGATGGCATAGAATGGACATCGGCTCCCGCCGATTCCCGCGCTTCTCGCGTGCCTCGGTGGGAAGAAGATCCATTGTTCGTACGGTCCTGGCTCACGCCACACGCGGACAACGAGAACGGCCCACGGCTTCATGGGGAAGCCGGAGCCTTCACGCTCAGGAGGAGCATGCCGACCACGGCAACCGCCGCCACGCGGCGCAAGAAGACGTCCCGTCGTGACGACGAGGCACCACTCATCCCGATCCTCGCGCGCAAGGTGCGCGAGATCGAGGCCAAGTCCCAGCGGGGGAAGCTCGGCCCGACGAACCGGGTGAAGTTCCAGGTGATCGCGTTCCTGGTGCGCGAAGAGCGCGCCAGGGTCAAGGCGGACGCCGAGATCGGCGACCCCGCCCGCGCCGAGCTGCTCAAGCGCCTGGACGGTGTCGCCACCATCCTCGCGAAGACCGCGGCACGCGACACGTCGCTCATCCAGCTGCTGGAGGCCGACCAGGCGACGTCGCCGGTCGCGAAGCGCATGCGCCGGGACTGGCTGCTCGAATCCGGTGCGGAGCTCGCTCCCGAGGAGCTCATCATCGCCGACGCCGCGCCCGTGCAGATCTCCGTGGTTCCCGCGGCGATCGCCGAGCGCCAGGTCACGCCGCCGTCCGTCGAGGCGCGGCAGCTGGCCAACCCCTTCCTCGCCCCGGATCTGACGCCGCGCTCGACGTCCACGCCCCGCCGTCGTCTCGACGGCTGGGAGCTCATGGGCCCGCTGTACAAGGCGTTCGAGACCGGTGCCGGCGGATCCGCGGCATCGATGGATCTTCCGCCCGCACCGGAGTTCGACCACATCTCGCCCAAGGGCCTCGAGGTCATGGTGCACCAGTCCCGGTTCCTCGAGGCCGTGAAGGCCGGTCACCGCAGCTTCCTCCTCGCCGATGAGCCCGGACTCGGCAAGACCGCCCAGTCGGTGCTCGCCGCCTCGGTCGCCGGAGCCTACCCGCTGCTCGTCGTCGTGCCCAACGTCGTCAAGATGAACTGGGCACGCGAGGTGGAGCGCTGGACGCCGCAGCGACGCGCGACGGTGATCCAGGGTGACGGCGACGACATCGATGCGTTCGCCGACGTGTTCATCGTGAACTACGAGATCCTCGACCGGCACATGTCGTGGCTGGCGTCGATCGGTCTGCGCGGCATGGTCGTCGACGAGGCGCACTTCATCAAGAACCTCTCTTCGCAGCGGTCGCAGAACGTGCTGTCGCTGGCCGCGCAGGTGCGCGAGCGCACGCCCGGTCACGACCCTCTCATGCTCGCCCTCACCGGTACGCCGCTGATCAACGACGTCGAGGACTTCGACGCGATCTGGCGCTTCCTGGGCTGGACGACCGGGGAGAAGCCGGGTCCGGAGCTCATGGAGAAGCTGGACGCGACCGGGTTCACGCCGGCCGACAAGGCGTTCTACCCCGAGGCCCGCGACGCCGTGATCTCGATGGGTATCGTCCGCCGCAAGAAGAAGGACGTGGCCGCCGACCTCCCGGACAAGCTCATCGCCGACCTGCCCGTGCAGCTCGACGACGAGTTCGGGCGCAGCATCCGCCAGGCCGAGCGCGAGCTGGGGGAGCGGCTGGCCGCTCGCTACCGCCGCATCATCGAGTCGCGGGGCGACCGCGGTCTGGCGCCGGGCGAGATCGACGAGGACATCGTGCGTCTCGTCGCCCAGAACGAGCTCGAGGAGTCGAAGGCCGCGGGCGCCGGGGGAGACAACGTCTTCACCATGGTCCGCCGCATCGGTCAGGCCAAGGCGCAGCTGGCGGCCGACTACGCCGCTCAGCTCCAGCGCTCGGTCGGCAAGGTGGTCTTCTTCGCGAAGCACATCGACGTCATGGACCAGGCGGAGGCGCACTTCGCCGCCGCGGGCATCCGGTCGGTCTCCATCCGAGGCGACCAGACGACCACGACGCGCCAGCAGGCGATCGACGACTTCAACAGCGACCCCGCCGTCGGCATCGCCGTCTGCTCGCTCACCGCGGCAGGTGTCGGCCTGAACCTGCAGGCCGCATCGAACGTCGTGCTCGCGGAGCTGTCCTGGACGGCCGCCGAGCAGACGCAGGCGATCGACCGCGTGCACCGCATCGGCCAGGACGAGCCCGTGACCGCGTGGCGGATCATCGCCGCGCACACGATCGACACCAAGATCGCGGAGCTGATCGACCAGAAGCAGGGGCTTGCGGCGCGGGCGCTCGACGGCGAAGCCGTCGAGGAGTCGGCCGCCGAGCCGGTGCAGCTGGCGGCGCTCATGCACCTGCTGCGTCAGGCTCTCGGCGCCGCATAGGCGTCAAGAAGGTCCGTTCTTAACGCGGATATGGTGGGGTGAACCCAGCTGATCGAGAAGTTCATCGATATCGGGGAATCGCGACGTCAAGATCGACGGTTTTCGTCGCGTCCGAATGGCGCGGGAGTGCGCCGGGGCGCTAGTGTCGATCGAAGGCAGCGTCGCCTTTCCCCCCATCTCCCGAACGTCTGAAGGCACCCTCATGAAGATCGGCATCCTGACGAGCGGCGGCGACTGCCCCGGCCTCAACGCGGTCATCCGCGGCATCGTGCTCAAGGGCACCACCACCTACGACCTCGAGTTCGTCGGCATCCGTGACGGATGGCGCGGACTGGTCGACGGCGACTTCATGCCGCTCACCCGTCACGAGGTGAAGGGGCTGTCGAAGGTCGGCGGGACGATCCTCGGCACGAGCCGCACGAACCCCTACGAGGGCGAGCGCGGGGGAGCCGAGAACATCGCCAAGACCCTCTACGGGCACAAGATCGACGGCATCATCGCGATCGGCGGCGAGGGCACCCTCGCCGCGGCCGACCGGCTCGCGAAGGACGGCATCAAGGTGATCGGCGTCCCCAAGACGATCGACAACGACCTGCAGGCCACGGACTACTCGTTCGGCTTCGACACCGCGGTGAACATCGCCACCGACGCGATGGACCGCCTGCGCACCACCGGCGACTCGCACCAGCGCTGCATGGTCGCCGAGGTCATGGGCCGCCACGTCGGCTGGATCGCCCTGCACGCCGGTATGGCAGCGGGCGCCCACGTCATCTGCATCCCCGAGGTGCCGATGTCGATCGACGACATCACCGAGCTCGTGACGAGCGCCCACGACCGCGGTCGCGCTCCGCTGGTCGTGGTCTCCGAGGGCTTCAAGCTCCTCGGCATGGACGAGGCTTACAGCGACAAGGGCCTCGACGCCTTCAACCGTCCGCGTCTCGGCGGCATCGGCGACCTGCTCGCCCCTGAGATCGAGCGCATCACCGGCATCGAGACGCGCGCGACGATCCTCGGACACATCCAGCGCGGTGGATCGCCCTCGGCCTTCGACCGGGTTCTCGCGACGCGCCTCGGTCTGCACGCCGCGGACGCGCTCGTCGACGGCGCCTGGGGGCAGATGGTGGCCATGCAGGGCACCGACATCGTCCGGGTCCCGTTCGCCGATGCACTGGGCGAGCTGAACACGGTCCCGCGCTACCGCTACGACGAGGCCGCGGCGCTCTTCGGCTGAGCACCGTGGCGGTCGCGCCCACCCGTTCGCGGATGAGCGCGACCGCTCCGGCTCACGCCTCGGCGAGGCCGAGCGTGTCGAGGAGCCAGGCCAGCTCGAACGCCCGCTCCTTCCAGGAGTTGTAGCGTCCGCTCACACCACCGTGCCCGGCGACCATCTCGCACTTGAGCAGCACGTCGGACGCGCCGGCCTCCCGCAGGCGCGCCACCCACTTCGCCGGCTCCACGTACAGGACCCGCGTGTCGTTGAGCGATGTGACGGCGAGGATGCGGGGGTGCTCGACGCCGTCGCGCACGTTCTCGTACGGCGTGTACGACTTCATGTAGGCGTAGACGTCCGCGTCGTGGAGCGGGTCGCCCCACTCGTCCCACTCGATCACGGTCAGCGGCAGCGACGGGTCGAGGATCGTGGTCAGGGCGTCGACGAACGGCACTCCGGCGAGGATGCCGGCGAACAGCTCGGGCGCGAGGTTCGTCACCGCGCCCATCAGCAGTCCACCGGCGCTGCCGCCCTCGGCCACCATGCGGCTCGGCGTGGTCACACCCGTCGCGACCAGGTGCTCGCCGCAGGACACGAAGTCCGTGAACGTGTTCCGCTTGTTGAGCAGCTTGCCGTCCTCGTACCACTGCCGCCCCATCTCGCCGCCGCCGCGGACGTGGGCGACCGCGAAGATCACACCGCGATCCAGCTCCGAGAGCCGCGCGACGGAGAAGCCGGGGTCGATCGAGTGCTCGTAGGAGCCGTAGCCGTACAGGTGCACCGGCCGTGCCTCGGCGCCCGGCTCGCCGAACGAGCGCTTCCACACCAGGGAGATCGGGACGCGCACCCCGTCGGCGGCCGTGGCCCAGTCGCGGCGCTGACCGTACTCCGCGGCGTCATAGCCGCCCAGCACGGCGACCTGCTTGCGCAGCACCAGTTCCTTGGAGGCGAGGTCGAGATCGAAGACGGTGCTCGGCGTGACGAACGAGGTGTAGCCGAGGCGCAGGAAGGGGGAGTGCCATTCGGGGTTGCCGCTCACGCCGGCCGAGTACAGCGGCTCGTCGAAGGAGATCTCCTCGACGGCGTCCGTGGCGTAGTCGAGCAGGCCGACCCGCTCCAGGCCCTCGCTGCGGTACTCCACGGTGGCGAAGTCGCGGAAGGCGTCCATGCCCAGCAGGCGTCTGCCCGGTTCATGGGCGATCACGACGTGTCGCGCGCCCTGCGGGTCGGACGCCGCCACCGAGACGAGCTCGAAGTCGAGGGCACCGTCGTTGTGCAGGATGAGCAGGCGGTCCTCGCCGTCCACCACGGCATGGTCGAGCGAGTACTCGACGCCGTCGCGACGCGGCCAGACCTGGCGGGGCTCGGCCGTGAGGTCACCGGAGAGATCGACGAGGTACTCCTCGCTGGTGATGCTCGAACCGACGCCGATGACGAGGTACCGGTGGCTCCGGGTGATCCCGGCGCCGAGCCAGAACTTCTCGTCCGGCTCGTGGAACAGCGTGACGTCCTCCGACACGGGCGTTCCCAGCCGGTGCAGCCAGAGGGTGTCGGGGCGCCAGGCATCGTCCCGCGTCGTGTAGAGGACGCCGGTGCCGTCGGGCGTGAAGAAGGCGCCGCCGGTGTTCGGGATCTCGTCCTCGAGCGTGGTGCCGGTCACCAGATCGCGCACGTGCACGGTGTAGAGCTCGTCGCCCTCGAAGTCGGTCGACCAGAGCAGCTTCGTCGCGTCGTCCGTGGTGTCGAACGCGCCGAGGGAGAAGAACTCGTGCCCCTCGGCCTCGATGTTCCCGTCGAGCAGGACCACCTCGCCGGGAACGGCCACCCCGGGCTCGAGTCGCGGGGGAGTCCAGTCGCCGGGCTCGGCAGCCGCCCGGCAGTGGATGCCGTACTGCGCGCCCTCCTCGGTGCGGCTGTAGTACCACCAGTCGCCTCGACGGGTCGGCACCGAGAGGTCCGTCTCCTGCACGCGGCCCTTGATCTCCTGGAACAGCCGCTCGCGGAGGTCGGCCAGGTGCGCGGTCTCCGCGTCCGTGTGGGCGTTCTCCGCCTCGAGATGGGCGACGACCTCGGCGGACTCCTTCGCCCGCAGCCATTCGTACGGGTCTTCGACCGTGTCACCGTGGTGCGTGCGGAGGGTGGAACGGCGGGCAGCGAGGGGAGCGTCAGTCACCGTCCCACGCTATCCCAGGTCGAGTTGACCGGCACGGGGGACGGTGGGAGGATTTAGCGGGGCCGGTTAACGGAAGTCAAACCCACGGTGAACTCTTCGTTCGTCACGTCGATCCCGTCGACATCTCCTTCTTCCTCAACGACCGAAAGCGAACGGTGGAAACCGCAGCCCTCATCGTCGTGCTTGTCATCGCGCTGGCACTCTTCTTCGACTTCACCAACGGCTTTCACGACACCGCGAACGCCATGGCGACGCCGATCGCCACCGGCGCGCTCAAGCCCAAGACCGCCGTCCTCCTCGCCGCCGTCCTCAACCTCGTGGGGGCGTTCCTGTCCACCGAGGTCTCGAAGACGATCTCGGGCGGGATCATCCGGGAGGATGCGATCCTCTCCGCGGGGGCGGATCTCTTCCTCTCCCTGATCTTCGCCGGTCTGATCGGCGCGATTACCTGGAACATGCTGACCTGGCTGCTCGGTCTGCCCTCGAGCTCGTCGCACGCGCTCTTCGGCGGCCTCATCGGCGCGACCCTGGTCGGCGCAGGACTCGGCGGCATCGACTTCGGCATGGTGCTCTCGAAGATCGTGCTGCCGGCGCTCATCGCCCCGGTCACCGCGGGTCTGATCGCGTTCGCGGCGACGAAGATCGCCTACTCGATCACGCGGCGCTACGACGGCAAGCCCGACGGCCGTGACGGCTTCCGCTGGGGGCAGATCTTCACCTCCTCGCTGGTCGCCCTCGCGCACGGCACGAACGACGCGCAGAAGACCATGGGTGTCATCACGCTCGCGATGATCACGATCGGCTGGCAGTCGGGCGCGCACCACGAGCCCGAGCTCTGGGTCATCATCGCCTGTGCCTTCACGATCGCTCTCGGCACCTACCTGGGCGGCTGGCGCATCATCCGCACGCTCGGCAAGGGCCTCACCGACGTCAAGCCCGCGCAGGGCTTCGCGGCGGAGAGCTCGACGGCCGCCACGATCCTCGCGTCCAGCGCCCTCGGCTTCGCGCTCTCGACGACGCAGGTCGCCTCGGGGTCGGTCATCGGATCGGGACTCGGACGCCGCGGATCCACGGTGCGCTGGCGGACGGCCGGTCGCATCGGCATCGGCTGGCTGCTCACCCTCCCCGCGGCCGGAGGCGTCGGCGCACTGGCGGCGTTGCTGGTCGTCTGGCTCGGGAACTGGGGCGTCGCGATCGACGCGGTCATCGCGCTCGTCATCATCCTCGGCCTGTTCATGCGCTCGCGCCGGAACGCCGTGACCCCCGCCAACGCGATGAGCGACGTCGCGGAGTCGGGCCGGGCCATCGAGCTCCCGGACACCCCGCCGCCCACGCGCCGCCAGGTGCGCATCGAGCAGGCCAAGGCGGAGGCGAAGGCCCGCGCCGAGGCCCGCGAGAAGGCGAAGGCCGAGTCCAAGGCCCGCGCGAAGAAGGACGCGGAGGCCAAGGCCGAGAAGAAGGCTCGCGCCAAGGCGGGCGCCAAGGCCGGGTCCAAGGGCGAGAAGTCCGCGTCCTCGAACGCGGATGCGAAGCGGAACGGGGAGTCCGAATGAACGTCGTGATCGACTGGTTCGCGTTCCTGCAGGTGTTCGCGGCGGCGCTCGTCGGCGCGGCCGCCATCGTCACCTTCTACGCCCTCGGCCTCCGTCTGCTCGTGCGCAGCGGTCGGGCCCCCGTCGTGAGCCCCGCGGAGTTCACCGACGCGATCACCGTGATCTCCGAGAAGGAGCTCAAGCGGGCCGAGAAGCAGGCGGCGAAGGCCGCGCGGAAGAGCCCGCTCACCGAGGGGCAGAAGTCCGTGGCGCTCGTGGGCGCGTACGGATGCTTCGCGCTCTGCGCCGCCGCCGTCGTCGCCGGCATCCTGATCATCGTCATCGGGCACTGACCCCGTCGAGCGGGCCAGGGGTCGGGCCGTGGATCGGGCCGGTCTCCTGACGGCCGCCCAGCCCGGCCACGCCCGTACGTGTCGGCCGGCCGCCTAGGCTGATGCCATGTCCGCAGCAAACGGCAGCGCCTACGTCTTCGGTCGACACGAGCCCGCCTCGCACGTGGTGATCCACGTCAGCGACCCGCATTTCCTCGCCGGGGGAGCGCGGCTGGGCGGCCGCTACGACGTCGAGGAGAACTTCGCGCGGACGCTCGAGGCGATCCGCACCGTCCACCCGCATCCGGCGGCGATCGTCGTCACCGGCGATCTGGCGGATCTGGGCGAGCCGGATGCCTACCGTCGCCTGCGGGCGGCCGTCGAACCGGTCGCCGCCGCACTCGGCGCTCCGATCGTCTGGGTCGCGGGCAACCATGACGAGCGCCCGGCCCTGCGCGCGGGGCTGCTGGACCTCGAGCCGACCGAGGAGCCGGTCACGGGCGTCTGGGATCTCGACGGGCTGCGCATCATCGCGCTGGACAGCACGGTGCCGGGGTGGCACCACGGCGATCTCGATGCGGAGCAGCTGTCCTGGCTCGCAGACGTGCTCGCCGAGCCGGCCCCGCACGGCACGCTGCTCGCGCTGCATCATCCGCCGATCCCCAGCCACCTCCCGCTCTTCGACATCCTGGAGCTGCGGCATCAGGACGAGCTGGCCGACGTCATCCGCGGAAGCGACGTGCGGGGCATCCTCGCGGGGCACCTGCACTACTCGTCGCACGGGACCTTCGCGGGGGTTCCCGTGAGCGTGGCGTCCGCCACCTGCTACACGATGAACGTGGCGCGCCCCTCCGCCGAGGTGAACGGCATGGACGCCGCGCAGTCCTTCCAGCTCGTGCATGTGTACCCCGACACGATCACCCACACCGTCGTCCCGGTGACGGAGGCGGCGACCGGGGACTACTTCTCGGAGGAGTGGCTCGAGCGCATGGCGAAGCTCACGCCGGAGGGGCGACTCGACGCCTTCTCCCGCAAACCCGGGCGCTGAGCGGCGTAGACTGGGGGCATCCCCCACCCTTCTCACCCGCCACGACCCACGAGGATGTGACATGGCTTCTGCCGCGCCTACCCTGACCCGCACCGAGACCGATTCGCTCGGGAGCATGGAGATTCCCGTCGACGCGTACTGGGGGATCCACACCGCCCGCGCCGACGCGAACTTCCCGATCACGAAGCGGCCCATCTCGGTGTACCCCGACCTGGTGGTGGGACTCGCGATGGTCAAGCAGGCGAGCGCCCGCGCGAACCGCGAGATCGGTGTGCTCGACCCGGAGCGCGCAGACCTGATCGACCGCGCCGCCCAGCGCGTGATCGACGGGGAGTTCCACGAGCAGTTCACGGTCGGCGTCATCCAGGGCGGTGCCGGCACCTCGACCAACATGAACGCGAACGAGGTCATCACCAACATCGCGCTCGAGATGGCCGGCCGGGAGAAGGGCGACTACGCGTTCCTCTCGCCGATCGACCACACCAACCGCAGCCAGTCGACCAACGACGTCTACCCGACCGCCGTGAAGATCGGCCTGTCGCTGACGCTGCGGTCGCTGCTCGAGGAGCTCGATCTGCTGCGGCTGTCGTTCCTCGGCAAGTCCCGTGAGTTCCACGACGTGCTGAAGGTCGGCCGCACCCAGCTGCAGGATGCCGTCCCGATGACTCTCGGTCAGGAGTTCAACGGGTTCGCGACGACCCTCGGCTACGACCACACGCGTCTCACCGAGAACGCCTCGCTCATGTTCGAGATCAACATGGGCGCGACCGCGATCGGCACCGGCATCACGACCCACCCCGGCTACGCGCCGGCCGTGCTCAAGCACCTGCGGGAGATCACCGGGCTCGACCTGCGGACGGCCGGCGACCTCGTCGAGGCCACCAGCGACACCGGTTCGTTCATGTCGTTCTCGTCGACGCTCAAGCGCAACGCGATGAAGCTGTCGAAGATCTGCAACGACCTCCGTCTCCTCTCGTCCGGCCCCCAGGCGGGACTGGGCGAGATCAACCTCCCGGCGATGCAGGCGGGGTCCAGCATCATGCCCGGCAAGGTGAACCCGGTCATCCCCGAGGTCGTGAACCAGGTCGCCTTCGCGGTCGCCGGCGCCGACATGACCGTCACGATGGCGGCGGAGGCGGGGCAGCTGCAGCTGAACGCCTTCGAGCCGGTCATCGCGCACTCGATCTTCCAGTCCATCACCTGGATGCGTCAGGCGATGTGGACGCTCCGCGTGAACTGCGTCGACGGCATCACCGCCAACCGCGACCGCCTGGGTGCGATGGTGGGGGCCTCGGTCGGCGTCATCACGGCGCTGACGCCGTTCATCGGCTACGCCGCTGCCGCCGCGCTCGCGAAGACCGCGCTCCTGACCAACCGCAGCGTCGCCGACCTGGTCGTCGAAGCCGGGCTCATGTCCCGTGACGAGGTTCTCAAGCAGCTCTCGCCGGCGCGCCTGTCCGGACTCGAGACCATCACGGCGGCGATCCCGGTGATCACGCCGGAGGACCTCATCGAGATCTGAGCGACGACACGACGAAGGGGACGGATGCCGCGGCATCCGTCCCCTTCGTCGTGATCGTGCGGATCAGTCGGTGATCCGGCAGTGCGTGGTGAGCTCGCCGATGCCGTCGATGCCCACCGTGACGGTGGAGTGGTCGCGGAGGAAGATCTGCGGATCGCGGGAGTAGCCGGCACCACCGGGGCTGCCCGTCGAGATGAGCGTTCCGGGGAGCAGCGTGAGCGACTGCGACAGGTGCGCGATGAGCTTGGCGACCGAGCGCACCATCTGGTCGGTGCTCGCGTCCTGCACCGTGTGGCCATCGACGACCGCCCAGATGTGCAGGTCCTGCGGGTCGGCGACCTCGTCCGCGGTGACCGCGAACGGACCGGTCGGGGTGAAGCCGTCGAAGGACTTGCAGCGCGACCACTGCGCCTCGGAGAACTGGATGTTCCGCGCGGTGATGTCGTTGACGACGGTGTAGCCCCACACGTGCGACAGGGCGTCCGCCTCGGAGACGTCCTTGGCCGGCGTGCCGATGAGCACGCCGAGCTCGGCCTCGTAGTCGACGGCCTCGCTCAGGCTCCGCGGCCAGGACGTGGTCTGCTCGTGGCCGGTCAGCGAGTTCGGCCACAGGGTGAACACCGTGGGCGCGGCATCCGTCTTCAACCCGAGCTCGCTGGAGTGCGCGGCGTAGTTGAGGCCGACGGCCAGGACGGCCGGGGGAGCGAGCACCGCCGACGAGAACTCCCAGTCGCCGAGCGGGTGCCGCGCGGCAGCGCCCTCGGCCACGGCGGAGCGGAGCCGGTCGAGCAGAGCGTCGCCGCCCTCGATCAGCTGCTGCAGCGTGGCAGGGGCGTCGGTCAGGAGATCAGAGACGAGGATGGCGTCCGAGTCCTGCACCACGGCGAGAACCGCACCAGGTGAGTCAGGACGGCGCAGATGAGCGAACCGCATGGTTCTACGCTACCGGGTGACGGGTGATCGGCGGGTGGAGGAGTCAGCCATACCGCGGGCCTCAGTCTTGTTCCCCATAAGCTTTGGCTATGAGTTCCGGAGGACCGCCCCCGCCGCAGCAGCCGTCTCGCTACACGCCGCCGCCCGCGCAGCCGGGTTTCGCCGCGCCGCAGCCGTCCGCTCCGGCGACGCGGGCGACGCGGGCGACGCGTTCGGACTACGCGTCCGCGCTGGCGCAGCCGACGCCCTACACACCGCCCGCACCCGTCGCGCCGTCGCCCGCGGAGTCGCTGCCCGCGCTGCCGACGCCGACCAAGCGGGGGCGCACGATCTCGCTCTGGCTGTTCGGCTTCCTCGGGTTCCTGCTGCTCGCGCTGATCGGCTACTTCGGCTGGGCGCTCGGACTGGTCGCGTCCGTGGTCGGCCTGGTGCTCGCGCTCATCCCGCTGACCGTCGTGTTCCTCGGCGTCCGGCTCATCGACCGCTGGGAGCCCGAGCCCAAGCGTCTCGTGCTCTTCGCCGTCGCCTGGGGAGCGCTGGCCGCCGCGGGACTCACCCTCCTCGTGGACGTGGGGCTGAAGATCCTCATCGGTCCGACGTCGGAGGCCTTCACGGCCGTCGTGCAGGCGCCCATCGTCGAGGAGTTCTGGAAGGGCCTCGGTGTCTTCCTGGTCTTCCTGCTCGCCCGACGCGCCTTCGACGGTCCGGTCGACGGCGTCGTCTACGGGGCGCTGGTGGGTGCGGGGTTCGCGTTCACCGAGAACATCCAGTACTTCGCCGTCAGCCTGATCGAGGGCGGCGGTGAGCAGCTCACGGTCACGTTCGCCGTGCGCGCGATCCTCTCGCCGTTCGCGCATGCGATGTTCACCTCGGTGACCGGGTTCGCGATCGGTCTCGTGGCCCGTCGTCACGGATCCGTGGGGTCGGCGACCGGTGCCGGTCTGCTGGGCATGCTGGGGGCGATCCTCCTGCATGGTCTGTGGAACGGATCCGCCACGTTCGCGGACTTCTTCGGCCTCTACTTCACCCTGCAGGTACCGCTCTTCGTGGGCTTCATCCTCGGCATCATCGCGCTGCGGCGCGAGGAGGCGCGTCTCACCCGGGCGCGCCTGGCCGAGTACGCGAGTGCCGGCTGGTTCACGCCGGAGGAGGTCACGATGCTCGCGACACCGAGTGGACGCAAGGCCGGTCTGGCGTGGGCGGCCGGGCTGCGCGGGGATCGTCGTCCGCTCATGCGCGAGTTCATCAAGGATGCGACGGCCTTGGCCGCCGTCCGGCAGCGTGCGATCACCGGTCGCGACCCGCTCGCCGTCGAGGACGAGCGGGCGCTGCTGATCCGCACGCGTGCCGCCAGGGCGGCCCTGCTGGCCTACTGACGCGGTCGACGACGGCGTACCCTTCTCGGAGGGAAGGCGGTGGGCATGAGTGCTTTCGTCGTGATCCACGGTGGTGGGGATGTCGGCTGGTCCTGGCATCTCGTCGCCGCCGAGCTGCGGGCGCGCGGGCACGAGGTGTTCGCGCCCGACCTCCCCGCGGATGACGATGCGCTGACGCTCGACGACTACGCCGACGTGGTCGTGGGGCTGGTCGGCACGCGACCCGACCTGGTCGTGGTCGGTCATTCCTTCGGCGCGTTCACGGCGCCGCTCGTCGCCGAACGGCTGTCCGCAACCCTCCTCGTCCTGGTCGCGGGCATGATCCCGACGCCGGGTGAGCCGCCGGAGGCGTGGTGGGCCGACTCCGGCTACCTGGCCGCCGCCGCGGCGCAGGCCGCTCGGGACGGCGGGCTGACCGGCAACGACGACCCCTACGTGAGCTTCTACCACGACGTCCCCCGGGCGCTGGCGGACGAGGCGCTGCGACAGGAGCGCGCGCATCCTTCCCAGGCAGCCATGGAGACACCATGGCCTTTGGCGGCCTGGCCGGCTGTGCCGACCAGGTTCGTCCTGTTCACGGACGATCGCTTCTTCCCCGCGGCCTTCCTCCGCGAGCTCGCCCGGGACCGGCTGGGTGTGACGGCGGACGAGCTCCCGGGCGGGCACTGCGCGATGCTGAGCCGGCCCGTCGAGGTCGCGGCGCTGCTCGACGGCTACGTCGGCTGACAGCCGGAACCTGCCGGTGACAAGACTCAGCGCCCGGTGCTGCGGCGATGCCTGCGAGTCTCCCGGGCGCTGAGTTGATCTGTAATCAGGGTGCACCCGCCCCCTGACGAGTGTCAAGAGCCTCTTGCCGGTGCGCCTGCGTCGAGCTCGTCGAAGTGCCCGCACTGAGCTTGTCGAAGTGCCCGCACTGAGCTTGTCGAAGTGCCCGCACGGAGCTCGTCGACGTGCCCGCGCTGAGCTTGTCGAAGTGTTCGCTGTGAGCAGGTGCGTTCGCGTTGACCCCGTCCGGGGGCCTCGGGTTTGATGGAGGCATGACTGATCGCACAAAGCCTGAGTTCGATGCCCCCAGCGCCCCCGCTCCCTCGGAGCTCGTCATCCGCGACATCATCGAGGGTGACGGCGCCGAGGCGAAGCCCGGCGACACCGTCACGGTCCACTACGCGGGTGTCGAGTTCGACTCCGGCGAGGAGTTCGACTCCTCCTGGGGCCGCGGCGAGACCATCCAGTTCCCCCTGCGCGGCCTGATCCAGGGCTGGCAGGACGGCATCCCGGGCATGAAGGTCGGCGGCCGTCGTGAGCTGATCATCCCTCCGCACCTGGCGTACGGCCCGGTCGGCGGCGGTCACTTCCTCTCCGGCAAGACGCTGATCTTCATCATCGATCTCGTCGCCGTCGGCTGAGTCCGAGCCGCTTCACGAGGCGCCCTTCCCCCTCGGGGGTGGGGCGCTTCGTGCGTGTCGGGAAAAGTTCTCCATTCCGGGGAATACATGCAGGTGAATGTAAGTTGTCACAGGAGTCGCGTCCTCCGCGGCCCCTGTCCGACGCCGCGCCAGCGGCAGATGTCTCTGAAGGAGAACCCATGACCAGCATCGAAATCCCCGGCTACCGTCCCGGCACCTGGGTCCTCGACCCTTCGCACAGCGAGGTGACCTTCAGCGTCCGCCACATGATGATCTCGAAGGTGCGCGGCACGTTCGGCGTCAAGAGCGCCACGCTCATCGCTCCCGAGAACCCGCTCGACACCAAGGTGGAGGCGAGCGTCGACGTGACCTCCATCGACACCAACGACGAGGGCCGCGACGCGCACCTGCGTTCGGCCGACTTCTTCGACACCGAGAACTTCCCGACCATGGAGTTCGTCTCCACGGGCGCGCGCGTCAAGGGCGACGACCTCTTCGTCGACGGAGACCTCACCATCCGCGGCATCACCAAGCCGGTGAGCTTCGAGCTCGACTTCGGCGGGTTCGGCACCGACCCGTACGGCAACTACAAGGCCGGCGCGTCGGCCAAGACCGTGATCAACCGTGAGGACTTCGGCCTCACCTGGAACGCGGCGCTGGAGACCGGCGGCGTGCTCGTGGGCAAGGACATCACGATCAGCCTCGACCTGCAGGGCGCTCTGCAGCAGGACTGACCCTCCGCAGGTCGTCTTCCGGACCCCGGGCCCCTCAGGGCTCGGGGTTCTCTGCGTCGTAGTCGTGGAATCGACGGTTGCGGCGGGAGAGCATCGCGACCAGGGCGATCACCAGGACACCGCCGAGCAGGGGAGGGAACCACAGGCTGGTCAGCGTCGCGAGGGTGCCGGCGTACAGGGCGCCGACGCGCGGACCGCCGGCGACCACCACGATGAACAGTCCCTGCAGGCGCCCCCGCATCGCATCGGGCACCGCCGCCTGCATCATCGTGTTGCGGTAGATCGAGCTCACGTTGTCCGAGGCTCCGGACAGGGCCAGGGCGACGCAGGCGGCGATGATCAGCCCGACGTGCGGAAGCTCCTCGCTCGCCGGCGAGGAGAACGCGCCGATCAGGAGGACGACGCCGAACAGCAGGATCGATGCCCCGTACGCCTCGACCGCACGGGCGATGCCGCGGCCGTGCCAGCGGTAGTGCACCACGCGACCGGAGAACAGGCTCGAGGAGAAGGTGCCCACCGCGACCGCCGCGGTGAGGATCCCGGTCGTGAGTGCTCCGCCGCCGAGGAGCACCGTGCCGAGAGCGGGGAAGAGGACGAGCGGCTGCCCGAACGTCATCGCGATGATGTCGATGATGTACTGCATCCGGATGTTGCCGGCCCTGCGCAGGAATCGCCAGCCGTCGACCAGGGACTCGAGGCCGGGGCGCACGACGTCGCCCTCGGGCCGCAGGGCGGGGAGCGTCCACAGCCCGAGGAACATGGACAGCATCAGCACGACGTCGATCGTGTAGGTCCAGCCGTAGCCCGTGAGCGCGACCAGGAGTCCGGCCAGTGCGGGGCCCGCCATCACGGTGAGTCCGAAGGCCACCCCGTTCAGGGCCGAGGCCGCCGCCAGTTTCTCGCGGGGGATGAGGCGGGGGACGATGGCGGTGCGCGTGGCCATGCCGACCGAGTTGGCGGCCGAGTTGATCATGCTCAGGGCGTACAGCCACCAGATGGTCTCGGTGCCCGTCCAGGTGAGGGCGGCGAGCAGCGCGGTCGATGCGAAGGTGATCGTGGCCGCGATCAGGGCCACCCTGCGCCGGTCGAACGCATCGGCGAGCATGCCGCCGTACAGCCCGGCGAGGATCATCGGCACGAGCCCGGCGACCGCGATCATCGACACCGCGAAGGTGCTCTGCGTCAGCGCGAAGACGTGCAGCATCACCGTGACGATCGTGAGCTGCCCGCCGATGCCGGCGAGGGTGGACCCGATCCACATCCGGGCGAAGGCGGGGCTGGTCTTGAGCGGGGTGAGGTCGATCAGATGACCGCGGCGCGCACTCACTCGTCGATCTTCTTCAGCACCTTTCGAGCCTAGTTGAATCGGGCCGGGCATCGGCGGCGCCCGTGTCGCCCGAGGGGGTCGCCGGCTGGTAGACTCGTCAGGTTGCCGTTCGATCGGCCGCGGATAAAGAGAGCCCACGTATCAGGCGTCGGGCGCCGCGCAACAAGCAGAGAGGGGATCGAATCTATGGCACTGGAAGCAGACGTCAAGAAGGCGATCATCGAAGAGTACGCGACGCACCCCGGTGACACCGGATCCCCCGAGGTGCAGGTCGCAATGCTGACGCAGCGCATCAAGGACCTCACCGAGCACCTGAAGGAGCACAAGCACGACCACCACTCGCGTCGTGGTCTGTTCCTCCTCGTCGGTCAGCGCCGTCGCCTGCTGGGTTACCTGCAGGACATCGACATCAACCGCTACCGTTCGCTCATCGAGCGTCTCGGCCTGCGTCGATAAGCAAGGCGATCCTGCGTTCAATCGCGCAGAACATTCTTGAGAAGGCCGCCCCACGGTGTGGGGCGGCCTTCGTCATGTCCGGGGGAGAGCCGGCAGGGCCGTCTGCACCTGCAGATCGACCGGGTGGCAGCGGATGACGAGACCCACGACGAGCGTGAGCGCTGCGGCGCACACCATCATGAGGACGAGACTCGCGGTCCACCCCCCGGTGAGATCGTGCAGGACGCCGACGAGGAGACTCCCTGCGCCGGCGAAGGCATAGCCGACACCCTGCGCGACGGCTGACAGCATCCCCGCGGAGGCTTCGTTCGCGGCGAGCATCACGATGAGCGCGAGGGAGAGCCCGAAGGTCGCACTCTGGACGGCGCCGAGCACGATGGCGATCCCCACGTACGACTCGTCGCCGGAGGCGAGCCAGGCGAACGCCGCGAACATCACGACGCCGAGCCCCGGACCGAACCAGCGCAGCACCCGGTGGCGTCGAGCGAGGATCGGCGCGACCAGCGTCGGGCCGAGACCGGCGATGCTGGTCAGGGCGAGCAGCCAGCCCGCGGTCTGCGCATCCACGCCGCGATCGCCGAGGATGCGGGGGAGCCACGACGCCACGGCGAAGAACAGCATCGCCTGAAGGCCGAACATCGCCGTGACGAGAGCGACGGTCGGTCGTGAGGATCGGGACAGCGTCATCCGCGACGTCGAGGGCGAAGGCGCCTCCGATCGCAGCGCCACGCCGATCATGGCCCCCGTCGCGATCAGCGCGGGGACGGCCCACAGCCCGAGCGCCACGGCGGGTCCACCGGCCGCTGTGCTCAGCGGCACGGTGAGTCCCGCTCCCAGCGCGGCACCCGCGCTGAAGGACATGCTGCTCAGTCCGATCCAGAGGCCGCCCGCACGGAGGGACTTCAGATACTGCGGAAGCAGCGTGCCCGCGGCCATGATCGATACCCCGGCGAGGAACGTTCCGGGAAGCATCCCGCCGGGGATGACGACCCGGAGCGCGAGGGCGCCCGCCAGAGCCGCCATGGTCCAGATCAGCGCCCTGGTCACACCGAGCCGTCGAGCGAGCAGGGGCCCGATCGGGGCGCTCATGCCGAACGCGATGACCGGCAGCGTCGCCAGCAGGTTCAGCTGCACCGGAGCCAGGTCGAACGCCACTCTCGTCGGTTCGAGCAGAGCGGCGACCGAGGTGATCGCCGGGCGCAGATTGAGTCCGATCAGCAGGGCTGCGCCGAGCCCCACCACTCGGTCGCGGACCTCGCTGCCTCGATGCTCAGAGGGCGAGGACACGAAGACCATCGGCGACCACACGGCCGTCGTGGATGACGAGTCGGTCGGTGCCTCGGTCCATCACCGCGCTCGTGGGTGTCTCTCCGTCGACCAGGAGCAGGTCCGCCCGGTCTCCGACGGCGAGGCCGGGCCGATCGGCGACGCCGGCCAGGCGCGGCGAGGTGTGCGACATGATGCTCGCTCCGCCCATCGTCGCGACCGCGAGCGCCATCTCGATGTGGTCGTCACGGCGGAAGCCGTTCGTGAACGCGAGCTGCCACGTGCGGTCGAGCATGTCGGCGTTGCCGTAGGGGCTCCAGTAGTCGCGCTGACCGTCCTGACCGAGTCCGATCCGCACACCCGCATCGACGAGCTGCACGAGCGACAAGTGGTTGCTGGTGGACGGGGCGACCGTCGCCATCGAGATGTCCAGCTCGGCGAACTCCTCGATCAGGCGTCGGCTGGTGGCCTCGTTCACCGAGCCGAGCTCGTAGGCGTGCGACATCGTCACCTTGCCCTGCATCCCGAGCGCGCGCGTGCGCTCCATCACGAGCTCGGTGCTGAAGACCCCGAGTGCGCCGGGCTCGTGCAGGTGGATGTCGACCTCGACCTGGTACTTCTCGGCGAGGCCGAACACGATGTCGAGGTGCTTGGCGGGATCGCGGTCGAGCTGGGAGGGGTCGATGCCGCCGATCACGTCGGCGCCCTGCTTGAGAGACTCCTCCAGGTATTCGACGGTGCCCTCCTCGCGGAGGATGCCGGCCTGCGGGAAGGTCATGACCTGCACGTCGGCGTGCGCGGCGAACCTCTCCTTCGCGGCCATGACGGCGTCGAACTTCTCCAGCTTGCAGTCGACGTCGACCTGCGCGTAGGAGCGGACGCGGGTCGTGCCGCGAGCGATCATCCGCTCGAGGGTGCCGGCCACGCGCGTGGGGAGGTCGATCTCCGCCGAACGCCAGTTCTCGCGGTCGTTCATCATCATGCCCCAGACGCCAGGGGCCCCGGTGTGCTCGCGGAACGGCAGACCGATCCGCGTCGAGTCGAGATGCACATGGACGTCGCTGAAGGACGGCAGCAGGAGCCGCCCGCGCCCATCGATGTCGTCGCTCGCGATGGGGGTCTCCTCGTGGGGACGGATCCGGGTGATGCGCCCGTCCTCGATCAGGACATCGGAGGCGGAGCCGCCCCAGGGGCGCACGTCACGAATCAGCATGGACTTTCCTTTCTTCGGGGGAGCCGAGCCGCGACGCGAGGTCGGAGGCTTCAGCGAGATGATGGCACGCGGCGTCACCGGTGGGAACCTGCTCCTCGCACTGCCGGCGCCGGTCCTCGTCGAGGAGCGGGAGCACGGGGCAGCGCGTGCGGAACACGCACCCGCTGGGCGGGTTCGACGGGTGGGGGAGATCTCCGACGAGACGGATGCGCCGGCTGCGGTCGGCCGTCGGGTCCGGGCTCGGCACGGAGGACAGCAGGGACTGCGTGTACGGGTGCTGTGGAGCGCCGAACACCGCGTCCCTGGTGCCGTGCTCCATGATGCGTCCGAGGTACATCACGGCGACCTCGTCGGCGAAGTGCTTGACGACGGACAGATCGTGAGCGATGAAGACGTACGAGATGCCGGTGTCGGCCTGGATGTCCTGGAGCAGGTTGATGACCTGCGCCTGCACCGACACGTCGAGGGCCGACACGGGCTCGTCGCAGATCACCACGTCCGGCTCCAGAGCGAGCGCTCGGGCGATGCCGACGCGCTGCTTCTGCCCGCCCGAGAACTCGTGGGGGAAGCGGTTGTAGTGCTCCGGCCGGAGCCCCACGCGGTCCATCAGCGCCGCCACCCGGCTCTTCATGCCCTCCTTGGGGGCGATGCCCTGGGCCTGCAGCGGCGCGGCGATCGCGGCGCCGACGCTCTGGCGGGGGTTCAGCGACGACGAGGGGTTCTGGAAGACCATCTGCACGCGACGACGGAACTGCTGCAGGTCGGCGCCCCGCAACTGTGCGACATCGGCGCCGTCCAGCAGGATGCGCCCCGAGGTGGGGCTGAGCAGGCGCATCAGCAGCCGCCCGGTGGTGGACTTGCCGCAGCCGGACTCGCCGACCAGGCCCAGCGTCGAGCCGCGCTCGAGGGTGAAGGAGACGCCATCCACGGCCTTCACCTGCGAGGATCCGCGCAGGAATCCCTTGCTGACGCTGAAATGCTTGGCAAGGCCCTCGACCTTCATCAGCGGCTCACTCATCGGACGACCTCCTGCAGATCGAGTGCGGGAGTCGGGGCATCGACCTCCGTGAGGTGGCAGCGCGCCCGGTGCCCTGATCCCACCATCGTCAGGGCGGGTCGCTCGGTGCGGCACCTGTCGTCGGGAACGAGGGCCGCGACCGGGCACCGGTCGGCGAACAGGCAGCCCCGGGGAAGATCGAGCAGGGAGGGCGGGAAGCCGGGGATCGGGGTGAGACGCCCGGCCTCGTCCACCATCGAGGGCATCGACGAGAGCAGACCCTGGGCGTAGGGGTGGGCGGTCCGGAAGAAGAGGTCGTGGACCTCTGCCTCTTCCACGCACTGCCCGCCGTACATGACCACGACGCGGCGGCAGACCTCGGCGACGACGCCCAGATCGTGGGTGACGAAGATCACGGCGGAACCGGTCTCCGCCTGGAGCGACCCGATCAGGTCGAGGATCTGCGCCTGCACGGTGACGTCGAGCGCGGTGGTGGGCTCGTCGGCGATGAGCAGTTCCGGTTCGCAGATCAGCGCCATCGCGATCATCGCCCGCTGCCGCATGCCGCCCGAGAACTCATGCGGGTAGGAGTCGTAGCGCGCGACCGGATCGGGGATGCCCACGCGGTTGAGCATCTCGATCGCCTGGGCCTTCGCGGCCTTCGCGCTCACCCTGTTGTGCACGCGATACGCCTCGGCGATCTGCCGCCCCACGGTGTAGAACGGGTGCATCGCCGACAGCGGATCCTGGAAGATCATCCCGATCTTGCGACCACGGTAGGGACGCATCTCGTTCTCGCTCAGCGGCACCAGATCGGTGCCGTCGAACAGGATCCGGCCGGTCACCTCGGCGCTCGTGCCCTTCAGAAGCCCCATCAGGGTCTGGCTGGTCACGGTCTTGCCCGAGCCGGACTCGCCGACGATGCCGACGGTCTCGCCGCGCTGCACGACCAGGTCCATACCGTTCACGGCATGCACCAGACCGTCGTCGGTGGGGAATGTCACCCGCAGGTCGCGGATGTCGAGGATCGGCGTGGTCATCAGTTGACCCTCACTCTCGGGTCGACACTCGCGTACACGAGGTCGACGATGACGTTCGCGGTGATGATGAAGAAGGCGGCGAGCATCGTGATCGCCATGGTGACCGGGAGGTCGCCCGATGTCGCGGCGCGCACCGCGGTGAAGCCGAGACCGGGGACGGAGAAGATCTGCTCCGTCAGGACGGCACCGCCCAGGAGGGCGCCGATGTCCAGACCGAGCATGGTGATGATCGGGGTGATCCCGGCCCGCACTCCGTGGGTCGTGATCCGACCGGGGCCCAGCCCCTTCGCGCGGGCGGTGCGCATGTAGTCCTCGCCGAAGGTCTCGATCATGTTGTTGCGCGTGATGCGGATGTACTGCGCGCTGAACAGGATCGCCAGCGCGACCCAGGGCAGCAGGTAGTTCGTGAACCACGCGCCGGGTCCGGCAGGGCCGAACGGGGAGGAGATCTGGTTGCTCGTGAACGGCAGCCAGTGCAGCACGCTCACGAAGACGAGGAGGAGCAGGAGCCCCGTGACGGGAACGGGGAGCGACACTCCGATGGATGCGGCGCCGACGATGAGCTTGTCGGTCGCCCGGCCCTTGCGCAGAGCCGCGAGCAGTCCCAGGCCGACGCCGACCACGGTCCACAGCACGACGGCGCCGACGGCGATCGAGATCGTGTAGGGGAGGGCGCGGACGATCACGTCGGTGACGTTCTCGTTGGTCTGGAACGACTTGCCCAGGCACGGCCAGGCGCACACCTGCTCGGCGCCGGGGGCTCCGATGAGCCGCTCGCCGAAGAAGCCGCTCAGGTAGGTGAAGTACTGCACCAGGAAGGGCTTGTCCATGCCGAGGGCCACGCGGGCCTGGGCGATGCGGTCAGGGGTGCACTCCTGTCCGCAGGCGGCGGCCGCAGGGTCTGCGGGTCCGATCTGGAACAGGGCGAACGTCACGAAGCTCACGACGAGCAGGAGGATGACCAGTGCGGTCACGCGGCGGACGATGAATCCGAACATTGCTGTCCCGTACGGGGCCGACCGATCACGCGGTCGGCCCCGTCCTTTCCGGAGGTGTCGTTTCGGCCGTTACTGCTCGACGCCGATGGTGGACAGATCGATGCTCCCGAAGAAGTACCCCACCTGGGCGTTGTGGATCTTCGAGCCCACGACGCTGTTGGTGAAGGTGCGGATCAGCGGGACGAGTGGGTACGACTCCATCGCCTGGTTGTACAGCTCGGCCCACTGGGTGTTCAGTTCCTCCGAGGTGCCGTTGGTGTTGCGCAGCTCGTACATCTCACCGGAGAGAGCGTCGTCGTAGAAGCGCGAGATGTTGCTGAAGCCGTAGGTCGTGCCGTCCAGGCTCGGCCCGATGTTGGGGTCGACCGTGGTGCGCGTCGAACCGGACGCGGCGCCACCGCACCAGCCGGCGCGGGCGATGTCGGGCATCTCGTCACTGGCGAGCACCGTGTAGTAGTTCGCCGCGGGGATCGGCACGAGCTGCAGGTCGATGCTGAGCTCTGCGAAGTTCTGCTGGAGCACCGTGCCGAGGTTCTTGTACCGGTCGATCGCGTTCGAGTAGCCGTAGGTCAGCGATGCGGGGACGTCCTTGCCCTCGAGGAGCTTCTTGGCGGCGTCGAGCTGCGGGGCGCCGTCGATGTCGAGGTCGGTGGTCTCGGCGACGTAGCCGACCTGCGCGTCGTTCAGGTACGAGTTGGTGAGCTTGCCGAAGCGGGCTCCGCCGTACTGCACCTGGATCGCCGCACGGTCCATCGCCAGGGCGAGGGCGTGACGCACATCGGGGTCCGTGATGGTCTCGGTGTTGAAGTTGAGCACGTCGGTGCAGCCGAGCAGTCCGGAGGCGGTGCGGTCGGCGACCGATGTCTCGGTCAGTCGGGACGTGTCGGACGCCTGGAGAGCGCCGTTCGAGTCGAGCGTGATCGCGGTCGGGTCCGCGTCCGAGATCAGCTGCTGGCTGATGGTCGCCTGAGCGGTCGAGAGTGAGAAGGTGAACGTGTCCGGCAGCGCGGTGCGGTTCTCATCGGTCGCGGCGTCCCACGAGGGGTTGCGCACGAGCTTGAGCTCGCGGCCGCGGTCGTAGCTCTCGATCATGTACGGGCCCGACGAGATCGGGTGGTTCGTGTAGTCGAGCTTGGTGTCCTTCGCCTGCGGCACCGGCGCGGTGTTCGAGCGGGACACGAGGGCGGCGAAGTCGGGGTTCGGCTGCTTCAGGTGGAAGACGACCGTCTTGTCGTCCGGAGTCTCGACGGCCGTCAGGTCGCCACCACCGGAGTACGGGCCCTTGTAGTCATCGGCGTCGAGGGCGGAGTTCAGCTCCTGCGGCGCCTGCGTGAAGACGTCGCGCGCGAAGGTGCGGGCGATGCCGTACTTCACGTCCGCGGCGGTGATCGGGGTGCCGTCCTCGTACTTCAGACCGTCCTTGAGGGTGTAGGTCCAGGTCAGGCCGTCTTCCGAGGCGGTTCCGGTGTCGGTCGCCAGGTCGGCGACGATCGTCGGCGGCTCGCCCGCGGTCTCCTTCGCCATGGTCAGCGTGCGGTAGTAGAGCTGGCCGACGTTCGCGGTCTGCACGTAGTTGCTGTTGCCGGGGTCGAGCGTCATGAAGTCGCTCGACATCAGGACGTTGACGTTGCCGCCGGCTTCATCGAAACCCGGCTGGACGATGTGTGCGGCATACGGATCCTTCGACCCGGTGGGCGCGGACTGCCCGTTCTGGGCGTTGACGCTGGTGCAGCCGGTGACGACCAGGGCGATGGCCACGGTCGCAGCGGCGAGCAGGGGACTGCGGTGTCTCATGACTCGTTCTCTTTCGGTGAGGGTCGGGTGTTCAGGGTCGGATGTCCGGGGTCGGACGTCGGGAACGGGAGGGTCAGCTGCGGGAGGCCTTGGGATCGAGCGCGTCGCGCACGGCGTCGCCGAGCAGGTTGAAGGCGAGCACGGTGATGATGAGCGCGGTGCCGGGCACGATGAGGAACCAGGGGTCGCTGAGATACCAGTTGCCCGCCTGAGCGGCGTTGAGCATCTGCCCCCAGGACGGGGTCGGGTCCTTCACCCCCACGCCGAGGAACGACAGCGCGGCTTCGGCGGAGATGTTCGCGGGGATCATCATGGTCGCGTAGACGAGGACGACACCGAGCACGTTGGGGATCACCTGACGGAAGATGATCGTCCGGTGCGAGGCGCCGTAGGACTTCGCCGCCTCGATGTATTCCTGCTCGCGGATGCTGAGCACCTGTCCGCGGACGACGCGTGCGAGGTATGCCCAGCCGAAGAAGCCGAGGATCAGCACGAGGGAGGCGATCGGGACGAAGCTGCCCTGGCCGAGCGGGGTGTCCCGCAGCCGTGACTGCAGGATCGGGGTGAGCGAGAGCACCAGGAGCAGGTGCGGGAACGCGAGGAACAGGTCGATGATGCGGCTGATGACCATGTCGACCTTGCCGCCGAAGTAGCCGGCCGCGGCGCCGAGCACGGTCCCGAGGACCACCGAGACCACCGTCGACAGGAGCGCGATCAGCAGGGAGACCTGCGCTCCGTAGGCGATGCGCGCGAAGATGTCGCGTCCGAGTCCCGGCTCCACGCCGAGCCAGTGCTCCACGGACGGGTACATGTACGAGGGGAGTGGCAGGCCGGGGGTGTTGAAGTTGTCGAGGACGTCGGGGCCGGTGTTCGTGGTGAACGGGTCCTGCCCTTCGATCGCGACGAGCACGGGGGCCAGGAGCGCGAAGAGGACGATCGCCACGACCACTCCGAAGGAGACGAGGGCGATCGGGCTCCGGCGGATGCGCAGCCAGGCCGTGCCGAGAAGCGAGCGTCCCGTCGCGATCTTCGGCGGCGCCGTGGGCAGCGCTTCCGTCTTCGGGGTCAGCGTCTGGGTGTCCGTCACGATCTTCCTTGATGGTTCGGGGAGCGGGTGCTCAGAATTGTATACCAGCGGGAACGCGGTTGGGATACCAAATTTCCGGATGAGGTGATTTCCCTTTGCTCGCGCGGGATCTCCTTGAAGAGCAGGAGTGCGTGAGATAGTTTTTGGATACCAAATCGCATCTCAGATCATCGGGGCTCTCATGCGCACACTTCTCACCGCCGACCATGTGCTGGTGTTCGACGGCACTTCCCACCGGGAACTCCGGCAGGGGGCCGTTGTCGTCGAGGACGACCTGATCGTCTTCGCCGGTCCGGCCGACCAGGCTCCCTCGGACGTCGATGAGCACCTGGATCTCGGCGAGAGTCTGCTGATGCCGGGACTCATCGACCTCGACGCGCTCACCGACATCGATCACTTGATCCTGGACGCCTGGGGCACGCGGGAGCAGGCAGCCCGCCTGCAGTGGTCGGAGGAGTACTTCGACGCTCGGCGCCATGTCTTCGACGATGATGAGCGCGCGCGCATCCGGGAGATCGCGCTGGTGCAGCTCGCGCTGCACGGCATCACCAGCTACATGCCCATCGCCTCGGAGGTGCACTCGGCCTGGGCGGAATCGGCGGCCGATCTCCACCGGATGGCGACGTTCTCGCGGAAACTCGGCCTGCGCGGATTCCTCGGTCCGTCCTATCGCTCGGGCGTGAACGTCGTCACAGCGGAGGGCGAGCGTGTGGTGCGGTTCGCCCCGGACGAGGGGGAGGCCGGACTCGCCGACGCCATCCGGTTCCATGACGAGCTGGCCGCGCTCGGCGACCCGCTGCTCACGCCCGTCTTCCTGCCCTGCCGCATCGAGACGCTGACTCCCGAACTGCTCGCGGCGACGGCCGTGGCAGCGGCGGAGCGCGGCGCGATCGTGCGGCTGCACGCGCTGCAGGGCGAGGTGGAGCGCGAACTTATCCTGGCCGAGCACGCCTGCACTCCGCTCGACCTGATCGAGGACCGCGGCCTCTTGAACGATCGCCTCATCGTGCCGCATGGCGTGTTCCTCGACGTGAACCCGCGCGTGCACGGCGAGGACAGGGGCGACCTCGCCCGTCTCGTCGCAGCCGGGGTGTCGATCGTGCACTGCCCGTTGACCAACGCGCGCTACGGGTCGGAACTCGAGACCTTCGGGCGGTACCGCGATGCCGGGGTGAACATCGCCCTCGGCACGGATTCGTTCCCGCCCGACCTCATCCGCGGCATCGACACCGGCGTGTCGGTGGCGAAGGTGCAGAACGGAAGTCTGGCTGCCGGCGACGTCGCCGGATACGTCGAGGCGGTCACGCTCGGCGGCGCGACCGCGCTCCACCGGCCCGACCTCGGACGGATCGCCGTCGGTGCCCAGGCCGATCTCACGGCCTTCCGGCTGGACGACGTGCGGATGGGTGCCGTGGACGACCCGCTGCGCACCCTGGTCCTCAACGGCACGGCGCGTGACGCCTGCCTGACGATGGTCGCCGGCCGGGTCGTCATGCGCGACGGCAGGATCGACGGGATCGACCTCGACGCGATCCGGCAGGACACGCAGATCCTCTTCGGAACGATGCGGAACGCCTACACTGGGCGCGACCATCGAAGCGGGACGACGGACGCGCTCTTCCCTCCGGTCTTCCCCCATGCCTGAGATCCCGAGAGGCTCCGCGATGAGTTCCGACAGCACGATCACCGACGGATCCGCCCTCGCCGAGCGGGTCTATCGCGGAGTGCTGCGCAGGATCATCGTCGGTGAGCTCACACCGGGAGCGTGGCTGAAGGAAAGAGATCTCTCCGAGCGCTTCGAGGTCTCTCGGGTGCCCGTCCGTCAGGCCCTGCAGCGCTTGGAGACCGAGGGGTTCGTCGTCACGACGCGCAACAAGGGCGCCAGCGTCACGCCCGTGACCAGGGCCGATGTCGAGGAGCTCTACGACGCGCGCCTGTGCATCGAGCCCTATGCGACGCGCCACGCCGCGCAGCGTGTGCACTCGGGGGCCGCCAGCGCCGACCGGTTGCGCGAGCTCCTCGAGCGCGCCCTCGCGCCGGGGGAGACGGTGGAGCTGGGGGAGTCCAACCTCGGGTTCCACCTGGAGATCGTCCGGCTCTCGGGCAACCGCATCCTGGAACGCAGCCTCGCGCCGATGCTCGGCCGCATGCAGTGGATCTTCGGGATCACGCATGCCACGCGCGAGCAGGAGCATGCCGTGGAGCACCAGCAGCTGCTCGATGCGATCCTCGCCGGCCGCGGCGAGGTCGCGGCCGCTCAGGCCTACGCCCACATCGATCAGGGACGCGAGCCCATCATCGACGCCCTCGCCGAGGCGCTCCACTGGTAGCGACAGGTCGACCTCCTCTCGGGTCTCCGATACGAGATCCGTCGTCCGGTGTTCCTGGCGGTCGCCTGCCCCGCCGCGGTTGCTTCTGAGACGGTCCTCGCCTATAACGGAGGAGAGGCCCTTCGTGAGAAGGGCCTTCTGACTCTCCGGGGGGAAGACGATGATCGAGCACCAGGCTGTCGCCGGTCGAGAGGCGCTGGCCCCGCCCGACGTCGACACGGCTCGCCAGTACCTCACGCGAGCCGAGGCGATCGTCGAGCAGCGCGAACGTGTGGTCGATCGACGGGGAGCCGCGTGGCTGACCATCGGGACCGCCGTCTTCGTGGCGGCCTATCTCTTCCTCGCGGTGCTCGGGTTCCGGCAGGAGGTGCCGTCCGTCGAGATCCAGTCGCTGCTGGTGCCGCTGCTGGTGCTGGGCCAGATCTCGACCGGGATCGCACAGCGTGGAGACAGGGGGCCGAGGCGCTCGGCCTCGCGTCGGCTGCTGACGGTCGGCGGCGTCGTCATCGCCGGCGGGGCGCTGATCGTGTTCTTCCTGATCCTGGTGAACCCGCGCATCTCGACGTCGTGGATCCTGCTCCCGATCCTGGCCGTCCTGCTCGGCTACGGGGGACGCGGCGTCTTCCGGCTCATCCGCGCCTCGCGCGGCCCCCGTCCGCTCCCGGCGGTGCGGACGCCGCTGACGGACGGCGCGCGGTGGGGCACGATCGCGGTGGGCGTGCTTCTCGGCGCGGTGTGCGCCGTGAGCGCCGTGCCGGATGCGGCGCTCGCGAGTTTCCTCCTGTTCGTGTCGCTGCTCGCGCTGCTCGCCTGGATCTCGATGTCGAGCACGGGCATCGGTCTGCCCCTCCTCGGCGCATCCTGGCGCTGGCCGCACGTCCTGGCGCTCGCGGTGTCCGTAGTCGTCTTCCTCGCGCTCCGGCTCCCCGCGATCGACGGTGTGGCCGTCGCGCCGGCGACCTTCCTCTTCGTCGGCCTCGGCATCGTCCTGATGTTCGTGGTCGTCTCGATGATCCCGGGGCGTGATCTCGATGCCTGAACAGGAGAGCGGTTCGCCCCGTCTCGACGACGACTTCGCCTCGGCGCTGCCGTTCTCGCTGATGGCCGTGCTGCAGGACGGCGCCGATCTCGAGTTCCGCACCCTCCGCCGTATCCTCCAGGCCGAGCGGTCTGCCCTCAGCGGAGCGATCCTGCTGCTGGAGAACGAGCGACACGTGGCTCTGCGCCGTGTCTCCTTCGGCGAGATGCCCGGCACGTGGGTCGCCGCCACACCCGCGGGGAGCGCGGCGTTCCGCTCTCACCTCGCGGCGCTGCGCGCCATCGTCGCCGGCGCCCACGCCGGGCGGTGATCCTCCGTCAGACGCTCGCCGCCACCAGGTCCGCGTGGTGGATCGCGGCGACGTCCGGGTGCGCGCGCAGGCGCGACTTGAGGGCGTTCTCGCCGTAGAGCGCGTGGATGGGGTTGTTCGGGTCCTCGGTGACGCCCTTCGCCTCGGCGGCGAGGTCGGCGGGGAGCTCGATCAGCGGCAGCCGCTTGTCGAGCGCGGGGTTGAAGAAGAACGGGATGGAGATCCGCTCGTTCGGGGCCTGCGGCGACACCACACGGTGGTTGGTGGCCTTGAGATACCCGCCGGTCGCGTACTCGAGCAGCTCGCCGATGTTCACGACGAAGGCTCCGGACACCGGCGGAGCATCGACCCAGGCGCCGTCGCGCTCGACCTGCAGCCCGCCCTTGCCGGGCTCGACCCAGAGGAGCGTCAGGACGCCGGAGTCCTTGTGTGCGCCGACGCCCTGCTGCGGCTCCGGCTCGTGCGTCCCGGGGTAGCGGACGATCTTGATGAGCGTCGACGGCTCCCCGAAGTGCTCGTCGAAGTAGCTCTCGTCGGCCCCGAGGGTCTGTGCCCACGCCCGCAGCAGCTTGCGTGCGACCTCCGACAGCGTCTCGTGCCACTCGGCCACGACGTCCTGCAGCTCCGGCTGCGCCGCGGGCCAGAGGTTCGGGCCGATGAGCCGGTTGAAGGCGGGACCGTCCGCGACGGGCTCGCGCTCCGGACCGATGTCGATCTGCTCGCGCCAGTCGACCTTCCCCTGCGTCCGCTCGCCGCCGATGCGGGTGTAGCCGCGGAAGTGCGGGCTGTTGACGTTCTCGATCGCGAGCTTGTCGTCCTCCGGGAGGGCGAAGAAATCCAGCGCCGCCCGGTGGAGCCGCGCCTCGAGCTCGGGGGAGATCCCGGTGCCGGTGAGGTAGAAGAACCCGACGTCGTGCGTCGCGGCCCGGAGGTCGTCGCGGAATCGTGCCGCGGCCTCGGGGCCTTCATCGAGCTGGGAGAGGTCGAGGATGGGGAGCGAGAGTTCAGCCATGGACCGAGGCTACGTCGCCCCGTCCGGGGCGGGACGCTGTGTTGCGATCCATTACTTCCGGTCCGCGTGTTCAGGGGGTGTCGATCGCGGTGCTAGAGTCTCCTCGGTAAGGGCTGCCTTACCTCAGTCATCGCCAGAGAGTCTGCTCCCGTGCTCGCCACTTTCCTCATCGGCCTCCGTGAAGGTCTCGAAGCCGCTCTCGTCGTCGGCATCCTCGTGGCCTACCTCCGTCGGCTCGGACGGCAGGACGCCCTCCCGAAGATGTGGGCCGGCGTCGGCCTCGCGATCGCCCTGGCGCTCGGCATCGGCGCGGTGCTCACCTTCGGCGCGTACGAGCTCACCTTCCAGGCCCAGGAGCTGATCGGCGGCGGGCTCTCCCTGCTGGCCGTCGCGATGGTCACCTGGATGATCTTCTGGATGCAGCGTGCCGGACGCACCATGAAGGCGACCCTGGAGGGCGGCATCGACCGCGCCCTCACCGTCGGCGGTCTGTGGGCGCTGATCGCGATCGGCTTCGTGTCCGTCGCCCGCGAGGGGATCGAGACGACCCTGCTGCTGTGGTCGATGGTGCAGTCGTTCGGCGACGCGCCCTCCGCCCTGCTGGGTGCGCTGCTCGGCCTGATCGTGGCCGTGATCATCGGCTGGCTGATCTCGCGGGGCGCCGTGCGTCTCGACCTCCGGCGGTTCTTCGCGTGGACGGGCGGATTCCTCGTGATCGTGGCGGCCGGCGTGCTCGCCTATGCGCTGAAGGATCTGCAGGAGGCCGGTGCGCTTCCCGGGCCGTTCACCGCCCTGGCGCCGATCGACGCGGTCACCGGTGGGGTGGCCGTCGGCTGGGCCGCGTTCCCGTTCGGCTGGGCGTTCGACATCTCGGCGACCATCGCTCCCGGCGGCGCGCTCGCATCGATCCTGCAGGCGACGGTCGGGTTCATGCCCGCGATGACCTGGCTGCAGATCGTCGCCTGGGCCCTCTACATCTCCCTCGTCGGCGGGCTGTACGTCCGCGGTCTCCGCTCGCGGCGCCCCTCGAAGTCGCAGGGTCCGTCCACGCCGACCTCCGATTCTCCCTCCCTCTCACATCAAGGAGCAGCATGACCACCTCGCACCGGTTCCTGGGGGTGCTGGCCGCCACCGGCGCCGCAGCCCTCATCCTGAGCGGATGCGTCGCGAAGAGCGATGCCGAGGCCGGCGCGGCCTTCGACGTCTCGTCCACCGACGGCGACTGCGCCGTCTCGGCGGCGACCGCGAAGAGCGGCACGCTGACCTTCGACGTCAAGAACGACACCGACCAGGTCTCGGAGTTCTACCTGCTGGCCGAGGACGGGCTGCGCATCGTCGGCGAGGTCGAGAACATCGCCCCCGCCGCATCGCGGAAGCTGACCGTCGTCGCGCAGCCGGGGGACTACTTCACCCTCTGCAAGCCGGGCATGATCGGCGAGGGCGTCGGCAAGGCCGCGTTCACCGTCACCGGCGACCGCGTCGCGGTGGACGGCCCGGATGCCGAGCAGAAGCAGAAGGCCGTCGATCTGTACGCTGCCTTCGTCAAGGACCAGGTCGGCCAGCTCGTCCCGGCCGTCGAGGACTTCGTCGCCGCGTACGAGTCGGGTGACGACGAGACCGCACGCACGCTCTTCCCGCAGACCCGCGCGTTCTACGAGCGCATCGAGCCGGTGGCCGAGGCCCTGGGCGACCTCGACCCCCGCATCGACTACCGCGAGGTCGACGCCGTGGCCGAGGGCCTCGACTGGACGGGCTTCCACCGCATCGAGAAGGACCTGTGGGTGCCGGCGGCCGACGCGCTGAACGCTGACGGCGAGACCCCGGCGCGTCAGGACTGGGCGCCGTCGACGCCGGAGGAGCGCGCCGACTACGGTGACCTGCTGCTCGCCGACGTGCAGGAGCTGTACGACTACGTGCATTCCGACGACTTCACCACGGCGCTCGACGACCAGGGCATCGGCGGCATCTCGAACGGTGCGATCGCGCTGCTCGACGAGGTCGCGACCGGCAAGATCTCGGGCGAGGAGGACTGGTGGTCGGGGACCGACCTCTACGACTTCGCCGCGAACGTCGAGGGCTCGAAGATGGCCTTCTCGCTCGTGCAGGACTTCGCGGACGCGCAGGGCGCGGACGGAGAGGCCCTCGTCAAGGAGATCGAGTCCGGCTACGCCGCTCTCGAGGACTCGCTCGCCGAGCACGGGTCGCTGACCGACGGCTTCGTCGCCTACGCCGACCTCACGGACGACGACAAGCGCGAGTTCACCGATCTGATCAACGCCCTCGCCGAGCCGCTCTCGCAGCTCACCAGCACGGTCCTGGACTGATCAGCCGACCGCTGATCCGACGAGGTACCATCACGGACGTGAACGAACCAGAGGCGGATGCCGCACCCGAAGAGGCATCGACGGATGCGGCATCCGCTCCTACCGGTCTGAGCAGGCGCGGCTTGCTCGGACTGGCCATCGGCGGCGGTGTCGCAGGACTCGCCGTCGGAGCGGGAGCCGGGCTCACCGGAGGTGTGGCGATCGGACGGGCGCGGGCCACGGAGGACGCGCACGCCGCGTACGAGTTCTTCGGGGCGCACCAGGCCGGAATCACGACACCGGTCCAGGACCACCTGCACTTCGCGAGCTTCGACATGATGCCCCGCACCGATCGGGATGACCTGATCTCCCTGCTGCAGGACTGGTCGTACGCGGCCTCCCGCATGGTGCAGGGGCTCGAGGTCAGTGCGACCGGCGCGGTCGGCGGTCCGGCCGAAGCTCCGCCGGACGACACCGGAGAGGCGCTCGGCCTGCCTGCCGCAGGGCTCACGATCACGTTCGGCTTCGGTCCCGGTCTGTTCGAGAACGAGGACGGCGACCGCTACGGCATCGCGGCGCAGCGCCCCGCGGGCCTCGAGCGCCTGCCGGCCTTCCTCGGCGACGACCTCGATCCGCAGACCTCGCACGGCGACCTCTGCATCCAGGCATGTGCCGACGACCCGCAGGTCGCGGTGCACGCGATCCGCAACCTGAGCCGCATCGCCTTCGGGCGGGCGCGCCTGCGCTGGTCACAGCTCGGCTTCGGCAAGACCTCGCGCACCACGGCGGCGCAGGCGACACCGCGGAACCTCTTCGGCTTCAAGGACGGCACCGCGAACATCCTGGCCGACGACACGGAGGCGCTGGACGATCACGTCTGGGTGTCCACGAAGGATGAGCCGGCGTGGCTCGCGGGTGGCTCGTACCTCGTGGCCAGGAAGATCGCCATGCTGATCGAGACGTGGGACCGGGTGCGGCTCGCCGAGCAGGACACGATCATCGGCCGGGACAAGGGGGACGGGGCACCGCTCTCCGGCGGGGACGAGTTCACGGCGCCCGACTTCCACGGCACCGCCATCGATGCGAACAGCCACGTGCGTCTTGCGCACCCGGAGCAGAACGACGGGATCCGCATCCTGCGACGCGGCTACAACTACGTCGACGGGAACAACACGCTCGGGCGCCTCGACGCCGGACTGTTCTTCCTGTCGTATCAGCGCGACCCCGCGCAGTTCATCTCGCTGCAGCGCCGACTGTCGACGGATCTCATGAACGAGTACATCCGGCACGTCGGCTCCGGCATCTGGGCCGTGCCGGCGGGCGCGAAGCCGGGGTCCTACGTGGGCGCCGGGCTGTTCGCCTGACGCGTCAGGACTCGGAGACGGCGACGAGCGTCTCCATGACGAAGGCGGCGATGGCGTCGGCGCGGAAGTGGTCGTCCGCCGTGATCGTGACCACGGCGTCGTCGAGGAAGATCAGCAGCTGGCCGTAGGCGCCGTGCAGCCGCCAGCCCGGCCCCGGGCCACCCCAGCCGGCCAGGGCGTAGCGATCGTAGGATTCGCCGTCTCCGGCGACGCCCCAGTCGCTGTGCATCCCGTCGATCCCGTGCGCCGAGAGCAGCCGGCGCCCCTCCCACATCCCGCGGTCGCGGATGAGCCGGCCGAGGCGCGCGAGCTCCTCGGTGCGCAGCGCCAGGCCGCCGCCGGCGACGATGCGCCCGTTCGGACTGCGCTCCCAGTCGACGTCGTCGATGCCGAGCGGGGCGAACAGGCGGGGGACCAGGTAGTCGCCCACGTCGCCGACCCGGGCGGCCAGCGCCGTCATCGCGGTGTACGTGCTGGCGTCCGAGTACTGGAAGACGCGTCCGGCCGAGGGCCGCTGCAGGAACTCCCGGGCCAGGTCGGGCCAGTCGGTCATCAGGGTGTCCGACCACGGGAGGTCGACGCCGCTGGTCATCGTCAGCAGATGGTGCAGGGTCACCTGATCGGTGCCCGGCCCGAACGCGAAGCCGTCGAGGAGCGCCGAGACGGGCTCGTCGAGCGAGACCGCGCCCTCGTCGACGGCGAAGCCGGCAGCCAGCACGCAGACGCCTTTCGCGACCGAGTGGATGTCCTCCCGGACGTCCGGAGTCCAGCGATGCTCCGCGGTGTCCGCTCCGACGCGGACGTGGAGACCGTGTGCGTCGAACCCGGACGCCGCCACCTCGTCGACGATGCGGTCACGGACGATCTCGGCGTTGCTCACACTCACGAGGCTATCCGCTCCGGCTCAGCGGGGCCGTCGCGAGCCGGTGGGGTCGTTCCGCCGTCCCTCGCGGGCGGTGAGGGCGGGATCGATGAACAGCCAGCGCGGGCGCGGTTCCACGAGGGGACGGAAGAGCCACCTGATCGGCTTGGTGGCCAGGAGCAGTGCGACGACGACGGCGAGCACCGTGACCAGGGGAAGCCAGATCCAGGTCGGCTCCAGGTCGCGCAGCGCGCCGGTCTCGCGGAACGGATAGAGCACGAAGGAGTGCAGCAGATAGACGTACATCGTGTACTGCCCGAACGTCGTCCACCAGTACGAGCCGCGGGGGATCAGGACGAAGAAGGCGGCGCACAGCACCACGGCCAGCAGCATGAGGGCGATGCGGATCGCTCCCGCCCACCACTGCTCTCCGACCAGATCGGCGTACGAGTCCTCGTAGAAGAGCCAGTGCCGCAGGTCGACGGCCTGCCACAGCGGCAGCCAGTTCCACGCCGCCCAGCCCGTCGCCGCGAACACCGCGACCGCGACGGCGCGGATCCACCACGGACGGAAGTCCAGCAGCCGCAGGCGGTCGACGATGTCGTGCTCGCGGAGCCACCAGCCGAGCGCGAAGAACGGGAGGAGGCCGAGGGTGCGCGACAGCGAGAAGGTGCTGTCGACGTTGGGGAGGTAGCCCGCACCGATCGAGATCACGACGGTCCACAGCAGCGGCCAGCGCAGCAGCGCGAGGTAGGGCAGCACGAGCCGGAAGATGCCCAGGGCGAGCAGGAACCACAGCGTCCAGCTCGGCTTGGTGAAGTTCGGGGTCGCCTCGCCCTCGACGAGCCACTTCGTGAGCGTCCACAGCGTCTCGAAGATCACATAGGGGAGGATGATGTCGGTGATCACCCGCGCCATCTGGGTCTTGGTGGGCGATCCGGACTTCGAGAAGTACCCGGAGATGATCGCGAACGCGGGCATGTGGAACGCGTACAGCGCGAGGTAGAACGCGAAGGCGATGTCGGAGTCGTAGATGAGTCGCTGGATCGCGTGCCCCAGGACGACCATGACGATGCAGACGTATCGCGCGTTGTCCCAGAACGGCACGCGCCGTCGCTTGCGAGGAATCGTTCCCGTGGTGGGCCCTGAGATGTCGGCACCGGCACTGCTCATCGTTCGAGGCTACAGGCCGGGAATAAAGTTGCTGTGAGCGCGTTGACACAGATACATTCACATGAATAGAAACGGATGGCAGACATCCGCTTCGGAGAGCACGGAGCAATCATGAGCGAGCAGTCAGGCGCGCAGGCGATGCAGTTCGGCATCATGTCGGTCAGCGACATCACCCGCGATCCCACCACGGGGATCACCCCCAGCGAGCAGGAGCGCATCAAGGCGACGACGGCCATCGCCGTGCACGCCGAAGAGGTCGGCCTCGACGTCTTCGCGATCGGCGAGCACCACAACCCGCCGTTCTGGTCCTCCAGCCCCACCACGTTCCTCGCGGCACTGGCCGCGCAGACCGAGCGCCTCATCGTCTCCACGTCGACCACGCTCATCACCACGAACGACCCGGTGCGCATCGCCGAGGAGTACGCGATGCTCCAGCACGTGTCCGACGGACGCATGGACCTCATGCTCGGCCGCGGCAACACCGGACCCGTCTACCCGTGGTTCGGCCAGGACATCCGCCAGGGCCTTCCGCTCGCGATCGAGAACTACGCGCTGCTGCACAAGCTGTGGCGCGAGGACGTGGTCGACTGGGAGGGAAAGTTCCGCACCCCGCTGCAGGGCTTCACCTCGACGCCCCGCCCGCTCGACGGCATCGCTCCCTTCGTCTGGCACGGCTCCATCCGCACGCCGGAGATCGCCGAGCAGGCCGCCTACTACGGTGACGGCTTCTTCGCGAACAACATCTTCTGGCCGAAGGAGCACTACCAGCGTCTGATCGAGCTGTACCGTCAGCGCTTCGAGCACTACGGCCACGGCACGCGGGAGCAGGCGATCGTCGGCCTCGGCGGCCAGGTGTTCATGGCCGCGAAGTCGCAGGATGCGGTGAATCAGTTCCGTCCGTACTTCGACAACGCCCCGGTGTACGGCCACGGCCCGAGCATGGAGGACTTCACCGAGATGACCCCGCTCACCGTGGGGTCGCCGCAGCAGGTGATCGACCGCTACGCCGGGATGCGCGAGCACTACGGCGACTACCAGCGCCAGCTGTTCCTGATCGACCACGCCGGTCTGCCGTTGAAGACGGTGCTGGAGCAGCTCGACATCCTCGGCTCCGAGGTGGTCCCGGTGCTGCGCAAGGAGCTCGCGAAGGACCGTCCTGCGTCGGTGCCCGACGCGCCCACCCACGCCGCGCGCGTGAAGGCGGAGTTCGGCGACGGACCCACCCGCCAGGCTCGCCCCGGTGCGAACCGCGGCGACAACCTGACCGGTGACTCGCCGTACCAGGACACGCCCGCACCCGCCGGTGCGGCATTCGGGCTCGGCCGGAAGGAGGCCTGAGATGACCACGCGTCGCATCGCCGTCGTCGCGGCGGGCCTGTCGAACCCGTCGTCCACCCGGATGCTCGCTGATCGCCTCGCGGCCGAGACCGTGAAGGCGCTCGCCGAGCACGACATCGAGGCCAGCGTCGACGTGATCGAGCTGCGCGACTACGCGCACGACATCACGAACAACATGCTGACGGGGTTCGCGCCGGCGGCGCTGGAGACCGCGATCAACACGGTGGTGTCGGCCGACGCCCTCATCGCCGTGACCCCGATCTTCTCGACCAGCTACTCCGGACTCTTCAAGTCGTTCATCGACGTGCTCGACCCGGACGCCCTGAGCGGGAAGCCGGTGCTGATCGGCGCGAACGCCGGTACCGCACGGCACTCCCTCGCGATCGACTACGCGATCCGTCCCCTGTTCGCCTACCTGCACGCGGAAGCCGTCTCGACCGGCGTGTTCGCGGCGTCGAGTGACTGGGGCGGCGCGGGCGACGACGTCGCCCCGCTCGGCAAGCGGGTCGAGAAGGGCGCGCGCGAGCTCGCCGACGCGATCGCGCGTCGGCAGGAGACCGCCGTCGTCGATCCCTACGACCCCGCGACGTACCTGGGTGAGGGGCGTTCCTTCGGGCACATGCTGGGCGGTCTCGCCGGCGAGTGAGTCGCGCAGGGCGCCATCGACGATGTCCGAGGGATGTCGTACGGTGGCGCCATGCCCACACACCCCGCGCTCGTCGCGCTTCAGGAGCAGTTGACCGGCACCCTCCTCCTTCCCGATGACGTCGACTACGAGACGGCCCGTCGGCCGTGGAATCTCGCGATCGAGCAGCGCCCCGCGGCCGTCGCCGCGCCCGCCGATGTGGACGACCTCCGGATGCTGCTCGACGCGGCCCGCCGGTCCGGTCTGCGCCTGGCCGTGCAGCCTCGCGGGCACGGAGCGTCGGGCGACCTGAGCGGTGCGGTGCTCGTGCGCATGCACGCCTTCGACGCTCTCGAGATCGACGCCGAGCGCGGAGTCCTCACGGTCGGCGCCGGCGTGCGCTGGGGCCGGGTCGTCGATGCGCTGGAAGGCAGCGGGTGGGTGGCGCCCGCCGGCACCAGTCCCGTCGTGAGCGTCGCCGGATACACCGTGGGCGGCGGTCACTCCTGGTTCAGCCGCACCGCGGGCCTCGGCTCCGACAACCTGCGCGCGGCCTGGGTGCTGCGCACCGACGGCACGCACGAGCGTGTCGATGACGCCGCCGACCCCGACCTCCTGTGGGCCCTGCGCGGGGCGGGAGGCCTCGTCGGGATCGTGACGGCGCTCGAGATCGAGCTGGTCCCGGCGCCCGACGTCTGGGGAGCGAATCTCACGTTCGACGTGGCCGACGCTCCCGCCGTCGTCCGGGCCGTTCGCGACCTCGCCGCCTCCGCGCCCTCGACGTTGAACGTCTTCGTCAACTCGATGCGGATGCCGGACGCCCCGCAGCTCCCCGAGGAGATCAGGGGGCGCAGCTTCCTCACGGTCCAGGCGCTGTCCGTCGACGGCCCGCAGGAGGCGCTGATCGACGCGGTGCGCCGTGCGGGCGGCGTGCGCCGCGACGTCACCGGACCCACGTCCCCGGCGGCTCTCGCGGCCGCGTCGAACGAGCCGACCGATCCCACGCCGAGCCGCGGCGCATCGATGGCGCTCACCGTGCTCGACGATGCGACCATCGACGCGCTCCTCGACTTCCGGGAGCTGCCGGAGCAGTGGCCGCTCATGGGCATCGACATCCGGATGCTGGGTGGCGCACTGGACGCTCCTCGACGCTCGGGGTTCGCGTCGCTGGAGTCGGCCGGGTGGCTGCTGCACGCGCTCGCACCGGTGATCCCCGGTGTGCCGACCGAACCGGGGGACGCGAGTCTGGAGGCGTTCCGGGAGCTGTTGCGTCCCGACGAGGCCGCGCAGACCGTGACGACGTTCCTGGAGCCCGGGCAGACGCTCGACCGCTGCGGTTCCGCCGACGACATCGCCCGCCTCCGCGAGCTGCGCGCGCGATTCGATCCGGAGCGGGTGCTCCATGACGGTCGGCTGCCCGGCTGATCTCACATCGACGGTGCGGACGGCCGCTTCCAGTCGTACTCGGTCTCGGGGCGTCCTCGTCCGCCGTAGCGTGCACCCCGCGTGACCACGCCTGCGGCGACGAGGTGCTCCAGGTATCGACGCACCGAGACGCGGGACATGCCCAGCCTCTCCGCCGCCTCGCTCGCCGAGAGCGGCCCGTCCGTGCGTAACGCCGCACGGACCCGGTCGAGTGTGGCCGCCGAGAGCCCCTTGGGGACGGTGATCGTGCCGGTGGAACGGCCGAGGAGCGCGTCGATCTCGGCCTGTGTCGCCTCGCCCTCCGTCGTGCGCGCCTGGTCCCGGTGCGCGCGGTACTGCTCCATCCGCTCTCGGAACACCGCGAACGGGAACGGCTTGACGAGGTACTGGAAGACGCCGAGCGCCGCCATCTGCCGCACGGTGTCGGCATCGCGCACGCCCGTGATCGCGATCACGTCGGTGGCTGCGGCGCGGGTGCGCAGTGCACGCAGCACGTCGATCCCGGAGCCGTCGGGCATCGTGATGTCGAGCAGGACCAGGTCGAACGCGTCGGCCCCTGGTCGTTCGAGCACCGCGGTGAGAGCGGCACGTGCGCTGCTGCATTCCCCGGCGGCGACGAACCCGTCCAGGCGTGCCACGTAGTCGCGGTGCAGTTCGAGCGTCAGGGCGTCGTCGTCCACGATCAGCGTGCGGATCATGACCGTGACCTCCGTGCCCTCGCGGCGGGGAGCACGACGCGGAACGTCGTCGGCTCGCCGCTCAGCGTGACCGATCCGCCCGCGCCGGTGACCACCGAACGTACGAGCGCCAATCCGACGCCGCGCCCCTGTGCATCGGTCGGCTTCGTCGAGTAGCCCTGATCGAAGATCCGCGAACGGAGTGCCTCCGGGATGCCGGGGCCGCTGTCCGAGACCTCGAGCATGATCCCGCCGCCCGGGTCCGGACGCAGCGACACCGCGACCCAGCGGTCGTCGGACTCGGCGGCCGCGTCCATCGCATTGTCCACGAGGTTGCCGAGCACCGACACCGCGTCGACGGGGGACAGGGGCGTGCGGGGAGTGTCGGGCTCGATGTGCACCCGCCAGTCGATGCCGCGCTCCTTGGCCTGCGAGGCCTTGCCGAGCAGCAGGGCGCCCACCGCGGGGTCGCCGTGTCGGCGCGCGGTGACCTGGTCCACGAGCGACTGGCTCTGCCGCGAGGTCTCCGTGAGGATCTCGATCGCTTCGGCGCTGCGTCCCAGTTCGAGCAGCGCCACGGCGGCGTGCATCCGGTTCCCGTGCTCGTGGGTCTGCGCCCGCAGTGCTTCGCCCAGCGTGCGGATCGACTCGTAGGACGACACGGCGTCCCGCAGCTGACCGGGTGGCAGATCGCCGGTGATCCGCCGTGTCACACGACGGGCGATCAGCGCTCCGCCGGCGCCGAGCGCGACCAGGCCGACGGTGATCCCGAGCGACAGCGGCAGCCGACGGAGCAGGGTGTCGGCGATGGACTCGGTCGTCACGCCCGCGGCCACCCAGCCGAGCAGCTCGCCGTCGGAATCGGAGACCGGCACGATCGTGCGCACGGACGGGCCGAGCGTTCCGGTGAACTCCTCGGTGAGCGTGCGCGGGGTCGTCGGGATGGTGCCGAGGTAGTGCCCGCCGATCTGGTCCGTGTCGGGGTGGGTGAGGCGGATGCCGTCGACGTCCATGATCGTGATGAAGTCGAGTCCCGCGTCGTCGATGACGGCCAGCGAATAGGGCTCGAGGATGCTCGTCGTCGCGGCGTCGTCCGAGGAGCGCAGCCCGTCGACGACCACGGGCGAGGCGGCGAACGCGGCGGCGGTGGAGGCGGTCACCCGCTCGGCCTCCGATCGGATCGCCCGCTGCGCATCGGTGACGAGGAAGACCGCCACGAGGGCGCCGATCAGCACGGCCGCGCCGAGCAGGACGAGGAACACGCGTGAGGCGGTGCTGCGCGCCGGGGAGGTGTGCGCCATCGCTCTCCTCCGATCGCCGATGATCCGTGCCGAGACCAATACGACCACAAATCGGATCCCGGAGCGAAGTCGGTGACCGTGGATACCGATCGGCGGCGAGGCAGCCGCCCACCCAGACGACGACGTCGATGATCGAGGAGGACGCGATGGCGCTCACAACAGGATTCTCACTGCCGAAGTTCCACTGGCGGCGCGGGAAGCAGTCATGGGACCGACACACCTGGCTCTACGTGTCCGTGCTTCTCGCGGTCGTGCTCGGCGCGGTCGTCGGCCTGGTCTGGCCGGAGGTCGGGCAGGCGTTCGAACCACTGGGCAAGGGCTTCGTGGCGCTGATCAAGATGATGATCGCGCCGATCATCTTCTGCACGATCGTGGTCGGGGTCGGCTCGATCGCCAAGGCGGCGACCGTCGGCAAGATCGGCGGACTGGCGCTGCTGTACTTCATGGTGATGTCGACGTTCGCCCTCGCGATCGGACTGGTCGTCGGCAACATCATCCACCCCGGGGCCGGACTCGACATGGCCTCGTCGACCTATGACGCCGTCGAGGCGGAGGCCAAGACGACGCAGGAGTTCATCCTGGGCATCATCCCGGCGACGTTCTTCTCGGCGTTCACGGGGGAGAGCGTGCTGCAGGTGCTGTTCATCGCGCTCCTCGTCGGGTTCGCGCTGCAGGGTCTCGGCGAGCGCGGCGCCCCGATCATGGAGGCGGTCAAGCAGCTCCAGAAGCTGGTCTTCCGCATCCTCGGCATGATCCTGTGGCTCGCGCCCCTCGGAGCCTTCGGCGCGATCGCCGCGGTCGTGGGCAAGACGGGCGTCGCCGCGATCTGGAGTCTGGGCACCCTGATGGTCGCGTTCTACATCACGTGCATCCTGTTCATCGTCGTGATCCTGGGCACGCTGCTGTGGGCCGTGACGCGGGTGAACATCTTCGCGCTCATCAAGTACCTCGCCCGGGAGTACCTGCTGATCGTCGGCACCTCCTCCTCGGAGTCGGCCCTCCCGCGCCTGATCGCGAAGATGGAGTACGTCGGCGTCTCCAAGCCCGTCGTGGGCATCACCGTGCCGACCGGCTACTCGTTCAACCTCGACGGGACGGCGATCTACCTGACGATGGCGTCGCTGTTCATCGCGACCGGGATGGGGCAGCCCATGTCGATCGGCGAGCAGATCGGTCTGCTGGTGTTCATGATCATCGCGAGCAAGGGAGCAGCAGGCGTCACCGGCGCCGGACTCGCCACGCTCGCCGGAGGTCTGCAGGCCTACCGCCCCGACCTGGTCGACGGCGTCGGGGTCATCGTCGGGATCGACCGGTTCATGTCGGAGGGGCGCGCCCTGACCAACTTCACCGGCAACGCGGTCGCGACCCTGCTGATCGGCACCTGGACGAAGCAGATCGACAGGGACCGGGTGCGTCGTGTCCTCGGCGGGGAGCTGCCGTTCGACGAGTCGCTGCTGGACGGCGTCGATGCGCACGGGAGCGCTGATGCCCCGCAGGCTTCCGACGTGCAGGAGCTGCGGGAGGCCGCCGTCGCGGAGATGGCGGCGAAGGAGGCGCGGGCCAGGGCTCGCGCCGAGCGCGGCTGACAGGAGAGAGGGATGCGGGAGTCCGGTGACGCCGGCTCCCGCATCCGCGCGGTCAACCGCTCTTGCGTCGGAACTCGCGTCGGGTCTGCGGGGCGTTCGCACTGTGCACGGCGGAGTCGCCGTCGAGGTGTGCCTCGCCCTCCCGGTGGTGCGCGTTCTTCTTCTCGAGCGCTTCCTTGAACTTGCGCTTCATCTCCTCAGCGGAGGTGGCGCCTTCTTCGGTGCTCATGCCCCGAGCCTAGAGCACCGAGTGCGGAGGGTCACCCTCTGGTGCGTCGTACGGCGAGGTCGATCAGCACCCCGAGACCGATGGCGATCACGATCGACACCGGCACGGCGACGAGCGGTCCGCCGGGGAGGATCGCTGCGACGGCCGCACCCACCGCCGCCTGGTAGAGCGCCCACCCGGTGGCGGCCAGCGCGACGAGGGCGAGATAGCGCGGAGGATGGATCCGCGAGGCTCCGGCGACGAGGTTGATCGCGAGCCGGGCGAAGGGCACGAAGCGGGCGGTGAACAGCACCGTGGCCATGCCCCCGTCCAGGCGACGCCGCGCCCAGGAGAGGGCCTGCTGCACCCGGGGCGCGCGCATCCAGCGCCAGCGCTCCGTGCCGACCAGCCGTCCGATCAGGTAGCAGCACGCATCGCCGACCGTCGCGGCGGCGGCCGCGCACACGACCACGGCCCAGAGCGGGGGCGTCCCCGTCGTCGCGGCCAGCGCGCCCAACGCGGTCACGGCGATCTCTCCGGGCAGGACGACGAAGAACGCATCCCCGACCACGAGCAGACACATCAGCGCGAGACTCCACGGGCCGGCGAGGGATGCGGTCAGAAGATCGGTCGGCACGCGTCCACTGTGCCTGCGGTCGGTGAACGGGAACCAAAGGCCGGATAGCCGGTGACCCGCCGTCCAGCATCCGGTGAACATCTGGTGCCGGAGGCCGTTTGCGGCGAGCGGGCCTGCTCCGCGGCGTCATCCTGGGGCTGTGAGAGTAGCGATCGTCACGGAATCCTTCCTTCCGCACATGAACGGCGTCACCGGCTCCGTGCTGCAGATCCTGCGGCACCTCGAGCAGCGGGGACACGACGCCCACGTCGTCGCCCCGGCAGCCGTCGGCATCCCCGCCGAGGTCGACGGGGCACCGATCCAGGCGATCCCGAGCCTGCCGCTGCCCGGCTATCGGAACGTCCGGGTGGGCACGTCGACCGCGCATCGGGTCGCGGCCTCCCTGCGCGGCTTCCGCCCCGATGTCGTGCACCTCGCCTCGCCGTTCGCCCTCGGCTGGCGAGGGGTTCTCGCGGCCCAGCGTCTCGACGTGGCCAGCGTCGCCGCCTATCAGACCGATGTCGCGGCCTACACCGAGCGCTACCGGATCGCCGCCACCACGGGCATGGCCCAGACGCACATCGCGCGGCTGCACCGACGGGCGACGCTCACCCTCGCGCCCTCCGCCGAGTCGGCCCAGCAGCTCGCGGCACTCGGCGTGGACCGGGTGCGTCGTTGGGGACGGGGCGTCGACGCGGAGCGCTTCCAGCCCACGCGCCGGGATGCGCTCCTCCGCGCCCAGTGGGACACGGACGTGGTGATCGGCTATGTCGGCCGTCTCGCTCCCGAGAAGCAGGTCGAGGACCTCGCCGCACTGCGGGGCATCCCGGGCACCCGCCTCGTGATCGTCGGAGACGGCCCCAGCAGAGCGCGGCTGGAGACGCTGTTGCCGGACGCCCTGTTCCTCGGACACCTCGGAGGTGACGCGCTCGCCGCAGCCATGGCCTCCTTCGACCTGTTCGTGCACCCCGGGGAGAGCGAGACGTTCGGGCAGACGCTGCAGGAGGCGCACGCCAGCGGTGTCCCGGTGATCGCGACCGGGAAGGGCGGCCCGCTCGACCTCGTGCGCATGGGCATCGACGGGTGGCTCTACCGGCCCGGTGACCTGGACGACCTGCGGATGCGCGTCGCCGACCTCGCCGGAGACGCCCGCAAGCGCCGCGCCTTCGGGAAGGCCGGCCGCGAGGCCGTGCAGGGACGCAGCTGGGCCAGCGTGTGCGATCAGCTGCTCGACCACTTCGAGGAGGCGCGGACCCTGCATCGTGCGGATGCCGGTGCCCGCGCTCGCCGCGTCGTCCGACCGGAGCCGCCCGCCCCGGTCGCCGCCCGTCGCTGGCGTCGCTTCGTCGCGCTGGGCGACTCCCTCACGGAAGGGCTCTGCGACCCCGCACCCGACGGCGCCCTGCGCGGATGGGCGGATCGCCTCGCCCTCCTGCTCGCCGCGCAGGGAGGGCTGCACTACGCGAACCTCGCGATCCGATCGAAGCGGGTCCGTGACGTCTCGGGCACCCAGCTCGAGCGCGCCCTCGAGCTGCGTCCGGACCTGGTCTCGATCCTGATCGGCGCCAACGATCTCGTGAAGCACCGGGTCGACGTGTCCGCGCTCGCCGCGGAGGTCGAAGACACGGTGCGGCGCCTGCGGGGGATCGGCGCCGATGTGCTCCTGGTCACCCCGTTCCTCCCCGGGCGCCGTGCCGCGGCGATCTACACGCGGCGGTTCGCCGCCTTCGCGACCGCGCTGGCGGGGATCGCGACGCGCACGGGGGCGATCCTCATCGACACCGACCTGCATCCGACGCTGGGTGAGCGGCCGAACTGGGGGGAGGACCTCGTGCACCTCAGCAGCAGAGGGCATCGTTTCCTCGCCTATCGGGCGGGCGAGATGCTCGGGGTGCCGGACGCGGACGCTCTCGGAGCCCTCGACGCCGCACTGCACGAGCACGAGGCCATCGGCGCCGGCGTGTGGTGGCGGCGGCACGCGCTGCCGTGGGTCTGGCGTCGTCTGCACGGTCGGGCCGCGGGCGACGGGCGGTCGGCGAAGCACGACGACTACGTGTACCTCGGCCGGGCGACCGCCGGGCGCGGGGTCTCCGTCGGCTGAGGGTCTCCGTCGGCTGAGGGGCCTCCGGGCGTCTGCGTCAGCAGAAGCCGGCGCCGACGCAGGGTCCGGGAGTCAGCGTCGGCCCATGCCGTGGTACTGCCAGCCGGCCGCGCGCCAGGCCGCGGCGTCGAGGCAGTTGCGGCCGTCGACCATGATCCGTCCGCGGACGAGGCCGCCCGCGTGCACGGGGGAGAGGTCGCGGCGGTACTCGTCCCACTCGGTGACGATGACGACCGCGTCCGCCTCCCGGAGCGCGTCGTCCCGGTGCCGTGCGTACCCGAGCTGCGGGTGCGCGGCCATGGCGTTGTCGATGGCCGCCGGGTCCGTCACGACCACGTCGGCGCCGAGTCCGCGCAGTCGTACCGCGACGTCGAGGGCGGGGGAGTCTCGGATGTCGTCGCTGAACGGCTTGAACGCCGCGCCCAGGACCGCGATCCGCCGTCCGAAGACGAGCCCGCCGAGTGCGTCGACGACGAGTTGGACCGCGCGGTCGCGGCGGCGGAGGTTGATGGCGTCGACCTCGCGGAGGAAGCCGACGGCCTCGCCGCGTCCCAGCTCCTCCGCGCGCGCCGCGAACGCGCGGATGTCCTTCGGGAGGCAGCCGCCGCCGAAGCCGATCCCGGCGCCGAGGTAGCGTCGGCCGATCCGGGAGTCGTGGCCGAGTGCGTCGGCGAGCAGCGACACGTCGGCACCGGAGGCCTCGGCGATCTCGGCCATGGCATTGATGAAGGAGATCTTGGTGGCGAGGAACGCGTTCGCCGCGCCCTTGACCAGTTCCGCGGTGGCGAGGTCGGTCACCAGGAACGGGGTGCCCGAGGCGATCGCGGGTGCGTACGCCTCACGGAGCACGTCGACGGCGCGCCGCCCCTCCGCATCCGGCTCCGCACCGACCACCAGACGGTCCGGGGTCAGGGTGTCGTGCACCGCCCAGCCCTCGCGGAGGAACTCGGGGTTCCACACCAGGGTCGCGCCGCTGTCCGCGATCAGCGCCGACAGCTGCGCCGCGGTGCCGACCGGCACGGTCGACTTCCCGGCGACCACGTCCCCCGGGCGGAGGTGGGGGAGCAGCGACTCGAGCGCGGCGTCGACGTACTGCAGGTCTGCGGCGTGACCTCCGGGGAGCTGCGGTGTCCCGACGGCGAGGAAGTGCACCTCCGCACCCTCGGCATCCGCCATCCGTCCGCTGAACCGCAGCCGACCGGAGCGGAGCCCTTCGGTGAGGAGCTCGGACAGTCGTGGCTCGAAGAACGGTGCCGCACCGGATGCCAGCGTGGCGACCCGGTGCTCGTCGACGTCGATGCCGATGACGTCGTGTCCGATCGAGGCCATGGCGGCGGCGTGCACGGCACCGAGGTACCCGCAGCCGATCACTGACATGCGCATGGACTCAGCACAGCCCGGGTCCCTCTCCTCGCGACGTCTGCGAGGTGAACGGCCGATGGCGAGTGCATGTCCGCTCCGCGACGCTCGTGCGGTCCCGTGCCCGGACGCGGTTTTCGCGGCCTGCGCTGGTAGGGTGGACGAGGTTGACGTGTGTCAACCGCACAATTTCACATCGACTCACGGAGCGAGCGGCGGAGAAGCTGGTCCCCTGTGGTGGGTTCCTCGGCGGATGTCGGGTGGCTTTCTACTGGTGGCCAGCGCAGGCGACATTCGCGGGAATGCCCGCGCGCCCGAACCCTTCCGCTCCGCTCCTTTGAACACGCTCGCGCGTCACATGGACTCGCGAGTCTAAACAAAGAAGGAGAGACCTCTTGGAAGGTCCTGAAATCACCGCCACCGAGGCCGTTCTCGACAACGGCCGCTTCGGCACCCGCACCATCCGCTTCGAGACCGGCCGCCTCGCGCAGCAGGCTCAGGGCGCAGTCGCCGCCTACCTCGACGGCGAGACCATGCTCCTCTCGGCCACCAGCGCAGGCAAGCACCCGCGCGAGGGCTTCGACTTCTTCCCGCTGACGGTCGACGTCGAGGAGCGCTCCTACGCCGCCGGCAAGATCCCCGGCTCGTTCTTCCGTCGTGAGGGTCGTCCCTCCACCGAGGCGATCCTCGTCTGCCGTCTGATCGACCGTCCGCTGCGTCCGTCGTTCGTCGACGGCCTGCGCAACGAGGTCCAGATCGTCATCACCGTCCTCTCGATCGCACCGGGCGAGTTCTACGACGCTCTCGCGATCAACGCCGCTTCGGCGTCGACCCAGATCTCGGGTCTGCCGTTCTCGGGCCCCGTCGCCGGTGTGCGCCTCGCGTTCATCCCCGGTCACGGCGAGCACGCGGACCAGTGGGTCGCGTTCCCGACCGCCGAGCAGGTCTCGGAGGCCGTGTTCGACCTGATCGTCGCCGGTCGCGTCGTCACCAAGGCCGATGGCACGGAAGACGTCGCCATCATGATGGTCGAGGCCGAGGCCACCGAGGGCAGCTGGAACCTGATCAAGGCCGGTGCCACCAAGCCGAACGAGGAGATCGTGGCCCAGGGCCTCGAGGCCTCGAAGCCGTTCATCGCCCAGCTCGTCAAGGCTCAGGCCGAGCTCGCCGCGACCGCGTCGAAGGAGCCGGGCGTCTACCCGGTCTTCCCCGCGTACAGCGACGAGGTCTACAGCTTCGTCTCCGAGCGCGCGTTCGCCGAGCTCAGCGATGTCTACCAGATCGCCGACAAGGTCGAGCGTCAGACCGCTGACGACGCGATCAAGGACCGCGTCAAGGCCGAGCTCATCGAGGCCACCGAGGCGGGCTCGCTGCCGGCCGCGGCTCCGCTGGAGTTCTCCGCCGCGTACAAGTCCGTCACGAAGAAGATCGTCCGCGGTCGCATCCTCACCGAGGGCGCTCGCATCGACGGCCGTGGTCTGGCGGACATCCGTCCGCTCGACGCCGAGGTGCAGGTCATCCCGCGCGTGCACGGCTCCGCGATCTTCCAGCGCGGCGAGACCCAGATCATGGGTGTCACCACGCTGAACATGCTCAAGATGGAGCAGCAGATCGACTCGCTGTCGCCCACGACGAGCAAGCGCTACATGCACCACTACAACTTCCCGCCCTACTCGACCGGTGAGACCGGCCGCGTGGGTTCGCCGAAGCGTCGCGAGATCGGGCACGGCTTCCTGGCCGAGCGCGCGCTCGTGCCGGTGCTGCCGAGCCGCGAGGAGTTCCCCTACGCCATCCGTCAGGTGTCCGAGGCGCTGAGCTCCAACGGCTCGACGTCGATGGGCTCCGTCTGCGCGTCGACCCTGTCGCTGCTGAACGCGGGTGTGCCGCTGCGCGCCCCCGTCGCCGGCATCGCGATGGGACTCGTCTCCGACGAGGTCGACGGTGAGACCCGCTACGCGGCTCTGACCGACATCCTGGGTGCGGAGGACGCTCTCGGCGACATGGACTTCAAGGTCGCCGGTACCAGCGAGTTCGTCACGGCCATCCAGCTCGACACGAAGCTCGACGGCATCCCGTCGTCGGTGCTCGCGGGCGCGCTGACCCAGGCACGCGAGGCTCGTCTGACGATCCTCAACGTGCTGAACGCCGCGATCGACGCTCCCGACGAGATGGCGCCCACCGCGCCGCGCGTCATCAGCGTCCAGATCCCGGTCGACAAGATCGGCGAGCTGATCGGCCCGAAGGGCAAGACGATCAACGCGATCCAGGACGAGACCGGCGCGCAGATCTCCATCGAGGAGGACGGCACCGTCTACATCGGCGCGACCGACGGCCCCTCGGCCGAGGCTGCCCGTGCCCAGGTGAACGCGATCGCCAACCCGACCAACCCGGAGGTCGGGGAGCAGTTCCTCGGCACCGTCGTGAAGATCGCCACCTTCGGTGCGTTCGTCTCGCTGCTCCCGGGCAAGGACGGCCTCCTGCACGTCACCGAGGTGCGCAAGCTCGCCGGTGGCAAGCGGGTCGAGAACGTCGATGACGTCCTCTCCGTCGGCCAGAAGATCCTCGTGAAGATCACGAAGATCGACGACCGTGGCAAGCTCTCGCTCGAGCCCGTCCTCGACGACGCGCCCGCCGCGGAGGCAGCTCCTGCAGAGGACGCCGCCGCCGAGTAAGCGCAGAGCTCGAACCGGAGCCCGGGCCGTCCGCACAGGACGTGCCCGGGCTTCGTCGTCTCCGGCGTGACCGAATCGTTATCGGACGTTTCCGCGCCGTTCCCCGGATTGGTCAGGACGTTCCGCGAAGTCGCTTACCCTCGAAGTACGCACCGGGGGGTGCAGAATCAGCAGGTACGAAGGTCGGAACGCACCGATCGACGCGGGGGTGAGAGAGTATGCGGTTGTTCAGCGTAGGCGCAGGAGCGTCCGCGGATCGCGCCCAGGAGACGGCCGCCGAGCACCCGTCCGCCCCGATCCCCATCATCGGACCGGGAATAGGGGAGACCATCCGCGTCCCTCTCGGCGAGACCGGGTTCGAGACCTTCCCGCTGATGCTCGGGGCCGCGGAGTTCGGCTGGAACGTCGACCTCGAGACCAGCCACGGGATCCTCGATCGCTACGTCGAGTTCGGCGGCAACGCGATCCACACGGCCGACGGCTTCTCCGGGGGTCGCAGCGAGCACATCATCGGACAGTGGCTGCGTTCCCGCGGGCAGCGGGATCGCGCGGTCCTCAGCGTGCGCATCGGCGCCCACGCCGACAACCCGGGCCTCGGCTCCGTCAACCTCGTGCGCGCGGTCGAGGGCTCGCTCACCCGGCTCGGCGTCGAGCGCATCGACGTGCTGTACCTCGATGCCACGCTCGACGGGACGACGAACCTCGAAGACACCCTCGCGACCGTCGAGTGGCTGACCGACGCCGGCAAGATCGGTGCACTCGGCGCATTCGGTCTCGCCCCGGAGCGTCTGGTCGAAGCGCGCATCCTCGCGTCCGCGGGCTACCCCCGCATCCAGGTCATCGACGCGCCGTACAACCTCATCCGTCGTCAGCCGTTCGAGGGCGACCTGCGCCTCGTGGCGGGCGCGCAGAACCTCGCGGTGACGCCGTCGCACGCTCTCGAGCACGGGTTCCTGTCCGGGAGGCACCGCAATAAGGCCCTCACCTCGCGCGGCGTGCGCGGCGAGCAGCTGCGCGGGCATCTGAACCGCCGCGGGATCAAGATCCTGCGGGCGCTCGACCAGGTCGCCGAAGAGCTCACGGTCCCCGTGGCCGCCGTGTCGATCGCGTGGCTCCTCGCGCAGCGCACGATCGCCGCGCCGATCGTGAACGCCTTCGCCGCGGATCACGTCGACGAGCTCATGCAGGGCGCGGGCGTCTCGCTGTCCCGGAGCCAGGTCGCCGACCTCACCCGGGCCGGCAACTGAGCTTCGTCCCACCCGTGACATAGGGTGGGAGAGAGGCCCGGCGGATGCTGGCAATGAAGCGAGCGAGTTGTGACGCACTACATATATCTGGTCAGACACGGTGAACATCAGGATGCGGAGCATGGTCTCGCCGACGGACCCCTCTCTCCGAGAGGGCAGCGTCAGGCGGAACTGATCGCCGATCGACTCTCGGGCCTTCCCCTCGACGCGGTCTGGCATTCGCCACTGCTACGTGCGAACGAGACGGCCCGAGCGATCGCGGCGAGGCTGCCTTCGGTCGACCCCGAGCCGACCGCGCTTCTCTTCGACTGCGTGCCCACGGGCATGACCGAGGAGACGCCCGCGGTGTTCGAGCCGTTCTTCGGCTCGGTGACCGAGGCCGAGATCGAGGCCGGTCGAGCGCAGATGTCGGACGCGGTGAACGAGTTCCTCGTCCGCAAGACCGGCGACGTGCACGAGGTGCTCATCACCCACAACTTCGTGATCTCCTGGTTCGTCCGCGAGGTCCTCTCGGCACCCGAGTGGCGGTGGATGACGCTGAACCAGTCCCACTGCGGACTGACCGTGATCGCCCAGAAGCAGGGACGACCGTGGACGCTGCTCACGCACAACGACACCGGCCACCTCCCGGTCGAGCTGCGGACCGGCATCCCCGACGCGCTCCTGGTCTGACTCAGCTCCAGAAGCTGGCGAGCGACGCGGCGACTGCTCGACCCTGTGCGAAGCCGGCCTGCGCGGCGGGCACGCGGGTCGCCGGGTCCATGACGTTCTCGCCGAAGGCGGTGCGTGACGCGCTGTCGGGGAAGATCGTCTCCACGGTGCTCCCCGTCGCCCTCAGCGCGGCGATCTGATCCGCGAGGTGCGTGCCCCAGGATGAGGGCGTCCGCGATGCTCCGCCGAAGGGCGCCAGCACGAGGACCTTCGCGTATCCGGAGGCGAGATCGGCGTTGTCGGCGTTGGAACGATAGCCGCCGTCGATGTAGCGGTGGGTGCCGATGTCGTAGGCGAATCCGCTGGAGCAGCTGGCGGCGACGGCATCCACGAGGTCCACACCGCTGCGTCGGTCGAAGAGGACGGGCTCGCCGCTGTCCGCGTCCACGGCGGTGATCAGCACTCGCTGATCCGGCCAGTCCGGTCGCGGCAGCCGGGTGGCGACGGTCTCCCGCCACCGCGTGCCGGCGCCCGGCGAGGCCGAGGACAGCTCGATCGCTGAGGCCCCCATCCGCCGCCGCATGTCTTCGATGCCGGTCGAGCCGTCGATGATCCGCTGCGTGCGCTCCAGGTGGTCGGTAACGGGCGGACGCCGCATGCCTCCGCCGGGCCGCGACGACGTCGAGGGAAGGGGTGCGGAGAGGATCTGGTCCAGCAGGTGCCTCGCGGGCACGGCTGTGACCTGTGCGGCGGTGGTCGCGCCGGCGGAGGTGCCGACGACGAGGTCAGCCGCCGTGACGTCGAGCCCTCCTTCCGCGAGGCCGGCGAGGACGCCGATCAGCCAGGCGTTGCCGGCCGATCCGCCGCCACCGAGGACGAGGGCTCGTCCTTCGAGGACCGGCTCGGGAGCAGACGAAAGTCGCGGCGCGGGGGTTCGGGGGAGAGAGGGGGGAGAAGTCGGGATGTCCATGGGAGTGCCTTTCGCGAAATGCGGGGCGGGGCTCCCGGCCGCGACTACGCCGGTCGCGGGATCGCGCGCTGTGAGGGAGCACCCGATGCGGATACTGCGTACATGGGGCTCACCTCCTCCTGCCGGAACACGATCACGGGAACGCTACCACGCACGGCGGGGGAGAGCGCCGGTCGCGATCCGGACTCCGGTGCGGCCCCGCGCGCCCCGGGCCGGACCCTGCTGCCCGCGAAATAGACTGGACGCATGACCACGCAGGTAGCCCTCGTCGGCGGAACCGGGAAGCTCGGCACGATCATCGGAGCGGTGATCGATGAGCTCGAGGGGTTCGAGGTGAGCCGGGTGCTGGGCTCGTCGAGTGATCTCTCCGAGCTCGAGGGCGCCGATCTCGTGGTCGACGCCTCGACGCCGCAGGTGAGCATCGAGGTCGTCCGGGCCGCCGTCGAACGCGGCATCAACGTGCTGGTCGCGACCTCCGGGTGGTCGGCCGAGCGCATCGCCCTGGTGCGCCCGCTCGTCGAGGCGGCCGGCACCGGCGCGGTCTTCATCCCCAACTTCTCGCTCGGGTCGGTCCTCGGATCCGCTCTGGCCGCGGCTGCCGCGCCGTTCTTCGGCTCCGCGGAGATCATCGAGGCGCACCGCGAGACGAAGATCGATTCCCCCAGCGGAACTGCGGTGCGCACCGCGGAGCTGATCGCGGCCGCGCGCGCCGAGCAGGGGCCGGTCAGTGCTCCGCACGCGGATCAGCGTGCTCGGGGACAGCAGGTCGGCAGCGTGCCGATCCACTCGCTCCGTCGGCCCGGTGTCGTCGCGAAGCAGGAGGTCATCCTGTCCGGGCCCGGCGAGTCGCTCACCTTCACGCACGACACCACCGATTCCGCGCTGGCGTACGCCCCGGGCATCCGCCTCGCCGTGCCGTTCGCGCTGCAGGCCCGCGGTGTGATCGTCGGCCTCGAGCACATGATCGACATCGGCATCCGCTCGTGATGTCGCGGATCGGCGTCGGCCTGATGGCGGCGGCGCTGCTGGTCTACCTCGCGGTCGCGATCTGGCTCGCGGTGATGTTCATCTCCGTCGGCACACCGGTGTCGGTCGGCATGGGCATCACGCTCCTCGTGCTCGCACCCATCGGTGCCTGGGCTCTGGTTCGCGAGATGATGTTCGGCTTCGGAGCCGATCGGCTCGGACGCCTGCTCGACGCCGAGGGCGGGATGCCGCCGGTCGAGACGGAGCTCACGCCGAGCGGACGTATCGCGCGAGCCGACGCCGATCCGCTGATCGCTCGGTACACGGCGGAAGCGGACGCGTCCGGTGACGACTGGCGCGCCCGCTATAGGCTGGGCGTCGTCCAGGACGCCGCGGGCCGCCGGAAGGACGCACGAGCCAGCATCCGCGAGGCGATCCGTCTCGCGCGTCCGTCCTGACGACGCGGTCGGTCAGGCGAGTGTCGCCTCGAGCGTGATCTCGATGCCGGCGAGGGCCTGCGAGACGGGGCAGCCGTCCTTCGCGCCGACGGCGATCTCCTGGAAGGCCTCCGGCGACAGGTTCGGGACGACCGCGTTCACGTTGAGGTGACTTCCGGTGATGCCGACGCCGGGCTTGAAGGTGACCGAGGCGCTGGTGTTGACGCGCTCCGGAGGGGTGCCGTTCTCGGCGAGGGCATGCGAGAGGGCCATGCTGAAGCAGGAGGCGTGCGCGGCGGCGATGAGCTCCTCCGGCGTGGTCGTCGTGTCGCTGCCCTCGCTCCGCGCCTTCCAGTTGATCGGGAAGGTACCGAGGTTCGACGACGAGAACGCGACCGTGCCCGACCCCTCCATGAGCGATCCGGTCCAGGTGCTGGCGGCTTCGCTGGTGACGGGCATGATTCCTCCGGTTCTCGCACTGCAGGGGTGCAGCGTCGGCTCGTGGCCAGCCTAGCGAGCGGCCGTACGCGGGGGAACAGCGGTCAGGAGGTGGCGGCTTCCCGCCCGACCACGCCGGCGCGCTGCAGCAGCAGGTACAGCTGGCAGCCGAGGCAGAACGCGAAGGCGGCGTTGAGGAAGGCCGCGATGAACGCCGCGGCGGTGGCGATCGGCAGCGCCCACGGGACGCCGAGGAGATGGAGCACGAGGCCGATGCCCACGACGAAGAGGCCGACGCCCTGCGAGAACCGCGGCGGACGCGGATCCTCCAGCTCGCTCGGCGGGGCGAGACGCGGGCGGACCAGCGTCCGGAAGACCACGCTCCACGGCGCCGTCCGCGGTGAGAGCACGCCCCAGAGGAAGAGCAGCGCGACGACGAGGGTGAGCAGGAAGCCCGGGTCGAGGGCGCGCTGAAGGAGCGGTGCGGCTCGGATCGCCCACGCATCACCGCTGATGAATGCGAAGTCGAAGCCCGGTGCGAAGGAGAGCCAGGATCCGGGGAACTGCGCGGTGGAGATCCCGATCAGCGCCAGGAAGGTCGCCACGAGCAGGAGCACCGCGGTGATCGTGGCGGCGAAGCGGGGACCGCGGGGGTCGATGCCTGCGGGAGTGCTCATCTCGGTGCTCCTGTCTTCGCGCCTCAGAGGGCGGCGACGGCTTCGGTGAGGGCGTGCCGGTGCGGAACACCGTGGAATCGTGCGCGGACGGCACCGGAGCCGTCGACGACGAACGTGGTCGGGGTCTGGAGCACCTTGTAGCGTGCGGAGAGATCGGGGCGGTGGGTCAGATCCACCTCGACGTGGCGGAGCCCGTCCTGGTCGGAGGCGTAGTCCGTCAGCAGCCGGCGTACCTGGGGGCAGCGCGCGCACATCTCGGTGCTGAACTGCACCAGGGTCGCACGGGAGCCGAACTCCGCAGCCGCATCCGCCGGGTCGAAGCGGAGCGCGCCCCCGTCGCGTCGTCGGCCGTCGCGACGGCGCAGCACGATGCCGATGACCGTGGCGAGCGCGAGAAGCGCTGCGGCGACCCCGAGGGCGAGTGCGGGCGACATGCGTCGAGAGTACTTCGCGTCGTACCCCACCGAGGCCGATGTTTCCGAGCGTGACGAACGACGGTCGGGCCGCGTGCTCCGCCCGAGTCCGAGGGCGGGAAGGTATCGTGGCTTTCATGAGCGCAGCCGTCCCGACTCCTTACGAAGACCTGCTCCGCGACGTGCTGGAGACGGGCACGCACAAGTCGGATCGCACCGGGACCGGGACCACGAGCGTCTTCGGCCGGCAGATCCGCTTCGACCTGTCGAAGGGCTTCCCGCTCATCACCACGAAGCGCGTGCACTTCAAGTCGATCGCCTACGAGCTGCTCTGGTTCCTGCAGGGCGACTCCAACGTCGGGTGGCTCCGAGAGAACGGTGTCACGATCTGGGACGAGTGGGCGGACGAGTCCGGCGACCTCGGTCCGGTGTACGGCGTCCAGTGGCGGTCCTGGCCGAAGCCCGACGGTGGCAGCATCGACCAGCTGTCCGAGGTGATCGAGCAGATCCGCCGCTCGCCCGACTCGCGCCGTCTGATCGTCTCGGCGTGGAACCCGGCCGACATCCCCGACATGGCGCTCGCTCCGTGCCACGCCCTGTTCCAGTTCTACGTGGCCGACGGCAAGCTCTCCTGCCAGCTGTACCAGCGCAGCGCGGACATGTTCCTCGGCGTGCCGTTCAACATCGCCTCCTATGCGCTGCTCACGATGATGATCGCGCAGCAGGTCGGCCTCGAGCCCGGCGACTTCGTGTGGACCGGTGGCGACTGCCACGTCTACGACAACCACGTCGAGCAGGTCCGCGAGCAGCTCTCCCGCGAGCCCTATCCGTACCCGACGCTCCGCTTCGGGCGGAAGCCGGAATCGATCTTCGACTACCGCTACGAGGACTTCGTGGTGGAGGACTACCAGCACCACGCCCCGATCCGTGCGGCGGTGGCGGTATGACCTGGGTCGGACTGATCTGGGCGGAGGCGCACGACGGCGTCATCGGCGCTGAGGGCGGCATGCCCTGGCACGTTCCCGAGGACCTCGCGCATTTCAAGGACGTCACCCTCGGTGCGCCGGTGGTCATGGGTCGCAAGACCTGGGACTCGCTGCCCGAGCGGTTCCGACCGCTCGCCGGCCGGGACAACATCGTCGTCACCCGGCAGCAGGACTGGTCGGCGGAGGGGGCCCGTCGCGCCGCGACGGTCGCCGAGGCCGTCCGCGGTCAGGACCGGGTCTGGATCATCGGCGGTGCGGAGATCTTCCGCCAGGTCATCGGCGATGCCGATCGCCTCGAGGTCACCGAGCTCGATCTCGACGTCGACGGCGATACCTACGCACCCGCCAAGACCGGCTGGCGGCTGGTCGACGAGGGGGAGTGGCAGACCTCGCGCACCGGCATCCGCTACCGCTTCCTCGGATACGAGCGCTGATGCCCACCGCACTGATCACCGGGGCCAGCGCCGGACTGGGCGCCGAGTTCGCGCGCCAGCTCGCCCGTCGTCGCGCCGATCTCGTCCTGGTGGCGCGGTCGGAGGAAGCACTGCAGACGCTCGGTGCCGAGCTGCGCAGCGAATTCGGCGTCGCCGTCGAGATCGTCTCCGCCGATCTGGCCGACGAGGCCGGGGTCGAGAAGGTCGCCGACCGGTTGCGCGACACCGCGGATCCCATCGATCTCCTCGTGAACAACGCCGGATTCGGGCTGCCGCTGCAGTTCGCCGACAACGACATCGAGGATGAGGTGCGCCATCTGCGCGTGCATGTGGAGGCGTCGATGCGCCTCATGCACGCGGCGCTGCAGTCCATGCGCGGCCGCGGGGGACGGATCATAAACGTGGCGTCGGTCGCGGGCTTCATCTCCCGCTCCACGTATTCCGCCTGCAAGTCGTGGCTGATCGGTTTCAGCCGCTGGGCGAACGCGGAGTACTCGCGTGATGGCGTCTCCGTCACCGCGCTGTGCCCCGGGTTCACGCACACGTCGTTCCACGAGCGGATGGGTCTCGCCGTCGGCGAGGAGGGCGTACCGAGCATCATGTGGCTCGACGCGCGCGACGTCGTCCGCACCGGGCTGCGCGACGCGGCCCGCGGCAAGGCCGTGTCCATCCCCTCGCTGCGGTACAAGGCCATCGTCGCGCTGACCCGCGTCCTGCCCAGCTCCCTCACGTCGGGCGTCGCCCGCCGTGGCCGGGTCTGACGCGTGCCGGTGAGGATGCATCGGTCGGCGTGATCCTGCGCGGCAGGATCGACGTCGCCCGTGGCGACATCATCCGCGTCACCGCGTCCGCATGAGCGGCATCCGAACCGATACGCTGGGAGCATGACGCACTCGGGCAACCCATTCGGACAGGTTCTCGTCGCGCTCGTCACTCCGATGACGGCCGACGGTGAAGTCGACTGGCCCGCTGTCGAGAAGCACATCGATGACGTGATCACCGCAGGCGCGGACGGCATCGTCGTGACGGGAACGACCGGCGAGACCTCGACCCTGACGGACCCCGAGAAGCTCAAGCTCGTCGAGGTCGGCAAGTCCGTCTCGGCAGGCCGCGCGAAGATCATCACGGGCGGTGGCTCGAACGAGACCGCGCACGCGATCGAGCTCTACAAGGCCAGCGAGAAGGCCGGCGCCGACGGCATCATGATCGTCACGCCGTACTACAACAAGCCGACCCAGGCCGGCATCCTGACGCACTTCCGTCTGGTGGCCGACGCGACCGATCTGCCGGTGATCCTGTACGACATCCCCGGTCGCACCGGCGTGCCGATCAAGTACGAGACGATCCTGCGCCTCGCCAAGCACCCGAACATCCTCGCGGTGAAGGACGCCAAGGGCGACTTCTCCGAGGTGAGCCGTGTGCTCAACCAGACCGACCTGATGTACTTCTCCGGCGACGACGCCAACGTGCTGCCGCACCTCGCGATCGGCGCCACCGGCCTCATCGGCGTCACGGCGAACGTCGCCGCAGCGCCGTACCGCACGATCATCGATGCGGTGAACGCGGGAGATCTCGCCACGGCCACGGCCGAGCACAAGCGCCTCGAGCCCCTCGTCCGCGCGGTCATGACGCACGTGCCGGGCACGGTCGCGGCGAAGTACATCCTGCACGGGCTCGGTCGCATCTCGAGCCCGCGCGTCCGACTTCCCCTGGTCGGCCCCGAGGAATGGGAGGCCGCGCTCATCGAAGACGAGCTCGACCTCGTCAAGGACGTTCCCGGTGCCGACTTCTCGAACTTCCGCCCGGACCGCAACGCGGCCGCGGGTGGTGCCCTGCCGAAGGTGCACGGCACGACGCGCTGAGCCGCGTCGCCACGAACGAACGGACGCGCAGAGTGTCCGACTGAGGAGACAGCATGTCCATCCCCCTGTCAGAACCGTCCACCCTCGACGAAGAAACGCTCCGGGTCATCCCGATCGGCGGTCTCGGCGAGATCGGTCGGAACATGACCATGTTCGAGTACGACGGCAAGATCCTGATCGTCGACTGCGGTGTGCTCTTCCCGGAGGAGCACCAGCCCGGCGTCGATCTGATCCTTCCCGACTTCGAGCCCATCCGCGATCGTCTCGACGACATCGTCGGCGTGGTGCTCACGCACGGCCACGAAGACCACATCGGTGCCGTCCCGTACCTGCTGCGCCTGAAGAGCGACATCCCGCTGATCGGCTCCGGGCTCACCCTCGCGCTCGTCGAGGCGAAGCTCAAGGAGCACCGCATCAAGGCCTTCACCCTGACGGTGAAGGAGGGCCAGCAGGAGAAGGTCGGCCCCTTCGACCTCGAGTTCGTGGCCGTGAACCACTCCATCCCGGATGCGCTGGCCGTGGCCATCCGCACCCCCGCCGGCATGGTGCTGGCCACCGGTGACTTCAAGATGGACCAGCTGCCGCTGGACGGCCGCATCACCGACCTCCGGGCGTTCTCGCGCCTGGGTGAAGAGGGCGTCGACCTCTTCCTCGTCGATTCGACCAATGCCGACGTGCCGGGCTTCACCCCGACCGAGCGCTCCATCGGGCCCGTGCTCGACCAGGTGATCGGCAAGGCACCGCGTCGGGTCATCGTCGCCAGCTTCTCGAGCCACGTGCACCGCGTGCAGCAGGTCATCGACGCCGCGGCCGCGCACGGTCGTCGTGTCGCCTTCCTCGGGCGCAGCATGGTGCGCAACATGACGATCGCCGAGCAGCTGGGCTACCTGAAGGTGCCGGACGGCGTCCTGATCGACTTCAAGAAGGCGCGCGACCTGCCCGACGAGCAGATCGTCTACATGTCCACGGGGTCGCAGGGCGAGCCGATGGCCGTGCTCAGTCGCATGGCGAACATGGACCACGCGATCGAGGTGAGCGAGGGCGACACCGTCATCCTCGCCTCCAGCCTCATCCCGGGCAATGAGAACGCCGTCTACCGTGTCATCGACGGCCTGACCAAGCTCGGCGCGCACGTCGTGCACAAGGCGAACGCCCGCGTCCACGTCTCGGGTCACGCCGCGGCCGGTGAGCTGCTCTACTGCTACAACATCCTGAAGCCGAAGAACGTCCTCCCGGTGCACGGCGAGTACCGCCACCTCATCGCGAACGCCAAGCTCGCGCAGGACACCGGCATCCCCGAAGAGAACACGATCATCGCCTCCAACGGCACCGTGATCGATCTGAAGGACGGCGTCGCGAAGGTCACGGGTCAGCTCGATCTCGGCTTCGTCTACGTCGACGGCTCGACCGTCGGCGAGATCACGGACGCCGACCTCAAGGATCGCCGGATCCTCGGCGAAGAGGGCTTCATCTCGGTGATCGTCGTCGTCGACGCGGCGACCGGCCGCATCATCTCCGGCCCGGAGATCCACGCGCGGGGTGTGGCAGAGGACGACTCCGTGTTCGACGACGTGACGCCGAAGATCGTGGCAGCCCTCAAGGAGGCATCCGGCAACGGCGTGCGCGACACGCATGCGCTGTCTCAGGTCGTCCGGCGCACCATCGGTCGCTGGGTGAACCAGCGTCTCCGTCGTCGTCCGATGATCGTGCCGCTGGTCATCGAGGCCTGATCGCCGTCGGACGGGCGGCCGTGACTCACGGCTGCCCGCAATCCGTGCGTAACACCCCTGTCCTAGGCTCACGCCATGGACAGGGGCTTCTCGCTCCGCAGGGCGGCGCAGACGGATGCGATGTTCCTCGGCGACATGCTCGTCGAGGCCGCCAACTGGCGCGCCGGGGGAGTGCGCCCGCGACATGAGGTGCTCACGTCCGCGGAGCATCGACGCTACCTCGCCGGATGGAAGCGGATGGCCGACGACGGACTCGTGGCCACGGGTGACGGCGACATCCCGGTCGGCGCCGCCTGGTACCGGGTGCTCCCGCAGAACGAGCCGGGATTCGGCTTCGTCGGAGTAGCCGTTCCGGAGTTGATCATCGGCGTCCATCCCCTCTGGCGGGCGCGTGGCGTCGGCCGCTCGCTCCTGCGCGGTGTCGTGCAGCTCGCCGGCGCCCAGGGGCATGCCCGCATCAGCCTCAGCGTCGAACGGGACAACTTCGCCCGCAACCTGTATCGCGCAGAGGGATTCGCCGTCGTGGGGGAGGGGCCGACCCGCCACACGATGGTGCGCGGCACGACGTAGCGCCCGGTCCCGGATCCGTGGAAAGCCGCGTCATTACGCGGAGATGTCGGGTGTTGGTCGTAACGTGAGAGCATGGCCAGGAGTTCCACGAAGACTGAGCGCGCGTCGACCAGCGCACCGTCGCGCCCCAAGCGGCAGACGGCTCCCAAGGCCCAGCCCGCGCCGAAGAAGTACATAGACGAAGCGGACAAGCCCCCGGTGATCGCTCGGGCGTGGGTCGGACTGGCGCACGGCGTCGGCGGACTCTTCCGCGCGTTCGGGCCGGAGACCCTCGAGAAGGACGACCGTCGCGACGGCTTCCCCTTCCTGCTGGTGATCCTGGCCGTGCTCGGCGCCGTCAACGAGTGGTTCTTCATCGGCAACGAGGTCGCCACGAACATCAGTGCGTACTCCGTGGGTCTCTTCGTCGGACGCGTGGCCTTCATCATGCCCGTGCTTCTCCTCCTGCTTGCCGGCTGGCTGTTCCGGCACCCGTCGTCCGTCCATGACAACGGGCGCATCGGGATCGGCTTCGGCATGTTCGTCCTCGCGCTCGCGGGGATGTTCCATGTCGCCGGCCCGCGCCCGCATCCGAACCAAGGAATGCCCGCACTCAGCGAGTCAGGCGGTCTGCTCGGCTGGCTCGTCGGCCAGCCCCTGACGTATCTCACCGACATCCCCGCCTACATCGTGCTGTCGCTCCTCGCTGTGCTCAGCATCCTGATCCTCACCAAGACGCCGCCGAACCGCATCGGTTCCCGTCTCGGTGATCTGTACGCCTGGATGTTCGACGCCGAGCGCCCGGAGAAGCCGGTCAAGGACGCCGCAGCGATCGACGACGCCGACAAGGTCGACGACCCCGACGTGCTGCCCTGGTGGCGTCGTAACAAGACCGGCCGTGAAGAGGATCCCGACGAGGGCACCCTCGGGTCCGACGACATCACGGCTCTCCTCACGACTTCCGACCCCACGCCTGCCTACGACCAGGCGGTCGTGGTCGAGAATCCCTACGACGCTGCCACCGAGGTGCTGTCCGAGGTCCGTTCGGTCGCCGACTCGCTCGCGGAGCAGCAGACGACGGCTCTCCTGGACGACTCCTCCGACACCGGAGAAGCGCCCGAGCTTCCGGGCCTCGACGGCTTCGGCACGGAGGGCCCGGGCGACCGGGGTCCGCAGGCACCCGTGGCCCCGTACATCCTGCCCTCGCCCGGCCTGCTGGTCGAGGGACCGCCGCCGGTCATGCGGTCCGAGGCCACGGACAAGGTCATCGAGCAGATCACCAGCGTCCTCTCGCAGTTCAAGGTCGATGCCAAGGTCACCGGTTTCTCGCGCGGCCCGACGGTCACGCAGTACGAGGTCGAGGTCGGCCACGGCGTCAAGGTCGAGAAGATCCTGCAGCTGAGCAACAACTTCGCCTATGCCGTCGCGTCGAACGACGTCCGCATCCTCTCGCCGATCCCGGGCAAGAGCGCGATCGGCATCGAGATCCCGAACGCCGACAAGGAGATGGTCGCTCTCGGCGATGTCCTCCGGTCGCCCGCGGCGCAGAAGAGCACGCATCCGATGACGATCGGCGTCGGCAAGGACGTCGGCGGCAACATCGTCATCGCGAACCTCGCCAAGATGCCTCACCTCCTCGTGGCAGGTTCCACCGGTTCCGGTAAGTCGAGCTTCGTGAACTCCATGATCACGAGCCTGCTGATGCGAGCCCGTCCCGCCGACGTGCGCATGGTCCTGATCGACCCCAAGCGCGTGGAGCTCACCAGCTACGCCGGCGTTCCGCACCTGATCACGCCCATCATCACGAACCCGAAGAAGGCCGCCGAGGCGCTGCAGTGGGTCGTGAAGGAGATGGACATGCGGTACGACGACCTCGCGTCGTTCGGGTTCCGCCACATCGACGACTTCAACCGTGCCGTCCGTGCCGGCGAGGTCGAGCTGCCCGTCGGCAGTGAGCGCGTGCTCAAGCCGTACCCGTACCTCCTGGTCGTGGTCGACGAGCTCGCCGACCTCATGATGGTCGCTCCTCGTGACGTCGAGGACTCGATCGTCCGCATCACCCAGCTCGCGCGAGCGTCCGGCATCCACCTGGTGCTCGCGACGCAGCGCCCGAGTGTCGACGTCGTCACCGGTCTGATCAAGGCCAACGTGCCGTCGCGCCTCGCCTTCGCCGTGACCAGCGTCACCGACAGCCGGGTCATCCTCGACAGCCCGGGCGCCGACAAGCTCATCGGGCAGGGTGACGCCCTCTTCTCGCCGATGGGGTCGTCGAAGCCGTTCCGTCTGCAGGGCGCGTGGGTCGACGAGAAGGAGATCGACGCGGTCGTCAAGCACGTCACCCGACAGGCGCGGCCGGACTACCGTCCCGACGTGCAGGAGGCGATGGAGCCGACCAAGAAGAAGGAGGTCGACGAGGACATCGGCGACGACCTCGAGCTTCTGCTCGCGGCCGCCGAGCTCATCGTCTCGTCTCAGTTCGGGTCGACCTCCATGCTGCAGCGCAAGCTCCGCGTCGGTTTCGCGAAGGCCGGCCGCCTCATGGATCTGCTGGAATCCCGCGAGATCGTCGGGCCGTCCGAGGGATCCAAGGCTCGTGACGTGCTCGCGACGGCGGAGCAGCTCCCGCAGGTGATGGCGAAGCTGCGTGGCGAGGATGCGCCCGCCGCATCGGCCGCTCCGGCGCCGGCAGCACCTCCGATGCCTCCGCTTCCGACGCATGACCCGATCGCAGCCCAGTACGAGGGCCTGCCCGAAGTGGAGGCCGAGGGCGATGAAGACGCCTGGGGCCTGACGGGGCGCGACTGATGGCGATCCCTCGGCAGCTGCCCAACGCGATCACCGTCGCGCGCATCCCGCTCGCGGTCATCTTCTTCGTCCTGCTGCTGCTCGGTGGGACGTACGGTCTTCCCGAGCCCGGTCTCCGCTGGGCAGCGGCGATCATCTTCATCGTCGGGATCTCCACCGACTGGGTCGACGGCTACCTCGCGCGCAAGTACGACATCGTCAGCGACTTCGGCAAGCTCTGGGACCCGATCGCCGACAAGCTGCTCACCGGAGCGGGCTTCGTCGGACTCGCCATCCTCGGCGAGGTGAACTGGTGGATCGTCGCGATCATCCTGGTGCGGGAGTGGGGGATCACGATCCACCGCCTCATGGTGGCCAGTGAGCACGTCGTCGCGGCGGCCTGGATGGGCAAGATCAAGACGGCGTTCCAGGGCGTGGCCCTGGGATGGGCGCTGCTCCCGCTGCACTACCTCATCGGCCTCGACGCGTGGACCCTGATCACGTTCGTCCTGATGCTCATCGTGCTGGTGCTGACGGTGGCGAGCGGGATCGACTACATCGTCGCCCAGGTGCGCGGTTCGCGGCAGAAGTCGTGAGCGAGCGGGCCTCCGCCGCGGTGCTGTCGGCTCTGGCCCGGCGTGGCTGGACGCTCGGGGTCGCGGAGTCTCTCACGGGCGGGGCGCTGTGCGCGGAGATCGTCTCCGTCCCCGGGGCTTCCGCCGTGCTCCTCGGTGGAGTCACGGCTTACGCGACACCGGTCAAGAACACGGTCCTCGGCGTCGATGCCGACCTCCTCGCAGCGCATGGTCCTGTGCACCCGCAGGTCGCGCTGGAGATGGCCGACGGAGTGCGTCGCGTGGTGAGCGTCGACGGACGGGCGGCCGATGTCGGCGTGTCGACCACGGGCATCGCCGGGCCGGACTCGCCCGACGGGCAGCCGGTCGGCACGGTGCACATCGGCGTCGTGACGCCCATGGCGGCGCGGACGATCGAGTTCCACCTGCAGGGCGACCGCGCGGCGATCCGCGAGCAGACCGTCGTCGTGGCGCTGGAAGCGCTCCTCGCCACGATCGCGGAATAGCGACGGCCCCATGCCGGTTACTACCTACGTGCTCACATTCAAACCACAGAGTGCAGGGGTAGATTCTGTGCAGGCCAGCGGTACTAGACTGGCTGTCTCATCGGGGGACACCTCGATCGAAAACACGGGGAGGAGGTTCCGATGATTCTTGTACGACAGGAAATCGGCGATGTGCTGAGGGACTTCCGCCTGCAGAAGGGGCGTACGCTCCGGCAGGTCGCGAGCAAGGCGTCCGTCGCACTCGGCTACCTCAGCGAGGTCGAGCGCGGGCAGAAGGAAGCGTCGAGCGAGATCCTCGCCTCCGTCGCCGACGCACTCGACGTTCCCATCTCGACGATCATGCGCGAGGTCGGAGATCGCATCTCCGTGCTCGAGGGCATCCAGGTCTTCCCCGACGTCGTCCCCGACGACCTCGTGGCGTCGATCGAGCCCCAGCTCTCGCTGCACTGATCCGCGGTCACCGAAGCGATGCGTCGTAGCGAGTTCCTTCGCGCCGTCGATGACGAGTTCCAGACGCGGGCGACGTCGCTGGTCCATGATCTGAGTTTGACCGCGCTCCGCGGTCGTACGGCGGTCGAGGCTCTTGCCGACGGCACGCCGCCCCGCGAGATCTGGTTGGCGCTGTGCGCCGAGATGGACGTGCCCGAGAGCCGGCGCTACGGCGTCGGCCGACAGGAACCCCGCGGTCGTTGACCGTCCCCGGGTGATGTCCGGTGCGTACGGCAACCGCCGATCGAATCTCGGCGTGTCGTCGAAGATGTGTTCGAAACGGGCGTAGTCTTCTGCACAAGTGGTTCAGGGATTCTGTTCTGCACGGTACGTGAGTTCGCCGAGACGATGTCGGTGGCCCCTCCTACGGTGGAAAACAAGCCGAAGAGCCATTACGCCTTGTCGGAGAGTTTCTCCCAACCGGGAGAGCCGCGACAGCCTACAGGCGGCACCACGCGCGCAGAAGGAGCACATCATGCCATCACCCGCCGACCGCGAGAAGTCCCTCGAGACCGCCCTCGCCCAGATCGACCGCCAGTTCGGAAAGGGCTCGGTCATGCGGCTGGGCAGCGATGAGCGCGCCCCCGTGGCCGTCATCCCCACCGGCTCCATCGCCCTCGACGTCGCCCTCGGCGTCGGCGGACTCCCGCGTGGCCGCATCGTCGAGATCTACGGACCGGAGTCCTCGGGTAAGACGACGCTCACCCTGCATGCGATCGCGAACGCCCAGCGTGCCGGAGGCATCGCCGCGTTCATCGATGCCGAGCATGCGCTCGATCCCGACTACGCCGCCAAGCTCGGCGTCGACATCGATGCGCTCCTCGTCTCGCAGCCCGACACGGGTGAGCAGGCGCTCGAGATCGCCGACATGCTCGTGCGCTCCGGGGCGATCGACCTCATCGTCATCGACTCCGTCGCGGCACTCGTGCCGCGCGCCGAGATCGAGGGTGAGATGGGTGACTCGCACGTGGGTCTGCAGGCTCGCCTCATGTCGCAGGCGCTGCGAAAGCTCACCGGTGGTCTGAACCAGACGAACACCACCATGATCTTCATCAACCAGCTCCGCGAGAAGATCGGCGTCTTCTTCGGCTCGCCGGAGACCACCGCCGGTGGTAAGGCGCTCAAGTTCTACGCCTCGGTCCGCATGGACATCCGCCGCATCGAGACGCTCAAGGACGGCACCGACGCTGTCGGTAACCGCACCAGGGTCAAGGTCGTCAAGAACAAGATGGCCCCGCCCTTCAAGCAGGCCGAGTTCGACATCCTCTACGGTGTCGGGATCTCCCGAGAGGGCAGCCTGATCGACTTCGGCGTCGAGCACGCGATCGTGAAGAAGTCGGGCTCGTGGTACACCTACGACGGCGACCAGCTGGGTCAGGGTAAGGAGAACGCCCGGACGTTCCTGCTCAACAACCCCGACATCGCCCTGGCGATCGAGACGCAGATCAAGCAGAAGCTCGGTATCGGTGCACAGGTCGCCGCACCTGCGGCGGCAGACGAGCTCGCTGAGCGTCGTCCGGCCTGATGAACGACACCCGTGGGGGCGATCCCGACCGGATCGCCCCCATCATCCCCCTCTTCGGCGGTGCCTCGAAGAAGACGACTCCGACGCCCGAGAGCACGGAAGTCGGGGCCGACGACGCCACGGAAGTCGTGCCGCGGCGGACCGGCGATGCCGGTCTGTGGCGTTCGACCTGGGACGCCCCGCCGGTGGGATCCGCGGCGAGCGAACCGGGCGATGCGGGAAGCCCGAGCAACCGTCATCCCGCTCGAGGGGCGACCGGTCGCACCGGGGCGAGTTCGTCCGACTCGGCGAAGCCGGCGCCTCGTCTCCGCGCGCTCGACGTCCCCGAGGATGAGGGCACCGCAGACGCCGCGTCGATCGACGAGGCCCGTGCCTCCGCCGAGGAGTCTCTCGTCCGCAAGCTGCGCGCGCGGTCGCTCTCCATCTCCGAAGCCCGGCAGGTGCTGCGAGGATACGAGCTCGACAGAGGCTCGGTAGACGACGTGATCGACGACTTCTGCCGCCGAGGCTACCTCGACGACGTCGCCCTGGCCGGCGTCCTGGTGACCTCCGGCGTGGAGCGCAAGGGGCAGGGGAGAGTCGCCCTGGCTCGTGCTCTCGCTCAGCGCGGCATCCCTCGCGACGTCATCGACGGCGCTCTCGACGAGCTTCCCGACGACGACGACGAGCGCGCGCTGGAGTTCGCCCGCACCAAGGCCCGGTCGCTGAGCCGACTCGACCACGACACCGCTCTCCGACGTCTGGTGGGTCAGCTCGCACGTCGCGGCTACAACGGCGCCGTCGCGATGAAGGCGGCGAAAGCCGCGCTGCGGGAGACGACTTTCGGTGGGTCCACTTCCGGCGTCCGCTTCGTCGATTCGGACTGATCGCCCGACGCCGCTGCGGCTCGGCAACGGCTCGTACAATGGGTTGATCATGACTATTCCGCGCAGTGAACCGACGATCATCAGCGCGTCGTCGGCGGCCGTCGACGACGACGGTCGACAGCGATCGTATGAAGTGCGCACCTTCGGGTGCCAGATGAACGTGCACGATTCGGAGCGGCTCTCCGGATCCCTGGAGAGCGCCGGCTATGTGCGCGCTGCCGAGGGGGCCGAAGCCGACGTCGTGATCATCAACACGTGCGCGGTCCGCGACAACGCCGCCGGAAAGCTCTACGGCACGCTCGGTCACCTCGCGTCCGTGAAGCGACGGAAGGACGGCATGCAGATCGCCGTCGGTGGCTGTCTCGCGCAGATGGACAAGCAGGCGGTGCTCGACAAAGCACCGTGGGTCGACGTCGTTTTCGGTACCCACAACATGGGTTCCTTGCCGGGTCTGCTGGAGCGGGCACGTCACAACGGCGACGCAGAGCTCGAGATCCTCGAGTCGCTCGAGGTCTTCCCGTCCACGCTGCCGACCAAGCGCGACTCCGCGCACAGTGGCTGGGTGTCGATCTCGGTCGGCTGCAACAACACCTGCACCTTCTGCATCGTGCCGAGCCTGCGTGGCAAGGAGAAGGACCGTCGTCCCGGCGACATCCTCAACGAGATCCGGCTCCTCGTGGAGGACGGCGCGATCGAGGTCACGCTCCTCGGACAGAACGTGAACTCCTACGGCGTCGAGTTCGGTGACCGTCAGGCGTTCGGCAAGCTGCTTCGCGCGGCCGGTGAGATCGACGGGCTGGAGCGCATCCGGTTCACGAGCCCGCACCCCGCTGCATTCACGGACGACGTCATCGACGCCATGGCCGAGACCCCGAACGTGATGCCCCAGCTGCACATGCCGCTGCAGTCCGGAAGCGACCGCATCCTCAAGGCGATGCGACGCTCCTACCGCAGCGAGCGGTTCCTCGGGATCCTTGACCGGGTGCGCGCGCGCATCCCGAACGCCGCGATCACGACCGACATCATCGTCGGCTTCCCCGGTGAGACGGAAGAGGACTTCGAGGGCACGATGCGGGTCGTGGAGCAGGCGCGTTTCTCCGGCGCCTTCACCTTCCAGTACTCGATCCGCGAGGGAACGCCCGCGGCGACGATGGAGGATCAGGTTCCCAAGGAGGTGGTCCAGGCGCGGTACAACCGTCTGATCTCCCTCCAGGAGCGCATCTCGCTGGAGGAGAACCAGAAGCAGGTCGGTCGCGAGATCGAGGTGCTGGTGTCCACCGGCGAGGGGAAGAAGGACACCGAGACGCACCGGCTCACCGGACGCGCCGAGGACAACCGTCTGGTGCACTTCGAGGTGACACCCGGCTCCGACCTTCCTCGCCCCGGCGATGTCGTCACGGTCACCGTCACGCACGGCGCCCCCTTCCATCTGCTGGCGGACGACCCGACAGGCGCGCCTCTGAAGATCCGACGCACGCGAGGCGGAGACGCCTGGGATCGTTCGCAGTCCGAGTCCTGCGCCGTGCCGGCTCCGAGCAGCGACGGCGGACCCCGTGCCGTTTCTCTCGGTCTGCCGACGCTGCGTGCGGGCGTGTGACCGAACCGCGTCTCTGGGCGGTCGTCGGGGCCACGGGCACCGGCAAGAGCGATCTGGCCCTCGACCTCGCTGAGGCGTTGCGAGCGAGCGGCAACCCCGCGGAGATCGTCAACGCCGACGCCATGCAGCTCTATCGCGGCATGGACATCGGCACGGCGAAACTCCCGGTGTCCGAGCGCCGTGGAATCCCGCATCACCTCTTCGACGTGCGCGAGGTCGACGAGGAAGCCGCCGTCGCCTGGTACCAACCGGTCGCGCGGGCGGCGATCGCGGAGATCCACGGTCGCGGTGCGGACGCGATCCTCGTCGGCGGCTCCGGACTGTACGTCTCCAGTGTCGTGTACGAGTTCCACTTCCCTCCGCGTGACCCCGAGGTCCGCGAGCGACTCGAGCGTGAACTCGCATCCGTCGGACCGGCGGTGCTGCTCGACCGGTTGCGCGTCCAGGACCCCGAGGCCGCGGCACGCGTCGACCCGCGCAACAGCCGACGCGTCATCCGCGCACTGGAGGTTCTCGAGCAGGGCGGCAGCACGCACGGGGCCGCCCTGCCGGAGACACCGAAGCTCTGGTATCCGCGCACTCGGCTGATCGGTCTGCGCGTCGATCGTGCGGAGCTGGTGGAACGCCTCGACCTCCGCGTCGAGCAGATGTGGGAGGCGGGTCTCGTCGACGAGGTCGCGGACCTCCGCCGCAACGGCTTGGAGCGCGGCATCACCGCGTCGCGAGCCATCGGGTACGCCCAGGCGCTCGGACAGCTCGACGGCGTCCTCTCCGAAGCCGAAGCCATCGCCCAGACGCAGGCCCTCACCCGCCGCTACGCCCGTCGACAGGTGTCCTGGTTCAAGCGCTATCCCGAGCTGGAGTGGTGGGACGCACCCGCGGAGGCGCGGAGACTCCTCGGCGCGTAAGCGATGTCGGTGGTCGGTGACATGCTCTCGTCATGGCCACCCACTTCTACACCGCCTCCAGCCTCGACGGGTTCATCGCCACGGAGCAGCACTCGCTCGACTGGCTGCTCACCCAGGACATCGATCAGGACGGCCCGATGGCGTACGGGGAGTTCGAGAAGAGCATCGGCGCGCTGGCGATGGGCTCCTCGACGTACGAATGGGTCATGCGCCACGAGGAGGGCCGTTGGGGATACACCCAGCCCACCTGGGTCTTCACCCATCGGGAGCTCGACCTGCCGGAGGGTGCGGAGATCCGCCTGACGCAGGACGACGTCCGCGCCGTGCACGCCGAGATGGTGGCGGCAGCGGGGGAGAAGGACCTGTGGATCGTGGGCGGGGGAGACCTGGCTGGTCAGTTCGCCGATGCCGGGCTGCTCGATGAGGTGTGGGTGCAGTACGCGCCGGTCACGCTCGGGTCCGGCGCCCCGCTCCTTCCGCGCCGGCTCGACCTCGAGCTCCTCGAGGTGGCACGCAACCGCAGTTTCCTCTGCGGGCGATACCGCGTCGTGCGGGACGGAGCCGACCTCGCGAATCCCTAGACTGGGCTCATGGTCGCATTCACCAAGGGTCACGGCACGGGCAACGACTTCATCATCATCGCCGATCCCGATGGCGCGCTCGACCTGACCGTCGAGCAGGTCGCGGTGCTGTGCGATCGCCACTTCGGCATCGGGGCCGACGGGATCCTGCGCGTCGTGAGGTCGTCGGCGATCCCGGAGGGCGCTGCAGCACTCGCGGAGGAACCGAGCGCCGAGTGGTTCATGGACTATCGCAACGCGGACGGGTCGATAGCGGAGATGTGCGGCAACGGTATCCGCGTCTTCGCGCACTATCTCGTGCGCTCGGGACTCGCGACCATCGAGCCGGGCTCGACGCTGCCGATCGGCACGCGGGCCGGGGTGCGCGACGTCACGAAGGGCGCCACCGGGTACCAGGTCGATCTGGGACTCTGGAAGCTCTCCGGTGACGACCCGCTCGTGCGCGCGGACGGACTGACCGTGACCCGGCCCGGGCTCGGGATCGATGTCGGCAACCCGCATGTCGTGGTCGCGCTCGCGTCCGAGGCCGAGCTCGCGACACTCGAACTGCATCGCACCCCTGACCTCGACCCGCAGCTCCCGGCGGGGGCGAACATCGAGTTCGTGGTCCCGGGCGAACCGCTCGTCCGAGACGGCGTCGGCCATGTGAGCATGCGTGTGCATGAGCGTGGTGTGGGCGAGACGCTCAGCTGCGGAACCGGTGTCGCCGCGACCGCTCTGGCCGTGCGTCATTGGGCGGGTGCGCAGGCCCCGAACCACTGGCAGGTGGAGGTTCCCGGAGGAACCCTCGGAGTGCGCATGTTCCCCGCCGAGGACGGCGAGCATGTCGCGCTCTCGGGCCCGGCACAGCTGGTCTTCACCGGCGAGGTCGACCTGGTCTGAGCGACCTGCGGGGCGCGGCCTCAGCCGATGGAGATCGGCTCCGTCGGCGGGTTGCCGTGCTTGCGCACCTTGAGGATGCGGTAGCCCTTGCCCGTGGCAGTGCGGAAGACGCTGTAACCGGGGTGGAACGTCGCTCCGATCCAGCGCTGCAGCGAGTCGGCGCCCAGGTTCCGCTGCACGACGAGCCAGGCATCGCTGCGTTCGTCGAGGCGGGGGATCCAGCGCTCGAGCAGGCCGTGGAGCTCGTTCTTGCCCACGCGGATGGGCGGATTCGAGCGGATCGTCCGGAACGAGACGTGCTCGGGAACATCATCGGGCAGAGATGCGTTGACATTGGTGAGCCCGAGAGCCGCCGCGTTGCGACGGACGAGATCGAGGGCACGCTCATTCACGTCGACGGCCCACACCGTCGCGTGGGGAGAGGCGAGGGCCATCGAGAGACTGACCGGCCCCCACCCGCTGCCGAGGTCGAGAAGGTCGCCGCCCGGGGGAACCGGGGGCATGTTGGCGAGGAGCACTGCGGTGCCGGCATCCAGACGATCCGGGCTGAAGACTCCACCGGCGGTGGTGACTTCCAGCTCTCGACCTGCGAGCGATACGCGGATCTTACGCAGATTCTCGGGGCTTGCCGGGGCCGCAGTGAAGTAGTGATCGGACCCCATACGGTGAGCGTACCGGACAGCGCGGGCTAAGGTTAAGGCTCGCTAGGAAACCAGAGACAAGGAACGGATGACGGAGACCACCACACCCTCCACCGACGACCACACAGTCGATCGCGTGCTCGCGAACGCAGAGAAGCGCTCGGACGTCCACGTGTTCGGCGCAGCCCAGGCGCTGCAGGACGAATCGACGGCGTCGCACACGAGCGCCGACGGCTCGCAATGGGACCTCGAGGACCGACACGCGCTCCGACGCGTCGGCGGTCTCTCGACTGAGCTCGAAGACGTCACGGAGGTCGAGTACCGGCAGCTGCGTCTCGAGAACGTCGTCCTGGTGGGCGTCTACCCCCAGGGGGCGCAGGAGGACGCGGAGAACTCCCTTCGCGAGCTCGCCGCTCTGGCGGAGACCGCGGGTGCCGTCGTGCTCGACGGTGTGCTCCAGCGCCGCCCGCACCCCGATGCCGCCACGTATCTGGGCCGCGGCAAGGCCCAGGAGCTCAAGGACATCGTCGCCGCGGTGGGGGCCGACACGGTCATCGCCGACACCGAGCTGGCACCGAGCCAGCGTCGTGCGCTCGAAGACGTGGTCAAGGTCAAGGTGATCGACCGCACCACCGTGATCCTCGACATCTTCAGCCAGCACGCGAAGAGCCGCGAGGGCAAGGCCCAGGTCGAACTCGCCCAGCTCGAGTACCTGCTCCCTCGCCTGCGTGGTTGGGGTGACTCGATGAGCCGTCAGGCCGGTGGCCAGGTCGGCGCCGGTGGTGCCGGAATGGGTTCCCGTGGTCCGGGTGAGACGAAGATCGAGCTGGACCGTCGACGGATCCGCACGAAGATGGCTCTGCTCCGCCGGCAGATCCGGGACTTCGGTCCGGCCCGTGAGGCGAAGCGCGCCGAGCGCAAGCGCAACACGATCCCCTCCGTCGCGATCGCCGGTTACACCAACGCCGGCAAGTCCAGTCTGCTCAACGCGCTCACCAGCGCCGGCGTCCTCGTCGAGAACGCGCTGTTCGCGACCCTCGACGCCACCGTGCGCCGCTCGGAGACCGAGGACGGTCGCGTCTACACGCTGACCGACACGGTGGGGTTCGTGCGCAACCTCCCGCACCAGCTCGTCGAGGCATTCCGCTCGACGCTGGAGGAGGTCGGCGAGGCCGACGTCGTGCTCCACGTCGTCGACGGCTCGCACCCCGACCCTGCGGGACAGCTCCAGACGGTGCGCGACGTCCTCGGGGACGTCGGCGTCCGCGACCTGCCGGAGATCGTCGTCTTCAACAAGGCCGACCTGATCGACGATGACGAGCGTCTGGTGCTCCGAGGGCTCCAGCCGCACGCGCACTTCGTGTCGTCGCGTTCGGGCGAGGGTATCGCGGAGCTGCGTGCCGTGATCGAGGCTGCGCTGCCGCAGCCCGCGATCGAGGTCCATGCCGTCGTCCCGTACGACCGCGGTGACCTCGTCGCCGCGATCCACGAGACGGGGATGCTCCTCTCGGTGGATCACCGGGAAGACGGCACCGCGGTCCATGCCCGGGTGTCCGAGCGTCTGGCCGCTGAGCTCGCTCCGTTCGCAGCCGAGGCCTGACCCCGTCAGCGGGCGAGGAAGCGCGCCTCGACCGTGGCGGAGATGACGATCTCCTCGGGCTCGTACTCCATCGCGGGCGCCATGTCCGCGGCGAAGGCGACCCCGCCGCGCGCCTTCATCATGGGCGCACCGGGGGCCGGCTGTCCGCTGGAGATCAGGCCGACATCGGCGATCTCCAGGGGCGTGACCTCGTCCAGACCGAGTGCTCCCGCATACGCCTTGGCGCGGGTGACGGCGACGCTGACGGCCTCGGCCGCGACCTCGCGCTCGACGCGGGTCCGGGTGACGGGCGTGAGGTGCCAGTCCACCCAGCCCACCTCGACGCCGTCCCAGGGCGAGATGTCGGAGACCCAGATCGACAGCTCGGATGCTTCGGCGAACGTCGCCGTGAAGTCGATGCTCGCGTAGTAGACGGGTGCGAGCCGCTTGCCCTCGCCGTTCCAGGGGCGCTCAGCACGCACCGAGAGTCGTTTGCTCGTCCACTCGACGACGGTCTCGGCTTCGGCCCGCTCGGTGATGCTGGTGCGCACGGGCTCGGCGAGGCGCATCACCTGCTCGACGACGGCCGTGCGCTCCGGGCCCTCGGCGCGCACGCTGACGCGGATGGTGGCGCGCTCCGGCGCCAGGCGCGCCTCGTGCTCGCCGCGGACGGTGACGGTGACTTCGCTCATGGGGCGACTCTACGCCAGGGCTCCGACTGCCCGAGGAATGGCGGATGCGCCGTCGACGTTGTAGTCTGTGATGCTCGGGTGTTCGTCACCCGGGTTGGTAATTCCACAGTGTGACAGCGGCTCCTTCGAGAGAAGGACCACGGGGCTGATCGGTTTCGACAGCGCCTGTGAATCCACGAGAAGCGGGCCGAGGATGCAGAGTTATCTCGTAAACGCTCTCTGCAAAAAAATAGTTGCCGAAACCAAGCGCAACGACTTCGCCCTCGCTGCATAAGCGAGCCCGATAGTCCGTCAGGCCGTATGTGATTCCGATACGGATCCTGGCGTCATTTAGGAATCTTGCTGCGTGATGGCGTCTGGACGTCACGTGGGACTCTTCCCAGGCTGGGCTCGTCGACTTAGGTGTCTGTGACAAAGGTCGGAGCCGAGGAGAACGTCTTCACAGACTGCGCCCGGAGAAGGCGTGGAGACTCAGCGTTGGACGGGGGTTCGATTCCCCCCAGCTCCACCCAGCCGTTGTCACAGTGAGAAGCCCCGTGCTCCTCGACGGTCGTCGAGAAGTGCGGGGCTTCTTGCATGCCCGGGGCCGCTGTTCACACCACCGCTATGCTGCACCGGATGGATCTTCTCCGACTCGCAGGTGCACCGGGCGTGGGCAAGTCGACGACGGCATGGGCCGCAGCACGGCGCATCGCCGCCGACGGCGTGGCATCCGGTTACATCGACACGGATCAGCTGGGCATATGCTATCCCGCGCCGGACGATGATGCGGATCGGTGGGCGCTCAAGGAACGCGCGCTGGCGGCTCTCGCCCACGATTTCCGGCGGGCGGGTGTGGATCGGCTGGTGGTCTCCGGAGTCGCCTGGCCGGACGACCCGCCACCCCTGATCGACGGTGTCTCCGTGCGGTCACTGTGGCTCGACGCCTCGGAGGCCACGCGCCGCCGACGCCTCGCCGTTCGGGGGAGCAGCGAGGAACAGCTCGCGCAGATGCTCTCCGCAGGCACCGCGGAGGCCGCGCGGGTGAACCCTGAGTGGGAGCGCCTCGGCACCGACGGCCTCTCCGCATCGCAGACCGTCGACGAGGTGCTCGCACGATGGCGGCCGAGCCCACCGATCCCGCTGAGTCCATCGAGCCCACCGGGGGCTCCTCGCGCCGAGGCCGTGCCCGGCGGGGCACGGCACGCGGGGACGGCGGATCGCGTGCTGTGGATCACCGGTCCGCGATTGGCGGGTGTCTCTCGTATCGGCTGGGAGATCGTGACCCGGGAGTGGAGCGCGGGGCGGCGCACGGGATTCATCGATCTCGCGCAGCTGTCGTTCGTGTGGAACGTCGACGGGCCGGCGCCCCTGGCGAACCTCGTCGGCCTGCACGCGGCGTTCCGTGAGGTCGGTGCCGACCTCTTCGTGATCGTGGCGCCCCTCGATGTCGGACCGGAGGCCGTGCGTGCGGCCCTGCCGGACTCCGAGGTGTCATTCGTGCGGGTCGTGCCCTCCGCCGCTGATGTCCGCCGGCATGCGCTGTTCCGGCAGCGGGGAGACGGACCGGCCCTCGCCGGCGACGACGTCGTCGGTGCGCCGGCGGCCGCGGTGGACACCATCCTCCAGACGTCCGACGCGCAATCGTCGTTGCCGCTGCGGGAGCACGAGGTCCCCGTCGTGACGGGAGGTCTCTCGCCCGGAGAGGCGGCTGCCGCGGTGCGGCGGTCGGCAGAGTGGCCGTCGGATCTGCGGCAGCTCTGACCTGGGTGACCGCGGGTGCCCCGGCGCCGATTCCGGGAACCGCCCGGTACGCGCCCCGACACCGGAGGCCCGGCGCCGAGGAGGGGACCTATATTGGGGTCTGTGGACGCGACCTCCGACACTCTCTCGACCGGTCTCACGGACGCGGAGGTCGCCGAGCGCGTCGCGTCCGGGAAGACGAACGCGTTCGCGGCGGATACGAGCCGGAGCGCGTGGAGCATCGTGCGCGCGAACGTCTTCACGCTGTTCAACGGGATCGTGTTCGCGTGCTTCCTCGTCCTGTTCCTCGTCGGTCGCTGGCAGGATGCACTCTTCGGGCTCGCCGCCTTCGCCAACGCGATCATCGGGTGCATCCAGGAGTTCCGCGCGAAGTCCGCCCTCGATCGCCTCGCACTGATGAACGCACCGCGCGCTCTGGTGCGGAGGAACGGTGCCGAGGCGGAGGTCGCACCGACGGACGTGGTGCTCGATGACGTGCTGGTGTTCCGGGCCGGCGAGCAGGTTCCGGCGGACGCGGTGATCCTCGCGGCGCGGGGTCTCCAGATCGACGAGTCGATGCTCACCGGCGAGTCGGACCCCGTCGAGAAGCAGCCGGACGACGAGGCGCTGTCCGGTGCGGTGGTCGTGGCAGGAGAGGGGACTGCACGGGCGATCCGCGTGGGGGCGGACTCCTATGCCAACCGCTTCGCCGGAGAGGCCAAGCGCTTCTCTCTCGTGTCGAGCGAGCTCCGCTCCTCGGTGAACCGGGTGCTGAAGTGGGTGAGCTGGGTGATCGGGCCGGTCGGGCTGCTCGTCCTGAACGCGCAGATCATCGTCACCGGGGGATACGCCACGGTGTTCTCCAGCGGCGCCTGGGTGCAGGCGGTGGTGAACACGATCGCCGCGCTGACCGCGATGATCCCGCTCGGCCTGGTGCTCATGACGAGCATCGCCTTCGCCGTGGGAGCCTCGAGGCTGGCGCGCAGGCAGGTGCTCGTCAACGAGCTCCCCGCCGTCGAGGGGCTGGCACGCGTCGACGTCGTCTGCCTCGACAAGACCGGCACCCTCACCGTGGGCGAGATCGGCTTCGACGCCGCTCACGACCTCGCCGGACTCGATGCCGAGCAGGAGCAGAGCGCAGCGGCGGCTCTGGCCTGGTACGCGGCGTCTCCGGACGCGAACGCGACCGCCCGATCGATGCGCACGGCGTATCCGGTCGCGTCTCCGCTCGTCGTCAGCGGCTACATCCCGTTCTCCTCCGCACGCAAGTGGAGCGCGGTGTCCTTCACCGGGCTGCCGGGCACCTGGGTGATGGGGGCGCCGGAGATGGTGTTCGGCGACGCCGCGACATCGACGGACACCGAGCTCGGACGCACGGTCACCTCGCTCGCGGAGACCGGCCGCCGCACGCTGGTCCTCGGTCACTCGGAGCACGCCCTGTCCGAGGCCGACACCGAGGCCGAGCGCCTTCCCGACGGGGTCACGGCGATCATCGTCCTCACCTTCCGCGAGCAGGTGCGCCCGGATGCCGCGCAGACCCTGCAGTACTTCGCGCGCCAGCAGGTCGGCATCCGCATCATCTCCGGAGACAACCCGCGCACGGTGGCGGCCATCGCCCGCGAGGTCGGCATCGACGTCGCCGAGGGCTTCGACGCGCGGCGGCTTCCCGAGGACGACGCCGAGCTCGCAGACGTGCTCGATCGGGAGACGGTGTTCGGGCGGGTCACACCCGAGCAGAAGAAGCGCATGGTCACCGCGCTGCAGAGCCACGGACACACCGTCGCGATGACCGGTGACGGCGTCAACGACGCCCTGGCCATCAAGGCCGCGGACATCGGCATCGCGATGAACTCGGGCTCGCCGGCGACCAAGGCGGTGGCGCGACTGGTGCTGCTGGACGGACAGTTCTCGCACCTGCCGGACGTCGTGGCGGAGGGGCGCCAGGTCATCGCGAACATCGAGCGCGTGTCGATGCTGTTCCTCAACAAGACGGTGTACGCGACCCTGCTCGCGCTGATCTTCGGCGTGTTCGTGCTGGAGTTCCCGTTCCTGCCGCGACAGCTGTCGATCACCGACGGGCTCACCATCGGCATCCCGGCGTTCTTCCTCGCGCTCATGCCGAATGCGGCCCGCTACGTCCCGGGATTCCTCCGCCGCTCGCTGAGCTTCGCGATCCCCTCGGGCATCGTCGTGGCGCTCGGCCTCACCTGGTACACCTTCGTCGCGCGGGGTCTCGGGGCCCATGAGGACCAGCTGCGCACCGGTGCGACCGTGATCCTCGCCGTCGTCGGCATCTGGGTGCTGGCCGTGCTCGCCCGACCGCTCAACCGGTTCAAGGTGCTCGTCGTGGGCGCGATGTTCGTCATGCTCATCGCGGTCTTCACGATCCCTCTCGCACGGCAGTTCTTCGTCCTCGTCGACCCCGGCGAGGACCTCGCGATCGCGCTCACCGGGATCACGATCGTCATGATCGCCGCGATCGAGATCGTGCGGCTGCTGCATCGTCGTCTCGTCCTGTCGGCACCGGCCGGACCGGCGTCGAGCCCGACAGCGTACGCAGCGCCCGCGCCCCGCCCGTCGGCTCCGTCGGCTCCCCGGGTCGCAGCCGCGGTCATCACCACCGCGGTGGCCGTGCTGGCGTACGTCTTCGGCATCCTCGCGATCGGGTTCGGGATCCTGATCTTCCTCGGTCGCTACGATCCGGACGTGAGCACGTCGACGTTCTCCCTCACGGGTGCGGCCATCGCGCTCTTCGGGCTGCTCGTGCTCGCCGTCGCGGCCGGGGTGCGCCGTGGCAGCGGGCTGTCACGTCTGATGCTCACGATCTTCCTCGGGCTCGCGATCCTGCTCAGCGCGCTCGTCCTCGTCCTCGGTGACCGGTGGGCCTGGGGAGCGGCGATCACCGCGGCGGTCGCGGCCCTCATCATCGTGCTGCTGTGGACGCCGCCGGTCGCGCGCGGTTTCGGGCGCATCCTCGACAGCTCCATGGGCTCCCGGGGCTCGTCGGGTTCCTGAGCCGCCTGATCACGCGGGCCGCGTCAGCGCGCCTCCCGACGGCGCGCGTGGGCAGGGCGCTGACCACGCTTCGCGCGGGCGTAGGCGGCGGGCGTCGAGCCGAACAGCTGCCGGAACGCCTTGATGAACCCCGTGGGGGTCGCGTACCCGCTCAGGTCGGACGCCTCCTGAACGGTGCATCCGTCGACGATGAGCCGTTCTGCCGCGTACAGCCGGGCGCGGGTCCGCCATTGCCCGAACGTGAGTCCGGTCTCGCTCTGGAAGGAACGCTGCAGCGTCTTCGTGCTGACGAGGAGCTGTCGTGCCCAGTCGTCCAGCTCGCGATGGTCACCCGGGTCGGCGAGGATGCCCTCGGCGACGGTGCGAGCGCGCGGGTCGGCCGGGACGGCGAGCGTGTCGAAGCTCTCCTCGGTGTTCTCGAGGATGTTCAGCAGAAGCGCGAGGGATGCCTGGAGCCGCTCCGCATCGGCCTCCGCGGTGCACAGGTTCCGCACGATCGCGCCCGCGACCGGATCGACGGGCAGAGCGAGCGGCCTGCTCCACCGCGCCTGGGGGATGCGCAGCCCGGGGGAGAGGTACAGGCTGAACATCTCCTCCGCGCCCGCCATCCGCATCTCGTGCTCGGCGAGCGCGGGCACCCACGCGAAGTGGTCGCCGTGCAGACGCCAGCGCGAATCACCGACCCGGATGTGGGCACCGCCCGGCACCCAGGCGAGCTGATCCGCCGTGTGCGCATGCTCTTCGAAGTGCTGATCGGGGAACACCTGCTCGCGATGGGCGGCAAGATCTTCGGATGTCGTTCCAGGCACAGGAATCCTTCGTCCTCGGCATATCCGGGCTCTCGATCGTCCTCAGGGGACGACGATGCCGCACTCTCGGACGATTGACGTCCTGTGAGCATGATAGCGAATTAGGTAAGCCTTCACTATGTTTGGCAATCGTCCCCCCTGACTTTCCACCCGAGGAGTCCCATGTCCCGTCTGCACCGGCGTGCGCCGCGTACCCTGATCGCGCTCACCGCGCTCGTGCTGGCCGCCTCGTCCTTGGCCGCCTGCTCCGCGAGCTCGGATGCGGCCTCCGGTCCGTCCGAACAGGCCTCGTCGGGCTCCTACCCCGTCACCGTCGAGCACGTCTACGGCGAGACGACCATCGACGAGAGGCCCGAGCGCATCGTCACGCTCGGCTGGTACTCGCAGGATGTCGTCGCGGCGCTCGGAGAGGTCCCGGTCGGAGTCGAGGACTTCACGTGGGGCAACGTCGACACCTACCTCCCGTGGTTCAAGGATCGGGTCGAGGAGCTCGGTGGCGAGCTGCCCGAGATCATCGAGTTCACGGACGCCGGCGAGTACGACTTCGAGCAGATCCTCGCCCTCGCCCCCGACGTGATCCTCGCCAACCACTCGGGCATCTCCGAGACCGACTACAAGCGGCTCACGGAGATCGCGCCGACCGTCGCGTTCGCGGAGTCGACGTGGGCATCGGATCGCGAGCAGCTGACGCTCTCGGTCGGCTCCGTGCTCGGCAAGGAGGACGAGGCGCAGAAGCTCCTCGACGAATCGGACGCCGCGATCGAGGCCGCCGCCGACGCGCACCCGGAGTTCCAGGGCATCGTCTTCTCGTACGGGTGGTTCCTCGCCGAGGGCGAGACCTCCCTCGGGCTCTACCTGCCGCGTGACCCGCGGGTGCCGCTCCTCGAGCAGCTGGGCTTCGAGTACTCGCCGGACATCGCCGCACTCGAGGACACCACGAAGGAGTTCTACGCCAACGTGAGCCTCGAGGAACTCGGCGACATCGAGTCGCAGTTCCACATCGGCTGGAGCAACACCCCGGAGGACGTGGAACACACCATCGCGGACCCGCTGGTCTCCCGCTGGGCACCGATCGCCGCCGGCTCCTCCTACTTCTTCGAGGATCAGCGCCTCGCCTGGGCGACGACGGCTCCGAGCGTGCTGAGCATCCCCTCCACGATCGATGACCTCGCCGACGCGCTGGCCGGCGCGGTTCCCGCCAACTGATCGGTGTCGACGCCGTCGAGCCGCGCCGCGGAACGTCCGCCGACGTCCCGCGGCGCGGTGTCCCGTCTGGGTGGACTGGTCATCGCGCTGGCCGTCCTGTTCCTCGCAGCGTTGCTGAGTCTCATGGTCGGTGCGCGGGCCCTGCCCCCGGCGACCGTGCTGGCCGCGCTGTTCGACTTCGACGGCTCCGACGCGCAGGCGATCGTCCGTGACTCCCGTCTGCCACGCACGGTCGTCGGCCTCGTCGTCGGGCCGGCGCTCGGTGTGTGCGGAGCGCTGATCCAGGCGTTCACCCGCAATCCGCTCGCCGATCCGGGCATCCTCGGGGTGAACGCCGGAGCGACGTTCGCCGTGACGATGGGAGTGGGTCTTCTCGGCGTGCGCGCGCCGAACGCCTATGTCTGGTTCGCCCTGATCGGGGCCCTCGCGGTGACCCTGATCGTCTATCTGATCGGCGCGGCCGGCCGCGGCGGTCCGTCTCCCGGCCGCATGACGCTCGCGGGCGTCGCGATCGGCGCGGTTCTCAGCGGCATCACGTCGATCGTGATGCTCAAGAACATGGAGGTCTTCAGCACGCTGCGGCTGTGGGGGCTGGGCAGTCTCGGCGGTCGCGATGAGAGCGCGGTCGCCCTGATCGCCCCGTTCATCGCGGTCGGCCTGATCATCGCCCTCCTCATCGCGCGTCCGCTCAATGCCATCGCCCTCGGAGACGACCTCGGCCGGACGCTCGGCGCCGGCCTCGTGCGCACGCGGATCGTCTCGATCGTCGCCGTGACGGTGCTGGCCGGCGGTGCCACGGCTCTCGCCGGTCCGATCGCGTTCATCGGGCTGATGGTGCCGCATGCCGTGCGGTGGTTCACCGGGCCTGACCAGCGGTGGATCATCGTGTACTCGGCGATCCTCGCTCCGAGCATGCTCCTGCTCTCCGACGTGATCGGTCGTGTGGTGCTCCCCACCGGAGAGCTCCAGGTGAGCATCGTCACCGCCGTCGTCGGCGCTCCGGTGCTGATCGCACTCGCACGCCGCAGGAAGGTGAGCGGACTGTGAACGCCGCTACGACCGACGACCGCTCCCGTCTGATGACCGTTCGGGTGGGCGACGTCCTCTGGCGTCTCGAGGTGCGCACCCTCGTGATCCGATCGGTGCTCGTGGCGCTGCTGATCGCGCTCGGAGTGGCGACGCTCATGGTGGGTACCTTCCAGCTCGACCTCTCCCAGGTGCTGTCGGCCCTCACGGGCGGGGGAGAGGACAACGTCCGCAAGCTCGTCGTCGAATGGCGGCTGCCTCGCCTGCTGTTCGCGGTGCTCGGCGGGATCGCGCTCGGTGTCAGCGGAGCGATCTTCCAGTCCCTCACACGGAACCCCCTGGGAAGCCCGGACGTCATCGGCTTCGACGCGGGGTCGTACACCGGCGCCCTCGTGGTGATGCTGGTCCTCGGCAGCACGTCGTACGCGCTCATCGCGTCCGGGGCGGTGCTCGGGGGAGTGCTGACCGCGTTGGTGGTCTACCTGCTCGCTTATCGGGGCGGGATCCAGGGGTTCCGATTCATCATCGTCGGCATCGGCGTCTCGGCGTTCCTGGTCGGGATCAACAGCTACCTGCTCATCAGCACGGGCGCCCAGGAAGCTCGCGCCGCCGTCGCGTGGGGCTTCGGCTCGTTCTCCGCCCTCGGCTACGAGCAACTGCTGCCGTTCACGCTCGCGCTCGTGGTGATCCTTCCGCTGGTCGCGGTGGCGCGTCGGGGCTTCGCGCAGCTCGAACTCGGCGACGATGCCGCCAAGGCGCTGGGCGTGCACGTCGAACGCCGGCGCCTGACCATGACGGTGCTGGGGGTGGCGCTGACCGCCATCGTCACCGCGGCCGCCGGGCCGATCGCGTTCGTCGCGCTCGTCGCCCCGCAGGTCGCCCGCCGTCTCGTGCGTTCGCCCGGACTCGATCTGCCCAGCGCAGGGATCGTCGGCGCCGTTCTGCTGCTCGGCGCCGACTTCATCGGTCAGCGCATCAACATCACCGTCGGTCTCGTGACCGTCGTCCTCGGCGGAGGCTACTTCGCCTGGTTGCTCATCAGGGAAGGATTCCGTCGATGACAGAGTCGCCGTCCAGCCGTCTGCGAGCCGAAGGCGTCACCATCGGCTACGACCGCCGGATCATCTCCACCGATCTCTCGGTCTCGATCCCGGACGGATCGTTCACCGTGATCGTGGGGCCGAACGCCTGCGGCAAGTCGACGCTGCTGCGCACGCTGTCACGCCTGCTGGCGCCGGAGTCGGGGCAGGTGCTGCTCGAAGGCAAGGCGATCCACAGCTATCGGGCGAAGGAGGTCGCACGCCGGGTCGGGCTGCTCCCGCAGAGCTCGCTCGCCCCGGACGGGATCCGCGTGGCCGATCTGGTCGGCCGCGGGCGCTACCCCCATCAGACGCTGCTGCGCCCCTGGACCGACGCGGACACCGTCGCGGTCGACGCGGCCATGGCCGCGACGGGCGTGACCGAGCTCTCCGGGCGCCTCGTCGACGAGCTGTCGGGCGGCCAGCGCCAGCGTGTCTGGGTCGCGATGGTGCTGGCGCAGCAGACGCCGCTGCTGCTGCTGGACGAGCCGACGACCTTCCTCGACATCGCGCATCAGATCGAGCTGCTCGAGCTGTTCACGGACCTGCACGACGACGGCAGCACCCTGGTCGCCGTCCTGCACGACCTGAACCACGCGGCGCGCTACGCCACGCACCTCATCGCCATGAAGGACGGCGCCGTCGTCGCCGAGGGGCGCCCGGACGACGTGGTGACGGCGGAACTGGTCGAGGAGGTCTTCGGGCTGCCGTGCGTCGTCGTCCCCGATCCGATCACCGGCAAGCCCAGCGTCGTGCCGATCGGTCGCGACCGTTCGCGCCGCACGCGCTGAGGGAACGCTGTCGGGGCGCGCCGGGCAGGCCGGTCAGCCGGTCCACTCCACGAGGATCAGTCCCTGCCGCGTATCGGCGAACTTCACCCAGCCGTCGCCGAACAGGTACGTCATCCCGTATCCGTCGTCGTCGAGGCCCATGGAGTACTGGGGGTCTTCGGTGAAGTACACGCCGTCCTCGCCGTCCTCCCGCTTCCAGCCCTCCGCGAGCAGACCGGCCTGCGCGCGAGCCGCATCGGCCGAGGTCAGCGCGGACCATCCGTACAGCTGGCCGTGATCGGAGGCGACCGAGTAGTCGGCCCAGAAGCACAGCAGGCCGTCCGCCAGCTCGACCCCGCCGACCACGAACTCCTTCGGCTGCGCGGTCCATCCGATCTCGGAGAGCCGTTCGACGGTTCCCGCCGAGACCATCGACTCGCAGGTGAGCTCTCCGGCGGACGGCTCCGGAGTCGCCGACGTGACCGGGACGGGTGTCGCCGACGGGCTCGGCGCGATGGCCTCCGGTGTCGATGCCGGCGGCGGATCCGCGGGAGCGGCACATGATGTCAGGGCGACGAGCAGCAGCAGGACGCCCGCGGTGGCGGACATGATGCGCGGGTTCATCGCTGGCCTCGTGGTTCGTATCAGTCGTTCATGAGCGTCAGGAAGTCTTCGTGGAGCCTGCCGTTGGTTGCCAGTGTCGAGCGCGCCGAGATCGTCTCGGTGCCGTCGGCAGCCGTCATCCGGCCGCCGGCTTCCCGGACGATCGCGACCGCCGCGGCGATGTCGTACTCCTTGACGCCGAACTCCGCGACCATGTCGACCCGCCCCTCTGCGAGCAGCATGTACGAGTAGACATCCCCGTAGGCGCGATCGCGCCACACCCGTGCCGCGATAGCGAGCAGGGTGTCGAGGCGCCCGGCATCCGACCACTGCGCGATGCTCTGGAAGCTCACGCTGGCGTCGTCGAGCGAGGACACGGAGGAGGTCTGCAGCGCACGGGGACCGTCCTCAGTGGCGGTCCAGGCGCCTGCTCCCGAGGAAGCCCACCAGCGGCGGCCGAGCGCCGGCATGCTGACGACGCCGACCTGGGGGACGCCGTCGATCGCGAGCGAGATCATGGTGCCCCACAGCGGGACGCCGCGGAGGAAATTGGCCGTGCCGTCGATCGGATCGATGATCCACTGGCGGTGCGTGCTTCCCTCCGCGCCGAACTCCTCGCCGAAGATCCCGTCCTCGGGGCGTTCCGCCGCGAGGATGTCGCGGATCGCCCGCTCGGTGGCGAGGTCGGCATCCGTCACGTGCGAGTTGTCGGCCTTGGTCGAGATCTCGAGGTCGGAGGCATCGAACCGCGGAAGCGACTGGCCGTCGGCGGCATCGGCGAGGCGGAGTGCGAGGTCGAGATCTCGGCGCAGGTCATCGGCGTGGGGGGAGACGGTCACGGTCTCAGAATAGTCGGCACGCGACGGTAGGCTGAGGGTCGAAAGGCCATGTTTCGTCCTGCGAAGAAGGCCTGCCACGCCCGGGCCGCACTCGATTTCACATGGGGCCGGTCGGCTGGTAATGTAATTCCTCGGTCGGGGTTATCCCGGGCCACGCACCTCTAGCTCAATCGGCAGAGCAACTGACTCTTAATCAGTGGGTTCTCGGTTCAAGTCCGAGGGGGTGCACGGATCAGCCTCGGAAACTCTCGCCAGTTTCCGGGGCTTTTCTGCTTCCCGGGGCTTTTCTGCACTTTCGCGAGGTGTCGCGCCTCGGAGCTTCTGTGAGGATGATGGCGTGCGCTATCTGACGATCGAGATCCCGGTGGGGCTCTGGCAACGCGTCGACGGGTGCGTCGACAACTCGATGGCGATCGACGTGGTCGACGGGAACATCGAGACGGTGATCGCCGGGTCCTGCGTCCGTGACGCGGGCTGGCGTGCGTCCGCCGTGTACGAGGGCGCGCGCGACGACTACGGGTGGCCGCCGCCGCGGCATCCGCTCGCCGTCACGCTTCGACGCGCGCACTGGGAGTGGGTGCTGTCTCAGCTGGACCGCTGGGAACCGTTCGTGACCGACGGCGGGTCGGACGCACGCGATGTCCGCGCGATCGTCGGTCCCGCGCTCACCGCCGGATAGGCCGTCACCGTCGGATCTCGGCGTCCCGGACCGATATTCCGTCGAGCTCTCGCGTAACGGAACGCCGATGATGCCGTCTCTCCAGTGGGGACATACGCACCACCAGTTCGGACGCGCTGCAGGACAGCGTGGCGGCGGTGGGGCTTCATCGACGAACTGGGGAACACCGTGTACAGAAGCAATCGGCGCGCTCGCGCGCGCCGCCGGACCACGACGATCATCGCCGCTGCCGCCGCAGCGCTCACCGCCGCGATCACGCTCGCCGGTGCGGGGGCGGCCACGGCGGCCGAGTACGACTATCCGGGGGCGGTCGACGCGTCGTCGATCACCGTGACGAAGTCCGGCGCCGGGGGGACCGTCGCACAGTGGGACCAGGTGCGCGTCGATGCGGACTGGGCGGTGCCGGACGGCGCCGTGGCGGGACAGACCTTCGGGTTCACCCTGCCGAGCGAGTTCGGGCGCACGGGGATGACCTTCACGGTGCCGTCGATCGAGGATCCGAGTCGGACGGTCGCCGAATGCGCCGTGAGCGGAGACGTCGCTCCTGTCGTCACGTGCACGCTCACCGACTACGTGGACGGACGCACCGGGGTCAACGGATCGTTGTGGTTCACGGCCAGTGCAGACGAGCAGACGACCGAGAGCACGGTCGAGTTCACCGTCGACGGCCGGATCACCCGGGTCGAGGTGCCCGGCGGTGGCATCGGCCCGGCGGCTCCACTGCCGACCGAGCCGCAGAAGTGGTCGTGGCAGACGGACGACGGCGACATCGCCTGGCAGCTCGCCCTGCCCGGCGCGCGCTTCCAGGGCGTGGACGCGATCGTGATCGACGACACCCTCACGCCTGCGGGCGACGGATACGCGGAGCACCACAACGAGGACGGCCGGCTCGTGGTCTGGAGCACCACCATGCAGAATCAGGATCCCCGGACCATCACGGACTGGACCGGCGAGTGGAACGACGCGGGGACCGCATTCCACCTCGAGATCCCCGCGCCGATCGACCCCGCGCGGATGTACTTCGTGAAGTACCTCACGGTGCCCGGTTCGCAGGTCGACGGCGCCACGTACGGCAACGTCGCCGACGTGAACGGCGTGCAGCTGCACGACCGCGAGGTCTGGACCGTCACGGGCGGCGGAAGCGGCGACGGTTCGGCCTCCGGAGCCTTCACGCTGACCAAGACGGTCGCGGGCACCGGTGCGTCCGATGTCCCGAAGGATGCCGTCTACACGGTGCGCTACCGCTACGGCGATCCCGAGGTGGAGCGCACCGTCGCTCTGACGGCAGGGGCGACGGCTCCGCGCATCCAGCTCCCTGCAGGGACGATCGTCACGCTGGAGGAGGTCACGCCGCCCGCGGTGAAGGGCATCGACTGGGGTACGCCGGTCTTCACCGGCGCCGGGGTGCGTGCGCTGCCGGAGGGTGGCGCGCAGATCACCGTCGGCGGCGGGTCGACGGTCGCGATCACACTGACGAACACGGCGACGGCGAAGCCGCCGGTGATCCCGCCCACCACGCCGGCGACCGTGCCTCCGACGCCGCCGACCGCCGTCACTCCGCCGGCGGAACTGCCGCTCACCGGTGCGTCATCGCTGGCGACGACCGGTGCGGATGTGCCGGCAGCGATCCTCTGGGCGGGCGGCGGAGCCCTCGCACTCGGCATCGCCCTCGTGGTCCTCGCGGCCGTTCGAGCCCGCAGGCGGGAACCGCAGGACTGATCGACGCCACGATCCGGCTGACGCCACGGAGCCTCGTGCTCCGTGGCGTCCGTCGCTCTCGCGCACGGGGAAGAACGCGGGAGGGCGACGAGGACCTCAGGCGACGGCGACGATCGTCCCGTTCGTGAGCAGGCGCAGCTGTTCGAAGGTCAGCGGCATCACGGTGTGCGGATGTCCGGCTGCGGCCCAGAGCTCCTCGTGGTCCTGAAGAGCCTCGTCGAGGAAGGTGCGAAGGGGAGCGGGGTGGCCGACCGGAGCGACGCCGCCGATCGCCTGACCGGTGGCGGCGCGGACGACGGACGCGGGCGCCATCGTCACGTCCGCCGCGCCGATGCTCGCGGTCAGCGCGGCGAGGTCGGCGCGGTGCCCGCCGCTCGTCATCACGAGGACCGGCTCTCCGTCGGCGACGAACACGAGGCTGTTCGCGATCGCGGCGACGTCGCATCCGATGGCGGCTGCCGCTTCCACGGCCGTTCGCGCGGAATCCGGCAGCACGCGGATCGTGGTCTCGACGCCCGCATCCACGAGATGCTGATGCACGAGTCGGCTGCGTTCGGGGAGGGGGATGCCTTCGCTCATGGCCCCACGATAGCCAAGGCGCATGCAGCAACGTCGGGCCGGGCGACGATGCCCGGTCCGACGCTGCGGTCCGGATTCAGGCGGCGTCGCCCACGAGGATCGCCGCAGCGTCCTCGGATGCGGCATCCGCCGGCTCGTCGTCGATGTGCGCGAGCACTCGGCGTCCCAGGAAGACGGTGAGCGCGGCGATCAGCACGGACACCGCGGCGAACAGGTACGGCACGGTCGCGTTGAACGCGTGCCACAGCAGCGCCGCGATCGGGGGAGCCATCGCGCCGCCGAGGAATCGCACGGCCGAGTACGCCGACGAAGCGACCGAGCGCGGCAGGTCCGTCGCCTCCATGACGGCCTCGGTGAGCACCGTGTTCATCACGCCGAGCAGCAGCCCGCCCACGACGATGCAGGCGACCAGGGCCGCGGCGTTGCCCACGAGCAGACCGGCCGCGACGAGATCGAGCGCGAGCAGCGGGAGGACGATGAGGATGATGCGCGTGCGCGGCATGCGGCGCATGAGGACCGGGGCCACCCAGACGCTCGTGACCGCGAGGGCGACACCCCAGCCGAAGAACGTGAAGCCGATCCCCATCGCACCGAATCCCAGCGGGAACGGCGAGAAGGCCAGCAGGACGAAGAAGCCGATGTTGTAGAACAGCGCGGCGACCGCGAGGATCGCCAGGGCGGGACGACGGAGGGCCGTGAACGGGGCCGAGAAAGGCACCGGGACGCGCTTCTCACGCGGCCCCCGCAGCAGCACGAGCACGGCGACGAAGGCGATGGCCATGAGCACGACGACACCGAAGAACGGTCCGCGCCAGCTCTGCTCGCCGAGGATCCCGCCGAGCAGCGGACCGACGGCGATGCCGAGTCCGAGAGCCGCTTCGTACAGGATGATCGCCGCGCTGCTGCCACCCGATGCGGCGCCGACGATCGTGGCGAGCGCCGTCGAGATGAACAGCGCGTTGCCGAGTCCCCATCCGGCACGGAACCCGATGACGGCGTCGACGCTGCCGCTGAGGGCGCACAAGAGCGCGAAGACGACGATGAGGGCGAGGCCGATGAGCAGCGTGGCCTTCGCCCCGATCCGGCTGGAGATCCAGCTGGTCACCAGCATCGCGAGGCCGGTCACGAGCAGGTAGCTGGTGAACAGCAGCTCGGTCTCGACCGGTGAGGCCTGCAGCGATTCGGCGATCGCAGGCAGGATCGGGTCGACGAGCCCGATGCCCATGAAGGCGACGACGCATGCGAAGGCGACGGCCCAGACCTGCGCGGGCTGTCTCCACACCGAGGTGGTGGCGGGGGTGTTCACCGGGTTTCTCCTGTTCGATCGGTGGCGGTGTGCGCGGCGAGGATCTCCGCCGCACGCGTGAGAGCGGACCAGTCCTCGTCGCTCACGGCGGCGAAGCGCGGTGCGAGCGTCTCTCGGAACTCTGCGCGCCATGCCGCGATGGCGGCGGCGCCCTGCGTCGTGATGTCGACGACGGTCGCTCGGGAATCGTCGGGGTCGGGGGAGCGGCGCACGAGTCCCTCGCGCTCCAGTCCGCCGAGGAGGCGTGTCATACCCGGTTGGGTGGTGCGCGCGGCGGCAGCGAGTTCGCCGACGCGTCGGGAACCCGCCTCCTCCAGGAGACTCAGCACCCGCCACTGGGCGGCGGGTGCGTCGTTCCCGGCATCCTGGGCGGCGATCCGGCCCAGCGCGTAGCCCGAGAGCACGAGTGAGGCGATGACGTCCGAACGATTCATACCAAAGAGTATATACCCGATGGTATGTATCGACGCATCACCGCCGGGTGCCGGCGATCCGGGCGGAGAGCTGGTGCGCGTGCGCGAGGAGGGTGCGGCCGAGTTCCGGCAGCCGATCCGGGCCGAAACGGAACTCGACCCCGGTGAGGCTCAGCGCCCACTCCGGCCGCCCCGAGCGATCGAAGACCGCGGCGCCGATGCCCCAGCTGCCCTCCACGATCAGCCCCGGGTTGATCGCGTACCCGCGCTCCTTGGTCTCGGACAGGCGGGTGCGCAGTGCTCGGCGGCCATGCGTGCGTCCCCACGTGCCCTCCAGCTCGGGATGCCGCTCCAGATACGCGTCCACATCGTGGTCAGGCAGGAACGCGAGGATGGCCAGCCCCGCGCTCGCGACGCCCAGCGGAAATCGCGCTCCCTCGCTCAGGACGAAGGAGCGGATGGGGAACGAGCCCTCCTCGCGCAGGAGGCAGACGGTCTCGTCCGCGCGCCGCACGGAGAAGAACGCGCTCTCCTCGGTCTTGACGGCCAGCGACCGCACGATGTCGCGCGCGAGGGCGGTCACGTCGTACCGCGCGGCAGCCACGGATCCCATCAGGTAGAGCTCCGGCCCGGGCATCCAGCGCGTGCTCTCCTCGTCGCGGTCGATCAGCCCCTCGAGCTTCAGGGCGCTGAGCAGACGGTGGGCCGTGGAACGCGACAGGTCGGCGGTGCGTGCCAGGTCGTGCAGGGTGGCGCCGTCGGCCCCGGCGGCGGTCACCAGGCGCAGCAGCCGGGCCGCACGAGCGATCGCCTGCGCGCCGGGGACGGTGGGGCCGGAGGATTCCATATCGTGGACGCTACCTCCGTATCCGACCACATCACAAGACCGGGCTCTCCTGCACGGGGACGCAGGGCGGATGCTGGAGGAAGGCACGCATTCGAAGGAGCAGACGTGATCGACAAGCAATGGGATTCCGCGACCGCCGCCGTCTCCGACATCCCGGACGGAGCGTCGCTCGCGGTCGGCGGGTTCGGGCTGTCCGGCAATCCGATCGCGCTGATCGAGGCTCTGCTCGCCCAGGGGACGAAGGACCTCAGCGTCGTGAGCAACAACTGCGGGGTGGACGACTGGGGCCTCGGGGTCCTGCTCGCCGCGCAACGCATCCGCAAGATGACGTCGTCGTACGTGGGCGAGAACAAGGAGTTCGAGCGCCAGTTCCTCAGCGGTGAGCTCGAGCTCGAGCTCACCCCGCAGGGCACGCTCGCCGAGAAGCTCCGTGCCGGCGGCTCCGGCATCGCCGCGTTCTTCACCCAGACGGGCGTCGGCACCCAGGTCGCCGAGGGGGGACTCCCGCGCCGGTACAACCCCGACGGCAGCGTCGCCGTCGCCTCCCCGGTCAAGGACGTACGCACGTTCGACGTGGACGGCACACCCGCGGAGTTCGTCCTGGAGGAGGCGATCACCACCGACTTCTCCCTCGTGCACGCGGCGCGCGGCGACCGGCACGGCAACCTCATCTTCAACAAGGCGGCCCGCAACTTCAATCCGCTCGCCGCCATGGCCGGTCGCATCTGCGTCGCCCAGGTCGAGCAGCTGGTGGAACCGGGCGAGCTCGACCCCGACGGCATCCACCTCCCCGGTGTCTTCGTGCATCGCATCGTCGAGGTCGGCACCGACATCCCGAAGCGCATCGAACGGCGCACCGTCGCCGCGGAAGGAGCCTGAGATGGCACTCACCCGAGACCAGATGGCCGCCCGCGCCGCCGCCGAGCTCGAGGACGGCGCGTACGTCAACCTCGGCATCGGTCTGCCGACGCTCGTGCCGAACCATGTGCCGCGTGACGTCACGGTCGTCCTGCAGTCGGAGAACGGGATCCTCGGCGTCGGCCCGTACCCGCGGGAGGAGGCGGTGGATCCCGATCTCATCAACGCGGGCAAGGAGACGGTCACGACTCTCCCGGGTGCGGCGTTCTTCGATTCGGCGACGAGCTTCGGCATGATCCGCGGTGGCAAGATCGACGCGGCGATCCTCGGCGCGATGCAGGTCTCCGCGACGGGCGACCTCGCGAACTGGATGATCCCCGGCAAGATGGTCAAGGGTCCGGGCGGCGCGATGGATCTCGTGCACGGGGCCGGTCGGGTCATCGTGCTCATGGAACACGTCGCGAAGGACGGGTCGGCGAAGATCGTCGACGACTGCTCGCTGCCGTTGACGGGCAGGGGAGTGGTCGACCGGATCATCACCGATCTCGCGGTGATCGATGTCACCGCGGACGGCCTCGTCCTCGTCGAGACCGCGCCCGGGGTGACGATCGACGAGGTCGTCGCCGCGACCGAACCACCACTCGACGTCTCCCACGCGCTCTCCACCGGAAGGAACCAGGACCATGTCTGAGAACGATGTCGTCATCGTCGCCGCCGCACGCACCCCGCAGGGGCGGCTGAAGGGGCAGCTCGCCGCCTTCACCGCACCCCAGCTCGGGTCGTTCGCGATCCGCGGTGCGCTCGAGCAGGCATCCGTCGATCCCGCGGACGTCGACGCGGTCATCGTCGGGCAGGTGCTCGCCGCGGGCTCCGGGCAGAACGCGGCCCGTCAGGCGGCCATCGGTGCCGGCATCGGCTGGGACGTGCCCGCCCACTCCGTGAACAAGGTGTGCCTGTCCGGGCTCACGGCGATCATCGACGCCGCGCGGATGATCCGCACCGGCGACGCGGATGTCGTGGTCGCCGCGGGCATGGAGTCGATGACGCGCGCACCGCACCTGCTGATGGGCTCGCGAGACGGCTGGACCTACGGAAGCGTCGAGGTGCTCGACCACATGGCCTACGACGGGCTCACCGATGCGTATGACCGGGAGAGCATGGGGGCGTCGACCGAGCGGCACAACGCCCGATACGAGCTCACCCGGGAGGCACAGGACCGGGTCGCCGCGCTTTCGCACCAGCGTGCGGCGGCGGCCCAGGAGGCGGGCGTGTTCGAGGAGGAGATCGTCGCCGTGGAGGTGCCGCAGCGCCGCGGAGAGCCGGTGCGGGTGACGAAGGACGAGGGCGTGCGCCCGGACACGACGGTGGAGACTCTCGGGGGCCTGCGTGCGGCTTTCGCGGAGGGTGGCTCCATCACCGCGGGGAACTCCTCCCAGATCTCGGACGGCGCATCGGCCGTGGTCGTCACGACCCGCGGAACCGCCGCGGCGAAGGGATGGCCGGTCCTCGCGACGGTCGGCGCCAGCGGTCAGACCGCCGGCCCCGACAACTCCCTGCAGGCGCAGCCGGCCCGCGCGATCGAGCGCGCCTGCGCGAAGCAGGGCATCACCCCGTCAGACCTCGACCTCGTGGAGATCAACGAGGCGTTCGGCGCGGTCGTGGCCCGTTCGCAGGTCGAACTCGGCCTGGACGACAGCATCGTGAACATCCACGGCGGCGGCATCGCGATCGGTCATCCGATCGGGGCTTCGGGCAACAGACTCGTGGTGCATGTCGTGCACGAGCTCGTCCGCCGAGGGGGAGGGACGGCGGCCGTCGGCCTGTGCGGCGGCGGCGGTCAGGGCGAAGCGCTGATCCTCACGCGCTGAGCGGCGCGTTCGGGACGCACGGTCTCAGGACCGTGCGTCCTTGGCGTGGTCCTGGGTGTCGGCGAGCGCCTTCTGCGAGCGGAACTGGAGGCGCTGGGCCTTCTTGGCCTTCTTGACCGCCTGCGGGGAGTCGGCGTCCACGAGCACTCCGCGACGCTCGCGGTTCAGGTCGATCACGGCGCCGACGGCGAGAGCCATCGTGATGCCCCAGCTCACCCAGGACAGCGCGGCGCGCCAGGTGATGGGTTGCTCGCGGGTGCCACGCAGCAGCGAGATCCCCGCCGAGATCGCAGCGACAAGTCCGGTGCTGAAGAGGTAGCGCATTCCCTTACGCTACCTGCCCGCACCCCAGGTCGCACCGAGCCTTGACAAGCCGTCCCTGATCCTGTCAGGGGCGTACGTCGTGAACGACAGCCGGAGGGTCCGCGGATCGGGGGTGCCGCAGTAGAACGAGAGGCCGGGGACGTACGCGACGTCCTTCGTCAGGGCGTGCGCGAGCGATTCCGTGGCGTCCCAGCCCTCGGGGAGCCGTGCCCAGACGAACATCCCGCCGTCCGGACGGTTCCAGGTGCTTCCCGAGGGGAGCGCGGAGGGGAGGGCGTCGAGCATCGCGTCACGTCGCGCGGCGTACGCGTTGCGGATGCGGTCGAGCGCGGGCTCGCCGCGGCCGGAGACGAGGTAGTGCGCGGCGGCCGCCTGGTCGATCGTGGACGTGTGCAGATCGGCGGCCTGCTTGGCGATCGTGATCGCTGGACGGACGTCCGCGGTCGTGCGGATCCAGCCGATGCGCAATCCGGGGGCGATCACCTTCGAGAAGCTGCCGAGGCTGATCACGTGCTCGGGCGCCAGCTCCGCGAGCGAGGGCAGCGGGTCACCCGAGTAGCGGAGCTGACGATAGGGCTCGTCCTCGACGATGCGGAATCCTCGGCGTCGAGCGATCTCGGCGATGGCCTGACGCGCCTCGAGCCCGTGCGTGCGTCCCGTCGGGTTCTGGAACGTCGGCACGGTGTAGAAGAACTTCGGGCCGTGCTCCTCGGCGAGACGGTCCAACGCCGCGAGGTCGAGCTCGTCGCCGATGTAGGGGATCCCGACCACCCGGGCGCCGGCGAGAGCGAACGTCTGCAGCGCAGCGAGGTAGCACGGCTCCTCGACGAGGATGGTGTCGCCGGGGTCGAGCAGCGTCGTCGAGAGGAGGCCGAGGCCCTGCTGGGACCCGGTGGTGATGATCAGGTCCGCGGCGTCGGTGGGCAGGCCGTCCGCCGTGTAGCGTCTCGCCACCTCCTCGCGGAGGTGGGGGTCGCCCTCGGAGGTGGAGTACTGGAGGACGCCGGGGGAGTCGAGGACGGCGTCGAACGCGGCGCGGATGCCGTCCACGTCGAACAGCTCGGGAGCGGGTAGGCCGCCGGCGAACGAGATGACCTCCGGGCGCCGGGTGAGAGCGAGCAGATCACGGACCGGTGAGGTCTTGGCGCTGCCGGCCCGCAGCGACGGTGCGGGAAGGACTCGGGTCGAGGCGGTGTCCTGCGGGGCGGTGGGCAACGGGGTCCTCCTCAGGAGCGTGGCGGCGGGTGTCGCCCAGACTAGACCCGTCGCGGGCCGCCCGATTCCCGGCTGTTCCCCGGCGGCATCCGCTATCCTGGGGGCGTCGCGGCTCGCCCGCGGCCGCACAACCGTGTATCTACCGGCCGTCGGCATTCCGACGGACAGCGGCGGCACCCGACATCGCGTCTTCGACGCGCGAGAGCCATGACACGCGCAACCACATCGCAGCCCCTCGCCGAGCCGAGCCTTCTCCGTCTCGCCGGCTTCCCGTACTTCCTCATCGCCTTCATCGCGCGACTCCCGTTCGCCATGATGGTCGTCGGCGTCCTGACCGTGGTGGTCTCGGCGCGCGGCTCCCTGTCGCTCGGCGGCCTGACCTCCGCCGCTGTCGGACTGGGGACCGCATGCTTCGGCCCCCTCCTCGGCGCCGCGGCCGACCGCTTCGGCCAGCGGGCCGTGCTCGTCGTGCTGGCGCTCGCGAACGGCGCGATGCTCCTGCTCTTCACCGCGGTCGTCTACGGCACCGCGGCCGACGGCTTCGTGCTGCTGGCCGCCGTCGGCATCGGCGCCACCGCTCCGCAGGTCGCGCCGCTCTCACGGTCCCGACTCGTCACGATCATCAGCGAGCGGATGCCGGAGGAGCGTCGCCCGCGCACCGTGTCGGGGACCATGGCGTACGAGTCCGCGGCCGACGAGACCGTGTTCGTCTTCGGCCCGTTCCTGGTCGGCGTCCTGGCTTCCGCGATCGCGCCGTGGGCGCCCCTCGTGGGCGCTGCCGCGCTCACGGTCGTGTTCGTCGGAGCGTTCGCGCTGCACCCCAGCGGCCGGCACGTGTCGCAGGACCGCGACGCCGACGGCAGGGCCCCGTCGGCGGTCTCGGAACTGTTCCGCCCGCAACTGCTGATCGTGGTCCTCGGCATCCTCGGTGTGGGGATGTTCTTCGGCACGATGCTCACCTCGCTCACGTCCTTCATGGCCGACCGTGGCGCCCCCGAGCAGGCGGGTCTCCTCTACGGCGTCATGGGCGTCGGCTCCGCGCTCCTGGCGCTGGGCGTGGCGTGGCTCCCTCCCGCATTCTCGATGCGGGCGCGCTGGCTCGTCTTCTCCGGCATCCTGCTCGCCGGCACGCTCCTGCTCGGCTTCGTCGACTCGCCCGGGACGATGATGGTCGCGCTCGCGATCATGGGCATCGGGATCGGGCCGACACTGGTCACGCAGTACAGCTTCGGAGCGGCCCGCAGCCCGCGCGGCCGCTCGGCCACCGTGATGACGATGCTCGGTTCCGGCGTGGTCGTCGGGCAGTCCATCGGCGCCGCCGTGGCGGGAGAGATCGCCGAGAACGTGGGCACCTCCGCCGCCCTCCTGCTGCCGATGATCGCCGCCTTCATCGCCTTCGCCGCGGGCGTGGCGAACTGGGCGCTCAGCGGTGAAGGGCGCCGTCGCGCCTCCGTCACGGTCTGACGCCCGCGGGCGGAATCCCGTCATCCTGGGTAGGTTGGAGTCAACCGTGAGGAGTCATCCGTGACCGCTGCAGATTTCGTCGTCGTCGCCAACCGACTGCCCGTCGACCGGGTGGAGGGACCTGACGGCGAGGAGATCTGGCGCACCTCTCCCGGAGGGCTGGTCGCTGCTCTCGAGCCCATGATGCGCAACGTCCACGGCGCCTGGGTCGGCTGGGCCGGTCAGGCCGACGTCGAGCTCGAGCCGTTCGAGGCGGGCGGCATCGAACTCGTGCCCGTCGCGCTCAGCGCGCAGGAGGTGGCGGAGTACTACGAGGGCTTCGCGAACGACACGATCTGGCCGCTGTACCACGACGTGATCGCGCCGCCCCAGTACCACCGCGAATGGTGGGAGGCCTACGTCACGGTCAATCGGCGGTTCGCCGAAGCCGCCGCGGCCACCGTGGCCCCGGAGGGCACCGTCTGGGTGCACGACTACCAGCTGCAGCTCGTCCCGCAGCTGGTGCGCGAGCTACGTCCCGACGTGACGATCGGCTACTTCCACCACATCCCGTTCCCGGCCCACGGCCTCTACGCCCAGCTGCCCTGGCGCGACCAGGTGCTGCGCGGCCTGCTCGGCGCCGACGTGATCGGCTTCCAGCGCGCTCAGGACGCCACCTACTTCCTCACCGCCGTGCGGCGTCGGCTCCGCTACGAGGTCAAGGGACCGCACGTGGCGGTGCCCGAGGGGGACGGCACGCGCACCGCCTTGGCGCGGGCGTTCCCGATCTCCATCGACACCACGCCCTATCTCGAGCTCGCGGCGCGGGAGGACGTTCGTGCCCGGGCGGCCGAGATCCGCGCCAGCCTGGGCAACCCGAAGCGCATCCTGCTCGGCGTCGACCGGCTCGACTACACCAAGGGCATCCGTCACCGCATCAAGGCGTACGGCGAGCTGCTCGCGGAGGGGCGGCTGAAGGTCGAGGACGTCACGCTCGTCCAGGTCGCCAGCCCCAGTCGGGAGCGTGTCGACGCGTACGTGCACTTGCGCGACGAGATCGAGCTCGCCGTGAGCCGCATCAACGGCGACACCGACACGATGGGTCACTCCGCCATCCGCTACCTGCACCAGGGATATCCGCGCGAGGAGATGGTCGCGCTGTACCTGGCGGCCGACGTGATGCTCGTGACCGCGCTGCGCGACGGCATGAACCTCGTCGCGAAGGAGTACGTCGCGACCCGCGTCGACGACCGCGGTGTGCTGGTGCTCAGCGAGTTCACCGGCGCGGCGGACGAGCTGCGGCAGGCCGTGCGCGTCAACCCGCACGACATCGAGGGGCTCAAGGACGCGATCATGACCGCGGTCGAGATGACGCCGACCGAGCAGGGCCGCCGCATGCGGTCGCTCCGCCGGCGCGTGCTCGACAACGACGTCGCCGCCTGGTCCTCCTCGTTCCTGGCCGCTCTCGCCGAGGTGCGTGGACGCTGACCTTCCGCGCGGCCGCGATACTGGGAGCGAACCCCCTGCGAATGGAGACACTGTGACGCGCCCCTGGATCCCCGGAACCGCCGACGACGCCCTCAGCGCCCTGGCCGCCACGCCGCGGCTGGTCGTCGCGCTCGACTTCGACGGCACCGCCTCCCCTCTGGTCGAAGACCCGATGGCGGCGCGCGCGCTCCCCGAGGTCGCGGCTCAGGTCGATCGCCTCGCGGCCCTGCCGGACACGGTCGTCGCCTACGTCTCCGGCCGCAGCATGCACGACCTCCGCGTGATCACGGAGCACACCGACGACTCGCCGATCGCCCTCGCCGGCTCGCACGGCGCCCAGTACTGGTTCCCCGGAGAGGGCGACGCCGATGCCCCGGGAGAGGCTACCGAGGACGGCGCGCGCGAGGAGCTGTGGGCCGCGGCGAAGCCGATCATCGAGCGGTACGAGGGTGCCGAGTTCGAGCCCAAGACGTTCGGCATGGGCGTGCACACCCGCCGGGCCGACCGTGAGACCGAGGAGCGCGTCTTCGCCGAGATCGACGCCCTCGTCGCCGAGCGCTTCCCGCACTGGCGACGCCGAGCCGGCCACCGGGTGCTGGAGTTCTCCTCGCGCAACGAGGGCAAGGACGCCGCGATGGCCGCGCTCCGCGACCGCTTCGACGCCACCGGCATCCTGTTCGCCGGCGACGATGTGACCGACGAGGATGCGATGCGCGTGCTCGGGGAGGGCGACCTCGGCGTGCGCGTCGGCCCGGGGGAGAGCGTCGCGACCCTGCGTGTGGACACTCCACAAGAGATCGCCGCGCTTCTGGAGGCGTTGGCGGACGAACGCACCTCTCGGCGGCAATAGACTTCCGTCATGTCCTCGCATGATCCCTCTCACAGCGCGCCCATCGACATCAAGCCCCGCAGCCGCGTCGTCACCGACGGCATCGAGGCCACAACCTCCCGAGGCATGCTCCGTGCCGTCGGCATGGGTGACGCCGACTGGGACAAGCCGCAGATCGGAATCGCCTCCAGCTGGAACGAGATCACGCCCTGCAACCTGAGCCTCGACCGGCTCGCGCAGGGCGCGAAGGAGGGCGTGCACTCCGGCGGTGGCTACCCGCTGCAGTTCGGCACGATCTCCGTCTCCGACGGCATCTCGATGGGCCACGAGGGTATGCACTTCTCCCTCGTGTCGCGCGAGGTCATCGCCGACTCCGTCGAGACCGTGATGATGGCCGAGCGCCTCGACGGCTCCGTGCTCCTCGCAGGCTGCGACAAGTCGATCCCCGGCATGCTCATGGCCAGCGCCCGCCTCGACCTCTCCAGCGTGTTCCTGTACGCCGGATCGATCGCGCCGGGATGGGTCAAGCTCTCCGACGGCACCGAGAAGGACGTCACGATCATCGACTCGTTCGAGGCGGTCGGCGCCTGCCGTGCCGGTCTCATGAGCGAGGAGGACCTGAAGCGCATCGAGTGCGCCATCGCCCCCGGCGAGGGTGCCTGCGGCGGCATGTACACCGCGAACACCATGGCATCGGTCGCCGAGGCCCTCGGTCTCAGCCTGCCCGGCTCGGCCGCGCCGCCCGCGGCGGACCGTCGTCGCGACTACTTCGCCCACCGCTCGGGCGAGGCCGTGGTGAACCTGCTCCGCCAGGGCATCACCACCCGCGACATCCTCACCAAGGAGGCGTTCGAGAACGCGATCGCCCTCGCGATGGCCCTCGGCGGCTCCACGAACGTCGTCCTGCACCTGCTCGCGATCGCCCGTGAGGCCGAGGTCGAGCTGAGCCTGCACGACTTCAACCGCATCGGCGACAAGGTCCCGCACGTCGCCGACATGAAGCCGTTCGGCAAGTACGTCATGAACGACGTCGACCGTCACGGCGGCATCCCCGTGATCATGAAGGCGATGCTCGACGAGGGCCTGCTGCACGGCGACGCGCTCACCGTCACGGGCAAGACGCTCGCCGAGAACCTCGCCGACCTCGACCCGCAGCCGATCGACGGCGAGGTCATCCACACGTTCGACAACCCGATCCACGCCACCGGCGGACTCACGATCCTGCACGGCTCGCTGGCTCCCGAGGGCGCCGTGGTGAAGACCGCGGGCTTCGACGCCGCCGTGTTCGAGGGCCCGGCCCGCGTGTTCGAGCGCGAGCGCGCGGCCATGGACGCCGTCGCCGAGGGTGAGATCGAGCCCGGCACGGTCATCGTCATCCGCTACGAAGGACCCAAGGGCGGACCGGGTATGCGCGAGATGCTCGCCATCACCGCGGCCATCAAGGGCGCGGGGCTCGGAAAAGATGTACTACTCTTGACGGACGGACGATTCTCAGGCGGCACAACCGGCCTGTGCATCGGCCACATAGCACCCGAAGCGGTGGACGCTGGTCCCATCGCCTTCGTGCGCGATGGTGATCTGATACGGGTCGATATCGCAGCTCGCTCTCTCGATCTACTCGTCGATGAGGCAGAGCTCGCCTCCCGCCGCTCTGGCTGGGAGCCGCTTCCCCCGCGCTACACCCGAGGCGTTCTTGCCAAGTACTCGCGCCTCGTGCGGTCCGCCGCCGAGGGAGCGACCACCGGCTGACCCGGACGCTCCGGCATCCGGCGTCCTCCACAGATCATCAGAAGGAAACTCATGACTGCTGATTCCGCCCCGGCCGTGCCGAGGCCGCCCGCCCGTCAATCCTCTGCGCCGGAGATCACCGGCGCCGAGGCCGTGGTCCGCTCGCTCGAGCTGCTCGGTGTGACCGATGTCTTCGGTCTCCCGGGCGGAGCGATCCTTCCGGTCTACGACCCGCTGATGGACGCGTCCGAGCTGCGTCACATCCTGGTCCGGCACGAGCAGGGCGCCGGCCACGCGGCCGAGGGCTACGCATCCGCGTCCGGCAAGGTGGGCGTGTGCATCGCGACCTCCGGTCCGGGCGCGACCAACCTCGTGACCGCGATCGCCGACGCCTACATGGACTCGGTGCCGATGCTGGCCATCACCGGCCAGGTGTTCTCGACCCTGATGGGGACGGACGCCTTCCAGGAGGCCGACATCGTGGGCATCACGATGCCGATCACGAAGCACTCCTTCCTGGTGAAGGACGCCGCCGACATCCCGGGTGCCATCGCGGCGGCCTACGAGATCGCCGGCACCGGTCGTCCCGGCCCCGTGCTCGTCGACATCACGAAGGACGCGCAGCAGGCGACGGCTCCGTTCGTGTGGCCGCCCAAGATCGACCTTCCCGGCTACCGCCCGGTGACCAAGGCGCACGGCAAGCAGATCCAGGCCGCGGCGACCCTGCTCGCGGAGGCCAAGAAGCCCGTGCTGTACGTCGGCGGCGGCGTGATCCGCGGCAAGGCGTCGGCGGAGCTCCTCGAGCTCGCGGAGTCGACGGGCGCGCCCGTCGTCACCACGCTGATGGCCCGCGGCGCATTCCCCGACTCGCACCCGCAGCACCTCGGCATGCCGGGCATGCACGGCACGGTCCCGGCCGTGCTGGCGCTGCAGGAGGCCGACCTGCTGGTGTCGCTCGGCGCGCGGTTCGATGACCGAGTGACGGGCAAGGCGGCGCTCTTCGCGCCGAATGCCAAGGTCGTGCACGTCGACATCGATCCCGCCGAGATCTCGAAGATCCGCACGGCCGATGTGCCGATCGTGGGCGATGTCCGCGACGTGCTGACCGACCTGGACGCCGCGTTCCGCGGTGCCACGGGCGGCGAGAAGACCGACATCGAGGAGTGGTGGTCGTACCTCGACGGGCTGCGCAGCGAGTTCCCGCTCGGCTTCGCGCCTACGACGGACGGCCTCCTGGCCCCGCAGTACGTGATCCAGCGCATCGGCGAGCTCACCGGGCCCGAGGGCATCTTCGCCTCGGGCGTCGGCCAGCACCAGATGTGGGCCGCGCAGTTCATCAAGTACGAGCGCCCCAACGCCTGGCTGAACTCCGGTGGAGCCGGCACCATGGGCTACTCGGTTCCGGCCGCGATGGGCGCGAAGGTCGCCGAGCCCGACCGTCCCGTGTGGGCGATCGACGGCGACGGCTGCTTCCAGATGACCAATCAGGAGCTCGCGACCTGCACGATCAACAACATCCCGATCAAGGTCGCGATCATCAACAACTCGTCGCTGGGCATGGTCCGCCAGTGGCAGACGCTGTTCTACGACGGTCGCCACTCGAACACCGACCTCAACACCGGGCACGGCACGATCCGCATCCCCGACTTCGTGAAGCTCGCCGAGGCCTACGGCTGCCTCGCGATCCGCGTGGAGAAGGAGGAGGAGGTGGATGCCGCGATCAAGCTCGCGCTCGAGACGAACGACCGTCCGGTGGTGATCGACTTCGTGGTGAGCGCCGACTCCATGGTGTGGCCGATGGTCCCGCAGGGAGTGAGCAACAGCTTTGTCCAGTACGCCCGCGAGCATGCGCCCGCCTTCGACGAGGAGGACTGATCCATGTCGACCCACGTGCTGAGCCTGCTGGTGGAGAACACCCCCGGCCTCCTCACCCGCGTCGCCGGGCTGTTCGCCCGTCGCGGCTTCAACATCGACTCCCTCGCCGTCGGCGTGACGGAGGTGCCGGGGATCTCCCGCATCACCGTCGTCGTCGACGTCGACGAGCTCCCGCTCGAGCAGGTCACCAAGCAGCTCAACAAGCTGATCAACGTGATCAAGATCGTGGAGCTCGACTTCGCCACGTCGGTGCAGCGCGAGCACATGCTCGTGAAGGTGCGCACCGACAACGCCACGCGCTCGAACGTGATCGAGGTGGTGAACCTCTTCCGCGCATCCGTGGTGGACTACGCCTCCGACGCGCTCGTGATCGAGGTGACCGGCGACAAGGGCAAGGTCGACGCGATGCTTCGCGCGCTCGAGCCCTTCGGCATCAAGGAGATCGCGCAGTCGGGTCTCCTCGCCATCGGCCGCGGCGGCAAGAGCATCACCGAGCGCGTCCTGCGCGGCTGACAGACCTGACCACCGACTTTTCGCCGCTCGCCGAGCGCGCGAAGCCAGACGAAACGCAAAGAACAAGGAGAAACACATAGTGAGCACCGAGATCTTCTACGACGCCGACGCCGACCTGTCCCTGATCCAGGGCAAGAAGGTCGCGATCGTCGGATACGGCTCGCAGGGCCACGCCCACGCGCAGAACCTGCGCGACTCGGGCGTCGAGGTCGCCATCGCGCTCAAGGAGGGCTCCAAGTCCGCTGCCAAGGCCGAGGAGGCCGGCTTCCCGGTCAAGACCGTCGCCGAGGCCACCGAGTGGGCCGACGTCATCATGATCCTCGCGCCGGACCAGCACCAGCGCATCATCTACAGCGAGTCCATCGCGCCGAACCTCACGGCCGGCAAGACCCTCGCCTTCGCGCACGGCTTCAACATCCGCTTCGGCTACATCGACGCTCCCGAGGGCGTCGACGTGATCCTCGTCGCCCCGAAGGCGCCGGGCCACACCGTCCGTCGCGAGTTCGTCGCGGGCCGTGGCATCCCGGACATCATCGCGGTCGAGCGCGACGCATCGGGCAAGGCCTGGGACCTCGCGCTCTCGTACGCGAAGGCCATCGGCGGCACCCGCGCCGGCGTCATCAAGACGACCTTCACCGAGGAGACCGAGACCGACCTGTTCGGCGAGCAGGCCGTGCTCTGCGGTGGCGTGAGCCACCTCGTCCAGGCCGGCTTCGAGACGCTGACCGAGGCGGGCTACCAGCCGCAGATCGCCTACTTCGAGGTGCTGCACGAGCTGAAGCTCATCGTCGACCTGATGTGGGAGGGCGGCATCGCCAAGCAGCGCTGGTCGATCTCCGACACCGCCGAGTTCGGCGACTACGTCTCGGGCCCGCGCGTCATCGACGAGCGCGTCAAGGAGAGCATGCAGGGCGTCCTCGCCGACATCCAGTCCGGTGCCTTCGCCAAGCGCTTCATCGACGACCAGGACAACGGTGCCGAGGAGTTCCTGGCGCTGCGCGCCAAGGAGGAGCAGCACCCGATCGAGGTCACCGGCAAGGAGCTGCGTTCGCTCTTCGCCTGGAAGCAGCAGGACGAGGACTACATCGACGGCAGCGCCGCGCGCTGACCCGAGTATCCGACGAAAGAACGGGCGTCCCCTCGGGGCGCCCGTTCTTTCGTTCTGTCCGGCCGTTCAGGGGCGGGTGAGCTCCTCCAGCACCTCGATCACGTGGCGGTAGGGGCGCCCCGTGGCGCGGGTCATCCCGATCTCGCACGTGCGGTTGGCCGAGACGAAGGCGTCGAATCCGCCCCGCTCGCCCTCGGCCGCGGCGATCTCCGCCGACTCCTGGGCCGTCGCACTGGCGGTGAGCTCGGGATGCAGCATCCCGCGGTCGCCGGCGAACGCGCAGCAGCCCCAGCCCTCGGGGATGAAGACGTCGTCCGCCACCGCCGCCGCGATCGCGGTCAGTGCGCCCGTCGCTCCCAGCGCGGTCGTGGAGCAGGTCGGGTGCACGGCCACGGTCGGGAGCTTCTCCGTGACGCTCAGGCGCGGCAGCACCTCGCGGGCGACGAAGGTGGTGGCGTCCTCGATCCGCAGGCCCCGGTAATTCGGGTTCTTCGCCACCGACTGGGCGAGCATCACGTCGAGGCCCTCGGTGCAGGATGCGGCGTCGCACACCACGGGGAGCTCGCCGTGGCGGCTGGCCTCCCACAGCGAATCGAGCACCCGGTCCGACATGAGCCGGTAGCCGTCGAGGTGCCCCTTCGACTTCCACGGGGTCCCGCAGCAGAGACCGCCGTTCTCCTCGGGGATCACGACCGGGATCCCTGCGCGGTCCAGGAGGTCGCGCAGCGCATCGCGGGATCCCCGGCCCTCGTCCTCCGCACCGAACATCGTGCCGATGCAGGCGCCGAAGAAGACCGCCTGGGCGTCGGCGGGCGCATCGGGCCGCGGGGGCTTGGAGCCGCCGCGGGGGAGCCCGCCGTCATAGAGCGGGACGGTGTCGGCGCCGAGTATGGCCCGGCCGACCTGCGTCACTCCGCGCACCAGCGGCGCGGGAAGGGCGTCGGCCACGGTCAGCGCCACGCCGCCGGCACGGGTCACGGTGCTCCAGTGCTTCGCCGCCGTCCCCCAGAGTGCGCCCTCGACCGCGTTCGTCTGCTCGGCTCGCAGCCGGCGCACGAGGTCGCCGGTGTTGATGTCGACCGGGCACGCGACACCGCACATGCCGTCCACGGCGCAGGTCTGCACGCCGTCGTAGTCGTAGTCCTTCTGCAGGTCGCGCAGCAGCTCGGTGTCGCCCTGCTCCTCGGCCCACGCCATGTCGCGGCGGATCACGATGCGCTGACGCGGTGTGAGCGTGATGCTCTTGCTCGGGCACGTGGGTTCGCAGTAGCCACACTCGACGCAACGGTCGACCTCGCTCTCGACCGTCGGCACCCGCTTGAGGTCGTGCAGGTACGAGTCGGGGTCGTCCGAGAGGACCACACCGGGGTTGAGGATGCCGTCGGGGTCGAGCAGGCCCTTGATCTCCCACATCATGTCGGTGAGCTCGTCGCCGTACTGCCGACGCACGAAGGGCGCCATGATGCGACCGGTGCCGTGCTCGGCCTTGAGGGATCCCTGCTGGGAGAGGACCAGGTCGACCAGGTCGTCCGTGAACCTCCGGTAGCGTGCCACGCTGTCGGCGTCGTCGAAGCGCTCGTTGAGGAGGAAGTGGACGTTGCCGTCCTTCGCGTGGCCGAAGATGACCGAGCCCTCGTAGCCATGCTCGGCGAACAGCTCGATCAGCCGTTCGCAGGTCGCGAGCAGACGCGGGACGGGGACGACGATGTCCTCCAGCAGCGCGGTCGTCCCCGACGGGCGTGCTCCGGCCACGGCGGTGTAGAGGCCCTTGCGCACATGCCACAGGGCGGCGCGCTCGGCGGCGTCGGTCGTGAGCCGCGGAGCGACAGCGAGGGGCAGTGCCTCGAAGTGCGCCTGCGCACCGGCGCTCGCGTCCGCGAGCGCATCGGCGTCGGCGGCATGCACCTCGACGAGAAGCGCGGCGTGCCCCTGCACCTCGATCTCGGCGATGGCGGCCGGCACGTCGCTGAGCCCCTGCGCGACGCGGAGCGATGCGGCATCCATCAGCTCGATGGTCGCGAGACCCAGACGGGTGAGGTCGGGCAGTGCGGTCATCGCGGCGGAGAGGGTCTCGAACACCAGCAGGCCGGTCGCGATCGCCGGTCGCACCTCGATCGTCCGGAACCGGGCTTCCGCGACGAACGCGAGCGTTCCCTCGGACCCGATGACGAGGTGCTCGAGGATGCGCACCGGCTCGTCGAAGTCGAGGAGGGCGTTGAGCCCGTAGCCCATCGTGTTCTTCATCGAGAACTGCTGGCGGAGGAACGCGACGTGCTCGGGCGAGGCGAGCAGGCGTGCGCGGAGGGCCAGGAGCCCTTCGGCGATCGCGGGCTCGGCGGCGCGCAGCACGGCATCCGCATCGGGCCGACCGGTGTCGAGGATCGTGCCGCTCGGGAGCACGAGCGTCATCGACTCGATCGTCTGATAGGAGTTCTCGGTGATGCCGCAGGCCATGCCGCTGGAGTTGTTGGCCACGACGCCGCCAATCGTGCAGGCGATCTCGCTCGCGGGGTCGGGTCCGAGCTTGCGACGATGGCGGGTCAGGCGGGTGTTGACCTGACGCACGGTCGCGCCCGGGCCGACCCGGACGAAGGCACCGTCCTCTTCGACGCGGATGTCGCGGAAGTTGCTCCGCGTGTCGACCAGGATGTCTCCGCTGACGCTCTGGCCGGAGAGGCTGGTGCCACCGGAGCGGAAGGTGAGGGTGCGTCCGGCCGCGCGGACCGCTCCGAAGGCACGGGCGACGCCCTCGGCGTCCGCGGGGGAGAGCACCGCGTCCGGGATCAGGAGGTAATGGGACGCATCGTGGGCGCGTGCGAAGCGGTCGATGGATCGGGAGTGCACCTGCGTCGTCGAGCCCAGCAGTGCGGGGTCGAGTGGTTCGGCGAGTGTGGTCGGCACGGTGCTCCTCTGCTCCGTCGAAAGATTGTCTGACAAGTGTACCGAGATCGCACGGCTTCGATAGGCTGACCGCATGACCACGACCACGGACGCACCGCTGGGGATCGTCGGCGTGGTGGATGCCGTCACGGCACAGCTGCGCGGACGCATCCTCCGCGGCGACATCCGCTCGGGCACTCCGCTCACGGAGGCTGCGGTGTCGCAGACCTTCGGCGTGGCGCGACCCAGCGCGAAAGCGGCCATCGAGCAGCTCGTCGCCGCGGGGCTCCTGGTCCGCACCGCTCATCGGAGCGCGCGCGTCGTGGCGATCGACCCGGCCACCGTGCGGGACGTCTATCGCACGCGGGCGCGACTGGAGAGTGCGGCCCTGCGCGACCTCGCCGTCGACGGAACCGTGCCGCAGGCGGCGCTCGACGCGAACGCCGAGATCCTCGCGATGCCGCCGGGGCCGGACCCGGCGACCGTCGACCCCGACCTCCGGTTCCACACCGCCCTGATCGACGCGCTCGAGAGCGAGCGGACGGGACGGATGTACCGGAGCGTTCTCGACGAGGTGCGGCTGTGCATGGCGCAGGTGCAGGGACGGCAGCTGCTGGACGCCGCCGAGATCGCCGCCCAGCACGCCGAAATCCTCGACGCCGTCGCCTCCGGAGACGCCGATCGCGCGGCCGCTCTCCTCGACGCGCACCTCTCCTCCGCGGAGGAGAGGCTGGTGGCCGCGCTCGACGCCGACTAGCGCCGCAGCCGGGTCACTCGGCCGGGGCGTCCTCGACCACGAGCGGCGGCTCGACGGAGTCGGCCCAGACCGGCGCGGGAAGGACGGTGTCGACCTGTCCGGCCTGGATCTGGCGGAGCGCCTCGGTGATCTCCTCGTCGTTCTCCGGCACCGGCAGGTCGCAGGCGCGCAGCTCCGAGGCGAACTGGAGCGTCAGTCGGGTCTTGCCGGCCTCGACGGCCTGAGCGGTCGTGCCGGTGATGATCTCGCTGCCGGTCTGGATCGCCGAGACCTCATCGCAGACGTGATAGACCTTGCCGCCCTCGACCCAGACCACCTGGTCCTTGCCGAGGAGCTGGATGACCGCGGACTGGTCGGCGGTGTACTGCTCGACGGACGACGGCGCGAAGTCGATGCCGACGATGGCGGCGAGTGCGGCGAGGACGACGCCCACGATGCCGGCGGTCGTCTTCTGCCCCTTCGACATGTCCTTGTTCAGGAAGATCAGGATGACCAGCGGAAGGAACGCCACGATGGCGATGATCGCACCGAGCTGGTTCTGCACGAAGAACCGCACCTTGTCGGACTTGCGCGCCGGATCCAGGCGGTTCGCCTTCTTCCACAGCACCGACCCGGTGATCGACAGGGCCGCGATCACGACGAGCAGCACGAGGAGGGCGATGAAGGCCCACTGCGGGAACTGTGCCGAGACGCCGTGCTCCTCCAGGAGACCGGTGTCGGGGTTGCGCAGCAGTTCGCCGTCCTCGCCGACGAAGACGCGCTGACGCAGGAGCCAGAAGATGCCGACGCCCTCGCCGATGATCGCGACGGCCCAGAGCACGGCGGCGATCCAGCGGAAGCGCGTCGCCGTGGCCTTGGCTTCCGGGGTCGGGACCCAGCCGGCAGGCGGTTCGACGTTCGCGTCGTCCTTCACGGACGGCTCGACGCCGGCGTTCGTCTTGTCGCTCTCGGCCACGGTGCTCCCTTTCCGTCCGATGCCCGCCGATCCGGCTGAAGGCAACCCCGAGCCTAGTGGACCGGGTGTCCTACGCTGGGGACATGACTTCCGATTCCGACGACGCCCTCAGCTGGGACGGCGACGACGCGACTCCGCCCCAGGATCCCGCTCTTCCGCGCGGCTGGAACGCCGTCGGCAAGGGCAGCGGCGAGGTCGGCACGATCGAGGACGACGGCACCGTGACCGCCGCCCACCCGGAGGAGCCGGCGGGCCTGAGCACCCCGATGCTGCTGATCGTCGGCGTGATCGGGGGCGTCTACCTCCTCTACACGATCGGCTGGATCGTCGGAGGGCTGCGGCTGCAGCCGCTCGCCTCGTTCCTCGTGTCCGACGTCATGTTCCTGCCCTGGTTCGTGCTGGCGATCGCCGCACCGGCCCTGTGGTTCCTCGCCAGCTGGGTGCTCACGCGGGGGAGAGCCTCCTGGATCCGGGTCTCCGTCCTGCTCGCCGGGGTGGTCCTCCTCGTCCCGTGGCCCTTCGTCACCGTGGGGGTGATCGGATCATGAGCGAGTCGTCGACCGCTCCTCAGGTCTCCGCGGGTTCGCCGCGCTGGCTCGTCGGTCTCGTCATCGGGCTGGCGGGACTCTTCTACGCCTACGCGGTGTGGAACGCCGTCGCTCACCTCATCACGATGGCGCAGACCGGACTGACCGGCGGCGGGTGGGCGACGCTGCTGTTCGGTGTCGCGTTCCCCGCCATCGTGTTCGCGTTCGCCTACGTGATCGGCCGCCGTCGCAGGGTGGGCGAGCTCGCACTGGTGTTCCTCGCCGGCCTCGGCATCGTCGCAGTGTTCTGGATGAGCCTGATCGCGCTCAGCCTGACGATGCCCAGCGCCTGAGTCGTACACGGTCACACGGCACGGAGGGCCTCGGGCGCTCGGGTAGAGTTGACGCGATCGCGCCCCCATGGTGTGCGGCGCATCGGCCCCTCCCGCCTGCCGCGCTGCCCCGAAGGATCCACTGTGCCGAAGCCTGTCGTGCTCATCGCCGAAGTACTCTCTCCCGCCACGATCGAGGCCCTCGGCCCCGACTTCGACGTCCGTGACGTCGATGGCACCGACCGCGAGGCGCTCTTCGCCGCGCTGGCCGACGCCGACGCGGTGCTCGTCCGCTCGGCGACGCGCATCGACGAGGAGGCGCTGACCCACGCGCCGAAGCTGAAGGTCGTCGCGCGTGCGGGTGTCGGCCTCGACAACGTCGACATCAAGGCCGCCACGGCCGCCGGCGTCATGGTCGTGAACGCGCCGACCTCGAACATCGTCTCGGCCGCCGAGCTCACGGTCGGTCACATCCTGAGCCTCGCCCGTCGCATCCCGGCCGCGCACGCGTCGCTGTCGGCCGGTGCCTGGAAGCGCAGCTCCTTCACCGGTGCCGAGCTGTTCGAGAAGACGGTCGGCATCGTCGGCCTCGGCCGTATCGGCGCGCTGGTCGCCGCCCGCCTCGCCGCGTTCGACATGCGCGTCGTCGCGTACGACCCCTACGTGACCTCCGCCCGTGCGCAGCAGCTCGGCGTGCAGCTGCTCTCGCTCGACGAGCTCGTCGCCGAGTCGGACTTCCTCACGATCCACATGCCGAAGACGCCGGAGACCACCGGCATGATCGGCGCCGAGCAGTTCAAGGCCATGAAGCCGACCGCGTTCGTCGTGAACGTGGCCCGCGGCGGCCTGATCGACGAGGAGGCGCTGCACGCGGCGCTCGTCGCCGGCGAGATCGCCGGGGCTGGACTCGACGTCTTCACGTCGGAGCCTCCCGCCGAGGGCGGCACCGCTCGTCCGCTCCTCGAGCTGCCCAACGTCGTCGTCACCCCGCACCTCGGTGCGAGCACCGAGGAAGCCCAGGAGAAGGCCGGCGTCTCGGTCGCCCGCTCCGTGCGTCTGGCCCTCGGCGGCGACCTGGTTCCCGACGCGGTCAACGTGGCCGGCGGTGTGATCGACCCCTACGTGCGCCCGGGCATCTCCCTGGTCGAGAAGCTCGGTCAGATCTTCGCCGCCCTCGCCACGTCGCCGCTCACGAGCCTCGACGTCGAGGTGCACGGCGAGCTCAACGAGTACGACGTGAGCGTGCTCAAGCTGGCGGCGCTCAAGGGCGTCTTCACGAACATCGTCAGCGAGACGGTGTCGTACGTGAACGCGCCGCTGCTGGCCGAACAGCGCGGCATCGCGGTGCGCCTGATCAAGGACGACGTCAGCGACGAGTACCGCAACGTCATCACCCTCACCGGTGCCCTCTCCGACGGCACCCAGCTCTCCGTGTCCGGCACGCTCACCGGTCCGAAGCAGTCCGAGAAGCTGGTGGGCATCAACGACCACGCGCTCGAGCTGCCGATCGAGAAGCACCACGTCGTGATGCTCTACACCGACCGCCCCGGCATCGTGGCGGTCTACGGACAGAAGTTCGGCGAGGCCGGGATCAACATCGCCGGCATGCAGATCGCCCGTCAGGCCGCCGGTGCCCAGGCCCTCAGCGTGCTGACGCTGGACTCGCCGGTCTCCGACGAGCTGCTCGACGACGTGCGCGACGCGATCGACGCCGACCTGTTCCGTCAGATCGAGATCACCGAGGTCTGATCCGCAGCCATACCGAGAGAGGGCGGGAGCGCGAAGCTCCCGCCCTCTCTGCGTGTCCGGCGGTCAGGCCGTCGCGCGGAGCACGAGGGCGATCAGCTCGGCGAGCTCCTCGCTGCGGGGGACCAGCCGCTCCGGTCCGTGCACGTCGAGCGAGTTGTTGAAGTAGAGCCCGTCGCTGACCAGCATGACGAGGTCGAGGCTCGCGGTGTCGCGCACGTGCGGGCGGATCGTCTCGGCCCAGCGCCGTCGGGTGTCGCGGAGCATGTCGGCGGCGGGGATCGAGCCGCCCTGGGCGAGCCGGGTCGCGGCGATCAGGGCGCGGTCCAGCGCGTCGTCCTCCATCACGGACGTGCGCACGTAGTAGGCGACCGGGCCCTCGTCCGCGGCTGCCATCCGCTCCAGGTCCAGCGTCGTCAGGTCGTCCAGGCGGGCGAGGAGTCCGGCTTCGAGGTCGTCCTTCGAGCCGAAGTGATAGAGCAGTCCGCCCTTGGAGACGCCCGCCGCCTTGGCCGTCGCGTCGAGCGTCGCCGCCCGTTCCCCGTCGGCGATGAGGATCTCTTCGAAGGCGTCGAGCACCTTCTCGCGAGCGAGGGGAGGTCGGGGCATCGTGGATCCTCTGCACAGGGGACAGGTGGGAATTCTGTTACTATACCATCCGGACGGTTCACTAACCGCGCCATCACGATCCTGAGAGGTGTTCCATGACCCGTACTGCGTCGATCCCGACGACAGAGACGGATGCTCCCCGCGTCGGAGCCCGCGGCTGGGCGGCACTCATCGTCCTCATGCTGCCGGTGCTGCTGGTGTCGGTGGACAACACGGTGCTGAGCTTCGCGCTCCCCGAGATCTCCATCGCCCTCGCGCCCACCGGCGCCGAGCAGCTGTGGATCATCGATGTGTACCCCCTCGTGCTCGCCGGCCTCCTCGTCACGATGGGCACCCTGGGCGACCGGTTCGGACGCCGGAAGCTGCTGCTCATCGGAGCGATCGGCTTCGCGGCCGTCTCCGGTCTCGCCGCGTTCGCCCCGACCGCCGGGCTGCTCATCGCGGCGCGAGCGCTCCTCGGTTTCTTCGGCGCCATGCTGATGCCGTCGACGCTCTCCCTGCTGCGTTCGATCTTCCAGAACCGCGATCAGCGCCGCATGGCGATCGCGGTCTGGGCGTCGGCGTTCTCGGCAGGTTCCGCACTCGGCCCGATCGTGGGTGGGTTCCTGCTCGAGCACTTCGCGTGGGGATCGGTGTTCCTCATCGCGGTGCCGGTGCTCATCCCGCTGCTCATCGCCGCCCCGCTGCTCGTTCCCGAGAGCCGCGATCCGAACCCCGGGAAGATCGACCTGGTCAGCATCGTGCTCTCGATGGCGACCATGATCCCCGTGGTCTACGCGATCAAGTCGCTGGCCGTCGACGGGCCCAGCCTCACGGCCGCCGCCTGGGCGCTGCTCGGCTTCGGCATGGGCTACCTGTTCGTCCGGCGCCAGCTGCGGGTGACGTCGCCGATGCTCGACATGGCGCTCTTCCGCCGCGGTTCGTTCTCGGGCGCGATCCTGGTGAACCTGCTCAGCGTCGTGGCGCTCGTGGGCTTCCTCTACTTCGTGTCGCAGCATCTGCAGCTCGTCCTCGGGCTGTCCCCGATGACGGCGGGTCTGGCCCTCGTGCCCGGAATGCTCGCGATGATCGTCGCCGGGCTCTCGGTCGTGCCGGTCTCGCGTCGCGTGCCGCCGCACATCGTGATCCCCGTCGCCCTGGCGTTCTCGGTGGCCGGATACCTGATCGTCGCGTTCACGACGCACGAGCACGGCGTCCTGCCGCTCATCGTCGCGTTCGTGGTGCTGGGCATCGGGATCGGGGCGGCGGAGACGATCTCCAACGAGCTGATCCTGTCGAGCGCCCCCGCCGCGAAGGCCGGTGCGGCCAGCGCCGTGTCCGAGACCGCGTACGAGCTCGGCGCCGTGCTCGGCACCGCGGTGCTCGGAGGCATCATCACCGCCTTCTACCGCGGCGCACTCGTGCTTCCGGAAGGCCTGCCCGCCGATGTCGCACACGCCGCCGGTGAGACCCTCGCCGGCGCGTACACCGCCGCACACGCCCTGCCCGGCCAGCTCGGCGACGCCCTGTGGGCGGCGGCGACGGAGGCCTTCGGATCCGGCGTCATGGTGACCTCGCTGATCGGCGCGGGACTCGTCGTCCTCGCGGCCGTCATCGCCGCCGTCACACTGCGCAAGGCACCCACGCACTGACCAGTACGCTGGGAGGACCGGCCCGCTCGACCCTCGTCGGGCAGGGGCCGGTCCATCCCGCGCTGTGTGCAAGGAGTGTCAATGTCGCGTGTCGTGAAGCTGGCCGTCATCCCGGGTGACGGCATCGGACCCGAGGTCATCGCCGAGGCGGAGAAGGTGCTCGACGCCGTGACCGCCTCCAGCGACGTGGTCTTCGACAAGACGCGCTTCTCGCTCGGAGCCGGACGCTTCCTCGAGACCGGTGACACGCTCACGGACGAGGACCTCGCCGCGATCGCCGCGCACGACGCGATCCTGCTCGGCGCGGTCGGCGGCACCCCCGGCGACCCGCGCCTCAAGGACGCGAACATCGAGCGCGGCCTCCTCCTCAAGCTGCGCTTCACGCTCGACCACTACGTCAACCTGCGCCCGTCGAAGCTGTTCGTCGGTGCACCGGGACCCCTGGCCGCGCCGGGCGAGATCGACTTCGTCGTGGTCCGCGAGGGCACCGAGGGACCGTACGTCGGCAACGGCGGCACGATCCGCCGGGGCACCCCGCAGGAGGTCGCGAACGAGACCTCCGTCAACACGGCCTTCGGTGTGGAGCGCGTCGTGCGCTACGCCTTCGAGCTGGCCGAGCGCCGCCGCCGCACGCTCACGCTCGTGCACAAGACGAACGTGCTCGTGCACGCCGGTGCGATCTGGCAGCGGATCGTGAACGAGGTCGCGGCCGAGCACCCCGACGTGACGGTCGACTACCTGCACGTCGACGCGGCCACCATCTTCCTCGTCACCGACCCCTCGCGCTTCGACGTGATCGTCACCGACAACCTGTTCGGCGACATCCTCACCGACCTCGCGGGAGCCGTGACCGGCGGCATCGGGCTCGCCGCATCGGGGAACATCAACCCCGACGGCGCCTTCCCCTCGATGTTCGAGCCCGTGCACGGCTCGGCGCCCGACATCGCGGGCCAGCAGAAGGCCGACCCGACCGCCGCGATCCTCTCGATCGCGCTGCTGCTCGACCACCTCGGCCTCACCGCCGAATCCGCGCGGATCAGCGCGGCGGTCGAGGCCGACATCGCCGCCCGCACCGGCGCGCGCACCACCGCGGAGATCGGCTCCGCGATCACTGCACGCCTCTGACCGCAGGCGTAGGCTGAACGGGCGCGAGGATGCGCCCACCCACGAGGAATGGATGATGAGATGACGACCATCGATGCCGAGGCGACCGTGGCTCCCCTGGAGTTCGCCGTCACGAAGAACCTGACTGCCGCGTCTCCCGCGCGGCTCGCCGAGGTCCTGGAGAATCCGGGTTTCGGCGTCGTCTTCACCGACCACATGGTCGACATCTGCTGGTCCGTCAAGGGCGGCTGGCACCGTCCGCGCGTGCAGCCCTACGGACCGATCCCGCTCGACCCCGCGGCGTCCGTCCTGCACTACGCGCAGGAGATCTTCGAGGGCATCAAGGCCTACCGCCACGCGGACGGCTCGATCCACACGTTCCGCCCCGACCGCAACGCCGCGCGTCTGCAGGCCAGCGCCCGTCGTCTCGCGCTGCCCGAGCTGCCGACCGAGTACTTCATCCAGTCGCTGCGCGAGCTCATCGCGGTCGACGGTCGCTGGGTTCCCACCGGCGCCGACCAGAGCCTGTACCTGCGGCCGTTCATGTTCGCGAAGGAGGCCTTCCTCGGCGTCCGCGCGGCGCAGAAGGTCGCCTACTACGTGATCGCGAGCCCGGCGGGCGCCTACTTCTCCGGCGGGGTGAAGCCGGTGCGCATCTGGCTGTCCGAGGAGTATGCCCGCGCGGGCAAGGGCGGCACCGGCAAGGCGAAGACCGGCGGCAACTACGCCTCGAGCCTGCTCGCGCAGAGCGAGGCCAGCGCCAAGGGCTGCGACCAGGTCGTCTTCCTCAACGAGAAGCGCGACGTCGAGGAGCTCGGCGGCATGAACGTCGTGTTCGTCTTCAAGGACGGCCGCGTGGTCACGCCCGAGTCGGACAGCATCCTCGAGGGCATCACCCGCGACTCGCTCCTGCAGCTGGCGGAGGACCGCGGCTACACCGTCGAGAAGCGACCGATCTCGATCGACGAGTGGCGTGCGGGCGTGGCGTCCGGCGACATCGTCGAGGTGTTCGCCTGCGGCACCGCCGCGGTGGTCACCCCGATCGGTGCGCTGGTCGGCGACGGGTTCGACGAGCCGCAGCCGCTCGGTGAGCTCGCCCTCTCCCTGCGCGAGGAGCTCACCGACATCCAGTACGGTCGCCGCGAGGACAAGCACGGCTGGCTCCTGCGCCTCGACGCCTGAATCTGCTCGGGAACCGCGTACACGACGAGACCCACCGCCCCGCTCCGGGACGGTGGGTCTCGTCCTTCCCGGAGGGCCGCGGCGGCCGGGGTGCTCGGTAGGCTGGATCCCATGAAGATCGCCCGGTTCAGCCACGACGAAGCCATCATGTACGGGATCATCGACGAGCGCGAGCTCGTGGTGCTGGCCGGAGACCCGATGTTCACGGGCTATGAAACGACGGGTGCACGGGTTCCACTGGCCGACGCCGCACTGCTCGCTCCGGTGATCCCGCGGTCGAAGGTCGTCTGCGTCGGCAAGAACTATCACGACCACGCCGCTGAGATGGGGGGAGAGGCTCCCGAAGAGCCCCTGCTGTTCCTCAAGCCGAACACCGCGGTGATCGGTCCCGGCGACGCGATCGTGCGTCCGGCGCTCTCCGACCGCACCGAGTACGAGGGCGAGCTCGTCGTGGTCATCGGCAAGATCGCGAAGAACGTGAAGGCCGAGAACGCGCTCGACTACGTGCTCGGCTACACGATCGGCAACGACGTGACTGCCCGTGACCTGCAGCGCAAGGACGGACAGTGGGCGCGCGCGAAGGGCTTCGACACCTTCTGCCCGCTCGGACCCGTGATCGAGACCGACTTCGAGCCGGCGAACGCCACGATCGAGACGCGCGTCAACGGCGAGGTGCGCCAGCACGCGCCGCTGACCGACATGATCCACTCCGTGCCCGCGATCATCGAGTACGCCTCCGCCGTGTTCACGCTGCTTCCCGGTGACGTCATCATGACCGGTACTCCGGCGGGCGTGGGCACGTTCGAGGCGGGCGACGTGGTCGAGGTCGAGATCTCGGGGCTGGGCATCCTGCGCAACACCGTGCGCGACGCCGTACCCGCGTCATGACCGATGTCGCCCTGACGGCGGCGCAGCAGACGGCGGTCCAGCGACGCACCGTGCTGGTGCTGTCGTTCGGGCAGGTGCTCGGCGGCATCGCCTTCGGTGCGACGGTCTCCCTCGGCGCGCTCCTCGCAGCGGACATCTCCGGGAGCGACGCTCTCTCCGGCCTCGCCACGGCCTCCGTGACGCTGGGGGCGGCGGTGTGCGCCATCCCGCTCGCGCGCCTCGCGGCTCGGGTCGGCCGCCGTCGCGCCCTGACGCTGGGGAACCTGTTCGCGCTCATCGGCATCGCCGTCGTCATCCTCGCCGCGTCGCTCCGCATCTTCCCCCTGCTCCTCGCCGGCATCCTGATGATCGGCGCGGGCAACGCGGGCAACCTGCAGTCGCGCTTCGCCGCCACCGATCTGGCCGCCCCGCAGCATCGCGGCCGGGACCTCTCGATCGTCGTCTGGTCGACCACGATCGGCGGGGTGGCGGGCCCCCTGCTCCTCGGGCCGGGGGAGATCGTCGGGCAGGCGATCGGGATGCCGCCGCAGACCGGGTCCTACCTGTTCTCGTTCGTCGCCCAGTGCGCGGCGCTGGTGCTCTACATCGTCGCCCTCCGGCCGGATCCGCTGCTCGCCGCGCAGCGGCTGGCGCGCGCGGCGGCGGCCACCACGGGGGCGACCGTCGTCGACCGTCCGCGGGTCGCGCGCTACGCGATCTTCGCCATCGCCGGCTCGCATGTCGTCATGGCCTCGGTGATGGCGATGACCCCCGTGCACCTCTCGCACATGGCGCACGGCGCGGGCGGGATGGCCGCGACCTCGGCGGACGTCTCGGCCCTCGTGGGGATCACGATCGCCCTCCACGTGGGCGGCATGTACGCTCTGTCGCCGGTGTTCGGCGTCCTGGCCGACCGGTGGGGCCGACTCCGCGTGGTCCTGCTCGGGCAGGTGCTCCTCGCGGGCGCGCTCGGCTTCGCGATCTTCACCGGCACCGAGGCGTGGGGAGTGATGGTCGCGCTCATCCTCCTCGGACTCGGCTGGAGCGCCGCGACCGTGGCCGGCGCCGCGCTGCTCACCGAGGCGTCGGCGCCCGAGCTCCGCACGCGCCGGCAGGGCCGCAGCGACTCGCTCATGAGCCTCTCCGCCGCGGCCGGTTCCGTGCTGGCCGGAGTCGTCCTGTCGAACTTCCAGTACGCGGGGCTCGGCGTCGCCGCTTTCGTGCTGGTCCTCGCGATCGTCGCACTGTCGCCCCTGGCGCGCACGGGCGCTCGATGAAGGAGTGGGCGGGCGTCGGCGAGGCCTACTCCGCCTCCTATGCCGCCCTCTGCGCGGGAACGTTCCCGCCGATGCGCGAGGCGCTCGGAGCGGCGCGGGGTCGACGCCTGCTCGACGTCGGCTCGGGGGACGGCAGGCTCGCGGCGGCGTGGGCGGGCGAGGGATGGGACGTCACCGCGTGCGAGCCGGAGGGCAGTATGCGGGAGGTGTCCCTGCGGACCCATCCGCTCGTCCCGGTCCTCGACGCCGGGCTGCCCGACCTTCCGTTCCGCGATGGATCGTTCGACGTCGTGGTGGCGAACTTCGTCCTCAACCACGTCGGGTCCCCGCGCACGTCGGCGGCGGAACTGCGTCGCGTCGCCCGGGAGAGGGTCATCGCGACGACCTGGACCCGTTCGCCGTCCTGGCTGTGGGCGGAGGTCGCCCAGCGTGCCGGCATCGAGCCGGTGGCGGGTCGGCGGCTTCCGGAGAGCGAGGAGTTCGAGCGGACGGCCGAGGGCTTCGGACGGATGCTGGACGAGGCGGGGATGGGGCGCACCGGGGCCGTCGAGCACACCTGGACCTGGACGGCGACGCCGGCCGCGCTGTGGACCTCCGTCGAAGGAGGTGTCGCCGGCGCCGGGGCCCTGTTCGCGGGACTCGGCCCCGATGCGAGGCGGAACTTCCGGACAGCCTTCGACGAGGTCATGGAGGAGCGCCTCGTCGACGGTGCGCTGCCGCTGGAGCATCGTGCCGCGATCGCGGTCTGCACGCTGATCTGAGCATCGTCGAGGCTCAGCGGCGGAAGGCCCCGCCCCGTAGAATCGAAGGGCTATGGCTACCCCTCACCCCCTCACCACGACTGTCAGTGGTGCCGACGTCCGCGTCCGCTTCTGCCCCTCGCCGACCGGACTGCCGCACGTCGGCATGGTCCGCACCGCGCTCTACAACTGGGCCTACGCCCGCCACAACGGCGGGAAGATGGTGTTCCGCATCGAGGACACCGATGCCGCCCGTGACAGCGAGGAGAGCTTCCGTCAGCTCGTCGACGCGCTCACCTGGCTCGAGATCGACTGGGACGAGGGCGTCGAGGTCGGCGGGCCGCACGCGCCGTACCGCCAGTCGGAGCGTCATGACATCTACCGCGGCGTGATCGACAAGCTCATCGCCACCGGCGCCCTGTACGAGAGCTACTCGACGGCCGAGGAGATCGACGCCCGCAACGAGGCCGCGGGCCGCGCCAAGCAGCTCGGCTACGACAACTTCGACCGCGACCTCACGGACGAGCAGAAGGCGGCGTTCCGCGCCGAGGGCCGTCAGCCCGCGCTTCGCCTGCGCGTGCCGGACGAGGACGTCACCTACGTCGACCTCATCCGCGGCGAGGTCACCTTCCCCGCCGGCTCGTTCCCCGACTTCGTCGTGGTGCGGCCGAACGGCGTCCCGCTCTACACGTTCGTGAACCCGGTCGACGATGCGCTCATGGGCATCACGCACGTGCTGCGCGGCGAGGACCTGATGCCGTCGACGGCTCGGCAGCTGTCGCTGTACGCGGCGCTCATCGATGCGGGCGTCACGACGTTCGTCCCGCGCTTCGCGCACATGCCGCTGGTGCTGGGGGAGACGGGCAACAAGAAGCTCTCCAAGCGCGACCCGCAGGCCGACCTGTTCCTGCACCGTGATCGGGGCTTCATCCACGAGGGTCTGCTGAACTACCTCGCCCTCCTCGGCTGGTCGATCGGGCCGGACCGCGACGTGTTCTCGCTCGACGAGTTCACCGCCGCCTTCGACATCGTGAACGTGAACCCGAACCCGGCGCGCTTCGATCAGAAGAAGGCCGAGTCGATCAACGGCGACCACATCCGGATGCTGGGGGAGAAGGACTTCGCCGAGCGCACGATCCCGTATCTCGCCGCCGCTGGTCTGTTCGACGAGCCCACGCATGAGCAGCTGGTGATGGCGTTCCGCGTCGCACCCCTCGTGCAGGAGCGCGTGCAGCTGCTGGGCGAGGTCCCCGGCATGGTCGGCTTCCTGTTCACGGACGACGTCTCCTACGCCGAGGACGCGCTCAAGGGGCTCCCGGCCAACGCCGCCGAGGTCCTGGACGCGTGCGTCGTGGCTCTCGAGCCGCTGGAAGAGTTCACGCCGGAGAAGATCCAGGAGGCTCTCGCCGGGGAACTGGTCGAGAAGCTCGAGCTCAAGCCGCGCGTCGCCTACGGTCCGCCCCGCGTGGCCATCACCGGCCGCCGGATCTCGCCGCCGCTGTTCGAGTCGATGGAGCTCCTGGGCAAGGAAGAGTCCCTGCGTCGTCTGCGCTCCCTCTCCGCGTTCCTCGCGAGCTGAGACGCGACGCGCCCGGGCGGCGGCGTACGGCACCGGTTTTGGTGTTCCGCCGCCGCTCGGGTAGGCTTGATTCTCGGTGCGAGGCTCCGGTTTCGCCCTTGGGGTATGGTGTAATTGGCAACACGACGGTTTCTGGTTCCGTTATTCTTGGTTCGAGTCCAGGTACCCCAGCAGAACGAAAACCCCCGCTCAGGCGGGGGTTTCGTCGTTTCCGGATCACACGGGGCGGGTGGCTCGTGTCCGCTCGTGGCCGCGTGGGGAGATGCGGCGACGGCACACGCCGATGAGGGTTCTCCCGCGATGAGCGGGTGCGGGAACCCGGGGGTCCCCGCACCCCGGCTCACAGCAGGAGCTGCAGCGGCTCTTCGAGCAGATGGGTGAGAGTCGCCAGGAACCGTGCTCCGACGGCGCCGTCGATGATGCGGTGATCGGCGGTGAGCGTGTAGCCGATCCGCCGGTGGGCGATCACCCGGTCGTCGACGAGCGTCAGCTCCTCACGGATTCCGCCGACCGCGAGGATGGCGCCCTGCGGCGGGTTGATGATCGCCGTGAACCGGTCGACGCCGAACATGCCGAGGTTGCTGACGGTGAAGGTGCCGCCGGCGAGCTCTGCCGCGGTGAGTCGGCGCTCGGCGGCCCGCTCGGCGAGATCGCGCGTGCGGCCGGCGATGCTCGTGATCGTCGCGGCATCCGCCGAGCGGACCACGGGGACGACGAGTCCTGCGGGGGCGGCCATCGCGACGCCGACATGCACGTCACGGTGAAGGAGGGTGGCGCCGCCGCCGGCGGGGGAGTATGACGCATTGATCTCCGGGTGAGCCCGCAGGGCCAGGGCCACCGCCTTGACCACGAGGTCGTTCACACTGACGCGAGCCGGAGTCCCCGTGCTCTCGTTGATCCGCGCCCGCAGTGCGAGGAACTCGTCGACCCGTGCGGAGGACGTCACGGTGAACGTCGGGATCGACGTGGTCTCCGACATCCGCGCAGCGATGGTCCTGCGGGTCGCGTCGAACGGGATCGTGTCCGCGGCGAGGTCTTCGGCCGCCGGAGCGGGCGCGGCGCGGAGCTCGTCGAGGTCGGCTCGGACGATGCGTCCTCCGGGCCCCGTGCCCGACACCGCAGCGAGGTCGATCCCCTGCTCCCGGGCGATGCGGCGGACGAGAGGGGTCGCTGCCACGCGTCCGGTGGTCATCCCGAGGCTGCTCGACGCTGTCGGCGCCACCTGTGCGGCGGTCGTCGGTTCAGGGTCGGGGGCTGCTGACGGACGCTCCTGCACACCCGCGGCGGGTCCCGTCGAGGGCGCGGGGGAGCCGCTGCCGTCGTCGAGCCTGGCGATCGGGGTGCCGATGGCGACGTTCTCGCCCTCGGGGACGAGGATCTCCACCAGCACACCGGAGTCGTACGCCTCCTGTTCCATGAGGGCCTTGTCGGTCTCGACCTCGAGCAGGAGGTCGCCCGCGGCGACGTCGTCGCCCGGTTTCTTGTGCCAGGCGGCGATGGCCCCCTCGGTCATCGTGTCGGAGAGGCGGGGCATGAGGATGTCGATCATGGTGTCTTCTTCGTTCTCATCGGCGCCGGGCGACGGCGTCGAGCGTTTCACGGATGGCGGTGACGGCGTCCTCCACAGAGGGCAGCGCTGCGGTTTCCAGCGACTTGGCGTACGGCATCGGCACCTCGGCCATGGCGACCCGGCGGACGGGGGCGTCCAGCCAGTCGAAGGCGCCGTCGCTGATGGTCGCGGCGATCTCCGCGCCGATGCCGTAGGTGAGCCAGTCGTCTTCGAGGGTCACGGCGCAGGTCGTCTTGCGGACGGAGGCGACGATGGTCTCCCGGTCGAGCGGTCGCAGGCTCCGCAGGTCGATGACCTCGACGTCGATGCCGTCGGCGGCCAGGCGCTCGGCGGCTTCGAGGGCGACGAGAGCCATCCGCGAGTAGGCGACCACGGTGATGTCGCTGCCTTCGCGCATGACCGACGCGCGCCCGATCTCCGCCGGCTCCAGGTCCTCGGGCACTTCGCCGGTCGTGTTGTACAGCGAGAGGTTCTCGAGGACGAGGACGGGGTCCTCGTCGCGGATCGCCGCGATCATCAACGCCTTCGCGTCGGCGGGAGTAGCCGGGGCGACGACCTTCATGCCGGGCACGAACGCGTAGTACAGCTCGATGTTCTGCGAATGGGTGGCGCCGAGCTGCTGCCCGCCGCCCCCGGGCGTGCGGATGACGAGGGGCACATGGGCCTGGCCGCCGAACATCCCATAGATCTTCGCTGCATGGTTCACGATCTGGTCGAGCGCGAGCAGCGAGAAGTTGATCGTCATGATCTCGACCACGGGGCGCAGTCCCACCATCGCCGCCCCGATCGCGGCGCCGGTGAAGCCCTCTTCCGCGATGGGGGTGTCCCGGACGCGCTTCGGCCCGAACTCGTCCAGCAGACCGGCGGTGATCTTGTACGACCCTTCGAAGAGTCCGATCTCCTCGCCGATGAGGAACACGTCGTCGTCTCGCAGCATCTCGAGACGGAGGGCGTCGTGCAGAGCCTGGCGGTAGCTGATGATGCTCAACGGACACCCCCTGCGGAGAGGAGCGCGTGCGGTCGCGGGGGAGCGGGGAAGAGCGCCTCGCCGGGGAGCCGTCGGGAGTCGTTCGGCACCGGCGTGGCGTAGGTGTAGTCGAAGAGCGTCGAGACGTCGGGCTCGGGGCTCGCATCGGCGAACGCGGCCGCCGCGCTGACTTCTGCGGTGACCTCGGCATCGACCCGCTCGATCTCGTCCTGTCCGAGGACGCCCCGTTCACGCAGGTCCGCGGCGAAACGTGCCACCGGATCGGCGGCTCTCGCAGCGGCCGCCTCCTCGGGGGAGCGGTAACGGGCCGGATCGACGACGGAGTGTCCCTTCATCCGACCGGTCATCGTCTCGAGCAGGTACGGGCGGCCCGCCCTGGCGCTGGCGAGGGCGACGCGCGCGGCCTCGAGCACGGCGACCGGATCACCGCCGTCGACCCGCGCGGAGGGCATGCGATAGGAGGAGGCCCGCTTGTGCAGCTCCGGTTCTGCCGACGACTGCTCGACCGTCGTCCCCATCCCGAGTCCGTTGTTGTTCACGACGTAGACGATCGGCAGCCCCCAGAGCGCAGCGATGTTGAGCGACTCGTGGAAGGCTCCGATGTTCGTGGTCCCATCGCCCATCAGGCACATGACGGCCTCGGTCCCGCCGCGGTAGTCGATCGCGAGCGCGGTGCCCGTGGCCAGCGGGACCTGTCCGCCGACGATTCCGTAGCCTCCCATGAATCGGGATTCGAGATCGAACATGTGCATGGAGCCGCCCCAGCCGTGCGAGACGCCGTCGGTCCGTCCGTAGAGCTCGGCCATGGCCCGCTCCGGCGATATCCCTCGGGCGAGCGCGTAGCCGTGCTCCCGGTAGTTGGCATAGACGTAGTCGCTCCCCGCGAGCGCGGCCATCAGCCCCGCGACGGTGGCTTCTTCGCCGAGGTTGAGGTGGCAGTACCCGCCGACCTTGGCCTCGGCGTATGCGCGCGCGGCGCGTTCCTCGAAGCGGCGGATCAGGACCATCTGACGATGGAGGGCCCGCAGCTGATCGTCGGACGGAGCGGTGTGCACCGGACGTGAGACCTGAGCCTTCGGGGTCCGGGTGGTGCGGGATGGGGGCATGAGGGTTCTCCTTCTCGCCTTCGAGGCATCGGTGCGAGTGCCTCGGTGAATGAAACCAGTTCCGTTTCATTCTAGAATCGATCATAGTTGTCCTGTGCACGAAGGGGATCTGATGCCGGAGAACGAGAGCGACCCGCCACGACGGAAGCGGGGTCGGCCCACCGCGGACGAGCGCGCGCAGCGCCGTGACGACATCCTCGACGCCGCGGTCCGCCTCTTCATCCGGGGCGGGTTCGAGCAGGTCACGCTCGATGACATCGTCGCCGAGGCGCACGTCACGAAACGGACCATCTACGCCTACATCGGCGACCGCACCGAGATCTTCCTCGCCGCCGTCGAGCGCCTTCGCGAGCGGACGCTCCGGCAGGCGGAGCCGGACGACGGTCTCACCCGGCTCGCCGAGGACATCGCCTTCATGCTGCAGTCCGACGAGGCGGTCGGCCTGCACAGCCTGATGATCGGCGAGGCGCGACGATTCCCCGAACTCGCTCGGCGGTTCTACGAGGAAGGACCGCGCGGGTACATCGCGCGGCTGCAGGCGCTGCTGCCGGGCGAGGAGGCGGATCGCGCGGAAGAGCTCTTCGCGCTGCTCCTCGGAGAGCCGCACCGGCAGCGCCTGCTGGGGCTCCGTCCGGCACCGGATCGTGCGACCGCCGGTGCGCAGGCTCGGGACGCCCTGGCCGCGCTCGGCCTGTCCGACGCCCGCTGACCCGGCGCGCGGACCCGGCATCCGGCGAGGACACGACCCGCGGCGGGGAGGCGCTCCGCTGCGCCGGCGACGACGCGGCCCCCTGCAGCCGATCGTCCGAGGACGAGAGCGGATGCAGGGGGCCGGTTCGAACGCGGCTAGGCCTTGCGGCGCAGGCGGAGCAGCCAGATGCCGGCGGCCAGCAGCGTGGCGGCCAGTCCTGTCCACACCCAGCCCATCGCGCCATCCGCGCCGGTCGTGGCGAGCGGATCGGACGAGCCGTCGGTCCCGGGCTTCACGCCGGTGCCGCCGTTCCCGGAGTCGCCGTCTCCGTCGCCGTCCTCGCCAGGGCCCTCGCCCGGACCTTCACCCGGGCCCTCACCAGGGCCACCGTCGTCGACCACGGCGAAGTCGACCGTGGCGAGCACGCGGCTCGCGACACCGGTGAGCACCAGCTCCGAGCCCTCGATGGCGTAGCTCTCGACACCGCTGACGGCGGCCGTGGAGCCTTCGATCCGGAACCCCGCTGCCGGGCGCAACGCCAGGCGCACCTCGCCGCCGCGGTCCGCCACACCCTCGGCCGGTGAGACGGTTCCGCCGCGGACGTCGGTGCGATACACGAAGCGGACCGTCTGCGCCTCCACGGCGTCGACGGCGGACTTCAGCGCGTCGAAGCTCGCGCGCAGCTGCTCCTTCGACGGCACACCGCCGACGGCCCGGGCGGCTGCGGCATCGGCCGTGGCGACCGACCCGGCGAGCAACGCGGAGCTGTCGGCCGTCGCCGTGGCGAGCGCCTCGCCGAGTGCCTGATCGAAGACCCGGCCGTTTCCGGCCTCGACCTCGTTCGCCTCCATCAGCTCCGTCGCGTACTCGACGGCCTGGGTGAGCGCGGCGGTCTCCTTGGTCGAATCATCGGCGGCGAAGAGGCCGGCGACCTCGGTCGCGGACAGAGCCGTGTCCCACATCCGCAGGTCGTCCATGTCGAGGCCGACCCCGTAGCTCTTGCTCCCGTCGACGCCCACGAGCATGTTCAGGCCGCTGGTCATGCTCCCGATGCCCGCGATGCTCGTCTCCTTCGCGAGCACGCCGTCCATGTAGGTGCTCGCGACGTTGCGCGTGCGGTCCACCGTGACCGTCATGTGGTGCCAGGATCCGCGATAGTCGCTCACCTCGCCGGTCGCGTAGACGCCGTTCGTGCCGTCGCCGAGGGTGAACTCGAGCTTGCCCGTGTTCGAGCCCTCCGGCGCGAGGTTTATCCCGGAGCGGTAGAAGTTCGCCCAGTTCTTGTTGCTGATGATCGCGCCGTAGCCGTTGACGCCGGTGACCTTCGTCCAGAAGCCGATGGTGAGGTCCTTGTCCGTGCCGAGGTCGAACTCGGGGCGGGATCCGAGGTCGACGTAGCTGCCGGTGCCGGCGCCGATGCGCACGGCTGTGCCGGAGGCGCCGGCGCGGTCGGTCTCGACGTAGCTGACCGCACCGACCGGCTTCGCGGCGGGGCCGCCGTCCGCGTGGGTGCCGGTGTCGCTGAGGTCGCCCTCGAAGGCGAGGTGCAGGAACTCGCCGTCGGGGGCCGGGGCGGGCGCTGCGGGGAAGTCGGGGAAGACGAGTCGGCCGGCGGTGCGCACCGTGCCCACGAATGGCTCGGACGCGTTCTGGAAGTCGTCGTAGGCGGTGACCGTGACGGTGTAGTTCTTGGCGGCCTTCAGGCCGCGGATGTCGAAGCCCATCGTGTTCGGGGTCATGTAGAACCGGGAATAGGCCTTGAACGCGCCGGAGAAGGACTTCGCCGTGTTGTTCCCGAAGTCGGGCACCTGGTTCGCGGTGAACGAGACGGGCTTGCCGGCCTGGTCGCGGATCTCGATCTCGTAGTAGTTCACGAGCTCGTCGTCCTCGGCCTGGTCGAAGTGCAGCGTCAGCGACTCCTCAGCGATATCGGTCGCCGTGACCGCGGCGGCATCCCACCACGGTGCGACCGTGCTGCGCTGACCGGCGGTGTACGTGAAGCCGCTCTTGCCCGCGGTCGTGTCGACGACCCAGGGCATGCCGATCCAGCGCTGGTGCGTGACGTCGAAGCGACGGATCACGGTGGTGCCGTCGTCGAGCACCGAGACGAAGTTGGCGCTCTTCTGGGACACCCCGGCCGCGGCGTCACCCTGGTTGCCGCCGAAGTAGCCGCCGCCGAGGAAGTCGCCGGGAACGTCCTGGTAGATGTAGTTCATCGAGGCGTTCTCGTAGACCGTGAAGTCCTTCTGGAAGATGCTCGTCTCCGGGTTCGACGAGAAGTGCGTGTGCGCGGAGCCGAGCAGCACCTGCGGGTAGTCGGCGAGGATGCGCTGCAGGTCGGGACCGGCCATGTCGTAGTCCGCGTGGAACGGGCCGCCCAGCGAGGTGCCGGCGTAGCCGCTGTGGATCGAGACGAAGATCGGCTTGCCGGGGTCGTAGTCGGGCTGGGCGGCGATCTCCTGGAGCGTCCGGGTGAGGTAGGCCTGATAGCCGGAGCGCTGTCCGGTGTAGCCGAACGTGTTCGTGCCGTTGTAGTCGAGCCCGATGAAGTCGATGCCGTCGACCGTCGTGTGGAAGTTGCTGACGTAGTCGGTGCCCGCGTTCGGGTAGAACCACTCCGGTGCGTCGGCGGGGGCGTCCTCCCGCGCGGCCTCGAAGGTCGTGCCCATCAGGTCCGCGATGTCGTGGTTGCCCTGCGTGAGCAGCACCTGGGACTCGGGGAAGGTCTCGCGCATGACCCGCTCGACGGCGCGGTACCAGCCGGCGACCTTCTCGCTGTCGCCCGCCTGATGGGCGGCGTACTCGGGGTCGTTCGCGCCCACCACATCGCCGTTGTCGACGACGACGCGCGGGTCGAACCCCTTCGCGTCGGCCCATGCGCGGATCGCCTCGAAGTGCGGTTTCGCGCCCTCGTACGCGACCTGCTCGGCGGTCTTGTCCGCGGTGGCGGAGCCGCTCAGCTCGGTGTCGGACATCGTGAGGAACTCGAGCGTCGCGTCCACGTCGTTGTACGCGTCGTTCGCGGCATCGATGCGCTGCTGGGTCATGGGCTGCGCGGCCGGAGTGGCAGCCGGAGTGCTCGCTGCGGCGGGGACGGCGGGCAGGAGCAGCGCGAGCACGGTGGCGGCCGCGAGTGCCCCTCCGCGCCGTGTGCGGTGCAGGGTCGCCTCGGAGCGCGTGCGCGTGCTCAGTGGGAGGTCAGGGGTCGGCATGGTTTCCTCACGTGGGGTGGTGACTGTCTTCGGACGGGATGGAGCGGAGGGGGACGTCAGGGGAGCGCGGGTGCGTCGGCGCGCAGGGAGGCGACCCACGGCCCGGTCACGGCGCGGAGGTCGGGGATGCGGGCCGTCGGGCGACTCGCATCGTGGTCGTCGGACCGGACCTGCACGACCCGGCACCCGGCTGCGGTCGCCGCCCGGACGCCGACCGCGGAATCCTCGAAGACCAGGCACGCTGCCGGGTCGACGCCGAGCAGGGCCGCGGCGCGCAGATACGGCTCCGGATGCGGCTTCGTCTGCTGCACGTCGTCGGCGGTGACGACGGCGTCGAACGCACCCAGGTGCACGCTCTCACCGACCGCGTCGACCCACCGGCGGGTCGAGCTCGTGACGAGGGCGAGCGGCATCCCCTCGCGGCGCAGACGGCCGAGCGCCTCCTCGGCGCCGGGGATCCACGGCAGACGCCCGGCGAAGGCGCCGATCGTCAGGTCCTCGAGCTCTGCGGCGACGAGGCTCTCGTGCGCGGAGAGTCCGACGACCCGGCTCAGGGCGCGGGCGGCGTCGATGGTCGCGAGTCCCTCGAACCCGGCGAGGACCTCCGACGACGCCGGTGCGCCGATGCTCTCGAGGCGGGAGCGGATCGCGTCGAGCCACAGCCTCTCGCTGTCGACGAGGGTGCCGTCGAGGTCGAAGAGCACGGCGGACGGCCAGCCGGAGCGGCGGTCGTGGGCGGAGGGGGTCGACGGGGTCACCGGACGATTACCCCGCTCGACGGTGTGCAGGGGGCGGCGCGCAGATGAACGACGGTTGAACGATCGGCGCCCCTCCGCACGATCCGGGGGACAACTGTGAACGGCTGTCCGCTTCGCGCGATCGCGCGCTTCTCGGCGGACATAGGCTGAGCCGGTGCCCCCGGATACCGCGCGCTCGCACCGCGAGATCATGAGCCATCTGATGACCAGGATCATCGACGGGGAGTTCGCCGCCGGCACGACCCTGCCCTCCGAGACGAAGCTGGCTCTGCACTACGGCACGACCCGCGGCACCGTGCGGCGCGCCCTCGCCGGACTCGAGGATCGAGGTCTCGTGTCCCCGGTGCAGGGATCGGGCTGGATCGTCCGCTCGGGGCGTCAGAGCCAGTCGTTCGAGGAGCTGCGATCCTTCGCGCAGTGGGCGCGTTCCAAGGGCATGACGCCGGGCGGGCGGGTCCGCCGCAAGGAGTTCGGGGAGGCGACCGGGGCCGAGGCGCGGCGCCTGTGGGTGAGCCCCCGGACGCGGGTCCTCCGCGTGACCCGGACCCGCAGCATCGACGGGCGCGATGTGATGCTGGAGCGCACCTGCTACCCGGACTGGATCGCCGATCGGGTGGCCGCGATCGCGGACGACGAGGCCTCCGTGGTCGAGACGCTGAGCCGTGAGCACGGAGTCGTCACCGCGTTCGCTGAGCACGCGATCGACGCCGTCCCGGTCTCCAGGTCCGACGCCGAGCTCCTGGGCGTCCGCCGAGCGAGCCCGCTGCTGCGGGTGCGTCGGGTCAGCCACACTCCCGCGGGCGAGCCGATCGAGTACGGCGAGGACCGCTACCTGCCCGACACCGTGACGTTCCTGATCCCGGCATCGCGCGAGAGCACCTCCCTCACGCGGACCGAGTTCGAGCGGTAGCACCCGGCGGCGGGGCGCGACACCCGGATCGTCGTCGGCGCGCGTCCCGTCGAAGGACCTCGGGGGTCCCGAGTAATGTGAATACGTGACAGGAACACGAGCAGAAGCGGCATTCTCCCGCGCTGTCACCGCATTCAGCACACCGACCCTGGATCTGCTCCACGGGCGGTTCGCCCCCTTCGTGGTCGCGGCGCTCTCGCTCCTGTTCACCGCCGACCGGGCCTCCATCCCGATCGCGGACGCGCAGGCCGAGCTCACCGAGATCCTCGATGAGCTGCGCGGTGCGGGCGACGAGGAGGACGAGCGTCGGGTGCCGGCCGGAACGGGCCGCGACGTCGCCAGGAACTGGGTGCGGCTGGGCTGGCTGGTGCAGCAGATCGACGAGGACGTCGAGGTGTACCGTCTGTCCGCGCACGCGGTCGAGGCATTGGAGATCGCCGGACGCACGGGCGGGGGGAGGACGCGGGTGTCCAACTCCCGGGTGCGCACCCTGCTCGAAGCCGTCGAGCACCTGGCGGACAGCGCCGAGGCCGACCCCGTCCGCCGACTCGCCCGTCTGCGCGAAGAGCGCGCCGCGCTCGACGCCGAGATCCACCGGATCGAGGAATCCGGGCGGGCGGATCCGCTCGACGACGAAGAGCTCTTCGAGGAGGCGGAGAACGTCCTGCACCTCGCGCGGGAGCTCCCCGCGGACTTCACGCGCGTCGCCGAGTCGCTCAAGCTGATGCAGCGGGATGTCGTCGCCCATCTGCGGCGTGACGAGCGCCCGACCGGCGAGGTGCTCCGCGAGTATCTGCAGCGCGCGCAGGACGTCATGAACGCCACCCCGGAGGGGCGCGCGTTCGCGGGCGCCCTCCGACTCATCGGCGACCCGGAGCGGATCGACGCGCTGGCCGAACAGCTGCACGGGCTTCTCCGGCAGCCGTTCGCCCGCATGCTCGACGACACCCAGCGCGCCGAGCTCGACGCCATCGGGCGTCGCGTGGAACTCGGCGTCGAGGAGGTGCTGGCCGCCCAGCGGCGGGCCTCGCACGTGATCACCGGACAGGTGAAGACGCACGATCCGCTGCGGGACCGCCAGATCGATGATCTGCTGCGCGACGTCATCGCGGCGCTCCATGTCTGGGACGGCACGCGAGCGAGTGACGCACCCGTGCGCAGCCTCCCGCTCGTCGACCTGGGCCACCTCCGACAGACGGTGAGCAGCATCCGCCCGCCCGCCGTCCCCGCCCCTCTCACCGACGCCGCCGACGTCGAGTTCCTCGACATCGACACGCGCGCGTGGGGCGGTCCGCGCTACGCCGAGCTCGAGGAGTACGTCGCCGGGCTCGGTCGGGAGTTCGACCTCGCCGAGGCGTTCACGGGAGCCGCGGACGACACCCGTCGCCCCGTCGACCTCCTCGGTCTGCTCGAGATCGCCCACCGCAACGGGATGACCGAGAGCGAGGACGTGTCGGTGGTCGAGGCGCGTCGTCCCGACGGCTCCACGCGACGGTTCGCGTTCGGGGCCGTGACGGCACGCAACACGAAGGAAGAAGCACATGTCTGACGCGAGCATCGCGACCGATGCGCCCGTCGATGACCCGTTCATCGCGCCGGTCCCCATGGAAGACGACGGCGAGGAGCACTTCGCCGGTGATCGGGGGACGCTCGACCCCGAGATCCGACGGGTGCTCGTGCACATCCTCCAGCGACGGTTCCTCTCGGCGGAGCGCAACCGTCGGGAGTGGAAGCTCCTGCTCGACCACCAGCAGGTGATCGAGTCGCGGCTGAACGACATCTACCTGCGCCTGGTCGTCGATCACGGCCGGGGGTTCGCCTACAAGCAGCAGCTGCGCTCCGACGAGATCGACATGCCGGTGCTGCTCAAGGACGCGCCCTACACGCGCGCCGAGACGCTGGTGCTCGTGCACCTGCGCACGGTCTACCAGCGCGAGTCGGCCGCCGGCGAGGCATCCGTCCGCATCGACATCGAAGACCTCGAGCAGACGGTGCTGAGCTACTTCACCGATGTCGACGGGGGCACCGCCCGCCAGCAGAAGGCGATCCGCAACGCGATGGACCGTCTCGATCGGGAGGGCATCATCCAGGAGGAGACCAGCGGCCGCTACCGGATCAGCGCGCTCGTCGAGGTCGTCCTCAGCGCGGAGACGCTCAAGGAGCTGCGCGATTGGCTGCGTTCGCAGGAAGTGGTGGAACGATGACCATGGTCGACACGCTCTTCGGGCTCATCCCCTCGGGCTCGCGGGGACAGCAGTGGGTCGCGGAGGAGCTGCAGCTGATCAACTGGGGCGGCTACGACGGCGGCCCCCATCGCGTGCGCTTCTCGCCGAACGCGACCCTGCTCTGCGGCGGCTCGGGTTCCGGGAAGTCGACGCTGATGGACGCGTACATCGCCCTGATGATGCCCCACACCACGCCGTTCAACGGCGCCTCGAACGGCGGGGTGACCGGTCGTCCGCGCGGCGACGAGCAGCGGAACATCCTCTCCTACGGGCGCGGGAAGATCGATGAGTCGCGCACCGAGGACGGCACGAAGCTCCGTGTCCTCCGCGGCGACGGCGAGGACACGTGGAGTGCGATCGCGACGACCTGGCTCGACCATGACGGGTCGCGGTTCACCGCCGTGCGCGCGTGGTACATCCCGGCGGACGCCCGCACCCTGGAGGACACCACCCGCGTGCGGGCGACCGTCAACGGGGCGTTCGAGCTGACCCGCCTGGAGCAGGCGGCGGCGCAGCGGCTCTCCGACGCATCGGTGCGCGCGGCAGGGCTGGAGACGCTGGCGACGGACCGCGAGTTCTCCGCACGACTGCAGGCCGTGCTCGGCATCGGCGCCGCAGGGTCCGGGGCGAAGGCGATGAGCCTGCTGGCGAGGATCCAGGCCGGTCAGCAGATCACCACGGTGGACGACCTCTACAAGAAGCTCGTGCTCGAGGAACCCGAGACCATGGCCACCGCGGATGCCGTCGTGGCGCACTTCGACGAGCTGGAGAGCACCCGGACCCGGATGCTCACCGCGAAGCAGCAGGTGGGTGCGCTCGAGCCGATCCGCGGGATCAAGGATCGCATCGCCGCGGCCGCCGAGCGCGTGCGCGTGATCGACGAGGTGGGGGTGTTCGCCGATCCGTCCTCTCTCGCCGCCTTGTGGAATGCGCAGCGGCGTCTGGATCTGCTCCGCGAGGTCGAGCTCGAACTGGGCGAGAAGACCCGTGCGCTGAGCCTCGCCGTGCGCGAGAAGCGTGCGCTCGTCGACGCGGCCGACGTCGAGCGCGAGGGGCTCCTCGACGTGCTCCGGCAGTCCGGTGGTGACCGCCTGGAGACGGCGCAGCGCGAGCTGCGCGTCGCCGAGCGCCGCGTGGAGGAGGTGCGACGGGAGCGGGCGAAGTTCGACGCGATCGTCGGCGAGCTCGGGGTGCAGGTGGAGTCGGCCGCGCAGTTCGACGCGCTCGTCTCCGGCGGCCGCGGCACCGCGCCGAAGGGCGACATCCGCGACGCGCGTGCCGCCTTCGCGGACGCGGAGACGGCGCGCCGGACGCTCGAGAAGGAGATCGCGCGTCTCCGCGACGAGCGCGCGCGCACGAGCCGCACGCGCGGCAGCATCCCCGCCCACCTCGACGAATCCCGCGCCCTGCTCGCGGAGGCGGCCGGCCTCGCGCCATCCGATCTGCCGTTCGTGGGCGAGCTCATCGAGCTGCGGACGGAGTTCGAGCCGTGGCGCGAGGCGTTCAACCTCGCTCTCGGGGGCTTCGCGCGGACGCTGCTGATCGACGCCGAGCAGCTGCCGGCCTTCCGCGCGGCGATCAACACGGTCCGCACCCCGGAGCGGTTGAACTACGAGGGCGTCCACGTCGGGCTCCCCGAGGTCCGCAACGCCGACCCGAAGACACTTCCCGGCCGGCTCGACCACTTGCCGACCCCCTTCGCGGGCTGGCTTCAGCAGCGTCTGCAGGACCGCTTCGGCTACGTCTGCGTGGACTCCTCGTCGCAGCTCGGCGATCACCAGAAGGCCCTCACGATCAGCGGCCAGATCTCGCAGGGGAGCCGGGGCGCCCACGGCGGCCAGGGCCGCGCCAACGTCCTGGGCTTCACCAATGACCGTCGACTCCGCGAGATCGACGAGGAGCTGCAGCGGCTGGCCGACCGGTACGAGGAATCCGCCTCGGTCGCTCGCGATGCCGAGGCGACGCTCGATCGTATCGAGGCGAAATCGACGGCCTACGCGAAGATCGAGGACCTCACCTGGGAGCGGGTGGACGTCGCCGCGGTGGAGGCGGAGCGCGAGCGCTGGCTCGCCGTGGAAGCCGAGGTCACGACCGCCAGTCCGGAGATCGCGCAGCTCAAGCGGCAGGCCGAAGACCTCCGGTCCCGGGCCGGCCGCCTGCGCGACGAGGCCGCACGGCTGGACAACGAGCTCACGCAGGTGCAGGAGCGCTGGGGGCAGGTGACCGACGACGTCGACGCCTGTCAGCGCGTGATCGACTCGGCCACAGAGGCCGGGGTCGTGCTGGCGGAGGGACACACCTCCTTCCTCGACGGCCGTTTCCTGGACACCGATGCCGGGGACGACCGGACGGCGGCCCAGCGGCTCGCGCACCTCGACACCGCCCTGCGGACGGCCGCGCAGCGCCTGCTGGAGGACCGCCGGGAGGCCGCCGAGGCGCACGAGGTGCAGCGCGAGAGCATGCGCCGACTCATGACGGGATTCCTCGAGCGCTGGGACAACCTCACGATCCTTCCGGATCCGGATGCCTCGGTGGGGGAGTTCGAGAGCATCCTCGAGGCGCTGCAGACCAACGGCCTCCACGAGCTGGAGATCGAGTGGCGCGACAGTCTCCTCAAGCTCTCGGGGAACGACCTCACGAGCCTCGACTCGACGCTCAGCCGCTCGCTGCGCGAGATCAAGGACCGGATCGACCCCATCAACCGGATCATGGAGGAGCTGCCCTTCTACGACGACGACCACCGTCTGCAGATCACCCCGCGCGAGAACCAGACGGAGGCCCGCAAGCGGTTCCGCCGAGAGCTCCGAGAGGTCCGCGGACTCATTGAGGCGGCGTCGACGGATGCCGAACGGGAGACCGTCTACCGCAAGATGGGCCGCCTCATCGCGCGGATGCGCCGCACGGCCCCCGACTTCGCCGAGCTCATCGACGTGCGCAACCACGTGCGCGTGAGCGCGGAGCGCATCCATGCCTCCACGCGGGCGCACGTCGCGCTCTACGACCACATCGGCGAGAAGTCCGGAGGCGAGTCGCAGGAGCTCGTCGCGTTCATCGTGGGCGCTGCACTGCGCTATCAGCTCGGTGACGCGGGGGCGCCGCGGCCGCGGTACGCGCCGGTGTTCATGGACGAGGCGCTGATCAAGGCGGACGCGCACTTCACCAAGCGGGCGATCGGCGCCTGGCGAGGGCTCGGCTTCCAGCTCGTGATCGGCGCGCCCAACGACAAGTACAGCGCGATCGAGCCGCATGTCGACGTGGAGTACGACATCCTCAAGGACACCCGGGGCCGTTCCTGGGCGAAGGCGAAGGTGGGCCTGCCGGAGACCGCCGAGTGATCGACGGCGGGCCCGGCATCCATCGAATGGACGAGGTCGGCGGCGTGCGGACGCAATAGGCTCCGAGCATGGCTCTGGAGTCTCTGTTCCTCCGGCTCGACCGGATCGCGGGCGGGCGGCAGGCGGGTGTCGCGATCAGCGAGGCCGACCGCACGCACCCCAAGACCGTGCGCGCGTTCACCTGGATCCTCTGGCTCCTCGTCGCCGAGCTCGTGATCGGCGTCGGCGCCGTCGTGGTCGCGCTGGCCCTGGCGGTGGACGGGGAGTCCGTGTCGTTCGCGGTGTGGATGCGGACCCTGGTGGTGCTCGCGATGACGGCCACGCTGTTCTACTTCGCCTGGAGGGCGCGGCGCGGATGGCGCTGGGCCTATCAGCGTCTGCGTCTGTTCGCGCAGATCTTCCCCGTCATCACGCTCGTGATGGCTGCCATCCCCGGCCTCTACCCGCTGTGGATGGTGTCGGAGCAGATCGTGTTCAGCCTCATCATGATCGGCATCGCGGACTTCCTCACGAGCGACCACATGCGGAAGACGTTCGCGGCCCCTCGCGCGGCGGACGGATAGCACGGCAGGGCGCCGTGCGCCACTCCCTTCCCCTGTCCGCCACGGCTCGGCATCCTCGACGGAGACGAATCGAGAGGGGCACCGATGGCGAGACTGATCCGCGTCGTACCGGGGGAGGATCCCGGCTTCCGGCGTGTGCGCTCCGGGTCGGGATTCCGCTACGTGGATGCGGCGGGGGACACCGCGCCGGAGGCCGACCGCGAGCGGATCCACGACCTCGTGATCCCGCCCGCCTGGCAGCACGTCTGGATCGCCGCCGATCCGCTCGCGCACATCCAGGCCGTGGGCGTCGACGGTGCCGGGCGCAAGCAGTATCTGTACCACCCGCTGTGGCGCGTCACCCGCGACCGCCGCAAGTTCGTGCGCGCCCTCGACCTCGCGGCCGCACTCCCCAGCGCCCGAGCGCAGGTCACCCGGGCGCTCAAGGAGGAGGGGCAGACGAAGGAGCGCGCCCTGGCCATCGCGTTCCGACTCCTCGACGACGCCGCGCTGCGGATCGGCTCGGAGCGGTACCTCGTGCGCCACGGCAGCCGCGGGCTCACGACGCTGCGGCGACGTGATGTGCGCGTCTCGGGCAGCGAGGTGGCGCTCTCGTTCCCCGCCAAGAGCGGGCGCACCGCGTCGATCGAGATCACGGACGAGTCGCTCGCCGATGCGCTGACGGACTTCGCCGCCGGGAAGTCGGGTGCCTTCCTCCTGGCGCATCGTCGCGGACGCCGGCGCGTACGCATCACTCCGGCGGAGGTCAACGCGTATCTGCGGGAGGTGACCGGGGCGTCCTTCACCGCGAAGGACTTCCGCACCCTGCACGGCACCATCCTCGCCGCCGACGCGCTCGCCCGGATCGGGGAGCTCGACCGCCGGAGCGAGCGCAGTCGGGCCGAGCGCCTCGCGGTGCAGGCCGCCGCGACCGCTCTGGGCAACACCACCGCCGTCGCGCGCGGGAGCTACATCGATCCACGGGTCTTCAGCCAGTACGCCCGCGGCCGCACGCTCGACCTGTCGGTGTCACCGGAGACGGCCATTCGCCGCCTGCTGGGCGGCCCGGAGATCTCGAGGAAGGTCAGCCGGCGAGCTGCAGCCAGACGAGGGCGATGAGCATCGGGACGAGCGGCGTCGCGACGGCGGCGACCACGGGCCACCAGCGCACGCGCGTGTCCACGGTCCTCGCGCGCTCGCTGAGCGCGTCGCCGTCGCGGCGGAGGACATCGGCACCGACAGGTTCCGCGGCCTCGTCGCGATACAGGAGCGTGCGGCGCCCGAACCGGTCATGGAGTGCGGCGATCACGGTGAGGAACCGGCGCAGCTCGCTCTCGTCCGTGAGGTCGACGGCGGGGAAGTAGACGTGCAGTGTGCTGTCCACGATCTCCAGATCGAGGTCCGCGCTCTCGTCCAGGATGATCGCCATCAGGTCGGGGGTGAGCACGTAGAGCGCATCCGTCTCATAGCCCGCGGGCACGGATACCTCGAACACGTCGCTGAAGTCGCCTTCCAGGCGCAACTGCGAGCGCCCGGTCGGCCGCCGGGGGAGAACGCTGAGAGCACCCGCGCCGCGCCGTGAGCGGAGCGTGATCCGGGGCGCCTCGGAGGGGAGCGGGATGCGGACGGCGCGGACGGTGTGCGCGGTCGCGCCTTCGCGGTCCCCGACCACGAAGGCGCGCTCGACGCTGTCGAAGGGGAGATCGGTGTCCCGCGCGTCGAGGTGGTCCTGTGCCGTCCGGCTCCCGCGGTCGATCTGCTCGTCGATGGAGCCGCCCCACACCCGGTCGCCGACGTCCGCGCGATATCGCCATCCGAGTGTGGCGGCGATGCCGGCGAGGATCTCGCGTCGCCGCCGATGACGGCGTATCGTCAGCGCGGCGTAGGCGACGAGCGCGGCTCCCGCGAGCATCGTGCCCAGCTGCGCGAGCACGAGCGTGGTGCCGCGCAGTCCGAACCCGACCGGCAGCAGGTAGAACGCCACGGCGGCCGCCACCACCAGATAGGCGGCGGACGCGCCGACGAGGAGCATGCCGTCCCGCGCGGGCGCGCGGCGCGCGACGGCATCGCCCGGCGTGGAGATCGTCACGTCAGGGCTTGTACACGATCGCGATGTTCAGCTGACCGCTGTCCCGCGCCCAGGCCAGCCAGCGGGGCTCGCCCGTGCTGGTGAGTCGCTGGATAGGGATGACGTGGATGCCCTGCTCGGGACGGCTCAGCGCGCGGAACTCCGGCTTCTTCGAGATCCAGATGGTGCCGCCGCCGTCCCAGGGCTCCAGGCACGTGTAGACGTAGCCGTGCGCGCGCAGGTTGATCCGGTCGGCGAGACTCTCGGCTTCCCGTCGGAGCTCCTCGACGGCGTCGGCGGGCACGGTGCCGTCGACGGTGAACGCCGCGACGTCGTAGACGTTGCCCTCGCCGAAGTCCCGGGTCGTGAGGATCGTCAGCTCGGTGACGCCCTTGTCCGAGGAGCGGGTCCACAGGGCGTGCGAGTTCTTGGCTCGCTTGTTCATGAGGAATCCGCCGAAGTTCACCTTCTGGAAGGCGAAGTCGTCGAGCTTGGCGGCGATCTCTGCACGGGAGGTCATGGGGTGTGTGTCTCCTTCTCTGAGAGACGGGCGGCCTCTCCGTCGAGCGAGCCTAGGAGGGGCGGACACGTCGTCGTCGGAGTCCGAACGAGTCCGAACAAGTCCGAACGGTGGGGGCGCATCCGGTGACGACGGCCTGCCATAGGCTCGACTCATGCCCGCTCCGCGCACCCTCGATGAGCTCTGCATCGGGCTCGGACGGCTGCGGGCGGCCGCGGGCTCGCCGTCGTATGCGGAGATCGCCCGACGCATCGGTCGGGTGCGCGATGGCGCGGAGCCGCCCAAGGTGACGGTCTACGACTGCTTCCGTCCCGGGCGCCGGCGCGTGGACGATCGGCTCGTCGGGGACATCGTGCTGGTCCTCGGCGGCACACCCGATGCAGGGGAGCGGTGGCGCGAGACCGCGCGCATGCTCAACGGGGAGAGGTCCGGCGTCCACATCGAGGTGACGCTCGCCGTCCGCGATGCCCCGGGCGCCGCGATCGGCAGGGAGGATCTGCTCGCCGTCCTGCCGGATACCGACGTGCTGGTCCTGACCGGGCTCCCGGGGGCGGGCAAGAGCACCGTGGCAGCGGCGGCGGCCGGATCGGAGCCCGTGCTCACCGTGCAGCTGCGCGAGTCGGAGCCCGAGCGTCCGCACGCCGACCCGATCGACATCCTGCGCCGCATGCTGGGGGCGCTCGGTGTGCGCTCGCTGCCGTACGAGCTGCCGCGGCTCCGCGAGAGGCTGCAGACGACCGCGGGGGGCATGACCGTGATCCTGGAGGACGCCGCCGATGCGCGACGGCTCTCCGCGCTCCTCGTCCCCGGGGTGCGATTCCTCGTGACGTCGCGGGGCGACCTGGGAGGACTGGAGGAACGCATCCGCTCGAGCGACCTCCGCCTCGCACGGGTCCTCGTGCCGCCGATGGCCGAGGACGACGCGCGCCGGCTGCTCGCGAGCCTGCTGTCGGCGGGCGATTCGGAGAGCCCCCGCGGCGTCGAGGGCGAGATCCGCGCCGACGCGCTCCGGCGGATCGTCGCGGTGGGCGGGGGCCTCCCGCTCGATCTCGTGATGCTGGCCGGCATCGTCAGGGAGCACGACGGGTGGTCGTTCCAGGATCTCGCGTCGCGCTTCGAGCATGAGCCCCGCGATGCCCGCATCCGTCCGGTCCTCGAGGCGGCCACACGCTCGCTGTCCCACGCGGAGGCCGACCTGCTCGCCGACGCCGCCCTGCTCGACAGCGGCATCGACGAGGACGTGCTCATCGCCGCCGGTGGCCCCGACGCCGCCGCGGACCTTGCGCGACTCCATGCCCGGCACCTCGTCGAGCGGCAGGCCGGACACGTGCACATGCACGCCACGGTGTTCGCCTTCGCGGCCGAGCGATCGCGCTCGCTCCGGCCCTCATCTTCGCGGCGCGGCTTCGTGGCGAGGGCGTCGGAGGCCGTCCTGGTGCGGATCGGCGAGGATCCCGACTACGCGGCCCGCGAGGTCGCCACGGTGCTGGCCGTCGCGGCCGCGGCGCGGGAACACGGACAGGACGCCGCCGTCGAGCGGCTCGCCATCGCGGCCCATCCCGCTCTCTCGCGCTGGTCGCTGTGGGGCGAGTCGCTGCGGCTGCACGATCTCGCGGCCCGCGGCGAAGGACTCGACCTCGTGCCGGAGATCGCCCTCGGCGTGGCGCACTGCGCCGAGAAGCTCGGCCGCCTGGACGAGGCGCTGATCACGCTGCACCGGGTGCGCCGGATCGCGACCGGATCGGCGCTGGCGCGGACCTGGAACCAGATCGGCAACGTGCAGCGGTGGATGAGTCACCTCGACGACGCGCTCGAGTCCTATCGACGCGCGATCGGTCACGCCCGAGCCGCGGGGGACCGCGTCGTGGAAGGGCGCGCCACCGGGAACCATGCGGACACCCTCCGGATCCTCGCCCGGTACCCCGAGGCGCGGGACCGGTACGGCGTCGCGCTGACGATCGCGCGGGAAGAGGGCGACGACCTGAACGTGGCGGTCGTGCGCGGCAACCGGCCGCTGCTGCTGCTCGCCGTCGGGCAGCTCGACGAGGCCGAGGCGGAGCTCGAAGATCTGCTGGCCGAGTCGACCGTCGACTCGCTCCCGTTCGTGCGGAGAACCCTGGCGCTCGTGGCGGAGGCGCGCGGCGACGATGTGCGAGCCCGCGCGCTGTGCGCGACCGCGATGCGGACCGTGCAGATCGCGGGGGAGTTCGCCACCTCCGCCGACCTCGAGCTGCTGGGCGCCCGCATCGACGGCCGCGCCGGCGACGTCGCGAGGGCGACGGAGGTCGCCGGGAGCGTGCTGCGCGAGGCGGAGCGGGCGGGGTCGCCGTTGATCGCGACCGAGGCGGCGAACTCGCTGGCCGAGATCCTCGTGCGCGCGGCCGTCGGTGAGGCCGCGCCGACCGGTCTGCTCGCCGATGCGGAGCGCCATGCCGGGGAGGCCCGCAGCACGGCCGAGGCGACGGGCGACCGGGCGGAGGTGGCACGCAGCGACGGGATCCTCGCCGCGATCGCCGCAGCGAGAGGGGACGCGGAGGCCGCCGCGGCATTCGCCCGGGCATCCGCGGAGGAGTACGCCCGCATCGGGCATCGGCTGCGACCGGCGTGACGCCACGGACGGGGCGGTCCTCGAGGCCTCCGGATGACAGGATGGAGGCATGGACACAGCCAACCTCACCCGCGAGGAGACCGCCGCGCGATCCGCAGCGGTCACCGTGCACAGCATCCGCGTCGAACTCGATCTGACGGGCGCGCCGGAGCGTGCACGCACAGGCTTCCCGACCGTCACGACGCTCGAGTTCGACGCCACGGTCGACGCCACGTGGCTCGACTTCATCGGCGAAGAGGTGCGGCGGGTCGTGGTGAACGGCGCGGAGCAGGCGGTCGACTACGACGGCGCCCGGATCGCGCTGACGGGCCTCGGCGCCTCCAACGTGGTCCGCGTCGAGGCGGTCGGCGCGTACAGCCGCTCGGGCGAGGGACTGCACCGGTTCCACGACCCGGTCGACGACGAGACGTACCTGTACACGCAGTACGAGCCGGCGGACTCGCGACGGGTCATGGCCTGCTTCGAGCAGCCCGACATGAAGGCCGCCTACACGTTCCTGGTGGATGCGCCGACGGGGTGGGAGGTGCTCTCCAACCAGAGTCCCGCGCACACCGACCTCGGCGTCGGTGTGCAGCGCGTGGAGTTCGCTCCGACCCTGCCGATCTCGAGCTACATCACCGCCGTCGCGGCCGGTCCCTACACGCGCGTCGACGGCACCTGGGAGCGCGACGAGCAGCACGTCGCGCTCGGCGTGTTCGTGCGACGGTCACTGGCGCCGCACCTGGAGGCGGAGGAGATCCTCGAGGTCACCCGACAGGGGCTCGACTTCTTCGCCGACGCGTTCGCCTATCCGTACCCCTGGGGCAAGTACGACCAGATCTTCGTTCCCGAGTACAACCTCGGCGCGATGGAGAACCCCGGACTGGTGACCTTCACCGAGGCGTACCTGTCGCGGGGTGCCGCCACCGAGGCGCAGCGCGCGGCCCGGGCGAACACGATCCTGCACGAGATGGCGCACATGTGGTTCGGCGATCTCGTGACCATGACGTGGTGGGACGACCTGTGGCTCAAGGAGTCCTTCGCGGACTACATGGGTGCGCATGCCTCCGCCGTCGCGACGCGCTTCCACGACGCCTGGGTCAAGTTCGCCGCGAGCCGCAAGGCCTGGGCGTACCAGCAGGACCAGCTGCCGACGACGCATCCGATCGTGGCGGACATCACCGATCTCGAGGCCGCGAAGCTGAACTTCGACGGGATCACCTACGCCAAGGGCGCGGCCGTGCTCAAGCAGCTCGTCGCCTTCGTCGGCGATGACGCGTTCTTCGAGGGCGCCCGCCGCTACTTCGCCGCCAACGCCTTCGGGAACACCACGCTCGAGGACTTCCTGGTGCAGCTGAGCGCGGTCTCCGGACGCGACATGAGCGACTGGTCGGCGGCGTGGCTGCAGACCTCGGGCGTGTCGACGCTGTGGACCGAGACCGACGGCGAGGGGCGGAGCGTCCTGGTGCAGACCGACCCGCGCCCGCACCGGCTCCGCATCGGCCTGTACGCGCGCGTCGACGGGCGGATCGTGCGACGCGAGCAGCAGGAGCTCGATGTGATCGGCGAGCGGACCGCGGTGGATCTGCCGGAGGCCGACCTTGTCCTCCTCAACGACGATGACCTCACGTACGCGAAGGCACGGCTGGACGAGCGCTCGCTCGCCACGGTCGAGGAGTCCCTGTCCGCGATCGACGAGCCGCTCGCCCGCGCGCTCGTCTGGTCGTCGCTGTGGAACGCCACGCGCGACGGCGAGCTCGACGCGGCGCGCTACGTGCGGATCGTGCGGACTCATGCCCCCGCCGAGTCGAACATCGGGCTGCTGGCGGGTGTCCTCGCGAACGCCGCGTACGCGGTGCGTCACTTCGTCGCCGATGCCGACCGCGCCACCGAGCAGCGGACGTGGACCGAAGCCGCATGGAGCGCGCTGCAGGCCGCCGACGCCGGCAGCGATGCGCAGCTCTCCTGGGCGAGGGCGCTCGCGACGGCATCCGCCTTCGACGACGTGCACCACGAGCAGGTGCGCGCCCTCCTGGACGGGGATGTGCCCGACGGCCTCGTCGTGGACCCTGATCTGCGCTGGCAGCTCCTCACGGCGCTCGTCACGACCGGGCATGCGGACGCCGCTGACATCGCGGCCGAGCAGCAGCGGGACGACACCGGCAGCGGGCGCACCGCGGCACGACGGGCGCGGGCATCGCGTCCCGATGCCGCCGTACGGCGCGAGGCCTGGGACTCCGCGTGGGGTGATCTGTCGCTGAGTAACGACCACCTCGACGCCGAGATCGAGGGATTCCGGGCCGGTGGCCGTCGCGACCTCATCGCGGGCTTCGACGCGGCGTACTTCGACCGCATCGCGTCGGTCTGGAACGAGCGCAGCATCGAGATCGCGAGGCGGCTCGTCCTCGGACTGTTCCCCGCGACGGAGTCGCTGCAGCAGGTCGACTGGTGGCTCGCGGAGAACCCGGAGGCACCGGCAGCACTCCGACGCCTCGTGGTCGAGCAGCGCGATCACCTCGCGCGCGAGCTCAGGGTGCGGGGAGTGCTGCCTCGCTGATCAGCTCTGCGGCCGCGTCGAAGCCGAGTGCGCGCAGATCGTCGCGGTCGTCGCTGGCATGGCAGAAGATGGCCGCGACGGCGGCGGCCCAGGCGCGCGCACGCGTCCAGGTCGCGTCGTCGTAGCGGTCGCCGGTGGCACGGCGGAAGATCTGCCGCCCGGCCCGGTCGAAGGCGAGCCAGCCCGCGGCGAGGTCGTAGGCGGGGTCTCCTGCCGTGACGTCGCCGAAGTCGATGAGCGCGGAGAGCCTGCCACCGTCGACCAGGATGTTCCCCGGGTGCAGGTCGCCGTGGATCCACACGGACTCGGCCGACGGCTCGGCCTCGAGACCCGTCCGCCAGAGGCGTCCGAGAGGATGAGCGATCTCCGCGGGGAGTTCGTCGAGGCGGTTGCGGATGCTCTCGTCCCGGGTCGCCAGCGGAACGCCACGGACGGGATTGCGGGGCGCGTCCGCCGGGGCGGGTCGATGGAGCGCGAGCAGGGCGGCGGCGAGCTGCGCGGCCCACGTGGTGTTCTCGGCGCGCGCCAGGCCGAGTGCCTGCTGTCCGGGCAGCCACGGCACGATCGCCCACGGCCACGGGAAGACCGGGGTCGGCGAACCGGCCCGCACGGGCAGCGGGGTGCGCACGTCCACGGCCGCCAGAAGGGGCGCGATCAACGGCAGCGCTTCCTGCTCGTGCGAGATCAGAGGAGCCGACAGGCCCCGACGGGGGATGCGGACGGCGAGCTCGGCGCCCAGTCGCCAGGTCACGTTGTCCCAGCCCTCCGCGACGCGGGTGAGGGGGAGCAGCGCGAGATCGGGCGCGACGGTGCGGATGAGCGCGCGGACGCCGCGTTCGTCGAGTGCGTGCTCAGCGGCGGGGGAGTCCGCCACGATCAGAGATCGAGCGTGTCGCCGGGTTCCAGCACGGAGAACTCGCCGCCACCCTGCTCGGTCGCCCACTGCAGACGCTGACGGTGCATGTTCTTGCCGATCGTCGACAGGGTCATGTCGTGGGTGCCGAAGGCGCGACGCGGTGCAACGGCCAGGACGAAGTCGATGGCGTCGCCGACCTTGAGCCACGGCGCCCCCAGCGGCGCGGCGAGGGTTCCCACCGTGACGCCCTCCGGGACCGCGTACGAGTCGCCCGGGTAGTAGAGCTCGTCGTTCACGAGCACCCCGACGTTCTCGACGACGGGAAGGGAGGAGTGGATGATCTCGTGCGTCCCGCCGAAGAAGCGCAGCGTGAATCCGTCGACCTCGACGGTGCCGCCGGGGGACACGACGGTGATGTCGTACCCCTCCGCGGCGCGTGCGACGCCGGACGGAGCGAAGATCGGCGTTCCCGGCGCCGCGGTCAGCAGGCGATCGAGGTGCTCCGGCGTCCAGTGGTCCGGGTGCTCGTGGGTGAGCACGATCCCCGAGAGACCGGACAGGTCGGACAGTGGAGTGGTGAAGGATCCGGGGTCGATCACGAGGGTCTTCCCGTTCGCATCCAGACGGAGGGCGGCATGTTCGAACTTGGTGACGCGCATGACAGCAGTCAACTCCTTCGCCCGCGTCACGGCAAACGAAAATGGCGCGCCACGCCCGGGCGTCGAGCACGGGCGGCCTCGATTTGGCGCAGCGAGAATCGCCGTGGCATACTTGAACGGTTGTCGCGCGACGGAAACGTTCGCCAGACGGCCCCATCGTATAGCGGCCTAGTACGCCGCCCTCTCACGGCGGTAACGCGGGTTCGAATCCCGCTGGGGTCACACAACAAAGAGAAGGCCTCCGGTTCGCCGGGGGCCTTCTTCGTTGTCCGCCCTTCGTCGTCGTTCTTCAGAGGCCGGGTACTCCTCAGGGTGCCGTGGAGCGCGTCAGCCACAGTGCCGCCGCCGCGCCGGCCGCGGCGATCGCGGCGAGGGGGAAGTCCAGCCCGTACGCGGTGATCGCGATGATCGGAGCGACGAAGACGAGGACGGCGAGCACCGTCGTCAGGGTCGCGGGCCGGAGCGGACGGCCGAGAGGAGGAACCTTCTCGAAGCGGCCCAGCCACCGGGAGAGCAGCAGGACGACGGCCAGCACCACGACGAAGAACACCGGGCGCGTCCACCACCACGCCGGGCTTCCCGGAGCGGGCAACGGGAGCGGCAGGAGGAGCTCCACGCCGATGAGCACCATGATCGTCGGGAGGTGCCAGAGGTAGATCGTCATCAGCCGGGAGCCGACCAGGAACACGGCGCCCTGCGCGGCACGCGTGCGCATGAGGGCGGTAAGGGGCGCGTGCAGGAGTGTCAGCGCCGATGCCTGGATGACCGCCAGCACGGCCATCGTGGCGGTCGGCGGCCACTGGTTCCCGAGCATGCTCTGCGTGTAGCCGCCGAGCGACACGAGCCCCCAGAGAACGCCGTAGCCGCCCACGATCGCCCCGAGGAGCTGCCACCAGGGGCGGCGGGCGAACCAGCCGTCGTAGAGGAAGAAGCCGACCTGCTGCGCGAAGAGCCAGACGAACAGGACGTTGGGGATGCCGAACAGCTCCTGTCCGAGGCCGTAGCCGCCGGGAGTGACGGGGTCGATCCCGAGGACCCCGCCGATGAAGAGGAACCGGAAGGCGTCGACGGCCAGTGCCGCGGCGAACAGGAACAGGAGGATCCAGGCGCCGTACCGCTCGTGCAGGCGCATCATGGTCGGAGCCAGGGCCTGCGCCGTCATGTAGGCCGCGAGGAACCAGAGCGGCGATCCGACCCCGATCGCGATCGTGTCGACGAGTCCCTGATCGATCCCGAGCATCCTCGTCGCCCCGAGCGTGACCGTGAAGAACAGCAGAACGGGCAGCGCGGGGCGGGCGAGGCGCGCCAGTCGCACGCGGACGAACGCGTCGGCCGTCTCACCGCGGGCGACGGCAGAGCGCCAGCCTGCCCGCGCCGCGTAGCCGCCGACGACGAAGAACAGCGGCATGATGTTCGCGATCCAGGACGCCGCCGTGAACCAGGACTGGGCCTCGACCGTCTTCTCGATCAGCAGCGACCCGTCGGCTGCGCGTCCCACCCCGGTGAAGAGGACGTGCACGAAGACCACGAGCAGGACGCAGGCGACGCGCACCAGATCGAGAGTGAGATCGCGCCCGGCCGGCACTGTCCTGGTCGTCGGTTCGGTCGCAGCGCTGCTCATGGCACTCGACCTTAGCGGCCCGGGGGAGGGCACTGAGGTTCCGGCGGCGGATTCTCAGATCTCGTCGGTGTCCGTCTGCTCCGTAGCCGTCTGCGCGGACCGCGCACTCGCGCGGCGACGGTTCCGGCGTGCCCGGCGGATCAGCCAGATGACCAGCACCACGACGCCGGCGACCGCGATCCACGGGAGGAGGAACCCGACCGCGATCACGAGGGCGTTCAGCGACACGACGAGACCGTTCCAGCCGGCCAGGAGGCCGTCGCCGAAGCCCGCGGGGTCGGCGGTGGTGGCCGCGGCCTCGCGCGTCAGCTGCACCTGCAGCGACGACATCGCGACCTGATCCTGCAGCGCCTCGAGCTGCTGCTCGTAGGACTCGAGCTGGGCCTGCCGGTCGGTGAGCGCGACCTCCGCCTCGATCAGCTCGGAGACGCTGCCGGACTGCGCCATCAGCTCGGTGAGGCGCTCGACCGAGGCCTTCGTGGAGTCGACACGGGCCTGGAGGTCGATCGAGACCGATGTCACGTCCTGCTTCGACGTCGACGACGAGAGCACCTCGCCGGTGTCGCCGAGCGCCGCGATGACGTCGGGAAGATCGGCGGAGGGCACGCGGATGCCGATCCACCCGTACGCCGAATCGGCGGGTGCGGGCTCGGAGGTGCCGTCGACCGCGAGGGACTTGCCGATCTCGGTGCTCTCGACGTAGCCCCCGTGCTCCTCGGCGAGTGCCGCGATCGCGGTGGCAGCCTCGGGGATGCTCTTCACCTGCACGGTCGCCTGCGCCGTGGCGATGATCTCGCGGTCGCCGTCGGACACCGCGGTGCCGGGGAGCATGGCGCCGTCGAGACCCGGGCTCAGTGCGCCGTCCGGCAGCGACTCCGGCGCCACGCCCGTGATCTGGTCCGACGACGAGGACTCGGCCGACGACTCCGCAGAGGTGTCGCCCGACGAGCCACCGGAGGTGCTCTGCCCCTCGACGGAGATCGACGAACCTGCGACGCTGCCCAGGATCGGGGGAGTGACGAGCACGCCGACCACGAACGCCGCGGCGATGCCGCCGCCCGTGAGCCAGCGCCGACGGCGGGTGCGGGCCTTCGCGACGGCCGGATTCGCGGGCGCGCGCTCCGTGGCGATCTCGGCGAACACCGACTCCTCGATACGTGCGATGGTCTCGTCGGACAGCGCGGGGAGGTCGTCGTGGACGTTCTGGTCGTTCATGCGTCTCTCACTTCCTTGACGGCGCCCCGCAACTGCGTGCGCACTCGGGAGAGACGGTTCCGGACGACGGCATGGGTCACGCCGAGCTCCTCGGCCGCCGCCTGGTAGGCGTAGCCCTCCGAGGCGCACAGGCGGAAGATCTCGCGGTCGAGCTCGCTCAGGGTGCCCACCTCGGCAGCGATCCGCGCCGCCAGCTCAGCGGTGATGACCTGCTCCTCCACGCCCACGGTCTCCGGGAGCTGCGTCTCGTCGATGGCATCGGCGGTGTGCGCCTGGTCGCGGCGACGCTGTCGAAGCCGGTTCGCTGCCTGGAAGCGGCAGATCGTGGCCAGCCACGGCAGGATCGACTCGCCCTGCAGCTCGAGGCCCGGGAGCTTGCGCCAGGCGACGACGAACGTCTCCTGCGTCACGTCCTCCGCATCGGCGGGCGATGCGAGTATCCCCTGGGCGATCCAGTAGACCGGTCGGACATGTGCGCGGTACAGCTCGCGGAAGGCGCTCTCGTCGCCACCCGCGGCCTGGGCCGCCCATTTCTGATCACTCGTCTGCACGGGCATCCTGATTCCGTTCGGTGTCTCTCACCCGGTAAGTGTCGACGGATGCCCCATCGTCTCAGATCCGCGGGCGTGCCGATCAGGGCCGGTCATCTGTTCCCCACGATGCCACCGCTCCGGTAGCATTGCCCGGGCGAGAGGGAGTATCCCGGATCCGCGCGTAACGTCATCACGAGCACCGTCATCGCTGCTCCGGGCGCGCGACGCACTTCTGTGCGGGGGAGAGACTTTCGACTCATTCCCGACCCCTCCGCGAAAGGTGCAGTGCGCCCTTGGAAATCCCCGTCTGGTTCGAGATCACCTCGATGGTCGTCCTCACGATCATCCTGATCGGCGACCTGCTCCTCATCCGGCTGCGGCCGCACATCCCTTCGACGAAGGAATCCACCCTCTGGGTGGTCTTCTACGTCGGCCTCGCGCTGCTGTTCGCGGTGCTCCTCGGGAACGTCGGGGGCTGGCAGAACGCGGGCGACTTCATCACCGGCTGGGCGCTGGAGTACAGCCTCTCCATCGACAACCTGTTCGTCTTCGTGCTGATCATGGCCCAGTTCGCCGTGCCGCGCCGCCTGCAGCAGCAGGTCCTCATGGTGGGCATCATCATCGCGCTCATCCTGCGCGGGCTGTTCATCCTCGCGGGCGTCGCGATCGTCGAGAACTTCTCGCCGATCTTCTACATCTTCGGCGCCTTCCTCATCTGGACGGCGATCCGTCAGGCGATGCCGGACGGCGACCACGAGGGCGAGGTGCAGCGCGAGAACTTCATCGTCCGGCTGCTGCGTCGCCGCGTCGACATCAGCGAGACGTACGACGGGTCGAAGATCCGCACCACCGTGGACGGCAAGCGCATGTGGACGCCCATGGTGATCGTCTTCATCACGATCGGCGTCACCGACCTGATCTTCGCGATCGACTCCATCCCCGCGATCTTCGAGATCACCACGAACGGATTCCTCGTCTTCTCGGCGAACATCTTCGCGCTCATGGGGCTGCGCCAGCTGTACTTCCTGCTGGGCGACCTGCTCGACCGTCTGCGCTACCTGCACTACGGCATCGCCGTCATCCTCGGCTTCATCGGCATCAAGCTCATCCTGCACGCGCTGCACGTGAACGAGCTGCCGTTCATCAACGGCGGTCAGCACGTCGAGTGGGTGCCGGACATCAGCAACATGGTCTCCCTCGGCGTGATCCTCGCCTCGATGACCATCGCGACGGTCGCGAGCCTGATCGCCTCCTCGCGCGAGAAGCGTGCGGAGAAGAAGGCCGCGCTCAGCGAGTGACCCCGCGGCGGACCTGCGCCCGGCTCAGAACTGGCGCAGGTTCGCCTGCAGGCCGCCCTCCGCGTACTCGCGGCGGAGGATGCCGCGACGGCGCAGGATCGGCACGAGCTCGTCGAGCGTGCGGTGCAGCGTGACCGGGTGGAAATCGCCCCAGAGCAGGATGCCGTCGTTGCCCCAGTCGCCGAGCTCCTCGATCAGGTCGGCGAACTCCTCGGCGGTGCCCACGAATCCGGTGCGATCCGTGATCCGGCCCGCTCGGGCGAGTGCGGTCAGATGCGCACGCAGCGGGGCGTCCTCCCCGCGGTCTCCGACGAGACGCTGGATGCTCCCGCGGGAGACGTGGGCGCCGAAGAGGGAGAGGTCGAGCGGGCGGTCGAGGTCGAGCGAGGTGAGATCCGTCTCCAGGTCGCTCGACTGCTTACGGGCGATCTGCACCAGAGCGGCGTCATCGGGGTGCGCGGACGCGGCGACGATGCGGTCGGCCTCCTCGCTGGACGACGTGATCACCGGCTGGATGGCGAAGAGGATCTTGATGTCCTCCGGGCGCCGTCCCTTCGCGATGGCGGCCTCGTGCACCTTGGCGCGGTAGGCGCGCACCGACTTCTCGTTCAGCGGAGCGAGGGCCAGCTGGACATCGGAGTTCGCCCCCGCGAAGCCGAGGCCGCGGCCGGAGCCGCCGGGGGAGACGATGGCCGGCTCGCCGTCGGTGAAGGGGATCGCGTTGAGCGGACCGTCGAAGGAGAAGTACTCGCCGCGGTGACGGATCGGGCGCAGCTTCGACCCGTCCGCGTAGACGTCGGTCGCGCGGTCGGCGACCAGGGCGCCGTCGTCCCAGCTGTGCCAGAGCGCGCGGATGCCGTCGAGCCACTCCTCCGCGCGGTCGTAGGCCTCGTCGTGGCCGAGCTGCGGGGCGTCGGAGAAGTGGCGCGCGCTTCCGGTGTCCGTCACGACGTTCAGGCCGAGGCGGTGACCGCTCAGGTGCTGCAGGGTCGCGAACTGCCGCGCCGAGGTGAAGGGCAGCGAGGCCGCGGGGTTCACGGTGGGCACCACGCCGAGGTGCTTCGTGGCCTGGAACAGGTACGGTGCGAGCAGCAGCGGGTCGTGCTTGGGGCCGCCGAAGGCATGGCGCACACGGATGTCGATGGTCTCGGGGGAGCCGAGCGAGGGGCCGTCCTCGACGATCACGAGGTCGAACCCGGCCTGCTCCAGGGTCCGGGCGGCGTCCTGGTAGATCTCCGGACGCGTCCAGTCGTAGTCCCAGTCCAGGGAGGGATAGCCCCACCCCTGCGGGCCGAAGCCGCGCGCGAGGAACCAGCCGAAGTGCTGCGGGCGGCTCATGCGACGGTCTCCCGCGCACCGGCGAGCACCCGGGCGAGATCCGAGATGAGGTCGTCGACGTCCTCGATCCCGACGGACAGGCGCAGGGTGCCGGGGCGGACGCCGAGTGCCTCCCGCTCCTCCTCGGTGCGCTGCGCGTGACTGGTGGTTCCCGGATGCAGGACCAGGGAGCGCACGTCGCCGATGTGGGTCATGTGCGTGAACACCTGCACCTCCTCCACGAAGCGCCGTGCAGCGGGGAGTCCGCCGCGGAGCGTGAAGGTGAAGATCGAGCCGAATCCGCCCTCGAGGTAGCGGAGTGCCGTGTCGTGGTCCGGGTGCGAGGGGAGCCCGACGTAGTCGACGCTCTCGACCTCGTCGTGCGCTTCCAGCCACTGCGCGATCTTGAGGGCGCTGGCGGACTGGCGCTCGACCCGCAGACCGAGGGTCTCGGCGCCCTGACCGATGAGGAAGGCGTTGAGTGGCGAGGGGGAGGATCCGAAGCGCGGCGCCACCGACTCGCGGGCATAGCCGATCCGTGCCCGGCCGCCATGGCGCGCCACGACGCTCGGCGTTCCGCCCCGGCCGGGGAGCACGAGGTGCGGGGCGTTGTGGCCCGCGCGTTCGGCATCGAAACGGCCGTCGTCGACGATCACCCCGCCGAGCACGGAACCGTGTCCGGCGATGAACTTGGAGGCGGAGTGGACGACGATCGCCGCGCCGTGCTCGATCGGACGCAGCAGCGCGGGGGTGGCCAGCGTGTTGTCGATGATGAGCGGGACGGCGGACTCGTCCGCGATCGCCGCGATCGCGGCGATGTCGAGCACGTCGTTGCGGGCGTTGGCCAGGGACTCGGCGAACAGCGCGCGGGTGTTCGGGCGGATCGCGGAACGCCAGGCGTCCGGGTCGGCGATGTCGTCGACGAAGGTGGTCTCGATGTCGAGCCGGGCCAGGTTGTCGAGGAAGAGTCCGCGGCTGCCCTCGTAGATGTGGGTGGACGACACGATGTGGTCACCCGCACCGGCGACGGTGAGCAGCGCGGTGGCGACGGCCGCCTGTCCGCTGGCGACCAGGACCGCGTCGGCGCCGCCTTCGAGGTCGGCGAGCTGACGCTCCACCGCGCGCACGGTCGGGTTCCCGGTCCGGGTGTACCCGAAGCCGGTGCCGGTGCTGAAATGGTCGGCCGCATGGTCGAAGTCGTCGAACTCGAAGCCCGCCGTGAGGTAGATCGGCGTCGCGCGGGACGCGGCGGTCTCGCGGCTCCTCGCCGCGTGGACCGCACGGGTGGCGAAGCGGGCGGTGTCGACGGTCATGCGGTGCCTCTCGGTCGTTCGGGTGCTCAACAGAGTGTCACGACGGATCGGAGCATGTCCCGGCGGTGGTAATCTGACGTCATGCGGACCGTCCTCCTTCTTCTTAGGCGCCGCGACGAGACCTCGATCTGAGCCCCTCCTCGTCGCGGAGTCCATCGTGGGCCGAACCGCCATCCACAGGAGACACGCAATGACCACCACCGCAGACGGTGCCGCTTCCGCACGCCGCAGGACCCTGGCCGAGAAGGTCTGGGACGATCACCTCGTCGTCAAGGGCGAGGACGGCGAGCCGGACCTCATCTACATCGACCTGCACCTCGTGCACGAGGTCACCAGCCCGCAGGCCTTCGACGGTCTGCGCAGCGAGGGGCGGCCGCTGCGCCGACTCGACCTGACGATCGCGACCGAGGACCACAACACCCCGACGTGGGAGATCGACAAGCCGATCGCCGACCTGACCAGCCGCACGCAGATCGAGACGCTGCGACGCAACGCCGCCGAGTTCGGTGTGCGACTGCATTCCCTGGGCGACGCGGAGCAGGGCATCGTGCACGTCGTCGGCCCCCAGCTGGGCCTGACCATGCCCGGCATCACCGTGGTCTGCGGCGACTCGCACACGTCCACCCACGGCGCGTTCGGCGCGATGGCGTTCGGCATCGGCACCAGCGAGGTCGAGCACGTCATGGCCACGCAGACGTTGCCGCTCAAGCCGTTCAAGACCATGGCGATCAACGTCGAGGGCACCCTGCGCCCCGGCGTCACCGCGAAGGACATCATCCTCGCCGTGATCGCCAAGATCGGCACCGGCGGCGGTCAGGGCTACGTGCTCGAGTACCGCGGCAGTGCGATCCGCGCCCTCTCCATGGAGGGGCGCATGACCATCTGCAACATGTCGATCGAGGCCGGTGCCCGCGCCGGCATGGTCGCCCCCGACGAGACGACGTTCGCGTACCTCGAGGGCCGTCCGCATGCCCCGAAGGGTCAGGACTGGGACGACGCGGTCGCCTACTGGCGCACCCTGCCGACCGACGAGGGCGCGACCTTCGACGCCGAGGTGTCCATCGACGCCGACCAGCTCGAGCCGTTCGTCACGTGGGGCACCAACCCCGGTCAGGGCAGCTCGCTCTCGGCCTCGGTGCCGAATCCGGCCGAGATCGCCGACCCGAACGAGCGGGCTGCGGCCGAGCGTGCGCTGGAGTACATGGCCCTGACGCCGGGCACCCCGCTCAAGGAGGTGCCGGTCGACGCGGTCTTCATGGGATCGTGCACCAACAGCCGCATCGAGGACCTGCGCGCCTTCGCGTCGATCATCGAGGGCAAGAAGAAGGCCGACGGCGTGCGCGTCATGGTCGTCCCCGGCTCCGCTCGGGTGCGTCTGGAGGCCGAGGCCGAAGGACTGGACAAGGTCATCAAGGACTTCGGGGCGGAGTGGCGCTTCGCCGGCTGCTCGATGTGCCTGGGCATGAACCCCGACCAGCTCGCGCCGGGGGAGCGCTGCGCCTCCACCTCGAACCGCAACTTCGAGGGCCGCCAGGGCAAGGGAGGCCGCACGCATCTCGTGTCGCCCCTCGTCGCCGCGGCGACCGCGATCCGCGGCACGCTGTCCAGCCCCAGCGACCTGACGGAAGGGTTCTGAATCATGGAGAAGTTCACCACTCACACCGGCATCGCCGCGCCGCTGAAGCGCTCGAACGTCGACACCGACCAGATCATCCCGGCCGTCTTCCTCAAGCGCGTCACCAAGACCGGCTTCGAGGACGCGCTGTTCCACGGCTGGCGCCAGGACCCGGAGTTCGTGCTCAACCAGGCGCCTTTCCAGGGTGCCTCCATCCTGCTCGCGGGCCCCGACTTCGGGACCGGATCGAGCCGCGAGCACGCCGTCTGGGCGCTGCGCGACTTCGGCTTCGCCGTCGTCCTCAGCCCGCGCTTCGCGGACATCTTCCGGGGCAACTCGGGCAAGCAGGGGCTCCTCGCCGCGACGATCTCGGAAGAGGATCTCGAGCGGTTCTGGGCCGAGATCGACCGGAATCCCGGGGTTCAGATGACCGTCGACCTCGAGGCGCGCACCGCGTCGATCGGTGACGTCCAGGCCGAGATCGGGATCGACGATTACACTAGATGGCGGCTCCTCGAAGGGCTCGATGACATCGGGCTCACGCTGCGCAATGAAGACAAGATCGCGCAGTTCGAGGCCCGTCGCGAGTCGTGGCGGCCCCGAACCCTTCCCGTCCAGTAGACGGTGGGGGCGGGGGAGCCAGGGGCAACCCGCCCCCGATTTCCGTTGATGAAGTGAGGCTCCGAATGACGACACCTGTGCGCGACGCTCTCCCGGACGGAGTCCCTGCACTCACCGGAGACGTCCTCGCCATTCGAGGCGGACGTCCGCTCCGCGGTCGTGTCGACGTCAAGGGCGCGAAGAACCTGGCCACCAAGGCCATGGTCGCCTCCCTGCTCGGCGAGACCGTGAGCACCCTGCGCGACGTCCCCGCCATCAGCGATGTCGCCGTCGTCCGTTCGTTGCTCGAGGTGCACGGCGTGCGCGTCTCCGAGGGCGACGAGCCCGGTTCGCTGATCTTCGACCCGAGCGACGTCGAGTCCGCGCACTTCGAGGAGATCGACGCGCACGCGGGTGCCTCCCGCATCCCGATCCTCTTCTGCGGCCCGCTGCTGCACCGTCTCGGTCAGGCGTTCATCCCCGACCTCGGCGGATGCCGCATCGGCGACCGCCCCATCGACTTCCACCTGGATGCGCTCCGCAAGTTCGGGGCGATCGTGGAGAAGCTGCCCAGCGGCATCCGTCTCTCGACCGGCGGAAGCCGGCTGCACGGGGCGAACATCCACCTCCCGTACCCGAGTGTCGGGGCCACGGAGCAGGTGCTGCTCACCGCCGTCCGCGCCGAGGGCGTGACGGAGCTGCGTAACGCGGCCATCGAGCCCGAGATCATGGACCTGATCGCCGTCCTGCAGAAGATGGGCGCGATCATCTCCTACGAGCCGAACCGCGTCATCGTCATCGAGGGCGTCGAGAAGCTCCGCGGCTACGACCACCGCTCGATCTTCGACCGCAACGAGGCCGCGTCCTGGGCCTCCGCCGCGCTGGCCACGGACGGCGAGATCTTCGTCGGCGGTGCCAAGCAGCAGGAGATGCTGACCTTCCTCAACGTCTTCCGCAAGGCGGGCGGCTGGTTCGACATCCAGGAGGACGGCATCCTCTTCCGCCGCGACGGCGAGATCAAGCCCGTCGTGATCGAGACCGACGTGCACCCGGGCTTCATGACCGACTGGCAGCAGCCGCTCGTCGTCGCCCTGACGCAGGCGCACGGCCGCTCCGTCGTGCACGAGACCGTGTACGAGAACCGGATGGGCTTCACGGACGCCCTGGTCAAGATGGGCGCCGACATCGTCGTGCACCCGCGCGGTCTGCAGGACGGTCCCCGTCGCGTTCCCCGTCGGGACCTCGAGCAGGCCGCCGTCATCACCGGTCCCACGCCGCTGCACGGCGCGGACATCGTGGTGCCCGACCTCCGCGGCGGATACAGCCACGTCATCGCTGCGCTGACCGCGTCGGGGGAGTCGAAGGTGTCGGGAGTGGACATCCTCAGCCGCGGCTACGAGAAGTTCCTCGCCAAGCTCGACGCGCTCGGCGCCGACTTCGACGTCATCCGGTGACCGCCGTGACGTCCCGGTCATCCGAGACGACGCGGCCGAGCATCTTCTGGCCGCTCGCCGCGCTGGTGATCCCGCCCGTCTCGCTGATCGCGAAGATCCGGGTCACCGGTGCGGAGAAGCTTCCGCAGCAGGGCTCGTTCATCCTCGCGCCGAACCACTACTCGGAGTTCGATCCGCTCATCGTGGCGGTCACCGTGTGGCGCGCGGGTCGGGCCCCTCGGTTCATGGCCAAGGAGAGCCTGTTCAAGGTGCCGGTGCTCGGCTGGTTTCTGCACCGCACCGGGATGATCCCGGTCGCCCGCACCTCGTCCGCCACCTCGGCGCGGCAGACGATGAAGCAGTCGGAAGAGCTCGTCGAGCACGGCCGCGGGGTCATCGTCTACCCGGAGGGCACGCTCACGCGCGATCCCGACCTGTGGCCGATGCGCGGCAAGTCCGGCGCGGTGCGCCTGGCCCTCGCCGACGGCATCCCGCTGATCCCGATGGCCCAGTGGGGCACGCAGGAGATCATGGGCCGCTATCAGAAGGGCCTGAGCCTCTGGCCGTTGCGCAAGCCCGTCCGGGTGCTCATCGGCGATCCGGTCGACGTCTCCGACCTGCGCGGTCGTGCGGGGGAGCCGGCGGCCCTTACCGAGGCGTCGAACCGGCTGATGAACGCGATCACGGCACTCCTCGAGGAGCTGCGCGACGAGAAGGCACCCGCGGAGCGCTGGAACCCCGCGAGCCACGGCCAGAAGGAGACCGGACGCCTTGACTCCTAAGAGAACCGCTCCGGTCGGCCCCCGGGCCACGGTCATCGGCTCGGGCAGCTGGGGAACCACCTTCGGAAAAATCCTCGCCGACGGCGGTGCCCAGGTCACGATGTGGGCCCGACGCGCCGAGCTCGCGCAGGAGATCAACGAGGCCAAGCGCAACTCCCGCTATCTGCCCGGCATCAACCTGCCGCGGACGATGGCCGCCACGCATGAGCTCGCGACCTCGCTGGAGGGTGTCGACCAGGTCTACCTGTCGGTGCCGAGCCAGTCGCTGCGGGAGAACCTGAAGGCGCTGCGTCCGCTGCTGGCCGACAGCGACGCGAAGGTCATCAGCCTCATGAAGGGCGTCGAGCGCGGCACCGGTCTGCGGATGAGCCAGGTGATCCAGCAGGAGCTGCGCTGCGACCCCGATCGCATCGCCGTCGCCTCCGGTCCGAACCTCGCGCTCGAGATCGCCCGCGAGCAGCCGACCGCGGCCGTGATCTCCTCGCGCAGCCAGGAGACCGCCGAGATCGTGGCGCGCGCGGCGCGGAACAGCTACTTCCGCACGTTCGTGAACACCGACGTGATCGGCACCGAGTTCGGTGGAGTGCTCAAGAACCTCATCGCGGTCGCCATCGGCATCGTGGACGGCGTGGGCTACGGCGAGAACACCAAGGCCTCGATCATCACGCGCGGTCTCGTCGAGATGACGGACTTCGCGGTCGCGAACGGCGCGCACCCCGAAACGCTCCAGGGGCTCGCGGGCCTCGGCGACCTGATCGCCACGTGCCAGTCGCCGCTGAGCCGCAACAACACGGCGGGGCGCCTGCTCGGCCAGGGGTACAGCTTCCAGGACGTGGTGAAGCAGATGCAGCAGACGGCGGAGGGACTCGCCTCCGTCGCGCCCATCCTGCAGCTCGCGCGCGAGGCCGAAGTGGACATGCCCATCGTCGAGCAGGTGAAGATGGTGCTGGACGGCAAGATGGATCCGCGTGACATCGCACCCCACCTGACGACGGACGACGACACCCCGCAGGGTGAGAGGACCAACCATGGACAAGCAGACGGTGGTGGTGCTCTTCGGCGGGCGCTCCAGCGAGCATTCGATCAGTTCCGCAACGGCGGGGGGCGTGCTGGGAGCGATTGATCGCGACCGCTACGCCGTGATCCCGGTGGGGATCACCCGCGAGGGTGCCTTCGTCCTCGAAGAGGACGACCCCGCGAAGTTCCCGCTCGATGCGGCGCACCTCCCCGAGGTCGTCGACAACGGCACCCGTGTGCTGTGGCCCGAGCCCGGGGGCGACCGGACCCTGCGCGTCGTGCAGGTGGACGGTACCGTGGAGGGCTTCGGAGAGATCGACGTGGTGCTGCCCATCCTGCACGGGACGCACGGCGAGGACGGCACCATCCAGGGCTACTTCGACACGCTCGAGGTCCCTTACGCCGGCGGTGGGGTTCTCGATTCGGCCCTCTGCATGGACAAGCACTTCATGAAGATCGCGCTCCAGGCGGCCGGGATCTCCGTCGCCCCCGGGGTGACGGTCCGCCGCCGGGACTGGGAGCAGGATGCCGACGCCGTGCGTGCTCGCGCCGCGGAGCTCGGACTGCCCCTGTTCGTGAAGCCGGCGCGAGCGGGTTCGAGCGTCGGTGTGTCCAAGGTCGCCGCCGCGGACGAGCTCGACGCCGCGCTGGCCGTGGCCTTCGCCGAGGACGAGAAGGTGCTGATCGAGACCGGCGTGACCGGTCGCGAGATCGAGGTCGCCGTGCTGGAGACGGCGGACGGCGTCCGGGCGTCGCTTCCGGGCGAGATCGTGCTCACGTCCCGCGGCTTCTACGACTTCGAGGGCAAGTACCTCGGCGGCGACGGCGTCGACGTGGTGTGCCCCGCCGACGTCACCGACGCCGAGCAGTCGGCGATCCGCGAGGCGGGCATCCGGGCGTTCGAGGCCGTCGACGGCCGGGGTCTCGCCCGTGTCGACATGTTCCTGACCCCGTCCGGCGATCTCGTGGTGAACGAGCTGAACACGATGCCCGGGTTCACGCCGATCTCGATGTTCCCGAAGTGCTGGGTGGCGTCTGGGCTGAGCTACGGCGACCTGATCACCGAGCTCATCGAGGCCGGTCTGCGCCGCTGACGACGACGTTCCCCGCGGGACTCAGCTCGCGGGGAACTCGACCCGGTCGGTGCACTGGGCCGTGGCCGGCGCGAGTCCGGACTGGATGCTCTTCGACAGCGAGTCGACGATCGACTGGAAGTCGATCTGCTCCCCGCGCCGGATGTTGATCTCGATCGCGGGTTCGCGTCCGTAGGTCACGAGACGCTGACGCGTCTCCTCCTGGTCGAGGACCAGCCAGTCGACGCCCCCGAGAGTGGTGCACACGAGAGCGGACGGTGCGGGGGGCTCGACGCCGCACCGCAGCACGACGGTGGTGGGCTCGCCCCATGCCCCCGACGCCTGGGCGTCGGTCCACACGCGGTCGAATCCCGCGACGTTGTCGGGGAGCAGCACCGAGACGGAGGCGCAGGCGGGATTGTTCGCATCGTCGGCCGGTTCGAGGTGCACGGTGGTCGAGCAGCCGGTGAGCGCGGCGGTGATGGCCACCGCACCGGCGAAGGCAGCGAGGCGACGGGAACGAGGCATGCTTCCAGGCTACCTTTGACAGCATGCCCTCCCGACCCGAAGCCGATGATCCGCGCCTGGGAGATGTGTCCGAGGGGCGCATCCTGCAGGCCATCCTGACGCGGACGCCCGCGGCCTCGCACACGCTGATCGGACCGGGCGACGACGCCGCCGTCATCGCGACGCCGTCGGGCACGGTGGTGGCGACGACCGACACCCTCGTGCATGGGCCGGACTTCCGTCTGGCCTGGTCCTCGGGGTACGACCTCGGCTGGAAGTCCGCCGCCGTGAACCTCGCGGACATCGCGGCGATGGGCGCCCGCCCGACGGCGCTGCTCGTCGCCCTGGCCGTGCCGCGCGACCTGCGCCTCTCGTTCGTGGAACGGCTCGCCGACGGCTTCCGTGACGCCTGTGCCGCCCTCGCGCCCGGCTGCGCTGTCGTCGGCGGCGACCTGACGGTCTCGGACGTCCTGACCGTCGCGGTGACGGCACTCGGCGACCTCGAAGGCCGAGTGGCGGTCACCCGCAGCGGCGCTCGCGTCGGAGACGTCGTCGCGGTCGCCGGCGAGCTCGGCCATGCCGCGCACGGACTCGCGGTGCTGTTCGGGCGCTTCCGCGACGGCGACGTGCCGGTGCCGGTCGACGTGTCGAAGCTGGCTGCGGGGGAGAGCGCCGCGCTGGCCGCGCAGTTGCGTCCCTCGCCGCCGATCGGCCTGGGCGCCGTGGCCGCGACGGCGGGCGCCACCGCGATGATGGACGTCTCCGACGGGCTGGCGCTCGATGCGCGGCGGATGGCGGCGGCCTCCGACGTCACGATCGCGCTCGATCGGTCGGCACTCGGGGACGACCCGGAGCGAGCGATCGCCGGGGGTGAGGACCATGCGCTCCTGGCGACATTCCCCGAGGGCATCCTGCCGCCGGGGTTCCGCGTCATCGGGAGGGTGCGTCCACGCGGTGCGGAGGATCTGCTCTGCGACGACCTTCCGGTCGACCTCAGCGGCTGGGATCCCTACCGGGACTGGGACTCGGTCGCCGGCTGACGATCCGTGTCCGAGCTCTCGACCGGCTCGGCCCACCACAGGGTGGTGTCGCCGTAGGACTTCTCCCGGAACTGCTCCAGCCCGGCGGCGGCGAAATCCGGGGGAGTGGACCGACGGGCGCGCTCGACGACGACGACGGCATCCGACGACAGGAGCGGCGCGAGCGCGACGAGATCCGCCGTCATCGCGGCGTCGTCGAGGTCGTAGGGCGGGTCCGTGAAGACGAGGTCGAAGGGTCCGGTCGCGCGCAGCAGGAAGGTGTGGACCGCGCTCTCGTGCACGCGTCCCGGCGTCAGCCCGCCCGCCTTGGCCACGACGGCGGCGTTGCGGCGGACGATGGCCGCGGCCTGGCGTCCGCGCTCCACGAACTCGGCACTCGCCGCACCTCGACTCAGGGATTCGAGGCCGAGCGCACCGGATCCGGCGTACAGATCGAGGACCCGCGCCCCGGAGATGGCGCTCAGGGACTCGAGGCTGCCGAACAGCGACTCGCGCACGCGGTCGCTGGTCGGACGGGTGCCGGCTCCCGGAACCTCGAGCCGTGCGCCCCGAGCGGCTCCTGCGATGATCCTGGTCACCTGTTCACGATACGACAGGAGGAGTGCGGGCCGTGTCGGTCGCGTTCCCTAGACTCGGAGCATGTCGCTCACGCTCGATTCCTCGTTGGAGGATGCGCTCGGTGCGGCGTCTGCCAAGACGCTCGGTCGTGCCTTCGGCATGCAGAGCGTCGGCGACCTGCTCGCCCACTACCCTCGCCGCTATGCGGATCCGGGAGAGCTCACCCCGATCCGTGATCTCCCGCTCGGCGAGACGGTGACCATCGTGGCCGAGGTGCTGTCGTCGAGCTTCCGGCGCATGCGCAACCGCCCGGGCGCGATGGTCGACGTCGTGATCGGCGACGGCATCGGGCGCATGTCGCTCACGTTCTTCGCGAAGAACGTCGGCGCGGCGGAATGGCGCTCCAAGGATCTCGCGGTCGGCCGACGCGGGGTGTTCTCCGGCAAGGTGGGCGAGTTCAATGGGGTCACGCAGTTCGCGCACCCGGAGTACGAGCTCTTCGACGACGAAGATGCGGCCCGGCGGAGCGCGGATGCACGCGCGGCGGTGCCGATCCCGATCTACCCGGCCACGTCCGCCATCCAGACCTGGCAGATCGCCCGGCTCATCGGTCGTGTGCTGGACGGCCTCGACGAGGCGCCCGACCCGTTGACCGACGAGATCCGCGAGCGCGAGGAGCTGCTCACGGCGGGCGAGGCGCTCGAGCGGATCCACCGGCCCCGCAATCGCAACGACATCGATCCGGCCGTCCGCACCCTGCGCATGCACGAGGCGCTCACCCTGCAGACTGCGCTCCTGCAGCAGCGCGACGCCGTGCGGGCGCTGTCGGCGACCTCGCGCCCGGCGCGGGCGGGCGGGCTGCTCGAACGGTTCGACGCCGCCATGCCGTACACGCTCACGCCCGATCAGGAGACCGTGGGCGCCCAGATCGCCACCGACCTCGTCGGCTCCTGGCCGATGAACCGTCTCGTCCAGGGCGAGGTCGGCTCCGGCAAGACCCTGGTCGCGCTGCGGGCCATGCTGCAGGTGGCCGAGAGCGGCGGCCAGGCGGCGCTGATCGCCCCCACCGAGGTCCTGGCCGGTCAGCACCTGCGCTCCATCGCGAAGATGCTCGGACCCGAGCTCGCCCCGCAGCTGATGCCCACCCTGCTCACGGGTCAGCTTCCGGCTGCGGAGCGCCGCAAGGCCGCACTCCGCGTCGCGTCGGGCCAGGCGCTCATCGTCGTCGGAACGCACGCGCTGCTGGGGGAGAAGACCACCTTCGCCGATCTCGGCCTCGTCGTCGTGGACGAGCAGCACCGCTTCGGGGTCGAGCAGCGCGAGGCGCTGCGCGCCAAGGGGTCGAGTCCGCACGCGCTGGTCCTCACGGCCACGCCCATCCCGAGGACCGTGGCCATGACGGTGTTCGGCGACCTCGACACCTCGGTCATCCGCACGATGCCCGCCGGCCGCGCCGGCATCGAGTCGTTCGTCGCACCGCTCGCCGAGCATCCGGGGTGGTTCAACCGGGTCTGGGAGCGCGCCGCCGAGGAGATCGCGCAGGGCCGCCAGGTCTTCGCGGTCTGCGCGGCGATCGACACGGCGAAGAAGACCGCGGAGGCGGGGGAGCAGCCCGCGCTCGCCCCCGAAGGCGCATCGGGCCCGCGCTGGGGCGTCGTGCAGCTCGATGAGGCCCTCGCGACCCACCCCACGCTCGGCGGTCTGCGTCGAGCCGTGCTGCACGGGAAGATGCCGTCGGAGGAGAAGGACGCGGTGATGCAGGCCTTCGCCCGCGGCGACATCGACCTCCTCCTGGCGACCACGGTGATCGAGGTCGGCGTCGACGTGCCGAACGCCTCGACCATGATCGTGCTCGACGCCGATCGTTTCGGGGTGTCGCAGCTGCACCAGCTGCGCGGTCGCGTCGGTCGAGGCGGGGTCCCCGGGCTCTGCCTGCTGGTCACCGAGGCGGAGGCCGGCTCCCTCGCGCGGGATCGCGTCGATGCCGTGGCGGCGACCCTCGATGGATTTGCGCTGGCCGAGGTCGATCTGGAGCTTCGCGGCGAGGGCGACGTCCTCGGTGCGGCCCAGGCCGGCGTCCGCTCGTCGTTGAAGCTGCTGCGTGTCGTGAAGGACGCCGGGCTCATCACCCGCGCGCGGGAGGTGGCCGAGGCGATCCTCGCCGCCGACCCGCTCCTGGAGGAGCATCCGGGCCTGCGCGAGGCCATCGCCCGCCGGGTGAGCGACGAGGATCGCGCGGCCCTGGCGAAGAACTGAGTCCCCGGTGCGGTGCCCTAGGCTGGTGGCATGAGCAGCCGGATCGCCGTCGTCCCGGGTTCCTTCGATCCGCCGACCCTGGGTCACCTCGACGTGATCCGTCGGGCCGCCGCCCTGTACGACGAGCTGCACGTGCTGGTGGTGCACAACCCCGGCAAGGAGGCCATGCTGCCGATCGCGCAGCGCCTGTCCCTGCTGGAGCGCTCGATCGCCGATGACGGGATGCCGGGCAACATCGTGATCGGCTCCTGGAGCATGGGTCTCCTCGTCGACTACGCCCGTGATGTCGGTGCCGGGGTGCTCGTCAAGGGCATCCGGTCGCAGATCGATGTCGCCTACGAGTCGCCGATGGCGATCGTCAACCGCCACCTCGCCGACATCGAGACCGTGTTCCTCCTGCCCGACCCGTCGCATGCGATGGTCTCGAGTTCGCTGGTCCGCCAGGTCGCCTCGCTCGGCGGCGACATCTCGCCGTTCGTCCCGGCCGCCGTCGCCGAGTTCCTCGACACCGGATCTCGGGGCATCTGAGCCCGCTCCCTGAACGCGTGGTCAGCCCGGCCCGAGGCACGGCCCGGTAGCATTGCAGGGTGCGCTCTCGAATGAACGGCCCTTTCGTCCTCCCCGTCCGCGACATCGTCCGACGTCCGGGTGAGATGCGCGAACACGAGTTCACCGTCGCTCTCGCGGAGGCGTGGGGTGAGGGCATCGTCTCGTACGAGGCGGGTTCCGAACTCGACCTCGACGTGCGGCTGGAGTCCGTCCACGAGGGCATTCTCGTGTCCGGAACAGCCGATGCGGAGTACGCCGGTGTGTGCGGAAGATGCCTGATCGACATCACTCGGCCCGTCGAAGTCGAGTTCCAGGAGCTTTTCGCGTATCCTGGTGAGGAAGAAACTGACTTCGAGGTTCAAGACGACCACGTGGATCTTGAAACTCTCGTCAGGGATGCGGCCGTACTGGCACTTCCTTTTCAGCCGGTGTGTCAGCCGGATTGCCCGGGTCTCGACCCGCAAACGGGTGAACGACTGACCGTGAGCACCGGAACGGAGCAGGCCGCTCCCATCGATCCTCGATGGAGTGCGCTCCAGAACATCACAGACCAAGACGGCACGGAAGAATCTCGTGCCGCCGAGAAAGAAGAGAGCTAGTCATGGCTGGTAACCCCCCGAAGCGCAAGGTTTCCCGTTCGAACACCCGCTCGCGCCGCGCGCAGTGGAAGGCGGCTCCCGTCGCCCTCGTGAAGACGGTCGAGAACGGTCAGGTCGTCTACAGCCGCCCTCACCAGGCGAAGGTCGTCACCGACTCGCAGGGCACCGAGCTGTTCCTCGAGTACAAGGGCCGCAAGGTCGCCGACGTCTGAGTCGCGTACCGTGACGGAGGTCCCCGGGGGGACGAGACCTCTCCCAGATAAGCTCCGCGTCGACATCGACGCGGAGCTTCTGGAGTTGGCCCTCACCCACCGCTCCTACGCGTACGAGCACGGTGGCATCCCGCACAACGAGCGTCTCGAGTTCCTCGGGGACTCGGTGCTCGGGCAGGCCGTCACCGTGATGCTGTTCACCACGCACCCCGACCTCGATGAGGGCGAGCTGGCGAAGCGGCGCGCGAGCGTCGTCTCCACCGTCGCCCTGGCCGAGGTGGCGCGCGGGATCGATCTCGGCAGCCACCTGCTGCTGGGTCGCGGTGAGGAGCAGACCGGCGGTCGGGACAAGGACTCGATCCTGGCCGACACGATGGAAGCGGTCATCGGCGCGACGTATCTCTCGGCCGGCCCGGAGGCCGCGACCGAGCTCGTCCTGCGTCTGACGAAGCCCCTGCTGGCCGACCCGGAGCGCTACGGAGCGGCGATGGACCCGAAGACGAGCCTGCAGGAACTCGCCGCGCGCGTCGGTGCGCCCCCGCCCCAGTACTCGGTGGAGGCGAGTGGTCCGGATCACGACCGTCGCTTCACCGCGACGGTCGCCGTCGGCGACGTGAGTATGACCGGTACCGGCAGCAGCAAGAAGACCGCGGAGATGGCGGCGGCTCTCAGCGCCTGGCGCACCCTCAGCGAGCGTGCCTGAGCTCCCCGAGGTCGAGGTCGTCCGAGCGGGACTCGCGCCCGCGGCCGTCGGCTCTCTGATCACCTCCGTGAGCGTGTTCGACGAACGCGCCCTCACGCGGCACGGTGCCGGGCCGGCGGATTTCGTCGGACGACTGGAGGGGCGCACCTTCACGGCCGCCTCTCGTCGGGGCAAGTTCCTCTGGCTCCCGCTCGACGACGCCGAGTCCGCGCTGATCGCGCATCTCGGGATGAGCGGACAGATGCTGCTGCGCACGCCGAACGCACAGGCCGAGAGGCATGAGCGCGTGCGGATCGTCGTCGAGCATCCCCTCCACGGTGAGCTCGCCATCGTCTTCGCCGATCAGCGGACGTTCGGCTCGCTCGCGGTGGATGCCCTGCTCGACGACGGCGCCTCGCGCATCCCCACCCAGGTCGCGCACATCGCCCGCGATCCGATGGACGACGACTTCGACGACCGGGCGTTCCGGGTGGCCCTGGCCAAACGAGGGAGCGCGATCAAGCGCGTGCTCCTCGACCAGGGAGTGGTGAGCGGGATCGGCAACATCTATGCCGACGAGTCGCTCTGGGCCGCGCGCATCCACCCGGAGACGCCGGCGAACCGGCTGTCGACGCAGGCCGTGCGCCGCCTGCTGGCCGAGGTGCGACTCGTGCTGTCGAAGGCCCTCGCCGAGGGCGGCACCAGCTTCGATGCCCAGTACGTCAACGTCAACGGGCAGGCGGGATACTTCGCCCACTCGCTCAACGCTTACGGACAGCAGGGGAAGCCCTGCCCGCGCTGCGGCACGCCGATCGTACGGGAGAGCTTCATGAACCGCGGCTCCCACTTCTGCCCCCGCTGCCAGCGACGCCGCTGACCTGCTCGCAGGGAGCGGATCAGCGGCGTCCGGCGTGCGTCACGCGGTCTGGAACGCCCCGCTCAGCAGCGGGCGCGTCGCCCAGGTGCTCGCCCACACCACGCCGATGCCGATCGCGACGACCGCGGCGATCGTCAGCAGCGACTCGGGCGCGGTGATCAGGGCGATCCCCACCAGGGGGAACACCAGGATCGCGGCGACGAGGGCGGATCCGATCGCCGTGGTCAGCAGCGGCGACATGATGGCGCGACGCCGCGCGCTGTCCACGGTCTCCACGGGCATGCCCAGGTGGTGGAGGCTGCGGTGCAGCTCGCGCTGGTCGAGCACGTCGGACGCCTGGTTCACGCCGACGGAGGCCGCGACCATGAGGAACGACCCGATGAGGGTGATGATGAGTCCGGTGCGGATGTCCCCGGCCAGGGCGAAGTCCGACGCGTCGGCCTCCGGCCCGGTCATCACGTTCAGCAGCGCGACTCCGGTGCCGGCGAACACCGCCATGAAGCTGGCCATCGCGATGCCGCCGACCTGACGCCATGCCGCCTTGGGGGAGTCGAGGACGATGCGGGCGGCGAGCAGACGTTCCGGCCGCTCGGCCCGACGGAGCTGGCTCGACGCGGTGACCTTGAGCACCCACGGCCCCACGAGGTTCAGCACGCCGAGTGCTGCGGCGAAGAGCGCGGCGAGGACGATGATGGTCAGGAGGAGCCCCCCGACCGCGGGGAACACCTTGACGAGCACGAAGGCGATCGCGATCGCCCCTGCCGCGAGTACCGCGCGGATCCAGTGCACCTTCGACACCTCGGTGCGGGTGCGGACGCCGAGCGGGGAGATCACGACCCGGCGGAGACCGATCACGGCGCTGGTCGCGGCGAGCACGAGCACGGCCGTGAACACCAGCGCGATCTGGAGCGGGGGGAGCACGACGGCGCCGAAGCCGAGCGCCTCGCCGCGGAACGGGATCAGGCCGATCAACGGGCTGAGCGCGACGTGACCGAAGACACCGGCGAGAGCTCCGACGGTGGCGACGAGAACCGATTCGGCGACGGTGGCGACCGTGACGCCCGCGGGCGACACTCCGAGCAGGCGGAGCGTCGAGAGCCGTTCGTCCCGGCGCCGTGCGGAGAGCCGCGCCGCCGCGCCACCGAGCGACATGAGCGGAACGACCAGCAGCACCAGGGCGATGGCGGCGAGGGCCTGATAGAGGGGCGCGAGCTCGTCGGTCCAGCCCCAGAAGGACTGTGCGCCGCCGACGACCGTGAGCACCAGCGTGGTCACGATCCCGAAGGCGACCACGGGCAGCGCGAGCACGCCGCTCTGTCCGGGCGCGGGGCGCAGGAGCAGGGCGAGGACGTTGCGGTTCATGCCGCCACCGCCGAGGAGACGATGCGTCCGTCGCGCACGGCGATCGTCCGCGTGCAGCGGGCGGCGACGTCGGGGTCATGCGTGACGACGACGAGGGTGCGACCCTGACCGGTCGTCGACCACAGGAGCGCGTCCATCACCTCCGTGGAGGTCTGCGAGTCGAGTGCGCCGGTGGGCTCGTCGGCGAACACCAGCTCCGCCCCGGTCGCCTGAGCACGGGCGATGGCCACACGCTGCGCCTGGCCGCCGGAGAGTTCGCCGATGCGTCGGTCCTCCATGCCCGCGAGTCCGAGGGCCGCGAGCCAGGATGCCGCATGCTGAACGGCGTCCTGACGGCGGATGCCGTTGATCATCGAGGCGAGGGCGACGTTCTCCACCGCCGTCAGCTCCGGGATGAGGAGACCCTGCTGGAAGACGAAGCCGAAGCGCTCACGGCGCAGCCGTGAACGCGCGGACTCTCCGAGCGCGGTCACCTCGATGGGTGCGCCCTCGGCCGGGCGGAAGATGACGCTTCCCGCGTCGGGGGCGGTGATCCCCGCGAGCACGTGCAGCAGGGTCGTCTTCCCGGACCCGGAGGCGCCCATGATCGCGACGGCCTCCCCGCGCTGGATCGCGAGGTCGACGCCGGCGAGGGCGCGGGTCGTCCCGAAGTTCTTGGTGAGGGCGTGGGCTTCGATCACGGGGATGTTCATGATTCCAGCCTCGTCATCCGCCCGAGCGGTGTCGTCGGCCGGGCGGATGACCGCGCGGATCCGGCGTCATCCCGAAGAATGAGATCGGATCCGCGCGGGCCTCAGACCTTCTTCTGCCAGGCGCCCGCGTACGACACCGGAACGAAGCCGATCGCCTCGTTGATGTCGAGCATCGGTCGGTTCTCCTCCGCGTTGAAGGTGGAGACGACGGCCGAGTCCGGCATCAGGTCCCGCCAGCGGAGCAGGTTGGCGCACTTCACGATCATGCCGAGGCGGTGACCGCGATGGCCCTTCGTCACCAGCGTGCCGAACTGCTGCGTGACGCCGGTGCGATCTGCGCCGATCAGCAGCTCGTTGTACGCGACGAGGTCGCCGCTGGGCACGTGCTGCACGGTCACGACCGACACCGCCCGACCCGAGGCCGCGATCCGGGCTTCCCGACGAGCGACCCGATCCGCGTCCCACACCTCGGCGACGAAGTCCATCTCGCCGCTCGGCGCGTCCGTCGACAGCCGCGCGAGCACCGCGGCATACGGTGCACGCAGTTCCTCGGGAGTGGGCATCGTCCACTCGACGACCCGATAGTCGGGACCGGCGAAGGCGATGGCCTCCGCGAGTGCCGACCGCAGCGGCGCGGGATCGGACCGCAGATCGAACTCGCTGTTCCGCTCCACCTGCTCGAGTGTGTACCCGGCGGACTCGACCAGATCGCTCAACGGTGTGGCCGGCACCCGGCCCCACCCCGTGCGCGGCACGAGCGTGCGCTCGGCCTGCTCCGGTCGGTGCAGGCTCCACAGCTGCAGCACGCTGCGATCGTGGGCTCGGGCCTCGGCTTCGGCTCGCGCGAGCAGCGCGTTCTCGATGCCGCGGCCCCAGTGCTCCTCGGGCACCAGCATGTCGAACTCGGCGGCGTGCGCCTCCTCCTCCTGGGCGAAGGAGATGGTCACCATGCCGACGATCGCCCCGTCCACGCGAGCCACGAAGCCGCGGTCGAGCGAGTCGGTGTCGTCCTGCCAGCCCGGCAGGATCTGCGCCGCATCCGGAGCGAGGTCGGGAAGTCCGACCTGCTCGTCGCAGATCCGGCGATTGAGATCGCCGTAGGCGCGGAACTCCGCCGCGTCATCGTCGTCGAGAGAGGCCGGGACGATCAACGGCGTGATCGTCGGTTCGGCGATGGTCATGTCAGGTCCTTCCTGAGGGTGGATCGAGGTGGGGTGCCGGAGTCGCGTGCTCATGGTCGCCGGAGACTCAGCGCAGACCGCGCTGGAGGTCGTAGACCATGTGGACGCTGGCATCCGCTTCGGCGCGCAGTCGCTGCTGCTTGAGTCGCAGCAGGGCCTCCGCGTCGACGGAGCGGGTGCGGCGCTCGCGTCGCGGGCGCTGCGCCCTCTGGAACAGCCAGAGGCCGATCCGGAGGGAGAGACGGTCTGCGAGCGAGAGGCGGCGCAGTTCGTCGGGGCGGGGGATCTGGAGGACCTCGCGGTCCTCGGTATCGGGCGGGTGGGTGATGCTGCGATGCAACGTGGTGTTCACGAGGGTTCCTTCGAAAGGGATGGTGATGGGGCACAGAGACGCCGCACGTCGGCAGCGGGAGCGGCCGGGAACGGTGCGGAAGAGCGCGGCTCACGGTGAACACGCGGAGGTGGACGCCGAAGCGGCGGAGGATCCATGATCCGGAGACGGATCAGAGGGTGGCGCGCCGGAGAACGGCCCGGAGTGAGCCCACTACGGGCCCGGATTCTCGGGGTGCGGTTCTAGGAGAGCGCGCTGATGCGGACGCCGGCGGTTACCGAGAACGCAGAGCGCGGCGCAGAGTGCGCGGGCGCGGCGAGGCCAGTGGCCTGTGCGTTGAGCTGAGTGATCATCATCGGTAACCTCCTTTCGTGTGGCGATCCGGAGGCCACGGTAGCGAACGGTGAGGTTCGACGTCAAGCACATCGGCGCGGAACCGGCGTGTCGCAGGCGGTCCGAGTTCCGCTGCCGCCCGCGCGGGATGACGGTCGAGGCGCGGAATTCCGGTAGCGTAGCCGCGTGATTCTCCCCGGACGAGCGGTGCCCGCATGCATCTGAAGAGCCTGACGCTCAAAGGGTTCAAGTCGTTCGCGCAGCCCACGAGCTTCGTCTTCGAGCCCGGCGTCACCTGCATCGTGGGACCGAACGGATCGGGCAAGTCGAACGTCGTCGACGCCCTCGCCTGGGTCATGGGCGAACAGGGAGCGAAGACGCTGCGCGGCGGCAAGATGGAGGACGTCATCTTCGCCGGCACGTCGACCCGCGGGCCGCTGGGGCGTGCCGAGGTGCAGCTCACGATCGACAACGCCGACGGAGCCCTGCCGATCGAGTTCGCGGAGGTGACGATCAGTCGCACGCTGTTCCGCAACGGGTCCAGCGAGTACGCGATCAACGGCGAGGGCTGCCGTCTGCTGGATGTGCAGGAGCTGCTCAGCGACTCCGGCCTCGGCCGCGAGATGCACGTGATCGTCGGACAGGGGCGACTCGACACCGTCCTGCAGGCTTCTCCTGAGGACCGCCGCGGCTTCATCGAAGAGGCTGCCGGCATCCTCAAACACCGGAGGCGCAAGGAGAAGACCCTCCGCAAGCTCGACGCCATGGAGACCAATCTCACGCGTCTCAGCGACCTCGCCGGAGAGATCCGCCGCCAGCTGAAGCCCCTGGGGCGCCAGGCCGAGATCGCACGCGAGGCCCAGACGATCGCGGCCGTGGTGCGCGATGCCAAGGCGCGCATCTTCGCCGACGACGTGGTCGCGCTGCGCTCCGCCCTCGCCGACCACACCCGCACGGAGAACGAACGCCATACCGAGCGCCTGGTGCTGTCGGACCAGGCGGAGACGGTGCGCGCGAGCATCGCCCGACTCGAGCAGGATCAGAACTCGGTGGCCGTCGACCAGGCACGCGGCGTGGCCTTCGGGCTGGAGCAGGTCCAGGAGCGGATGCGGGGGCTGTACACGCTCGCGAACCAGCGCCTGGCGCTGCTCGGCTCCGAGGAGGACGACGCCGCGGTGACCGCCGTCACGGTGACGCAGAGCACGATCGACGAGGCGAAGGACGAGATCGACGCGATCTCCGCCGGCCTCGGGGATGCGCAGGACGCGGCGGCCTCCGCCAGCCGCGAGGTGGTCCACGCCAGGGCCGAGCTGGACACGCTCGACGTCGACATCGCGGAGCAGAGCGCCCTGGTCTCGGAGTACGACATGCGACTCTCGTCTCTGCGGGGCACCGCCGACGCGGCGGCCTCGGCGCTGGCCGCGGTCCGCGGTGCGGTGCTCCGCCAGGAGAACGCGCTCGAAGCCGCGAACGCCCGCAGGCGTGAAGCCGAGGAGGCACTCGAGACCATCGACGACGCCGAGGCTCCGGAGGGCACGGCGGCCGAGCATGCGGCGGCCTACGAGAGCGCACAGCGGGCGGCGACCGCGGCCGAGGCCGAACGGGAGACGCTGCGCGAGCGACTGCACGCCGCCGAGCGCGAGGTCGACTCCCTCACGGCGAAGGCGGCAGCCCTGAGCAGCGCTCTCGCGCTGTCGGGCGGCGCGGCGGAGATCGTCAAGGCGGGCGGTACGGGCGTGCGCGGTCTGGTCGGCGACGCCGTCCAGGTGCGCGCGGGTTTCGAAGCCGCCATCGCGGCGGTGCTCGGACCGCTCGCCGAGGGCGTGCTCATCGACACGGCCGCCGACGCGTTCGCCCTCGCGGCGCAGGCGGCGGAGCAGCGCAGGGGAGTGGTCGACTTCGTCATCGCGGATGCCGGCGTCCCGGCGCGTGTCGAGCTCCCGTCGATCGCCGGTGTCACCCCCGCTGTCGACACCGTGAGCGCGCCGGATGGTGTGCGCGGTGTGCTGTCCCATGTGCTCATCGCCGACGATCTCGACGCCGCGCGGGCCGCACGGACGGCACTCGATGTCGCGGGCGACACGGCCACGACGATCGTCACCCTCGGCGGCGACGTCGTCACGGCGCAGACGCTGCGGACCGGATCCGGGGGCGAGCGCTCGCGCCTCGAGCTCGCGGCGGAGCGGGATGCGGCGGCCGAGCGGCTCGCCGAGATCCAGGTCGTCGTCGATTCGCTCCGAGAGGCCCGCGAGGATGCGAACGAGGCGGTCGAGACGACCAGGCGTCAGGCCAAGGACGCGCTGCGCTCGCTCCGTGAGCACGACGCCGCTCTCGCCACGCACGCCGAGCAGGTGAACCGCGTCACCGTGCGACACGAGTCCGCCGTCGCCGAATGCGAGCGACTGGAGACCGGTCTCGCGCAGGCGCAGGCGGCGGTGGCGGATGCCGAGGCCAAGGCCGAGGAGACGAAGGCCGCGCTGGGCGAGGCGGTCGCGGCGCCGCGACCGGTCCTCGACGCGTCTGCGCGCGACGGCCTGCTCGAAGCCCTGGAGCTCGCCCGGGAGGGCGAGGTGCGGGCGCGGCTGGAGATCGAGACGCTGCGTGAGCGCGTCCGGGCCGCCCAATCCAGGGTCGCGAGCCTCGAACGTCAGCGCGAGCAGGAGCGCGATGCCGCCGCCGAGTCGGCGCGGCGTGCCGTCATCCGGCGGGCCCAGCGCGAGGCGGCGTCCGGTGTCGCCGAGGAGCTCCCGCGCATCCTCGACTCCCTCGGTCGCTCGGTGACCGAGGCGCGTCTCGCTCTCGGCGAGGCGGAGGCCGCACGCTCGGCGCAGAACCAGGAGCTCGTCGCGCTACGCGCCCAGGAGACCTCGCTCCGCGAACGGCTGGCCGGCCTGACGGAGAGCGTCCACGGGCTCGAGCTGCAGATCCACGAGAAGAAGCTGCACCTGAACAGCCTGCTCGAGCGGGTCTCCTCGGAGCTGGCGCTCGACGAAGATATTCTCATTGCGGAATATGGCCCGGACCAGCTGGTTCCTCGCGATCCGGGCGTGGAGCCCTCGTCAGAGGAGCCGAGCGAAGACACGGCGATCCCGTTCGACCGCCGCATCCAGCAGCGCCGTCTGGCGGAGGCGGAGCGCAAGCTCGCGCAGCTCGGCCGGGTGAATCCGCTCGCGCTCGAGGAGTTCGCCGCTCTCGAACAGCGCCACGCCTTCCTCACCGAGCAGCTGGCCGATCTCACGCAGACGCGGCAGGATCTGCTCACGATCATCTCGGACCTCGACGAGCGGATGCAGACGATCTTCGCGAGTGCCTTCGAGGACACGAAGGAGGCCTTCACCCAGGTCTTCCCGCTGCTGTTCCCCGGAGGGACCGGGAGCATCTCTCTCACCGACCCCGACAACATGCTGACGACGGGCATCGAGGTCTCGGTCCGTCCGGTCGGGAAGAAGATCGAGCGCCTGTCTCTGCTCTCCGGCGGTGAGCGCTCGCTCGCAGCGGTCGCGCTGCTCGTCGCGATCTTCAAGGCGCGACCGAGTCCGTTCTACATCCTCGACGAGGTCGAAGCCGCCCTCGACGACGCGAACCTCGGCCGCCTGCTCACGGTCTTCGAGCAGCTGCGCGAGAGCTCGCAGCTCCTCGTGATCACGCACCAGAAGCGCACGATGGAGATCGCCGACGCGCTGTACGGCGTCTCGATGCGCCAGGACGGTGTGTCCGCCGTCGTGGGTCAGCGCGTGGGGGACCGGGCGGCGGCCACCGTCTGAGCGACCCGATCCGCCTCGTGCGCGATCGATCCACCGGCGCTACCCGTAGGCTGGAGGGATGGCGGAGAAGTCCTGGTCTCTCGGTCGCGCGCTGCGCGGCATGTTCGTCAAGCCCACCATCGATGAGACGACCTGGGAGGACCTCGAGACCGCGCTCATCACGGCGGACTTCGGCCCCGACATCAGCGAGCGTGTCGTCGAAGAGCTGCGTGCGAAGGTCGAGCGGTATCGCACCACTGATCCGAAGGATCTGCAGCGCATGCTCCGCGAGACTCTCGAGGAGCACTTTGCGAAGTTCGACACGACGCTGAAGCTCACGGAGCGCCCGGCGGTCGTCCTCGTGGTCGGGGTCAACGGCGTCGGCAAGACGACGACCATCGGCAAGTTCACGAAGTTCCTCCGGGGCTACCAGCGCAGCGTCGTCGTCGGTGCCGCGGACACGTTCCGCGCGGCCGCGGTCGATCAGCTCGCGACCTGGGCCCAGCGCGGGGGAGCGGCCATCGTGCGCCCGCAGCAGGAGGGCCAGGACCCGGCGTCCGTGGCCTTCCAGACCGTCGAGTACGCCAAGCGCGAGGGCATCGAGATCGCGATCATCGACACGGCCGGTCGCCTGCACACCAAGGGCGGCCTCATGGACGAGCTCTCCAAGGTCCGCCGGGTCATCGAGAAGCAGGCGCCGATCAGCGAGGTCCTGCTCGTCCTCGACGCCACGACCGGTCAGAACGGCGTGATGCAGGCGGAGGCTTTCCTCGAGCACGCCGGCGTCACCGGACTGGTCCTCACCAAGCTCGACGGATCCGCCAAGGGCGGGTTCGTGCTCGCCGTTCAGGAGCGCACCGGCATCCCGGTGAAGCTGCTCGGACAGGGCGAGGGGATCGACGATCTCACCGGATTCACCCCCCATGTGTTCGTCCAGTCGTTGGTCGGTTGATGACGGGACTACCGCAGTGAGCACGAGGCTGGTTTCATAGCGTTATGGCGATCGAACACGACTACTTCGGACTCCTGTCCTCGGGACCCGACGGCTCGATCTTCTGGTCGGAGACCGTGGAACTCGGCGACCAGAGCGTCACCGTCGATCTGACCGCTCCGGACCAGGACGACGTCTCCGCGGACGCGCTCGACATCGCCGCGAGCCTCATCGCCGGCCTGGAGGGCGTGGACGACACCGCGCGCCGTGGAATGCTCGCCGAGGTGGACGATCGCACCAGCGAGGTGACCGAGTACATCCTTCAGCAGCAGGAGGCGTACGGCGACGACCTGCCCGACGTGCTCGTGGACGTCTCGGGCGACGCCGCCGTGGACATCATCCGCTCGCTGCGCCTGATGAGCATGACGATCCTCGCGGACGAGCACGGCGGCTCCGAGCCGTTCGCGGTCCTCGAGTACGCGCTCGACGACACGTCCAGCGACGACGTCCTGCTCGTCAACCTCGGCTCGGACGGCAGGGTGCAGTCCGTCATGAGCGCCGACTGACCCCGCGTCCGACAGCAGTCCGGAGCGCGACGCTGCTCAGACCGCCTGGGCGAAGCCGAGGTCGGCGCTCTCGGCGATGTGGCTGAGGTGGTCCGGGATCTCACGACCCTTCGAGATCATCGACTGCGCCCAGAGCCGCCCCGCGCGGTAGGACGACCGCACCAGGGGGCCCGCGAGCACGCCGAGGAAGCCGATGCGCTCTGCCTCCTCCTTGAACTCGACGAACTCGGCCGGCTTCACCCAGCGCGAGACCGGGTGGTGGCGGGGCGTCGGCCGCAGGTACTGGGTGATCGTGATGATGTCGCAGCCGGCGTCGTGCAGGTCGTTCAGTGCCTGGACGACCTCTTCCGGCTCCTCTCCCATGCCGAGGATGAGGTTCGACTTGGTGATCAGTCCGGCATCGCGCGCCTGGGTGAGCACGTTCAGCGAGCGCTCGTACCGGAAGGCGGGGCGGATGCGCTTGAAGATGCGGGGCACGGTCTCGACGTTGTGCGCGAACACCTCGGGGCGCGCGTCGAAGATCTGCCCGAGGAACGCGGGATCGGCGTTGTGCTCGTTCGCCAGCAGCTCGACGCCGGTGTTCGGGTTGAGCTCGTGGATCTTCCGGACCGTCTCGGCGTTGAGCCACGCGCCGGTGTCAGGGAGGTCGTCGCGGGCGACGCTGGTCACGGTGGCGTAGCGGAGGTTCATCCGCACGACGCTCTCCGCGACGCGACGGGGCTCGTCGGTGTCGTACGCGTCCGGCTTGCCGGTGTCGATCTGGCAGAAGTCGCATCGCCTCGTGCACTGCGAGCCGCCGATGAGGAACGTCGCCTCCCGGTCCTCCCAGCACTCGTAGATGTTCGGGCAGCCGGCTTCCTGGCACACCGTGTGCAGGTCCTCGCTCTTCACGAGCGACTGCAGCGCGGTGTACTCGGGTCCCATCTTCGCCTTGGTCCGGATCCACTCCGGCTTGCGCTCGATCGGGGTCTCCGCGTTGCGGATCTCGAGGCGGAGGAGCTTGCGTCCCTCGGGGGCGGCGGTCATGCGCGGACTCCTGTCAGCTCGGTACGGGCATAGTCGGCGACGAAGGCGTCGGTCACCGCGTCGACGAGATCGAGCGGGGAGACGGCGGCGCCGACCACCTCGCTCACGGTCGTGACCCCGGCGTCGGTGATGCCGCAGGGGATGATGTCCCGGAACCCGGCCAGGGTGTTGTCGCAGTTGATGGCGAACCCGTGCATGGTGACGCCCTGCTGGACGCGCACACCGATGGCGGCGACCTTGTCCTCCGACAGGGGGCGGCGCACCCAGACGCCGCTGCGGCCGTCGACCTGATAGCCGTCCACGCCGAACGGGCGCAGGACGTCGATGAGCAGGCGCTCCAGCCGCCGCACATGAGCGACGACGTCGATGGGTTCGACGAGGCGGACGATCGGGTACCCGACGAGCTGGCCCGGACCGTGCCAGGTGATCTTCCCTCCGCGGTCGACGTCGATCACGGGAGTCCCGTCCTGGGGCCGCTCGTGCGGCTCGGTGCGCTTTCCCGCCGTGTACACGGCCTCGTGCTCCAGCAGGATCAGCGTGTCGGGTCGGCTGCCGGCGACCACGTCCGCATGGACGCGCCGCTGGAGGTCCCATCCGTCCGTGTACGGCACGGGGTCGGGGGAGAAGCCGGGGGTCAGGATGTCGAGCATGCGCAAGGCCACCTTCACGAGTAGTTGGATTGTGTCCAACAATACGCTCTCGCGTGGCTCCGGGCATCGCCGCGCCACGCCGAGCGGTAGCGTGAAGGCATGAATCCGACCGGTCGTGCCGGACGCCCCAAGGCGTCCTCGCGGGAGACGCTCGCGGAGGCGGCGTGCGAGCTGTTCCTCGAACGCGGCTACGACGCGACCTCCGTCGCCGACATCACGCAGCGCGCCGGTGTGAGCAGATCCAGCTTCTTCAACTACTTCACGTCGAAGAGCGACGTGCTGTGGTCGGGCGTCGATGAGCGCATCGACGAGGCGGCACGTGCACTCGGCGCGCTGGGCAGAGCCGCCTCGGGGGACGCGGTCCGGGGAATCCTGCTCCTCATCGTGCGCGACTTCGCGCCGGACCCCCTCGCCCTCGCGCTCCGCAATGCCCCGGCGATGGGCCTCCAGGAGGAGCTCGTCCGCGACACGGGGCTGCGGCTCGCCCGTCTCTCCGATGCGGTCTCGGCGGCCGCACGCACGGCGGGCATCGATGTGATCCGCGCCGACATCGTGGGCGCGGCGCATGCGGCGGCCGTGCTCTCGGCGCTGCGGGTGTGGGCGGAGCAGGGCGCCGGGCGCGGTACGCCGGAGGCCGTGCTGCACGATGCGCTCGGCCTGATCCACGATCTGCCCTGGTCCGATTGAGTCGCGCGGACGAAACGACGTCGTCCGGACAGGTCATGAGTGAACCCACCCCTGAGGAGGAACTCATGATCCCGGATCAGCTGGACGAGCTGCTGGACGCATCGGCACCGCCGCGCACGACGATCGAGACCGCAGAGCTGCGCGCGATGCTCTCCGAGGCACAGACCGCCGCGCAGCCGAGGCGGAGGACGCGCCGTGCGGCGGTGGTCAGCGGCGTGCTGGGTCTGCTGCTGGTGGGCGGAGCGGGCATCGCGACCGCGTCGTCGGACTGGCTGTGGAGTCCGGGGCTGGAGAACCCTGATCGCAGCTACACGTACACGGCGCCCACCTGGGGGCAGTGCGAGATCCGCTACAGCGGCTGGGACACGCACAACCCGCTGACACAGCTCCAGGTCGACCGGATCATCGACGACTGGTTCGCGAACACGGACGTCGAGGCGGCCGCGGCGCCGTACGTGGCGGAGGCCCTCGCCGCCATCGAATCCGATCAGGCTGCGTCGGACGAGGAGATCACGGATCCGCGGACGCCGGACCTGAATGCGTGGATCGCACACGATCGAGCCCTCTCCGAGGCGCTCCATGAGGAACTCAAGGCGAACGGCATCGATACCGGACGCGGGGATCTGGAGGGGGCGGAGGCTCATAGCCAGCTGCACTGCGAGTACGAGGACTGGGGCGGCGAGGGTGGCACGCCGTGACCCGGCACCCGGAGGATGCGGCGCTCATCGCCGCCTTCGAGGCGAGCGCGTCCGACCTGCTCGCCTACCTCTCGCGTCGGGTCGGCCCGGACGACGCCGCAGACCTTCTCGGCGAGACCATGGTCGTCGCCTGGCGACGCGTGCGACGGCTCCCGGATGACCCCGAGCGCGCCCGGATGTGGCTCTTCGGCGTCGCGCGCGGCACGCTGCTCAACCATGCGCGCGGCGAGCGGCGGCGCTGGGCGCTGGCGGACCGCATCCGCTCTCACGCCGGGGAGGATCTGTCGGCGGCACCCGCTGACGCCGGGGCGGACGTCCGGGACGCCATCGCACGGCTCGATCCCGAGCTGGCCGAGCTCGTCCGCCTGGTGCACTGGGACGGCTTCTCGTTGACCGATGCGGCGGAGCTGCTGGGCATCCCGGCATCCACGGCGCGTGGTCGGTATCAGCGGGCGAAGGGCGAGCTACGTGCCGCGCTGAGCATGGAGGCTCCGCTCGCGTAGAATCGACAGCACCATGGCTACCTTTGGCACGCTCTCCGATCGGCTCACCGAGACCTTCCGCAACCTCCGCACGAAGGGAAAGCTCACCGCGGCCGATGTCGACGGCACCGTGCGCGAGATCCGTCGCGCGCTGCTCGACGCCGACGTCGCGCTCGTCGTGGTCAAGGAGTTCACCGCGAAGGTGCGCGAGCGCGCGCTCGGTGACGAGGTCAACAAGGCCCTGAACCCCGCGCAGCAGGTCGTACAGATCGTCAACGAGGAGCTCGTGCAGATCCTCGGCGGCGAGCAGCGTCGACTGCAGTTCGCCAAGACCGCGCCGACCGTGATCATGCTCGCCGGCCTCCAGGGTTCCGGTAAGACCACCTTCGCCGGCAAGCTCGCGAAGCAGCTCGAGGGCGAGGGGCACACGCCGCTGCTCGTCGCGGCCGACCTCCAGCGTCCCAACGCCGTGAACCAGCTCCAGGTCGTCGCGGAGCAGGCCGGCGCCACCGTCTACGCCCCCGAGCCCGGCAACGGCGTCGGCGACCCCGTGAAGGTCTCCCGCGACGGCGTCGAGTACGCGCGCCGCCAGCAGCACGACGTGGTCATCATCGACACCGCGGGTCGCCTCGGTGTCGACGCCGAGCTCATGAAGCAGGCTGCCGACATCCGCAAGGCGGTCAACCCCGACGAGGTGCTGTTCGTCATCGACGCGATGATCGGTCAGGACGCCGTCAACACGGCCAAGGCCTTCCAGGAGGGCGTCGACTTCACCGGCGTCGTGCTGTCGAAGCTCGACGGCGATGCCCGCGGTGGCGCGGCCCTCTCGGTCGCTTCCGTCACCGGTCGCCCGATCATCTTCGCCTCGACGGGCGAACGCCTCGAAGACCTCGAGCCGTTCCACCCCGACCGCATGGCGAGCCGCATCCTCGACCTCGGCGACATCCTGACCCTCATCGAGCAGGCCCAGCAGGCCTTCGATGAGGAAGAGGCCATGAAGATGGCCGAGAAGCTCGCGACCGAGGCCTTCACCCTCGAGGACTTCCTCGACCAGCTTCAGCAGATGAAGAAGATGGGCTCGATGAAGAAGATGCTCGGGATGCTCCCGGGCATGGGGCAGATGAAGCAGCAGCTCGACGACTTCGACGAGCGTGAGATCGATCGCACCGAGGCCATCATCCGTTCGATGACCCCGGGGGAGCGCCGCAACCCGAAGGCGCTCAACGGCTCGCGCCGCCTTCGCATCGCTCGCGGTTCCGGCATGACGGTCACCGACGTGAACCAGCTCGTGCAGCGCTTCGAGCAGGCCGCCAAGATGATGAAGACGGTCGCCCGTGGCGGCACGCCCAACATCCCCGGAATGGGTCCGGTGCCCGGTATGGGACGTCCTGGCGCGTCGTCGAAGCGCGGCAAGAAGGGCAAGGCGTCGAAGGGATCCCGTTCGGGTAACCCGGCGAAGCGCGCGGCCGAGAACGCCGGGATCACCGCGACGTCGACGCCGACCGGCTCGGGATTCGGCCTCGGCGGCGGTGCCGGTCAGGCGCCGAGCGAAGCCGACCTCGCCGAGATCCAGAAGCTGTTCGGCAAGAGCTGACCCGCGCTCAGCGCGGAGCCGCCAACGCTGCGGAAGCCGTCGAGCCGTCCACCGCCGCGCGATCCCTGGCGGACGGGCGGGCGACGACCTGCCCCAGCACGAGCGCTCCGATCGTGAGGGTCAGACCGATGACCTGGACCACGGTGAACCGCTCACCCGCCACCAGCACCCCGAGCGTCGTCGCGACGATGGGGGAGAGCAGCGCGAGCAGCCCCGGGGCGATCACCGGGAGCTGCTGGATTCCGCGGAACCACAGCGTGTACGCCACGATGCCGCCCGCGGTGCCGAGCCACAGGTAGCCGAGGGCCGCCCCGGTGTCGATCTCGGACGGGATGCCCTCGATGAGCAGGGTCAACGGGAGCAGCAGGACTCCTCCCGCGGTGAGCTGCCAGCCTGCGTAGGCGACCGGTCCGACGCCGCTCGGTCGGCCCCAGCGCTTCGTCAGGATCATCCCGACTCCGGTCGCGGTGACGCCGCCCAGAGCCGCGAGGATCCCCCAGAGGTCCAGCTCCGCCGCGGGCCCGAGGACGACGAGCGCCACGCCGCCGGCACCGATCACGGCGGCCGCGGCCGTGAGCGGCCTGATCCGCTCCTGCAGCACGAGGGCACCGAGGGCGAGCACGATGAGCGGCTGGGCGCCGGCCACGGCGGCGGCGACGCCACCGGGCAGGCGTTCGGCGGCGAGGAACAGCAGCGGGAAGAACGCGCCGATGTTGAGCGCGCCGAGGGCGAACGCCTTCCACCACCAGGCACCGCGGGGGAGCCTGCGCGTGACGACGACGGCGAGGAGGCCGGCGGGTAGAGAACGGAGCAGCCCGGCGAAGAGGGGGTGCCCCTGAGGGAGCAGCTCCGTCGTGACCAGGTAGGTCGTTCCCCACGCGATGGGGGCGAGCGCGGTCAGCAGCACGAGCGTGAGGCGGTTCATCCCTCCAGCCTGCGCGCGACACAGGGATGAGTCCAACGCATGCTTGTCACGCTGACCATGAACTGAAACCATGAATGCATGGAACTCCAGCAGCTGCGGTACGTGGTCGAGGTCGCCGACACGTCGAGCTTCACGCGCGCCGCGGAACGGTGCTTCGTCACCCAGTCGGCGCTGAGTCATCAGATCGCCGCCCTCGAGCGCGATCTCGGCCAGCGTCTGTTCGTGCGGTCGAGTCGCAGCGTCCGCGTGACGGAAGCAGGCGAGGCGTTCCTCGTGCACGCCCGCACAGCGCTCCGTGCGGCGGACCAGGCGAAGGAGGATGCCGCGGCTGTCGGGGGCGCGGTGATCGGGACTCTCCGGGTCGGGGTCATCCCGACGGTGACGGCGATCGACCTCCCCGCGGCTCTGGTCGCGTTCCGTGCGGCGCACCCCCACGCGCGGGTCGAGCTGCGGATGGGGAACAGCGACGAGCTGGTCACCGCGCTCCGACAGGGGGCGCTGGATGTGGCTCTGCTCGGCCTCCGCGCGGGACTCACCCCGACCGGCGTGGCTTCCCGGGCGCTCCTCCGCGACCGCCTAGTAGCCGCCCTGCCGCCCGGCCATGCGCTCGCGGAGACCGGCGCGATCGGACTGGCGGACCTCGCGGGGCTGACCTTCGCGGACTTTCCCGCGGGCACATCGGGGCGCGCGCAGAGCGATGCGGCGTTCGCGTCCGCCGGTCTCACGCGCGACGTGGCCTTCGAGGCCGACTCGGCGACGCTCATCCTCGGGCTGGTCGAAGCCGGACTCGCGGTGACGCTGCTCGCGCCGGGGACGGTCGCACGAGCGTCCTTCGCCGTCGCGACCGCCGAGGTGCGGGACGGGCCGGAACGGGTGGAGCACCTGGCATGGGACCTCGCGGCGCCGCGGAACGTCGCACGCGCCTTCCTCGCGGTCATCGACCGCCTCGGGCCCGAGAACGCGGAAGCGGGTCCGGAGGAGACCTCCGGACCCGCTTCTGCGTGATGTCAGGTCACTTCACGTCTTCGTCGACCCAGTCCATCGACTTCGTGACGGCCTTGCGCCACAGACGCAGCTGACGGTCGCGCTCGTCCGCCTCCATCGACGGCTCCCAGCGCTTGTCCTCCTGCCAGTTGGCGGACAGGTCGTCGAGGCCGTTCCAGAACCCGACGGCGAGACCGGCTGCGTAGGCCGCACCGAGTGCCGTCGTCTCCGCGACGACGGGGCGCACGACCGGGACGCCGAGGACATCGGCCTGGAACTGCATGAGCGCGTCGTTGGCGACCATGCCGCCGTCGACCTTGAGCTCGGTCAGATCCACACCGGCGTCCGCATTCACCGCGTCGAGCACGTCGCGGGTCTGGAAGGCCACGGCCTCCAGGGCGGCGCGCGCGATGTGGTTCTTGTTCGCGTAGCGGGTGAGACCTACGATCGCGCCGCGCGCGTCCGGACGCCAGTACGGCGCGAACAGTCCGGAGAACGCCGGGACGATGTAGACGCCGCCGTTGTCCTCGACCTGCTCGGCCAGCTTCTCGACCTCGGGGGCAGAGGAGATGATGCCGAGCTGATCGCGCAGCCACTGGATGAGCGATCCGGTGACGGCGATCGAACCTTCCAGCGCGTAGTGCGTCGGTCCGTCGCCGAGCTTGTAGCCGACGGTGGTCAGCAGCCCGTTCTTCGAGTGGACGATCTCCTCGCCCGTGTTGAAGATCAGGAAGCAGCCCGTGCCGTAGGTGTTCTTGCTCTCGCCGGTCTGGAACGCGGCCTGTCCGAACGTCGCGGCCTGCTGGTCGCCCAGGATGCCGGCGATCGGCGTCTCGCGCAGCAGCGAGGAGCTCTCCGCGGTGCCGTAGACCTCGGAGGAGGAGCGGATCTCCGGCATCATCGAGCGCGGCACGCCGAACGCCTCGAGGATGTCGTCGCGCCATTCCAGCGTCTCGAGGTCCATGAACATGGTGCGCGAGGCGTTCGTGACGTCCGTCGCGTGCACGCCGCCGTCCGCACCGCCCGTGAGGTTCCAGAGAACCCAGCAGTCGGTGGTTCCGAAGAGCAGGTCTCCGGCTTCCGCCTTCTCGCGGGCGCCGTCGACGTTCTCCAGGATCCAGGCGATCTTCGTGCCCGAGAAGTAGGTCGCGAGCGGGAGCCCGACGACCGGCTTGAACCGCTCGACGCCCCCGTCGGCCGCGAGGCGGTCGACGATCTCCTGCGTACGGGTGTCCTGCCAGACGATCGCGTTGTAGATCGGCTTGCCGGTCTTCTTGTCCCACACGACGGCGGTCTCGCGCTGGTTCGTGATGCCGACCGCGGCGATGTCGTGTCGCGTCAGGTCGGCGCGACCGAGGGCCAGACCGATGACCTCCTGCACGTTGCGCCAGATCTCGGCGGCATCGTGCTCCACCCAGCCGGCCTTGGGCAGGATCTGCTCGTGCTCCTTCTGCCCGGTCGCGACGATGCTGCCCTTCTTGTCGAAGATGATCGCGCGGCTCGACGTGGTTCCCTGGTCGATCGCGATGATGTAGTCAGCCACTTGTGCTCTCCTTTGAATTCCAGTGCGGATGGGGCGTGCGTCAGCCGGCGAGGCCGAGCAGCACGGGTGCGGCGAGTGCGGCGATCACACCACCGATGAGCGGACCGACGACGGGGACCCACGAGTAGGACCAGTCGCTGGCACCCTTGCCCTTGATCGGCAGGATCGCGTGCGCGATGCGCGGGCCGAGGTCACGGGCGGGGTTGATCGCGTAGCCGGTCGGGCCACCGAGGGAGGCACCGATCGCGACCACGAGGAGGGCGACGGGAAGGGCCGTGAGCGGTCCGAGGCCACCGGGAACGCCGACCTCGATGTCGCCGTAGTCGGCGAAGGCGAAGATGACGAACACCAGCACGAACGTGCCGATGATCTCGGTGACGAGGTTCCAGCCGTAGGAGCGGATGGCGGGCCCGGTCGAGAAGACGCCGAGCTTGTTGGCCGGCTCCGGCTCCTCGTCGAAGTGCTGCTTGTAGGCGAGCCAGACCACGATCGCACCGATGATCGCACCCACGAGCTCTGCGGCCGTGGCCGTCAGGAACATCACGAACGAGATCTTGCCGGCGACCAGGAGGCCGATGCCGACTGCGGGGTTGAGGATCGCACCGGAGTACGCGGAGACGAGCACACCGGCGAAGACGGCGAGACCCCATCCCCAGTTGACCATCAGGAAACCGCCGCCGAAGCCCTTGTTCTTCGCCAGCGCGACATTGGCCACCACGCCACAACCGAGCAGGATCAGCATCGCGGTGCCGACGAGTTCGGAGAGGAAGTAGAGACCGAGATTCACATCAGCCATGTCTTCTTTGACCTTTCTTGTGTGTCGGGGCCCCTCTGCCCCGACACTTTATGGGGGTTGCACCGCGAGGAGGGCGGCAGTCCGAAGTCCTGTCAGCCGCGGGTGCGGGACGGGATATCGAGTCCGTGTCGTTCGTTCAGCAGCTGCCGGGTCTGGTCGAGCTCGGCATCGTGGCGCGAACGGTCCCAGCCGAGCATCGGCGCGAGGGCGTCGGCGATCTCGTCGAGCACCTCGGCGTCCGCATTGCCGGTGAAGGCGATGCTGGTGCGGCGCAGGACCACGTCCTCGAGGCGCGCCACCAGTTCGTTCTGCACCATCCACTCGAGCTCGCGCGTCGAGAGGTCGCCGCCGGCGAGCGGGGCGTCCGCTCCCTGCTCGACGTACTCCCACACCTGCGCGGCGCGGGTGCCGTAGCGGGCGAGCAGGCGCTCGGCCCGTGCTCCGGCTCCGGGCAGGTTCTCCTGGATCCAGATGCGCTTGGCCTTCTCGGTACGCGGGAAGTCGCGGCCGCCGCCGATCGCGCGTCCCGCCGTGGAGACGGTGCGGGTGCGGTCGATCAGCCCCAGGACGACGTCCGAGAGCGACTCGCCGAGCGCGCGGAACGTCGTCCACTTGCCGCCGACGAGGCTCACGAGCGGGACGGCGCCCTTCTCGTCCACCTCGACGCGGTAGTCGCGGGAGACGAATCCGGGTGCCGTGTCCTCATGACGCGGCAGCGGGCGGATGCCCGAGAACTTGTACACGATCTGGTCGCGTGCGACCGGGATCGTCGGGAACACGTGGTGGATGAGATCGAAGAAGTAGTCGACCTCCTCCTCGGTGCACACCGGCACCTCGCGAGGGTCGGCGTCGATGTCGGTGGTGCCGACCAGGACGCGGCCCTTGAGCGGGTAGATGAGCACGATGCGGCCGTCGGAGTGCTCGAAGAAGATCTCGCGGCCCTGCGTGGCCTCGAGGAGCTCCGGGTGGTCGAGCACGATGTGCGAGCCCTTGGTGCCGCCCATGAAGCGGGTGTCCGTGCCCAGGGCGTCGTTCGTCAGGTCCGTCCACGGGCCCGAGGCGTTCACGACGACGTCGGCCTGCACCGTGAACTCGGTGCCGCTCTCGCGATCGCGGAGCACGACCTTGTCGCCGTCGCGGGCGATCGCCTCGACGTAGTTCAGCGCGTGCGTGCCGGGGTGTGCGGAGCGGCCGTCCTGCAGGACGTCCAGCGCGAGACGCTCGGGATCGTGCATGGAGGCGTCGTAGTACGTCGCGGTGTACTTGATCTTCGGGTCGAGCGAGGGCAGCTCGGCGAGCGACTTCTTGCGACCGAGGAAGCGGTGGCGCGGGACCGTGCCGCCGTCACGGGAGAACGTGTCGTAGATCGTGAGGCCGACCTTGATGAGGAACGCGCCGCGCTCCTGCGGCTTCCCGCTCTTGTGCGTGAGGAAGCGCAGCGGGGCCGACAGGATGCCCGAGAACGTCGAGTAGATCGGGATCGTGGTCTGCAGCGGCTTGACGTAGTGCGGGGCGATCTTGAGGAGGCCGTTGCGCTCCTCGACCGACTCGCGCACGAGACGGAACTCGCCGTTCTCCAGGTAGCGGATACCGCCGTGGATCATGTGGCTCGATGCGGACGACGCGCCGGACGCGAAGTCGCCGCGTTCGACGAGGACCACGTCGACTCCCTGCAGAGCCAGGTCCCGGAACGTGGAGATCCCGTTGATCCCGCCGCCGATGACGAGGACGCTCGTGCGTCCGGATTCACGAACCGCGCGAACCTCCGCGCGCTCCGCTGACGAGTGTGTCGAATCGATCATCGTCGACCCTCTCTTCCTTGCTTGCCAACCAGCATCGACCTGTGTGGCATCCCGCGCAAGCCCACTGCACATATGTGCAAGGATCGAGGATGAGGAGGTCGTCATGGCCGGTCAAGGTGCGGAATCGCGCGACAGCAAGCTGATCGCGGCGCTCACCGCCGCGCAGCTCTACTACATGCAGGACAAGACGATGGAGGTCATCGCACAGGAGCTCGGCACGTCGCGATCATCCGTGTCGCGCCTGCTGAGCTTCGCCCGGGAGAGCGGCCTGGTCGACATCCGCATCAATTCTCCGCTGGAGCGCCTCGGCATGCTCGAGCAGCGCATCCGCGACCGTCATCGGGTGGCTGCGCACGTGGTGCCGATGCCGGAGATCCTGAGCGAGGTCGAGCGGCTCGAGCGCGTGGCGCTCACGGCCGGGCGGCTGCTGTCGCAGTTCGTCGACTCGAACATGGTGATCGGTGTGGCCTGGGGATCCACCATCAGCGCCGTCAGCCGTGGACTCACGCAGAAGGAGACGCACAACACGACGTTCGTCCAGCTGAACGGGGCCGGGAACACGCAGACGACAGGGGTCGAGTACTCGAGCGACATCCTGCAGCGATTCGGGAGCGCGTTCGGTGCACAGGTGCAGCAGTTCCCCGTCCCCGCCTTCTTCGACGACCCCGCGACGCGCGAGGCGATGTGGCGGGAGCGCAGCACCAGGCGCGTGCTGGATCTGCAGGCGAAGATGGACGTGGCCGTGTTCAGTCTGGGTTCGCCCGCCGCCGAGGTCCCGAGCCGGGTCTACGTGGGCGGCTACCTCGGGCGGGACGACTACCGCAGCCTCCGTGAGGATCACGCGATCGGCGACGTCGCCACCGTGTTCTTCCGATCCGACGGATCCTGGCGTGACATCCGCGTCAACGCGCGAGCGACCGGGCCGGGCCTGGATCGTCTGCGCCGGGTGCCGCGTCGGGTCTGCGTCGTGTCCGGCATCCCGAAGCTCGTGAGCCTCCGCGCCGCGCTCTCAGCGGGACTCGTCACCGATGTGGTCCTGGACGAGGGGCTGGCGAGGCGCCTGGTCGAGGACTGAGCGAGGGTCCGCTACGCCTCGTCGGTCGAGGACTCGGGGCCGGAGCGGAACTCGCGGATGAGGTGCTGCACCACGGCCGTGAGATCGCCCGCGGTGGCATTGGCGATCACGAGCTGCCGCTCGTAGCTCGCTCCGTTCTCGAGGGTCGTGGCGTTGCCGCCGAACTCCCGCACGCAGCCGAGCTCGACGGCGATGGGGGCGAGTTCCTCGATGACCTCGGCGAGATGTTCGCGTACGGGGCGCTGTGCGCCGGCGGCGTCGACGATCACCCGCGCATCGAGTCCGTAGCGTGCGGCCCGCCACTTGTTCTCGCGGTGGAACCAGGCCGGGAGCTCGGGCAGCGTCCGCCCCTCGTCGAGCATGCGGGAGAAGTGCTCCACCAGAACCTGGACGAGCGCCGCGACGGACGCGAGCTCGGGGAGGGTCGAGAGGCCGTCGCACGCGCGCACCTCGATGGTGCCCCAGCGGGGAGCGGGGCGGATGTCCCAGCGGACCTCCGTGGCGTCGGCCATCACCCCGGTGCGGACCATGTCGTCGAGGTACGACTCGTACTCGGACCAGTCGCGCAGCGGCCAGGGGAGGCCCGCGGTCGGGAGCTGCTGGAACACCAGCGCGCGGTTCGACGCGTAGCCGGTGCGCTCGCCCGCCCAGAACGGGCTCGATGCCGAAAGTGCCTGAAGGTGCGGCAGGAAGGCGGAGAGGGCGTTGATGATGGGGAACACCTTGCGGTGGTCCTCGACGCCGATGTGGACGTGGATGCCCCAGATCATCATGTTGCGCCCCCACCACTGGGTGCGCTCGATGAGCGTGTGATAGCGAGACTTGTCCGTCACCTGCTGGTCGTACCACTGGGCGAACGGGTGGCTGCCCGCCGAGAGCAGCTCGATTCCGGCCGGATCCGTCGCCGATCGCACGGCCGTGATCGCGTTCGCGATGTCGTCGACGGCGTGCGCCACCGAGTCTCCGATGCCGCTGGTGACCTCGATCGTGTTGGTGAGCAGCTCGCCCGTGACCGTGTGGCGCTCATCGGCGCTCTCGGCTTCGAGGGCGGCGAGCAGTTCGGGGGCGCGCCCCACCAGATCACCGCTCACGGGATCCGCGAGCATGATCTCCCATTCGAGGCCGACGGTGGAGCGGGCCGAGGAGGCGAACTCGAGTTTCACCCGCACAGTCTGGCATGCGCATGACGCGACACGGGAACGGCCGTGTCTCCACGTTTCGCGCCTGGCGCGCGCATCTGGCAGAATAGAGGGTCGGACGGCTGCTCGACCCTCTATCCAGCTTTCGTCCACACTCATTTGAGCTTCCGCCGGGTGTGCACCCCACTCTCCAGGCGATCAGTTCGTTTCCTTCCACACAATTCAGGAGAATCGTGGCTGTCAAGATTCGTCTCAAGCGCCTGGGCAAGATCCGTGCGCCGTACTACCGCATCGTCGTCGCCGACTCGAAGACCAAGCGCGATGGTCGCGTGATCGAGGAGATCGGCAAGTACCACCCCACCGAGGAGCCCTCGTTCATCGAGGTCGACTCCGAGCGGGCGCAGTACTGGCTCTCCGTCGGCGCGCAGCCGACCGAGCAGGTCGCCGCCATCCTCAAGATCACGGGTGACTGGGGCAAGTTCAAGGGCGACAAGGACGCGAAGTCCACGCTCAAGGTCGCCGAGCCGAAGGCACCCTTCGAGATCGACGCGTCCAAGAAGTCCGTCGTCAAGCCCAAGGCGGAGAAGAAGGTGGAGGCTCCCGCTGAGGAGGCTCCCGCCGCGGCCGACGCGGAGGCCGCTGAGGCTCCCGCCGCAGACGCAGAGTAATCCGTCGTGCTCGCCGCCGCGCTCGAACACATCGTCAAGGGGATCGTCGATCACCCGGAGGATGTCCGCATCAACGAATCCACTTCGCCGCGAGGCGACCTCCTCGAGGTGCGCGTGCACCCCGATGACCGTGGACGCGTGATCGGGCGCGGCGGCCGCACCGCGAAGGCCCTTCGCACCCTCGTCAGCGCTCTCGCTGACGGGCGTCGGGTCCGCGTCGATGTCGCGGACGACTGACGTGGTGCCGAAGGACCGAAACCAGGGCAAGAACCAGCTCCGTGTCGGGCGCCTCGTCAAGGCGCACGGTCTCAAGGGCGGTCTCAAGCTCGAGCTGTACACCGACAATCCCGAGGGCCGTTTCACCCCCGGTGCTGGATTCACGTTGCAGGTGCCCGAGGCATCTCCGTGGCACGGCAAGGAGATCACCGTCCGCGAGTATCGCGTGATGAACGGCAACCCGGTCGTCTTCTTCGATGACGTCGACGACCGCGATGCCGCCGACAGCCTGGTCCGCGCCATCCTGTGGATCGATCAGGATGCGGACGAGGTCGAGGATGACGCGTGGTTCGACCACCAGCTCGTCGGTCTCGATGTGGTCCGCGACGACACGGTCATCGGCCGCGTCGTCCGCGTCGAGCACTTCCCCGCGCAGGACCTGCTCATCGTCAAGGCGGGCGAGAACGAGGTCATGGTCCCGTTCGTCGCGGCCATCGTGCCGACCGTCGACGTGGCGGCCGGACGGGTGATCGTGACCCCGCCGCCCGGGCTGTTCGAGGAGCTTCCGGGCGCCGCGGACACCGAGTCGCCGTCGGGTTCCGACGCCGACGCGTCCGAGTGACCGCTGGTACGGTTCCTCCGTGCGCATCGACGTCCTCTCCATCTTCCCGTCGTACTTCGACGGTCTGACGCTCTCCCTGCTCGGGAAGGCCCAGGAATCCGGGATCATCGACCTCCGCGTCCGCGACCTGCGGGACTGGGCGTTCGATCGTCATCGCACGGTGGACGACACGCCCTACGGCGGCGGTGCCGGCATGGTGATGAAGCCCGAGCCGTGGGGTCTCGCACTCGATGAGGTCGCGGGGTCGTCGAAGGATCAGGGTGCCGAGCGCCCGACCATCATCTTCCCGTCTCCGGCGGGGGAGGTCTTCACGCAGAAGACCGCTCGTCAGCTGGCCACCCGCGAGCACCTCGTCTTCGGCTGCGGTCGCTATGAGGGCATCGACGAGCGGGTGTTCGAGTACGCGGCGGACCTCGGCGAGGTGCGGCTGATCAGCCTCGGGGACTACGTACTCAACGGGGGAGAGGTCGCCACCATGGCGATGATCGAGGCCATCGGCCGGCTCATCCCCGGGGTGGTCGGCAATCCGGAGAGCCTCGTCGAGGAATCCCACGAGGACGGCCTGCTGGAGTACCCGTCGTACACGAAACCGGCGTCGTGGCTCGATCGCTCCGTGCCGGATGTGCTGCTGAGCGGAAACCACGGCGCGATCGCGCGCTGGCGTCGCGAACAGCAGCTCGAGCGGACGCGCCGCCGCCGGCCCGACCTGCTGGCGGGGGACGAAGCCCTTCCGTCCTGAGCCCACGCAGGCCTCTCTTCAGAGCATCCGCTCCCCGGTCCGGTCGATCTCGAAGACCACCCCGTGCGGATGCCGCAGACCGAGCGCGGTGGGGGAGTCCAGGCCGCGGAGCTCCGCGCGCAGCATGCGTCCGATCATCTCGTGGCTCACCAGCAGGGGCACGCCGTCGGACGACCATCCGCAGCTGCTGAGCGCCTTGCGCGCACGAGCCCGCGCCTGGGCATAGCTCTCTCCGCCCGGAAACGCCCATCCGTAGCGATTGGCGGCGCGCTCCTCGCGGGCGGTGGGATGGAGCTCGTCGATCTCCTCCCAGGTCATCCCCGCCAGCTCGCCATGGTCCACCTCGGCGAGATCCGGCACCTCGATGACGTCGGCCCCGAGGCGCTCCGCGATGATGACCGCCGTCTGCATGGCCCGGCCCAGGGGACTGGTGCACACCGTGAGGATCCCGCGGTCGGCGAGCCGCTCCGCGATCTCCCGGGCCTGTGCCACGCCCCGGTCCGTGAGCGGAGAGTCGAGTTGCCCCTGCAGTCGACGCTCGAGGTTCCAGGCCGTCTGCCCATGCCGAGCGAGGAACAGTCGCTCCGGCACGTGACGGTCCTGCGGGATCATGCACTCAGAATGGCATACGCCGCCGGTCGCGGTCTCCTGCCGGAAACCGCCGTCAGTCGACGCCGAGGAAGGACCGGTCCGTCAGGATGATGGGTCCGTCGTCCGTGATGGCGATCGTGTGCTCGGAGTGTGCACCACGGGAGCCGTCGACGCTGCGCAGCGTCCAGCCGTCCGGGTCGGTCACGAGCTCGTCGGTCGTCGCGAGGAACCAGGGCTCCAGAGCGAGGACCAGGCCGGCGCGCAGCGGGAAGCCCCGGCCGGCGCGGCCGTCGTTCGGCACGTGCGGATCCCCGTGCATGGTGCGACCGACGCCGTGTCCGCCGAAGTCGGTGTTGATCGAGTAGCCCTCGCCGTGGGCGACCGCGGCGACGGCCGCGGAGATGTCGCCGATGCGGTTGCCGACCGTCGCGGTCTCGATCGCGGCGGTCAGGGCGCGTTCGGTGGTGTCGATGAGGCGGAGGTCCTCCTCGCGCGCGGTGCCGACCACGAACGAGACGGCGGAGTCGGCGACCCAGCCGTCGACGGAGACGGCGAAGTCGAGCGTGACGAGATCGCCGTCGCGCAGTGAGTAGTCGTGGGGGAGCCCGTGCAGCACGGCGTCGTTGACGGAGGTGCAGATGACCTTGCCGAACGGACTCGCGCCGAAGGAGGGGTGGTAGTCGATGTAGCAGGACTCCGCCCCGGCCTTGCGGATCATGTCGTGCGCGCGGCGATCGATCGAGAGGAGATTCGTCCCGACCTTCGTCTCATCGCGGAGCGTCGCCAGGGTCTCTGCGACGAACCGGCCGGCGGCGCGCATCTCTTGGATCTCGGCAGGGGTGCGCAATTCGATCATCGGGTGTCCTCTCGTCCCCTCCATTCTCCCTGATCGGGAGGGGACGATCCCGCCGAGCGCTCTCAGCGAACACCGGGTTCGGCGCTGGACGGTCGTCGTACGATCGGGGCATGTGGTTGCGACAGGCCTTCTTCCGCTGGCTCCTCCCGGCGGCCTTCCTGCTGCCGCTGTGGCTGCTCATCGGATGGGGTGTCTTCCAGGGCGGCTGGTCGATCCTCTGGGTGCTGCTCATCGCGATGCCCTCCGTCTTCCTCGGACAGCTCCTGCTCACGCTCCTCACCCGTTCCCGTCCGTCGGTGCGCATCGAGCGCGCCGTGTCCTGGTGGGACGTCGCCGGGTTCAGCGTCTGGCACGGTCTCACGATCGCTGTCGGCTTCTTCATCGACGGGGTGTTCCCGTGGCTGCTCACCGGAGCGATCGTCGCGGGTATCGGTCTCGTCTGGCTGCAGATCTGGCAGCTGTGGAACGAGGCCAGGGGCAGCGGGACGCGTCTTCGCGAGACCATCTCGTGGTCGACGATCCCCACGGTCGACGAGCCGGCGCCGCCGACGCGCGCACACGAGGTCATCGTGGTGCGGGAGACCGACATCCGCGACTGAGGTCCCGTTTTGGCCGGGCGCGGCATCCATGGCAGAATGGATGATTGTGCTGTGACCGGCTCTGCCACAGGGGAGCCCGCGGACGCGTCAGCTCCGTACAGCTCAATCCTCTTCTTGTTCCTTTGAAAACATGCATGCGACCTGTGGCGGGTGCAGAGAGAGACGATCATGCAGATCCTCGACGCCGTCGACGCGGCTTCCCTCCGTTCGGACATCCCGGACTTCTTCCCCGGTGACACCGTCAAGGTGCACGTCAACATCACCGAGGGCAGCCGCTCTCGTATCCAGGTCTTCCAGGGCGTCGTCATCGGCCGCCAGGGCGACAGCGTGCGCGAGACCTTCACGGTCCGCAAGATCAGCTTCCAGGTGGGCGTCGAGCGTACCTTCCCCGTGCACTCCCCGGTGATCGACCACATCGAGGTCGTCACCCGCGGTGACGTGCGTCGCGCGAAGCTCTACTACCTCCGCCAGCTCCGTGGCAAGAAGGCGAAGATCAAGGAGAAGCGCGACCGCTGACGCGCAGGTTCTCCACAGCACCCCAGGACACGATGTCCTGGGGTGCTGTGTTCTCTCCCCGGTGTGCGAACCTTGATGTGGTCGCGCCAAAGCGGTGTAAGACTCGAGAAGGAACCCGATGACTGATTCCCCGGCCGCGCGCAGCACCCGACGACGACGCGGGTTCCTGGTCTTCCTCCGGGACGTGCTCGTGATCATCGTCATCGCCGCGCTCGTCTCCTTCGTGGTCAAGAGCTTCGTGGTGCGCTCGTTCTACATCCCTTCGGCATCGATGGAGCGCACCCTCCTGGTCAAGGACCGGATCCTCGTCGACGAACTGACCCCGCGGTGGACCGATTACGAACGCGGCGACGTGGTCGTCTTCAAGGACCCGGGTGGGTGGCTCGACGTTCAGCCGCAGCCCCCGGCTCAGCCGCCCCTCGTGCAGGCGGTCGACTGGGTGCTGAACTTCGTCGGCATCTCCGCGACGGACGCGCAGGACCACCTCGTCAAGCGCGTGATCGGCCTCCCCGGGGACCATGTCGTGTGCTGCAACGCGCTGGGCCAGATCACCATCAACGGTGCCCCGATCGATGAGCTCAGCTACCTGAACCTGCCCGAGGGCGACACCGCCGCGTCGAACGAGCCCTTCGACGTCGTGGTGCCGGAGGACTCGGTCTGGCTTCTCGGCGACAACCGCGATAGCTCGCGCGACGCACGGGCGCATCAGGACCTTCCCAGCGGAGGTTTCGTGCCCATGGAGAACATCGTCGGCAAGGCGTTCCTCACGACCTGGCCGCTGAACCGTCTCGGCCCGATCGACGGACACCACGACATCTTCAACGGGGTTCCGGACCCGGAATGACCGTCATCACGCCGAAGCTGACCCTGGAGCGGAAGCTCCTGGGCGAGTGCGAGCTGATCATCTCGCTCGACGAGGTCGGCCGTGGTGCCCTGGCGGGTCCGGTCGCCGTGGGCGCGGCCATGATGGACGCGGCCGGCGCTCGACGCCGGGTGCCCGAGGGGCTGCGCGACTCGAAGCTCGTGACCGAGAGACGACGGCCCGAGGTGGCCGCTCGTGCGGCCGCATGGGTGCAGGCCTCCGCCGTCGGCTGGGCGAGCGCCGCGGAGGTCGACGAGGTCGGCATCATGCGCGCACTCGGGCTGGCGGCCTCGCGCGCGGTGCTGGCGATCGCCGACGAGGGGGTCGCGGTGGGGGAGGCGCTCATCCTGCTCGACGGCAATCACGATTACGTGTCGCGGGTCCACCCGCTGCCGCTCCGGGTGCGCCCGGTGATCAAGGCCGACCGCGACTGCGCCTCGGTGTCGGCGGCATCCGTGATCGCCAAGGTGGCTCGTGATGGATACATGGCGGAGATCCACGAGAACCATCCGGCCTATCAGTGGAATCGGAACAAGGGCTACGCGAGCCCCGAGCACCGTGACGCCATCCGGAACAACGGACTGTCGCCGTTCCACCGCGCGTCCTGGGCCATCGCCGACGCGCCCACCCTGTTCTGATCGAGCTCGCGACTCGGGCGCGGGACGGCGATGCCGCATGGCGACGCCCGCGACTCTAGGATGGACTCATCATGGATGAGGAAGCCTTCGACGACTACGACCGCGAGCTCGAGCTCGCACTGTTCCGGGAGTATCGGGATGTGGTGTCGCAGTTCCAGTACGTCGTCGAGACCGAACGCCGCTTCTACCTGGCCAACGAGGTCAACGTCGTCCGCCGCGACACCGAGCACGACTTCTACTTCGAGATCTCGATGACCGACGTCTGGGTGTGGGACATCTACCGCGCCGATCGCTTCGTCAAGGCGGTGCGCGTCCTCACCTTCAAGGACGTGAACGTCGAGGAGCTGCAGCGCCGCGAGTTCGAGCTGCCGCAGGAGCTCTCCCTCGACGGCGAGTGAACCGTCCTCGCGGAGCCGAGACGATTCTCCACACACCCTCGGACTTCTGACTTCTCCCCAGCCCTCGTGCTGATGCCGGGCCGTCGACTCCGAGCGGACGCCCCGCGCACGATGCTGAGGGCATGGCAGCGAAAGACGAGCTCGGCAGAGCCGGAGAAGAACGTGCGGCGCAGTACCTGACGCGTATCGGGTACACGGTGCTCGCGCGGAACTGGCGGTGCGCCCAGGGCGAGATCGACATCATCGCCTCGCACGACGGTCACCTGGCGGTGGTCGAGGTCAAGACGAGGCGCACAGCCGTCTTCGGGCACCCGTTCGAGGCGATCGACCCCCGGAAGCGTCGTCGCCTCTGGCAGCTCGCGCAGGCGTGGGTGACCGAGCACCCCGATGCTGCGCGCGGGCGTGCCGTGCGACTCGAGGCGATCGGCATCATCGGGGCGGATCCGGCGCAGGGCACCCTCGAGCACCTCGTGGACATCGCATGAGCACGGCGCGCACCTGGGCCGTCGCGCTCACCGGCGTGGACGGGCACCTCGTAGAGGTCGAGGCCGACCTCTCGAACCAGACACCGGAGTTCCGCATCATCGGCCTCCCGGACAAGTCGCTGGGAGAGGCCGTTCAGCGCGTGCACAACGCCTGCAAGAACTCGGGACTCGACCTTCCGCGGCGGCGGTTCACCGTGAACCTGTCCCCGGCGAGTCTTCCCAAGCACGGTGCGGGATTCGATCTCGGGATCGCGGTGGTCTCCCTCGCCGCCGGTGGTGCGATCGACCCGCGGTCCATCGCTGGGACGGTCCACGTCGGGGAGCTCGGCCTCGACGGGCGGATACGGCCCGTGCCCGGCGTGCTCCCCGCCGTGTTCGCGGCAGCTCGGGCGGGGTTCGGCACCGTGATCGTGCCCCGTGGCAACGAAGAGGAGGCCCGACTGGTCCCCGGTCTGGAGGTGCGCGCCGCCACCTCGCTCGCGGAGGTCGCCGTCTGGCATGGGGCCGACATCGACGTGCCCGAGGTCTTGCCCGTCGAGGCGTCTGCGGGGCCTGTGAGGGAGGAGACAGCGGTCGATCTGCAGGACGTGGTCGGACAGGAGGACGCCGTGGAGGCGCTCGTGGTGGCGGCCGCCGGTGGACATCACATGCTCCTGAGCGGACCGCCCGGCGCGGGCAAGACCATGCTCGCCCGCCGCTTGCCGGGGATCATGCCTCCTCTCGGTGACCACGAGTCTCTCGAAGTCGCGTCGATCCGCTCGCTCAGCGGTGAGCCCGTCGCCGCACTCGACCGTGTCCCGCCGTTGGAGTCTCCGCACCACAGTGCCTCGGTTGCGGCACTGGTCGGGGGAGGATCCCGCACGGCACGTCCTGGCGCCATCGCGAGAGCGCACTGCGGGGTGCTCTTCCTCGACGAGTCGAGGGACACCCAAAGGCGCATAATCGAAGCATGAGAAGAGCAGTCCTCTACTTACGAGTGTCCCGCACGACCGAGGAGAGCGTCAGCCTGGCCCGCCAGGAGCGGGAGCTGCGGGACCTCGCGGAGCGCGAGGGCTGGGCGGTGGTGGCGGTGCTCAGCGACGACGGCATGACCGGGACAAGAGAGCGCGAGAAGGCCGAAGCCGCCCTGACGATGGTGGCCGAGGGCCGGGCCGACGTGCTCGTCAGCTGGGAATTGTCGAGATGGTCGCGCATGGGCCTGACCGCCGTGGCCAAGCTCGTTGCGGTGCTCGACGCGAGGCCAGACGCCCTGCTCGTGTTCCACAAGGAAGGGCTCAGGTCGGACATGCCAGCCTTCGGCATCCTCGCGGCGGTGATCGCCGAGGTCGCGAGGATGGAAAGCGAGGGGACGCGAGACCGCATCAGGTCGATGCGGAGCCACGTACTCAGCCAGACGGACCCCGAATCGATGCGGTGGCTCGGAGGCTCGCCGCCCTTTGGCTACCGCGCCGTGACGCGTCCGGGAGGCGGCAAGGCGCTCGTGCCCGACCCGTTCGAAGTGCCCTACGCCCGGCGGCTGATGGAGGGCTTCGCCCGTGGGGACAAGCTCACCGACCTGACCCGCATGCTGAACGACGAGGGCGTGCCGACCACGATGTCGGCGCTCAGGCGCGCGAGGCAGAAGGGCGAGCCAACCGAGGGGCTGGACGGCGGGATGTGGCGCATCACCACGGTGAGGAAGATGCTCCAGAGCCCGACGCTGCTAGGCAGGACCACGCAGCGGGTCGAGGTCGCGAAGCGCGCCGACGGGTCCGCGGTGATCGAGTACCGCGCCGTCACCGACGCGCAGGGCATCCCCATTACGAGGTGGGAGCCCGTGATCGACGCGGGGCTCTGGGCGCAGGTCCAGGAGCGGTTCAGGAAGCGGGGCCCGAACGCGCCGCGGAAGGCAGCGTCGTGGCTGTCGGGCCTGCTGTATTGCTCGAAGTGTGGAAGCGTGATGTACGCCAACAGCAGGAAGGGCCGGCCAGTCGACACCTTCAGGTGCGCCAACAAGGCCATTCCCGGAAGGGAATGCCCCGGCGTCTCGATCAGCCGCAGGAACGTGGAGGAGCACGTCGAGGCCGTCATCCTGCGGATGATCGGGAGCCTGAAGGAATACAGGGTCACCGAGCGCGTCGAGGGCACCGCGGACACGGGCGAGCTCGACGGGGTGGCGCAGGCGATCGCAGACGTGCAGGCGGCACTGGGTGCTGACGGCGCCGACTACGGGGCGTTGCTGCCCAGGCTAGACCAGCTCAAGGAGGAGAGGCGGCGGCTGCTGAGCCAGCCGGCGCGGATCGTCAAGGTGCGCGAGGAGACGGGGCGGACCCTCCGCGAGGCGTGGGCCGAGGGCGGAATCGAGGAGCGGCGTTTCATCCTGGAAGACATGCTCGACAGCATCAACGTCAGCCCCGCGAGCGGCAACGGGGCGGCCAGCAAGGTCGAGGACCGGGTGGAGTTCGTATGGATCGAGCACCCGGTTGAGGACGACTGAACCTGTGGGCGAGCCGTGAGTTTCTGACTCGAAACCCGCAATCACGCGACCGTCCTGCGCCCGTCAGCGCCAACCGGTCGTCATCGCGAACAATGACGCTATTCTCATCACGACGACACTACAGGGGTGTCGCGAGACAGGAGGATCGCATGACGAACATCAAGTACCCCGAGGGGCCGGCACCGGAGCTCACCGCGGCGAACTGGGAGCACCTGCTCGGCTGGGCCGAGGAGACGGCAGCACTCGGGGAAGACGACGGCGAAGGCATGATCGTCCACAACAGGGCCGACGGCTCGCGCACGATCGTGTTCAGGGACAGCCTCGACTGGCTGCGCGAGCAGGTCGCGGAGGAGCGCGCCGACGTCGCGGAGCTGGAGGCGATGTGGGACCGGTAAGCAAGGAGCACGCCGAGGCACGGAGGTCAGCGGCGGGCGGCCACCGGTTCACGATCGGCCGGCACGAGTTCATCCCCGGGCTCTACGGGTTGCGGCTCGGCTGGGTGCCCTGGGACGACGACGCGGCGGTGAGGCTCGCCAGGGTGGACGCCTTCTTCGGGGCGGCCTGAACCCCAGCCTCACACCCGCGCGACCGCGCCACAGTGGCTGACAGCAAGCCACGCCACCACAACGGAGGACACCATGAGCAAGAACATCACCACGGCAACCAAGGCGCTCGAAGCGGAGCTCGAAGCCGGCCACCAGGAGCAGGACGACATCGCGGAGTACCTGGCCAGCGTGGACGCCCTCATCGAGCAGGCCAGGGCAATCAAGCAGCTCTACAAGAAGGAGCAGGCAGTCGAGGCGTCGAGGCGGTCCAGGGCGAAGCGGAAGGCCGAGGTCGAGGACATGAAGCGGCGGCTGGCTGAGCTCGAAGGCGCCTGAACCGCTTCGACACGATAGCCCCCTGGGGACGTCCCTCGGGGGCTTCGTCGTCGTTGACCAGTATTCTCGGGTTCATGATGACGTGGGACGAGCTTGTGCAGCAGTGGTGGGTCCAGGCGACCTCCGCCATTGCTGCGACACTCGCCGTCGCAGGCATAGCCGCGATCTTCAGCGCGAAGGTAAGGGAGAAGTTCTGGTCACCGATCGGTCACGCAATCCGGTGGTCACTCAGTCTCCGGCTCACGACGAAGAAGCGCATGGATGCTCTCGTCACGGATGCCAGCCAACTGCGCGCCGACGAGGCACTCACCAAGCAGAGGTTCGAAGAGGTGTGCGAGCTTCTCGACGTGCGGCCGATCCGGTCCGACAGCACAATCGTGCGCGAGCGCATCGAACGACTACAAGAGGCCTCAGGCGCGGCATGGGAGCACGCTGAGCAGCAGATCGACGCGACCAAAGCTCTCGCGGCTCGGCAGATTGCCGAGGAGGCTCGCCGCGGTGTCGAGCTCGCGAAAGCTGAGCGGGAAGCCGGCAAGGCGGAGGGACGCGCAGAGGCGGAAGCGGAAGTGGCCGCCCAGCGCGCTGTGCCATTGCTCCGCCCAGCCTGGCGAATCGACCCGCTCGGGGGCGCCGACGCCTACGTCCTGAAGAACACACAGGACGGCGTCGAAATTAGCAACGTCAGCGTCGATGCGCCGAGCAGCCACTTCCTGTTCGCCGGCGCCACCCAGATGCGAGGCCCGTTCGGCCGCCACTTTGAGTTCTACGGGCAGAAGACCGAAGGCGGACGTCGACTAGGGGTGGAGTTCACCGTGAAGTGGCAGGACGCACACGGTGAGTGGTGGACCCAGGTGGTCAGTATCGAGCGCGAGCCGCGCCGTGCAGTCGTGTGGTGAGACTCAAGAGCTCTCCACAAGTCGTGTGGCTCGATCTGGTGAGGTTTCGTGACCTCAGGGCCCGCTAGGCATGACCCCCAAGTTCTGGGCGCCCAGAGGACGCCCTAACAGCAGCCCCCAACTTGGCCTCTGCCACCCTCAGGGTGTGCTCAGCAAGCCTGAGGGCATGCTCCGCATGGTTGACGGCACGACGGAGCGCCTGGCGGCGGGGGTCGGTGAGGGCGAACCAGACCGGATCGGAGACGCGGCCTGAGCTGCGCTCGGTCGTGTCCTCCTTCGGGGACGGGGAGTAGCCGGGACGCCACTGGGCTTCGGCGATGTCGCCGCCCTCGACCAACGCCCGGAGGCGGAGGTAGGCCGCGCCGAAGAGCTCGAGGACGTCGGCGTCAGCCACGAGGACCCCCGAGCATGTCGTCGCCGTAGAGCTGGCGGGCGCCGCCGAGCGTGCTGGGCAGGCGCGGCGTCGCGTGCCAGACCGAGGGCTTGCCGGGGCGGTCCGCCAGGACGTCCCCGGTGGCCTGGGCGGGCTGCTGGTAGGTCGGGTCGTCCCTGCCGGCCTGGTTCGCCGGCTTGGGGCGCTTGGGCGCGGAATCGGTCATGATGCCTCCTGGGCGATGTGAGGGAACAGCTCGACGATCGCGTCGAGCTGGTCGGGGTGGGGGTGCTTGGTCGGCGGGAGCTTCGCGGCGGCCCTCCGACGGCGGGCGGCCTCGCGGGCGACGGCCCGACACCCCGGGCAACCGGGGAGATAGGCGCCGCCACTGGCGTGGACGTGACCTGTCGCGCGACGCTTGCGCTGGCCGTAGCCCTTGTTGCGGCGCCGGTCAGCGGCGTTCTGCTTGACGTCGCCGAAGCTGAGGTTGTCGGCACGGTTGTCCCAGGCCACGTCGTTGCCGTGGCGGACGAGAGGCAGGCCGTCAGGGTTGTCGAGGAACCGGGCCGCGACCAGACGGTGAACCAGCACGTCACGGCGACCGGGCAGGACGACGGCGACGTGGCCCACGCGGTCACGGCGCCGGGGCTTGAGCAGGCCGCGGGGCGAGCGGACGCGACCGAGGGAGGAGACCCAGTAGCCAGGGACACCGGGAATGCTGCCCCAGACCTCCCCGGCGATGCGATCGAGGGGCTCAGGCACGGCGGGCCTCCGCACGCTGCTTCTGAAGGTCGCGGCGACGACGGTTGTGGTAGCGCCGCTCATCGATGCGGCGCTGGAGGGCGGCGCGGAGCTCGGGGTCGGTCGCCTCGTTCAGGAGGGCTTCGAGCGCGGGGATGCTGCTCGGGAACCGGCGGTTCATGACAGCACCTCCAGGAGGCCGACGACGAGGAGGGCCAGGGAGGCGAGGCCGGGGAGAAGGTGACCGCGCAGAGCGCGGAGGGTGGTGGACGACATGGCAGTGCCTTTCGGATACGAAGAAAGCCCCGCCGGCCCCGCCGCTGCCACGACGAGACCAGCGGGGCTGGTTCAAGGGGCGACCCGTAGAGCGTTGGCAGACGCGGATCGCGAGCGTCACTAGCTACAGTGACCCGGGTTCAGTGGGCTCGGAGTCGAATAGAAGAGACCCCGGGCGGGTTCATGGATTCAGCGCCCGAGGCGGGCGCGCTCCTCGTCGGAGAGGCGGGCAACGGCCTCCTCGTAGCGCAGCTTGGCCTTGGCCATGCTGCGGCGCAGACTCTCGCGCTGGCGCTCGGCGCCCTCGGGGGTCGCGCGGTACTCGCGCTGGCGCTCGGCATGGCAGGGGCGACAGTAGGCCGTCCGGCCGTCCGGCCGGGACCGGTTCCGCGGGAACTCGGGGAGCGGCTTGACGACGCCGCACCGCGGGCAGCGACGCTCGAACTTGATGATGGGGTCAGTCATCAGCGTCCTCCTTCAGCGCAGTGATGCGGGACGCCTCGCGGCGCATGAGGGCCAGGCGGGACGCGGCGCCCTCCGGCTTGGCGGTCGCGCGGCGGCGGCGCTCGCGCTCGTCGCGGACGACGCGGCGCAGGGCACCGAGGACGCCGGCGTAGGAGGCCACGGTTCGGGTCTGGAGCTCGCCGCGGGTCGCCTGGGCATCGAGCTCAGCGGCCAGGGTGCGGGCGAGGTAGACCTCGGCGGCGTGCTGCTCGTCGGAGAGGACCGGGTCGGACGCGAGGGTCCGCTCCAGCTCGTCGGTGTGAGTAGTCATCGGTCTCCGATCAGATGCGACCCGGCCAGTACGGGCGGGTACTCGGGGCAGGGGAGTTGAGCGCGGCAAGCTCGGCGCGGAGTGAGCTAGCTTCGCGGGCGGCGTCAGCGGCTGCGTCGTCTGCGGAGAGGGCGGGACGGCCGTCCGGGGTCGTCAGGACGGTTGTCAGGCCCTCGCCGGTCAGAAGGAAGCGCAGGCTCGCGAGGTCGTAGCCACCAAGATGGGCGGCGTCGTGGGTGTTGAAGAGGAACTCAAGCTCAGCGGCGAGCTGCTGGAGGCGGGTCAACCGGTCGGACGGGGCGAGGATCGCGCCGCGTTCCTGGAGGGCTGACTGAATGCGCGCGATGGTGTCGGTGGCGAAGTGGACGGACTTGGCGCGCTGAGCGATGCGGGTGGTGTGGGCGTGAATGCGGATGACTGCGTCATCGGTGAGCTGCGCCATGGTGCGCCTTTCGGGTTCAGGGGGCCGGTCCGGTTCTGGGATTCGAAACGGATCGCACACGTTTTGCCGATTGCCGGGAGTTGAGCCGAGGGCCGTCCGTCCCAGGGATTCGGCCCCCATACCCCCGGGCGGGGAAGCTGAGAGTTTGCTTCGAACGCATGTTCGACACCGTGTCGAAACCGGGGCGTCGGTGCGCGGACCGTATCTTCACCCTTGGATTGATAGGTGAGAGGAGGTGAGAGACATGGCGAACAGCTACCACGTGACCCCCCGCGACGACGGGTGGGCAGCGCAGAAGGCGGGAGCAGGCCGCGCGTCGTCGGTGCACGACACGCAGGCCGACGCGATCGCGGCAGCGCGGGGATACCTGGGCAACCAGGGCGGGGGTGAACTGAACATTCACGGCCGCGACAACAAGATCCGCGCGAAGGACACCGTCCCGCACGGCAACGACCCGCGCAACATCAAGGGCTGAGGCCCGCGGCTGGACACGGTAGGGGAAGACCAGTGATCCAGCACGAAGAAGGAAGCCGGGCCGGCGAGCACGTCAGCTGATGCAGCTAGTCGCCGGCCCGGTGGCCTCGCTGAGCCGTACATCTCAGCGAGGCTGGTGACCAGGCACCCGGCGAAGGATGCCTGGCCGACTGGTTACCTACCAGTGGAGGCTGTCCACCGCGCCGGGGCCCTAATCCCGACCGTGGACTCTCGGGGAAGGAAGAACCCGAGCTAGTGACCAGGCACCCGGTGAAGGGTCAGCGACAGCCAGCTCGGCCACCTTGGCGAAGATACCCGCGCGCAGCTCAGCCACGAGGAAGCCCTCGAGAGCGTCGTTGTCCTTCAGCAGGTAGGTGCCGACGTACTCGCTCATGTGAGCGACGACGTCGAGGCTGCCCTCGACCTCCTCGACCGTGAAGACCGAGGTCGGCTTCAGCGAGCCAGCCGGCACGACGTCCGCGTTGTTGGTGCGGACGGTCTGGCGGACGTAGCTGTACTTGGCCGAATCGCGGGTCTTGACCGCGAGGACGTCCAGGATGCCGAGGTTGGCACCCGGGGTCGCGAGGACCTGCGGCTTCGGGTCGAACTCCACCTTCGTGACGTTCGAGCCAGCGGCCACGAGACCCTTGGCCTCGATGTCAGCGACCTGGGCAGCCGCCATGCGCTTGAGCGACGCCGGGGTGACGTAGCCCTTCGCGCCGGACGCGGTGCGGACCTCGGTCGCCTTGCCGCCGAGGCCGCCGTCATAGCGGTCCTCGGTGCCACCGGCACCCTCGTTGAAGCCGTCCATCAGGGCGGCGTTCTTCTCACCGCGAGCGATCGCGGTCTTGAGCTGGAACATGCGGTCTGCGTCCCGCTCCATCTCAGCTGCCTCGGCCTCGGTGAGGTTACGGCCAGAGGCCTTCACGTCGGCGATGATCGAGGCGTTCTTTGCCCGCAGGGTAGCGAGCTCGGACTTGATGTCCATGTTGACTCCAATGGGTAGTCACTTGATGCGCCGACTGGCGCGGAAGTGCCTACCGACTGCGGCCCAACGGACCCCATCGCATGTCCTCCTGGACTGGGGCTGGCGAGACTGCGAACCGGTGACCGGGGTCGGTGCTCTGCCCTCCTGGGCCTCGGCACCGCGGTCGCGGCGGAGTGCGCCGCAGGTTCCCACCGGCTGATCGGGCCGGGACGGGCTGCTGCGGCTAACCCGCTTGCGCGGGTGGTCTGTGTGGGCCGCCTACGCGAGGTAGGCGGCGAGCTTGGCGCGAGCGTCGGAGACGGTCACGCGGTCGCCGCGCTGGGCGGCGTGGCGGGCGGAGCGCTCGCGCTCGCGGGCCCGCTCGGTGTCGGTCGGGCGACCGTGCGCCCGGTTCCACTCGTCGTGGAGGGACTGGGCGAGCTTGCGGTAGTCGCCGCCAGCGGGCTGGTCGGCGTTAGTGTGGCGTCGAGGCACGGGGCTCCAGAGGTCGGGGGACGACAAAGCCCCCTGGACCAGGCGGTCAGGGGGCTGCGGGGCATGGCGGCGAGGTCGCCTCACCTGCCCTCACTATTCATATAGCGCCTTGAGGGGACGGAATCGGGGCCCCGGAGGCCCCGGGAGCCATATCCCCGGGGAACCCATGAGTTGGAGGGAGCGGGTCAGCCGTCCTCGCCGGGGACGCGGAGACCGAAGAAGCCGCGCACGCCGTTGCGCTTGTGGGCCCGGAAGCCCCGGCGCTCCAGGTCGCGGTAGAGCGCCCGAGCCGAGAGGCCAGGGTCAGCCGACTCAGCCGCGGCGAAGAGGTCGGCGCGAGGGGTCCAGGCGTGCGGGTCCAGCTGGAAGACCCCGGGGAGGCCGGAGGCGTCGGGCTCGGCGCGGGGTCCCTCGGGCTCGGCGCTCTGGCGAGGGACACGGCGGGCGCCAGCGAGGTCCAGGGTGACCGGGGTGACGGCAGGCATCTTGGGCACGAGGTCACCCGGGCCCTGAGGGACGGTCCAACCCGGGCCGGCACCGTTGATCCGGAGGATGCGCGCGATCTGGTGCTCAGGCACGCCAGCGGCGACCATCCAGGCGATCGGCGGGCGATCGGACTTAGAGGACTGGCACCGGTCACAGGCAGGGAAGAGGTTGGCGACGTCGTCGGTCCCACCGGCCTGGCGGGGCCACAGGTGGTCCACGGTTAGCCCGGCGCCCGAGCCACAGTAGATGCAGACCCAGTGGCGCTTCGGGCCCCAGCGCTTCTCGGCGAGGGCAGTCAGCTCGGCTGACTTGGCGGGGGTGAGCATGTCGGCCTCCTCGGGTCGGCGGGGTGGATCGGGGCGCCAGGGTAGTTAGGGCAGTTAGGGCAGTTGCGCCCATTAACCCCTAAAGGGCGGGCCGTTTTACAAATACATAGGAAGCGTGCCCCCGTTCTTGCCCTATCTACCCTGATAGGGCCCGATGCCTTGAAAACACTGGCATCGGGGGCCGCTGGAACCTACCCTAGAACCTGCCCTGGAGGCAGTCTAGGGCACCTTTCGGGCCTCCGGAGGCCTCCCGGAGACAGTTCCGAGGCCCGAAACTTAAGCCCGGGAGGCCGCGAAAGTGGCCGGGGGGCTCCCGGGGAGGCTCGCGAAGCTACCCTGAGAGCTGCCCTGAGGGGCGATCCAGGGCAGTTTCGGCCGGGGCGCCCGGGGGCCAGCCTGCCCTAGAACTGGGGCCAGGGCAGGCAGACCGAGGCCGGGAGAGTACGCCTTTAGGTGTCGCCCGACGAGGCCGCGGAGTTCTCCCGCGTGGCTCTCGACGCGCTGCGGCAGCCCCTCGAGTCGGGCGTCATCGAGGTCCACCGCGCGGGGTTCACAGCGGCGTTCCCCGCCCGGTTCCAGCTTCTGCTCGCCATGAATCCCTGCCCCTGCGGAAACCACGGTGTGAGAGGTGCGGAGTGCATCTGTCCGCCCATGGCGATCCGCCGGTATTCGACCCGGCTGTCCGGGCCGCTGCGGGATCGGATCGACATCGACCTGCAGGTGAGTCGTGTGTCCGCGTCGAGGGCGATGGGGGAGAGCACGTCGGCCATGACGACGTCCGAGGCACGGACGCGGGTGTCGGCCGCCAGAGAGAGGGCGGCGCGGCGGTGGCGGAGCACACGGTGGCGACGCAATGCCGACATCCCCGGCACCTGGCTGCGGCAGGGCGCCCTCCGGCTGCCCGCGACCGTCCGGGCGCCCCTGGATCGTGCGCTGGAGCGCGGCGCGCTCACACTGCGGGGCTACGACCGTGTGCTCCGGGTCGCGTGGACCATGGCCGACCTGGGCGAGCTCGACCGCCCCGGGCTCGAAGAGGTCGGGCGCGCGCTGCACCTGCGGAGAGGACTCCCGCGATGATGGAGCTCCTGCTCGACGACGCCGACACCGTGGCCGCGGCGCGCCGTCTGCATCCCGGAGAAGCGGTGGCGGACTGCCTGGCGCGTGCGGCCTGGACGGTGATCGCGGAGCCGGGGGACGCCGTCGCCGGAGCGCTGATCGATGCCCTCGGTGCTCCGGAGGCGCTCTCCTTCGCCCTGGACGACTCGGCGTCGGTGCGGTCGACGGGGAATGTCGATGCCCGCGCAGCGCGCGCCCTGAAGGAGGGAAGAGCACGATGGCGCCCCCGGGCCACGCCGAAAGCCGTACGGGACGCGCTCCGTGCCGCCGTCGACGTCGATGCGCGACTGGTAGTCCCCGGTGACCCGTCCTGGCCGGAGGCGCTGGGCGATCTGGGGCCGCACGCCCCGAGCGCACTCTGGGTTCGCGGTCGTGCGGAACTGCTCGTGCTCGAGCCCCGCGTGTCGATGGTCGGTGCGCGAGCCGCCAGTGGCTACGGCGAGCACGTCGCAGCCGAACTCGCCGGAGACCTCGCGACGACGGGAGTCCTCATCGTGTCGGGCGGTGCCTACGGGATCGACGGCGCCGTGCATCGCGCAGCACTGGGGGTTCGGGGCGCGACCGTCGCCTTCCTCGCGGGCGGAGTGGACCGCGTCTACCCCGCCGGCCATCACCGGCTCCTGCAGCAGATCGCCGAGGAAGGGGCACTGGTGAGCGAACCGCCCTGTGGGACGGCGCCGACGAAATGGCGCTTCCTCGCGCGGAACCGCCTCATCGCCGCGCTGGGCCAGGCCACCGTCGTCGTCGAGGCGGGGTGGCGCAGCGGCTCGCTGAACACGGCCGGGCATGCGGCGGCCCTCGGCCGTCCGCTCGGCGCTGTGCCGGGACCGGTGACGTCGGCGTCGTCCGCCGGGTGCCATCGACTGCTGCGGGAGTACGACGCCCAGTGCGTCACCTCGGCGCGCGAGGTGCGCGAGTTGTGGGGCCAGGCGGATGCGCCGCCGACCGGGCAGGACGTGGCGGATCCGAACCGCCGCCGTGTGCTCGACGCCCTGGGTACGCGCACACGCCTCTCGGTCGAGGAGATCGCCCGGCGCTCGGGGATGTCGCCCGACCGGGTGCGTGCGGTCCTGGGACTGATGCACCTGGAGGGGGAGGTCGCCGTCGAGGATGCGGGCTGGAGTCGCTCCACCGGCACCCGGGGGCGGTGACGGGGCGGCATCACGGCGAGGCTCCGGAGCGGACCTCAGCGGCGGGGGCATGCTGGCTACATGGATCTCGCGGCGGCCACGGAGGCATTCGCCGACCACCTCGAACGGGTGCGTCGGCTGTCTCCCGCGACGGTGCGGGCCTATTGCGCGGACCTTCGCGACCTGGAGGCCGCCGCCGGTGCCGTGCCGCTCGAGGACGTCGACCTGGACGTGCTCAGGGACTGGCTCTGGCGCGCGACGCAGAGGGGCGACGCCCGTTCGACGCTCGCGCGCCGATCTGCGGCCGCTCGCTCGTTCTTCCGCTGGGCTCAGGAGCAGGAGCTGATCGCCCACGATCCGAGTCTGCGTCTGATCGCTCCGAAGAAGGGGCGCACGCTGCCCACGGTCGCCTCGCGCGACGCGATGTCCGGTCTTCTCGACGCGCATCGGGAAGCGGCGCAGGAGGGGGATCCGATCGCGCTGCGGGATCACGCCATCCTCGAACTGCTCTACGGGTCCGGCATCCGCGTCTCCGAGCTGTGCGGGCTCGACATCGACGATCTCGACCTCGATCGCGGGACGGCTCGGGTGCTGGGCAAAGGGGCGAAGGAGCGCGTGGTGCCGTTCGGCGCGCCGGCGCGCGATGCGGTGAGCGCGTATCTGCGTCGCGGCAGACCTGCGCTCGTGGCCCGGGCGAGGACCTTCACCCCGGCGCTGGTCCTGGGCAGCAGAGGCGCGCGGATCGGACCGCGATCCGTGTACGAGCTGGTCGCCCGTGTCCTCGCGCCCATCGTCGGCGCGGAGACGGTCGGCCCCCATGCACTGCGCCACACGGCGGCGACGCATCTGCTCGACGGCGGAGCGGACCTCCGCGCGGTCCAGGAGATCCTCGGGCATGCCAGCCTCGGCACCACGCAGATCTACACGCATGTCTCGGCCGAGCGGCTGACGGCCACCTACCGGCTGGCACATCCCCGCGCCTGACGCCGGCTGCCCCGCGCGGGTCCTCACCCGCGTCCGCAACAGGGGAGGAGGACCGCGCGCGGAACCTCGCCGAACAGCAGCATCGGATTGATGTACTCGCCTTCGCGGCGTACTCCGAGATGGAGAGCGCCGGACGGTGTGTGCCCGCCGACATCGACGATGCCGATCTCCTGGCCCGAGGCCACGACGTCGCCGGGCTCGAGCGACGATCGCACCGGTTCGAACGTCGTCACGAGACCACCGGCATGCTCGATCGTGAGCAGAGGGCGATCGACCACCCTGCCGCGGAAGGCCACGGTGCCATCGGCCGGAGCCACCACACTCGCGCCGGCGGCTGCCCCCAGGTCGACGCCGCGGTGACCCGCACCGTAGGCGTGTGCCGGAGCGCGGAACGGTTCGACGACCACGCGGGGGCCCGCGATCGGCCAGCGCCAACGAGGCATCTCGGTCGTGCCTTCGCCGACAGCGAGGGCGTCGGGGGTGGCCGAGACCAGGCAGAGCAGGACGGCGACGACCAGAGCGATGGACGAGCGGAGCACGGTGCGCATGGGGGGATCCTCGCGTCTCGCGCACGCTCCTCGCGCGCGGAGTGGCGGACGGCGACGAGAGGTCGGGGAGGAGCGGGCCGTATCGCCTGCGGTGCAGGGGGAGTGTGGCCGCGGCATCCTGTATGCTGGGGGAGCACCTCGATATCGGGGTGACTACGCGTGCCCAGAGCGATTCATCTCGCGGCATCCACATCCACAGGTCTTCCTCTCGAGGGGGCGGGTGTGAGCCGGGCACCAGGAAGTCCGATCATCCGATCGGCTTGACAACCTCAACGGCGCAGAATCGCGCCAGAACCAGGAGACGACCATGGCTGTGGTCACCATCCGCCAGCTGCTCGACAGCGGCGTGCACTTCGGACACCAGACCCGTCGGTGGAACCCGAAGGTCAAGCGCTTCATCCTCACCGAGCGCAGCGGCATCCACATCATCGACCTTCAGCAGTCGCTCGGCTACATCGACAAGGCCTACGACTTCGTCAAGGAGACCGTCGCCCACGGTGGCACGATCCTCTTCGTCGGCACCAAGAAGCAGGCGCAGGAGATCCTCGCGGAGCAGGCCACGCGCGTCGGACAGCCCTTCGTCAACCAGCGCTGGCTCGGTGGGCTCCTCACCAACTTCTCCACGATCTCCAAGCGTCTCGCACGCATGAAGGAGCTCGAGGAGCTCGACTACGAGACCCCGGCGAACAGCGGCTTCACGAAGAAGGAGCTGCTTCTCAAGAAGCGCGAGCTCGACAAGCTGCACAAGTCGCTGGGCGGTATCCGCAACCTGACGAAGACGCCGTCGGCTCTCTGGGTCGTCGACGCCAAGCGCGAGCACCTCGCCATCGACGAGGCCAAGAAGCTCGGCATCCCCGTGATCGGCATCCTCGACACGAACGCGGACCCGGACGACTTCCAGTACCCGATCCCCGGCAACGACGACGCGATCCGCTCCGTCTCGCTGCTGACGCGCATCATCGCCGACGCCGCCGCCGAGGGCCTGCAGCAGAAGCACAACCCGGAGTCGGGCGACGCCGAGCCGCTGGCCGAGTGGGAGAAGGAGCTTCTCGAGACCCCGGTCCAGGAGTCCGCTGACGCCGCCGAGATCGTGACCGCGGACGACGAGGCCGCTGTCGTCGAGACGCCCGCTGCCGACGAGACCGCCGCCGACGAGGCCGGTGCCGAGGCACACGACGAGGCGATCGCCGCCGCTTCCGGTGAGGAGACCGCCGAGGTCGCCGACGCCGAGGCTGCCGACGCCAAGTAATCCCTCGTACACACACATACATAACGAAGCAAGGAGCCACCACACATGGCCAACTTCACCATCGCTGACCTCAAGGCGCTGCGTGAGCAGCTCGGCACGGGAATGGTCGACACCAAGAAGGCGCTCGAGGAGGCCGACGGAGACGTCGAGAAGGCCACCGAGATCCTGCGTCTGAAGGGTGCGAAGGGCAACGCGAAGCGCGCTGACCGGTCCACCAGCGAGGGACTCATCGTCGCTCGCGAGCAGGACGGCGCCGTGACGCTCATCGAGCTCGCCTGCGAGACCGACTTCGTCGCGAAGAACGAGCGCTTCATCGCGCTGGCCGACAAGGTCGCCGACGCTGCCGCTGCCGTCAAGGCCGACTCGGTCGACGCCGCTCTCGCCGCTTCGGCGGGCGACAAGAGCGTCGAGCAGGTCATCTCGGAAGAGGCCGCGATCATCGGCGAGAAGGTCGAGCTGCGCCAGGTGCGCACGATCTCCGGCGACAAGGTCGAGGTCTACCTGCACCGCACGAGCAAGGACCTGCCGCCGCAGATCGGTGTCGTCGTCGCCTACTCGGGTGACGACGCCGAGACCGCGCGCAGCATCGCCCAGCACATCTCGTTCGCCAACCCGACGTACCTCTCCCGCGAGAACGTCCCGGCCGACGCCGTCGAGAAGGAGCGCGAGATCGTCACCGAGATCTCCCGCAACGAGGGCAAGCCGGAAGCGGCTCTCCCGAAGATCGTCGAGGGTCGCGTGTCCGCGTTCATCAAGCAGGTCGCCCTGCTCGAGCAGGACTACGCGAAGGACAACAAGCTCTCTGTCGCCCAGGTGGCGAAGGACGCCGGTATCACCGTGACGGACTTCGCGCGCTTCAAGGTCGGCGCGTAGCAAGGTCGAAGGGGTTCGGATCGCCAGATCCGAACCCCTTCTTCATGCCCACGAGGCACTATCTTGAATCGGGACGAGAGGACACCCACCCATGACTGAACGCACCGGACGCCGCCGCGTCCTTCTCAAGCTCTCCGGAGAGGCCTTCGGAGCAGGGCAGCTGGGTGTCAGCCCCGACGTCGTCTCCCAGATCGCCCGGGACATCGCCGCGGCCGTCGATCGTGTCGAGGTGGCGATCGTCGTGGGCGGTGGCAACTTCTTCCGCGGAGCAGAGCTCAGCCAGCGCGGGATGGACCGCGGACGTGCCGACTACATGGGCATGCTGGGCACCGTCATGAACGCCCTCGCCCTCCAGGACTTCCTCGAGCAGGCCGGTGCCGCGACCCGCGTGCAGTCGGCCATCTCGATGACCCAGGTCGCGGAGCCCTACATCCCGCGTCGTGCCGAGCGGCACCTCGAGAAGGGCCGCGTCGTGATCTTCGGCGCCGGCGCAGGGCTCCCGTACTTCTCCACCGACACCGTGGCCGCGCAGCGCGCACTCGAGATCGGCGCGGACGAGGTCCTGGTCGCCAAGAATGGCGTCGACGCGATCTACACCGCCGACCCGAACAAGCACGCCGACGCGGAGCGCATCGAGCGCGTCACCTACCGCGACGCGCTGCAGCGCGGCCTCAAGGTGGTCGACTCGACCGCCTTCAGCCTCTGCATGGACAACAGCATGGACATGCGGGTGTTCGGCATGGAGCCGGCCGGCAACGTCACGCGCGCCCTGCTCGGCGAGCCGATCGGAACCCTCGTCACCGCGTGAGCGTGTGACACGGCGGAGAAGACTTCGCCCGATAGAATTTGCAGAACACCCCGACGATAGGAGTCACCGTGATCGCGGACGTCCTCGCTGAAACCACCTCCCGGATGAACCGGGCGGTCGAAGCTGCCAAGGAGGACTTCTCCACGGTGCGCACGGGTCGTGCGAACCCGCAGATGTTCCAGAAGGTCCTTGTCGACTACTACGGCACGCCGACCCCCATCGCGCAGCTCGCGTCGCTGGCCAACCAGGAGGCCCGCACCCTCATCATCACGCCGTACGACAAGTCGGCGCTGAAGGCGATCGAGCAGGCCATCCGCGACATGCCGAACCTGGGGGCGAACCCCACCAACGACGGCAACCTCGTGCGCGTGACGATGCCCGAGCTCACGGCGGAGCGTCGCAAGGAGTACGTCAAGCTCGTCAAGACCAAGGCCGAGGACGCGAAGGTCCACGTCCGTGGCATCCGCCGGAAGGCGAAGGACGAGCTCGATGCGCTCAAGAGCGAGCTCGGCGAAGACGAGATCGCCCGCGGCGAGAAGGAGCTCGACGGCCTGACGCGTCAGCACGTCGACCTGATCGACGACGCGCTGAAGCGCAAAGAGGCCGAACTCCTCGAGGTGTAGTCAGGATGTCCGACGAAACGCGAGATGCCGAGGAGGGCAAGCCGGCCACGCGTCCTGACGCGCCTGCCGGCTCGTCGTCCGACGGCGTCCCGCTCGTGGATGCGGCGTTCCCGTCGTTCGACGCGGCCGCCGTCCCGCCTCGCCCGCCGCTTCCGGTGCCCGGTGACGCCGCGGTGCCGGTGACCGTGGGGCCGCTGGACACCGCCGACCACAACGCGATCCGCGAGCAGTGGCGCGCGGCCCGTGATGAGCTGGGCAGCCACGTCTCGCACGCCCGTGACCAGCTCGATCAGGCGAACGAGCGGATCAAGCAGCGCACCGGGCGCGACCTGGTGCTCGCGATCCTGATCGGCCTCGCCTTCGGCGCTGCGCTGCTCGGGTCCCTGCTCTTCATCAAGGCGCTCTTCGTTCCGTTCGCTCTCGCCGCTGCTCTGCTCGGCGTGTACGAGCTCTCGAGGGCCCTCCGCGCCTCGGGCCGTCGCATCGATGTGGTCCCGCAGCTGCTCGCCGCCGCCTTCCTGGTGCTCTCCGCGTACTTCGCGGAGCCCTGGCTTAGCTGGGTGATGCTCTTCGTCTCGGTCGCGTTCGTGATCGTGTGGCGTCTCATCGCCCAGATGACGGCCCAAGACGGACGCACCTACGGCGATGTGCTCGCCGATGCCGTCATCAGCGGCTTCGTGCAGGTGTATGTCCCGTTCCTCGCCGGCGTCGCTCTGATCCTGCTCGAGCAGGAGGGCGGCCAGTGGTGGGTGCTCAGCTTCATCGCGATCGCCGTAGCCGCCGACACCGGCGCGTACGCGGCGGGTCTCGCCTTCGGTCGTCATCCGATGGCCCCGAAGATCAGCCCCAAGAAGACCTGGGAGGGCTTCGGCGGTGCCGTCGTCGCCTCGCTCCTCGCGGGTGTGCTCCTCGCGATCTTCCTCCTCGAGCTCCCGTGGTGGGCCGGCCTCATCTTCGGTGCGTCGATCCTGCTGTCGGCGACGCTCGGCGACCTGGGCGAATCGATGCTGAAGCGCGACCTCGGGATCAAGGACATGAGTTCCTGGCTTCCCGGTCACGGCGGCCTGCTCGATCGACTCGACAGCATCCTCCCGTCGACGATCCCGGCGCTGTGCCTGTACTTCCTCCTCTCTCCCTGGGTGGTGCTGTGATGAACCAAGACCAGCTCGATGCAGAGTCGACGCAGGCACCGCCCGCGTTCGCCCTGACATCCGGTCGCGAGCGCGGCTACCACCGCACCGCGGTCGACACGTTCCTCGCCTCGGCGCGTCGCGCGTTCGAGACCGGCGGCGACGAGCTCGGTGCCGACGACGTCCGGACCGCCTCGTTCCCGCTCGTCAAGAACGGCTACGTCGTCGCGGACGTCGACGCCGCTCTCGGCCGCGTCGAGGACGCCTTCGCCGCCAGGGAGCGGGAGCGCGCCGTCCGCTCTCAGGGCGCCGGTGCCTGGGTCGAGCAGGCGCGCGCGGACGCGCAGACGATCCTCGACCACCTGGCCCGCCCGCGTCGTCACCGCTTCGCGCGCACGGGCGTCCTCACCTTCGGATACCGGATCGACGAGGTCGATCACGTGTCGACCAGGATCGTCCGCTACCTCCGCGACGGGGATGCCCTGTCCGCCGAGCAGCTGCGCTCCGCCGCGTTCCGCATGCAGCGCGGCGGCTACCGCGAGGAGCAGGTCGATGCCCTCCTGGACGCGACCATCGACGTGATCCTCGCCGTCCGCTGACCATCCTGATGGTCGATTCAGGCGGCTTTGCGTAGACTGTCTTCCATCGTGAACTCCCGAAACGACATGAACCCCGAATCACGCGCCCTCCCGCCGGTGTCTGCGGCGACGGTTTCCGCCGCACGCAAGGGCGCTCCTCGTCGGTCTCGCCGTCGTGGTGTGGCCAGCGTGATCAGCGCGCTCGCGGTCGTCGGATTCGCGGGTGCGCTCGTCGCTCCGACCGGCGTGGCCATGGCCGAGCCGGCCGCGCCGGATGCACCCGATTCCGCATACTCGCTGGCACTCGCCGACACGCAGAACCTCACGGTCACGGTCACCGGGGCCACCATCGCCCCCGTGGAACGCGGCACCTTCGAGGTGTACGTGAAGCCGAAGCCCAAGCCGAAGCCGGCTCCCACGGTGGCCTCGCAGTCGAACTCGGGTTCGTCCGGCGGATCCTCCGGCGGTTCGGCCCTGCCCCCGTACTCCGGCGGCGGAGCGCCTGCCGAGTGGATGGCCGCCGCCGGCATCGCGCAGGGCGACTGGCAGTACGTCGACTACATCGTCTCGCGGGAGAGCGGCTGGAACCCGAACGCAACGAACAGCTCCTCCGGAGCCTGTGGTCTCGTGCAGGCGCTGCCCTGCAGCAAGGTTCCCGGCAACGGCTACAACCCGGTGGACAACCTGCGTTGGGGCACCGGCTATGCGGTCGGCCGCTACGGCAGCTGGTCCGGCGCGTACAACTTCTGGATCAACAACCACTGGTGGTGAGCAGGCACGATGCCCCGCTCCCGCAAGCGCCCTCCGGCGCGCCCTGACACCGAGGACTCGTTCGATCGACTGCTCGCGGGCTGGAAGCGCTCGGAGACGCGGCGCGGCAGCGAGTGGACGGTGCAGCCGGTTTCCGCCCTGCAGGCGCAGAAGGAGTACATCTGCCCGGGCTGCGGCCGCACCATCGAGTCGGGGACGGCTCATCTGGTCGCGTGGCGCGCGGACGGCGTGCTGGGCGATGCGGCCGACCTGGCCGCTCGTCGGCATTGGCACACACACTGTTGGAGGATGGCGTGAGCATGGAGATCCGAGGACCGCTGGAGCTTCCGGCGCAGCGAGAGGACATAGAGCTCGCGACGGCCGACGGACTGACCCTGGTCGGCGAACTCGCCGTTCCGGAGGAAGCCGCCCCCGTCGCCACCCTCGTGACGCTGCACCCGCTGCCCACCGCCGGCGGCTTCATGGACTCGCACATCATCCGCAAGGCGGCCGCGCGGCTTCCTGCGCTGGCCGATCTCGCGGTCCTGCGGTTCAACACGCGCGGCACCACCTCACCCCGCGGTACGAGTGACGGCGCTTTCGACGGCGGCGGTGCGGAGCAGTTCGACGTCGCCGCGGCGATGTCGTTCGTCCGGGAGCGCGGACTGCCGCGTCCCTGGCTCCTCGGCTGGTCCTTCGGCACCGAGCTCGCGCTGAAGTACGGCCGCGAGCACGAGATCGAGGGCATCATCCTGCTCTCCCCGCCGCTCCATCGCGCGACCGAGGACGAGGTCGCGGCTTGGGCGGCGACCGACGTCCCGGTCATCGTGCTGGTCCCGGAGTTCGACGACTACCTCCGACCGGCCGAGGCCCGTGAGCGCTTCGCGTCGATCCCGCACGCACAGTTGATCGCCGTCGAGGGCGGCAAGCACCTGTGGGTCGGCGAGACGCAGACGCGGCGTGTGCTGACGGAGATCGTGGCGGCGGTCAACCCCTCCGCCCTGCCGCTCGCGACGCATTGGCCGCCGTCGGCCTGAGCCGACCGCGGGAGCCTCAGAGCTCGTTCATTCGCGGGATCAGCACCTGACGGTAGATGATCAGGATGCTCGCGGCGACGGGGATGGCGATGAGCGCCCCGAGGAGTCCGAGCAGGCTGCCGCCGGCGAGAGCCGCGACGACGACGACGGCGCCGGGGACCGAGACGGCACGGCTCATGATGCGCGGGGAGATCACGTACGCCTCGATCTGCATGTAGACGAGGTAGTAGATGGCCGCGGCGATCGCGATCCCGGGGGAGCCGAGTCCGGGGATGAGGCAGACCAGGACGATGATCGTCGATCCGGTCAGCGTGCCGACCAGCGGGATCAGGGAGAAGAAGAACGCGATGATCGCGAGCACCGCCGGGAACGGCGCATCGATGATCGACAGGTAGATGGCACTGAGCACGCCGTTGATCACCCCCTGCGTGACCTGTCCCATGACGTAGTAGCCGACCGAGTCCGTGATCTGCTCGGAGAGGTCGATGAAGCGCTCGCGCTTCGACGCCGGCGCGAGCTGGTACACCGCGCGCTTGAGCGACGGCGTCGACGCCGTGAGGTAGATCGTGAGGATGAGGATGATGAAGGCTCCGAAGAGCCCGCTGAGCGCGGCACCGCTGGCGATGAGGACCCCCTGCCCGATGGAGCCGCCGATCTCCGCCAGGTTCGTCGTCAGCCAGTCCGTGACGTAGGTGAAGACGAGGTCGACCCGCAGATTCGGGAAGGCGTCCTGCATCCATTCCTTGAGGTCGGGGATCAGGGTGCCTCGCTGGACGATCGCCGAGATCTGCGCGATCAGCTGCGAGATCTGATCCACCAGGACGGGGAGGATGATGAGCACGATCCCGACGAACACCGCGAGCACCGCGAGGATCGTCACGAGGACCGCGAGCCAGCGCGGCAGCCGACGCCGCTCCAGGAAGGAGACGAGCGGATCGAGGCCCAGGCTCAGGAACAGCGCGGTTCCCACGTAGAGGAGGACGCTCGAGAGCGTCTGGACGCTGCTGATCAGCAGGATCCCCAATCCCACGCCGAGTGTCGCCACCAAGGCGGTGCGGAAGGGGTTGTGGATCTTCATCGGGTGACTCCTCGGGGTGGCTGGAGCAAGGCTATCCATCAGTCCGGTCGCGTCGCGGGCGACGTGCCGATCCAGCACGCACTGCATCTGCTCGTGGGCAACACACAGCTGATTTCGCTAGTCTGAAATGTCGAGTGTTGCGTCGCGGGCAGATGCCCGGGATGCGTGAGGAGACTATTCGTGCGTTTCGTATGGGCCGTGGTGGCCTTCGTGCTGGCCGCCGCGCTGATCGGCGCGGGTATCGCCCAGCGCACCATCTTCCTGGGACCGGAGTCGCAGCAGACGAAGGTCGGCATCGACGAACCCGCCCCCTTCGTCCTCCTGGACGGTGACGTGCTCCGGATGCACCCGGGCGCTCAGACCCTCATCGTCCGCGGCGAGGGCGAGATCTTCGGCAGCTACGGTCGCACGGCCGACATGGAGGCCTGGCTCGCCGACACCGACTACAACCGCGTCACGGTCGACGACGACGGCGACCTCGCGGTCGAGCACGTCGCGGCACAGGACGACGCGGCCGAAGCCGGTGGCGACGGCGACGGAGCGACGGACGAGCCCGCCGGGCGCGATCCCCGCGGCTCCGATCTCTGGCTCCACTCGTTCACGGACGAGGGCCGCCTCATCGCCGACAAGATGCAGCTCCCCGAAGGCACCAGCATGCTCGTCGCCTACGACGGCACGCAGGATGCGCCCGACGACATCGTCGTGTCCTGGCCGCTCGACAACCGGACCCCCTTCGCCGGACCGCTCATGGTCGCCGGTGGCATCATGCTGCTGATCGGCCTCATCCTCTACATCCTCGGGATCCGTCACCAGCGTCGCGGACGCGGTCCTCGACGCAAGGGCCCCGGTCCGCTTCCGGCCACCGAGCCGATCGACGTCGCGGTTCTTCCCCCGGCGGAGCGTGCCGCCATCGAGAGCACCGACGCCCCGGCCGCGGACCCGGCGGCAGCACCGACCGACACCGATGTGGAGGACGCGGAGATCATCGACGACACCAAGGAGTCCGACACGAAGAGCTCGATGCGCGCAGCCCCCGCCGTGCGCCGTCGCCGTCGCCTGCTCGTCATCCCGGCGCTCGGGCTCACGGCGATCCTGGCCGCCGGCTGCTCCGCCGACTCGTGGCCGCAGGTCGGCGAGGGCTCGCCGACGCCGTCGCCCAGCCCGACGGTGATCGCGCCCGAGAACCAGAAGCCGCCGGCAGTGACCGAAGGCCAGGCCAAGCGCATCCTGAAGGAGATCTCCGAGACCGTGGTGGAGGCCGACACGGCGATGGACATCGACCAGGCGGCCACGCGCCTCGACGGTCCCGCCCTCGCCGCGCGCACCACCGAGTACGCGCTGCGCGCGAAGATCAAGGGCATGAAGGCCCCCGCGGCGATTCCGACCGACGACTTCGAGGTCATCCTCCCGGAGGCGACGGACCGTTGGCCCCGTACCGTCCTCATGCTCTCCAAGAGCACGGGCGACGACACCGTGCCCCCGGTCCTGCTCATGATGTCGCAGGCGGACCCCTGGTCGAACTACAAGGTCACGAACATGGCCGAGATGTCCGCGGACGCGGTGTTCCCGGACGTCGCCGCACCGTGGCTCGGAGCCTCCCTCGTCCCCTCGGACTCGGCCTTCCTCTCGATCCCGCCGGCCGAGGTCGCCTCGGCCTTCGCCGATGTGGTCGACTCGGGGGAGAAGAGCGAGTACTACGGCAAGTTCGACGACCTGTCGCTGAAGCTCGCCGATTCCGTCACCGCCAGCCGTCAGGTCGTGGTGAAGGGCCTCGCCGACAAGGGGGCCGCCAAGACGTCGAAGGCGTCGTTCGACATGTCGCCCACGAAGGACGCGCCGATCTCGATGACGACGCTCGACAGCGGGGCGATCGTCGCCGTGTCGATGATCGATGTCGAGAGCGTGAAGCCGACCGCCAGCGACGTGATGATCCGCTTCGGGGAGAACCCCCAGGCCAAGGCGCTGACCGGGGCGACCGAGTCGGCGAAGGGCGTCGAGACGACGTACGAGTTCCAGCTGTTCTTCTCGGTCCCCGCGCAGGGGTCGACGGAGCAGATCAGGCTCCTGGCAGTCCACCAGGACCTCGTTTCCGTGAAGGTGATCAAGTGAGTGAGATCTCTCCCGCCGCTCTGCGCGGCGCCGTCGACCTGTCGAGCCTCCGCAACCGACCGGCATCGCCGGCAGAGGGGGCGCCGGCTCCCGGCGTCGTCGATCTCGTCGTCGATGCGACGGACGAGACCTTCGGCCAGATCCTCGAGATCTCGCGGACCGTCCCCGTCGTCGTCGACCTGTGGGCTGAATGGTGCGGACCCTGCAAGCAGCTGAGCCCGATCATCGAGAAGGTCACCAGGGAGCTCGGCGGACGCGTGCTGCTCGCCAAGGTCGACGTGGACGCGAACCCGCAGCTCGCGCAGAGCTTCCGCGCCCAGTCGATCCCGATGGTCGTGGCACTGATCGCCGGCCAGCCGGTGCCGATGTTCACGGGCGCGGTGCCCGAGCAGCAGGTGCGCGACGTGTTCGCCCAGCTGCTGCAGGTGGCCGCGCAGAACGGCGTCACCGGGACCCTCTCGGTCGGGACCGACGCCGATGCCCCCGCTGCGCCGGAGGAGCCCGATCTGCCTCCGCTGCACGCCGAGGCATACGCGGCGATCGAGGTCGGCGACTACGCCGCCGCGATCCGGGCGTACGAGAAGGCCCTCGCCGAGAACCCGCGTGACGAGGAAGCCCTTGCCGGTCTCGGCCAGGTGCGTCTGCTCGACCGTGTGCAGGGACTCGACCTGCAGGCGGCGCGTGCCGCGGCTGCGAACGGCCCCCTCGATGTCCAGGCGCAGTTCGACGTGGCCGATCTCGACCTCGCCGGCGGTCACGTGGACGACGCCTTCGGACGTCTCCTCGACCTGTTCTCGCAGTTGCCCTCCGACCAGCGCACACCGGTCCGGGAGCGCCTGATCGAGCTGTTCGGCCTCATCGGCGCCGCCGACCCGCGTGTGGTGTCGGCGCGCAACCGTCTCTCGTCGTTGCTCTTCTAGTGGCGGCTTCTTCGAGAGGCGCCTTCTTCCAGAGGCTGTTGCTTCTCGAAGAGCCGTCCGGCCGGCCCGCGCGTCAGCCGTGGCTCACGGTCGGCACGTGCGGCTCGGGCTGATGGCGCAACCACAGTGTCGACAGTGCCGGAAGCGTGACGCTGGCGGTCGGTGATCCACCGTCGTCGGCGCTCGCGACGACCATGCCGAGGTTTCCGGAACCTCGACCGCCGTAATCGGCCGCATCGGTGTTGAGCACCTCCTGCCAGACGCCCTCGCGGGGGAGGGCCAGACGGTATCCGCTCCGCTCCACCCCGGCGAAGTTGCTCACGACGACCAGTCGCCCCCCGTGCGCGTCACGCCGCTCGAATGCGATCACCGTCGGGTCCCAGGTGGGCGCCCCGAGACGGCTGAAGGACGAGCCGTCGTTGTCCCGGGCCCACAGCGGCGCCTGGGCCCGGTACGCGCGGTTCATCGCGCCGACGAAGCCCTGCAGCTGTGCGTGGGAGGGCTGATCCAGGAGCCACCAGTCGAGTTCGCGGCCCTCCGACCATTCGGCGAGCTGCCCGAACTCCTGCCCCATGAAGAGCAGCTTCTTGCCCGGGTGCCCCCACATGTAGGCGAGGTAGGCACGGACGTTGGCGAGCTTGTGCCAGTGGTCGCCGGGCATCTTGGCGAGCAGGCTGCCCTTGCCGTGCACGACCTCGTCATGGCTGATGGGCAGCAGGTAGTTCTCGCCGAACGCGTAGACGAACGAGAAGGTCATCTCGCCCTCGTGGTGCCCGCGATACATCGGGTCACGGGAGATGTACTGGAGCGAGTCGTTCATCCAGCCCATGTTCCACTTGAAGCCGAATCCGAGACCGGCGTGGTCGGTCGGCGCCGTGACGCCGGGGAAGCTGGTGGACTCCTCGGCGATCATCATGATCCCGGGGTGCAGCCGGTACGCGGTGGCGTTCACCTCCTGCAGGAAGCGGATCGCCTCGAGGTTCTCGCGCCCGCCGTGGATGTTGGGCTCCCACTCACCTGCTTCGCGGGAGTAGTCGAGGTAGAGCATCGAGGCGACCGCGTCGACGCGGAGGCCGTCGACGTGGAACTCCTGGAGCCAGTAGAGGGCGTTGGCGACCAGGAACCCCCGCACCTCGGGCCGGCCGTAGTCGAAGATGAGCGTGCCCCAGTCCTGGTGCTCTCCGCGGCGAGGATCCGGGTGCTCGTAGAGAGGCTGGCCGTCGAAGCGTGCGAGGGCGAAGGCATCCTTGGGGAAGTGACCCGGAACCCAGTCCATGATCACGCCGATGCCGGCCTGATGCAGCCGGTCGATCAGGTAGCGCAGGTCATCCGGGCTGCCGAAGCGACTCGTGGGCGCGTAGTACCCGCTGACCTGGTAGCCCCAGGAGCCTCCGAAGGGGTGCTCGGCGAGCGGCATGAACTCGACGTGCGTGAAACCCGCCTCCGTCACGTGCTGGATCAGCGGCTCGGCGATGTCGCGGTACCCGAGCCCCGCGCGCCAGGAGCCGACGTGGATCTCGTAGACCGACAGGGGCTGCGCGACGGCGTGCGTCGCCGCGCGACGGGTCATCCACGCGCCGTCCGTCCAGGTGTACGACGATGCGGTCACGACGGACGCGGTGTCGGGCGGAACCTCGGCGGCGAGCGCCATCGGGTCCGCCTTCAGGATCCAGGAACCGTCTCGGGTGCGGATCTGGTACTTGTATCGCGTGCCGATCGGCAGATCCGGGATGAAGAGCTCCCAGACCCCGCTGACGCCCATGGAGCGCATCGCGTGGGCCTCGCCGTTCCACTCGTTGTGGTCGCCGACCACACGGACGGCGGTGGCGTTGGGCGCCCAGACCGCGAAGGAGACGCCCCGTTCGCCGTCGTGCGTGCGGGCGTGGGCCCCGAGGGCCTCCCAGAGACGCTCGTGACGTCCTTCCGCGATCAGGTGCAGGTCGAGATCGCCGAGCGTCGGACGATGGCGGTAGGGGTCGCCGGACACGGTCTCCTCATGGTGCGCGTAGCGGGTGGCGATCCGATAGGGCAGCGGAGGACCGACGTGCTGAGCCTCCCAGATGCCGTGGGCCACATGGCCGAGCTCGAGCCTGCTGCCGTCGCCGAACACGGCCGCCACTCCGGCGGCGAGAGGGCGTCGGACGCGGATCACGGTGACGGTGCGATCGGCGGCGTCCTTGCCCGAATGCGCCCCGAGCACGGCATGCGGATCGTGGTGCGTCGCTGACGAGATCGCCTCCCACTCGGTGGATGCGGCGACGTCTTCCGTGTAGCTCATGATCGCTCCCTGACCTTCAGGATGTGCACCGGCTCGGCGAAGGCGTCGAGTCGCACGTAGTTGTGGTCGCTCCAGGTCCAGACGGCGCCGGTGAGGAGATCCTCGACCTCGAACGTCTCGCCGAGCGCCACGCCCCACCGGGTGGTGTCGAGGTGCACGGTGGTCTCGCGCACGGAGTGCGGGTCGACGTTGGCCACGACGATGATCGTGTCCGCGCGCCCGGTGCCGGTGAAGAGGGCGGCGAGGTGCTTGCTGTAGACGAGGACGGCGTCGTCGTCGCTCCAGTGCGTGAACAGGTTGCGGAGCTGTCGCAGGGCGGGGTGCGCCGCGCGGATCTCGTTGAGCCGTCGGAGCAGAGGTGCGAGGGACTCTCCGCGGGCTTCGGCTCCGACCCAGTCGCGCACCTTGTACTCGTACTTCTCGTTGTCGATGTTCTCCTCGGAGCCGGGCCGAGCCACGTTCTCGAACAGCTCGTAGCCGGCGTAGACCCCGTACACCGGACCGGCCGTCGCCGCGATGCAGGCGCGGATGCGATAGGCGGCCCTGCCGCCGAACTGCAGGTACTCGGTGAGGATGTCATGCGTGTTCACGAACAGGTTGGGCCGCATGTAGTCGGAGGTCTCGTGCGACACGGAGGTGAGGAACTCCTCGAGCTCGGCCTTGGTGTTGCGCCAGGTGAAGTAGCTGTAGCTCTGCTGGAACCCCACCGCGGCGAGCGCGCGCATCACGGCAGGGCGGGTGAACGCCTCGGCGAGGAAGATCACGTCCGGGTCGGAGGCGTTCACCTCGGCGATGAGCCACTCCCAGAACTGCAGCGGCTTGGTGTGGGGGTTGTCGACCCGGAAGATCTTCACGCCCTGCGCGACCCAGTGCCGCACGATGCGCAGCATCTCGGCGTAGATACCGGCCGGGTCGTTGTCGAAGTTCAGGGGGTAGATGTCCTGGTACTTCTTCGGCGGGTTCTCGGCGAACGCGATGGTCCCGTCCGGGAGGGTGGTGAACCACTCCGGATGCTCCGCGACCCAGGGATGGTCGGGGGAGGCCTGGAGTGCGAGGTCGAGTGCGACCTCGAGCCCTTCCTTCTGCGCGGCCCGGACGAAGGAGCGGAAGTCCTGCGCGGTGCCGAGGTCGGGGTGGATCGCGTCGTGCCCGCCTTCTGCGGCTCCGATCGCATAGGGGGAGCCGGGGTCTCCGGGTTCGGCGGTGAGCGTGTTGTTGCGGCCCTTGCGATGGGTGGTCCCGATCGGATGGATCGGCACGAGGTAGACGACGTCGAACCCCATCGCGGCGACCTCGGGAAGGCGCTTCGCGGCGGTGCGGAACGTGCCGCTCCTGACCGTTCCGTCCTTCAGACGCCGGGCGCCCTCCGACCGGGGGAAGAACTCGTACCAGGCGCCGACGCCGGCGGCGGCCCGGTCGACGATGAGCGTGTGCTCCGTCGTGGCGGAACGGAACGTCGTCACCGGGCGTTCCCGGAACACCTCGGCGAGCGCGGCATCCGTCGACGTGGCCGATGTCGTCGCGGCGTCCCCGGTGCGGAGGGCGTCGGCGACGGCGAGCAGGCGCTTCCGCTGGGCGGCCGGGCGGTCCTTCTCCGCGGATGCCCGGGTGAGCAGCTCCGCACCGAGCGCCGCCATCACCGGCACGTCGACCCCGGCGGCGACCTTCAGCTCGGCAGCGTGCGCCCAGGTCGCGAAGTCGTCGGAGAATCCCTCGAACCGGTAGCGCCATGCACCCTGCTCGTCCAGCGCGATGTCGGCCGACCAGGTGTCGGTGCCGTCGCCGCGCGGCGTCAGGCGGTGCAGGCTCTCGTCACCCGAGGGGGAGATGAGCCGCACGTGCACGCCGATGGTGTCGTGCCCCTCGCGGAAAGAGACGACGCGGAACGGCACGACCTCTCCGACGAAGGCCTTCGGGGGGAACCCTCCCGGCACGGCGGGTGCAGGGTCGAGCAGGGGGATGCGCGTCGTGCGCAGCGAGCCGGGGAGATCCGCGTCACCCGATGCGCGCGTCGGGATCTGAGCGGGGCTCCGGAGAGCCGAGGACCGAGTACCAGCACGTGCAGCCACATCCCGAATGTACCGCGCGGACGCAGCCGCGGGTAGCGCGCCGCCGGGTGCGTCGGGACCCGGCGTCATTCGACGCGGAACAGCCTCATCGAGGTGCCGGAGACCGGCAGCACATCGCCCGGAGCGAAGACCTCTTCCTCGTCGGACGGACGTTCCTGTGCGCTCGACCACAGCGACACGAAGCGGGTCGCTCCCTCGATCTCCTCGGGAAGACGCACATCGATCGGCGACTCCGTGCCGTGCACGATGAGCAGGATGCGGTTGTAGGCCTCGGTGTCCGGTGTGGACGCGGCGACGTACTGCAGCGTGCGGTTGCCGGGGTCGGCCCACTGCCCCTGCTCCATCGTCTCGCCGTTCTGGTCGTACCAGTCCATGACGGACGCGTTGGGGATGTGCTCGCCGAGGCGTGCGTAGCGACTCGGTCGGAGGGCGGGGTTCTCCTGCCGTAGCCGGATCAGGCGCGAGACATGCGCGCGGAGGTCGCTCTGCCAGGGCTCGAATTCCCATCCGAGCCAGGTCATCGCGGAGTCCTGGGCATAGGCGTTGTTGTTCCCGCGCTGCGTGCGTCCGACCTCATCGCCGGCTGTGAGCATCGGGATGCCTGCGGAGAGCAGGAGCGTACCGAGCAGGTTGCGCATGGCCTTGCGCCGCGCGGCCAGGATCGTCGGGTCGTCTGTCGGACCCTCGATGCCGTGGTTGAACGCCCGGTTCATGTCGGCGCCGTCGCGGTTCTGCTCGCCGTTCGCCTCGTTGTGCTTGACGTCGTACGAGACCAGGTCGTGCAGGGTGAAGCCGTCGTGCGCCGTGACGAAGTTCACACTGGCGAGCGGGCCGCGGTCTTCGCTGAACGTGTTCGAGGACCCGGCCAGACGCGTCGCGAATCCGCCGATGCCGACCGGGGCCGACGCCCGCCGCGCGTAGTCGATGTCGCTCAGCCAGAAGTTGCGCACGCGGTCGCGGTAGCGGTCGTTCCACTCGTGCCACCCGGCCGGGAAGTTCCCGGTCTGCCAGCCGCCCAGCCCGACGTCCCACGGCTCGGCGATGAGCTTGGTGTCGGCGAGGACCGGATCGTTCGCGATCGCCGCCAGGAGCGGGTGATCCGGCGTGTACGTGTGCGTGGCGTCCCGGGCGATGGCGGTGGCCAGGTCGAAGCGGAAGCCGTCGATCTGCATCTCCTGCGCCCAGTAGCGGAGGGAGTCCAGCACGAGCCGGGCCCCGGCGTCGGTCGCCGTGTTCAGCGTGTTGCCGCAGCCCGTCGTGTCGATGTAGACGCCGGATTCGTCCTGGCGGTAGTAGTTCGCGTTGTCGATGCCGCGGAGGCTCGAGCGCGGGCCGCCGATGCCCTCCTCCGAGGTGTGGTTGTAGACCACGTCGAGGATGACCTCGAGTCCCGCCTCGTGGAGCAGGCGCACCATGCCCTTGAACTCGGCGAGGACGGCCTCGGGCCCCTCCTTGCGCGCATCCTCGGTGGCGTAGGCGGTGTGCGGTGTGAAGAAGTTGAGGGTGTTGTAGCCCCAGTAGTTCGTGAGGCCCCGCTCGAGCAGGCGCGGCTCTGGGACGAACGCATGCACCGGGAGCAGCTCGATGGACGTGATCCCGAGCGAGTGGAAGTACTCGATCATGGCCGGGTGGGCGAGTCCGGCGTAGGTGCCGTGGAGGGCGGGCGGCACGTCGGGGTGGCGCTTGGTGAGGCCCTTGAGGTGGCCCTCGTAGATGACCGTCCGATCGAGCGGCACCCGCGGCTTCTGGGAGTCGCCCCAGTCGAACCCGTCGACGATGACCACGGAGCGCCATTCCTCGTAGCCGTCTCCCTGAGCGAGGCCCCGCGCGTACGGATCGAGCAGCAGGGTCTCCGGGTTGAACGTGTTGCCGGGGCCGTGCGGGCCCCCGACACGGACGGCGTAGCGGATGCCCGGCTGCAGGAGCTCGGTGGTGACCTCCCAGATACCGCCGGCGAGGCGTTCGAGCGGCAGCTCGTCGGTCGCCCAGTCGAGGTCGGTGGCATCGAAGACCACGAGCTCGACGGACGACGCGTTCTGCGACCAGACGCGCAGCGTGCCGACGCCGTCGTGCAGACGGACGCCGAGGTTGTCGAGGGTGGAGCCGCCGGGCACGGGGAGGTCTCGGGACGCGGGCATGAGTACACACTAGGCGCGTTGTGTTGCCGTCTCATGTCAGGGCGTACCGGGTTCCACCGGCGAGCGCCCGGTCGCCGGGGATTCGCGAGAGAATCGAAGGATGCGGCACTACCTCGATCACGCGGCGACCACGCCACTGCGCCCGGAGGCGCGCGACGCCTGGCTGGCCGCCTCGGAGACGGTCGGGAACGCGTCGTCCACCCACGGCGCGGGCCAGGACGCACGCCGGCTCCTGGAGGAATCGCGTGAACGGGTCGCCGCGGAGCTCGACGCCGATCCGATCGAGATCGTGTTCACCTCGGGCGGCACGGAGTCGATCAACCTCGCGCTGCAGGGTCTGTGGCACGCGCGCCCCGAGGGGACGTCGGCGATCGTGATGCCCGACGGGGAGCATCACGCGACGATGGACACGGTGGTCGCGCTCGCGGACGAGGGCGCGGAGCTGCGCCGGGTCGCCGTCACGCGCGAGGCGCGCATCGATGCGGAGGAGTTCGCCGCCGCGCTCCCCGGTGCCGCCCTCGCGACCGCCCTGGTGGCGAACAACGAGGCGGGCACGATCAACGACGCCGCTGCGCTGGCGCTGGCGAGCACGGATGCCGGCGTCGCCCTGCATCTCGACGCGGTCGCCGCGCTCGGACATGTTCCCCTCTCGTTCCGCGCGCTGCGTGGTGACGCCCCCGCCGGTGCGGGCCTGGTGGCGATGAGCCTCGCCGGGCACAAGATCGGCGCGCCGGTCGGCGTGGGGGTCCTCGTCGCGGCGCGAACGGCGAGGCTGACGGCGCTGCTGCGCGGTGGCGCCCAGCAGCGCGGTCTCCGGGCCGGCACGCAGGACATCGCCGGGGCCGCGGCCTTCGCCACCGCCCTCGAGCTGGCCGAGGCCGAGCGGGAGCAGGAGACGGCCCGTCTGCGCGCCCTCCGTGATCGCCTCGTCGCCGGCATCCGCTCCGCCGTGCCCGCGGCCGAGCTCCTGGGCGATCCGCTCGACCGCCTCCCCGGGAACGCCCACGTGCTGTTCCCCGGCGCGGTCGGGGAGAGCCTGCTGTTCCTCCTCGATGTCGCGGGCGTCGCCGCGTCGACCGGGTCCGCATGCCAGGCGGGTGTCGCCGAGCCCTCGCACGTGGTGATGGCGATGGGGCGGAGCGAGCGGGACGCGCGCAGCGTCCTCCGCTTCTCGCTCGGCCGGACGTCGACCGATGCCGACGTCGATGCGGTGCTCGCCGCGATCGCCGACGCCTACTCGCGCGCATCCGGCGCCGGCACAGCCACGCGCTCGTAGACTGGTGACATGCGGATCCTTGCGGCGATGAGCGGTGGAGTCGACTCCGCCGTCGCGGCCGCCAGGGCCGTGGAGGCGGGGCACGACGTGGTCGGCGTGCATCTGGCGCTCTCTCGCGCCGGCGGCACCCTGCGCACGGGCAGCCGCGGCTGCTGCACGATCGAAGACGCCCTCGACGCGCGACGTGCGGCCGATCTGCTCGGCATCCCCTTCTACGTCTGGGACTTCTCGGAGCGATTCCGCGACGACGTGATCGACGACTTCATCTCCGAGTACCAGGCCGGGCGCACGCCCAACCCCTGCATGCGCTGCAACGAGAAGATCAAGTTCGCTGCCCTCCTGGAGCGCGCGATCGAGCTCGGGTTCGACGCCGTGTGCACCGGACACTACGCGACGCTCATCGACGGCGCCGACGGCCTGGAGCTGCACCGCGCCTCGGACAACGCCAAGGACCAGTCCTACGTGCTGGGCGTGCTCACCGCCGAGCAGCTCGCGCACACGTACTTCCCGCTCGGCACGACGCCCTCGAAGGCGATCGTCCGCGCGGAGGCGGAGGCCCGTGGCCTGAGCGTCGCGCAGAAGCCGGACAGCCACGACATCTGCTTCATCCCCGACGGCGACACCCGCGGCTGGCTCGCCGAGAAGGTCGGCACGGCGACGGGCGAGATCGTCGACCGCAACGGCGAGGTCGTCGGGTCGCACGAGGGCGCCCACGCGTTCACGGTCGGGCAGCGTCGTGGTCTCAAGCTCGGCGTGCCTGCGGCGGACGGCAAGCCGCGGTTCGTCCTCGAGGTGCGTCCGGTGTCGAACACGGTGGTGGTCGGACCCAAGGAGGCGCTCGCGATCGCGGAGATCGCCGGAGAGCGGTTCAGCTGGGCCGGCGCCGCGCCCACGGATTCCGCGTTCGAGTGCCACGTGCAGATCCGCGCGCACGCCGAGCCGGTGCCCGCGCACGCGGTGGTGTCCGCGGATGGCGTGCGGGTGACCCCCGAGGTGCCGCTCGACGGTGTCGCGCCGGGGCAGACCGCCGTCCTGTACGTCGGGACACGGGTCCTCGGGCAGTTCACGATCGACACCACGGTGTCGGCGGTCCCCGTCGGCGCGTAGACGCTTCCGGTGTCGGCGCCCGCTCGTAGACTGACGGGGTGCCGGAGAACATCTCGCTGGAAGACGCCCGAACCGAAGCCGAGGAGCTGACCACTCGCATCCTGGAGGCGAAAGACGCCTACTACGGACGCGACACCTCACTGGTCGACGACTTCACCTACGACGGGTGGATGCATCGGCTCGAGGAGCTCGAGCGTCTGCATCCCGAGCTGCAGGGGCAGGACTCGCCCACGCAGATGGTCGGTGCGGCCGAGGCGACCGGCCTCGCGACGATCGAGCACGCCGAGCGCATGCTCAGCCTCGACAACGTCTTCTCGATCGACGAGCTGCGGGAGTGGGCGGCGAAGACCAGGGCCGCAGCCGGGCGCGACGTCGCCTGGCTCACCGAGCTGAAGATCGACGGACTCGCGATCAACCTCCGCTACGAGAACGGCGTCCTGACCTCGGCGGCGACGCGCGGCGACGGGCGCGTGGGGGAGATCGTCACCGAGAACGCCCTGCGCCTCCCGGAGATCCCTTACCGGTTGAGTGGTGAGGGCCACCCCGAGATCGTCGAGGTGCGCGGCGAGGTCTTCATCCCCGTCGCGGCGTTCGAGCGACTCAACGCGGCGCAGGCCGCCTTCCGTGACCGCGCCTACGCCGATGCGCTCTCGCGCTGGGAGTCGCGCGGAGGGGTCAAGAAGCCGTTCGACGAGGAGAAGGCCACGACGGCCGCGGCTCGGCGCTTCCCGTCGTTCGCGAACCCGCGCAACGCGGCCAGCGGCGGACTTCGTCAGCAGATCGACAAGAAGAACGGGCTGGAGCTCGAAGCCGGGATGCTGCGGATCGAGTCGCTCGCGCTCTACGTGCACGGCGTCGGCGCGTGGTCGAACCCTCCCGTCGCCGCGCAGAGCGAGGTGTACGACCTGCTCTCGGAGTGGGGCCTGCCCACGAGCCCGCACACCCGGGTGTGCCGCACGATCGACGAGGTCGTGGAGTTCGTCGAGTACTTCGGTGAGCACCGGCACGACATCGAGCACGAGCTGGACGGCATCGTGGTCAAGGTCGACGAGCTCGAACTGCACGACGAACTCGGAGCGACGAGCCGCGCCCCGCGCTGGGCCATCGCCTACAAGTACCCGCCGGAGGAGGTGCAGACCAAGCTCCTCGACATCGTCGTGTCCGTCGGCCGCACCGGACGAGCGACGCCGTTCGCCGTGATGGCGCCCGCGCATGTGGCCGGCTCCGTGGTGCGTCAGGCGACGCTGCACAACAAAGACGTCGTCAAGGCCAAGGGCGTGCTGATCGGCGACACCGTGGTGCTGCGCAAGGCCGGCGACGTGATCCCCGAGGTCCTCGGGCCGGTCGTCGAGAAGCGCGACGGCAGCGAGCGGGAGTTCGTGATGCCCGTCGCGTGCCCCGAATGCGGGACGCCGCTGCGGGCGATGAAGGAGGGCGACATCGACCTCCGCTGCCCGAACGCCCGGTCCTGTCCGGCGCAGGTGCGCGGCCGTGTCGAGCACATCGGCTCCCGGGGCGCTCTCGACGTCGAGGCACTGGGCGAGGTCACCGCGGCAGCGCTGACGCAGCCGACCTCACCGGCGGTGCCTCCGCTGGAGACCGAGGCGGGGCTGTTCGCCCTGACCCTGGACCAGCTCGTGCCCATCGAGCTGTTCGTGCGCGACGCCGAGACGGGCCTGCCGAAGGAGGATGAGGACGGCATCGTCAAGACGCGCGCCCCCTTCCGTCGGAACCCCACCGCAGCCGAGAAGAAGTCCGGCCTGGAGGGACCCCAGCCGTCCTCGCAGGCGCTCACGCTGCTGGCGGAGCTGGAGAAGGCGAAGACCAAGGACCTCTGGCGTCTGCTCGTCTCGCTGAACATCCGCCACGTCGGGCCCGTCGCCGCGCGGGCGCTGGCGCAATGGTTCGGGTCGCTCGACGCGATCCGCGCCGCCTCCCGCGAGGAGCTCGCCGCGGTCGAGGGCGTCGGCGGCATCATCGCCGATTCCCTGCTCGCCTGGTTCGAGGTCGACTGGCATCAGGACATCGTCCGGCAGTGGGCCGATGCCGGCGTGCAGTGGTCGACGCCCGGCCACCCCGGCCCGGGGGCCGCCGTAGCGGCGGGGGGAGTGCTGGAGGGGTTGACGGTCGTCGCGACCGGTTCGCTGGACGGCTACACGCGCGACGGGGCGCAGGAGGCCATCATCAACGCGGGTGGCAAGGCGGCGTCGAGCGTCTCGAAGAAGACCGACTTCGTCGCGGCCGGCCCCGGCGCGGGATCCAAGCTCGCCAAGGCCGAGGAGCTGGGCCTGCGGATCCTCGATGCCGCACAGTTCCACATCCTCGTGACCGAGGGACCGGATGCGCTCCCGCCTGTGGGCGAGGGCGCCTGACGGCCGACGTCCCCGACGGACACGTGTGCGGATCGGGCTGACCGCGATCCGCACACGCATCGCGGTCAGCTCTTGTGGCGCGGCTTCCGGAACGGCTTCTCGTCGCGGCTGTCGCGCGCCGGGCGGTCGTCGCGGTCGCGTCGCTCGTAGCCACCGCGTCCGCCGGAATCGTGGCTGTCACGAGAACCGGCGCTGCGGCGGGCTCCGCCGGGGCCACGGTCGGGCTTGATCTCGATCAGGCGTCCGGAGATGCGCGTGTCGCGCAGCTTCTCGAGGACGGCGGGGTCGAGGTTCGCGGGAAGCTCGACGATCGAGAAGTCGGGACGGATGTTGATCGCACCGAAGTCATCACGGCCGAGTCCGCCCTCGTTCGCGAGCGCACCCACGATCTGACGCGGCTCGACGCGGTGCCGGCGCCCGACCTCGATGCGGTACGCCGCGTAGTCGCCGCGGCCGCGACGCTCCGTGCGGGGCTCCCGCGGTTCGCGGGAATCGCGGGTCGCGCGCTCGCGCGGAGGGCGGTTGTCCGCCTCCACGGCCTTCGAGAGCGGGTCGTTCGCGGGGTCGAGGAGCAGCGGCTTGTCACCCTGCGCCACGACGGCCAGGGCCGCTGCGACATCGCCCTCGGGCACATCGTGGTGGCGGACGTAGTGCGCGACGATGTCGCGGAACGCCTCGATGCGCCCGGTCTCCGAGAGCGCGGTGGTGATCGCGTCGTCGAAGCGGTTGAGGCGCGTGGTGTTCACGTCCTCGGTGCTCGGCAGCTGCATCTGGGCCGGCTGCTGACGCGTCGCCTTCTCGATGTGCTTGAGCAGGTAGCGCTCGCGCGGGGTGATGAAGCTGATCGCGTCGCCCGAGCGTCCGGCGCGTCCCGTGCGGCCGATGCGGTGCACGTACGACTCGGTGTCGGTCGGGATGTCGAAGTTGACGACGTGGCTGATGCGCTCGACGTCGAGGCCGCGCGCGGCCACGTCGGTCGCGACGAGGATGTCGAGCTTGCCGTCCTTGAGCTGGTTGACGCTGCGTTCGCGCTGCACCTGCGGCACGTCGCCGTTGATGGCTGCGGCGGAGTAGCCCCGCGCGCGCAGCTTCTCGGCCAGCGTCTCGGTCTCGTTCTTGGTGCGGACGAACACGATCATGCCGTCGAAGTTCTCGACCTCGAGGATCCGGGTGAGCGCATCGACCTTCTGCGCGTACGACACCACGAGGTAGCGCTGCGTGATGTTGGTGCCGGTCGCGGTCTTCGACTTGATGCTGATCTCTTCCGGCTCACGCAGGTACTTCTGCGCGAGGCGGCGGATCTGGGGAGGCATCGTCGCCGAGAACAGGGCGACCTGCTTCTCCTCGGGCGTCTGCGCGAGGATCTGCTCCACGTCTTCCGCGAAGCCCATCTTCAGCATCTCGTCGGCCTCGTCGAGCACCAGGTACTGCAGCTGCGACAGGTCGAGTGTGCCCTTGGCGAGGTGGTCCATGATGCGACCCGGAGTGCCGACGATCACGTGGACGCCGCGGCGGAGCGCCGACAGCTGCACGCCGTAGCCCTGGCCGCCGTAGACGGGGAGGACGTGCACGCCCTTCATCTTCGAGGCGTAGGACTCGAATGCCTCGCACACCTGGAGGGCGAGCTCACGGGTGGGCGCGAGGACGAGGGCCTGCGGGGTCTTCTGCGAGACGTCGAGGCGCTCGAGCACGGGGAGCGCGAACGCCGCGGTCTTGCCGGTGCCGGTCTGCGCCATGCCGACGACATCGCGGCCGGCGAGAAGCGTGGGAATGGTGGCCGCCTGGATGGGCGACGGGGTCTCGTATCCGAGATCCTTGATGGCTTTGAGGACGGGCCCGGTGATGCCGAGCTCCTCGAATCCGGGGGTCGCGGGGGAGTCCTCGGGGGCGTCGGTCAGCACTGCATCTTCAGGGGTCACTTCCCAAGGGTAGCGCGCGGCGCCGTCTCGTGCCTGTGAGGGCGTCCTCAGGCGCCGCTCGTGAGCGAGACCAGCCTCTCCTTCACCTCACGTCGGAGGACCTTCCCGATCAGCGATTTGGGGAGCTCGTCGACCACGTACACGCGCCGGGGCACCTTGTAGGGGGTGAGGATGCTCCGTGCGAACTCGCGGATGGCCTCGACGTCGACATCGGTGCCGGGGTCGACGACGATGGCCGCGACGACCTCCTCGCCGGAGTGATCGCTCGGGAGTCCGACGACGGCGGCATCCGCGACCTGCGGGTGCTGGCGCAGCGCGTTCTCCACCTCGGTGGGCGCGACGTTGAAGCCGCCCGTGATGATGAGCTCCTTGATCCGATCGACGATGCGGACGAAGCCGGCCTCGTCGATCGTGACGATGTCACCGGTGCGATACCAGCCATCGACGAAGACGGCCTCGGTCTCTTCCGGCTTGCCGTAGTAGCCCGAGAAGACCTGCGGACCGCGGACGACCAGTTCGCCGGCGGATCCTGCCGGCACGTCCTCGGTCGGGTTCTCCGGGTCGACCACGCGGCACTCGGTTCCGGGCAGGGGAAGCCCGACCGTTCCGGGCACGCGGTTGTCGGCGACCGGGTTGGCCATCAGCACCGGAGAGCACTCGCTCAGTCCGTAGCCCTCGACGAGGAAGCCGTGGGTGGCCTCCTCGAACGGCACGACCAGCTCGTGCGGGAGAGCCATGGCCCCCGAGATCGCGACCTCGATGCCGTCGAGCGACACGCCCTTGTCCTTCGCCGCGGCGAGCAGGCGATCGGCGATGGGCGGAACCAGCGGCAGGAACGTGGCGGGGTGCTTCTTCACGACGTCGAGCACGAGGTCGGGGTCGAACTTCGGGAAGAGGACGAGGCGCGCGCCCATCGACATGGCGAAGGTGAGGCAGAGCGTGAGCCCGTACGCATGGAACATCGGCAGCACCGCGTAGACGACGCAGCCCTTGCCGCGCTGGATCGACGGCACCCAGGCCTGGGCCTGGGCGGCGTTCGCGAGCAGGTTGCGGTGCGTGAGAGCGGCGCCCTTCGGCGTTCCGGTGGTGCCGGACGTGTACTGGATGATCGCGAGGTCGTCGGTCGCCGGCTTCGGGTGCGAGGCGGGAAGCGGGGCGGCGTCGATCAGTGTGTCCCAGGCGACGGTTCCGCGCACCTTCTCGGTGAGGGCGGCGCGCGATTCCCGGGCCTTCGCGATCGGAAGGCGCAGCGCGAACCGGGTGAGGAACGGCATGGCGCGCGTCACGTCCACCGAGATCAGGTTCGTCACGGCCAGGTCGGCAGGGAACTCCTGCACGGTGGAGACGACCTTGTTCCAGACGATCGCGTGCTTCGCGCCGTGATCCTCGAACTGCTTCCGCAGTTCGCGGGGCGTGTAGAGCGGGTTGTGCTCGACCACGACGGCGCCGAGGCGCAGCACCGCGTAGAACGCCACGATGTGCTGCGGACAGTTCGGCAGCACGATCGCGACCGGGTCCCCGGCGCGGACGCCGAGATCGCGGAGACCGGAGGCGGCGTGATCGATCGCGTGCTGCAGCTCGGCATAGGTGGTCTCACGGCCGAAGAACTGCAGGGCGGGGGCCTCGGGGTAGTCCCTCGCGGAAGCGGCGACGATGTCGACCAGCGAGCCCTCCACGGGAGGGAGGTCTTCCGGGACTCCGGCGGCATAGCTGGCGATCCATGGGCGAGGGGGCTGGAACGTGCTCACCCGCCCAGCATAGGACGAGCGCGCGCCAGGGCATGGGAGTTCGGAGCGCGCCAACTAGACTGGGGGAGTGTCTGAAATCACCCCTGAACTCGTGCGCCATCTCGGTGTGCTCGCACGCATCCAGCTGAACGACGACGAGGTGTCGCGGCTCACGGGCCAGCTCGACGCGATCGTCGACAACATCGCGAAGGTCTCGGAGGTCGCGACCGCCGACGTCGTCGCGACGAGCCACCCGATCCCGCTGAGCAACGTGTTCCGGCCGGACGTGGTCGGCCAGACGCTCACGCACGAGCAGGTGCTCCAGAACGCCCCGGATGCCGCCGACGGCCGTTTCCGCGTCACCGCGATCCTGGGAGAAGAGCAGTGAGCGACATCATCCGACTGAACGCGGCCGACCTCGCCGCCAAGCTCTCCGCGGGCGAGGTGTCGAGCGTCGAGGCGACGCAGGCGCACCTCGACCGCATCGCCGCCGTGGACGGCGACATCCATGCCTTCCTGCACGTCAACGAGGGCGCACTCGAGGCCGCAGCGGCGATCGATGCGCGTCGCGCCGCCGGTGAGACCCTCGGCCCGCTCGCCGGTGTGCCGCTCGCGATCAAGGACGTGCTCGTCACGACCGACCAGCCGACGACCAGTGGCTCGCGCATCCTGGAGGGCTACCGCTCTCCCTACGACGCCACCGTCGTCGCGCGTTCGCGTGCTGCGGGACTGATCCCGCTCGGCAAGACCAACATGGATGAGTTCGCCATGGGGTCGTCCACCGAGCACTCGGCGTACGGACCCACGCACAACCCCTGGGACCTCGACCGGATCCCCGGCGGCTCGGGCGGCGGCTCGGCTGCGGCCGTCGCCGCCTTCGAGGCCCCGCTCGCTCTCGGCTCGGACACCGGCGGATCGATCCGTCAGCCCGCGCACGTCACCGGCACGGTGGGCGTGAAGCCCACGTACGGGGGCGTGAGCCGCTACGGCGCGATCGCTCTCGCCTCCAGCCTCGACCAGGTCGGTCCCGTGTCCCGGACGGTCCTCGACTCCGGCCTGCTGCACGACGCGATCGGCGGGCACGACCCCAAGGATTCGACCTCGCTGCGCGACGCCTGGCCGTCGTTCGCCGAAGCCGCTCGCGAGGGCGCACGCGGCGACGTGCTCAAGGGCCTCAAGGTCGGCGTGATCCGCGAACTCCCGGACAGCGGCTTCCAGCCCGGCGTCGCGGCGTCGTTCCGGAGCGCTCTCGCTCTCATGGAGGCGCAGGGTGCCGAGATCGTCGAGATCGGCGCCCCGCACTTCGAGTACGGTGTCGCGGCGTACTACCTGATCCTCCCCGCGGAGGCCTCGAGCAACCTCGCGAAGTTCGACTCGGTGCGCTTCGGCCTGCGAGTGACCCCCGACGGCAACCCGACGGTCGAGGACGTGATGTCCGCGACCCGCGACGCCGGTTTCGGCGATGAGGTCAAGCGCCGCATCATCCTCGGCACCTACGCCCTCTCGGCCGGATACTACGACGCCTACTACGGCAGTGCGCAGAAGGTCCGCACGCTCATCCAGCAGGACTTCGCGAACGCGTTCGCCGAGGTCGACGTGATCGCCACGCCCTCGGCGCCCACCACGGCGTTCAAGCTCGGCGAGAAGATCGACGACCCGCTGCAGATGTACCTCAACGACATCACCACCATCCCGGTGAACCTCGCCGGCGTCCCCGGTATCTCGATCCCGAGCGGTCTGGCGGACGATGACGGTCTGCCCGTCGGCATCCAGTTCATCGCTCCGGCGCGCGAGGACGCTCGTCTCTACAAGGTCGGTGCCGCGCTCGAGACGCTGCTCGTCGACTCGTGGGGTGCGCCGCTGCTCACCCGTGCCCCGCAGCTCGCAGGAGGGAACCGCTGATGGCCGCCGCCGCCAAGCTCATGGACTTCGACAAGGCGCTCGAGCTGTTCGAGCCGGTCCTCGGTTTCGAGGTGCACGTCGAGCTCAACACGAACACGAAGATGTTCTCCGATGCGCCGAACCCGGCCAACGAGGCGTTCCACGCTGCGGAGCCGAACACGCTCATCGCCCCGGTCGACCTCGGTCTGCCGGGCTCGCTGCCCGTCGTGAACGAGACGGCGATCCGCTCGTCGATCAGCCTGGGCCTCGCGCTCGGCTGCTCGATCGCGGAGTCGAGCCGCTTCGCCCGGAAGAACTACTTCTACCCGGACCTGGGCAAGAACTACCAGATCTCGCAGTACGACGAGCCGATCGCGTACGAGGGATCGGTCGAGGTCGAGCTCGAGGACGGCACGCTCATCACGATCCCGATCGAGCGCGCGCACATGGAGGAGGACGCCGGCAAGCTCACCCACATGGGTGGAGCGACCGGTCGCATCCAGGGCGCCGAGTACTCGCTCGTCGACTACAACCGCGCGGGCGTCCCCCTGGTCGAGATCGTGACGAACATCATCTACGGCACCGAGCACCGCGCACCGGAGGTCGCCAAGGCCTACGTGCAGGCCATCCGCGACATCGTCCGCGGTCTCGGCATCTCCGAGGCCCGGCTGGAGCGCGGAAACCTGCGTTGTGACGCGAACGTCTCGCTGCGTCCGCGGGGCACCGACAAGCTCGGCACCCGCACCGAGACGAAGAACGTCAACTCGATGCGCTCCGTCGAGCGGGCCGTGAAGTACGAGATCCAGCGTCAGGCGCAGATCCTCGCCGACGGCGGCGCCATCACGCAGGAGACGCGGCACTGGCACGAGGACACCGGCACCACCTCGCCGGGTCGTCCGAAGTCGGACGCGGATGACTACCGCTACTTCCCCGAGCCCGATCTGCTGCCGGTGGAGCCCGCCGCGGAACTGATCGAGGAGCTGCGCGCAGCCCTGCCCGAGCAGCCGGTGGCCCGCCGTCGCCGTCTCATGACGGAGTGGGGCTTCACCGACCTGGAGTTCCAGGACGTGCGCAACGGCGGACTGCTCGAAGTCGTCGAGGCGACGATCGCCGCCGGTGCGACTCCGGCGACGGCCCGCAAGTGGTGGACGGGGGAGATCTCCCGTCTCGCGAACGCGCAGGAGAAGGACGCCACCGAGCTGATCAGCCCGGAGAACGTCGCGGCTCTGCAGCAACTCGTCGACGCGGGAACGCTCACCGACAAGCTCGCGCGCCAGGTGCTCGAAGGCGTCATCGCCGGTGAGGGCACCCCGCAGGAGGTCGTCGACGCCCGTGGACTCGCGGTCGTGTCCGACGACGGCGCGCTGATCGCCGCCATCGACGAGGCCCTCGCCGCGCAGCCCGACGTGATGGCCAAGATCAAGGACGGCAAGGTGCAGGCCGCCGGAGCCGTGATCGGCGCCGTGATGAAGGCCATGAAGGGCCAGGCCGACGCCGCGCGCGTCCGCGAACTCATTCTCGAGCGCGCTGCCCAGTAGCGCGTGCCCCCGGGTCTCCTGTCGGAGGTCCGGGGGAGAATGGTCGTATGGGACACGGTGACGGCAGAGGGCGGATCGTCTCGTCCGCCGACGCCGACGACACCGGGACGCGCATCCTGCACGTCGACATGGATGCGTTCTACGCGGCCGTCGAGGTGCTCGACGATCCCTCGCTCCGTGGCCTCCCGCTCATCATCGGGGCGCCGGACGGGCGTTCGGTCGTGTCCAGCGCCTCGTACGAGGCCCGCCGCTACGGCGTGCGCGCGGCGATGCCGGTCTCGCAGGCACTGCGGCTGTGCCCGTCCGCGCGCATCGTGCTCCCGCACTTCCACCGCTACCAGGAGGTGTCGCGGCAGGTGATGGCGATCTTCGAGTCGTTCACGCCGCTCGTGGAGCCGCTGTCCGTCGACGAGGCCTTCCTCGACGTGCAGGGAGTGCGGCGGCTGTGGGGGAGTCCGGCGCAGATCGCCGAGCTCATCCGCGAGCGCGTCCTCCACGAGGTCGGCATCACCTGCAGCGTCGGTGTCGCGGCGACCAAGCACGTCGCGAAGATGGCTTCGACCATCGCCAAACCCGACGGCATGCTGGTCGTCCCCGCACAGGAGACCCTCGACTTCCTGACGCCGCGTCCGGTGCGAGCGATGTGGGGCGTCGGCCCCAAAGCTGCGGAAGCGCTCGAGGCGCGAGGCATCCGCACCGTGGGCGACATCCGGGAGTCCTCGCGCGAGATGCTCGAGCGCGCGGTCGGCCCTGCCCTCAGCGCGCGCCTGACCCTGCTCGCCCGCGGAGAGGATGCACGCGCCGTGGACACCGAGCGCGTGGAGAAGAGCATCGGGCATGAGGAGACGTTCGACGAGGACATCCTCGATCGCGGCTTCCTCCGCGCCGAGCTCCTGCGCCTGGCCGACCGCGTCGCGGCACGGCTCCGTCGCGCGGAGTGGGAGACGGCGACCGTGGCGATCAAGATCCGCTTCGACGACTTCCGCACGCTCAACCGCTCGATGACGCTGAGCGAGCCCACCGCGGTCGGCCAGCGCATCGGGGAGGCCGCCCAGACGCTGTTCGAGCAGATCGATCGGCGCGACCCCGTACGACTCGTCGGCGTCCGCGCGGAGAACCTGCGCCCGGCGGGCGGCGGCGGTCTGGGTCTCTGGGACGACGACGAGGACTGGCGCAAGGTCGAGGGTGCCGTCGACGAGGCCGTCGCCCGCTTCGGCACGGCGACGATCAGCCGTGCACGACACATCGGCCGAGGAGACGGTCGCGGTGCCGCGCAGCATCCCAAGGCGCACGGCCTGGATTGATCCCACGCGCCGGGTGTTCCTCGACTACCGTGGGGGTATGCCGAACATTGCACTGGAACTCGGAAAGCAAGCTGCGTCCTTCGGCGTGAAGAGCGCGTACGGAGAGCCGCAGGACGTCGATGGGGTGAGCATCACTCCGGTCGCATTCACCTACTCCGGCTTCGGCGGTGGCAGCGGCGACGGAGCCGAGGGCGGTGGCGGCGGCGGTGTCTCGGTGCCGGTCGGCGTCTACGTCCGGCGTGAGGAGGGGCTGCGGTTCGAGCCGAACATCGTCACGCTGCTCGTCGTGGCCGTGCCGTTCGTCTGGGTTGCCGGGCGGGCACTCACTCGCATCATCCGTGCCCTCAAGAAGTGACGACCCGGTCGCAGCGGCTCTGGAGCGCGCTGCGGCGCTGATCGAGGAAGACGTGCGGGCCGTCGCCGCGGCGAATCCCGTCGTCTTGATCGACGGCGGCAGCGGAGCGGGCAAGTCGTCATTGGCGTCGCGGCTGGTGCGGCGCTGGCCTGTCCTCGGGAACGTGCAGCTGATCGCGCTCGACTCGCTGTATCCGGGATGGGACGGGCTCGACGACGGAGCGGAACGGGCGCTCGAGTGGATTCTGCGCCCGCACGGCCGTGGATACCTCGGGACCTGGCGTCGGTGGGACTGGGAGGCGCAGGCCGAGGCGGAGAGTCACGCCGTCGACCCCGCGCTGGGGGTGATCGTGGAGGGCAGCGGCATCCTGCGGCCTTCCACGGCTGGACTGGCCGACATCAGAGTCTGGGTGGAGTCGGCAGCGGAGTCGCGGAAGGCTCGTGCCCTGGCTCGCGACGGCGATACCTATCGTCCGCACTGGGACCGTTGGGCGGCACAGGAACGTCGACACATCGAGCGGGACGATCCTCGGGCACTCGCCACGCGGATCGTCGAGATCCCCTAGAGCGTCCGCCGCTCAGCCGGCGTCGAGCTCATCGGCGGCCTGGATCAGCAGCTCCAGGCGGTAGCCGAGCCAGTCGTACACGTCGTGCCGGCCATCCGTTCCGGTCTCGTCGTCCGAGGTGATCCCGAGCCGTGTCGCGATGACGAGGCGGATGGCGGTGAGGGTCCGGAGCCAGGCGTCGATGCTGTCGGTGGGGACGAGCACGTCATGGGTCCGAAGCGCTTCACCCTCCGACAGGGCGTCGATGCCGCTGCGGAACTCGTCGAGGGATGCCCGGACCCGACGTGCGTCCACCAGGCGCCGGTCCAGGAGGTCATCGCGCGTGGTGTCGGCGAACCCTGCGGCGGCATCCGCGTCATAGGGATAGGGGCTCGGCGTCAGTCTCTCCAGAGCCGGGTCGCCGTCGTCCCGGGACCCGTCGACGAGCTCGACGAAGTCGTCGACGAGCTGGGCGAGGTGGAACTCCTCGATCACGGTGATCGGCATCACGATCAACTCGGTGCTCACTGCGGGGCCTTCCTGACCGTCGCCCACAGTCCATAGTCGTGCATCGCCTGAGCGTGCACCTCCATCGTCTCGCGCGGCCCCGTGGCGACGACCGCGTGTCCCTCGTGATGCACCGCGAGCATGAGCGCGGTCGCGCGATCCGCGGAGTAGCCGAAGTAGGTGCGGAAGACGCGGACCACGTAGCTCATGAGGTTCACGGGGTCGTTCCACACGACGACCTGCCAGGGTTCCATGGGGGCGGCGCGCAGATCGGTGATCTCGTCGAGCTCCGGCACGGCGGCGGGCGTCGTCATGCCCAGCCCATCTCGTGCAGCTGCTCGTCGTCGATGCCGTAGAAATGCGCGATCTCGTGGACGAGCGTGGTGTGGATCTCGTCGCGCAGCTCGTCGTGGGTCTCGCACTGGGCCAGGTGCGGCTCGCGGTACAGCACGATCCGGTCGGGCAGCTCGCCCATGCCGTATTGCGTCCGTTCCGTGAGTGCCAGCCCGTCGTACAGCCCGAGCAGGTCGAGGGTGCCGTCCTCGGGGCGATCCTCGACGACGAAGACGACGTTCTCCAGGCCCTCGACCATGTCGTCGGGCAGCGCATCGAGCTCGTCGATCACGAGCTCCTCGAAAGCGGCGGCATCCATGTCCATCCCCTCCAGCCTAGGGGCGCGCGACCACGACCGCGGTGCTCAGTGCAGGAGCACCAGGATGGCGGCCACCACGATGAAGAGCGCGCCGAACACGGTGTTCAGGATGCGCTGGCCGCGCGCGGAGCGGGTGAGCCGTCGGAACGGGCGCGCGGCTGCGGCGAAGAACCCCCACATGACGATCACGTCGACCACGATCACGGTCGCGATGAGCGTGAGGTACTGCGGCAGCTGAGGTTGGTCCAGACGGATGAACTGCGGGATGAAGGCCAGGAAGAAGACGATGGCCTTGGGGTTGAGGAGGTTGACCCAGAAGCCGCGGCGGATCATCGACCAGTGGCTCTCGCGGGAGTCGACGGGGACGGGCGCTTCGTCCACGACGACGGCGGGCTTGGTGAGGATCAGGCGGATCCCGAGGAACACGAGGTACGCGGCACCCGCATAACGGATGGCGTTGAACAGGAACTCCGAGCGGGAGACCAGGAGTCCCACGCCGGCGGCGACGATCGCGACGTGCACGACCAGGGCGATCTGCTGTCCGACGATGCCCCAGATCGAGCGTCGCCACCCCTGATTCAGGGCATTCGACATCGTGTTGATCGCACCGGCCCCTGGTGTGAAGCTGATGACGACGGACGCGGTGAGCAACGAGAACCAGACCGCGAGTGACACCACGTCAGTCTAGAGCTTCGGGGGAGGGGCGCCGCTCTCCGCCGGAATGCGAAGAAGGCCCGAATCTCGCGATTCGGGCCTTCTTCCGGAGGGTGAGTAACGGGACTCGAACCCGCGACATCCGGCACCACAAGCCAGCGCTCTACCAGCTGAGCTATACCCACCATGTGCCCACCGGAGCGGGCAACCATACGAGTCTATTACATGTTCGGAGTGAACTCGGACACCGTGCGGGCGGCGATCTCCCGCGCGTCGTCGCTGGAGGGTCCGGGCTCCTCGACGAAGACGGCTTCGCGGTAGTAGCGGAGCTCGCGGATCGACTCGAGGATGTCGGCGAGAGCGCGGTGCCCGCCGTCCTTCGCGGGGGCCTGGAAGAACACGCGCGGATACCAGCGACGCGAGAGCTCCTTGATGCTCGAGACGTCGACGTTCCGGTAGTGCAGCCACTGGTCCACCTGCGGCATGTACTTCGCGAGGAACATCCGGTCGGTGCCGATGGTGTTGCCGGCGAGGGGCGCCTTGCGTTCGAGCGGGACGAAACGCTTGATGTACGCGAGCGTCTGAGCCTCCGCCTCCTCGAGGGAGACGCCGAGGGGGATCTCCTCGATGAGACCGGACGTCTCGTGCATCTTGGTGACGAAGTCGTTCATGTGGGCGAGGGCGGTTTCGCTCGGGCGGATCACCACCTGGAACCCCGGGTCGATCGGGCGGAGCTCGAAATCGGTGATGACGACGGCGATCTCGACGAGCTCATCGACCGCCAGGTCGAGCCCCGTCATCTCGCAGTCGATCCATACGAGACGATCGTTCTCGGACGCAGATACCATGTCGCCATACTATCGACGGCCCCGACATCGTCTGCCGGGGTGCGGTACCGCACGACGCCACGGGGTCGCGGTACGGTAGATGCATCCGCCTCCGTAGCTCAGGGGATAGAGCAGGAGCCTTCTAATCTCTTGGTCGCAGGTTCGAATCCTGCCGGGGGCGCTTCCCAGGTTCGATGCAACGCCGCAGCCGTTCGTCTCCGCATGATCGTGACGGTGTTCGGCGAGTCACCGCCGGCCGCTGGTGCGGGCGTGCCGGCCCCTTCAGGAGTTGCGCAGGGCCGCGACGGCATCGTCCACGCGCCAGAACTCGCCGATGACGCGGAAGGCACCGGTCGCCAGGTGGAGGCGTTCGGCGCGGTAGCGGAGACCGAGCGGATCGGAGACGACGCGGAGATGTCCGAGGACATGCTCACGCCGGTCCTGGACCCGCCAGAGGTGATCCGCCGCACGCACCAGGTGCTCTCGGGCAGAGGAGAGTCGGGGCGTCGCGATCGGGATCTCGGGAAGTGAGGTGATCAGGTTGTCGGTCATCGGAACTCCTTTCTCGCTTCGAAGATATGACCGACCACCGACATTCGTTCCGGAGCCGGGAACTGCGTGCCATCTGCCCTTTCTGCACACTGCACCGATCGAGGGAACTGTCCACCGGACGCGTGTTCCTGGCTCCGGGCCAACGGTCGTGTCGCGCACGCTGGTCAGATCCCGGACGAGATCCGGTCACCGAAAGGACAGAGACATGATCGACACGCTGACCATCGTGGGAAGAGTGGCCACAGACCCGACGCAGAGCCAGACGAAGGGAGGGGTGCCGGTCACGAACTTCCGTCTCGCCAGCACTCACCGACGCTTCGACGAGGCGACGCAGACGTGGACCGACTCCGGCACGAACTGGTTCTCGGTGGCCGCGTTCCGGCAGCTGGGGGAGCATGCCAAGGCGTCGCTGCGCACCGGTGACAGCGTGATCGTCACCGGGCGCCTCAGGATCCGCGACTGGGAGAGCAACGACCGGCACGGCACGAGCGTCGACATCGAGGCCGATGCGATCGGCCACGATCTGCGATGGGGGACCACCGCGTATCGCCCCCAGACGCGCTCGACGGCGGCCCGCGTCGAATCACCGGAGAGCGGATCGGCCGAAGCCGGGGAGCAGGGGACCGGGGCCGAACGGGCGGAGAGCGGCGGCATCGAGTCCGCGCCGCTGAACCTGGCGTGGGCGGTGCCGAGCACGGATGCCGAGGTGGGAGCGGTGAGCGGGCGGCCCTGAATCACGGAGACCGGCGATGTCCGCGACGGTCGAGCGATCGAGCGGAGCGGGACGGAGGGCGACGTAGAATCGGGCACGTGCTTCGTCGATCGGTCCTCTCGTCTTCCCGTGCGGCAGGGGTCCTCGCGACTTCCGTGGCCGCTCTCCTGCTGTTGTCGGCCTGCGCCCCGGGCCCCGGGCCATCGGCGTCGCCGTCGGCCACGGTCTCGCCGAGCGCGGCGCCCACGACACCGGCGGCGCCGGTGCTCGTGCCGGACGGCACAGCGGAGGACAACCTCCCCGTCTTCACGGCGGTCGCCGACGGCGTCTGGGGGACGGACCAGCGCGGGTCCGGGCGGGCCTACATCGATGCGCTGATCGGCGCGGGCTTCGATCGCGCGGCCATGCAGGTCACGCAGGACCAGTCGACGGTGGGCAACCCGGCCGAGAGCCTGCAGTTCTCGGTGCGCTGGGGGAAGAGCGACTGCCTGATCGGCCAGGTGGGGCCGTCCACGGGTCAGGTCGTCACCGCGGTCATGCCTCAGCTCGCGGAGGGACGCTGCCTCGTCGGCACCACACGTCCGATCGACTGGTGACACGCCAGGGGCCGGTAGGCTGGAGTGTCGATCTTCGACGCCAATAGAAGGAGCGGTTTTCGGTGGCTGAGTACATCTACTCGATGGTTCGTGCGCGCAAGGCGGTGGGCGAGAAGCTCATCCTCGACGACGTCACGATGGCGTTCCTCCCGGGAGCGAAGATCGGCATGGTCGGCCCGAACGGTGCCGGTAAGTCGACGATCCTCAAGATCATGGCGGGTCTGGACACGCCGTCCAACGGTGAGGCCAAGCTCTCCCCGGGCTACACCGTCGGCATCCTGATGCAGGAGCCGGAGCTCGACGAGTCGAAGACCGTGCTCGAGAACATCCAGGACGGCATCGCGATCAAGGCGAAGCTCGACCGCTTCAACGAGATCTCGGCGCTCATGGCCGACCCCGACGCGGACTTCGATGCACTCCTCGCGGAGATGGGCTCGCTGCAGGAGGAGATCGACGCCGCGGACGGCTGGGATCTCGACTCGCAGCTGGACCAGGCGATGGACGCCCTCCGCACCCCGCCGGGAGACGCCGCGATTGCCCCGCTCTCCGGTGGTGAGAAGCGTCGTGTCGCGCTCGCGAAGCTCCTTCTCCAGAAGCCCGACCTGCTGCTCCTCGACGAGCCCACCAACCACCTCGACGCCGAGAGCGTTCTCTGGCTCGAGCAGCACCTGCAGGCGTACAAGGGCGCGGTCATCGCGATCACCCACGACCGGTACTTCCTCGACCACGTCGCCGAGTGGATCGCCGAAGTCGACCGCGGCCGCCTGATCGGCTACGAGGGCAACTACTCGACCTACCTGGAGAAGAAGGGCGAGCGCCTGGAGATCCAGGGCAAGAAGGACGCGAAGCTCGCCAAGCGCCTCAAGGAGGAGCTGGAGTGGGTCCGCTCCAGCGCGAAGGGCCGCCAGACCAAGTCCAAGGCCCGTCTCGCCCGCTACGAGGAGATGGCATCCGAGGCCGAGCGCACCAGGAAGCTGGACTTCGAGGAGATCCAGATCCCCGCGGGTCCGCGTCTGGGCAGCATCGTGATCGAGGCCAAGAACCTGAAGAAGGGCTTCGACGGGCGTTCGCTCATCGACGGCCTGAGCTTCAGCCTGCCGCCGAACGGCATCGTCGGCGTCATCGGTCCGAACGGTGTGGGAAAGACCACGCTGTTCAAGACGATCGTCGGCCTGGAGCCGCTCGACGGCGGCGACCTGAAGGTCGGCGAGACGGTCAAGATCAGCTACGTCGACCAGTCCCGCTCCAACATCGACCCGAACAAGACGCTGTGGGAGGTCGTCTCCGACGGCCTGGACTACATCACGGTCGGCAAGACCGAGATCCCGTCCCGCGCCTACGTGTCGAAGTTCGGCTTCAAGGGCCCCGACCAGCAGAAGAAGGCCGGCGTGCTCTCCGGTGGTGAGCGCAACCGCCTGAACCTCGCTCTGACGCTCAAGGAGGGTGGCAACCTGCTGCTCCTCGACGAGCCCACGAACGACCTCGACGTCGAGACCCTGAGCTCCCTCGAGAACGCCCTGCTCGAGTTCCCCGGCTGCGCGGTGGTCATCACCCACGACCGGTGGTTCCTCGACCGCATCGCGACGCACATCCTCGCCTACGAGGGCACCGACGAGAAGCCCGACCAGTGGTACTGGTTCGAGGGCAACTTCGAGGCGTACGAGGAGAACAAGATCGAGCGCCTCGGACCGGATGCGGCCAAGCCGCACCGTTCCACGCACCGCAAGCTCACCCGCGACTGAGACCGTGATGTCCGCTTCGCCGGGGCCGCGCCTGCACATCCCGATCCACCTCCGCTGGGGTGACCTGGATGCGTTCAACCACGTCAACAACACCTCGATGCTGAAACTGCTCGAGGAGGCGCGCGTACGCGCGTTCTGGCGTGCCGGCCCCGGTGAGGAGGCGCCTACGACGGCCGTGCTCGATTCCGGCATCGACGAGGGCATCCTGACGCTCATCGCGCGCCAGGAGATCGAGTACCTCGCTCCGGTGCCGTACCAGCGTCGTCCCCTCGAAGTGCAGATGTGGTTCGGCAAGCTCGGGGGATCCAGCGTCGAGGTCTGCTACGAGGTGCACAACGATCCTGCCGCCGAGCCGCGGCAGATCTACGCGCGCTCGACGGCGATCATCGTGCTCGTGGACGCGCAGACGGGGCGCCCGACACGCCTCACGCAGGAGATGCGCGACGCCTGGGAGCCGTTCGTCGGCCCGTCGATCGAGTACGCGCACCGCTGAGCATCCTCCGGTCGACGACCTCGCGTTCGTCGACCGGCCCGCGGAGGTGCAGACCTCAGGACGGGTCTGCGTCGGGAACGCGGATCATGATCTCCTGCGCGACGCTCGCGACGAGCACACCGTCGCGCGTGTAGATGCGTCCCGTCGCGAGTCCGCGGCCTCCGCGGGCGCTGGGGGACTCCTGCACGTACAGCAGCCACTCGTCCACGCGTGCCGGACGATGCCACCACATCGCGTGGTCGAGACTCGCGACCTTGAGGCCGGGCAGCGCCCAGTAGACGCCGTGGGCCCGCAGGATCGATTCCTGGATCGTCATGTCGCTGAGGTATGCGAGAGCGGCGCGGTGCAGGCGCTGGTCGTCGGGAAGCGGCGCCCGGAGGCGCATCCACACGGCCTGACGCGGTACCCGGGAGTCGGTGCTCGGCAGGTACATCGGCGAGTCCACGTGGCGGATGTCCGCGGCGCGGTCGCTCAGCATGCGGGCGGTGCCGTCCGGCAGCCCGTGCACGCGCTCCTCGTCGGGCGCCAGGTCCTCCGGTGCGGGAATGCCCTCGGGCATCGGCTCGGCGTGCTCCACCCCCGGGTCCTCATCCTGGAACGAGGCGATCATCGAGAAGATCGGCACGCCGTTCTGATACGCCTGCGTGCGCCTCGTCGAGAACGAGCGTCCGTCGTGGATGCGGTCGACGGCGATGGTGATGCCCTGGCTGGCGTCGCCCGGGCGGAGGAAGTAGCCGTGCATCGAGTGCACCGCGCGGTCCTCGGGAAGGGTGCGCTCCGCCGCGAGGAGGGCCTGCGCGAGAACCTGTCCGCCGTAGATGCGTCCGGTGGGCATCGGGTGCGAGGAACCGGTGAAGATGTCCTCCGTGGTCCGTGCCTGGGTCGAGTCGAGGTCGAGGACCTCGAGAAGTCGCTGGACGGTCTGGACGGCGTGTGCTTCCGCGCTCATGGGTTCCTCTCCGCGACCGAGGCGCCGCTCCGTTGGTAGTTTAGAACGCGTGCCGCATCACCTTCTCCTCGCCGACCCGGACACCGCCAGGGACGTCCTCACATTCGTCGGTCGAGCGACCAGGATCTCGGATGAGGGGGTCCGGCTGCAGGCGACGAACGGTGTCCTCGCCCTGACGACGGCAGCCCTCGCTCCGCACGGTCTGTTCGACCAGACGCCGACGATCCTGGCGATGCGGATCGTGCACGCCGACCCCGAGCTCGAGTGCGATGTCGTCGTCGACCAGCTCGCGAAGACAGATGAGGAGCACAGACTGACGCTCCCCGACACGGGGCTCTCGCCGGCGTGGGCGGGTGTCGCTCCTCCGCGGAGCGGGTGGGCGCCGGTGTCGACGCTCGCGGCGTCGGTGATCGCCCAGCGCGCCCAGTGGGGGATCTCCGCGGTCGCCCGCGGCGCCGGCCCGGGTTCGGGCGAGGAGGCGGTTCGCGCCCTGCGCGCCGCCATCTGGGGCGAGCCGGACGAAGACCTCGACGGCGTTCCGCGTGGGATCGCCTTCGCCGCCGACGCGATGGGCTTCATCTCCGGCGAGGAGCAGGTGCCCGTGTCACGGTCCGGCCGGTGGACCCGCCTGGCGTTCCGCCGTGGTCATGTGCTCGCCCGTGGACCGGTGGCCTCCGGACTCACGAGCGTGCGCGGCACCGGCTCCGGTTCCGCCCTCTAGGTCGCCACAGCGCCGAGGCGCCGATCACCCGCACTGGTCGCGCGCGGAGGACAGGGATACGCACCGACCGAACCGCCAGCACCGCGGAATCCGCCCGTGGCCGGAACCCGCGTGCTCAGCCTGCAGCCGCGGCAGCCGCTCGTCCTGCCGCGCGACCGGAGAAGAGACACCCTCCGAGGAAGGTCCCCTCCAGCGCGCGGTACCCGTGCACGCCGCCTCCACCGAACCCGCTCGCCTCGCCCGCCGCGTAGAGCCCGGGGATCGGGGTCCCCGCAGCGTTCAGGGCCCGACCTTCGAGGTCGGTGTTGATCCCGCCGAGGGACTTGCGGGTGAGGACGTGCAGCTTCACCGCGACGAGCGGACCCGCGGCGGGGTCCTGCAGGCGGTGCGGTGCGGCCGTCCTGATGAGCTTGTCGCCCCGGTAGCCGCGCATGGAGCGCAGCATCCCGATCTGGGCATCCTTCGTGAAGTCGTTCTCCATCTCACGGTCGCGGGCGACCACCTCGCGACGCACGTTCTCGATGTCGAGGAGCTCGCCACCCGGGTGCTTCTGCATCTGCTCGAGCAGGGAGTCGAGATCGTTCTCCACGATGAAGTCGGCGCCCTCGTCGAGGAAGGACTGCACCGGGCCCGTCGGACCCTTGGCGAGCCGCGACTTCAGCAGCAGCCCGACGTCCTTGCCCGTGAGATCGGGGTTCTGCTCGCTGCCGGAGAGCGCGAACTCCTTCTCCACGATCTGCCGCGACGTGACGAACCACGAGTGGTCATGGCCGGTCGTGCGCAGGTGCTGGAGCGTGCCGAGCGTGTCGAATCCGGGGAAGAGCGGCACGGGGAGGCGCGAGCCCGTGGCATCGAGCCAGAGCGAGGAGGGGCCCGGCAGGATGCGGATCCCGTGGGACGGCCACACCGGGTCCCAGTTCGTGATGCCCTCGACGTAGTGCCACATCCGGTCGCCGTTGATCAGACGGGCGCCCGCAGCCTCGCTGACGGCGTGCATGGAGCCGTCGACGTAGGCGGGCACGCCGGTGAGCATGTGCTCCGGCGGGGTGCCGAGGCGTGCCGGCCATGCGGCGCGCACCAGGTCGTGATTGCCTCCGATGCCTCCCGACGAGACGACGGTGGCACCGGCGGTGATCTCGAAGTCCCCGATGACGTCGCGCGTCGTCTCCTCACCGCGCCGGGCACCGGTGGAGGCGAGGATGCTGCCGCGGGCACCCGTCACGGTGCCGTCGGTCACGATCAGCTCCGAGACGCCGTGGCGCGGGAGCACGGTGAGACGGCCTTCGCGTTCGCCCTGCTCCACGGCGGCCGCGAACGGAGCGACGATGCCGGGACCGGTGCCCCAGGTGATGTGGAAGCGGGGGACCGAGTTGCCGGGGCCGATCGCGCCGTATCCGCCTCGCTCCGCCCACCCGACGACGGGGAAGAACCCCACTCCGCGCTCACGGAGCCACGCGCGCTTCTCGCCGGCCGCGAACTGCAGGTACGCCTCCGCCCACCGGCGGGGCCACTCGTCCTCGGGACGATCGAACGCCGCATTCCCGAACCAGTCCTGGGTCGCGAGCTCCAGGGAGTCCTTGATGCCGAAGCGACGCTGCTCGGGCGAGTCGATGAAGAACAGCCCGCCGAACGACCACCAGGCCTGCCCGCCGAGGTTCGTCCGCGGCTCCTGGTCCACCAGGATCACGCGACGCCCCGCGTCGAGCGCCTCTGCGGCGGCGACCAAGCCGGCCAACCCCCATCCGATCACCAGGACGTCTGCGGACAGGGGCGTGTTCGTCATGAGTTCTCCGTTGATTCCTGACGTGAGCGGGTCTCGAGCGTGGGGCGTCCGGCGGGGCCGGCGCCGATCCCCGACGGCTCGAATGTGTTCACCATGGCATAGGCGGCGCGCTCCAGGTAGTCCCACAGCGTCGATTCGTGCAGGGGAGACAACTGGGCCTCGTCGACGGCCGTCCTCATGTGACGGAGCCAACGATCGCGCGCGTCCGCATCGATGTGGAACGGCATGTGGCGCATGCGCAGCCGAGGATGGCCGCGCGTGTCGCCATAGGTCGTCGGGCCGCCCCAGTACTGCTCGAGGAACATCCGCAGACGATCCTCCGCGGGGCCGAGGTCCTCTTCGGGATACATGGGCTTCATGACCGGGTCGAGGGCGACCTCGCGGTAGAACACCGAGACGATCTTCGCGAACGTCTCGTGTCCGCCGATCTCGTCGTAGAACGTCACTTCTGGGAGCTCCCGTCGTCGGTGGGCTTCTTGCGGCGCCAGATGCCGCGGTCGGGGATGATCGGCACGCCCGTGACGGCATTCGGCCGGGTCTTCGGCGGGTTCGCCCCGCGCACCCGACGGGCTCCGTCGAGGCCCGTGGGCATGACGTCGGCCATGCTCGGCACGGCGATGTCCTTCTCGAGCAGGGCGGCCCGCAGGCGGCGACGCAGCTCCTGTGCGACGTCGTCCTTCGCATTGGCGCGAGCCTTGACCACGATGCGCACCACGAGGGCGTCCCCGTCGACCGACTCCAGGCCCCAGAGCTCCGGCTTCTCGATGATGCGGGTGCGCCACTTCGGGTCCTTCGCCAGCCCCTGCGCCGTCTCGAGCATGATGTGCTCGACCTGCTCGAGGTCGGAGTCCGCCGGCACGCCCAGGTCGATGATCGCGCGCGCCCAGCCCTGCGACATGTTGCCGATGCGGGTGACCTCGCCGTTGCGCACGTACCAGAGGGTGCCGTTCACGTCCCTGACCTGGGTGATGCGGACGCTGACGTACTCGACGACACCGCTCGCGAGCCCGAGATCGACCACGTCGCCGATGCCGATCTGATCCTCCGCGACGAGGAAGATGCCGTTCAGGACGTCCTTGACGATGTTCTGCGCCCCGAAACCGAGGCCGGCGCCGACAGCGGCGGTGAGCAGGGTCAGCGAGCCGAGGAGGCTGTTGTCGATCGCGTTCACGATCAGCACGATGGCTATCACGACGAGCATCACGTTCACGATGTTCTGCAGGATCGTGCCGAGCGTCCTCGTGCGCTGCACCAGACGCATGTCGGCGAGCGGCGATCGTTCCAGAGCCTGCGTGTCGTCGACCGAGGCCTTGCTCTTCGCACTGTCTACGATGCGGTGCACGACGCGCCGGATCACGATCCGCAGGACGAGGCCGATCACGACGCAGGCCGCGATGATGATCGCGATGGCCAGGGCCTTCTTGCCGAGCTCGATCAGACCTTCCGAGAGGTCCGCCCACATCTTGGGGATCTCGACGGGATCGGGGGCAGGGGTGGTCGTGAAGGGGAGCATCATCACTTCCAGATCCTAGCGATCCGGCCTCTGTACCGGCTGGGTGATCGGCCATGCGAAAACGGAGACCATCCGCTCCCGTCAGGGCGAGTCCCGGTGGGACAGGCCGTCTGAGGGCGAGATGGTCTCTGTTTCGGTGCGGTCAGCGCGGGGGAGCGGTCAGTCCTCCGCGTCGCGCGACTGTGCCGCCAGCGCACGCTCGACGTCGGCGAGGTTCTCGAGGACGAGGCGTCGCAGTGCGGGCGCTGCATCCTGGTTCGCCGCCAGCCACGCACGCGTGGCGTCACGCAGCGCGACGTCGGCGAGTGCGGTCGGGAACAGCCCGACGATCAGGTACTGCGCGATCTGGTAGGTGCGCGACTCCCACACGGGAAGGAGCATGTCGAAGTACGCGGGCACGAACTCGGCCAGCACCGCGGCACCGGCCGGGTGCGTGAATCCGAGTGCCGCCGAGCGGACGATCGTGTTGGGAGCGTCATCGCGCTCGATGAGCGACGCCCACGCGGCCTTCTTCGAGGCGGAGTCCGGGAGCGATGCCCGAGCCTGCGCGGCGAACTCGCCGCCCTTCGCGGTGTTGTCCGCAGCGAGCGCGGCGTCGATCGCCCCGGCATCCGTCGCGCCGATGGTGGCCAGGCCGACGAGCAGCTGCCAGTTCAGATCGGCGTCGACCTCGAGGCCGGGGAGCGTGTCCTCGCCCGAGCGCAGACGACCGATGATGCCGGCGTGCTCGGGAGTGACGAGGGCGTTCGCGAACGCGGTGACGAACTGCAGCTGGCTGTCGCTGCCCGGCGCCGCGGACTCCGCGAGGTTCCACAGACCGTCGGCGACCTTGAGGCGGGCGGCCTCGCGGTCGGCGGGTGCGACGTAGAGGTTCGCGGCGGTGCGGAGCTGAGCGAGCGTGGTGCGCACCGTGGTCGACTCGGTCTCGCGGCCGATGTTGCCGAGGACGAGGTCGAGGTAGGCGGATGCACCGGTCTCGGCGTCACGCGTCTGGTCCCAGGCGGCGCCCCAGACCAGCGAGCGGGCCAGCGGATCGTGGATGTCGGCCAGGTGGGCGATCGCGGTGGCGAGCGACTTCTCGTCGAGACGGATCTTCGCGTAGGCGAGGTCGTTGTCGTTGAGCAGCACGAGGTCGGGACGGTCGATGCCGTGCAGCTCCGGCACCTCGGTGCGGTCTCCGTCGACGTCGACCTCGACGTAGTGCGAACGGGTCAGCGAGCCGTCCGTCAGCGTGTAGAAGCCGATGCCGAGACGGTGCGGGCGGATCGTGGGGTAGTCGGCCGGGGCCGTCTGCGTGATCGCGAAGCGCGAGATCTTCCCGTCGTGGTCCTCGGCGATCACCGGCTCCAGCGTGTTCACGCCCGCGGTCTCGAGCCACTTCTTCGACCAGGTGCTCAGGTCGCGGCCGCTGGTGGCCTCGAGCTCGGAGAGCAGGTCGCTCAGCTCGGTGTTGCCCCAGGAGTGCTTCTGGAAGTACTGGGAGACGCCGGCGAAGAACTCCTCGATGCCGACCCAGGCCGCGAGCTGCTTCAGGACGGAGCCGCCCTTGGCGTACGTGATGCCGTCGAAGTTGACCTGCACGTCCTCCAGGTCGTTGATCTCGGCGACGATCGGGTGCGTCGAGGGGAGCTGGTCCTGACGGTACGCCCAGGTCTTCTCCATGGCGTTGAACGTGGTCCACGCCTCGGTCCACTCGGTGGCCTCGGCAGTCGCGATGGTGGAGGCCCACTCGGCGAACGACTCGTTCAGCCACAGGTCGTTCCACCACTTCATGGTGACGAGGTCGCCGAACCACATGTGCGCGAGCTCGTGCAGGATCGTGACGACGCGACGCTCCTTGACGGCGTCGGTCACCTTGCTGCGGAAGACGTAGGTCTCCGTGAACGTCACCGCTCCCGCGTTCTCCATGGCACCGGCGTTGAACTCGGGCACGAAGAGCTGGTCGTACTTGGCGAACGGGTACGGCACGCCGAACTTCGACTCGAAGTAGGCGAAGCCCTCACGGGTCTTGTCGAAGATGTAGTCGGCGTCGAGGTGCTGCCAGAGGCTCTTGCGGCCGTAGACGCCGAGGGGGATCACGCGGCCGGACGCGCTCGTCAGCTCCGAGAACGTGGACTCGTACGGCCCGGCGACGAGCGCCGTGATGTACGAGGAGATGCGCGGCGTCGGCTCGAAGCCCCACGTCGCGGTCACGTCGTCGTCATGCACGATGGGCTCGGGCGTGGGGGAGTTGGAGACGACCTTCCACGCGGCCGGAGCCGTCACGGTGAACTGGAACGTCGCCTTGAGGTCGGGCTGCTCGAACACGGCGAAAACGCGACGCGAGTCGGGCACCTCGAACTGCGAGTAGAGGTAGACCTCCCCGTCGACGGGGTCGACGAAGCGGTGCAGGCCCTCGCCCGTGTTGGTGTACTCGCAGTCGGCGTCGACGACCAGCACGTTCTCCGCCTGCAGGCCGGTCAGGGCGATGCGCGAGTCGGCGAAGACCTCGTTCGGGTCGAGCTGCTCGCCGTTGAGCGAGATCTCGCGTACCTCCCGGGCGATCAGGTCGATGAAGGTGAAGCCCTCCGGAGTCGCGGTGAAGCGCACGACGCTGCGGGAGCCGAACACCTCGGCGCCCTTGGTCAGATCGAGAGCGACTTCATAGGACTGGGTGTCGATGACGTCGCGGCGCTCCTGCGCTTCGATACGGGTGAGGTTCTCTCCAGGCACAGCTGTACTCCCAGGGGTGAGGGGATGCCACCGGGGCTCGGCGCAGTTGGCGCCGACGGCAACCCTGACAGCCTACGCCAGTGCCGTGGATGCCCTCGATCCTCGACGTCATGCGGGGCCGTGGATAGAAACGGTGGACGACGGACGCCACCGCTCCGTCGAGGTGGAAGGATGGAGGGGTGACTGCGATCGAGCCGAATGCCGTTCCCTTTGCCTCTCCTGCTGCCGCCGGTGGTGCGCCCTTCGTGACCACGCCGGTCGCCTACGACGCGATCCTGCTCGCCGGATTCGGCGGGCCGGAGGGCCAGGAGGACGTCATCCCGTTCCTCCGGAACGTGACCCGCGGGCGCGGGATCCCCGACGAACGGCTCGAGGAGGTCGCGCATCACTATCGCCACTTCGGCGGGGTGAGCCCGATCAACGGCCAGAACCGCGTGCTCAAGGAGGCGCTCCAGAACGCCCTCGTCGAGCGCGGCATCACGCTCCCCGTCTACTGGGGGAACCGCAACTGGGCTCCGTATCTGGAAGAGGTCGTGACCGAGGCGTCGACCAACGGCCACAACACGCTCCTGGCCTTCGCGACCAGCGCCTACAGCTCCTTCTCCAGCTGCCGTCAGTACCGTGAGGACTTCGCCCGCATCCTGGAGGAGACGGGACTGGGGGAGACCGTCACGATCGACAAGATCCGTCCCTTCTACGACCACCCCGGCTTCGTCGAAGCGTTCGAGACGGGTGTCCGCGAGGCGGTCGAGGGCTTCCTCGCCGACGGGATCGCCCCGGCCGACATCCAGATCCTGTTCTCCACCCACAGCATCCCGACGGCCGACGCCGAGCGGTCCGGCGCGCGCGACATCGAGTGGGGTGAGGGCGGCGCGTACGCCGCCCAGCACCTGGCTGTCGCCGCCTGGGTCATGGACCGCGTCCGCCAGACCGTTCCGGCCGCGGCCGACGTGTCCTGGGAGCTCGTCTACCAGTCCCGCTCCGGCCCCGCTTCGCAGCCGTGGCTCGAGCCCGACGTCTGCGATGTCATCGGCGAACTGCCGTCGCGCGGACGCAAGGCCGTGGCCGTCGTCCCGGTGGGGTTCATGAGCGATCACATGGAGGTCCTGTGGGATCTCGACACCGAGGCGGCCGAGGCGGCGGAGGAGGCCGGTCTCGCTTTCACGCGCACCCCGACGCCAGGAGTCGCTCCCGCCTTCGTCGCGGGCATCGTCGACCTCATCGAGGAGCGCCTCCAGGGGCGTCCCAACGAGGAGCGTGCGCACGTGACGTCGCTTCCCGGCGGTTTCGACGTCTGCCGCCCCGGCTGCTGCGAGAACATCCGCGCGGGCTTCAAGCCGGCCGCCGCCGGCGTCGCGCCGTGACACCCCGGTTCGTCGGCGGGCACTTCTAGGATGGAAGCCATGCGCATCCACATCGCCACCGACCACGCGGGACTCGACTTCTCCACGAAGCTGCAGGAGCACCTGCGCACGGCGGGGCACGAGGTCGTCGATCACGGACCGATCGAGTACGACGCGGTGGACGACTACCCGGCGTTCTGCATCCGGGCGGCGCAGGCGGTCATCTCCGACCAGCGCGCCGGTGTCGAGGCTCTCGGCGTGGTCTTCGGCGGTTCGGGCAACGGCGAGCAGATCGCCGCCAACAAGGTCGAAGGCGTGCGCGCGGCCCTCGTGTGGAACCTCTCCACGGCGGAGCTGGCACGCGAGCACAACGACGCCAACGTCATCTCCATCGGCGCACGGCAGCACACCTACGATGAGGTGACGTCGTTCATCGACCGCTTCATCGAGACCCCGTTCTCCGGTGACGAGCGGCATGTGCGCCGCATCGGTCAGATCGCGGACTTCGAGCGCGACGGCTCCCTCCTTCCGGATCCGCGGGCCTGAGATGCCCGAGGGTCATTCCGTCCACCGGATCGCTCGGCAGTTCGACCGCAACTTCGTCGGCAAGACCCTGAGCGCCTCCAGCCCGCAGGGTCGGTTCGCCGAGGGCGCCGCTGTCCTCGACGGACGGGCGGTGGTCAGCGTGCAGGCCGTCGGAAAGCAGATGTTCCTCGAGACGGAGGGCGACCTCTGGCTCCGCGTGCACCTCGGTCTCTACGGCGCCTGGGACTTCGCCGGCGAGATCGTCGTCGATCCGACCATCGCCTCGGCAAACGGCCGGATGGGACAGACGAACCAGCGTGGCACGGTGCTCGATGAGCCTATCCTCGACGATGCCGGGGAGAACTCGCTCGCGTCGATCGGCGCCCCTCGGCGCACCCGCGTGCACGTGCGCATGTCGGAGCAGACGAAAGGCCTCGCGGACGAGGGCATGGAGTGGCCCCCGCCGGTCGTCGGGCAGGTGCGTCTCCGACTGATGACCGACATCACCGCCGCCGATCTGCGTGGACCGACGGCCTGCGTGCTGCAGACGCCGGAGGAGATGCTGGCGACCGTGGCGAAGCTCGGACCCGACCCTCTCGTCGGCGACCCCGTGGAGAACGAGGAGCGCTTCGTCCGCGCCGTCGGGAAGAAGTCGACCGTCATCGCGCTGCTGCTGATGGACCAGTCGGTCGTGAGCGGAATCGGCAACGTCTATCGCGCCGAGATGCTGTTCCGCCAGCGTCTGAACCCGCACACTCCGGGGCGGGACGTCCCCGAGGAGATCGTGCGTGCACTCTGGCACGACTGGGTGCGACTCCTCGCGATCGGGGTCGAGACCGGCCAGATGATGACGATGGACGGGCTCACGAGCGCGGACTATCGCGCGGCGATGGCGAATCGCGACGACCGGCACTGGGTCTACCACCGCGCGGGCCTGCCGTGCCGGATCTGCGGCACCGAGATCGCTCTCGAGGAGATCGGCGCCCGCAAGCTCTACTGGTGCCCGCGTTGCCAGGCATGACCCCGCCCCCGATCGACACAACGGTTCTAGGCTGAACGGATGCGACAGAATCCCAGCTTCACGCTGGCCGATGTGCCCGAGATCCGCCGAGTGATCGAGGCGAATCCGTGGGCGACGATCATGAGCGCCGCCGACGAGGGGCTGGTCGCCTCGCACTACGCCGTGCTCCTGGACGACGCGCGCGACGACCTCACCGTCGTCGGTCACGTCGGGCGCCCGGATGATCTGATCCACGGGATGGGGGCGCGCGAGCTCCTCATCGTCTTCCAGGGACCGCACGGCTACATCTCGCCGGGGTGGTACGGCGATGTCCCGGCGGTCCCCACGTGGAACTACACCGCGGTGCACCTCGCGGGCGTGCCGGAGATCCTCACCGCCGAGGAGAATCTCGTGGTCCTCGACCGACTGGTGGAGCGATTCGAGTCGAGGATGCCGGAGCCGCGCCGGATGTGGGAGCGCCCGAACGACCCGGCCTACGTGGAGCGGCTCGCGGCGGGGACGGTCGGATTCCGGCTGACCCCGACCCGGATCGTCGCCAAGAGGAAGCTCAGCCAGAACAAGTCGCCGGAGACGATCGAGACGGTCATCGCCGCGCTCACGGACGATGGCCCCTACACGAACCCGGCCCTGGCCGCGGAGATGCGGCGTGCGCAGGATGCGCGCCGAGGAGGAAAGCAGTGACGGAACGCGGAACCGCGATCGACACCATCAGGGCCGTGCGGATCGCCGGACCGGGACGCGAGTTCCTGATCGACGACGAGCCGGTGGACATCTTCATCGCGGATGGACGCATCGTCGACATCGCTCCCACCGGCGCGTTGCCGGCGCAGGGCGAGGTGATCGACGCAGACGGCACCTGGGCGGTGCCCGGACTGTGGGACAACCACGTCCACACCGTGCAGTGGGCTCTGACGTCGGAGCGCGCACCGCTCGGCCAGGCGGACTCCGCAGCGGCGGCGGCCGCGGCGATGAGCGACGTCGCAGCGCTCCCGGACGGGCGTCGCGTCGGGACCGGGTTCCGCGACGCCCTGTGGGCCGACCGGCCATCGCTCGAGGTCCTCGACGCCGCGACCGGCGTGGTCCCGACCTACCTCATCAACGCCGATGTGCACAGCGTCTGGCTCAACACGGCCGCCCTGGCGCGAGAAGGGTTCCGCACCGATGACGGGGTCCTGCGCGAGACGGACGCGTTCGAGATCTCCCGTCGCCTGAACGCGGTCGATGCCGCCCACGGCGACCGTGCGATGATGCGCGCGGGGGAGCAGGCGGCCGCGCGCGGCATCACCGGTCTGGTCGACTTCGACATGGCGTGGAGCGCGGAGGCGTGGCCCCGTCGCGTCCAGGCGGGATTCGCCTCGCACCGCGTCGAGTTCGCCATGTACCCGTTCGACCTCGAGCGCGCGATCGCCGCCGGTCTGCGCACGGGAGAGCTCCGCGAGGAGCCCGACGTCCCGGTCGCCGGACGGGGGCTCATCCATGTCGGCCCCCTGAAGGTCATCACCGACGGCTCTCTCGGAACGCGCACGGCAGCCTGCTCGCACGCCTATCCCGGCGATCCGGGCAACTTCGGGGTGCTCACGGTTCCGTCCGACGAGCTCGTCGCACTCCTGACCCGGGCGACCGGCTCCGGGTTGGCCGTCGCCGTGCATGCGATCGGCGACCGGGCGATCACCTCGGCGCTGGACGCGTTCACCACCACGGGTGCCGTCGGCTCGATCGAGCACGTGCAACTGGTGCGGCACGCGGACCTCGCCCGGTTCGCGCGTCTCGGCGTCTTCGCCAGCGTCCAACCGCAGCATGCGGTCGACGACCGCGATCTGGTCGACCGCCATTGGGCGGAGCAGACCGCGATCGGCTACCCGCTCGCCTCCCTGCGCGACGCCGGAGCGCATCTGCGCTTCGGATCCGATGCTCCGGTGTCCGAGCTCGATCCGTGGCACGCCATCTCCGCCGCCGTATCGCGCACCGACGATGAGCGGGAGCCGTGGCATCCGGAGGAGCGGATCACGGTCGACCAGGCGATCGAGGCGAGTGTGCGGTCGACCCTGCGCCCGGGGGAACCGGCCGACATCGTCCTCTGCGCCGTCGACCCACGCACCGCGACGGGGGAGGGTCTCCGGTCCATGCCGGTCGTCGCCACGGTGCTGGCCGGTCACGTCACGCACACCGCGTAACCCGCGGAACGCACGACGAAGGGGTGGTCCTCGGAGAACCGAGGACCACCCCTTCGAGTGTCAGGCGACCTTGATCAGGCGGCGATGTGCGAGACCAGGAACCAGCGGTCCTTCTCGAGGCCGCGCTGGATCTCGATCGCGACGTCCTGGCTGGTCAGGTCGACCTCGTCGAGGCCTTCGACCGCAGCCTTGACGTCGACGAGGATGGCGTCGATGTCGGAGATGACCGCGCGGACGAGCTCGTCCGACGGGGTGAAGCCTGCGGGGACCGCGGTGGCGCCGGCCTTCTCCGAGACGGCGTTCACACGCGCGTCGATCGGCAGACCCAGGGCGACGATGCGCTCCGCGGCCGTGTCGGCGAAGTCGCCGGCGTGCGCGACGATCGTGTCGAGCAGCTCGTGGACGCCGATGAAGTTGGCTCCGCGGACGTGCCAGTGGGCCTGCTTGCCGTTGACGGTCAGGGCCTGGAGGCCGAGCACGACGGGGGAGAGGAACTGGGCTGCGCCGGCAGCCACGGTCGGGTCGATGGCGGTGGTGGAAACGGTCTGTGCCTTGCTCATCTTGTGCTCCTCCGGAACGGATTCTCGTATCTGATGTAGACAACGCTACTCAGCCTCAGACATTCCGCAAGCAAGCTGAGGCTCGGCTCACTTCCGCGTTTTTCCGCGGCGGTGAGGGTAGTCTCGCCTCATGAGCATCGCCGCCGGAGCCTCCGTCCTCGCCCTGCCCGGGAGCGCGCCGTCGATCGACGGATCGGCGTTCGTGGCGGATGGCGCGCGCATCATCGGAGACGTCTCGCTCGCCGCCGGCTCGAGCGTCTGGTACAACGCCGTGCTGCGCGGGGACTCGGCAGGCATCGTCATCGGACCGGGCTCCAACGTGCAGGACAACGTGTCGGTGCACGTCGACTCCGGTCATCCCGTGGTCGTCGGCGCCAAGGTCTCGATCGGGCACAACGCCGTCGTGCACGGGTGCACGATCGGAGACGGCACGCTGGTCGGCATGGGCGCGGTCATCCTCAGCGGTGCCGTCATCGGAGCGGGCTGCCTGATCGCCGGCGGCGCCGTGGTCCTCGGCGGGTCCGAGATCCCCGCCGGATCACTCGTGGCCGGTGTGCCGGCGAAGGTGCGTCGCGCCCTCGACGAGGACGAGCGCGCCGGTCTGATCGCGAACGCGGACATCTACCTCGGCCACTCGCAGACCCACGCGGCGGCGACTCCGGTCTGAACGCCCCGACCGATAGGCTGAGACCCGTACGGGGCGGTGGCCAAGCTGGTTAAGGCAGTGGGCTCATAACCCAACGATCGCGGGTTCAAGTCCCGCCCGCCCTACCCGTCGAGTCCGCGCCCCGCTTCCGGGTTTCCCGGGGCGATACGCGTCTGCCCACCCCTCCTGTGGCGGGGTGGGCAGACGCGTATCGCTCGGAGGGATTCGACTCAGGCGTGGTCTCCGGTGGCTCTGCTCTCGTAGCGGGCTCGCGCCACGGCGTCCGACGGGATCACCAGGGTGGGCCGGGTGGCCTGGTGGAGCACGTTCGCGGAGGTGCTGCCCAGCAGCGTGGCCTTGAGGCCCCGCAGTCCCCGCGAGCCGAGCACGATCAGGGTGATGTCGAGCTCTTCGGCCGCCTCGATGATGGCCTCGGATGCCGTCGAGACCGTCGATGAGACGAGCGGGTCGGCTTTCAGCCCGTGCGCACGCGCGAGTTCCGCGCCCTCGGAAGCAACCAGTTCGGACGCGTCCAGGTCCGCGGCGGCGAGCCCCTGCAGGTTCTCGAAATCCGGGTGGCCCTGCAGATGGGCGGCGAAGCTCTCCATCGGCTGTCGGGCGTAGAGCAGGACGGCCTCGGCGCCAGGGAACAGTGATGCGGCGGTCTCGACCGCGCTCTTCGCATTCGTCGAGCCGTCGTAGGCGATCAGGAGTCGGGGAGTGGACATGTGTGTTCTTCTCTCATCTCGGGGCGGGGTGCCCGGGGACTTCCGGGCACCCCCTTTGCGGTGGAGCTGCCGGACTCGCGTGCGCGGCAGCGTGTTCGCTACACCTGGCGGGTGTCGATCGCGTGGGCGGACCTCTTCGTGCGGAAGAGGATCTGCGTGAGCAGGGCCCCGAGCAGCGCGATGGAGCCGGCGGCGATGAACGCCGCCGAGTACCCGCTCGTCAGAGCGACGGGGTCGTCGAGCTGCCCCGACCCGAAGCCGGCCGCGATCGCCGAGACCACGGCGAGCCCGATCGCGGAACCGACCTGGTAGCTGGTGTTGACGATGCCGGAGGCGAGGCCCCCTTCCTCGGGTCGAGCCGCCGAGATCGCGGTCTGCAGGGACGGGATGAAGGCGAGAGCCTGTCCGAATGCCACGACGAGGGAGGGCCCGAAGGCATCCACCCAGTAGTTGCCGTCGGGGCGGATGAATGCCATCCAGCCGAGTCCCGCGGCCAAGATGATCAGGCCGAGAACGATCGGGACCTTGGGGCCGACCGCCGCGATGATGCGCGGGGCGAGCACGATCATCCCGATCATGATCAGGATCGTCATCGGCAGCAGGGCGGCTCCCGCGGGGAACGCGGAGAACCCGAGGACCTGCTGCAGGTAGAGGTTCAGGAAGAACCACATGGGTACCCAGGCCGCGCCGAGCAGGACCTGCGCGATGTTCGCGGCCCCGAGATTCGGGGACCGGAAGATCGACAGGCGCATCAGCGGGTCACGCTTCACCCTCTGGATGATCACGAAGAGCACCAGCAGGACGACGCCGATGCCGATCGCGATCCAGGTCTCCGCCGATGCCCAGCCGGCGACCTCGGCGCGCACGATGCCGTAGACGAGAGCCGCGAGTCCGAGTGTCACGGTGAGAGCCCCGAGGATGTCCACGGATCCGCGTGCGCCGAGCTTGCCGCCGGGGAGTGCCTTCCACATCACGGCCAGCACGATCACGGCGATCGGCACGTTGATGAAGAAGACCCAGGGCCACGAGGCGAACTCGGTGATGACGCCGCCGAGGAAGACCCCGGCGGTGCCACCGGCAGGGGCCGCCGCACCGTAGAAGGCCATGGCCTTGGTGAGCTCCCTGGGGTTGGAGCCGAAGATCATCATCAGCAGTGTGAGTGCGGCCGGGGCGATCAGCGCGGAGCCGACGCCCTGCAGGATGCGGCCGAGCAGTTCCACAGGAACGTTTCCGGCGAAGCCGGCCACGAGCGAGCCGATCGCGAGGACGACCCAGCCGATCGCGAACATCTTCCGCGGCCCGAAGAGGTCGGAGAGTCGGCCGCCGAGCAGCAGCAGACCCCCGAGGGCGATGACGTAGGCGTTGAAGACCCAGGACAGGGTGTGCGGGCTGAAGCCGAGATCCGCCTGCATGCGCGGCAGTGCGACTCCGATGATCGATGCATCCATGATCACCATGAACTGCGCCAGGGCGATGAGGGTGAGTCCCCACCAGCGGGCGGGACTTCTTGAGGATGACGCTGACACGACGTGCTCCGTTTCGACGAGGAGGGCAAGGAGTGGAGAGGGGAATCCCTCCTCCGGAACCATACCCTAGGGGGGTACCGTATGGATCCATCGACGAAGACACAGCGGAGTCGGCGAAGGGCGGGCGCAGACGACGGGGGAGCCGGAATGCAGCGCGAGGAGAGCGGGAAAACGCGAGAAGACCGGGAAGGGGACCGGAAACTCGCAGAGGGCCGATCCCCAGGACGACCACACAGGGCGACTACTCCGGGGAGGACTCAGCCTCGCGTGTCTTCTCCGTCTTCATGGTCGTCGACGTCGTTCTGGTGACCCGAAGCAGTGAGCAGCAGCAGGCAGCGGTGCTCGGTGACGAAGGGGTCCAGACGCTGCACCTCCAGCGGCCCACCGCTCTGCCGGAGCACGTCGCGCACGAGCTGAGCATGCACGTCGCAGACGAGATCCTGATCCTCGGCGAGTTGTCGCCGATAGCGGCAGGGGACGAGGTCGATCCGCAGCGCATCCTCATCGACGACGGGATCAAGGCCCACGTCGTCGAGGTGCTCATACAGCACGTCGACCTGGCGCAACGCGTCGGCGTCGAGTCTCGTCGCGCCGGCGGACGTCGTCGCGCGGTACATCCGGCCTCGCGTCATCGCGCCTTCGACACGCGCAGCGGCCACGGAACTCGATGACGCTTCGTGGACCGGGTGGAACACCACCGGCGGACGACCGCGCGTTCCCGCCCTCAGCGTCTCGCTCCGGATCAGGCCCTCGTCTTCCAGGACCCGGAGGTGATCCCGTGCGGTGTTGAGCGGGATGCCGCTCTCCTGGGCGAGCGCGCGGGCGGAGCGTCCGGGCTTCTCCTGGACGATGCGGAGCAGACGGAGCCGACGGGGTTGTGTCAGTCCGCGGAAGTCGTGAGCGCGACGAGGCATGTGGTGAGCGTAGGCGCGGCGACCTGTACGCGCTGGATGTTCGACCGGAAATAACCCGGTGGAACCGGCGGTGCCTTCGTTCACGGTCGGCGAGGGTGGGGATCATGACGAACACGAGAAGGGGAGTCATGACGCTCTCCCCGGAGTCCGAGTCCATCGTCCACGCCACCGCCGGGGTCGTCGCGCAGCATGCCGACGAGATCACGACGCTGTTCTACCGGGAGATGTTCGCCGCGCACCCGGAGCTGCTCCGCGTCTTCAACCGCGCGAATCAGGCGATCGGCGAGCAGCCGAAGGCCCTCGCCGCATCGGTCGTCGCCTTCGCCGTGCACCTCATCGACCCGGAGGCACCGGACTTCACACCGATCATGCAGCGGATCGCCCACAAGCACGTGTCGCTCGGGATCCAGGCGCGGCAGTACACGATCGTCGGACATCATCTCCTCGATGCCGTCGGTGTCGTCCTCGGAGACGCCGTCACACCCGAGGTGCGCGCCGCCTGGGACGAGGTGTACTGGCTCTTCGGCTGCTCCCTCATCGCGGAGGAGGCCAAGCTCTACGCGCTGGGCGGGACCGACCCGGAGCAGCCGTGGCGCGCGCACCGCGTCGTGGAGCGGATCGAGGAGTCGCCGGACGTGATCTCGCTGCTCCTGGCACCCGTGGCCGGCGATGTGGCGCCGCACCGCACCGGACAGTACGTGGCGATCGCCGTGGAGCTCCCGGACGGGGCGCGCCAGCCCCGCCAGTACACGATCTCGTCCGGCCCCCGCAGCGACACCCTGCGCGTGACCATCAAACGCGTGCGCGGCGATGGCGAGACGCCGGCCGGGCAGGTCTCGACCTGGCTTCACGAGAACGCGCATCCCGGCACCGTGCTCGACGTGTCGCAGCCCGCGGGAGACGTCGTCCTCGACGACGCCGAGCATCCGCTCGTGCTCGTTTCGGCCGGGATCGGCATCACCCCGATCGCCGCCATCCTCGAGGACCTGTCACGCCGCTCGCCGTCGCGCACGGTGCGTCTGTTCCACGCCGATCGCGCGCACGACACCCACGCGCTGTATGCCACGCTCCGCCGCCAGGTGCTCGCGATGGAGGATGCCCGCGCACAGAACTGGTACGAGTCCGACGCGGAACTCGCGCCCACGCTGCACCCCGCGCTTCCCGGACGCATGGACCTCGCCAAGGTCGAGCTCCCGGACGACGCGGTGGTCTTCATGTGCGGGCCGCTCGCGTTCATGCGCACCGCACGGGAGACCCTGATGGCCCGTGGAGTGCCGGCCGACCGCATCTCCTACGAGGTCTTCGGGCCGGACCTGTGGGCCCGACGCCCCGGCACCGACGCCGCCTGAGGGCCCGCGCACGGCGTGGGCGAAGAAAGGGCGGGGGCGCTGTCAACCCCCTCCTCGGGATCGACGCTCGGCGCCATCCTCGTGATGTGCGGCAGCGCGCCGCAGAACGGGAGGCATCATGAGCATCGGAAGTGGAATCGCCCTCTTCGTGATCGGAGCGATCCTCGTCTTCGCGGTGAACGTGGACGTACCGTGGATCGACCTGGACATGGTCGGCTACATCCTGATGGGCGCCGGCGTCCTCATCTTCCTCATCGGCATCGTGCTGCTGGCGCGTCGCCGCCGCACGGAGACGGTGTCCCGCACGTTCGTCGATCCCGCCACCGGCGAGCCGACGACGCGCCGATCGGTCAGCTCCAGCGGCGACGAGCCGGTGTGAGCACGACGGCTGGCGGCATCCGCGCAGGGAGCGACGCGGAGCCGTCAGTCGGTCGGGGTGCTCTCCAGGTGCTCCTCCACGAGCATGATGCCGCCGCTCGAACTCGCCGAGTGCGCCAACTCCTCGATCCACTTCCTGCTCAGCTCCGGTGATTCCGGCTCCTGGAACACGAAGCGGAGCGGGATCGACGGGTGCAGCCACAGTGTCGATCGCCCGGGCGCGTCCCCTTCCGGGTGCCGCCAGGACAGGGTGAAGCTCTCGTTGCGACGGAGCTTGGTGGCGATGACGACCTTCAGATGCGCGAGTGCACGGTCATCGATCTGGATCGGTGCCTTCGCGTCTCCGTAATAGAGGCTGCCCATCAGCGAGTGACGGGTTCGGGGGTGTGCGGGGGACGGACCATGGGACTCCTCGAGGGCATGCGCGAAGGACCGAGAAGCGCGGTCCGGGTACTCGAACTCTAGCCAGGACGGCGCGCAGGCTCCGGCGTCGGGCGTCGACCCGCCGTCGCAGGCGAACAGAGTGTTCGCCTGGTGTCACGGAGCGGGCAGCGCAGGTGGGACGCCGTAGGCCTCGCGGTACGCGGCAGTGAACCGCGACGAGTTGCTGAATCCCCAGCGACGGGCGACCTCGCCCACCGAGCGGGCGCCGCCGACCTGCAGATCCCGATGGGCGCCCTCGAGCCGAGCGCGACGCAGCGCCTGTGCCGGCGTGATGTCGAGAGCGCGGCGGAACGCGTACTGGAGACCCCGCGTCGAGATGTAGGCCGCGGCCGCCACCTCGTCGATCGTGATGGGGAGGTGCGCGTTCTCATCGATGTACGCCAGGGCACGGCGGACGGACGCCGGCGCACCGGAACGCTGAGCGGGTCGACGGAGCGCATCGCTGAAGGTCGTGGGGAATGCCGAGAGCGTCATCATCAGGGCATGCCGCTCGAGCTCGGCGCGCAGCAGGGGCTCCGCTCCCGCCGTCCCGAGGAGCTGCTCGACGTACGCGAACGACTTCTCCCAGCGATGCGCGTCAGCGGGGGAGTGGGGGACGAGTCCGGCCGCGCGCAGTTCGCTCCGGTCGTCTCCGGTGAGCTGCCGCGCAAGGTCCTCGGCGGCCCGACGATCGAAGATCACGGCCCGGACGTCGGCGGTACGGTCCCATTCCGCGTCGACCCGGGTGCCGTCGGAGATCCACGGCGAACGGGCGTCCAGGGTGTCGCGACCGGCCCACACGCGGGCGGTGGGAGCGTCGACGCGGCACACGAGGATCTGGTCGTGCGGCTCGGCGGTCGAGTGCACCTGCGCGGCGAGCCGATAGTTCACGAGCGTCGCGTCGTCGAGGTCTTCGGATCGCCAGTCGAAGCGGAAGCGGTGCGGATCAGCGCGCTGCAGAGACGACGAGGGTACGTACTGCTGCCACGTGGACTCCACCTGCTCCACATCCGTGGAGGTGAACTGCATGCGCTCCTCCTAGTTCTCCGCGCCGTCGTCTGTCGGGGCTTCAGCCGGTGACGGGCCGAATCGATCGTACGGGCCACGTTCCGTCGAGAGCATCCTCGGGGTCGAGGCGCCCGATGCTCACGAAGTACTCGGTGAGACTCGCAGCCTGTGATCTCGCCCAGCCGATCTGGTGGGTGTGCAGCTCGATCGGCGTCTCCGGAAGGGCGAACTGACGCGCCAACGCCTGGGCCACGCGACCGGCGGCGATCGCGTCGGCGGATGCCTCATGGGCGGCTTCGAGTGCGACCGAGTAGTGGGCGGCCACGACCTCGAGCGTGCGCCTGCCCCGGCGGTAGCGGTCGTACGCCTTGTCGATCACGAGCGGATCGATGATCGGCGAGGGGTCGGCAAGCGGTTCCACATCGTGCCGGACGGCGTCGAACGCGAGGAGGGAGAAGTCGTACGACGCGTTGTAGGCCACCACGGGCACGCCCTGGTCGAACAACGAGCGCAGTGCCGCGGTGACCTCGGCGACGACCTCGCGAGCGGGACGACCATGCGACCGCGCGTGTTCCGTCGTGATGCCGTGCACGGCGGTGGCGCCCTCGGGGATCCGGACCCCCGGGTCGGCCAACCAGGACCGCGCGGCGATCTCGCGACCCTCGGCATCGAGCACGCCCACGTATGCGGTGACGACACGGTCGGTCGTCACATCCACCCCTGTGGTCTCCAGGTCGAACACCCCGACGCGGGTGAGCCACGCGGGGAGGGCGAGACCGGACGGCATGTCCCCACGCTATGGCCGGGCGCCGACATTCAGGAGAAGGCGCACGGCGACTCGTAGACTCGGAGCATGACCGTGCCTTCCCCCTATGCGGATCGTCTTCGTCGCCTCCCCGTGCGCCGCTTCGAGGTCGAGGTGCGCGGTGCGACCACCGCCTACTGGGTGTACGGGCCGGAGGACGCCGAGACCACGGTCGTCGCGGTCCACGGATTCCGCGGCGAGCACCACGGTCTCGAACCCGTGCTCGCCTACCTTCCGGAGGTGCGGGTGGTCGCCCCCGATCTCCCCGGATTCGGGGAATCGGCGCCGCTGCCCGGCCGCAGACACGACCTCGACGAGTATGCCGGGTGGCTCACCGACTTCGCCGCGGCGGTCGCTCCGGGCGCCGTCATCCTCGGACACTCGTTCGGATCGATCGTGTCGTCCGCCGCCGTCGCCCGAGGACTGCAGACGCCGCGTCTGATCCTGCTCAACCCGATCGGTGCGCCCGCGCTCGAGGGGCCGAAGGGCCTGATGACGCGCCTCGCGGTGCTCTACTACGCCCTCGGCGCCCGGCTTCCGGAGAAGCTCGGCACCGCTCTGCTGCGCAACCGGATCATCGTCCGCGTCATGAGCATCACGATGGCGAAGACGAACGACCCGGGGCTGCGTCGGTTCATCCACGACCAGCACGACACCTACTTCTCACGATTCTCGGACCGAGATGTGCTTCGGGACGCCTTCGTGGCGAGCGTCTCCCACGACGTCAGGGAGTTCGCCCCCGCGATCGACGTGCCCACGCTGCTCGTCGCCGCCGAGCGCGATGACATCACCCCCATCGAGGCCGAGCGCACGTTGGCCACGCTGTTCCTCGAGGCGTCGCTCGTCGAGATCGCCCATGTGGGGCACCTCATCCACTACGAGACGCCGGCCGAGGCTGCGGGTGCCGTGCGACGCTTCCTCAGGATTCCCGTCGCGCGAGGCCGATGAGCCCGGCGACCCGGAACGGGATCACCTCGCCCATCGCGAGGGAGGTCTCGGTCCGCTCGACGCCCTCGATCGACAGGATGCGCGCATCGGTGTCGAAGAGGTGACGTGCGTCGCGGCACGCGACCCGCGCGAGCAGGTCGATGGAGCCGCTGAGCCCGTGAGCCTGCACGACCTCGGGGATGCGGGCGAGCTCATTGATGATCCGCGGCAACTCCGTCTGCCGCACGCCGATGCTCACGAAGGCCTGCAGGGGGAAGCCGAGCACATCCGGTGAGAACGACCTCTCGTAGGAGAGGAAGATGCCGGTCTGCTCCAAGCGCGCCATCCGCGCCTGGATCGTGTTGCGAGAGAGGCCGAGATTCTCCGCCAGCGCGACGATCGTGGTCCTCGGGTCGTCGGCGAGGGCGGCGAGAAGCTCGAGATCGATGCGGTCCAGTCCTGGCATAGTGCCAAACCCTAGCAGCACCGATAGGACGCATATTAAGCAACATGCTCAAGGCGATCTCGAATGCTTGAGCGAGGTGTGCAGCAGACGTACTCTCAGACCATGCCGGTGATGACGCCGACATCAGTGCGCGGAGCCTCACGAGGGCCGCCGAGGACGAGGAGGACGACGATGTCACCGCAGATCACCCCCATCGCAGACACCGCCCAGGATCTGGAGCTCGCCGAGCGCATCCTGGCGCCGGATGGAACCCGCATCGCGAACTCCCGGCTCGACCCGTTCGTCGCCGACGTCGATGCGGCGCAGCTGCGCTCCCTGCTCCGCGACATGGTCATCCTCCGCCGCATCGACGCCGAGGGCGTCGCTTTGCAGCGACAGGGTCAGCTCGGCCTCTGGGCACCCTGCCAGGGTCAGGAGGCGACGCAGATCGGCACCGCCAGGGCACTCGCCCCGGAGGACTACGTGTTCCCCAGCTACCGCGAGACCGGCGTCATCTATGCGCGCGGCGCGCAGCCGGGCGACTACGTGCGCATGTGGCGCGGAGAAGAGGGGGCGGCATACGACCCCGCTGCCCTCGGCGTCGCGCCGCTGCAGATCATCATCGGCGCGCAGACGCTGCACGCCGTCGGCTACGCGCTCGGCATCCAGCACGACCGCGCGGCCGAGGTGGCGGTGACGTACTTCGGAGACGGTGCGACGAGCCAGGGCGACGTCAACGAGGCGATGATCTTCGCCTCCTCGTACCAGGCGCCCGTGGTCTTCGTGTGCCAGAACAACCACTGGGCCATCTCCGAGCCGGTGTCGGTCCAGTCGCAGTACCCGATCGCCGGACGGGCGCCCGGTTTCGGGATCCCCAGCGTCCGGGTCGACGGCAACGACGTCATCGCCTGCATGGCAGCCATGCGCTGGGCCCTGGAGCACGCGCGCTCGGGCAAGGGGCCCGCCTACATCGAGGCCGTGACCTACCGGATGGGCCCGCACACGACGGCCGACGACCCGACCCGGTACCGCGATGAGGCCGAGCTCGAGTCGTGGCGCCGGCGCGACCCGATCGCCCGGCTCGAGGCCCACCTGCGCGCGAGGGGGGAGCTGTCGGAGGAGCACCTCGCCGACACGCAGGCGGCAGCGGACATCGTCGCGAAGGAGATGCGCGCCGCGTGCCTCGGCATGGTGACGCGCCCGCCCCTCGCCGTCTTCGACGGCGTCTACGCCGAACCGCACACCGGTCTCGACCGGCAGCGCGACGAGTACGCCGCCTACCTCGCGAGCTTCGAGAGCGAGGCCAGAGCATGACCGAACTCACCCTCGGCAAGGCGCTCGGCGCCGGCCTCCGTCAGGCGATGCGGGACGACGACAAGGTCGTCCTCCTCGGCGAGGACATCGGCCGACTCGGCGGCGTGTTCCGCATCACCGACGGTCTGCTCGACGAGTTCGGCGCCGCCCGGGTGATCGACACGCCCCTGGCCGAGTCCGGCATCGTCGGGACCGCGGTGGGGTTGGCTTTCCGTGGATACCGTCCGGTCGTCGAGATCCAGTTCGACGGCTTCGTCTATCCCGCGTTCGACCAGATCGTCGCGCAGGTGGCCAAGCTCCACTACCGCACGCAGGGGCGCGTGAAGATGCCGATCACGATCCGCATCCCGTGGGCGGGCGGCATCGGCGCGGCCGAGCATCACTCCGAGTCCCCGGAGGCGTACTTCGTGCACACCGCCGGCCTCCGGGTCGTCGCCGTCTCGAACCCCGAGGATGCGTACCGGAGCCTGCGTCAGGCGATCGCTTCCGACGACCCGGTGATCTTCTTCGAACCGAAGCGGCTCTACCACCACAAGGGGGAGGTCGATCTCGAGGCTCCGCTGGCCGACGCGCCGCCGATGGGCCTGGCACGGGTGGTGCGGGCGGGTACCGACGCCACGCTGATCACCTACGGCGCGATGGTCGGCACCGCACTCCAGGCGGCGGAAGCCGCCGAGGACGAGGGGATCTCGCTGGAGGTGATCGATCTGCGCTCTCTCTCGCCGGTCGACTACGACTCCGTCGCCGCATCCGTCCGCAAGACCGGACGGGTCGTCGTCGCGCACGAGGCGTCGCGCGAGGCCGGGGTGGCCGCCGAGGTGATCGCGAGCATCACGGAACGGTGCTTCGAGTACCTGGAGTCCGCGCCCCTGAGGGTCACCGGACACGACGTGCCCTACCCGCCCGCGAAGCTCGAGAAGTACCACCTGCCCGACCTCGACCGGCTGCTCGACGCGGTCGACCGCGTGCTCGACCGACCGAACAGCCTGACGGGAGCGGGCGCATGATCGCGGAGTTCCGGCTTCCCGACCTCGGCGAGGGACTCACCGAGGCCGAGGTGGTGCAGTGGCTGGTCGCCCCCGGGGACCAGGTCGCTCTCAACCAGACGCTCGCGGAGGTGGAGACGGCGAAGGCCGTGGTGGAGCTGCCGTCGCCGTACGAGGGGACGGTCTCGACACTGCATGCGGAAGCGGGGGAGACCGTCGCCGTCGGTGCACCGCTGATCGCGTTCGACGTCGTCGGTGAAGAGGAAGCTCCGGTGTCGTCCGACGACGGTGCCGAGAAGGCGCAACCGAACCTCGTCGGCTACGGGGCGGCCCCCACGACGGCCGGGAGGCCGGCCCGCCGAGCGCGCCGCATCGGTGGCACGCCCGCCGTCGTCGACACGGCGGTCCTCGAGGCGGCACCGCATGATGCGGCCCCGACCGTGGCGATCGACTCCGTCGTCGAGCGGCCGCGATCCACGCCTCCGGTGCGTGCGCACGCCAAACGGCTCGGTATCGACCTCGTCCTCGTGGCCGCGGAGGTCGGCGACCGGCTGATCACCCGCGCCGACGTCGACGCCTATGCAGAACGCACCGGTGCACGCGGAACACGAGCGGACGAGGCGCCGTCGATCGCGACCTCCGTACCGTCGAGCCCGGCGGCACTCGCGGCGGACGAGCGCGAGACGCGCATCCCCATCCGCGGAGTGCGCAAGCACACGGCGGCGGCGATGGTGCAGAGCGCGTTCACGGCACCGCACGTCACGGTGTTCCACACCGTGGATGTGACGGCGACGATGGACCTCCTCGCGAATCTCCGCGACGACCGCTCACTGAGCGAGCACCGGATCGGTCCACTCGCCGTCGTGGCGAAGGCCGTGTGCCTCGCCCTCGGTCGGACCCCGGGTCTGAACTCGCGCTGGGACGAGCCCGCCGGGGAGATCGTTCAGCACAACTACGTCGATCTCGGGATCGCCGCGGCGACGGAGCGGGGCCTCATCGTCCCGATGATCCGCGACGCGGAACGCCTGACCCTGGTGGGACTGGCCGACGCCGTGAAGACGCTCGCAGAGGTGGCGCGCTCGGGGAAGACCTCCCCGGCCGAACTCGCCGGCGGGACCTTCTCGATCTCGAACATCGGGGTGTTCGGAGTCGACGCGGGCACACCGATCCTCCCGCCCGGTCAGTCCGGGATCCTCGCTGTCGGCGCCGTCCGCCGACAGCCGTGGGAGTTCCGGGGAGACATCGCCCTGCGTCAGGTCATGACCCTGAGCCTCTCGTTCGACCACCGTCTGGTGGACGGAGCCGAGGGGGCGCGGTTCCTCAAGGACGTCGCCGACATCCTCGAGGAGCCCGGACGGGCGATGCTGCTCAACTAGGCGCTCGCAGTGCGGCCTCCGCCATCGCGACCAACACGGTCGCGGTGGCGGAGTGGCGTCGGGCTGCAGCCCGGGTGCTGTGCGGGGTCGAGTTGATCAGACCGAAGCACGCCTGCACCCGCAGACGCAGCTCGTCCCGATCCGTGTCGGCGTCGGACGGGTGCAGCGGGGAGAGCGCGTCCATCCAGAGCTCGATGTAGGCGCGCTGCAGACGGCGGACCTCGGCGCGGTCGGCGGAGGACAGGAACGCGACGTCGCGGTCCTGCACCTGGATGACCTCGGCGTTGCCGAGGGCGAACTCCACGTGGAAGCGGATCAGCGCGCGCATCCGCTCATCGGGGGCGGCAGCCTCCTCGGCCACACGACCCCCGCCATGGATGAGGTCCTGGCTGACCTTCACCAGCACGGCTCCCAGCAGGGCCTGCTTCCCGGCGAAGTGACGGTACACGGCGGGACCGGACACGCCCACGGCTGCCCCGATGTCCTCGAGGCTCACGCCGCTGTAGCCGCGCGCGGCGAAGAGTCGTGCGGCAGCGTGCAGGATCGCGTCGGACCGTTCGGCCTTGGCGCGGTCGCGGGCGGTGACCGGGCTTGTCATCTCAGTTAATCCTCGCTAACCTGATCGAACGGGTTAGTGAACACTAACCGAGAATGCCTGCACCGCGCCAGGGCTCGCCCGCGCGAACGTGAGTCGAGGAGGACGTCACGATGCCCGCAACCCAGGAGTCCCTCGCGCAGGAGCTGCGCGAGCGCCTCGCGAAAGCCGCCCGCGGGGGACCGGAGGCGTCTCGCGAGCGGCATGTGTCGCGCGGCAAGCTGCTCCCTCGGGACCGCGTCACGCGGGTCCTCGACGAGGGCAGCCCCTTCCTCGAGGTCGCACCGCTCGCCGCCGACGGACTGTACGGGGGAGAGGCGCCGGGCGCCGGAGTCATCGCCGGCATCGGGCTCGTCCACGGACGCCAGGTGATGGTCGTCTGCAACGACGCGACCGTGAAGGGCGGCACGTACTACCCGCTCACGGTGAAGAAGCACCTGCGCGCGCAGGAGATCGCGCTCGAGAACCGCCTGCCCTGTCTGTACCTGGTCGATTCGGGAGGAGCGTTCCTGCCGAAACAGGACGAGGTCTTCCCCGATCGGGAGCACTTCGGCCGGATCTTCTTCAACCAGGCCCGTATGTCGGCCGAGGGGATCCCGCAGCTCGCGGCGGTGCTCGGTTCGTGCACGGCGGGTGGCGCCTACGTTCCCGCCATGAGCGACGAGACGGTGATCGTGCGCGGACAGGGCACCATCTTCCTCGGCGGCCCGCCGCTGGTGAAGGCCGCGATCGGCGAGGTCGTGACGGCGGAGGAGCTGGGTGGCGGCGAGCTGCACGCGCGACGGAGCGGTGTCGTCGATCACCTGGCGGAGGACGACGAGCACGCTCTCGAGATCCTCCGCGACATCGTCGCCACGCTCCCTCCGCCCGCGGCTCCCGCCTGGGAGGTGCAGAGCAGTCGACCGCCGTCCGAGCTCACTCCGCTGTACGAGGTCGTCCCCGTCGACGTGAACGCCGGGTACGACGTGCACGAGGTGATCTCGCGTCTGGTCGACGGCGACACGTTCCTGGAGTTCAAGCCGGCGTACGGAACCACGCTCGTCACGGGCTTCGCACGCCTCCACGGTCACCCGGTCGGCATCGTCGCGAACAACGGGGTCCTGTTCAGCGAATCCGCTCTCAAGGGGGCGCACTTCATCGAGCTGTGCGACCAGCGCGGAATCCCGCTCCTCTTCCTCCAGAACATCACGGGCTTCATGGTCGGGTCCGACGCCGAGGCCGGAGGGATCGCGAAGGACGGCGCGAAGATGGTCACCGCTGTCGCCAGCACGCGGGTGCCGAAGCTCACCGTCATCATCGGCGGCTCCTTCGGCGCGGGGAACTACTCGATGTGCGGGCGCGCGTACTCCCCGCGGTTCCTCTGGACCTGGCCTGCGAGCCGGATCTCGGTCATGGGCGGGGCGCAGGCCGCGTCGGTCCTGGCCACCGTCAAGGAGGATCAGCTCACCGCCCGAGGGGAGTCCTGGAGCGGTGACGAGCGCGCCGCATTCGAGGACCCGATCCGCGAGCAGTACGAGAACCAGGGCGAGCCCTACTACGCCACCGCCCGCCTGTGGGACGACGGCATCGTCGATCCCGCGCAGACCCGCGACCTCCTGGGCCTCGCCCTCGACGTCGTCGCCCGCAGTCCGCTGCCAGAGCCGCGCTTCGGCGTCTTCCGGATGTGAGTGCCATGTCGCCGTCGAACCCCGTCTCCTTCCACACCATCCTCGTCGCCAACCGCGGGGAGATCGCCCGCCGCGTGATCCGCACCCTGCGCGCCCTCGGGATCCGCAGCGTGGCGGTCTACAGCGACGCCGACGCCGCAGCACCGCATGTGCGCGAGGCCGACGTCGCCGTGCGGATCGGCCCCGCACCCGCTTCCGACTCCTACCTCGACATCGATGCGGTGATCGCCGCAGCCCGCAGCACGGGGGCGCAGGCGATCCACCCGGGCTACGGCTTCCTCTCCGAGAGCGTCGGACTCGCCGAGGCCTGCGCAGAGAGCGGCATCGTTTTCATCGGTCCGTCCGTCGACGCCCTGCAGATCATGGGGGACAAGGCGCGCGCTCGTGAGCACGTGCTGCGCTACGGTGTGCCCGTCGTCCCCGGGTTCGACGCCAAGGGGCTGTCCGATCTCGAGATCGCCGAGGAGGCCGACCGGGTCGGATACCCGCTCCTCGTCAAGCCGAGTGCCGGCGGCGGCGGGAAGGGCATGGAGGTCGTCGCGGACGCGGCGGGTCTCCGAGCCGCACTCGCGTCGGCGCGACGGGTCGCGGCATCCGCGTTCGGGGACGATTCCCTCATCCTCGAACGGCTCATCCGCCGCCCGCGGCACATCGAGGTGCAGGTGTTCGGCGATACGCACGGGACGGTCGTCGCCCTCGGCGAGCGCGAGTGCACGCTCCAGCGTCGCCATCAGAAAGTGATCGAGGAGGCGCCGTCCGCCGGCATCCCCGCGCACACGCGTGAGCGGCTGCTGTCCGCCGCGGTGCTCGCCGCGGAGAGCGTCGAGTACGTCGGCGCCGGCACCGTGGAGTTCCTCGTCGATGCCGACGCGCCGGACGAGGTCTTCTTCATCGAGATGAACACGCGGCTGCAGGTGGAGCATCCGGTGACAGAGGAGGTCACCGGTCTCGACCTGGTCGCCCTCCAGCTCCGGGCCGCGGATGGGCTCGCGCTGGACGTCACTCCCCGGCTCCGCGGCCATGCGGTCGAGGCGCGGGTGTACGCGGAGTCGCCCGAGCGCGGCTTCCTCCCCTCCACCGGCACGGTCCTGCTGTTCGAGGAGCCCGTCGGGGTGCGCGTCGACGCCGCGATCGAGACCGGCAGCGAGGTGACCGGGTTCTACGACCCGATGATCGCCAAGGTGATCGCGTTCGCCGACGATCGCGCCACCGCCCTCGCGCGGCTCGACGACGCCCTCGCCCGCACGGTCGTGCTGGGCGTGGACACGAACATCGCGTTCCTCCGCCGGCTCTGCCGGGACGCGCGGGTCGTCGCGGGTGACCTCGACACCGGCCTCATCGAGACCCTGCTGCCCCTGGCGGTCGAGCACCCCTCGTCCGCGCAGCTCGCGGCGGCCGCGGATGCCGTCGCGGTGCCGAGCACTCCGCCCCGCACGAGCGATCTGTGGCGCGAGCGACCGGGGTGGCGGCTCGGGGCCGAGAGCGTGGCATCCGGACGTTTCGTGGCGCTCACCGACGACGACGAGACGGTCGAGCTCGAGTCTGCTCCGGGAGCGGCTTCGCGACGTCCCGTGCGTGCCGCCGTGGATGCCGACGGGGCGGTGTGGGTCGTGGAGCAGGGCCACACGGTCCGACTGCGCCCGCTCGACCGACGACAGCGGATGCTGCGTCGTCTCGCCGCCCGGGAGGCGGGTTCGGCGGCGACGGAGCCGGAGGGACGGGCGCCCATGCCGGGCAGTGTGGTCGCCGTGCACGTCTCGGACGGCGACACCGTGTCGGCCGGCGACCCGCTGGTCGCGATCGAGGCGATGAAGATGGAGCACCAGGTGCTCGCGCCGCACGACGGCGTGGTGCATCTGCTGGTCGCCGTGGGCGATCAGGTGCGGCGCGACCAACCGGTCGCCCGTGTGACGACGGAGGAGAGTTGATCATGGAAGACCTGTCCGAGGAGGAGCGCGAGCTCGCCGCCATGGTGCGTGAGTTCGCCGACACCGTCGTGGCCCCTCAGGCCTACGAGGCCGACCGCACGCACACGCTGTCGATGGACGTCGTGTCGCAGATGGGCGACCTGGGCCTGTTCGGCCTGCCGTTCCCGGAGGAGTACGGCGGCCAGGGTGGCGACTACATGGCACTCGGCATCGCGATCGAGGCGCTGGGTCGCGTGGACCAGTCCATCGCGATCACCCTCGAGGCGGGGGTGAGTCTCGGAGCGATGCCGATCTTCCGGTTCGGCACGGAGGCGCAGCGCCAGGAGCTGCTGCCTGACCTCCTCGCCGGACGGGCGCTGGCGGGGTTCGGACTCACGGAGCCGGAAGCGGGCAGCGACGCCGGCGCGACGAGGACGACCGCCCGGCTGGAGGGCGACGAATGGGTGATCGACGGCTCGAAGCAGTTCATCACCAACTCGGGCACCCCCATCACCCGCTTCGTCACCGTGACCGCGGTCACCGGCACCGCCGACAGCGGGCGCAAGGAGATCTCCACGATCATCGTCCCGAACGGCACACCGGGCTTCACCGTCGAGGCACCCTACGACAAGGTCGGCTGGAACGCGTCCGACACGCACCCGCTCACGTTCGACGGCGCACGCGTGCCCGCATCGAACCTCGTCGGGGAGCGGGGCACCGGCTTCCGCAACTTCCTCAGCATCCTCGACGAGGGACGCATCGCCATCGCGGCACTTTCCACCGGCGCGGCGGAAGGATGCCTGGAGGCGGCGGTCGAGTACGCGAAGAGCCGCACGATCTTCGGCAGCGCACTCAGCACCCGCCAGAACGCCCAGTTCACCCTCGCGCGCATGCGAGCCCGCGTGCACACAGCCAGGCTCGCATGGCATCACGCCGCCCGACTGCGCGATGCAGGGAAGCCGTTCGCCGAGGCGGCGGCGATCGCGAAGCTCGTCGGCGGCGAGGCGGCCATGGACAACGCCCGAGACGCGACCCAGATCTTCGGCGGGAACGGCTTCATGAACGAGTTCCCCGTGGGTCGGCACTACCGCGACTCGAAGATCCTCGAGATCGGCGAAGGCACGACCGAGGTGCAGCTGCTCGTCATCGCCCGCGGGCTCGGCCTCGCCGGGTAGCGTGGCCATCATGACGCACGACATCCTCCAGCGGGGCCTGTACTACGAGGAGTTCGAGCTCGATGCCCGCTACCTGCATCGCCCGGGGCGCACCGCCACGGAGGCGGACAACGTGCTCTTCACGACGCTCACCATGAATACGCAGGCGCTGCATCTCGACGCGGCCTTCGCCGACGCCCAGGAGCCGTTCCACGCGCGGCTCATGAACTCGATGTGGACGCTCTCGACCATGGTCGGCGCCTCCGTGGCGCAGCTGACGCAGGGCACGCTGGTGGCGCAGCTCGGCTTCGGCGACATCACCTTCCCGCATCCCCTGTTCGCGGGGGACACGCTGTACACCGAGAGCGTGATCGTCGACCGACGCCTCTCGTCGTCCCGGCCGGGTCAGGGCATCGTGCAGATCGCCCACACCGGTCGCAACCAGGACGACACCGTCGTGGCCACGGCCGTGCGCTCGGTCCTGGTCCACTGCCTTCCGGAAGGATCCGCCGCATGACGTTCGACCTCGGGCCCGCGCTGCTGTTCTGCCCTGCGGACCGTCCCGAGCGCTTCCACAAGGCGCTGGAGAGGGCCGACGCGATCATCCTCGACCTGGAGGATGCGGTCCTGCCGGACGCGAAGGAGACCGCGCGGGGGAACGTCATCACCGCCGACCTCGACCCGGCGCGCGTGATCGTGCGTGTGAACGCCCCCGACAGCGATGCCTTCGCCGCCGACCTCGAGGCGCTCGCGCGGACCGACTTCCGCACCGTGATGGTGGCGAAGACCGAGAGCCCCGAGGCGTTGTCCGCCTTCGACGACGGGTACTCGCTGATCGCCCTGTGTGAGACCGCCCGTGGCATCCACGCCGCGGACCGCATCGCCGCCCATCCGCTGGTCGTGGCGATGATGTGGGGCGCGGAAGATCTCGTCGCGTCCCTCGGGGGCACCTCGTCACGGAACGCCGACGGCGAGTACCGGGAGATCGCCCGCTACGCCCGGTCCCGCGTGCTCCTCGAGGCGGGCGCCCACGGCAAGTCCGCGATCGACGCGGTGCACATCGACCTGGATGACGCGGCGGGACTCGAGCGCGAGGCCGTGGATGCCGCGGCGTCGGGATTCCGCGCCACCGCCTGCATCCATCCGAACCAGGTCGCGGCGATCCGCGCCGCCTATCGGCCGGACGACGACACCGTGGCCTGGGCGCACGCGGTGCTGGAGGCGGCGCGGAGCGAGCGAGGCGTCTTCCGTTTCCGGGGACGCATGATCGACGAGCCGGTGCTCCGACACGCGCGTTCGGTGATCTCCCGCGCGGGCTGAAGCCATCCGGTCAGAGAACCGGCGACTCCTCGAGCAGACGCAGGTAGCCGGGTGCGGCGACGAAGCGATGCGCCGATCCGTTGCGCAGCACTTCGCCCTCGCGGGGGAGAGTGCCGCCGGAGACATGATCGATGACGGCGCGGATCACTCCACCGTGCGCGACGACGATGACCGATTCCGCCCGAGGCGTGGACCGGCGGCGTGCCTCGCGCGCGATGGCGTGCAGAGCGGTGATGGCACGCTCGCCGACCTCCTGCAGCGACTCGGCACCGGGTACCTCGGCATGCCAGTCGCCGTAGGTCGCGATGTAGTCCTCGACGAGCATGCCCTCGCCGTCGCCGAACTCCCGCTCGCGGATGTCGGGGACGACACCGACGACCTCCAGCCCGAGGCGCTCCGCGATGATCTCCGCGGTCTCCTTGGCCCGCAGCAGCGGACTCGTGTAGACGGCGTGATGCGTGCTGCCGGCCAGCTTCTCTGCCGCCCAGCGTGCATCCTCCCGCCCGGTGTCGTTCAGCGGGATGTCGGTGGAACCCTGGATGCGACGAGCGAGGTTCCAGTCGGTCTGGCCATGGCGGACGAGGGTGAGGTGGGTCACGAGAGGAGTTCCTGGAGTGCGGGGAGCACGTCGCTGGTACCTGCGGCGATGGTGACATCGGCCCAGGCGTCCGCACGCGTCGGCTCGCGGTTGACGATGATCAGGGGGATGCTGCGGCGGCGCGCGCGCTCGACGAGACGCACACCGGAGTTGACCACCAGCGAGGAGCCGGCGACGATCAGGGCGGAGCTGGAGCGCAGCAGCGATTCCGCCGCACGGAAGCGGTCCTGCGGGACGTACTCGCCGAAGAACACGACGTCGGGCTTGAGCATCCCGCCGCACACGGTGCAGACGGGGACGATGAAGCCCTCCGTGCTCTCCGGCAGCACATCGCCGTCCGGGGCGAGCGCGACGTTCTCCGGCACGGTGATCCAGGGATTGAGCTCCTCGATCTGCACGGCGATGTCGCGGCGGTCGAAGACCTGGCCGCACCGCAGACACAGGACTCGACGCATGGTGCCGTGCACCTCGATCACGTGCGAGCTGCCCGCCCGGAGGTGCAGACCGTCGACGTTCTGGGTGATGACGCCCGAGACGTGCCCCGACGCCTCCATCTGCGCGAGGGCGATGTGTCCCGCGTTCGGCCCGGCCTGCGCGAAGGCGCGCCAGCCGAGGTGCCCGCCGACCCAGTAGCGACGCCGCGCGGCCTCGTCACCCAGGTAGGTCTGGATCGTCATCGGGTCGCTGCGGGTCCGGGCGCCCTCTCCGCGGTACGCGGGGATGCCCGAGTCCGTGGAGATGCCGGCGCCGGTCAGGAGTGCGATGCGCCTGTCGCGCAGCAGCTCGGCGGCGTGGGCGATGGTGGCCGACAGCTCGGCGGTGTTCGACACGCTCACAGGACCTCCTCGAGCGAGTCTACGGCGTGCGGGCGGGACGGGGCTTCCCGCGGGAGGGGCGGTCCGTGGCCCCGGGTTCGGCGCGACCGGTGTCCGGTGGCAGAGTGGACCCCGTGGAACTGCTGCCTGTGACGGATGCCGACGACCCTCGACTCGACGACTACCGCGGACTCACGGACACCGCGCTCCGCGCCCTGTCCGAGCCGACCGGCGGCCTGTACATCGCCGAATCGACCAAGGTCATCGCCCGTGCGGTCGCGGCGGGTCATCGTCCGCGCTCGGTCCTGGTGCAGGAGCGTCGGGTGGAGGACATCCGCGAGATCGTCGGCACCTTCGACGTCCCGGTGTACGTCGTCCCGGACGAGGTGGCCGAAACGGTGACGGGCTTCGCCGTGCACCGCGGGACGATCGCGTCGATGCACCGTCCGGCGCTGCCGACCGTGGGTGAGGTGCTCGAGGGCGCCACCGTCGTGCTGATCCTGGAGAACATCGGCGACCACACGAACGTCGGTGCGGCCTTCCGCGCGGCCGCCGGTCTCGGTGCGGACGCCGTGCTCGTGTCTCCGGGAGGGGCGGACCCCCTCTACCGGCGCAGTGTCCGCGTGAGCATGGGCACCGTCTTCCAGGTGCCGTGGACCCGCATCACGGACTGGGATTCCGCCGTCGCCGACCTCCACGCCGCGCACTTCGACATCGCGGCGCTGGCCCTGCGCGACGACGCGGTCACCCTCGACGCCTATGTCGCCGACCGGCCCGAGCGCGTCGCCCTCGTGATGGGCTCCGAGGGCGACGGTCTCTCCCGCACGGTGCTCGATCACGCCGACACGGTCGTCACGATCCCGATGTCGGGTGGCGTCGACTCGCTGAACGTGGCTTCGGCTGCGGCCGTCGCTCTCTGGGCCGTGAAGAGCTGACCCGTCAGTCCCGCTCGGGGAAGATCACCGGCGAGGGCTCGGGCCGCTTGGCCGTGATCGTGTCGCCCGAGGACTGGTGCCGCAGCCGACGCAGGACCCAGGGGACCAGGTGCTCGCGCGCCCAGCCGAGGTCCTCGGATCGCGCCTCCCGCCAGGTGCGCAGCGGGAACGGCTCGGGCTGCATGGCCTCCAGGTCGTTCGGGACGTTGAGCGCACGCAGCACCATCCGTGCCACCTCGTGGTGTCCGAGAGCGTTGTAGTGCAGCCGGTCGTCGTCGAAGAAGCGCATGTCCTGCACGACCTTGAGCGCCCACTGGTCCGCGACGATGCAGTCGTGGCGCTCGGCGATGGCGCGGACGTTCTCGTTGTAGATGGCGACCTTGCCGCGGAACGCACGGAACACGGGCGTGAAACCGGTGTCGATGCCGGTGAACAGGAGGACGGCGGCACCGGTCGATGACAGGCGGGACACCGCGTCCTCGAGCTGGCTCGCGATCACGTCGGGATCGGTGCCGGGGCGGATCACGTCGTTCCCGCCGGCGCAGATCGACACCAGGTCGGGGCGCAGGGCGACGGCGGGTTCGATCTGGTCGGCGACGATCTGGGCGATGAGCTTCCCGCGGACGGCGAGGTTCGCGTACGCGAAGTCGTCGACCTGGGCGGCGAGCACCTCGGCGACGCGGTCCGCCCAGCCCCGGTGGTTGCCCGGATGCGCCGGATCAGGGTCGCCGATGCCCTCCGTGAAGGAGTCTCCGACGGCGACGAAACGGCGCCACGGGTGCGCGGTCTCGTTGGGGACGTAGGGGGTCCGAGGCGAATCCTGGTCGGTCATCCAGCTCTCCTTCGCGAACGTTCTGCGCCCGCGACGGTGGCCGCAGCGCAGAGACAGAGCCTACCCGCAGCGGCAGGTCCGGGGGAGGGGCACGCGCGGGAACCGTGGCGAGTGATCCAGTGTCCGCGGCAGCGATTATCGTGGACTCGATGCTCTCTCCGTCCTTTCCTCAGCGCGCCCCCTGGGGAACCGCAAGCAAGCTGCGCGCCTGGCAGCAGGAGGCGCTCGACCAGTACTTCGAGGCGGACCAGCGGGACTTCCTCGTCGCCGCCACCCCCGGCGCAGGAAAGACCACCTTCGCCCTCACGCTGGCCGTCGAGCTCATGCGCATGGGGGAGGTCAACCGCATCATCGTGGTCGCCCCGACCGAGCACCTCAAGACGCAGTGGGCCGACGCCGCCGCACGCGTGCACATCCGCCTCGACCCACGGTTCCGCAACAGCGACTGGGCGCCGGCGCGGCACTATCACGGTGCGGTGGTGACCTACGCGCAGGTCGCGGCGAAGTCCTCGGTGCACCGCCACCTCACCGAAGACGCGAAGACCCTGGTCATCCTCGACGAGGTGCATCACGGCGGCGACGCACTCAGCTGGGGCGACGCGATCCGCGATGCCTACGGACCCGCCAAGCGCCGCCTCCTCCTCTCCGGTACCCCCTTCCGCAGCGACACGGCGCCGATTCCCTTCGTGGAGTACCACCCGGACGAGTCCGGTGCGCGCATCTCCCGCACCGACTACAACTACGGCTACGGCCGGGCACTCGCCGACGGCGTCGTCCGCCCCGTGCTGTTCCACATGTACGCGGGCAAGATGCGCTGGCGCACGACCACCGGCGATGAGCTCGAGACGCACCTCGGTCAGGACAACACGAAGGACGTGACGTCGCAGGCCTGGAGGACGGCGCTCGACCCCGAGGGCGACTGGATGCCGGCCGTGCTGTCGGCGGCCGATCGACGTCTCACCGAGATCCGACATCACGTACCGGATGCCGGCGGACTCGTGCTCGCGACCGACCAGACGGTCGCGCGCGCCTACGCCAAGATCCTGCACAGCATCACGGGCCAGCAGGCGACCGTCGTGCTCTCCGACGACGCCACGGCCTCGGAGCGGATCGAGAAGTTCAGCGCGAACGATTCGCGGTGGATGGTCGCCGTGCGCATGGTGTCCGAGGGCGTCGACGTCCCTCGTCTCGCCGTGGGCGTGTACGCGACGTCGTCGTCCACCCCGCTGTTCTTCGCACAGGCGATCGGCCGCTTCGTGCGGGCCCGACGTCGGGGCGAGGCCGCCAGCGTGTTCCTTCCGCAGGTGCCCGTGCTGATGGGGCTCGCGAACGAGATGGACAAGCAGCGCGACCACGCGCTCGACCGGCAGTCGAAGGAGGAGGACGGCCTCGACGACTCGCTCCTCGAGAGCGCCAATCGCGAGGAGGAGACCTCCGATGCGCTGACCCAGGAGTTCAGCTACCAGGCGCTCTCGTCCGTGGCGCACTTCGACCGTGTGGTGTTCGAGGGGCAGGAGTTCGGACAGCTGGCCGAACCCGGTACGCCGGAGGAGGAGGAGTTCATCGGCTTCCCCGGACTCCTGGAGCCCGAGCACGTGCACGAGCTGCTCATGCAGCGTCAGAGCCGGCAGTCCCGGCTGCGTGAGGCGCGCGAGGCCTCCACGGCACCGACCGAGACCACGACGCTGCCCCCGCCCCTGCATCGCACGCTCAAGGAGCAGCGGCAGCTGCTGAACAGTCTCGTGGGTCTGTACGCCCGGCAGAAGGGCGAGCCGCACGGCGCCGTCCACGCGGAGCTCCGGCGCATCTGCGGCGGGCCCGCGGTGGCGCAGGCGACCGTGACGCAGCTGCAATCGCGCATCGAGGTCCTGCGCAAGCGCGTCCGCTCCTGACGGGTGCGTCTCGGGCCACGTCCGCTGCCGCGCTTCGGAGCCCCGAAATGCTGTCAATCCGCGGCTGAGCGAGGTGTCCGACCGGCGGCGCGGATAGCGTGGAACGGTTGCCCGCGCTCCGGGCACTGCCCCACCTGGAGGAACCATGACAGCCCCTGCTGCCGCCGACCCGACCCCCGCCGATCGCCGGCGCTGGGCCCGTTACCTCGTAGAGGAGCGCGCCGAGGGCGCCGTGTACCAGAAGCTCGCCGCGCGCCGTGAGGGGGAGGAGCGGGAGATCCTGCTCAGCCTCGCCGATGCCGAGCGCCGCCACGAGCAGCACTGGCTGGACCTGCTCGGTACCGAACCCGCACGCCTGCCTCGTGCCGGTATCCGCTCGCGCATGCTCGGGTGGATGGCCGGTCGGTTCGGATCGATCTTCGTCCTCGCTCTCGCACAGAGCGCCGAGGCTCGTTCTCCCTACGATTCCGAGCAGTACGCGACGCCCGCCATGCGAGCCGATGAGAAGGTGCACTACGAGGTCGTCCGCGGTCTCGCCGCCCGCGGTCGTCGTCGGCTCTCCGGCTCGTTCCGCGCCGCCGTGTTCGGTGCCAACGACGGTCTGGTGAGCAACCTCGCGCTCGTGCTGGGCATCGGCGCCACCGGGGTCAGCTCCGGGTTCGTGCTCTTCAGCGGCATCGCGGGGCTCCTGGCCGGCGCCCTGTCGATGGGCGCGGGGGAGTTCGTCTCGGTGCGCTCCCAGCGCGAGCTCCTGGCCGCGACTGAGGCGAACGAGGATGCGGCCGCGGCCGCGGTCGACCTGGACATCGATGAGAACGAGCTGGCACTCGTCTACCGCGCGCGGGGCATGGACCAGCAGGAGTCCCTGGCGCGGGCGCACCGCATCGTGGAGGCGGCGCAGGCCGGTGTCCGCCGCACGGCGACCGGACCGGTGAACATCCAGAGCGGCGACGACCACGAGATCGTCGGCAGCGACTGGACGGCCGCGATCTCCAGCTTCCTCCTCTTCGCGTCGGGCGCGATCATCCCCGTGCTGCCGTGGATCTTCGGCCTCCAGGGCGCGACGGCGATCATCGTGGCGCTCGTGCTGGTCGGCATCGCCCTGCTCAGCACCGGCGCCATGGTCGGTGTGCTCTCCGGCGGCCCACCCCTGCGTCGCGCCCTGCGCCAGCTCGCGATCGGCTTCGGCGCCGCCGCGATCACCTACGTCCTCGGTCTCCTCTTCGGCGTGGGTGCGGTCTGATCGAGGATCGTCCCGTCAGCCGTCCGAGCGGGTGATCGCGGGGAACGTGTAGCCGCCGTCGAGGACGGACGCGTCGGGTTCGTACATCCGCATCACCGGACGGAAGTCACCGGCCGGCGCGGGCAGCCAGTTCGCCGCGGCGGTGGGCTCGGCCGGCGGCTCATGACTGATCGTGATGGTCAGGGCACCGTCCTCGTCGCGGACGAGCCCCGGCGTCCGATCGCCGATCGAGTAGCGGGCGATCGGGTTCTCGACGAGGTAGAAGTCCGGAACCGAGTACATCGTGAGCGACCAGAAAGCGGCGACGGGCGGCGGGGGATCGAGCCGCAGCGTGTACGTCCGTGCACCCGTGAGCTGTTCACCACGGTCGTCGACGTAGGTCATGATGTACGCCGCCTCATAAGGGTGGTTTCCCCAGAGGCCTCCGAGGGCGGCGGCCGCGCGTTCGACGATGCGGAGCTTCGGGTCGCTCATCTTGAATCGATCATCGTCGAGCGCGCCGATCTCGAAGTAGTCGAGGTTGTAGTCGAACGCGTGGAACGTGAGCTTCCACCCGTTCTCCTCGGGACTGGACCCGTGGGTCAGGGCCGTGTGCAGCACCTCCTTCGCCGCGTCCAGGTCTCCCACGAGCCGGGCGGCCTCGGACAGGGAGATCGACGCGTACGGCGAGGGTCCGGCCGTGGTGATGCCCGTCGCGGCGAGTGACTCCTGCAGCGGGACGTCGCGGGGTGCCGGCGGGAACTGCTGGGACCATACCCGGAGCTTCTCGAGGAAGCGCGCGCTCTCCGGGACGAGCGGGTCCGGTTCGGCCAGGCCCGCGGGGGAGGCCCCGTCGTCGAGCGGCCGGAGGGTCGTCGCGTCCTGGAGCGCGTGCACGGTCGGAAGGTCGGCATCGTCGCTGACGGCCCACCGGCCGACGATCGAGGCCACGGTGGTGGGGAACCGGATGACCGTCAGGCCACCGGCGTCTCCCGACCATTCCGGCGGGACCAGGAGGAATGCGCCCGCGGCCGTCCCCGTCGCGCGATGGCCGACGTAGGCGAAGTTGTTCGTCCAGGCGTCGACGAACTGCAGCACGTAGTAGCGCCCGGCCGTGTCCGGCACGCGCAGCTCGACCGGTCCGACGCTCAGGTCGACCTGCGCCATCGAATACAGCGTGTCGTTGTTGATCGTGACGAAGGTGTCGTCGGGCCCGGCGAGCGTGCGGGCGTGGCTGAACGTGTTGAAGGGGGCGGCCGGGTTCGCTCCGACCCCCGTCGTCGTGTAGCGGATCACCTGATCGAGGTTGAAGACGAGCGGGAATCCGTAGAGGTAGGCCTGGAGGATGGCGGCACGGTCTGCGTCGAGGTCGGTCATGCACGCAGGCTAGCCACACGGCGCGAGATCAGGATCGAGGGATCATCCATACCGGATGAGGCATACGGCGACGACGAGGCGCCCGACGGGATCGCCCGCGGAAGGAAAGAGGGGCAGATACGAAGAAGCCCCGGAGCATTCCTGGCGAACCAGGGATGCTCCGGGGCTGTCTGTGCGCGGAGGGGGACTTGAACCCCCACGCCCTTACGGGCACTACGACCTCAACGTAGCGCGTCTACCATTCCGCCACCCGCGCAGGTGTTGGATTTGATCGTTGCCGACCGAAGAATGAGATTAGCACGATATCCGGCGGGCTTCGAACCGAGCGGTACGCCCGGGCGTGGCTCGCCGTTTCGATAGCCTTGAGCACATGATCGATCCCTCGCTTCCCGAGGTCGTGCGCATCGCGAGCGACCTCATCCGCTTCGACACCTCCAACTTCGGCGGAGGGAATGCGAAGGGCGAGCGGGAGGCTGCGGAGTACGTCGGCGCGTACCTCGAGGAACTCGGCCTCGAGGTCGAGTACTACGAGCCGATCCCGCGCCGCACCAACGTGATGGCCCGCGTCCGCGGTCGCGACAGGGACAAGCCCGCCCTGGTCGTGCACGGGCATCTCGACGTCGTACCGGCGATGCCCGAGGACTGGACCGTCGATCCCTTCGCCGGGATCGTGCAGGACGGGATGCTGTGGGGCCGCGGCGCGGTCGACATGAAGAACATGAACGCGATGATCCTCACGGCCGTCGCCGAGATCCTCCGCGCGGGAGAGCAGCCGGAGCGCGATCTCGTGCTGGCGTTCTTCGCCGACGAGGAGAACGGCGGGGTGGAGGGCTCCGCACTCGTGGTGAAGGACCGCCCCGAGTGGTTCGAGGGCGCCACCGCCGCCATCAGCGAGGTCGGCGGGTACTCCATCACGGTCGACGACCGTCGCGCCTACCTGCTCCAGGTCGGCGAGAAGGCGCTGATCTGGATCCGTCTGGTCGCGAAGGGGCGTGCGGGCCACGGCAGCCGTCTGCACGACGACAACGCCGTCACCAAGCTCGCGGAGGCCGTGGCTGCCATCGGACGGACGCGGTGGCCGATCCGCCTCACGGCGACGACGAAGGCCCTGTTGGACGGCCTGAGCGAGCTCACCGGACGCAGCACGGACGATCCGGATGCCCTCGCGTCCGCCGCAGGTCCTGCGGAGGCCTTCCTCCGCTCGTCGTTCCGCACCACCACGAATCCCACGGCGCTCACCGCCGGCTACAAGCACAACGTGATCCCCGAGCGCGCCGAGGCGCTGATCGACGTCCGCGTGATCCCCGGCACCGAGGACGATGTGCTCGCCGAACTCCAGCAGATCGTGGGCGACGACATCGAGATCCAGACGGTGGTGAGGGACATCGGCATGGAGACGCCCTTCGAGGGCGACCTCGTCGAGGCCATGGTCGCCAGCATCGGCCGCCACGACCCCGGGATCCCCGTGATCCCGTATCTCCTCGGCGCCGGCACCGACAACAAGGCGCTGGCCTACCTCGGCATCACCGGCTACGGCTTCGCGCCGCTCAAGCTGCCGGCCGACCTCGACTTCACAGGCATGTTCCACGGTGTCGACGAGCGAGTGCCCGTAGAATCGCTTGTCTTCGGTCAGCGGGTGCTGGCCGATCTGCTGCGCACGTTCTGAGCGCCGCGCGCTCCGTGCCGTCCCTGACCTGAAGGCCCTTCCATGCACCTGCTCGAAGCACTGATCCTCGGCATCGTCCAGGGACTCACTGAGTTCCTCCCGATCTCGTCCAGCGCCCATCTGCGCATCCTCGGCACCTTCCTGCCGTCGGGGGAGGACCCTGGGGCGGCCTTCACGGCGATCACGCAGATCGGCACCGAAGCAGCCGTCGTGGTGTTCTTCTGGCGTGACATCGTGCGCATCATCACGCAGTGGTGCCGTTCGCTCGTCGGCAAGGCGCCCCGCAACGATCCGGACGCCCGGATGGGGTGGCTCATCATCATCGGCAGCATCCCGATCGTCGTGCTCGGCCTGCTGTTCCAGGACCAGATCGAGACCGTGCTCCGCTCGATGTGGATCGTGGCGATCATGCTCATCGTCTTCGGCATCCTGCTCGGGATCGCCGACTACGTCGGAGCAAAGCGCCGCAAGCTCGACGATCTGACCTACCCGCACGGCATCGCCTTCGGGTTCGCGCAGGCCCTCGCCCTGATCCCCGGCGTCTCCCGGTCGGGCGGCACCATCACAATGGGGCTGTTCCTCGGGTACGAGCGCGCTGCTGCGGCTCGCTACGCGTTCCTGCTCGCGATCCCCGCGGTGTTCGGCAGCGGCTTCTACCAGGTGTTCAAGAGCTGGGACGAGCCGTCGTTCTTCTCCTTCGGCGACACCCTCGCGGCCACCGGCATCGCGTTCGTGGTCGCCCTCGGTGTGATCGCGTTCTTCATGAACTGGATCTCGAAGCGCAGCTTCCTGCCCTTCGTGATCTACCGGATCCTGCTCGGCAGCGTGCTGCTGGTGCTCCTCGGCACCGGCGTGATCGCGGCCTGAGCCGGCCTCGCCGCCGGGCGGTTCAGCGCTTGCGGTCGCCCGGGCCGTCGTCGCGACGACGGAGGTAGCGCTCGAACGCCTGCGCGATCGCGTCGCCGGACGCCTCGGGGGAGTCCCATGTGTCGCGGGTGCGCTCGAGCTGGCGGATGTACTCCGCCATGTCCTCGTCCTCGGACGCGGCGGCGTCGATCGACGCCTCCCAAGCAGCGGCCTCGGTGCGGAGCGTCTGACGGTCGACGTCGACGCCGGTGAGCTCCTCGAGGCGATCCAGGAGTGCGAGCGTCACCTTCGGCGAAGGCGTCGCGGAGGCGACGTAGTGCGGGACGCTGGCCCACAGGCTCGCCGTGGGGATGCCCGCATTCTCGGCGAAGTGCTCGAAGACGGTGAGGATCCCGACCGGGCCCTCGTACAGCGAGCGCTCGAGACCGTGCGACTCCCGCACCTGCTCGTTCTGGCTGGAGGCGAAGATCGAGATCGGTCGGGTGTGCGGCACGTCGGAGAGCATCGCCCCGAGCGTCACGAGACCGGTGATGTCGTCCCGCAGGGCCACGTCGATGAACTCCGAGGCGAACGCCTGCCAGGTGCGCGCGGGCTCGGCGCCGGTGAGGAGCCAGAACTCGGGACCGGGACCGGGGTCGCGCGGACGCCACAGCCCCGCCTCCGGCCAGGTGAGCTGTCGGCGTCCCTCCGCGTCCATCCGCGTCGACGGACGCGTGTACTGGTAGTCGAAGTACAGCTCGGGGTCGACGGAGTGCACGAGGTCGTACTCCGTCGATGCACGCAGCGCCTCGATGGCACCGCTCGCTGCTTCACCCGCATCGTTCCAGCCGTCGAAGGCGGCGATGACGATGCGCGGACCGAGAACATCCATCGAGGGCTCCCTTCGAGATCGCGGTCGTGATCCTTCCAGGCTAGTCCGCGAGGACGGGATGCGGGCGGCACCCCGGCTAGCATGGGTTCAGTGAGCAGAAAGCCCAGCGCGGTCCTTTGGGACATGGATGGAACACTCGTCGACACCGAACCGTATTGGATGGCGGCGGAGACGACGCTGGTCGAGTCCTTCGGCGGCACCTGGAGCCACGAGGACGCACTGCAGCTCGTGGGCAGCGGCCTCCTCGACAGCGCCGCGATCCTGCAGAAGGCCGGCGTCGCGATGGAGGCCGAGGCGATCGTCTCGCATCTGACAGACATGGTGCAGGAGTCCCTGCGCACCCAGGGGGTCCCGTTCCGCCCCGGAGCCCGTGAGCTGCTGCGCGATCTGCGGGACGCCGGCATCCCGACCGGCCTGGTGACAATGTCGCTGCGGCGGATGGCCCTCAACGTCGTCGAACTGATCGACTTCGAGGCGTTCGACATCGTCGTCGCGGGCGACGACGTGGACAACCCGAAGCCCCACCCCGAGCCCTACCTGCAGGCAGCGGCCCTCCTCGACGTGGACATCGCGGACGTCGTGGTCATCGAGGACTCCCCGACGGGTGTCCGCGCCGGACTCGCCTCGGGTGCCGTAACGCTGGCCGTGCCGCACATCGTGCCACTGGACCACCTCGGCGCACATGAGCTCTGGACGACCCTCGCGGGTCGCGGAGCGGATGACCTCGCCGACCTCTACGACGAGAAGAGCACCATGACGGGAGCGACCCGATGACCGTTTCCCGCGCTCCCCGTCCGAGCGGACCCTTCCGCATCGGCGACCGCGTGCAGCTCACCGGTCCGAAGGGCCGCCTGCACACCGTGACGCTCCGTGAGGACGGAGAGCTCCACACGCACCAGGGAGTGCTCCGACACCGCGACCTGATCGGCCTGCCCGACGGCTCCGTGGTCGCCAACAGCTCCGGGCACGACTATCTGGCGCTGCGCCCGCTGCTGCGCGACTTCGCGATGTCGATGCCCCGCGGTGCGGCGATCGTGTACCCCAAGGACGCTGCGCAGATCGTGATGCAGGCCGACATCTTCCCCGGCGCCGTCGTGGTGGAGGCCGGCGTCGGCTCCGGAGCGCTCTCGCTGTCGCTGCTGCGCGCCGTCGGTCACGACGGCAGCCTGATCTCCTTCGAGCGTCGCGAGGACTTCGCCGATGTGGCCCGCGGCAACGTCGAGACGTTCTTCGGCGAGTCGCCCGACACCTGGCGCGTGGTCGTCGGAGATCTCGTCGAGGCGCTGCCGAACGAGGTGACCGCGGGTTCGGTCGACCGCGTGGTCCTCGACATGCTCGCTCCCTGGGAGTGCATGGACGCCGTCGCCGATGCGCTCACCCCCGGCGGGGTCGTCCTCTGCTACGTGGCGACCGCGACGCAGCTCTCCCGGGTGGCCGAGTACATCCGCTCCACCGGCCTCTTCACCGACCCCGATGCCTCGGAGACCATGGTCCGCGGCTGGCATGTCGAGGGTTTGGCCGTGCGGCCGGACCACCGCATGGTCGCGCACACCGGGTTCCTCCTCACCGCACGCAGGCTCGCCCCGGGCGCGGTGGCACCGTCGGTGAAGCGACGCGCGTCGAAGAGCAGCTACGGAGATGAGGACGTGGAGCTCTGGACTCCCGGCGCCGTCGGCGATCGCGAGATCAGCAACAAGAACCTGCGCAAGCGCGCCCGAGAAGCCGAGAAGGCCGCGGAGGGGGCGCGCCTTGCCGCTGCCTCGCGCGATTCCGGGCACGCGACGGAATAGACTGGAGCGCGTGCGTAAAACGTCCGCCGTTCTGGCCTCTCTCAGCCTTGCCGTCCTCGCCCTGACCGGGTGCACCGCCGCGGCGCCCGGCGGCGTCGCCTGCGATCGTGCTGCCGGGGGAACCGACATCCTGGATGCGGTCAGCGTCTCGGGTGACGTCGGGTCCGCGCCGGACGTCGACGTCTACTCGCCGCTGCACCTGAAGAAGTCGTCGTTCGCGGACGCGACGGTCGGCGACGGGCGGGAGATCCTCACCGACCAGCAGCTGCTCGTGGTCGAGCTCTCGATCTTCAGCGGCGAGACGGGGAAGAAGGTCTACTCGACTCCGTACGACGGGAATCGCGGCAACGTCTCGTCCGCCACATTCTGGGCGAAGCAGTCCCCGGGGCTCGCGGACGTGTTCGAGTGCGCGACGGCCGGATCGCGGATCGTCGCGGGTCTCACGTCCGACGACTTCGGCGCCAACAACCTCCAGGCCTTCGGGCTCTCCGCGGACGACAATGCGGTGTTCGTGATCGACGTCGTCGACGTGTACCTCTCCCGCGCCGAGGGCACGCTGCAGTTCAACGACGCGAAGGGCATGCCGACGGTGGTGCGCGCCTCCGATGGCACGCCCGGCGTGATCATCCCGGACAGCGCCGCCCCGACCAAGCAGGTCGTGCAGACCCTCATCAAGGGGGACGGCGACAAGGTCGAGGCCGGCCAGCTCCCGCTGCTCAACGTCACGGCCGTCGGCTGGGACAGCAAGAAGGTCATCACCACCACCTGGGGCCAGAGCCCCACCGGCGACCTCTCGAAGTCCGCCCCGACCGTCGGAGAGGCCCTGATCGGCCAGACCGTCGGATCGCAGATCCTGGTCGTGACGCCCGCCGGCGAGAGCGGACAGGCCGTCGCCTACGTGGTCGACATCCTGGGCGCAGTCACGGCGCCGACGCAGTGATGGCCACCCGTATCCCCGCGGAGGAGCGCCTGACGAATCTCGTCGTGGCGCTGATGGCCACGGAGATCGGGTTGACCAAGCAGCAGATCCTCGACAACGTCTCCGGCTATCGTCAGCGCGCGGACGCCGGCACGCGATCCGACGCGCTCGAGAAGATGTTCGAGCGCGACAAGGACGAGCTGCGGACGCTGGGCGTGCCGATCGAGACGATCGGCGACGCCGCCGACCCGAACGACCTCCGCGAAGCCCGCTACCGCATTCCGCAGGCCGAGTACGACCTGCCCAGCGACATCGAGTTCTCTCCCGCGGAGCTGGCGGTTCTGCGGCTGGCCGGAAGCGTGTGGAGCGCGGAGTCGGTCTCGGGTGACGCTCAGTCCGGGGTGCGCAAGATCCGTGCACTGGGCATCGACGGTGACGAGCCGATCATCGGCTTCGCGCCGCGCATCACCGCGCGGGACGCCGCGTTCTCGCCGCTGCAGGATGCGATCGAGCGCTCCAAGGTGGTCACGTTCGACTACCTCAAGCCGGGGGAGGACGCTCCTCGCCGGCGGCGGATCCGACCGCTCGCTCTGGTCGACTACGAGGCACGCTGGCATGTGTTCGGCGTGGATGTCGACGTCGAGGAGGATCGCACCTTCCTGCTCAGCCGCATCGTCGGCGACGTCAAGGTCAGCCCGACCGCCTTCGACCCGGCGCTTCGCGACGGCGCGGGGGAGCGGGCTCTGGCCGGACTCGAGCGCGTCGCCGCCGAGAACTCCGCCCTTCTGGAGATCACGCCGGGCACCGAGGCGGCACTCCGTCTCGGGCGGCGCGCCACCTCCGCGGCCCAGGGCATCCGCGTACCGTTCGTCGACATGCACATCCTCGCCGACGAGCTCGCGTCGTACGGACCCGAGGTCCGCGTCGTCGAGCCCGCGCCGCTGCGGGATGCCGTGATCGCGCGTCTCCGAGCAGTCGTCGACACCCACACGGACATCGAGGAGGCACGATGAGCGCGAAGTCGAAGCCGCTGCTCGCCGCCGAGCGCGTCCGGCTGTATCTCACGCTCGTGCCGTACCTGCTCGAGCACGGCCAGGTCTCCCTCGCGGAGGCGGCCGAGGAGTTCGGCGTGACACCGCAGGAGATGCGGGGCATGGTCGAGAAGCTGACCGTGATCGGACTCCCCGGTGAGTCCGGCTACTGGCAGCAGCCCCAGGAGATGTTCGACATCAACTGGGACCTGCTCGACCTCGAAGACGTCATCGAGATCACCAACGATGTCGCCCTCCGGCGGGTGCCGCGATTCACCGCGCGCGAGGCCGCGGCCCTCCTGGCGGGACTGCAGATGGTCGCCGCCGTACCGGCCGTCTCGGATTCGGGGCTCGTCGCCGGACTCATCTCGAAGCTCTCGCGCGGCGCCGCGGACGCGCCCGCCGATGTCGTCGTCGCTCCGAGCGCCGTCGATGAGGTCCGCGAAGCGGTCGCCCGCGGTCTCCACGAGGGCGTCGCGATCTCGTTCACCTATCAGGCGCCGGATGCGTCGCCGACGACGCGCACGGTCGACCCCGTGCAGATCCTCATCACGAACGGCCAGTGGTACCTGCAGGGCTGGTGCCACCTTCGCCAGGCGATGCGCACGTTCCACCTCGACCGGGTGAGCGCGCCGAGCCTCACCGACATCCCGATCACCCACGGCGGCGACCAGGTCCCGGAGGCCTTCGCCGGGCTCGACGATGAACGCGAGGTCACCGTGCGCGTGCCGGAGCGACTGGCCCCGCTGCTGAACGGGTTCCTCCCGTCCGAGGCGATCGATGCGGGAGAGGGATCCGTGACGGCTCGGCTCCATCTCGCCGACCCCCGTGGCATCAAACGGCTCGCGGCACGCTTCGGCGGTGCGATGGAAGTGCTCGATCCGGGCATCGCCCGAACGGCGACACGCGACTGGGCGTCTGCCGGACTCGCGCTCTACCGCAGCCCCGATGCACGGATTTGATCTGTAGACTGAACCGAACGCCCACCAACGACGGGAATCTCGACATGTTCGCTGGAATGCAAGGCTGGCACCTGCTCATCGTGCTCGCCGTGATCCTTCTCCTCTTCGGTGCTGCCAAGCTGCCGGCGCTCGCGAAGAGCATGGGGCAGTCCGCCCGCGTCTTCAAGGGCGAGATGAAGGCGATGAAGGAAGAGGACGCCGGTCGTGCGGACTCCACCTCTGTCGACCCCACGGTGAAGGACCCTGGTTCCGAGCCTGAGACTCCGCCTCGCGCCTGACCGGCCGTGGCAGCCATCGAACCGACCGTGAAGCCGAAGGCTGAGCGGGATCGGCGGATGTCGCTCGGTGCGCATCTCGTCGAACTGCGCAAGCGTCTGATGTACGCGGCGCTGGCGCTGGTGGTCGGCATGGTCATCGCGTTCCTGATCACCGATCCGGTCATCAGCTTCATCACCAAGCCGATCAACGACATCGCGGAGCAACGCGGCGAAGATGTCGCGGCGCTCGTGTACTCCACGATCACCGGTCCCTTCGACATGCGGATGCGGATCGCCTTCTCGCTGGGTCTGTTCATCTCGGCCCCGGTATGGCTGTGGCAGATCTGGGCGTTCATCATGCCCGGACTGACCCGCAAGGAGATCCGCTACACCGTCTCCTTCGTCGCCGCGGCAGTGCCGCTGTTCTTCGCCGGCTGCTACGTCGGTGTGATGATCCAGCCGCACATCATCGAGCTCATGGCCGGGTTCACCCCGGAGGGTGCCAAGAACCTCTTCCAGGCGCAGGAGTACTACGACTTCATCTTCAAGCTCATGATCGTGATCGGGATCTCGTTCGTCCTCCCGGTCTTCCTGGTGGCTCTGAACGTCGCGGGCATCATGTCAGGCCGGGCGATCCTGAAGGGCTGGCGTGTCGCCATCATCATCGCGACCGTCTTCGCCGCCCTCGCAACCCCCGCCGCCGATGTCATCAGCATGCTGATGCTCGCGGGCATCCTCATCGTCCTCTTCTTCGCAGCCGCCGGTCTCTCGCTGCTCTTCGACCGTCGCAAGCGCAAGCGCGAAGCGGCGTCGGGGCTGCTGCCGGACGCGGCATGAGTTCGCCCTCCGAGAGGTACGCCCAGGCCCAGCAGGCGGCGGAGCATCCCGAGTCCGCCGCGTTCGCCGCCCTGCAGAAGTTCGATCTCGATCCGTTCCAGGTGGCCGGATGCCACGCCCTGGAGAACGGCCGCAGCGTGCTCGTCGCCGCGCCCACCGGCGCGGGCAAGACGATCGTGGGCGAGTTCGCGATCCATCTCGCGATGCAGACTCCGGCCGACAAGGCGTTCTACACGACGCCCATGAAGGCGCTGTCCAACCAGAAGTTCCGCGAGCTGGTCGACGTCTACGGCGCCGATCAGGTCGGGCTCCTCACCGGCGACACGAACATCAACGGGAACGCGCGCATCGTGGTGATGACCACCGAGGTGCTGCGGAACATGATCTACGCCGATTCGGCGGCGCTGCGTGATCTTCGCTACGTGATCATGGACGAGGTCCACTACCTCGCCGACCGCTTCCGCGGCGCCGTGTGGGAAGAGGTCATCATCCACCTGCCGCAGCAAGTGCGGCTCGTCTCGCTGAGCGCCACGGTCTCGAACGCGGAGGAGTTCGGCGACTGGCTCGACACGGTGCGCGGGGACACCGAGGTGATCGTCTCCGAGATCCGCCCGGTTCCGCTGGAGCAGCACGTGCTGGTGCGCGACGACCTCCTTCCCCTGTTCGACGACCGCGCGGGCCTGGCGACGGCGAAGGTGAACCAGGAGCTGATGCGCATCCGCTCGTCGACGGGTTCGACGTACGAGAGCAACCGACAGGCGCAGTCCTATCGCAGCGATCGGCATGCGGGACGTCAGGCGAAGCGCCCGCATCGCGGGGGCCGACGACCCGTTCGCCCCGGGAACACGCAGCGGATCGAGCGGATGGACCGTCCCGACGTGATCCGCCTCCTCGAGCGGGCCAACCTGCTGCCGGCCATCTTCTTCATCTTCAGCCGCGTCGGCTGCGACGCCGCCGTCCAGCAGGTGCGCCGGTCCGGGCTGCGACTGACCTCCACGGAGGAGCGCACCGAGATCCGCTCGATCGTCGAGGACCGTACCAGGACGCTGCAGGACGAGGACCTCGACGTGCTCGGCTACTGGGAGTGGCTGGACAACCTCGAGCGCGGCGTCGCCTCCCACCACGCGGGGCTGCTGCCCGCGTTCAAGGAGGTCGTCGAGGAGCTCTACCAGCGCAAGCTCGTGAAGGTCGTCTTCGCCACCGAGACCCTCGCGCTCGGCATCAACATGCCGGCGCGCACGGTCGTGCTCGAGAAGATGGAGAAGTTCAACGGCGAGGCCCGCGTCGCGATCACGTCGGGGGAGTACACCCAGCTCACCGGCCGTGCCGGTCGTCGCGGCATCGACGTCGAGGGCCATGCCGTGGTCCAGTGGACCGAGGGGATGGACCCGCAGGCGGTCGCCGCGCTCGCTTCTCGGCGCACCTACCCGCTGAACTCCAGCTTCCGACCGACCTACAACATGGCCGTGAACCTCATCGACATGTTCGGCAAGACGAGGGCTCGACAGATCCTCGAATCGTCGTTCGCGCAGTTCCAGGCGGACCGTGCGGTCGTCGGGCTCGCCCGTCAGGTGCGGGAGGCCGAGGAGTCCCTGGCGGGCTACCAGAGCGCGATGGCGTGCGAGCACGGCGACTTCCCGGAGTACGCGGCCATCCGTCGCGAGCTGAGCGATCTGGAGAAGAAGAACCGTCAGGATTCGCAGGCGCCTCGGGCCTCCCGCGACAAGCGCATGAAGCGCATCCAGACCCTGCGCACCCAGATGCAGCGCCATCCGTGCCATCGATGCCCCGATCGCGAGGCGCATGCCCGGTGGGCCGAGCGCTACTGGAAGCTCAAGAGGCAGACCGACCGCATCCGTCGCCAGATCGAGACGCGCACGGGAACGGTGGCGCGCGTCTTCGATCGCGTCGTCGAGGTGCTGGAGACTCTGGATTATCTGACCGAGGTCGACGGCGAGACCGCGCTGACGGAGGCCGGACGCACCATGCGCCGCATCTACGGCGAACGCGACCTCCTCGTCGCCGAGTCGCTCCGACAGGGCCTGTGGGCCGGTCTCGACGCCCCGTCCCTCGCCGCCATGGCGTGCTGTCTCGTGTACGAGCCGCGACGCGATGAGGCGAATTCGGGGGAGCGGGGCCTTCCCCGCGGCGCGTTCCGTACCGCCTACGAGAAGACGACGACGCTCTGGGCCGAGCTCGACGACCTCGAACAGGACCATCACCTGCCCGGCAGCGAGCCGCTCGCCGCGGGCTTGGCCGGCGCGATGCACGCGTGGGCACGGGGAGGGTCTCTCGATCGGGTCCTCATCGACGCGGACATGGCCGCCGGTGACTTCGTGCGCTGGGCGAAGCAGACCATCGATCTGCTCGACCAGCTCTCGATCGTCGCGGAGGACGGGGCCCTCGCGCGCACCGCGCGGACCGCGCTCGACGGCGTCCGGCGCGGCATCGTCGCCTACTCGTCGATGTGACAATGGAGGGGATGTCCGAGTCCCGAGCGCGCGAGCGCGCCCTTCTCCCGCTCTGGGCCGCGGTGCTGGCCGCCGCTCTCGCCGCCCTGTCGATGAATCTCGCCTACCCGGAGGCGGCGGTCTGGGCACTCGCGTTCCCCGCGACCGCCCTGCTGCTGCTCTCCCTGATCGGGAGGCGCTTCGGGGGCGCCCTGCTGGTCGGACTCGTCTACGGCATCCTCTTCTTCGGGCTCCTGGTCTCGTGGACCTCGCGCTACCTCGGCCCGATCCCGTGGGGCGCTCTCAGCGTCGTCGAGGGGGGCCTGACCGCCCTGGCCCTGATCCCGATCGCCCTGGCCTATCGCTGGCTCCCACGAGCCTTCCCCGGCGCTGCAGGGCGCCTTCTGGGGCTTCCGGCGACCGTCGCGGCCCTCTGGGTCGGTCGCGAGCTCTTCGTCGGCTCCTGGCCGTACGGGGGCTTCCCGTGGGCGCGCATCGGGATGAGCCAGGCGGAGAGCCCGCTCGCGCCGATCTCGTCGTGGCTGGGCGTCAGTGGACTCAGCTTCCTGATGGTGCTGCTCGTCGCGATGCTCATCGAGGTCGTGCGACTGCGCGCCTGGCGTCGTCCGGTGCGCGTCCTCGCACCCGCTGCGCTCGTCGTGGTCCTGCTCTTCACGCCGCTGTTCCCCACCTCGTCGACCGGTTCCCTGCGGATCGCAGCCGTTCAGGGAAACGGTCCGACGGGGTACTTCGACGATCGCGAGCCGTTCTCGGTCATCCAGGCTCAGACCGACGCGACCGCTCCGCTCTACGGAGAGGACGTGGACCTGCTGGTGTGGCCGGAGGGATCGCTCGACGGAGACCCGTTCCAGAACGACGCTCTCGCGAGACGCATGACCCTGATCACGAACAGGATCGACGCGCCGCTGCTGGCCAACGCGGCGACCGGTCGAGACGGCCTGTACTTCAACACCTCGATGCTGTGGACGTCGAACGGCACCGCGACCCAGACCCACGACAAGCGCCACCCGGTGCCGTTCGGGGAGTACGTCCCGGATCGCGCCTTCTACAACGCGATCGTCCCCGATCTGATCGGGCTCATCCAGCGGGAGTACACCCCCGGATCGAACCCGCCCATCATGGATGTCGACGGGGTGCTGGTCGGTCTCGCGATCTGCTTCGACGTGATCTACGACGACGTCATCTGGGAAGGCATCGGCGACGGCGCCCAGGTCCTGGTGTTCCAGACGAACAACGCCGACTTCCGCGGCACCGACGAGAATCTGCAGCAGCTCGCCTTCGCCCGCATGCGCGCGATCGAGACCGGACGCAGCGTCGTGAACGTCTCGACGGTCGGGACGAGCCAGGTCATCCGCGCAGACGGGACCACGGTCACGAGCCTGGACGCAGGAGAGGCCGGAGCGATGCTCGAAGATGTCGAGCTCCGGTCCGGCCTCACGGCGGGGGTTGTCCTGGGCCCCTGGATCCAGATGATCCTGCTCTGGGGCGGGTTGGGCGCGCTCGGCCTCGGGTGGTGGCGCGCCCGGAAGCGCTAGGCGCCGATCTTCTCGCGGGTCGGGTCCTCGCCGGCACCGCGGCGGGCGCGGATGAACGCGAGGCGCTCTTCCAGGAGCTCTTCGAGCTCTGCGCGGGTACGACGCTCCAGGAGCATGTCCCAGTGCGTGCGGGCGGCCTTCTCGTCGCTGGCCTCGAGCGTCACGGCGTGGCCGTCGACATTCAGGCGGGCCTCGGCGCCGCATGCGCGGCATTCCCAGGTCTGGGGCGGTTCGGCGTCTGCCGCGAACATGAGGTTCGTGACGTGGCCGCAGGTGTCACAGGTGTAGGTGGTCTCACGGCGCTCCATGAAAACGACGCCCTCTTCGCTCTGTAGGCTCTGGGCGCCGAGTCGGATGCCGCGCAGGCTGCGATCTGCCATTTTGTGGTCCTCTCGTCGCTGTCAGGTATAACGCTCCAGCCTGTGCGCTTCATCCACGCGAGCGTCTTCTCGGCGGGATTCACAGGGTAATCCCAGCGGCGGAGGTTATGGGGCGCGTCGAGCTAGCGAGGAGAGAGCGTCTTGAGGGCGACGTCGGCCCGATCGGAGACGATGCCGTCGACGCCAACCTCGACGAGTCGGCGCATCGTCTCGGGGTCGTTGACCGTCCACACGTGGACCTCCGCGCCGTGTCGATGCGCGGCGCGGAGGAGTGCGGGGGTGAGCACCCGCAGCGCGCCGTATCGTTCCGGGATCTGGAGTGCGTCGACCTCTCGCAGCACACGAACGGGGGAGAGGCGGAGAGCGGAGAGCGCCCGCAGCGCGGCGATGGTCCTGCTGCCTCCGGACGTCGCGGGCCGGATCTCCGCTCCGGCTCTCAGCACCGACGCGAGGGTCGCGCGACGATTCGCATCCGAGAAGCTCGTGACGAGCACCCGATGCGTGTGCTCGGCCAGGATCGGCCCGAGTGGCTCGACCGCCGCCGACGTCTTCACGTCGATGTTGAACCGGACGTCGGGGAAGGAGGTCAGCGCCTCGCCCACGGTGAGCAGGCCGCCGTGATCGGCGAACACGGCACGCAGCTCGCGGGTGCGGACCTCGCGCACGGCCCGGGGGTCGCCGACGAGTCGTTCGAGCGTCGCGTCATGGAACAGGACCACATCGCCGTCCGCGGTGACCTGGCAGTCGGTCTCGACGTACTCGGCGCCGGCGGCGTGAGCGGCGGCGAACGCGGCGGCGGAGTTCTCCCAGACGCCCGAATCCTCGCCCGCCGCGGTGACGAGACCGCGATGGGCGAGGACTCGGGGATGCCGCGTCTTCGTGAAGTACGGGTGCGTCACGCGCCCGGCAGTGTGTTGGTGGGACCCTGCTGGCCCGGCTTCGGCGTGAAGGCGCTGCCGATGCCCTTGAGCGCCTCGGTGAGCTCGCTCGGGATGATCCACAGCTTGTTGGACTGGCCTTCGCTGATCTTCGGGAGCATCTGGAGGTACTGGTAGGCGAGGAGCTTGTCGTCCGGCTCGCCCTGGTGGATCGCGCTGAACACGTTCTGGATGGCCTCGGCCTCACCCTGTGCACGGAGCACGGCGGCCTGCTTGTCACCCTCGGCGCGGAGGATCTCGGCCTGACGAGCACCCTCGGCCTCGAGGATCGCGGACTGCTTGGTGCCCTCCGCGGTCAGGATGGCTGCGCGGCGGTCACGCTCGGCGCGCATCTGCTTCTCCATCGAGTCCTGGATGGAGATGGGCGGGTCGATCGCCTTGAGCTCGACACGGCCGACGCGGATGCCCCACTTGCCGGTCGCCTCATCGAGCACTACGCGCAGCTGACCGTTGATGTTGTCACGGCTGGTGAGGGCCTCTTCGAGGTTGAGGCCACCGACGACGTTACGCAGAGTGGTGGTCGTGAGCTGCTCGACGGCGCCCAGGTAGTTCGCGATCTCATAGGTCGCGGCCCTAGCGTCGGTCACCTGGAAGTAGACGACGGTGTCGATCGACACCACGAGGTTGTCCTCGGTGATCACCGGCTGCGGGGGGAACGAGACGACCTGCTCGCGCATGTCGATCAGGGGGCGCAGACGGTCGATGAACGGGACCAGCACGTTCAGACCGGGGGTCAGGGTCTTGTGATAGCGGCCGAGGCGCTCCACCACTCCGGCGGTTGCCTGCGGGATGATGCGGATCGCGCGGGCGACGGTGACCACCACGAAGATGATCACCGCGATCACGAGGATCCACAGGATCGCGGTGGGGATGAACGATGCGTCGTTCACGGAGTTCTCCTAGTCGTTGACGGGACGGACGATGGCGGTGGCGCCGTTGATCGCGCTCACGGCGACGGGTGCACCCGGAGGGATCGGCACAGACGAGGCGCTGCGGGCCGTCCAGGTGTCGCCGTTGGCGAGCTTGACCTGACCGGAGATCTGCGTGATCTCGTGCAGCGCGATCCCGCGCAGATCGACGAGAGCGTCGACGTTGGATTTGGTGGGATCCTCCCCACGGCGCAGGCGCTTGAGGAGCGGTGGGCGCAGGAAGAGGATGAACAGCGCGGCGGCGGCCGCGGCGATGATCACCTGCACCCAGACCGGCACGCCGATCAGGTCGGTGACCAGACCGACGACGCTTCCGAAGCTCAGCATCAGGAACGTGAAGTCCAGCGACAGCATCTCGATGACGAGGAAGACGGCGATCAGGACCAGCCAGCCGATCCAAGCCCAATGGTCGATGAACGTGACGAATGTCGTGAAGTTGTCCATGCGGCCTCCTTTGTGGTCAACGTATCACGCGGGGGACCGCCGATCCCGGTGCCGCAGCGCGCGCGCTTGGTAGTGTGTGAGGGCCGTGCGATCACGGCGTTTTCACGCATCATGAGGAGTCACCGTGACCGACGTTCTTCCCGCAGGATCCCTCGACGGCAAGGTCGCCCTTGTCACCGGTTCATCGCGGGGCATCGGCGCCGACACCGTGCGCTACCTGGCCGAGGCCGGGGCCGACGTCGTCATCAACTTCCGCAACAAGGCTCCCCGAGCGGAGAAGCTCGCCGCGCAGCTTCGTGAGCTCGGACGCCGCGCCCTCGTCGTCGGTGCAGACCTCACCGACCCGGCATCCGTCGCCGAGATGTTCGAGGCCATCCGCGCCGAGTACGGGCGTCTCGACGTCCTGGTGCTCAACGCCTCCGGGGGCATGGAGTCCGGCATGGCCGAGGACTACGCGCTCACGCTCAACCGCGACGCCCAGCTCAACGTCCTCAACGCCGCCACGCCCCTGCTGGGCGAGGGTGCACGCGTGGTGTTCGTGACCAGCCACCAGGCGCACTTCATCCGCACCACGCCGACCATGCCGGAGTACGAGCCGGTGGCGCTGTCGAAGCGTGCCGGCGAGGACGCTCTCCGCGAGCTCATCCCCGGCCTCGCCGAGAAGGGCATCGGCTTCACCGTCGTCTCCGGCGACATGATCGAGGGCACGATCACGGCCACGCTGCTGGAGCGCGCGAACCCGGGCGCGATCGCCGAGCGCCGGGAGTCGGCCGGCAAGCTCTACAACGTCTCCGAGTTCGCGGCGGAGGTCGCCAAGGCCACCGTGGAACCGGTCCCGGCGGACAACACGCGCCTCGTGGGCGACGTCAGCGCCTTCGTCGCCGAATAGCAGTCCACACGGAATCGGCCCCGTCCTGCATCGCGCAGGACGGGGCCGATTCGTGTCGGGGGAGGGTCAGCTGACCGGGTCTCCCTGCACAGCGGAGACGTACTCGTTCTCATCCTTGCCGAGCGTGATGGCACGCACGATCTGGATGATGCCGAGGACGACCAGCGAGATGCCGAGCAGCAGCCAGAATGCGAAGCCGGCGATGAGCGGCGAGAACAGCACGATGATTCCGGCCACGATGCTGAGGATCGCGTAGATGACCGTCCACACGCGCGAGCCGTCGCGGCCGAGGAGCGTCAGGGCGACGACTCCGTCCACGATCCAGCTCACACCGATGAAGATCACGACGACGAAGGCCAGCGTGGCGGCGGCGACGTTCAGGTTGAAGAACGCGATGACGCCGGCGGCGATGTAGAGCAGACCGAGGACGATGTGGCCGACACGGGCCCATCCTCCCTTGCTGCTCGAGAAGATGCCGAGCCCGATGTACACGAGGCCGGCGATGATCAGATACGAGGCGAAGATGGCCGTCACGATGACCGCGGACTTCACCGGCCAGACGAGGAGGACGATTCCGGCGATGAGCGCGAGGACACCGGCGACGGCCAGCGTGACGCGGATCGACTTGAACACCGACTTCGCCTGGGTGAGCGGTTCAGACATGGTGGGGGACCCCTTTCTGAGAAGATCCTGTGAGGATGCACCCTCAGGGTAGCGCTCTCCCGGGTCCGTGCGGGGGAGATGTCTCCGCCCGCGTTTCTCGCCGTCATGTCGCGACTTCCGGCGACATGGCAAGATCGACTCGTGAAAGCCGTGGACGAATCCCGCCTGCGCGAACTCGTCGTGATGCGGAAGGTCAGGGATCGCATCGACCGGGAGTACGCGAGGCCCCTCGACGTGGAGGCCCTCGCGCGGGGCGTGCACATGTCGGCGGGGCATCTGAGCAGGCAGTTCCGGGAAGCCTACGGGGAGTCGCCGTACTCCTATCTCATGACGCGGCGCATCGAACGCGCCATGGCGCTGCTGCGACGAGGAGACCTTTCCGTCACGGAGGTCTGCTTCGAAGTCGGCTGCTCGTCGCTCGGCACCTTCAGCACGCGATTCTCGGAGCTGGTCGGTGTCGCACCCAGCGTGTACCGTGAACGCGCCGCGAACGTCGAGGGGATCCCCTCATTCCAGGCGAAGCAGGTCACCAGACCGATCAGGAATCGAGAAGCGCCGCGCACCGATGCGCACCTAGCGTGAACACCATGAACATCAGCATCCACTACGCCTTCCTCCCGCACACCGACGCCGATGCGGCCCTCGCGTTCTATCGCGACGCCCTCGGCTTCGAGGTGCGCAACGACGTCGGCTACGACGGGCTGCGCTGGCTCACCGTCGGCCCCGAGGGCCAGCCGGAGACCTCGATCGTGCTGCATCCGCCGGCAACCGACCCCGGGATCACGGACGCCGAGCGTCAGACGATCCTCGAGCTGATCGCCAAGGGCAGCTATGCGGCGCTCACCCTGGCCAGCGACGACGTCGACGGCCTGTTCGAGCGCCTCGTCGAGGGCGGCGCCGATGTCGTGCAGGAGCCGATGGACCAGCCCTACGGCGTCCGCGACTGCGCCTTCCGTGACCCCGCCGGCAACCTGCTCCGTATCAACCAGACCGCCTGAACCCTCTGCTGCACCGACCGAGAGACACCGATGACTGCTGACGAGCATCCCGCTGACACCCATGATCTGATCCGTGTGCAGGGCGCACGCGAGAACAATCTGAAGGACGTCAGCGTCGACATCCCCAAACGACGGCTGACCGTGTTCACCGGCGTCTCCGGCTCGGGCAAGAGCTCGCTCGTCTTCGACACGATCGCGGCGGAGTCCCGGCGCATGATCGACGAGACGTACAGCGCGTTCGTGCAGGGGTTCATGCCCTCGGTCCCGCGCCCCGACGTCGACGTGCTCGAGGGGCTGACCACGGCGATCATCGTCGACCAGGAGCGTCTGGGAGCGAACCCGCGGTCGACCGTCGGCACCGTCACGGATGCGAACGCGATGCTGCGGATCCTGTTCAGCAAGCTCGGTCACCCCTACATCGGCGGTCCGACGGCGTTCTCCTTCAACATCCCCACGCAGAGGGCCAGCGGCGTGATGACCGGCCCGGGCGGCGAGAAGAAGATCGTGAAGGACGCGATCTACCTCGGCGGGATGTGCCCGCGGTGCGAGGGGAGGGGAGCGGTGTCCGACCTCGATCTCGCGCAGATCGTCGACGAGTCGAAGTCCCTCGACGAGGGCGCCATCATGGTGCCCGGGTACACCGCCGACGGGTGGATGGTGAAGGGCTTCTCACAGTCGGGCTTCTACCCGGGGGACAAGCCGATCTCGCAGTTCACCGAGAAGCAGCGGCACCTCTTCCTCTACGGCGAGGTCACGAAGGTGAAGATCTCCGGCATCAACATGACCTACGAGGGACTGATCCCGAAGATCACGAAGTCGATGCTCTCGAAGGACCTCGACGCCCTGCAGCCGCACATCCGCGCCTTCGTCGAACGCGTCGCCACGTTCGCGGTGTGCCCGGAGTGCGACGGGACGCGCCTCACGGAGGGCGCACGCTCGTCGAAGATCGAGGGCGTCAGCATCGCGGACGCCTGCCGGATGCAGGTGACCGATCTTGCCGCGTGGGTGCGCGGTCTCGATCTTCCGGAAGCCGGTCCGCTGCTGCAGGCGCTCAGCGCGAACCTCGACGCATTCGTCACGCTCGGTCTCGGCTACCTGAGCCTGGAGCGGCCGTCGGGAACCCTGTCCGGGGGAGAGGCGCAGCGCATCAAGATGCTGCGCCACCTCGGCTCCTCTCTGACGGACATCACCTACGTGTTCGACGAGCCGACCATCGGATTGCACCCGCACGACATCCAGCGCATGAACGGTCTGCTGCTGCAGCTGCGGGACAAGGGCAACACCGTCCTGGTGGTCGAGCACAAGCCGGAGACCATCGCGATCGGCGACCACGTCATCGACCTCGGGCCGGGGGCGGGCAGCGCCGGCGGGGAGATCTGCTTCGAGGGCACGGTCGAGGGTCTCAAGGCCAGCGGCACCAAGACCGGCGATCACCTCGAGGACCGCGCACAGCTGAAGGACTCGGTGCGCTCGAAGGCGGGAGCGATCGAGGTCCGCGGCGCCACCGCGAACAACCTGCAGGATGTCGACGTCGACATCCCGACGGGCGTGCTCACCGTGGTGACGGGCGTGGCGGGCTCCGGCAAGAGCTCGCTCATCCACGGCTCTGTGTCGAAGCGGGAGGGCGTCGTGGCGATCGACCAGGCCGCCATCAAGGGCTCCCGGCGCAGCAACCCGGCGACCTACACCGGCCTTCTCGAGCCGATCCGCAAGGCGTTCGCGAAGGCCAACGGCGTGAAGCCGGCCCTGTTCAGCGCGAACTCCGAGGGGGCATGTCCGTCGTGCAAGGGCGCCGGCGTGATCATCACGGAACTCGGCTTCATGGACACGATCGAGACGCCGTGCGAGGACTGCGGTGGCAAGCGCTTCCAGGCGAGCGTGCTGGAGTACAAGCTCGCGGGCAAGGACATCACCGAGGTGCTCGACCTGCCGGTGTCCGAGGCGCGGGTCTTCTTCAGCGACGGCGAGGCCAAGCTCCCGGCCGCCGCGGCGATCCTCGGCCGGATGGAAGACGTCGGGCTCGGCTACCTGTCACTCGGCCAGCCCCTGTCCACGCTGTCGGGCGGTGAGCGCCAGCGCATCAAGCTCGCGATCCAGATGGGGGAGAAGGGCGACGTGTACGTGCTCGACGAGCCCACGACGGGACTTCACCTCGCCGATGTCGACAAGATCCTCGGTCTGCTGGATCGACTCGTCGACGCCGGCAAGACCGTGATCGTGATCGAACACCACCAGGCGGTCATGGCGCACGCGGACTGGATCATCGACATCGGTCCGGGTGCCGGTCACGACGGCGGCAAGGTCGTCTTCGAGGGAACGCCGAGTGATTTGGTATCCCAGAAGTCGACACTCACGGGGGAGCACCTCGCGGAGTACGTGGGCGCCTGAGGCAGGGGAGGGGCGTACCCGACGCGCGCCGGGCTCGGGCAACTCGGTTCAGTCGCGTCGGGCGACGATCGTGTACGTGCACGGCAGGAGGTCACGTTCGTGCACCGGCCAGGCATAGCCGCCGGGAACCTCGACCATCCGCTCGCTGAAGCGCCACGGCAGCGTTCGTCCTTCGTCGAAGTGCACGAGCCGGAGGCCGGCCCGCAGGAGCGCGCCGAGAATCTCCGACAGGGCGTGCGGCCACTCATAGGTGCGGGCGTGCGCGATGCGCCCGTCGCCGGCATAGGTAGAGTCATCGTCCCACTGCTGCGCATGTCCGGTTGCGAAGTACGAATAGCGGGTGGTCAGCGCCGGGGCTTCTTCGTCCAGCGCATAGAGGGCGGGATGGCCGTCTCGGATGAAGAACGTACCGCCGGGACGAAGCAGCGCGACGATCTGGGCAGCCCACCGATCCAAGTCATCGAGCCAGGTGACCGTCCCGATGCTCGTGTAGACGACGTCGAAGTCGCCCGCGACCGCGGCACGCGCATCCAGGACATCGGTCTCGACCCAGGTCGCCTCGATTCCCAGTCGGGCGGCGAACTCCCGGGCGGTGCGGAGCGCGGCCGGGGAGAAATCGACGCCCGTGACCGTCGCGCCGGCGCGGGCGAGAGAGACCGTGTCGGTGCCGATGTGGCATTGCAGGTGGCACAGGTCGAGCCCGGACAGCCCAGCTGGCGGGAGGAAGGGCATCAGCGAGGCGAGATCGTCACGGACGACGTCGCTCAGGTGCTCGGGATCGTCGAAGGCGTCGAGCCCGTAGGCCTCCGCGTGGACGGGAACCCGATCCTCCCAGTTTTCCTTGTTCGCGTGGCGGGCGGACTCCCAGTCGATGTCGACGTTGCTTCCGTTCACGGTTCGAGCCTACCGAGGCGCTCCAGAGAGACGAGCGATGCTTTGGTATCCCAAAAAATGATGCTCGGGGGGAGTACCTCACCGAGAGACGCGGTTCGCTGGTGCCGCCCCACGCCAGGTCTCGATCACCGCGCGCGTACTCCGGTCCACGTCGGCCGCGCGGAACCACGCGTCGAGGTCCAGATGCTCGTACATGTCCCGAAACGCCGAGTCCGGCGTGTGCCCGAACCGCCTCAGGATCTCGTGGCGTTCGGCGACCTCGAAGGATCGCCCGTGCAGGATCTCCATCTCGCCGGCGTTTCCGAACGAGGCGAGGTAGTCCGCGACTGCGGCCTCGGTCGTGACGTCGAGCGCCCGGAGGAGAACCGCGGACACGAGACCCGTGCGATCCCACCCGGCGGAGCAGTGGAAGAGGATCGCGCCGTCGTCGGCAGTGGCGATCGCCGTCAGGACGTCTCCGAGCCGCTCGGGGAGCTCGCGGAGGTGATCGAGATAGTAGAGCGGAGTACCCCACCGGCCATCGGCTTCGTATGCCGCCCAGAACTCGACGTCGTCGCCGTCGAGGTCCACGCGGGTGCGGGTGATCGATGACGGCACGTCTCCACTGTGCTCATCGGGCCGACGCAGATCGATGATGGTGCGCACACCCGCAGCCTGCAGCTCGTCCCAGCCGGATGCATCGACGAGATCGAGTCGTTCTGCGCGGACGAAGACGCCTGACGGCGTCACCGTCCCGTCGGCACGCTCGAGGCCACCGAGGTCGCGCGCGTTGGCCAGGCCGGCGATGCGGAGGGTGCTTGTCATCGCAACAGTCTCGCATCCGACCACGGTTCGTCTCCGTGCTGCATTCCGCCGGGGCGCTGCGCCATGACCCCTCTCGAGATATATCCGATAATGCACATTATGTCAGTTCACGTCGTCACACCACCGGAACGGCGCTCCCCTGCGAGCACTGCGACAATGGTGCGATGACTCCGGTGGGTGATGCGCAGACGCGTCTCGTGATCCTTCGCGGCGACTCCGGTTCCGGCAAGACGACGACGGCGCTCGCACTACGGCCGCTTCTCGGTCCGCGGGTCGCGCTGATCCATCAGGACTATGTACGTCGCGAGCTGCTTCATGACACCGACTCCCGCCGGCTGTCGAGGAATGCGAGCGCGTTGATCACCGCAGCCGCCCGCCAGGCTCTCGACCTCGGCTACGACGTGATCCTGGATGGCGTCTTCAATCTGCGCGACTACTCCGCACCCCTCGAGAACCTGCATCGTGATCATCGCGGGGTCACACGCATCTATCAGTTCGACGTCGGCCTCGAAGAGACCCTTCGTCGACATGCCGGTCGTCCGCTCGCGACGGCCTTCGGGGAGCCGCAACTCCGCGACTGGTACGACGGGTGGCAACCACTCCCCTGGTATGAGGAACGAAGGATCGGGCGGGAGACGTCGGTCGACGAACTCGTCTCGTCGATCCTCGACGACCTCGGCCCTCAGCGTTCAGCTCCCCGGTGATGCCACGAAGCTCTCCGCTGCGACATGATGGGCTCGTGGTCACCCTCCCATCCACGCGGAACCGTCGATTCGCTGCCCTCCTTGCGTGCCTCCCTCTCGCACTGGTCCTGGCGGCCTGTGGGGACTCCGACTTCAACCTCACCGAGGAGGATGCGTACGGAACATGGCGCGCGGGAAGCGACCTCCCCGCGACACTCCAACTCGCCGACGATGGGACGTTCCAGGCGACCGCGTGGCCGCTGGACGTGGGTTGCAGCGGGCACCCACCGCGCACCGCGGCCGAGTTGCGCGGAGGAGAGACCATCGACTTCTCGGGCACCTGGGAGGAGGGCGACGGTTTGTCGCAGAACCAGATCACGCTGACGTCGGACCGCGAGTCCCCGTGCAACATGCACCGGATATTCGCTGACTTCCGGAGCGAGGGCGGCGTTTTGTACACCTGCACGTTGCTCGACGCTCAGGTCGACCTGGCGACCGCAGAGAACTGGTTCATCCTCTATCAGGGCGAGCCGGAGACCACACCGGACTCCGATCGCTGCTTCAACTACTGATCGCACGCGTGCAGTGCGGTCACGTGTTCTCCATCGGTTCACCCCCGCGCGCCCACTCCTCGCCTCCGCGAAAAGATCGATCCCCCGTCGTGCAACGTTTCGCCCCCTGCCGGGAATGTAGGTGCAGACGACGAATGGAGTGGACATGAAGGATACGGAGCTCGACGACCTGCTCGCGGCATCGATCGCACCGCTGCCCGCCGCTGTGACGCAGGCGGCGACCGTGCTGGCGAGCGAGACGAGGCCCGCGCGCCTGCGACGGGGCCGGATGCCGCGGCCGCGGTGGTTCGTTCCGGTGATCGTGCTGGGGGCAGTGGCGCTCACCGGCGCCGCGAGCATCACCACCGCGGAGCTCTCGGTGTGGCCCTGGGTGAGTCTGCCGGACGGTTATGAACGCACCATCCGGATTCCGGTCGAATACACGACGGATGAGGGTCACTCGGAGAACTGCGGCGCATACATCGAGCTGCGCAACGCCGAGGACGGCGATCTGGCGGCGCTCGACGCCTCGCTCGAAGCGCGCGACTGGACCGGTTTCGGCCAGCAGCTCTATGCGCAGGGCACCGCCGTCCCGGGCGATACCGACAGCGAGGAGCGGGTGGGCAACGAGCTCTACCCCGCGCTCGTCGAGATGACCAGAGCGGTCCTGCCCCATGTGCTCGAACTCGGCGAAGACGGCGACACCGTCGCCATCGGCGCCATGGGGCTGAGCTGCCGGGTGGACGAGCAGTGAGCGGGCGGGCGGACGAGAAGCGGCGGCGCATCGAGCGAGCCGTTCCGGAGCACTCCCCTGCACTCCTCGCCTACTTCGTGCGACGTGTCGATCCGGCCCACCTCGCCGCGGATCTCCTCGCAGAGACCCTGCTCGCCCTCTGGAAGCGCGCGAATGCGCTGCCTGACGACGACGACGAGATCCGTCCCTGGATGTTCGGCATCGCCAGGAACGTCCTGCTCCACCATCGTCGCGGCGCCGCGAGGCACCACGCGCTCGCGGACCGTCTCCGCAGCCAGCTCTCGACGGAGCAGGCCTCGGGTTTTGCGGATCCCACGGCATTCGGGGAACTGCACGAGGCACTCCGCCTGCTCGACCAGACGGATCGCGACATCATCGCACTCCGCCATTGGGATGGTCTCCCGCTCGTCGAGATCGCCCGTGTGCTGCGGATGAAGGAAGGCACCGTCCGGAGCCGCTACCACCGCGCGCGCGAGCGGCTGCGCGAGGAACTCAGGGACGTCACCTACGCGCTCGACGGACGGTGAACCCCTCGGGCCTTCAGCGCGGTCGCTACGCTGTCGTCATGAACGTGAGGCGCGGACTCATCAGCGTCGGCGGGGTCGCTCTCCTCGTCGGCCTCGCCGCCTGCTCGATGGTTCCGTCCATCGGCGTGGCCGACGAGCGCCGTCCGGGGACGCCGGCGGGCGTCGAGATCGCTCCGTTCACGGAGGGACCCGTCGTGGTCGCCTACGACGACGGCGGCGTCGACGTCGTGACGTGGGGAAGCTCCAGCTGCCCCGCCATGGCGACATCCGTCGAGAAGAAGGACGGCGAGTTCATCGCCACGTTCGAGACCCCTTCCGCGGGCCCGTGCACCGCGGACATGGGCCCGACCACCCACGTCTTCACAGCCGCGTCGGTCGGCTCCACGGTGCCGGAGACTTCCCGGCTGATCTTCTCCGACTTCGACGACGAGCAGACGGTGGAGGTCACCCGCGTCGGCGACCGAGGCGCCGTCGTGCCCTGAGTCGCTCCCTGAGCCGGAACTACTGCGCGGACCAGACGCCGAGTTCGTTCCCCGTCGGATCGGCGAAGTGGAGTCGCCGGCCGCCCGGGAACTCGTACGGCTGCTGCAGGATGGTGCCACCCGCTGCCGCGATCGCATCCATCGTGGCGTCGAGGTCGTCGGAGTAGAGCAGCACGAGCGGTCCGCCCACCGGTCGCGGCTCGTCGGCCAGCAGGAGCCCGCCGACCTCGCCGCCATCCCCACGCGGGGAGGCGATGCCCGCGTAGCCGGGGCCGTAGTCGTTGAAGCTCCAGCCGAACGCCGCGGTGAAGAAGCGCTTGGCCACATCGAGGTCGGTGACGACGAGCTCGACGTAGTCGATCGAGTGGTGCAGAGGTGAGGTGGTCATGCGGTCAGGCTAGCGCCGGCATCCGACACGGCGCTCCGATCGGAGCGACGCCGTCACAGGAGTAGCGTGGAGACGTGCCGCAGGTCTCCCCCTCCCCCGTGTCGACTCCGGGGTGGCGAGCCTGGGTGATCTGGTCGGTCGGCGTCGCAGCCTATGTGCTCGCGATCACCAACCGCACCTCGCTCGGCGCGGTCGGCGTCGAGGCTGCCGACAGGTTCCAGGCCGACGCGTCGACCCTCGCGCTCTTCGCCGTCGTGCAGCTCGCCGTCTACGGCGGCATGCAGATCCCGGTCGGCGTGCTCCTCGACCGCTTCGGCTCGCGCCCGATCATGACGATCGGCATGCTCCTCATGGCGGCGGGCCAGCTGACCATGGCCCTCTCCCCCAGCATCGGGATCGCCATCTTCGCTCGCGTTCTGCTCGGTGCCGGCGACGCGGCGATCTTCCCCGCCGTCCTCCGCCTGGTCGCAACCTGGTTCCCCGCCCAGCGCGGACCCCTCATGGTGCAGTTCACCGGCATCATCGGGCAGACCGGCCAGCTCATCGCCCTCGTGCCCCTCGCCGCGCTGCTGCACGCGACGAGCTGGACCATCACGTTCGGGAGCATCGCCGGGCTCGGTGTCCTCTTCACGATCCTCGTGGCCCTCGTCATCCGCAACCATCCCGCCGAGAGCGGCGCCGACGTCACGGTGAACACCGACACGGGCGTCGTCCGCGTCGTCACCTCCGCGATCGACACCGGGGTCGGCATCCGTGCCGCCTGGGCCCATCCCGGCACCCGACTGGCGTTCTGGTCGCACTTCACCACGCCGTTCGCGGGAACGGCCTTCGTCCTGCTCTGGGGAATGCCCTTCCTCACCGCCGCAGAGGGCCTCGACACCGCGCATGCCGCCGGCATCATCTCCGTATATGTCGTTGCCGGCATGCTTCTGGGACCGGTGATCGGCGACCTCTCCCGACGCCTCCCGAACCACCGGTCGCTGGCACTCGTGCTCCCGGCCGTCGGCGTGCAGATGGCCGCGTGGATTGCCGTGATCGCGCTCCCCGACACCGCTCCCATCTGGCTCCTGTACGTGCTGGCGGTCGCCCTGGCCACCGGAGGCCCGGCCTCGATGATCGCGTTCGACCATGCGCGGACGCACAACCCCACCCATCGTCTGAGCACGGCGACCGGCGTCACCAACGCCGGCGGCTTCATCGCCGCCCTCATCGCGATCTTCCTGATCGGTCTCGTCCTCGACCTGCAGGGCGCCGGCACTCCCGAGACCTACACGCTCGAGGCCTTCCGGATCGCCTTCCTCATGCCGATTCCGCTCTGGATCCTCGGAACCGTGTTCATCCTGATCGAACGCAAGCGGACCCGCATCCGCATGGGGCTCGATCCCGAGCGACGCCGCTGAATCCTTCTAGGATGAGGCGTGGCCTCCGACTTCACCTTCTCCCACGACTCGACGAGAATCGACCGTGCCCGCGTGCATCGCTGGCTCAGCGAGCAGTCCTACTGGGCGAAAGGACGCCCACGGGAGGCGCAGGACGCGGCGATCGATGCCTCGCGCAACTACGGCGTCTGGGATGCCGCCGGGGAGCAGGTCGGCTACGCACGGGTCGTGACCGACGGCGTGACGTTCGCGTGGCTCTGCGACGTCTTCGTCGATGAGCGCGTGCGCGGATCGGGTGTCGGCAAGATGCTCGTCGCCGGTGTCGTCGCCGACCTGGAGCCTCTGCCGCTGCGTCGCATCGTCCTCGCGACGGCCGACGCGCACGGCCTGTACGCACAGTACGGCTTCGCCCCGCCGGCGGATCCGAACCGCTACATGATCAAGAGCTTGACCGCGGACTGAGACGTCAGCGGAGCAGGTGCTGGACGGTCTCCACGATGAGCTCGACACTCACGTGCTCGGGGACCTCCGCGTCGCCGGCCTCGAACTCGGCGAGCTCGACTCCGCGGACGGACTCCACCGGCAGCGCCGCGAAGATCGCCGCGACCTCGTGCGGCAGCAGCCCCCCGCCCACGCGGTAAGCGGCAGGGATGTAGCCCGGTTCGAGGACATCCCAGTCCACATGGATCCAGACCGGACGCCCGGCGACCAGCTCGCGGATCCGCTCAGGAGTGCTCTCGGCCGGGGAGAGCACGCTCACACCGGCGCCCTCCAGGAGATCCGCCTCCGCAGGATCGATGTCGCGTCCGCCGACCACGATCACCTGCTGCGGATCGATGCCCGCACCATGACCGCTGTCCCAGAGCCCGCATGCCGCCGCGAGGACCATCCCGCCCAGGTACCCGGACTCGGTGGTCTCCGGGGTGTTGAAGTCTCCGTGTGCGTCGATCCACAGCAGGACGGCATCGGGGTGACGCTCCGCGACGGTGGGCAGGGTGCCGAGGCTCGCGGCGCACGTGTTGGTCACCAGGACCGGAGTCGTCCCTCGGCCGATGGCGTCACCCAGCACGTCGCGCAGCCCCGTCAGGGTCTCCGCAGCCTCGGGAAGCGCCACCGTCCAGTCATCGACCGTGCCCGCCGACGGAGTGCCGACGACCACGGACTCGACGGCCAGGAGCGTCGAAAGCGCCGCACCGACGCGACGTGCACCGATGAGAGCGCCGTCGGTGCGGTCGGCGACACGCCCCTGAGAGACGATGAGGGAGTACGCGGATGTCATGACACCAGCCTGGCATCCGCCGCCCCGTTCCGACAAAGCGAGCAGCGGCAGAGCGCTCAGCCTCGGCGCGGTGTCCACCCGGAAGGGAGCGGGCCGTCCTGCGCCGCACGCTCGCGGTCGGCGGTGGCCGACCAGCCCTGCGCACGATCCGGTGTGTCGAACGCGCCGCGCGCGAGCCGGAGCCCGACGTCATCATGGTGCATGCGTGGCGCTCCCCCGCGGCGGACCGAAGCGCGGACGCTCCAGGCGTCATCGGCGAAACCGCCGCCACGGAACACGCGGTAGCCGTCGTAGCGCGCCGGATCCAGCAGGTCCCAGCACCACTCCCAGACATTGCCGAGGGTGTCGAACAGACCGTTCAGGTTCGGCAGCTTGCCACCGACGTTCTGCGGTGACCGGACGCCGTCCGCACTCGTCCAGGCGGCATCCGCCAGCGGGGCGTAGTGCGGGCCTGTGGAACCGGCCCGGCACGCATACTCCCACTCGGCCTCGGTGGGAAGCCGGTAGCCGTCCGCCGTCGTGTCCCAGCTCACGTCCTCGCCATCGAACAGGTAGACCCGATCGAGGCCCTCCCACTCGGATGCCGCGTTGCAGAAGTGCACGGCGCGCAGCCAGCTGAGGTCGGCGGCCGGGCGGTCGGGGTGCCGCGCCGGGACGCCCAGCACCTCCGCGAGCTGCTCCTCCGTGACCGGATACACGCCGATCTCGAAGGGCTCGAGCGCGACGTGGCGCTGCTCGGCACGGCGGGCATCCGTCATCGTCAGCGACCCCGCGGAGATGCGCGCCAGCTCGATGTCGCTCACGCGGTGGCTCGTCGCGTCGGTCGAGGACGATTCACGACGGAACCCGCTCGACCCAGGTCGGGTACTTCGCGGTGCGTCCGTCGCCGGACGAGGTGCGCGTGACGCGGCGGCGCACCCACGGGCCCACGAACTCGCGATAGTACGCGATGCCGGACGGCCCTGCCCCCATCCGATCGCTCGGAGCCCACCACGTCTCCGGCGGCTCGAAGCCGAGAGCGTGCAGCACCCGTGCGGCCACCCGATGATGACCGGACGCGTTCATGTGCAGACGGTCATCGGCCCAGTAGGCGCCGCGCGAGAGCTCCCGATCAGGCCAGTTCAGGGCGCGGATCACGTCGGGGCGCTCCTCGATCCGTCGCAGCACCGCATCCGACAGCAGATCTCCGCGCCGCTGCACGAGCGACCCCATCGGGAGCTGACAGCTGGGGTTCGCGCCGGACAGCAGGATCATGGTCACGCCCTCCTCGTCGCAGCGGCGCAGCACCCGGCTGAACGCATCGGCGATGTGCTCGACGTCGGTCCGCGGTCGCAGCATGTCGTTGCCGCCGCCGTTGAACGAGAGGTGCGTGGGACGCAGCGCCAGTGCGGGTTCGAGCTGCTGCTCGACGATCGGCCAGGCGAGTTTGCCGCGGATCGCGAGATTCGCGTACTGGATCGGGTGGCCGGCTGCATCGGCCCATCCCTGCGCGGCGAGGTCGGCCCACCCTCGCTCGCGCCCGTCAGGAAGGACGTCGCCGACTCCCTCGGTGAACGAGTCGCCGATCGCCACGAAGCGCACATCTGCCATCGGACCAGCCTATTGCGGTACGCCGACAGCGGGCGTCAACGGTCGTCGAGCGCCGCGCCGCCGCGATCGACGAGCCCCCATGCCGCGGCTGCCGCGCCGAGGAAGCAGCAGCCGAAGATCGCGAACAGCAGCGGTGCTCCCCCGGCCGCGAGCAGCGCCGGAACCGACAGGGGCGCCACGATCGACGCGATCCGCCCCACCCCGGCCGCCCAGCCGGCGCCCGTCCCACGGAGCGACGTCGGATAGATCTCCGGCGTCACGGCGTAGAGGGCGCCCCAGGCACCGAGGTTGAAGAAGGACAGCGCCATGCCGGCGATGATGATCGCGCTCTCCGCCGTGGAGGTGCCGAACAGGACGGCGGACACGGCAGACCCGACGAGGAAGACCGAGAGCGTAACGCGCCTCCCCCACACCTCGATCAGCCAAGCGGCCACCGCGTAGCCCGGCAGCTGGGCGAGGGTGATGATCAGGGTGAAGCCGAAGGAGCGCACCAGGTCGAAGCCCGCATCGACCAGGATGCTCGGGATCCAGATGAATGCGCCGTAGTACGCGAAGTTCACGCCCAGCCAGACCAGCCACAGGCACAGGGTGCGCACCCGGAACTCGCGGTTCCAGAGCGTCGCCAGTCTCGCGCGCGTCGTGACGGCGATCGCGCGGGAGGCGGGCTCCTTCCGGATGGCCGGGGCGGTGACGACACGGGCATCCGCTTCGAACGCCGAGACGATGCGGTCGGCCTCCGCGATACGTCCCCGCGACGCGAGCCAGCGTGGCGACTCCGGCATCCGCCAGCGCACGAAGAGCGCGTACACGGCGGGGATCGCTCCCAGCGCGAACGCCCAGCGCCAGCCGTCGTCGGATGCCGGGATGACGAGGAACCCGATGACGGCCGCCGCTGTCCAACCCAGCGCCCAGAACGCCTCCAGCACCACGATCAGCCGACCGCGGATGCGGGCAGGCGCGAACTCGCTGACGTAGGTCGACGCGACGGGGAGCTCGGCGCCGAGTCCGAGACCCACGAGGAACCGCAGCACCAGCAGGGCGGCGAGGCCGCCGACGAGCGCGCTCGCGCCGGTCGCGACGCCGTAGATGAGCAGCGTGAGGGCGAACACCTGGCGGCGACCGAAGCGATCGGCAAGGAGACCACCGAGCGTGGCGCCGATGGCCATGCCGAGGAAGCCGATGGAGGCGACCCAGCCCGCGTCGCTCTTGCTCAGGTCCCACTGCTGGGTGAGTGCGGCGAGGATGAACGAGATCAGCCCGACGTCCATCGCATCCAGCGCCCAGCCGAGTCCGGACCCGGTCAGCAGGCGAAGGTGTCGACGCGTGAACGGCAGGACGTCCAGGCGCTCAGCCAGCGATGAGCGGCTCGGCAGGGCGGTGTTGGCCATGTCCCTCATCGTAGAGCCGAGCGCCGGACGGTCCGCGCGAGATGTCGTCAGTCGTGGGCTGCGAGGATCTTCCGCACCCGCGGGATCACCTCGGTGCCGTAGAGCTCGATGCTCCGCATCATCGACTCGTGCGACAGGGTGCCCGTGGCGTACTTCAGATCGAACCGGCCGAGCCCCAGCGTCGTGACGGTGTCGGCGATCTTCGCGGCCACCCGGTCGGGCGACCCCGAGTAGATGGCACCCTCCGGCCCGACGTCGTTCTGGAACCGAGCACGGCTGTACGCGGGCCAGCCGCGCTCGCGGCCGATGGTGTTGTTCATCGCCTCGAATCCGGAGTACGCGGCATCCCACGCCTCCGCGTCCGTCTCGGCGATGTGTCCGGGCGAGTGGACCGAGATGGGGTGGGAGGTGGTGCCGAACGAGGCGACGGAGCGGTGGTACAGGTCGACGAACGGCTTGAACCGCCCTGCCGGACCTCCGATGATCGCGAGCATGAGACCGAGGCCGTGGCGGGCGACCCGCACGACGGACTCGGGACTGCCACCGACGCCGACCCACGTGCGGAGGCCCTTCTCCGTCTTGGGGAAGACGTTCGCGTTCTCCAGCGACGCGCGCATGGTCCCCGACCACGTGACCGGCTCTTCCTTGAGGAGCTCCACGAAGAGCTCGAGCTTCTGCTCGAACAGCGCGTCGTAGTCCCGCAGGTCGTAGCCGAACAGCGGGAAGGACTCGATGAAGGACCCGCGGCCGAGCACGACCTCGGCGCGACCGTCGGAGAGAGCGTCGAGGGTCGAGAAGCGTTCGAACACGCGGACCGGGTCATCCGATGAGAGCACCGTCACCGCGGTGCCGAGGCGGATGTGCTCGGTCCGTGCGGCGATCGCGGCGAGCACCATCTCCGGCGCGGAGACCGCGAACTCGGTGCGGTGGTGCTCCCCCACGCCGAAGAAGTCCACGCCGACGGTGTCGGCGAGCTCCGCCTGCGCGACGATGTTGCGGATCGTCTGCGCTCCGGTGAGGAGTTCTCCGTCCGCGTCCCTCGTGATGTCGCCGAAGGTGTCCAGCCCGAATTCGATGCCCATGTCATCCCCTTCCATTCAGGTGAATGAACACACGCGACCCGAGCCGCATTCCCGTCAGCGCGGAAGCAGCGCGGTGCGGAGCGTGTCGAGGCCCACGCCTCCCATGTCCAGCGCACGCTTGTGGAAGTCCTTGAAGGAGAAGTCGTCGCCCTGTGCGGCGCGCACCCCGTCGCGGACCTGCTCCCAGATGCGCTGGCCGACCTTGTAGGACGGCGCCTGTCCGGGCCACCCGAGGTAGCGGTTGACCTCGAACTGGACGAACTGATCGGACATGTTCACGTTGCGGCGCATGAAGTCGAGGGCGTACTCCGCATCCCAGACACCGGAGCCGTCGAGACGCGGCTTGCCCAGGTGCACGCCGATGTCGAGGACCACGCGTGCCGCGCGCATCCGCTGTCCGTCGAGCATGCCCAGGCGGTCGGCCGGGTCGTCGAGGTAGCCGAGCTGCTCCATGAGACGCTCCGCATACAGCGCCCAGCCCTCGGCATGACCCGAGGTGCCGGCCAGGAGACGGCGCCAGGAGTTGAGCTCGGCGCGGTTGTAGACGGCCTGGGCGATCTGGAGGTGGTGGCCCGGAACGCCCTCGTGGAACACGGTGGTGAGCTCGCGCCAGGTGTCGAACTCCGTGACGCCCTCCGGCACCGACCACCACATGCGACCGGGACGCGAGAAGTCGTCGGTCGGTCCGGTGTAGTAGATCCCGCCCTCCTGCGTGGGCGCGATCATGCACTCGAGCGTGCGGATCGCCTCGGGGATGTCGAAGTGGGAGGCGCCGAGCTCGGCGACCGCGCGGTCGCTCGTCTCCTGCATCCACTTCTGCAGCGCGTCGGTGCCGACGAGCTTCCGGGCGGGGTCGGCCTCGAGGTGCGCGACGGCCTCCTCGACGGAGGCGCCGGGAAGGATCTCGTTCGCGATCGCCGTCTGCTCGGCGACCATGCGCTCGAGCTCCTCACGGCCCCACTCGTACGTCTCGTCCAGGTCGATCGTCGCGCCGAGGAAGCGACGAGAGTTCAGCGCATACAGCTCCCGGCCGACGGCATCGACCTCGCCGGCAGCGGGGGCGAGCTCCTCGGCGAGGAAGCGACGCAGCTCGTCGTAGGCGACGCGGGCGGCCGCGGAGTTGTCCGCCAGAGTGCGCGCGAGCGACGCCGGGAGCTGGCCCTCGTCCGGATCGGCGTGCGCGACGAAAGCGGCGAAGAACCCGTCGTCGGCGGTGTAGCGATCGATCTGCATCGCCACCTCGGTCACCTGGCGCCGCGCCGGCATGACGCCCTCCGCGATACCGGTCCTGAGGGTCTCGACGTATCCACGGAGCGCCGCGGGTACGGCGGCGAGTCGCGTCGAGACGACATCCCAGTCGTCGACGGTCGCGGTCGGCATCAGGTCGAATGCGGAGCGGACGTCCTGCGCGGCGGACGCGATGACGTTGAGGTCACGCAGGTGCCACTTCGCATCGTGCAGCTCGAGGTCCAGCCGCAGCTCCGCGCTGAGGTCCGTCTTGGTCACCTCGTCGATCGCGTCGACGGGCTCCAGCGCCGAGAGCCGGTCGAGCGTGGCGCGGGTCGCCGCGGCGATCTCCTCGTGGCCTGCAGGGCTGAGGTCGCCGAAGCGGTCGTTCACCTCGTCGCGGCCGATGTAGGTCCCGAGAGTGGGTGCCAGAACCGCGATCGTGTCGACCCATTCATCGGCGACGGCGTCGATGGCGGTGGGGGTGCGGGGAGCTGAAGTCATGCCTTCCAGCCTAATCCCCGACCCCCTTCCGCACGGGGACCTCAGTGCGCGGCTTCGTTCCAATCCCGACCGCGACCGACCTGCACGTCGAGGGGCACCGACAGCGTCGCCGCGTCACCCATCCGGGTGCGGACGATGCGCTCGGTGGCATCCCACTCCCCGGGTGCGACCTCGACCACGAGTTCGTCGTGGATCTGCAGCAGGACGCGCGAGGCGAGTCCCTCGGTGCGGAGATCATCGTGGATGTGCAGGAGGGCGATCTTCATGATGTCGGCGGCGCTGCCCTGGATCGGCGCGTTGAGCGCGGCGCGCTCCGCGTTCTCGCGCAGCACGCGGTTGGGGCTGGCGAGGTCGGGGAACGGGCGACGGCGGCCGAAGATCGTCTCGGTGTAGCCGACCTCCTTCGCCTTCATGACCGATGCCCGCAGGTAGTCGCGCACGGCGCCGAAGCGCGCGAAGTACTCGACCATCAGCTGCTTGGCCTCGGACTGCTCGATGCGCAGCTGCTTGGAGAGCCCGAACGCCGACAGGCCGTAGACCAGCCCGTAGGACATCGCCTTCACCTTGGTGCGCATCGCCGGCGTCACGTCGCTCGGCTCGACGCCGAACACACGGGCACCGACGAAGCGGTGCAGGTCTTCCCCGCTGTTGAACGCCTCGATCAGGCCCTCGTCGCCTGACAGGTGCGCCATGATGCGCATCTCGATCTGCGAGTAGTCCGCTGTGAGGAGCGCCTCGTAGCCCTCGCCCACCTGGAACGCGCTCCGGATGCGGCGGGACTCCTCCGTGCGCACCGGGATGTTCTGCAGGTTGGGGTCGGTGCTGGAGAGCCGCCCGGTCTGGCTTCCGGTCTGCACGTACGTCGTGTGCACGCGGTGATCATCCCCGATCGCCGTGTCGAGCGACTCGATGATCTGACGGAGCTTGGTGGCCTCGCGGTGCTGGAGGAGCAGGCTCAGGAACGGGTGCGGGTGCGACTCCTGCAGGTCGGCGAGGACGGCGGCATCGGTCGAGTACCCGGTCTTGGTCTTGCGCGTCTTCGGGAGCTGCAGGTCTTCGAAAAGGACCTCCTGCAGCTGCTTCGGGGAACCGAGGTTGAACTCGCGCCCCACGACCGTGAACGCCTCCTGCGCGAGGCCCTCAGCCCGCGTCGCGAGTTCGCCGGAGAACGTCGACAGCACCTCGTGGGAGACCGCGACGCCCGCGACCTCCATGTCGGCGAGGGTCAGCAGGGTCGGCAGCTCGATGTCGACCAGGACCTTCGCCACGGATTCGGGGATGTCCTCCCGAAGGGCATCGGCGACGCGCAGGGAGAACCACGCCTCCTGCGAGGGGGTCGCCCCCTCGGTCTCGGGCACGAGCTGGGACGGGTCGGCCTCGGGGAGCTTCTCCCCCAGGTAGCGCTCGACCAGATCGGAGAGCGTCTTGTCGGGGAAGCTCGGCCGCAGCAGCCAGCCGGCGAGACTCGTGTCATAGGCGAGACCACCGAGGCGGATGCCCTGGCGCACCAGCGCCTTCACCTGGGGCTTCGCGTCGTGCAGGACCTTCGCACCATCGGACTCGAGCCAGCCGCGGAGCTCGTCGGCCGCGGCATCGGTCCAGTCCGCCTCGCGCAGCTCGGTGAGGGTGGCGGCGCCGATGCGCACCGGAGCGCCGCCCTGCGTCGTCAGGCGGAGTGCCACATCCCCCGCCTGCGCCGCAGCCCAGGTCGCGAGCTCGGCGGGAGAGACCTCGCCCGGGACCGGCAGCACGACCACGGAGGCCGGGTCGTCCGCGACCTCTCCGGCACCGACGGCCTCGAACACGCGAGGCAGGAGGGTGCGGAACTCGAGCCGCGCGAAGATGTCGCGAACGGCCTGTGCATCGATGGGAGCCACCGCGAGATCGGCCGGTCCGACCGGAAGCTCCACATCGGTCAGGAGACGGTTGAGCTTTCGGTTACGACGGACGTCATCGATGTGGTCGCGCAGGTTGCCGCCGACCACGCCCTTGATCTCGTCGGCGCGGGCGATCAGGTCGTCGAGCGAGCCGAACTGCGTGAGCCACTTGACCGCGGTCTTCTCGCCGACCTTCGGCACGCCGGGCAGGTTGTCGCTGGTCTCTCCGACGAGCGCCGCGATGTCGGGGTACTGCTCCGGGCGGACGCCGTAGCGCTCCTGCACGGTCGTCGGGTCGTATCGCTTGAGCTGAGAGACGCCCTGGACCGACGGATACAGCAGCGTCACGTCGTCGTTGACGAGCTGGATGGTGTCGCGGTCGCCCGAGACGACGAGGACGTCGAAGCCCTGCTCGGCACCCTGCGACGCGAGGGTCGCGAGGATGTCGTCGGCCTCGATGCCCTCCTTGGTCAGGACGGGGATGGACATCGCGGCGAGGCAGTCCTGCAGGAGCGGGATCTGCCCCTTGAACTCCTGCGGCGACTCCGACCTGGTGGCCTTGTACTCCGGGTACTCGTCGGTGCGGAACGAGTGACGCGAGGTGTCGAAGGCGATGGCCAGGTGCGTCGGCTGCTCGGCCTTGATGAGGTTGACCAGCATCGACAGGAAGCCGTAGATGCCGTTCGTGTGCTGGTTGTCCTTGGTCGTGAAGTTCTCCACCGGGAGGGCGAAGAAGGCACGATAGGCGAGCGAGTGGCCGTCGACGACCATGAGGGTAGGCTTTGCGGAGTCCGTCACCCTGTCAGCCTAACGAGGACGACAGACACCCGCTGAGGAGGATGCATGAGCGACGTCGCGACGAGCGAGGGACTCGACTGGGCCACGGCCCGCGGGATGGGCGCGCTGGCCGAGAAGATGGGCATGGAGTTCGTGGAGTTCAGCGTCGATCGCTGCGTCGCGACCATGCCGGTCGAGGGGAACACGCAGCCCGTCGGCCTCATGCACGGCGGCGCATACGTGGTGCTCGGCGAATCGCTGGGGTCGATGGCCGCCAATCTGCACGCCGGAGCAGGCCGACTCGCGGTGGGCGTCGACATCAACGCCACCCACACGCGTTCAGCGACCTCCGGAGTGGTCACCGGAGTCTGCACGCCCGTGCACCTCGGGCGCAGCATCACCGTCCACGAGATCGTGGTGACCGACGATCAGGGCCGACGGTGCTCGACGATCCGGATCACGAACATGATCAAGGACCTTCCCGCCGCGAGCTGAGCGGTTGCTCCAGCAGCAGCTGGAACAGCAGGTGGTCCTGCCACTCCCCCGCGATGCGTAGATACTTCGGCGCGAGCCCGATGCGCTCGAAGCCGTTGCCGTGCAGCACCCGCTGGGATCCGACGTTGTGAAGAAGTGTGGCCGCCTGCATCCGGTGGAGCCGCAGCTCATCCTGTGCGTACTCCGCGGTGCGTGCGACGGCGCGGCTCGCGAGTCCCCGTCGCAGCCGGGACGCTCCGACCCAGTAGCCGAGATCGGCGCTCCAGAACGCCCCGCGGACGATGTTGTTGATGTTCATCCGCCCGCGGATCTCGCCGTCGTCGGACTCGATCACGAATCGGACGCTCCGTCCGGCAGCGGCGTCATCCACGCACTGCTGCGCGTGCTGCTCCTGGGATGCCTCCGTGAAGAAGCTCTCATCGCGCGTCGGCTCCCAGGGCGCGAGATGCTCCCGGTTCTCCGAGTAGGCGCGTGCGAGGGCGGCCCCGTCGCCGAGGCGGACCGGCCGCAGGATGTGCTCCGAGTCGAGTCGGAACACCGCTCTACTTCTTGGGAGCGAGCTGCTCGATGATCGCCTTGGCGACGTCCTGCATCGTCAGACGGCGGTCCATGGACGCCTTCTGGATCCAGCGGAACGCCTCGGGCTCGCTCAGGCCCATCTTCTCGTTGAGCAGGCCCTTGGCCCGGTCGACGAGCTTGCGGGTCTCGAAGCGCTCGACCATGTCGGCGACCTCGGCCTCGAGCGTGATGATCTGCTCGTGACGGGCCAGGGCGATCTCGATCGCGGGGAGGAGATCGTTCGGGGTGAACGGCTTCACGACGTAGGCGAGAGCGCCGGCCTCGCTGGCGCGCTCCACGAGCTCCTTCTGGCTGAACGCCGTGAGGAGGACGACGGGTGCGATGTTGCCCTTGTGCAGCTTCTCGGCCGCGCTGATGCCGTCGAGCTGCGGCATCTTGACGTCCATGATGACCAGGTCGGGTCGCAGCTCGGTCGCGAGTGCGACGGCGGTCTCTCCATCACCGGCCTCGCCGACGACATCGAAGCCGTTGTCGCGGAGGATCTCGACGATGTCGAGACGGATCAGCGATTCGTCTTCGGCGACGACGACGCGTCGGGGTGCGGATGACGTGGGCTGCTCAGCCTGTTCTTCGTGCTCGGTCACAGAACCATCCTAGTGGAGTGCCCCTGTCAGCAGGCCGTAGGCGGTCGGCGCGGACGAATCCCGTCCGCCCCCTGCGCTACAGTCGTAGACGCGACACACGAGCCGGCGTGGCGGAATGGCAGACGCGGAGCACTCAAAATGCTTTGTCCGAAAGGGCGTGTGGGTTCGAGTCCCACCGCCGGCACCCTCCATCGACGTCTGTCGTCCCCGGTCCCGTGAACGGCAGCAGCGCGGCGGCCGGAGGAAGCCCACGCAGGCGGAGGACGCTCAGGCAGGCGTCGGCGGCTGACCCCGTCACCGCTACTCGGCGAGAACGGCGAGCTCCGCCAGCACCCGGGGATGCGCGAGGATCCGGAAGTGGCCACCGGTGTCGAGGCGCACGTTCTTGGCGCCGGCCAGTTCGCTCCCCTCGGGGATGTGCGGGTCGAACGCCGCGTAGATCGACACGATCCGCTCGTTGATCGTCAGCTGTCGCGCGAGACCCACGATGGACGGGGCCTCCGGCGAGAACTCGCGGAGGGTGCGGGACAACATGAGCCGCGCGTAGCGTGAGCCCCCGAACGGCGTCGCGATCGCCAGCATGGAGCGGACCCTCTCCCCCGCAGCCCCGGTCATGACGAGCTTCCCGGCGAGCCCGCCCTTGCTGTGCGCGACCAGGATCACGTCGGTCAAGCCGCGCTGCTCCAGGAAATCGGCCACCGCCACGGCCATGTCCGCCACCGGGCGCTGATTGCGTGCGAGGGCGTCGACGACGTGGACGGGGTGTCCGCGTTCGTGGAGAGCCGTGACGAGCGGCTGCATGAACTTCCACGTCTCGTACACCCCGGGGAGGACCACGATGTGCGGACCGTCACCGGACGCGAGGGAGGCGGGGTCGGTGCGATCGAAGAGGGCACGAAGCTGCCAGGAGCCCGCGTAGACGTAGTCGGCGATCCACCAGCCCGCCTTCCTCAGCACGCCGATGACGTGCTCCCCCGACGACGATGCAGATCCATGACTGAAAGCTACCCGACGCGCACGACAGAGGGGGCGGAGCCGAAGCCCCACCCCCTCTGGATGCTGTACGTCAGACGCCGGCCTTGTAGATCGGTGCCGCGCCGCGGATCGCATCGCCGACCTTGTGCACGCGAAGGTCGTTCGTCGATCCGATGATTCCGGGAGGGGAACCGGAGATCACGACGACCTTGTCGCCTTCGGCGGCGAGGCCGTTTCCGAGCAGATACTCGTCGACCTGGTGATACATCAGGTCGGTGTGCTGCACCATGTCGACGAGCGTCGAGCGGATGCCCCACGTGAGCGCCATGCGACGGCGGATGCCGGGCTCCGGCGTGAACGCGATCATCGGGATGCGCGACCGCAGACGCGAGAGACGGCGAGCGGAGTCGCCCGACTGCGTGAACACGCAGAGGAACTTCGCGTCGACGAACTCGGCGACCTCGAGGGCGGCGAGGGTGATCGCACCACCCTGGGTGCGGGGCTTGCTCGTGAGCGGCGCGATGCGCTCCAGGCCGTGCTCCTCGGTCGACTCGATGATGCGGGCCATCGTCTCGACCACGACGACCGGGTAGTCGCCGACGGACGTCTCGCCGGACAGCATGACGGCGTCTGCACCGTCGAGGACGGCGTTCGCGACATCCGAGGTCTCGGCGCGCGTCGGCACCGGGCTGTTGATCATCGACTCGAGCATCTGGGTCGCCACGATGACGGGCTTCGCGTTGCGACGAGCGAGCTCGACCGCGCGCTTCTGCACGATCGGCACGGCCTCGAGCGGCAGCTCAACGCCCAGGTCGCCACGGGCGACCATGATCGCGTCGAACGCGTCGACGATCTCCTCGAGCGCCTCGACGGCCTGCGGCTTCTCGACCTTGGCGATGACGGGGACCTTCACGCCCTCCTCGGCCATGATCTCGTGCACGCGGGTGACGTCGGCCGCGTTGCGGACGAACGACAGCGCGATCAGGTCGGCGCCGATGCGCAGACCCCAGCGCAGGTCATCCTCGTCCTTCTCGCTCAGGGCGGGCACGTTCACCGCGACGCCCGGGAGGTTGATGCCCTTGTTGTTGGACACGGCACCGGCGACGATGACCTTCGTCGTGACGGTGACGCCGTCGGTCTCCACGACCTCGACGCGGACCTTGCCGTCGTCGATCAGGAGGAAGTCACCGGGCCGGACGTCCTGCGGCAGTCCCTTGAAGGTCGTTCCGCAGATCTCCTTGTTGCCGATGATGTCTTCGGTGGTGATCTTGAAGATGTCGCCCTTCGCGAGCTCGTACGGGCCGTCCTCGAACTTGCCGAGACGGATCTTCGGACCCTGCAGGTCCACGAGGATCGCGACGGGACGGCCGGCGTCCTCCGCCGCGCGACGCACGTTGGCGTAGTTGTTCTCGTGCACGGAGTAGTCACCGTGGCTGAGGTTCAGTCGCGCAACGTCCACCCCCGCATCGATCAGTGCGCGCACCGTCTCATACGTGGAAGTTGCGGGGCCCAAGGTGGCGACGATTTTCGCGCGTCTCAACAGATACTCCAGGGTAGAAATGGGGGATGTAAATCAGGCGACGGTGCCGGCCTCAGCCTACGCGGGCTGGAGGCCGATCGCGACATCGCTCGGGCGAACCGGCTCGGGGAGCACGGTGGTTCCCATCAGGAACCGGTCGACATTCGCCGCCGCCGCACGTCCTTCCGCGATGGCCCACACGATGAGCGACTGTCCACGACCCGCGTCGCCGGCGACGAACACGCCCGGAACCGTCGACTCGTACGTGGCATCGCGGCGGAAGGAGCCACGGTCGGTGACCTGCGGAAGCGTCTCCTCGGTGTAGCCGTCCTGCTCCGGACCGGTGAAGCCCATGGCGATCAGGATGAGGTCGGCCGGGATCTCCCGCTCGGTGCCGCTCTTGGGAACGCGTCGTCCGTCGATGTACTCGGTCTCGGCGACACGCAGTGCGCGGACCTCGCCGACCTCGTTGGCGAGGAACTCGACGGTCGACGCGAGGAAGACCCGCTCGCCACCTTCCTCATGCGCAGAGGACACCTCGAACAGGGTCGGCATCATGGGCCACGGCTGGTGGTCGGGACGGGCGTCGCCCGGCTGCTTGCCGATCGCGAGGTTGGTGACGCTGAGCGCCCCCTGACGGTGTGCGGTGCCGATGCAGTCCGCACCGGTGTCGCCGCCGCCGATCACGATGACGTGCTTGCCCTCCGCGCTGATCTGGTCGGGAACCTTGTCCCCCGCCACGGCGTGGTTCGACTCCACCAGGTACTCCATGGCGAAGTGCACGCCGTCGAGGTCGCGGCCGGGGATGGCCAGGTCGCGCGGCACGGTGGAGCCGGTCGCGATGACGACCGCGTCGTACCGGGCGCGCAGGTCGGCCCAGGAGATGTCCTTGCCGATCTCGACGCCCGCACGGAAGCGGGTGCCCTCCTCCTGCATCTGGCGCAGACGAGACTCGAGCTGCGTCTTCTCCATCTTGAAGTCCGGGATGCCGTAGCGCAGGAGGCCGCCGATGCGGTCATCGCGCTCGAACACGGCGACGGTGTGCCCGGCGCGCGTGAGCTGCTGGGCGGCAGCGAGACCCGCGGGGCCCGATCCGACGACGGCGACCGTCTTGCCGGTCAGACGCTCCGGCGGCTCGGGCTCGACCCAGCCCTTGGCGAAGGCCTCGTCGATGATCGAGACCTCGATCTGCTTGATCGTGACCGCCGGCTGGTTGATGCCGAGGACGCACGAGCTCTCGCACGGCGCGGGGCAGAGCCGGCCCGTGAACTCCGGGAAGTTGTTCGTCGCGTGCAGACGCTCGATCGCCTCGCGGCCCTCGCCGCGCCACGTGAGGTCGTTCCACTCCGGGATCAGGTTGCCGAGCGGGCAGCCCTGATGGCAGAACGGCACACCGCAGTCCATGCAGCGGCCGGCCTGACGACGCAGGACCTGCTTGTCGCCCGGTTCGTAGACCTCTTTCCAGTCCATGATGCGCACCGGCACCGGACGTCGTGCGGGGAGTTCCCGCTCGGTCACCTTCAGAAAGCCTTTGGGGTCAGCCACCGGTCACCTCCAGGATGCGGTTCCACACGATGTCGCCGTCGGGGTCGATCCCCTCGGCCAGCGCCTCCTCGCGCATGCTCCGCACGGCGGCGAAGTCACGAGGCAGCACCTTCACGAACTCTGCAGCGCTCTCCTCGAAGGTCTCGAGAAGAGCAGCGGCGCGCGGCGAGGCCGTACGCTCCACATGCGCGACCAGCAGGCTGCGCAGCACCTCCAGATCCGCACGATCGAGCGGCTCGAGCAGCAGCTCGCCGCTGCCGAGCGACTGCGCGTTCACCTTGCTGGTGTCCAGCGCGTGCACGTACGCCACTCCCCCGGACATGCCGGCGCCGAAGTTGCGTCCCGTCGATCCGAGGATCACGGCCAATCCGCCCGTCATGTACTCGAGTGCGTGGTCTCCCACGCCCTCGACGACCGCGGTCGCCCCGGAGTTGCGGACGAGGAAGCGCTCGCCGACCACACCGGAGAGGAACATCGTCCCCGAGGTGGCGCCGTATCCGATCACGTTGCCGGCGATCACGTTCTCGTGCGGAGCGATCGCGGAGCCGCGCGGCGGACGGATCGTGATGTCACCGCCCGAGAGGCCCTTGCCGACGTAGTCGTTCGCGTCGCCCTCCAGGCGCAGCACGATGCCCGGCGGCAGGAACGCGCCGAGCGACTGCCCCGCCGTTCCGTGCAGCGTGACGTCGATGGTGCCCTGCGGCAGACCGGCCGCACCGTGGCGCGAGGTCACCTGGTGGCCCAGCATCGTTCCGACGGCACGCTCGGTGTTGGCGATGGGCAGCTCCACCACGACGGGTTCGCCGTTGAGCAGCGCCCCCTTCGCGATGTCGATGAGCTGCACGTCGAAGTGCTTGTCGAGCTCGTGGTCCTGGGTCCGCGCACTGCGGCGCGGCTCCCCGGCCGGGAAGACCGGCCCCTCGAGCACCGGCGTCAGGTCGAGTCCCTCGGCCTTCCAGTGCTCGACGGCCGCGTTCACCTCGATGAGGTCGGCACGGCCGACGATCTCGTCGAGCGACCGGTAGCCGAGCTCGGCGAGGAGCTCGCGCACCTCCTCGGCGATGAACTCCATGAAGTTCACGACGAACTCCGGCTTGCCCGTGAAGCGCTCGCGCAGAACCGGGTTCTGGGTCGCGACACCGACCGGGCACGTGTCGAGGTGGCAGACGCGCATCATGATGCAGCCGCTGACCACGAGCGGAGCGGTCGCGAAACCGAATTCCTCCGCACCGAGCAGCGCGCCGATGATCACGTCGCGACCCGTCTTGAGCTGGCCGTCGACCTGCACGACCACGCGGTCGCGCATGCCGTTGAGCATGAGCGTCTGCTGCGTCTCGGCGAGGCCGAGCTCCCACGGGGTGCCGGCGTGCTTGAGCGAGTTCAGCGGGCTCGCGCCCGTGCCCCCGTCATGGCCGGAGACCAGGATGACGTCGCTGAGCGCCTTGGCGACACCGGCCGACACCGCGCCGATGCCGGACTGGCTCACGAGCTTGGTGTGGATGCGCGCCTCGGGGTTCGCCCGCTTCAGGTCGAAGATGAGCTGCTTGAGGTCTTCGATCGAGTAGATGTCGTGGTGCGGCGGCGGGGAGATGAGTCCCACACCGGCCGTCGCATGACGCGTGCGCGCCACCCACGGGTACACCTTGGTCGGGGGCAGCTGACCGCCCTCGCCCGGCTTCGCGCCCTGGGCGAGCTTGATCTGGATGTCGTCGGCCTCGGTGAGGTACAGGCTGGTCACTCCGAAGCGCCCGGAGGCGACCTGCTTGATCGCGCTGCGACGCTCCGGGTCGACCAGACGGTCCTGATCCTCGCCGCCCTCGCCCGTGTTCGACTTGGCGCCGATGCTGTTCATCGCGATCGCCAGCGTCTCGTGCGCCTCGCGGGAGATGGAGCCGTAGCTCATCGCCCCGGTGGAGAAGCGCTTGACGATCGAGGAGACCGGCTCGACCTCGTCCAGCGGGACGGGCTTGCGGGTGCCGGTGCGCAGCGTGAACAGACCGCGCAGGGTCTTCAGCTCCGCCGCCTGATCGTCGACGAGCTTCGTGTACTCGCGGAAGATGTCGTAGCGGCGCGTCCGGGTGGAGTGCTGCAGCTTGAACACCGTCTCCGGGTTGAACAGGTGCGGAGAGCCGTCCCGGCGCCACTGGTACTCGCCGCCGGTCCACAGACGCTCATGCGCGCGTGCCGCCGCGTCTTCCGGGTAGGCGTAGTCGTGCCGCGCCTGGTTCTCGGCGAAGATCTCCTCGATGCCGATGCCGCCGAGCTTGGACTCGGTCCGTGTGAAGTACGCGTCGATGAACTCCTGGCTGAGGCCGATCGCCTCGAACACCTGAGCGCCCGCGTACGACGAGACCGTGGAGATGCCCATCTTCGACATGATCTTCAGCACGCCCTTGCCGAGCGCGTAGATCAGGTTCTTGACGGCCTTCTCGGGTGTGATGCCCGTGATGTATCCGGTGCGCACGAGGTGCTCGACCGTCTCCATCGCCAGGTACGGGTTGACGGCGGAGGCGCCGTAGCCGATCAGCGTCGCGACGTGGTGGACCTCGCGGACGTCTCCGGCTTCGACGATGAGCCCGACCTTCATGCGGTTCTCGCGCCGGATCAGGTGGTGGTGGATCGCCGACACCATGAGCAGCGACGGGATCGGCGTGAGGTCCTTGTTCGAGTCGCGGTCGGACAGGATGATGAACTCCGCGCCGTCCTCGATCGCCGCGTCCACCTCCGCGCACATCTCGGTGAGGCGCTCCTGGAGCGTCTGGGGGCCGGCATCGAAGTGGTAGAGACCGCGGATGGTCGCACTCGACCGACCCGGCATCGCCTTGTCGATGTGGCGGATCTTCGCGAGCTCGTCGTTGTCGATCACCGGGAAGTCGAGCGACACCGTGCGCGTGTGCTCCGGTCCCCACGAGAGGAGGTTGCTCTCCGGGCCGAGGCCGAGCTTGAGGCTCGTGACGACCTCTTCGCGGATCGAGTCCAGCGGCGGGTTGGTGACCTGCGCGAACTGCTGCGTGAAGTAGTCGAACAGCAGGCGCGGACGCTTGCTGAGCACGGCGATCGGCGTATCCGATCCCATGGCGCCGAGCGGCTCGACACCGGTCTGGCCCATCGGCGTGAGGAGGATGCGGACCTCTTCCTCGGTGTAGCCGAACGTGCGCTGGCGACGAGTGATCGAGGCCGGCGGGTGCACGATGTGCTCGCGCTCGGGCAGCTCGGCGAGCCGGACGGCACCGGCGTCGAGCCACTCCTGCCACGGGTGCATGGTGGCGAGGTCGTGCTTGATCTCGCTGTCCTCGACGATGCGGCGCTGGGAGGTGTCGACCAGGAACATCTTGCCCGGCTGCAGGCGACCGCGACGCTTGATGCGCTCCGGCTCGAACTGCAGCACACCGGTCTCGGATCCGATCACGACGAGGCCGTCGGTGGTCTCGGTCCAGCGTCCCGGGCGGAGGCCGTTGCGGTCGAGGGTGGCGCCGACGAGCGTGCCGTCGGTGAAGATGAGCGCGGCGGGACCGTCCCACGGCTCCATCTGGTTCGAGTGGTACTCGTAGAACGATCGCAGCTCCGGCGTGATGTCGGCCTGCTTCTCGTACGCCTCCGGGACCATCATCATGATCGCGTGCGGCAGGCTCCGGCCCGTGAGGGTCAGCAGTTCCAGGACCTCGTCGAACGAAGCGGAGTCGCTGGCGCCGTCGGTGCAGATCGGGAGCAGCGGAGCGACGTCCCCGAGGAGCTCGGATTCGAGCTGCGACTGGCGGGCGCGCATCCAGTTGCGGTTGCCGCCGACCGTGTTGATCTCGCCGTTGTGCGCGAGCATCCGCAGCGGCTGGGCGAGCGGCCAGGACGGGAACGTGTTCGTGGAGTATCGGGAGTGCACGACGGCCAGCTCCGAGGCGAAGCGCTCATCCTGCAGGTCGGGGTAGAACGGCTCGAGCTGCAGCGTGGTGACCATGCCCTTGTAGCCGAGGGTGCGCGCCGAGAGCGAGACGAAGTAGGCGCCGAGCTCGTGGCCCGCACGCTTGCGCAGACGGTAGGCGACGCGGTCGAGGGCGATGCCGGTGAGAGGCGCATCGGTGTGGGTCGCTCCGCCGGCGCTGACGAACAGCTGCTCGAAGGCGGGACGCGCCTCATCGGCGAGCTTGCCGAGGTTCTCGTTGGCGGTGGGGACCTCACGCCAGCCGAGGACGCGAAGCCCCTCGGAACGGGCGATCTTCTCGATCCCTGCCTTTTGCTGGCGGCGTTCGCTCGAATCGCGAGGCAGGAAGGCCAGTCCAGCGGCGTACTCCCCCACGGGCGGCAGTTCGAAGCCGGCGACTGCGCGGAGGAATTCATCGGGCATCTGCGTCAGGATGCCGGCGCCGTCCCCGGTGCCCGCATCCGAGCCGATGGCTCCGCGGTGCTCCAGGTTGCGCAGGGCCTCGAGGGCCAACGCGATGATGTCGTGCCCGGCTTCGCCGCGCAGGGTCGCGACCATGGCGAGGCCGCAGGCGTCCTTCTCGAACGCCGGGTTGTACATGCCCTGCTTCGGGGGGTATGCGCCAGAGGCGCCGTAAGGGGGCTGGAAGTACACCAGTTACCGTCCTCAGATCTTCGAGTGAAACCCGGGGACGACGTCGGCCCGCTCGTTCAGTGCAATGGTTCTCCCGCCACGAGGCGGCGTTATCGGGAGCCGTCCTCGCTCGTGGGAGCAGTGCTTGTGGCGGTGGCTCCTGCGGTGACTTCTTCGGTCGGAGGCTCGCTCACGTCCACGAAGTCAGAGGGATTGTTCTGCGATTGTACATCAGCGTCGGGGTCGGTCTTCTCGCGGCCCGGCTGGTACGGCGAGGGCTCCAGTCCGGGGTGGCGACGCGTCTGCACGATCAGGATGGCGAGGCCGACGAGAATGCCGATGATCGCCGCCCAGACGTTGCTGCGCAGACCGAGGATGATCTCGCTCGGATCGATGCGGATGGACTCCCAGACGACGCGGCCGGCGCTGTACCAGATGAGGTAGATCGCGAACAGGCGCCCCCACTGGAAGAAGAGCTTGCGTCCGAGCCAGAGCAGGACGATGACGCCGAGACCGTTCCAGAGCACCTCGTAGAGGAAGGTCGGGTGGAACAGTGTGCCCTCGGGGAGACCCGGGGGGAACGCAGTGTTGGGCTGACCGTTCCACGGGTAGGTCGTGGGGATCTCGAGACCCCAAGGGAGGTCGGTGGGGAGTCCGAAGAGCTCGTGGTTGAACCAGTTGCCGAAGCGGCCCATGGCCTGGGCCAGCAGCAGGCCCGGCGCCAGCGCATCGGCGAAGGTCCAGAAGCGGATGCCCGTCCAGCGGCAGCCCAGGTAGGCGCCGATCGCGCCGCCGATGAGAGCTCCGAAGATCGCGATCCCGCCCTCCCAGATCGCCCAGACGGAGCCGGGTTCGAACGGGTTCCAGGTGTTCCTGCCCTCGCCGAAGTAGAAGTTCGGGTGGGTGAGCACGTGGAAGATGCGCGCGCCGATGATCGCCAGCGGCACGGCCAGGATCGAGATGTCGATGACGACCCACGGCTCCGCACCCCGCTTCGTCAGGCGGCGGTTCGTGAGGAGCGTCGCGGCGATGATGCCGGCGATGATGCACAGCGCGTAGAAGTGGATCCGTACGGGCCCGAAGTCCCAGTAAGAGCTCGGGGGGCTCGGGATGCTGGCGAGCACGTTGGTGACGGTGCTGGGGAACGCGAGTGACATGAGTGCGATTCTAGTTCTCGGGATCGGGGCGGGCCGACGAGGTGCCGGCTGCCAGGTTTCGGGTGACCTCGGCGAGGGCGGGGACACCGCCGTCACGGAGGGCGCGGACGAGTGCCGTGCCGACGATCGCGCCGTCGGCGTACTCCGACACCCCCGCGATCTGCTCGGCGGTCGAGATGCCGATGCCCACGCACGCGCGGTGGGCGCCGTGCTCGCGCAGGCGGCCGACCAGGGTGCGGGCGGCGCGGTCGAGCTCGGTGCGCTCGCCCGTGATACCCATCGTGGAGACGGTGTACACGAATCCGGTCGACGACTTCACGACCAGGTCGAGACGCTCGTCCGACGAGGTCGGGGCTGCGAGGAAGACACGGTCGAGGCCGGTCCGCTCGCTGGCGGCGATCCACTCCCCTGCCGCATCCGGCGTGATGTCCGGGGTGATGAGGCCCGCGCCACCCGCGGCGAGCAGGTCGTCCGCGTACCGGTCGATGCCGTACTGCATGACCGGGTTCCAGTAGGTCATCACGAGCACCGGCACGTCGGTCGCGGCCGTGATCTCGCGGATCGCGGTGAACAGGTCGGCCATCCGGAAGCCCGCGGCCAGAGCCTTGGTCGTCGCCTCCTGGATGATCGCGCCGTCCATGACCGGGTCGCTGTAGGGCGGGCCCAGCTCGATGATGTCGACGCCGTTCTCGGCCAGCGCGATGGCGGCCTGGATGCTCGTCTCCAGATCCGGGAATCCGACCGGGAGGTAACCGACGAATGCGCTGCGGCCGGCGTCCTGCGCACGCTGGATCGCCTCTTCGACGCGGCTCATAGCTGAGGCTCCCCCTTCGACGCCTGGTCTTCCTCGTCGCTCTCCTCGGTCACGTCGTGCGCCACAGCGGCCTCGTCGTAGAGCTCGAAGTAGCGTGCCGCGGTGTCCATGTCCTTGTCGCCGCGGCCGGAGAGGCAGATGGCGATCAGGCCGTCCGGACCCAGCTCACGGCCGATGCGCAGCGCGCCGGCGAGGGCGTGCGCCGATTCGATCGCGGGGATGATCCCCTCGGTGCGGCTGAGCAGACGCAGTGCTTGCATGGCCTCGTCGTCGGTCGCCGGGATGTACTCGGCCCGACCGATGTCGGCGAGCCAGGAGTGCTCGGGTCCGACGCCCGGGTAGTCGAGGCCGGCGGAGATCGAGTGCGATTCGACCGTCTGCCCGTCTTCGTCCTGGAGCACATAGGTCTTCGCGCCGTGCAGGACGCCGGGGCGCCCGCGTTCGATCGATGCCGCGTGCTTCTCCGTGTCGACGCCGTCTCCCGCCGCCTCCACGCCGTAGAGCTTGACGCCCTCGTCGTCGAGGAACGCATCGAACATGCCGATGGCGTTGGAGCCGCCGCCCACGCAGGCGACCACGGCGTCGGGGAGTCGTCCGACCTCGTCGAGCAGCTGTGCGCGAGCCTCTTCGCCGATGATCTTCTGGAAGTCGCGGACCATCGCGGGGAACGGGTGCGGTCCCGCTGCGGTGCCGAAGATGTAGTTCGTCGTCTCGACAGACGCCACCCAGTCGCGGTACGCGTCGTTGATCGCGTCCTTGAGCGTGCGCGAGCCCGAGGTGACCGGGATCACCTCGGCGCCGAGAAGGCGCATGCGTGCGACGTTGAGCGCCTGACGCTCGGTGTCGACCTCGCCCATGTAGATGGTGCACTCCAGCCCGAACAGCGCAGCGGCTGTGGCGGTCGCGACACCGTGCTGTCCTGCACCGGTCTCGGCGATGACCCTGGTCTTGCCGAGACGCTTGGTGAGCAGTGCCTGTCCGAGCACGTTGTTGATCTTGTGCGATCCCGTGTGGTTCAGGTCTTCCCGCTTGAGGAAGATGCGCGCGCCCCCCGCATGCTCCGCGAAGCGCGGAACCTCGGTGATCGCGGACGGTCGCCCGGCGTAAGAGCTGAGCAGGTGCGCGAGCTCGGCCCGGAACTCCGGATCGACGATCGCCTCCTCGTACGCGACGGTCAACTCGTCGATCGCGGCGATCAGCGACTCGGGCATGAAACGGCCGCCGAAATCGCCGAAGAAGGGGCCGTGCTGATCGCGCAGGCTCCCTTCGACTCGCTCGGCTCGCTCAGTACGACGCATCATGCCTCCAGGAAGCTCTTGAGGGTGGCGACGGGGTCGCCGGTCACGAGTGCCTCGCCGATCAGGACGACGTCGGCACCCGCAGAGCGGTAGTGCACGACGTCAGCGGGCGTCAGCACCGCGGACTCCGCGATCTTCACCGCTGTGTCGGGGATCCGCTCCACCAGGCGCCCGAAGAGGTCGCGGTCGAGTTCGAGGGTCTTGAGGTCGCGGGCGTTCACGCCGATCAGCGGTGCACCGAGGTCGATGGCCGCCTCGAGCTCCTCGGCGGAATGCGTCTCGACGAGGGGCGTCATGCCCAGTTCGCCGATGAAGCCGAAGAGGTCGCGAAGCACATCGGGCTCGAGACCGGCGACGATCAGCAGCACCAGGTCGGCACCGGCCGCCCGTGCTTCGAGCACCTGGTACCGGGTCGCGATGAAGTCCTTGCGCAGCACCGGCAGCGAGACCCGGGCCGTGACGGCCTCGAGGTCGGCGAGGCTGCCGCCGAAGCGGCGTTCCTCGGTGAGGACGCTGATCGCGGAGGCCCCACCCGTCTCGTAGAGAGACGCCTGGTGCGCAGGATCGGGGATGTCCGCGAGAGCGCCGCGGGACGGGCTCGCCCGCTTGACCTCGGCGATGATCTTCACCCGGTCGGCGGGTGCCAGGAACGACAGCGCGTCCTTGGCAGCGGGACGCGCGAGCGCCTCCCGCTCGACGACGGCCAGGGGGCGCGACAGAGCGCGACGCTCAGCGTCTGCGACAGCGCCGGCCGTCAGGTCGGCGAGGACCATTAGTGCGCCTTCGGAGCGTACTTCGGACCCTTCACGCCGTAGCCGGCCTTGGAGAGCGCCCAGCCGACGATCGCGCCGATCGGGATGAGCGCGACCGAGATCACCACGAGGATGGGCTGCTCGAAGCAGAATGCGACGGTGCCGGCGGTCACGCCGACCAGCATGATCACGACGGCGGTCCAGGCTGCAGGCGAGTGTCCGTGGCCGGGGTCGGCGATCGGGTTGGTCATGTTCTCCTCCGGGGGACGACGTGCAGTTCGGAATCAGTCTATCGGGGTCAGCGCGTCGGATCGGTTCCCCGGGACAGCTCGTCCCAGGAATCGACGGCGTCGACGGGTCCGTCGTGGACCACGGCGGCCTGGTCGGTGCGATACCGCCGTCCGCCGGCCTTCCATCCACGCCAGGTCACCAGCACCACGATCGATGCGGCGAGCAGGATCACCCAGCCGACCAGTGCGATGTACGGCCAGGCGGACGGCACGATGCGTGTCACGACCTCGTGCACCGCATCGCCGCCGGCGAGACCCGTCACCTCGGTCACGGTCGCCGCGACGGCACCGAAGGGCTCGGACAGCAGCAGCTGAAGCGTCGACCAGCCGAGGAACAGGGCGGTCGCCCCGGCGAGCACGCCGAACACGACGCGCACGGCCTTGCCCGCGATCGCGAGCGCGGCGCCCAGCGCCAGGACCGCGAGGCTGAGCGGGGCGAGCAGCACGAGTGCGGAGGCGCCGGGCACCAGGATCGCCTCACCGGCATCGGCGCGCTCGACCGTCAACCAGGTCTGGGTGGACGAGATGATGCCGATCGCACCGGCGAGGAGGAATCCGGAGACGGACAGCGAACGGCCGCGCTGTGCGAAGGTCATGGCTGATCCGTCCCGGCGATGGCCTCGAGATCGTTGGTGTCGAAACAGGTGCGGGTGCCGGTGTGGCATGCGGGACCGGTCTGCGCCACGAGCAGCAGGATAGCGTCGCCGTCGCAGTCGAGTCGCGCCTCGTGCACGACCTGGATGTGCCCGGAGGTGTCGCCCTTGCGCCAGTACTCGCGGCGTGACCTCGACCAATAGGTCGCACGTCCCGAGGTCAGCGTGCGGCGCAGCGCCTCCGCATCCACCCAGGCGAGCATGAGCACTTCGCGGGTGTCCCACTGCTGCACGATCACGGGCGCGAGGCCGTCCGCGTTGAAGGCGACCTGCGCGATGCGCTCCTCCACGGAGGAGCCGTGCGCCACCGTCCGGTCGAGGCCGTCTGCACCATCTGCGGCGTTCATCGTACGAGCACTCCCTCCGCGCGCAGCGCGTCCTTGACGTCGCCGACGGTGAGCGCGCCGGTGTGGAAGACGCTCGCGGCCAGGACCGCATCCGCGCCCGCCTTGATGGCCGGAGCGAAGTCGGAGGCCTGTCCTGCGCCGCCGGAGGCGATGACGGGGACGGATGCCACCTCTCGCATCAGACCGACGAGTTCGAGATCGAAACCGTCCCTGGTGCCGTCGGCGTCGATCGAGTTCACGAGCAGCTCGCCGGCACCGCGCTCGACCGCCTCGCGCGCCCAGTCCAGGGCATCGAGGGTCGTCTGCGTGCGGCCGCCGTGCGTGGTGACCACGAAACCGGAGGACGTCGTCGGGGCGCGCTTCACATCGAGCGACAGGACGAGCACCTGCGCGCCGAAGCGGTCCGCGATCTCTCCGAGCAGCTCCGGACGCGCGATCGCGGCGGAGTTGACGCCCACCTTGTCCGCGCCGACAGAAAGCAGCCGGGCGACGTCGTCGACCGTGCGCACTCCCCCGCCGACCGTCAGCGGCACGAAGACCTGCTCCGCGGTGCGCTGCACCACGTCATAGGTCGTGGCGCGCGCATCCACGGTGGCCGTGACGTCGAGGAACGTGATCTCGTCCGCGCCCTGGGCGGCGTAGTGCCGTGCCAGTTCGACGGGATCGCCCATGTCGCGGAGGTTCTCGAAGTTCACGCCCTTGACGACGCGGCCGTCGGCCACGTCGAGGCACGGGATGACCCGACAGGCGAGGGCCATCAGAGCCTCGCGTTGTGGATGGCCGTGACCAGGATCGCCCGCGCGCCCAGGGCGTAGAGCGCATCCATCACGGGATTGACGCGCGAACGCGCCACCATGACCCGCACCGCGACCCATTCGGGATCGCGCAGCGGCGAGACGGTCGGCGACTCGACGCCGCCGGCGATCTTCACGGCATCGTCGAGGAGGGCGACCGGGAGGTCGTAGTCGATCATCACGAAGCGACGGGCGACCATCACGCCACGCAGGCGACGGAGGAGCGTGTCGGCACCCTCGGCATCGACCGGGCCGGCGATCAGCACGGCCTCCGACTCCAGGATGACCGGGCCGAACACCTCGAGCCCCGCCTGACGGAGCGTGGTGCCGGTCTCGACGACGTCGGCGACCGCATCGGCGACGCCCAGGCGGACGGCGGACTCCACGGCACCGTCGAGAGGCACCAGGTCGACCGCGATGTCGCGCTCGTCGAGGAATGCATCCACCAGACCCGGGTACGAGGTGGCGATGCGCAGCCCGTCGAGCTCGCTCACATCGGTGTAGCGGCCGGTCGGCGCGGCGAACCGGAACGTCGACCCGGCGAAGCCGAGGGCCTCGATCTCGCGCGCACCGGGCATCCGGGCGTCGAGCAGGAGGTCCCGTCCGGTGATCCCCACGTCGATGGCGCCGGAGCCCACGTAGGTGGCGATGTCCTTGGGACGGAGGAAGAAGAACTCGACGTCGTTCTCGGCGTCGATGACGTGCAGGGTCTTGGGATCGCGTCGACCGGCGTAGCCCGCCTCGGCGAGCATGTCGGCGGCGGTCTCGGAGAGCGAGCCCTTATTGGGAACAGCGATGCGCAGCATGGATGGCTTTCAGTTCGAGAGGAGAGGAACGGAGCGCATCACAGATGTCGGTAGACGTCCTGCAGGCTGAGACCCTTCGCGATCATCATGACCTGGAGGTGGTAGAGCAGCTGCGAGATCTCCTCGGCAGCGGCCTCCTGGGACTCGTACTCGGACGCCATCCACACCTCGGCGGCCTCTTCGACGATCTTCTTGCCGATCGTGTGCACGCCGCCGTCGAGCTCGGCGACCGTGCCCGATCCCTCAGGACGGGTCTCGGCCTTGACGCTGAGCTCGGCGAACAGCTCGTCGAAAGTCTTCACGGTTCCAGGCTAGCGGCTCGCGCGAGGTCTCTGAGCCGGGTGACGGCCGCCTCGACGTCATCGGCGCCATACACGGCGGACCCGGCCACGAACGTGTCGGCTCCGGCGGCGGCGGCGAGCTCGATCGTGGAGTCCGAGATCCCCCCGTCCACCTGGAGCCAGATCTGCGATCCGCGTCGACGCGCCTCGTCCGCGAGCGCACGGAGCTTCGGCATCATCTCGGGCATGAAGCTCTGTCCGCCGAAGCCCGGCTCGACCGTCATCACGAGGATCTGGTCGAACTCGTCGAGCACGTCGTACAGGCCCTCCACCGGGGTCCCCGGCTTGACCGCCACCCCGGCACGGGATCCGATGTCGCGCAGTCGCCGGGCGAGGGAGATCGGATCCGCGGCCGCCTCGAGGTGGAACGTGACGCTGGCCGCGCCGAGCTCGGCGTAGCCGGGAGCCCACCGCTCCGGGTCCGTGATCATCAGGTGGACGTCGAGCGGGATCGGGCTCGTCGCCTGGATCCGCTCGACCATCTGCGGGCCGAACGTCAGGTTCGGGACGAAATGGTTGTCCATCACGTCGACGTGCGCGAAGTCGGCCGTCGCGATCCGGGCGAGATCCGCCTGCATGTTCACGAAGTCGGCGGCGAGGATGCTCGGGTTGATGCGCGGGGCGCGGGGCAGTTCCACGGTCCTAGTCTTCCTTCCCAGAGGTGTTCGTCGTTCCGGTGCGCTGCAGGAGTGCGAGGAACATGGCGTCGGTGCCGTGACGGTGCGGCCAGAGCTGCGCGCTGCCCGAGCTCGATCGGCCCTCTTCCGCGAGATCGATCGGAGACACCGCGACGTCGGCGACGGCCTGACGTGCGTCGAGCTCCACGATGTCGGAGCGCCCGCGCAGCACCTCCTGCACGACGCCGGTGGTCTCGGCGAGATGGGGCGAGCAGGTGACGTAGGCGACGATGCCGCCCGGAGCCAGCGCCTCCAGCGCGGCCGAGAGCAGCTCGACCTGCAGCGGCACCAGCTCTGCGACGTCAGCCGGCGACTTCCGCCACCGCGCCTCGGGGCGGCGGCGGAGCGCCCCCAGTCCGGTGCACGGCGCATCGACCAGGATCCGATCGAACTCGCCGGGGCGGGCGGCGGCGAGCTCACGGCCGTCCTCCTCGTGCACGACGACCTCGCCCGGCACCGCCCGCAGAGCCTTGCGCACCAGGCGCGCGCGCACCGGCACGACCTCGTTGGCCTCCAGGGTGACGCCGTGCTCCCGGGCGACCGCCGCCAGGAGCGCCGTCTTCCCGCCGGGACCGGCGCACAGATCGAGCCACCGCTCCCCCTCGGCGATCGGAGCCGCACCGGCCAGGGCGAGAGCGACGAGCTGCGAGCCCTCGTCCTGCACGCGGACGGTGCCGCCCGACGCCTCGACGGATCGACGCGGATCGCCACCGGGCGATGCGAAGGCCGTCGGCGCGTACGGGAGGTGCGGCTCGCCGGGCTCCGCGAGCCCCGGGAGCGCCACGAGGGTGACCTCCGGCGAGGCGTTGTCGGCTTCGAGGAGGGCATCGAGCTCCTCACCGCGCCCCTCCGCCGCCAGGGCCCGACGGAGCGCTCGGATCACCCACACCGGGTGGGCCGACCGCAGCGCCAGACGCTCGTCGTCGGACCGCGCCTCCTCTTCGATGCGCTCCTGCCACGCCTCGCCCGAATCCCGGGTGATGCGCCGGAGGACCGCATTCGCGAAGCTCGACGCGCCGCGACCGGCCGCCGTGGCCACGAGGTTCACGGACTCGTTCACCGCGGCGTGGGAGGCCACCCGCGTCGCGAGGAGCTGATGGACGGCGAGTCGCAGGGCATCGAGCACGGCGGGATCGATGCTGTCGGCCGAGCGATCGGCTGCGGCGGCGATGATCGCGTCGTAGGTGCCGAGCCGACGCAGGGTGCCGTACGTGAGCTCGGTCGCGAGAGCCGCGTCCTGCGGACCGAGTCGGGCCTCGGCGATCGCCGTCGGGAGCACGAGGTTGGCGTAGGCATCGGTCTCCGACACCGCGCGCAGCACGTCGTACGCGACTCGCCTCGCGGGCTGCACCGTGCGTGTGGGCCCGCGCTGTCCCGCGCGGCTCCCGTCGCCCGAAGGCCGACCGGATGAGCGTCGACCGTGCGGCTGCGGCGACCGGCGGCCGCGTGCGTCGTCGCTCATGAGCCGGCCTGCAGCTCGTCGCCGCCGCGCTGTCCGCGCCACCAGTCGACCGCGTTCATCGCGCCCTTTCCGGCGGGCTGGACCCGCGTGACCGCCAGCGGCGTGGAGCCTGTGCCGATGTGCAAGGCCGACTTGGTACCGCGGAATCGCCCGGGTGCCAGCGGCTCCGCGTCTGCAGCGGGGACGGCCTCCAGCACCTTGAAGGGCTGTCCGTCCACGGTGGTGTGCGCACCCGGCTCCGGGGTCACACCACGGAAGCGTGCGAACACGGTCTCGACGGGCTCGTGCCAGTCCAGCAGACCGTCAGGAAGCGTGAGCTTGGCCGCGAAGCTCGGCTCGCCCTCCTGCGGACGTGCCGTGGCCGTGCCGTCCGCGATCGCTGCGACGACCTCCGCGGTGAGCTCGGCGCCATCCTGGGCGAGCACCTCGAGCGCCTCGCCGGCCGTCGCGGTCGCGGGGACCTCGATCTCCCGGAGCGCGAAGACGTCGCCGGCATCGAGTTCCGGAACGAGCTGGAACACGCTCGCCCCGAGCACCCGGTCGCCGGCGATCAGCGCGCGCTGCACGGGGGCGGCGCCGCGCCAGGCCGGCAGCAGCGAGAAGTGCAGGTTGATCCATCCGGACCTCGGCGCGGAGAGCAGCGGCTCGCGCACCAGTCCGCCGTAGGCGACGATGACCCCGAGGTCGACCTGGAGGGCGGAGATCTCGGCGGTCGCGGCGTCGTCGAGGCGCGCGGCCTTGATGACCGGGAGACCGAGCTCGACCGCCGCCTGAGCGACCGGAGAGGGCGTGAGCACACGCTTCCGTCCGAGCGGGGCATCGGGCCGCGTGACGACCGCGGCGATCTCGTGGGAGGTCGCCAGACGGCGGAGGGTGGGCACGGCAGCAGCGGGTGTGCCGGCGAAGACGAGGCGCATGAAGGTTCTCCGGAAGGGTCAGAGCTCTGGTTCGAGGATATCGAGGCGGACGGAGAGCGTGCTCTTGGTGGCACGGCCCTTCCCCCGGCGCCCGCTCACGGCCTCGGCGACCACGGCGGCGCGCAGAGCGGTCGCCACCCGGGTGCCGGCGCCGTAGTCGAAGCGGACGAGGGCGCGCACGCGGGGCGGAATGTCGTCGGACTCCACGGGGACCGGACCCAGCACGGCATCGCCCGGCAGGGCGAGTTCCGTGAGCGCGGCGAGGGCCCGGCCGACGGCGGGCACCGAGCCCTGGACCAGGGCCACACGGGTCGTCGGCGGCATGTGCAGGGGCGCCCTGCTCTCGAGCTCGGAGCGCGCGTGGCCGGCCTGGTTCCACGTGGCCAGCGCTTTCGCCGCCGCACCGTTCACCCCGACGAGGTGGATGGGCGCCCCGGGCGCCGCGAGAGCCGCGGCGTTCGACCACCAGCGCAGGCAGGACTCCGCGATGCGGAGGTCGGGCGCCTGGAGCATGCGGGGGCCGTCGAGCAGAACGACAGCGCGGTAGCCGCCGTCGGCGATCGGCTCGGCGCCGCGTGTCGCCACGACGAGTGCGGGTTTCGCGTCGACCCGCTCGACCGGGTGCGCGCTGTCCGCGACGATCACCCGCACGCCCGGGAACGCGCGTCCGAGCTCGTCGGCGGTGCGTTCGCTCCCGGACGAGGCGAGGCGCAGCTTCGTGGAGGAGCAGGCGGGGCACGTCCAGGCGCTCGCCCCACGACCGCACCATCCGCAGACGGGAACGGCACCGCGATGCCGCGCGCCCAGGGGGCCGCCGCAGTGCGGACAGCGAGCCGGAGCGCGACACTCCGCACAGACGAGGGACGGGGAGAAACCGGGACGCGAGACCTGCACCAGCACGGGCCCCTCGGCCGCGGCGTTGCGTGCGGCGAGGAACGCGGAAGAGGGCATCCGCTGCGCGGTCGGCTGCTCCATCTCCTGCGGCGTGCTGAGGACGACGCGAGGGAGCACACGACGGACGGCGGTGATGTCCTGCAGCCAGCCGAGGACCACGAGCCGCTCCACATCGGTGGTGCGGGTGTGCCCGGCGAACACGAGCGCCGACCCCTCGAGCTCCCGCCGCACGAGCGCGGCGTCGCGGGCGTTGACGTAGGGGGCCAGCGGCTCGCCCAGCAGCGGATCGCCGTCGTCCCAGATCGCGACGAGACCGGCCACGACGGGCGCATAGACGGCGGAGCGGTTGCCCACGACGATGCAGGGGACGTCCTCGAGTGTGCGGAGGAACGCGCGATACCGGTCCGGGTTCGTCTGTCGCGAGTCGTGGCGTACGACCGCATCGGCGGGCACGAGCGTGTCGAGGGCCGCGAGCAGTCGATCGAGATCGCGATGGTCGGGCACGATGAGGATCGACGACTTCCCGGCGGTGAGCATCCGCGCGGCCGCCGCGGCCAGCAGTCGCGCCCATCCCTGGACGCCGTCGACGAGCTGAGGAACGGCTTCCACCGCCGCGCGGCCACCCTCGTCGAGGACCGCACCGAGACCGTCGTAGAGCGCGACGACCTCGTCCGCCACGGACTGCGCCTCGGGAGTCGGCGTCGCGGTCGGCGTATCGGCGGTCCACGCCTTCTCGACGCGCACCTGTCGCTTCGGGATCACGAGACGCAGCACGTCCGAGGCCGATCCCGCGGCGCGATCGGCGACGCGACGTGCGAGCGTATGCAGGCGCTCCGGCAGCACCGGGACCGGCGACACCACGCTCTCCACCTCGGAGAGCGGGCGGTCGGCGTCGTCCTCGGTGTCGATCTCGACGACATAGCCGTCGATCACGCGCCCGACCGTGCGGAGGGGCACCCGGACGCGGACGCCCAGGGGGACGTCGCCGAGCTCGGCGGGCAGCGCGTAGTCGAAGAGTCGATCGAGCTGCGGCAGGGGTGAGTCGAGGAGCACGCGCGCGATGCGCCGGCTCTCCGGAGGCATCAGGACCGCGGTCCCATCAGAGCCCGGCAGCGCGGCGCAGCTCTTCGGCGCGGTCCGTGCGCTCCCAGGTGAAGTCGGGCAGCTCACGGCCGAAGTGACCGTAGGCCGCCGTCTGGGCGTAGATCGGGCGGAGCAGATCGAGCTGCTCGATGATGGCCTGCGGGCGCAGGTCGAACACGTCGGAGATCGCCCGCGTGATGACCTCGTCGGACACCTTGCCGGTGCCGAACGTCTCGACGTACAGCCCGACGGGGCGCGCGACGCCGATCGCGTAGGCGACCTGAACCTCGAGGCGGTCGGCGAGGCCTGCGGCCACCGCGTTCTTCGCCACCCAGCGCGTCGCGTAGGCGCCGGAGCGGTCGACCTTCGACGGGTCCTTGCCGCTGAAGGCGCCGCCGCCATGACGCGCCGCTCCGCCGTAGGTGTCGATGATGATCTTGCGGCCGGTGAGTCCGGCATCCCCCTTCGGGCCGCCGGTGACGAACGGCCCGGCGGGGTTGATGTAGTAGGTGACGTCGTCGAGGTCGAGACCGGTCGTGGCCAGGATCGGGTCGATCACGTGCTCGCGGATCTGCGCCTTCAGCTCGTCCTGCGAGATGTCGGGGTGGTGCTGCGTCGACAGCACGACGGCATCGACCGTCTTCGGGGTGAAGCCGTCGTAGCCGAGGGTCACCTGGGTCTTGCCGTCGGGGCGCAGGAACGGCAGCACGCCGCTGCGGCGCACGGCCGTCAGCTGCTCGGCGATGCGGTGCGCGGTCCAGGCGGCCATCGGCATGAGCTGCGGGGTCTCGTTCGTCGCGAAACCGAACATGATGCCCTGATCGCCCGCGCCGAGACCGTCGAGCGGGTCGATCGACGAGCCGTCGCGATGCTCCTGTGCACTGTCGACGCCGTGGGCGATGTCGGTCGACTGCTCGCCCACCGAGACGCTGACGCCGCAGGAGTCACCGTCGAAGCCGGTGTCGCTCGACGTGTAGCCGATGCCGTTGACGACCTGACGGACGATCGTCGGGATGTCGACGTAGGCGTCGGTCCGGATCTCGCCGGCGACGTGCACCAGTCCGGTGGTGACGAGGGTCTCGACCGCGACGCGGGAGCCCGGGTCCTTGGCGATGAGGCCGTCGAGGATGCTGTCCGAGATCTGGTCGCAGATCTTGTCCGGGTGCCCTTCGGTGACGGACTCGGACGTGAACAGACGCAGCGCGCTCATCGATTCTCCAGAACGGGACGGACGGTGGGAGGGTGTTGCACCCATTCTGGACCGCGCCTCCGACAGAAGGGAGGCGCGGTCTCGAATATCACTCTGCGTGACGCAGGCGGAGCTTGTCCTCGTTGATCTCGTGCAGCGCGATGGTGAGCGGCTTGTCCTCGACCGAGGAGTCCACGAGCGGGCCGACGTTGTCGAAGAGGTTTCCCTCGTGCAGGTCCGAGTAGTAGTCGTTGATCTGGCGCGCGCGCTTGGCGGCGTAGATCACGAGCTCGTACTTGGAGTCGACGCGGTCGAGCAGGTTGTCGATGGGGGGATCGATGATTCCGTTGTTGTGTCCGGCCATGGTGAGACCTCCTGATCAGGCGACGGGATCGTCGCGGAAGACGGTGCGAAAGGCGCGCGAAGACGCTCAGCGCGCAGAGCTTGAAGACAATTCTACGACCTCGTGGGCCGCAGTGGCGACGTCCTCGTTCACGATGAGGTGATCGAACTCGTTCTGGGCGGCCAGTTCGACCTTCGCGGTGCGCAGGCGACGGGCCCGCTCCTCCGCTCCCTCGGTGCCGCGGCCGACCAGGCGATGCACCAGTTCGTCCCAGCTCGGAGGCAGCAGGAAGATGAGCGTCGCGGCCGGCTCGGCGCGCCGCACCTGGCGCGCACCCTGCAGGTCGATCTCGAGGAGGACGGTCTTCCCCTCGGCGAGAGCCGCGTCGATCGGGGCGCGAGGGGTGCCGTAGCGCGACTTGTTGTGGACGACCGCGTACTCGAGGAGCTCGTCCTCGGCGATCAGCCGGTCGAACTCGGCGTCGTCGACGAAGTAGTAGTGCACACCGTCGATCTCGCCCGGACGCGGCGGCCGGGTGGTCGCCGACACCGACAGGTGGATCTCCGGGTTGTGCTCCCGGATGTGCGCGGCCACCGTGCCCTTGCCGACGGCGGTCGGGCCGGCGAGCACGAGCAGACGGCTGCGCGCGCCGCGCGGAGACGGCACGGGGAACCGGGAGTCGAGCCATTCCTCCAGCACACGGCGCTGACGGGCGCCGAGGCCTCCGAGTCGCTTCACCGGGGAGATCTGCAGCTCCTCCAGCACGCGATCGCGCTTGCCGGCGCCGATCGCCGGGAGAGCCAGCAGGAAGTCGGTGATGCGCATGGACCCCTCGACCGAATCGGCATCCGCCGTCGCCCGGTGCAGCACCGCCTGGGGAGTCACCACCCGCATCGTGAGGTCGCGCTTGACGGAGGCCCGGGCACGGCGTCGCTCGACGGCGCGACGCGCGGCAGCGGCTCGGTCGACCTCGGGAACGGTCCTCTGCACGTCAGACACCGGCCACCTCGGGGTACTCGGAGGCACGCGCGGAGATGGCCTCGGCCAGATCCGTGGGGCCGGCGGAGAGGATGCTGCGGCTCTCGCTCGCGATCACGGCGTCGGACATCGCACCGAAGCGCGTCCGGAGATCCGCGGGCGTCGCGCCCTGGGCGCCGAAGCCCGGGGCGAGGATCGGGGCGAGGGGCGCGAACGGCTCGATGCCGGCCGCGGCCCAGTCCACGGTCGCGCCGATGACGAAGCCGAAGCTCCCCCACTCCCCCGTGCGGGCGGCCACGGCGTTGCGCTGCGAGACCTCCGCGACGATCGATGCCGACACGGTCGCGCCGGACGGGCTCTGGGACCGCTGGAGCCCCTCGGCCTCGGGGTTGCTGGTCGCGGCGAGCACGAAGAGCCCCTTCCCGTGCTCCTGAGCGAGGGCGAACGTCCCGGCCAGGGCGCCGACGCCGAGGAACGGGCTCACGGTCAGCGCGTCGGCCTCCAGAGGAGAGCCCGGCGTGAGCCAGGCGCGCGCGTAATCGTCCATCGTGGAGCCGATGTCGCCGCGCTTGGCGTCGGCGATCACGATCAGACCTGCGGCTCGAGCCGCGGCCATGACCTCTTCCAGCGCCGCGATGCCCTGCGACCCGAAGCGCTCGAAGAACGAGACCTGCGGCTTCACGATGCCGACGCGTCCGGTCGCCGCCTCGACGGTGCGGAGGCCGAACTCCCGGACGCCCTGCGCATCGTCGGCGAGCCCCCACGCGGCGAGCAGTGCCGCGTGGGGGTCGATGCCGACGCAGAGGGGTCCGCGCACGCTCAGCGCGGAGCGGACCCGCTCGCCGAAGCCTTCGCTCACAGCGCCGCCTTCCGGTCCAGCGCGTACTCCTGGAGGCTCTTCACCTGGAAGCCCTCGTGGGCCGCGTCCATCCCGCTCACGGCCGCGCCCAGCACGGCCATGGTCGTGAACAGGGCCTTGTCGGCGGCGACCGCCGCGGCACGGATCTCGTAGCCGTCGGCACGGGCCGCCCCACCGGACGGGGTGTTCACGACGATGTCGATCTCGCCCTCGTTGATGAGGTCCACGATGTTCTTCGCCCCGGACTCCTGCGTCGCGCTGTACTTCTCGACGACGGTCACCGCGATGCCGTTGCGCGAGAGGATCTCGGCGGTGCCCTCGGTCGCGACGATCGTGAAGCCGAGCTGCTGCAGGCGGTGCGCCGGAAGGATCACGGCACGCTTGTCCGAGTCGGCGACCGAGATGAACACGGTTCCCGAGGTCGGCATGCCGCCGTACGCCGCGGCCTGGCTCTTGGCGAAGGCGGTCGGGAAGTCGCGGTCGATGCCCATGACCTCACCGGTGGAGCGCATCTCCGGGCCGAGGACGGAGTCGACCGTCTTGCCGTCCGCGGTGCGGAAGCGCTTGAACGGGAGCACGGCCTCCTTGACCGAGACCGGGGCGTCGAGCGGAACCCGCGAGCCGTCCTGCTCGGGCAGCATGCCCTCGGCGCGGAGCTCGGCGATCGTGGAACCGGTCATGACGCGGCTCGCGGCCTTGGCCATCGGGATCCCCAGCGCCTTCGACACGAACGGGACCGTGCGGCTGGCGCGGGGGTTGGCCTCGATGACGTAGAGCACACCGGCGCTGATGGCGAACTGCACGTTCAGCAGTCCGCGCACGCCGACGCCCTTCGCGATGGCGAGGGTGGCCTCGCGCACACGGTCGACGTCGGTGCGGCCCAGCGAGACCGGCGGCAGGGTGCAGCTGGAGTCACCGGAGTGGATGCCGGCCTCCTCCAGGTGCTCCATGACGCCGCCGATGTACAGGTCCGTGCCGTCGAACAGCGCGTCCACGTCGAGCTCGATCGCATCGTCGAGGAAGCGGTCCACGAGGAGCGGCTTGCCCTCCTCGATGACGACCTCGCCCGCGGTGCGCACGAAGTAGTCGCGCAGCGAGGCGGTGTCGTAGACGATCTCCATGCCGCGGCCGCCGAGCACGAAGCTCGGACGCACCAGGACCGGGTAGCCGATCTCCTCGGCGATGCGCACGGCGCCCTCGACGTCGATCGCGGTGCCGTTGCGCGGTGCCACGAGACCCGCCTCGTCGAGCAGACGCGAGAAGAGCTCACGCTCCTCCGCCAGGTCGATCGCCTCAGGGCTGGTGCCGAGCACGGTGTAGCCCGCGGCCTCGATGCCCTTCGCGAGACCGAGCGGGGTCTGTCCGCCGAGCTGGCAGACGACGCCGAGGATGGTGCCGCTCGCCGCCTCCGCGTCGAGCACCTCCAGCACGTCTTCGAGCGTCAGCGGCTCGAAGTAGAGGCGGTCGGAGGTGTCGTAGTCGGTCGAGACCGTCTCGGGGTTGCAGTTAACCATGACGGTCTCGAAGCCGGCGTCCGACAGCGCGAACGAGGCGTGCACGCACGAGTAGTCGAACTCGACGCCCTGACCGATGCGGTTCGGGCCCGAGCCGATGATGACGACCTTGGTACGCTCGGACGGCGCGACCTCGGTCTCGAAGTCGTAGCTCGAGTAGTGGTACGGCGTCAGAGCCGGGAACTCGCCGGCGCAGGTGTCGACCGTCTTGTAGACCGGGCGGATGCCGAGCCCGTGGCGCACGCCGCGGACCTCGGCCTCGGTGATGCCGCGGAGCTCGGCGAGCTGCGCATCCGAGAAGCCGTGCTCCTTGGCGTAGCGGAGAGTCGCGGCATCCAGCTCGGGGGCCGTGCGCACGATCTCGGCGACCTCGTTGATCAGGACCATCTGATCGAGGAACCACGGGTCGATCGCGGTCGCGTCGAACGCCTGCTCGACGGTCGCGCCCTTGCGCAGCGCCTGCTGCAGCGTGACGATGCGGCCGTCGGTCGGGATCTTCGAGATCTCGAGCAGCTCCTCCATCGAGCGCTCCTCCACGCCCCAGTGGAAGCTCGACCCGCGCTTCTCCAGCGAGCGGAGCGCCTTCTGCAGCGCGGTCGCGTAGTTGCGGCCGATGGCCATCGCCTCGCCGACCGACTTCATGGTCGTGGTGAGGGTCGCATCGGCGGCCGGGAACTTCTCGAACGCGAAGCGCGGGACCTTGACGACCACGTAGTCGAGCGTCGGCTCGAAGCTGGCGGGGGTCACGCCCGTGATGTCGTTCGGGATCTCGTCGAGGCGGTAGCCGAGCGCGAGCTTGGCCGCGAGCTTGGCGATCGGGAAGCCGGTGGCCTTCGAGGCGAGCGCACTGGAGCGCGACACACGCGGGTTCATCTCGATCACGATGATGCGGCCGTTGGACGGGTCCACCGCGAACTGGATGTTGCAGCCACCGGTGTCGACGCCGACGGCGCGGATGATGTCGATGCCGATGTCGCGCATCTTCTGGTACTCGCGGTCCGTGAGCGTGAGGGCGGGAGCCACCGTGATCGAGTCGCCGGTGTGCACGCCGACCGGATCGACGTTCTCGATGGAGCAGACGACGACCGTGTTGTCGGCGGTGTCGCGCATGAGCTCGAGCTCGTACTCCTTCCAGCCGAGGATGGACTCCTCCAGGAGCACCTCGGTGGTGGGCGAGTCGCGCAGACCCGCGCCGGCGATGCGGCGGAGGTCTTCCTCGTCGTAGGCGAAGCCGGAACCCAGGCCGCCCATCGTGAAGCTCGGGCGGACCACCAGCGGGTAGCCGAGCTCGCCGGCGGCGGCCAGCACCTCGTCCATCGTGTGCGCGATGCGGGAGTCCGCCACGTCGGCACCGGCGTCGAGGACCAGCTGCTTGAAGATCTGACGGTCTTCGCCCTTGTTGATCGCCTCGAAGTTGGCGCCGATCAGCTCGACGTCGTACTTCTCGAGGATGCCGTGGTTGTGCAGCTCGATCGCGGCGTTCAGCGCCGTCTGACCGCCGAGGGTCGGGAGGATCGCGTCGGGGCGCTCCTTGGCGATGATCGTCTCGATGACCTGCCACGTGATCGGCTCGATGTACGTCGCGTCGGCGAAGTCGGGGTCGGTCATGATGGTGGCCGGGTTGGAGTTGACCAGGATGACCCGGACGCCCTCCTCGCGCAGCACGCGGCACGCCTGGGTGCCGGAGTAGTCGAACTCGCAGGCCTGGCCGATGACGATCGGGCCGGAGCCGATGACGAGGACGGAGTTGATGTCGTCGCGCTTGGGCATTACTTGGCGTCCTTCTTGCTCGCGATGACCAGGTCGCGGAAACGGTCGAAGAGGTAGTTGGCGTCGTGCGGTCCCGCTGCCGCCTCGGGGTGGTACTGCACCGAGAAGGCAGGGATGTCGAGGGCGCGCAGGCCCTCCACGACGTTGTCGTTGAGGCCGACGTGGCTGACCTCGACCTTGCCGTAGCCGTTCGGGCTGTCGAAGGTGCCCTCGATCGGCGCCTCGACCGCGAAGCCGTGGTTGTGGGCCGTGATCTCGACCTTGCCGGTCTCCTTGTCGAGAACCGGCTGGTTGATGCCGCGGTGGCCGAAGGGCAACTTGTAGGTGCCGAGTCCCAGGGCGCGACCGAGCAGCTGGTTGCCGAAGCAGATGCCGAAGAACGGCAGCCCGTCGTCGAGCACCGAGCGCAGCAGCTCGACGTGGTCGCCCGAGGCCGCGGGGTCGCCGGGGCCGTTCGAGTAGAAGACCGCGACCGGATCGATCGCGCGGATCTCCTCGATCGTCACGCTCTGCGGGAGCACGTGCACCTCGAAGCCGCGCGCGGCGAGGTTGTCGATCGTCGCCTGCTTCACACCGAGGTCCAGCACGGCGAGGTTGCCGATCCGCTCCCCCATCGCGGTCGTCACCGTGGCGACGTCGACCGAGACCTCGGCGGACAGGTTGCGTCCTGCCATCTCGGGCGCCTCGCGGACGATGCGCACCTGCTCCTCGGGGTCGAGTGCGGCGTCCGCACCCGAGAAGATGCCACCGCGCATGGAGCCGGCCGAACGGATGTGGCGGGTGATCGATCGGGTGTCGATGCCGCTGATGCCGACGACGCCGTCCTCGACGAGCACGTCGTCGAGCGAGGCGTTCGCGCGCCAGTTCGACACGACGCGCGAGGGGTCGCGCACGATGTAGCCGGCGACCCAGATGCGGCGGGACTCCGCGTCCTCGTCGTTCATGCCGGTGTTGCCGATGTGCGGAGCGGTCTGCAGCACGATCTGGCCGGCGTACGAGGGGTCGGTGATCGTCTCCTGGTAGCCGGACATGCCGGTGGCGAAGACGACCTCGCCGAGGGTGCGGCCGCGGGCGCCGTAGGCGCGTCCGAGGTGGCGGGTGCCGTCCTCCAGGACGAGCACGGCGGGATCGGGGAGCTGGGCCGCGGGGGCCTGCCCGGAGGTTGTCGAGAGGGTCATGACGTTGCTCCTGTGTCGGGGGCGGCGGGGACGAGCCGCTGCAGGTCGGAGATGAGGTTCTGGGGGTCGCCGGTGGCGAGGCGCAGGTAGCTGTCGACGATGGTGTCGTCATCGATGTGCCACGCGATGCGCACGAGGCCGCCGGGCTCCACGACGCGGTCGATCGTGACCGTGGCGCGGTCGACGGAGACGATCCGGTCGGTCGCGAGGAAGACCGTCGGCGTGCCGTCGAGGCAGAGGGCGATGCCGCGATCCGTGACGGCGATCTCGCCGCGCGCCCGGTACGCGAGAGGCGACACCGCGAGGCGCTCGAGCGGCTGTCCGTGTCGTGTCGTGGACACGTACAGCACCTCGTCGCGACGGGTGACCTCCGCATGCTCCGGAACGCCCAGCGGGGCCGTGTACACGGAGTCGCGGCGGATTCGTCGTCGCCAGGCGAGGAGCATGACCAGGAGCACCAGGAGGGCGACCGCGACGGTGATCGCGACGGCCAGATCCCGAGCGCTCATGCGCCGAGCTCCGCGACGACGCTGCCGCCGTCGACCGTGAGGACGCCGCCGTGGAGCGTGTACTCCACCCGTCCGGGAAGGGCCCGCCCGAGGTACGGCGAGTTCACGCTGCGACCGTGGAGGTCGGCCTCGGTGAAGACGCCGTCGACCGAGGCGTCGTAGAGCGTGATCTGCGCGGGCCGCCCGACCTCGAGCGGAGTGCCGTGCCCCGCGAGGCGACCGATCCGCGCCGGCGTCGAGCTCATGACCCGCGCCACGTCCGACCAGCCGATGAGTCCGGTCTGCACCATCGACTGGTGCACCACGCGCAGTGCGCTCTCGAGACCCACCATGCCGTTCGCGGCCGCCTGCCACTCGCAGGCCTTGTGCTCGCTCGGGTGCGGAGCGTGGTCGGTCGCGACGATGTCGATCGTGCCGTCCGCGAGGCCTTCGCGCACCGCGAGGACATCCTCTTCGCGGCGCAGCGGCGGGTTCACCTTGTAGCGCGCGTCGTAGCCGCGGACGAGCTCGTCGGTCAGCAGCAGGTGGTGCGGGGTGACCTCGGCGGTGACGTTGATCCCCCGCTTCTTGGCCCAGCGGATGATGTCCACCGAACCCGCGGTCGAGAGGTGGCACACGTGCAGCCGCGAGCCGACGTGCTCGGCGAGCAGGACGTCGCGGGCGATGATCGACTCCTCGGCGACGGCGGGCCAGCCGGCGAGGCCGAGCTCCGCCGAGACCGTGCCCTCGTTCATCTGCGCCCCCTCGGTGAGGCGGGGGTCCTGCGCATGCTGAGCGATGACGCCGTCGAAGGACTTCACGTACTCGAGTGCGCGACGCATGATGAGCGGGTCGAACACGCAGAATCCGTCGTCGCTGAAGAGGCGCACCTGTGCGCGCGAGGTCGCCATCGCACCCAGTTCGGCGAGGCGTTCGCCCTTCTGGCCGACGGTGACGGCTCCGATGGGCTGCACCGTGGCGTAGCCCGCGGCCTCGCCGAGGGCGAGCTCCTGCTCCACCACCCCGGCGGTGTCGGCGACCGGCGATGTGTTGGGCATCGCGAAGACGGCGGTGAAACCGCCGGCGGCCGCAGCCCTCGTCCCGGTGAGGATCGTCTCGGAGGCCTCATAGCCGGGCTCGCGCAGATGCGTGTGCAGGTCGACGAGGCCCGGCAGCGCGACGAGTCCCGCCGCGTCGATGACCCGGGCGCCGGAGCGGTGCAGTCCGCTGCCGATCTCGGCGATCCGGCCGTCCTCGATGATGATGTCGGCGCTCTCCGCGCCGAGCAGCTGTGCACCGGTGATGACGAGGGTCTCGTTCACAGGTCTCCCCCTCGTTCGTCGTCTCGTTCCCCTGCCAGCAGCAGGTACAGCACCGCCATGCGGACGGACACCCCGTTCGTGACCTGTTCCAGCACCGTCGAGCGGGGGGAATCGGCTGCTTCCGAGGAGATCTCCAGTCCCCGGTTCATGGGTCCGGGGTGCATCACAATGCTACCGCTCGGAAGAGCGGCCACACGCCGTGCGTCCAGGCCCCAGCGACGGGAATACTCCCGCTCAGTCGGGAAATACGCCGCATTCATCCGTTCCAGCTGGATGCGCAGCATCATCACCGCGTCCGGCTCGTCCGCCAGCGCCTGATCCAGGTCGTAGACGACACGGACCGGCCACAGCGAGACGTTCTGCGGCACCAGCGTCGGCGGAGACACGAGAGTGACCTCCGCGCCGAGCGTGGTGAGCAGCCACACGTTCGAGCGGGCGACCCGCGAATGCAGGACGTCGCCGACGATCACGACGCGCAGACCGCTCAGGTCCCGGCCGCGGCTGTCGGCGCCGAAACGACGCTTGCGGATCGTGAAAGCGTCGAGCAGTGCCTGCGTCGGGTGCTCGTGCGTGCCGTCCCCGGCGTTCACGACCCCGGCGGAGATCCAGCCGCTCGTCGCCAGGGTCTGCGGCGCACCGGAACCCGGATGACGGACCACGACCGCGTCGGCGCCGATGGCCTCGAGGGTCTGGGCGGTGTCCTTGAGGCTCTCGCCCTTCGAGACGCTGGAGCCCTTCGCGGCGAAGTTGATCACATCGGCGGACAGGCGCTTGGCCGCGGCCTCGAAGGAGATGCGGGTCCGGGTCGAGTCCTCGAAGAAGAGGTTCACGACGGTCTTGCCGCGCAGCGTCGGGAGCTTCTTGACCTCCCGGGACTGCGTGTCGGACATGTCCTCCGCGACGTCGAGGATGCGCAGCGCGGTGGCGCGGTCGAGCGTGCGGGTGTCGAGGAGGTGTCTCATTCGCCGATCGTCACCTCCTCGGCCCCGTCGTTCTCGAAGAGGCGCACGTTGACCCGCTCGGTGCGGGCGGAGGGGATGTTCTTGCCGATGAAGTCCGGACGGATCGGGAGCTCGCGGTGGCCGCGGTCGACGAGGATGGCGAGGCGTACGACGGCCGGGCGGCCGATGGACTGGATCGCGTCGAGCGCCGCGCGGATGCTGCGCCCGGAGAAGAGCACGTCGTCGACGAGCACGACGGTTTTGCCGTCGATGCCGCCGACCGGGATCTCGGTGGGCTGCGGAGAGCGGGTCGGGTGCTTGGCGAGGTCATCGCGGAAGAGCGTGACGTCGAGCGAGCCGACCGGGACGGACTGCTGGGCGATCTCGCTGATCAGCAGGCCGAGGCGATGGGCGAGAGTGACGCCGCGGGTCGGGATGCCCAGCAGGACGAGATTCTCGGCCCCTCGATTGGACTCGAGGATCTCGTGCGCGATTCGGGTCAACGCTCGTGAGATGTCGGCTTCGTGCAGCACAGTGCGCATGCTCATCGGCCGCTCCCTTCTCCGCCTCACAGGACGGTGTTAAAGGTTGCTTGTGACGTCAGTCTATCGGAGCGCGGCGACTCCGGCGGATCAGCTCGCCTCCTGCAGCACGGGGTCGGTGACCTCGTCGATCTTGGAAGATCGGATCGCATGCCCGGCGGTCGACAGGCAACGACCGGTCTTCAGGTCCCACTTCCAGTCGTGCATGCTGCACGTGAGGATGCCGTCCTCGTCGACCGTTCCCGTACGGGTGAGGTCGGCGCGGAGGTGCGGGCAGCGGCGCTGCACGACCCAGTCGCCGATCTCGGCGTCCTCGGTCTGGTCGGTCTGCTCCTGGTACCAGTTCTCGACGTACTCGATGCGGTCGACCGAGAGGCACTTGAGGAACGTGGTGAGGAACTCGTTGAACTTGCCGCTGCGGCCCACCGAGAACTGCATCGACAGGAAGATCGAGTTCGACCAGTCGATCTCGTGGTCGACGATGTTCGTCGAGACGAGGTCGGCCGGGATCGTGTACCAGTACACGCACTCCTCGCCCGCGTACTCGCGGACCTTCGCGCGCGGGAAGTCCACGACCATGTCGAGGTCGCCGATGCGGAAGCGCACGCATCCGCCGACGCCGAGCCGGATCGTGCGGGACTTCTTCAGCAGCGGCTCCCACCAGGTCTTGATCGCCTCGAGCATCTCGGCGGGAGGGATGATCTCGGCGCGGGATGCCTCCTCATCGCGGATCTCCTGCTGACGGGACGCGCGCTGCTCCTCGAGGTACTCCCACTTCTCATCGAAGATGTGCGAGATCTCGGCCTCGGTGTAGAGGGTCTGCTCGCTCGTGACGACTCCCCCGTCGACCGTGACGACGGTGCCGGGGATGAAGAGCTGGCCGTCGTACTGCGGCGCGAGCTCCTTCATGTGCGCGAGGAACTGCTTCTGATCCGTGAAGATCGACTCGCCGTTCTTGCCGAGGCCGTTGAAGTCGAACAGGTCGTCGCGGAGGAACATGGGCGGGCCGGCCATCGGGAAGACGTGCGGGGCGTCGACCTTCTCGATGTAGTACATGGCGCGCTTGTTCTGGGCCTCGCGCTTGAGCCGGGCGAAGTTCTGCTTCGCATCCAGCGGCAGGTCGTAGACCATGGGCCACCAGATCGCGCCGGAGACCTGGGTGAAGTAGGCGTCGGGCTTGCCGAAGTCGAGCAGCTTCTCGAGGTCGAGCGGGTGCGAGTCGTTCTGGTTCAGCACCGATCCGGTGCCGTCGTCGACGCTCAGGGAGGAGTCGCCGATGGGCCCGTCGCTCGGAGCGCGCAGCGGCGTGATCATCATCTTGAGCTCGCCGCGCTGGATCACCTGGCCCGCGGGGGCGTAGGTGATGTTGGTGTAGCCGAGCGCGCGGAGATCCTTCTCGAGGTCGTCGGTCGGGTACTCCGGCAGCAGCACCTCGATGTCCTTGCGGATGTACCGTTCGAGGAGCTTCGGGTCGAAGTGGTCACGGTGGCGGTGCGAGATCCACAGGAAGTCGGCGTCGCGCCCGAAGCGCTCCCAGTCGAGACCGCGGTTGTCGGGGAACGGGAACCAGGATCCGTAGAACGACGGTCCGAGGACCGGGTCGCAGATGATGTTCCCGCCCAACGTCTCGATGAACATCCCGGCGTGGCCGAGTCCCGTGATCCGCATTGCATTCCTCCCGAAAGTGAACCGTTCGATTGTACCGAGGGCTCCCTGTGCGCCCGGTCGACTCGGCCGTGAGTATTCCGGTCAGCGCTCGAACAGCCCTCGGATGTCGTCGGCGGAGAGCGACTGCGCGAACAGCGCCTCGTCGTCGAGGACCGCCGTGAACAGGCGCGCCTTGCGGCGCTGCAGGTCGAGCACCTTCTCCTCGATCGTGCCGGTGGCGATCATCCGGTAGACGAACACCTGGCTGTCCTGGCCGATGCGGTGCGTGCGGTCGACGGCTTGCGCCTCGGCGGCCGGGTTCCACCACGGGTCGAGCAGGAACACGTAGTCGGCCTCGGTCAGCGTGAGGCCGAAACCGCCGGCTTTCAGACTGATCAGGAACACCGGCTGCTCCCCCGAGGTGAAGCCCTCGACGACCTTCTGGCGATGGCGGGTCGATCCGTCCAGATGCGCGTAAGGGATGCCGGCCGCCTCCAGACGCGCGGCCGCCATGTCGAGGAACGTCGTGAACTGGCTGAAGACGAGCGCCCGGTGCCCCTCGGCCTGCAGCTCGATCACGCGCTCGAGCAGAACATCGAGCTTGCGGGAGCCGATCTTGGCATCCTCGGGGTCGATGAGTCCCGGCGCCAGGCTGAGCATGCGCATCAGGGTGAGCGAACGGAACACGATGAAGCGGTTGCGGTCGAGGTCTTCCAGCAGCCCCAGCACCTTCTGGCGCTCGCGCTGGAGGACCGTCTCGTAGAGGGCGCGGTGCGAGGCGCTGAGCTCGACCTCGAGGATCTGCTCCTGCTTGGGCGGAAGCTCGGGGGCGACGAGCTCTTTGGTGCGGCGCAGGAGCAGCGGTCGGATCCGTCGGCGCAGTTGCTCGAGGCGACGCTGGCGATAGGCCCCGCCCTCCTCGTTCTCCGGCACCTTCCCCTGCTCGATCGGCTGGATGTACCGCTCGCGGAACTTGCGCGCCGAGGCGAAGAGACCGGGGGCCGTGAGCTTCAACAGGGCCCACAGCTCACTGAGGCTGTTCTCCATCGGCGTGCCGGTGACCGCGAAGGTGACGTCGGCGCGGAACGATGCGACCGCACGGTGCAGCTTCGTCTCCGGGTTCTTCACGAACTGCGCCTCGTCCAGGATGAGCCCCGCCCATTCGACTCCTGCGTACTCGGTCTCGTCGAGTCGGGCGACGGCATAGGTCGTGATGACGAGGTCGACGTCGAGGATGGCATCGGCCAGCCGCGGCCCCTGGGTGCTGGCCCTGAGCAGCGTGCGCATTGTCGGGGCGAAGCGCGCAGCTTCGTCCCTCCAGGTGGCGAGCACCGAGGTGGGCACCACGACGAGGAAGGGGCGCCGCTCCCCCGACTCACGGGCATGCACGATGAGGGCGAGCAGCTGCAGCGTCTTCCCCAGGCCCATGTCGTCGGCGAGGATGCCGCCGAGGCGATGGCCCCAGAGGAAGGCGAGCCAGTTCAGGCCCTCCCTCTGGTACGGACGGAGTTCGGCTGTGACGCCGCGGGGTACAGGCACCTCCGGGACCGACCCCGCGCGACGCAGGCCCTCTGCGGTCGCGCGCCAGGTCACCGCGGGAAGCGCTTCGTCGGCGAGGTCTTCGAAGTCCTCCCACAGGTCGGTCTGGTGACGGCTGATCCGGGGGCCGGTCTCCCACTCGTCGAGCTCGCCCGACTCGTCGATCAGCTCCCGCAGACGATCGAGGGCGTGGTGGCTCAGGGAGAAGTAGCTGCCGTCGACGAGGAGGAGCTTCTTCTTCCCCTTGCTGAGCGCCGTGAACAGGGGCTCGAAGGGGATCGTGCGCCCATCGATCTTGACCAGCACCCCGAGATCGAACCAGTCGGGATCTGTGCTCTCGACCGTCGTCACGGTGATCTCCGGCTCGCCCGTCAGCTCGTGATAGCTCTTGCGTCGGCCCGAGACGGAGACCGTGACACCCTCGGCTTCGAGCGCGGGCACCGTGCGGGTGACGAACTCGGCCGCGGCGACGTCATGGAACGATCCCGTCGGAGCGATCGTCTCACCCAGATGCTCCGTCCAAACCGCCTGGAGCGCATCGCGGAGCGCATCTTCGGCGGCCACGTCGCGCACGGCGTCTCCGCCCGGCGGGAACGGGACCCGTCCGAACCCGCGGTAATCCCACTCGAACGTGTACTTGACCGTGTCGCCGCGCAGGAAGGACAGGTCGAGCACCGGTCGGGGTGCGGGCAGCTCCGGCAGCTCGACGCGACCGACCGGACGCACCTCGATCCGACGGGCGAGCAGCGGATAGGCGTCGCGGAAGAAAGCGGCTTCGTCGCGCGCGGGCACCTCGAGCCCGGTCCTGGCGGCGAGCAGCGCGTGCACCGGTTCTGCCATCGGCGCCTCGGCAAGCGTCACGCGCAGCTTCGTGCCGTGTTGCGCGACCTCGTACAGCCCGCTGTGACCGATCGTCTGCACGTCGGCGGGGTCGGCGTCGCGGCCGTCGATCATGATGTCCGGGCGCACGACGAGCTCGCCCCCGTCGTCACGCCCGACCGTCGCGCCGATCGAGGCGCGTTCGGCGAGCACGACGGTCGTGCTCTTCTGCGTGGCGATGAGCGGGATATCGACGTCGGCCGCCGCGCGCAGATGGCCCCAGAGAAGCCCGGACTCGATCAGATCGGCGACCAGCCAGTCGCCCGCCGTTCCGGAGAGCAGCGTGTCGCGCGCGATGCTGAGCAGATCGGCGAACCATCGGGAGCGGTCGCGTCCGTACTGCGTCGGCGATCGTCGCACCGCGTCCCAGGTCGCCGCTCCCTGCACCCAGGCGCCGGTCGCCGCGCTCTTCTCGAGCGGCCGGATGCCGAGCAGGATCTCGCCGGTGCGCTTCGCCACGTCGCGCGCGCTCGCAGTCCGCTGCGGGCGGGACGCCCAGGGGTTCGCCCCACGCCCGTCGCGCACACGGAGCTCGACCCCCAGCGCGAGCGGCGTCGCCGCATCCTCACGCGGGGCTCCGAGGATGGAACGCCAGTCTGCGGACGACGAGCCCTCCGGGCGGGAGGCGTCGTTCGGGAGGGGCATGTCCCCATCCTCTCCGACACCGCCGACAGTGCCTCGTGTCGGACGGGTCAGGCGGCGCGGGCCACCCGGGCGAGGACGCCGTGCACGAACGCACCGGAGTCGTCGGTCGAGAACTCCTTCGCGAGCTCGACGGCCTCATCGATCGCGACGGCCGTCGGCACCTCGTCGTTGTGCAGGATCTCCCACACGGCGATGCGCAGCAGGGCGCGGTCGACGGCGGGCATCCGCTCCAGCTTCCAGTCCCTGCTGTGCGTGGTGATCTGCTCGTCGATCTCGTCGCGCGCATCGATGATGCCGTCGACGATCTCCCGCGCATAGAGCCAGGAGGCCTCGCGGGCGGGCTCGCTCGCCGCGCGCTTGGCCTCGGCGGCCAGGGTCACGGCGAGGTCGTCACCGCGCACATCGGCGGAGAACAGGATGTCGAGAGCGCGCTTGCGCGCCTTCGTCCGGGCGCTCACGCCTTACTTCTCGCGGCCGAGGTAGTCACCCGTGCGGGTGTCGACCTTGACCTTGGTGCCGGTCTCGAGGAACAGCGGCACCTGGATCTCGTAGCCGGTCTCGAGCGTGGCGGGCTTGGTGCCGGCCGACGAGCGGTCGCCCTGCAGGCCGGGCTCCGTGTAGGTGACCTCGAGGATCACGGACGCGGGGAGGTCGATGTACAGCGGGTTGCCGTTGTTCATCGCGATGGTCACCTGCTGGTTCTCGAGCAGGAAGTTCTTCGCGTCGCCCACCGTCGCGGCGCCGACCGTGATCTGGTCGAAGTCGGTCTGGTCCATGAAGACGTAGCCGTCGCCATCGGTGTACAGGTACGTGTAGTCGCGGCGGTCGACGTTCTCGATCTCGATCTTCGCGCCCGCGTTGTACGTGCGGTCGACCGTCTTGCCGGAGACGACGTTCTTCAGCTTGGTGCGCACGAACGCGCCACCCTTGCCGGGCTTGACGTGCTGGAACTCGATGACGCTCCAGAGCTGCCCGTCGATGCTGAGGACGACGCCGTTCTTGATGTCTGCGGTAGATGCCATGCGCTGCGAGTTCCGTTCGTGAGTCTGCGGGGTCGGACGAGGCCGACAGTCGATTCTAAGGGATGAGTGCGGCGAGCTGTCGCACGGCGTCTGCGTAGCCCTGGACGCCGCGCCCGACCACGCGGACCGCGGCGACGTCATCGAGGTAGGAGTGGTGCCGGAACTCCTCGCGCGCGTACACGTCGGAGATGTGCACCTCGGCGAACGGCAGGGACACTCCCGTGAGCGCGTCGCGCAGCACGACGGAGGTGTGGGTGAGACCCCCGGGGTTGATGACGATGCCGACGCAGTCCTCGCGTGCGGCGTGGATCGCGTCGATCAGCACGCCTTCGTGATTGCTCTGCACGGCGGCCACCTCGAAGCCGACCTCGGCCGCGGCATCCGCGGTGAGCTGCTCCACGTCGGCGAGCGTGGCCGTTCCGTACAGCTCGGGCTCGCGCGTTCCCAGCAGGTTGAGGTTCGGTCCGTTCACGAGGAGGATGCGGCGGCTCACGCTCCGACCTCCTGGTAGGCCGCGAACAGCAGCGACTCGTCCGGAGCCTGCAGCACGGTGGGCTTCGCGATGTCGTCGAGCAGGATGAAGCGCAGCATCCCGCCGCGGCTCTTCTTGTCGCGCTGCATCGTCGCGAGCAGCTGCGGCCACGCGCCGGCCCGGTACGAGGTGGGAAGGCCCAGCGACTCGAGGATGGTGCGGTGACGCTCGGCCGCCGCGTCCGAGAGGCGTCCGGCCAGACGGGAGAGCTCCGCCGCGTACAGCATGCCCACCGAGATCGCCGCGCCGTGACGCCAGCGGTAGCGCTCGGCGTGCTCGATCGCGTGCCCGAGCGTGTGCCCGTAGTTGAGGATCTCGCGGAGCCCCGCCTCACGGAAGTCGTCCGAGACGACCTTCGCCTTCATGTCGATCGCGAGCTCGACGGTGCGACGGAACTCCTCGCTGGTCGGGTCGACCGCACGGGTCGGGTCGGCCTCGATGATGTCGAGGATCTCCGGCGCCCAGATGAACCCGGCCTTCACGACCTCCGCGAATCCCGCGGTCGCCTCGTTCGGGCTGAGGCTCGCGAGCTCGTCGAGGTCGCCCACCACCGCGCTCGGCGCCCAGAAGGCACCGACGAGGTTCTTGCCCTCCGCGGTGTTCACGCCGGTCTTGCCGCCGACGGCCGCATCGACGAGACCGAGGACGGTGGTCGGTACCTGGATCAGCTGGACGCCGCGCAGCCAGGTCGCGGCGACGAAGCCGGCGAGGTCGGTGACCGAGCCCCCGCCGTAGCCGATGACGGCATCGCTGCGCGTGAAGTCCGCCTGCCCCATGACCTGCCAGCAGAAGGCCGCGACCTCGATGCGCTTGCCCTGCTCCGCATCCGGGATCTCGGCGAGCAGCACCTCACGGGGGCCGTCGGCCGTGTCCGCGAGCAGTCTGTCGCGCAGCTCGGCGGCACGGGCCGCGAGTGTCGGCGGGTGCACGACGAGGATCTTGCGCACGCCCGGCGCGAGGGCGGCCGAGACCCGGTCGAGGATCCCCCGTCCGATCGTGATGTCGTAGGTGTCGTTCCCCGTGACGCTGATGGTCGTCGTGCTCATCGCTGCTCTCTCCTCCATGCCACGATCTCGTCCGCGATCTTCTGCATCGGACGACGTGAGGTGTCGAAGGTCGCCGATGACACCTCGGCGTACCACCCGCGACGCTCCTCGAAGATCCTCTTCCACCGCTCGAGCGGGTCCTCCCCCGCCAGCAGCGGGCGGTTGCTGCCGCGCAGCCGGTCGGCCACGGCCTCGGCGCTCACCGTCAGGAACACCACCGGGTGCTGCTGCAGCAGGTCGCGCGTCGCCGCCTCCGTCACCGCTCCTCCGCCCAGGGAGATCACTCCGCCCTCCGCCAACGCCTCGGCGACGGCGGCGCGCTCCAGGTCGCGAAAGTGCGCCTCGCCGTGCTCGGCGAAGATGCCGGGGATCGGACCGTGCGTCGCGACGATGCGCTTGTCGGTGTCGATGAAGGCGACGCCGAGCCGGCGGGCCACGCGCCTGCCGACGCTGGTCTTGCCGGCGGCCATCGGGCCGACCAGCACCAGCGTCAGCGGATCAGCCTCGCTCGTCATGCGCGATGAGCGCCGCCTCGGACGCGGGTGCCGTGCGCAGCTCCGCGGGGATGCCGGCGAGGTACCCCTCGAGGTTGCGGCGCGTCTCTCGGATGCTGTCGCCGCCGAACTTCTCCAGCACGGCGTTCGCGAGCTCGACCGCGACCATGGCCTCGGCGACCACGCCCGCGGCGGGCACGGCGCACACGTCGGAGCGCTGGTGGTGGGCCGTGGCGTCGTCGCCCGTGGCGATGTCGATCGTGCGCAGCGCGTGCGGGACCGTGGCGATCGGCTTCATGCCGGCGCGCACACGGAGCACGGTTCCCGTGGACATGCCGCCCTCGGTGCCACCGGCGCGGTCGGATCCGCGCGTGATGCCGTCCGCCGTGGCGAAGAGCTCGTCGTGCGCAGCGGAACCTCGGCGGCGCGTGGTCTCGAAGCCGTCGCCGACCTCGACGCCCTTGATCGCCTGGATGCTCATGAGCGCCTGCGCGAGGCGCGCGTCGAGACGCCGGTCCCACTGCACATGCGAACCGAGTCCCGGCGGAAGACCGTAGGCGAGGACCTCGACGATGCCGCCCAGCGTGTCGCCGTCCTTCTTGGCATCATCGACCTCGGCGACCATCAACGCGGAGGTCGCGGGGTCGAAGCAGCGCAGCGGATCGGCATCCAGGACGTCGACGTCGTCCGGCGTCGGGAGCGGGGATCCGGCGGGGACCTGCACCGGTCCGATCGACAGCGTGTGGCTGACGAGGCGGATGCCGAGCTCGCCCAGGAACGAGCGCGCGATCGCACCGAGGGCCACGCGTGCGGCGGTCTCGCGGGCGCTGGCGCGCTCGAGGATCGGACGGGCCTCGTCGAAGTCGTACTTCTGCATGCCGACGAGGTCGGCGTGTCCGGGGCGCGGGCGCGTCAGCGGAGCACTGCGTCCGCGGGATTTGTCGGTGAGTTCGACGGGCTCGGGGTTCATGACCTCGATCCACTTCGGCCACTCGGTGTTGCCGATGCGCAGGGCGATCGGGCTGCCGAGGCTCTTGCCATGACGGACGCCGCCGGAGAGCGTCAGCTCGTCCTGCTCGAACTTCATGCGCGAGCCGCGGCCGTAGCCCAGCTTGCGACGAGCGAGGTCGGCCTGGATGGCCTCGGACGACACCGGAACGCCGGAGGGCAGACCCTCCATGACGGCGATGAGTTCTGGGCCGTGCGATTCGCCGGCCGTGAGCACGCGGAGCATTGCTCCAGTCTCCCATGTGTTCGCACCCTCGCCGCGCCGCGTTTCGTCCGTGGGGCCGTTTCGCCGGAGCGACGCGGATCAGAGGGCGGCGCGCATGGCGGCGATGACGTCGGCCTCGTCGGGCAGGGCGACGGACGGGTCGCCGTGGCGGAAGATCCGGATCTGGCGCACGGCCTGGTGCAGCAGCATCCCGAGCCCGGAGATCGCAGGAGCGTCCCCCCAGACGGACGCGAGGGACGAGGGCCACGGGGCGTACGCGGCGTCGAAGAGGGCTCCGCCGCTCGCGGCCAGCACCGCCGCGGTCTCCGTGGCGAGGACGGTTCCGCTGGGCAGGGTCGCGATCGTCAGGTCCACACCGAGGACCGGATCGTCGAGCGCGGAGACCTCGACGACGACGCCGACGCGCTCTCCGAGATCGATCAACGGCGCCGCGCGTTCCGGTCGTCGGGCACGCACATCCACTCGCGCCGCGCCGATCTCCGCGACGGCGACCAGCGCCGACGCCGCGGTCGCGCCCGCGCCGAGGATGCGCACCGTCTCCACGTCGCCGATGCCGGCCTCTGCCAGCGCGTCGACGATGCCTCCCACGTCGGTGTTGAAGCCGGCGGGGCGCGCACTGAGCAGCAGGGTGTTGACGGCTCCGGTGAGGTCCGCGTGCCGATCCCGCGTCGCTGCCGCGCGGAACGCCTCTTCCTTCAGCGGCATCGTGAGGGAGAGACCACGCCACGTGCCGTCGAGCTGAGCGAGCGCCGTCGCGAATCCTTCAGCGGGAACCTGACGCCGCCCGTACTCCCAGTCGAGACCGAGCACCCGGTACGCGGCCGCGTGCAGGGCGGGCGACTTGGAGTGCCCGATCGGGTCGCCCCAGACCGCCAGACGGGTCATTGCGATCCGGCCGCGCATCCGTTGTTGTCGGGATTGTCGCGGCACCAGGCGCGCCATTTCTCCACGCCGGCGAGGTGCTCGTCGTACGTCGTCGAGAACTGCGTCTCCCCCGTCGCGAGGTTGATCGTGACGAAGTACAGCCACGGACCGTCATCGGGGTGCATCGCCGCCTTGATGGCCGCATCGCTCGGGCTCGCGATCGGTGTCACCGGGAGCCCCGTGTGCACGTAGGTGTTCCAGGGGTTCGGATCGGCGAGAGCCTCGGCCGAGCTGGAGACGACGCCTTCGTGCAGGGTGCCGTAGCCGTACTGGGCCGTCGAATCCATCTGCAGCTTCATGTCGATGTCGAGACGGTTCTGGATGACGCGCGAGACCTTCGGGAAATCCGCGGTCAGACCCTCGCGCTGGATGATCGAGGCGATCGTCAGCACGCGCTCCGCGTCTGCGGCCGGCACACCGGTGGCATCGAGCGCTTCACGGGTGCGGTCGACCATCCGCTGGATCACCTGCGGAGCCGTCACCCCGGGATCGAACTCGTACACCGCGGGGAAGAGCCAGCCTTCGAGGCTCTGCGCGTCGACGCCGTAGGCGGAGGGATCCTTGACCGCGGCCTCGAAGTCGGCCAGCGGGATGCCGAGCGTCTCCGCCATGCTGGGCAGCGACGACACGACCGTCCCGCCTTCGGAGACCGACACCGCGTTCGCCATCTTGTTCTCGTCGTTCTGGAGCGCGGCCAGAGCGGCCTCGGCCGTCATCTTCTCCTGCAGGCGGTAGACGCCCGGGTAGAACGTGACGTCGATGTTCTCATCGACCAGATAGTCGTAGAACACGTCCTCCGTCTTCGTGACGCCCGCCTCGTAGAGGGCGGCGGACACCGGCGCTCCGGTGTCGCCCTGCTTGATCGTCACGAGGGCCTCACCGGTCGCGAGACCCGGCTCCCAGTCCTTCGGCTCGCCCCATCCCATGGCGTCGGCGATCTTGTCGCCGTAGGTGTTGGCCACCCAGACGCCGGCGGCCGCGATGCCGCCGAGGATCGCCAGGACGATGATCAGCGCGATCAGGCATCCCTTGCGTCGCTTCTTCTTCGGTCGCGCGTCGACGTGGTCGTCGTGCGGAGCGAACAGGTCGTCGAGACCGCCGCCGATGACGGGGTCCGGATCCGGCTGCGCGACGGGAGCGGCGAGGGCAGGGTCCACCTGCGGTACGGCGCGAGTCGGAGTGTCCGCCGCATCGGCCGATGCGCGGACGGGCGTCACCGACGGCGTCTCGGTCTCGGAAGCGACGGCGTCATCGGCGGACGCGCGGACCGGCACGGGCGACGGATCCGTCGGAGCGCCCGCAGGGGTCGGCGACGAGGGCGAACCGGCAGCCGCCTCCCGCGCGGCGCGACGCGAGCCGGGCGCAGGGGCGCTGTTGTCGACCGTCGGGATCTGACGGGTCGGCTCCGGCAGGTTCTCGAACAGGTCCCCCAAGCGGGAGTCGGCGTCGTGTCGGGGCGTAGCGCTGTCGCGTTCGGACATCGTCAGGCGTGCTCCTCGTCAGGCGAGATGGCGGCACCGGCCGGGTTTCCGGTGCTCTTCTCCATGTCGATCGCCTGCTGCAGAAGCACCACGGCGGCGACCTGATCCACAATGCTACGAGACTTCTTCTGAGATCTCCCGGAACTTCGCAGTGCCGCGTGTGCGGTCACGGTGCTGAGGCGCTCGTCCACGAGGCGGACGGGGACACCGCTGCGCTCCTGCAGAGCCGCGGCGAACTCCCGCGCATCCGTGGTCGACGCGGTGTCCGCACCCTGCAGGTTGACCGGCAGTCCGACGACGAACTCCAGAGGCTCGTACTCCCCCGCGATCTCGACGAGTCGGGCGATCGATGCGTCATCGCGGGGAACCGTCTCCACCGGTACGGCGAGCATCCCGTCCGGGTCGCAGCGCGCCACCCCGACCCTCGCCCGACCGACGTCGATGCCGAGCCGCACCCCGCGGCGGAATCCGCTCACGCGACGTGCAGCTCCTGTGCGATGGCCTCGAGCGCCGCCGGCAGAGCCGACGCGTCCGCGCCGCCGCCCTGTGCGACGTCGTCACGACCGCCACCGCCACCGCCGAGGACTCCGGCGGCGCGCTTGGCCAGCGCGCCCGCCTTCGCACCGGCGGAGCGTGCGGCATCGTTGGTCGCCACGACCACGACGGGACGCCCGTTGACGACCGCGCCGAGTGCGACGATGGCCGCATCGGAACCGAGTCGATCGCGGACACCGTTCACGAGATCGCGCACGTCATCGGCCGAGGCCGCCTCGCCGAGGTTCTGCGCGGCCAGACGGAAGGCGCCGATGCGGGACGCGGCCTCGACGATCGCGGGGATCTGTCCGGCCCGCTCCTTCGCCTCGAACTGGGCGATGCGCTTCTCCGCGGCCTTGAGGCTCGCGGAGAGATCGGCGATGCGCTCGGGCAGCTGCTCCCGCGGCGTCTTGAGCGAGCTGGTGAGCTGCGACACGATCGCCCGCTCGGCGGCGAGCTCGCGGAAGGCGTCGGCGCCGACGAGCGCCTCGATGCGGCGGTTGGACGCGCCGACCGACGACTCTCCGACGAGGCTGACGAGCCCGATCTCGGCGCTCGTGCTGACGTGGGTGCCGGCGCAGAGCTCGCGCGACCAGGGGCCGCCGATGTCGACCATGCGCACCACGTCGCCGTACTTCTCGCCGAACAGTGCCATGGCGCCGGCGTCCTTCGCCTCGTCGAGCGAGACGATGCGGGTGGTCACCTCGAGGGCGTCCTGCACCGCGCGGTTCGTGATCTCCTCGATCTCGCTGCGGGTGTCGGCGGAGAGCGCCTGCGACCACGAGAAGTCGAACCGCATGTAGCCGGCACGGTTCAGCGAACCCGCCTGCGTCGCGGTCGGTCCGAGCGTGTCGCGGAGCGCCGCGTGCACGAGGTGCGTGGCGGAGTGCGCCTGGCGAGCGGCACGACGGTTCGCGGCATCCACCACGGTCGTCGCGATATCGTCGACGGCCACGCTGCCCCGCGTCACCTCGACGGTGTGGCTGATCAGACCCGGCACGGGCTTCTGCACGTCGAGCACCTCGAGCACATAGCCCGGTCCGACGATGGTGCCCTTGTCGGCGACCTGTCCACCGGACTCCGCGTACAGTGTGGTCTCGGCGAGCACGACCTCGGCGATCTGTCCCTCGGACGCGCTGCGCACGGGGGCGCCGTCGACGAGCAGCCCGAGCACGCGCGACTCGACCTCGAGGGCCGTGTAGCCGTCGAAGCCGGTCTCGCCCAGGGCGCGCAGGTCGCGGTACACCGACACGTCCGCGAGCTGACGCTTGCGGTTGCGGGCGTCGTCCTTGGCGCGCTGACGCTGCTCCTGCATGAGCGTGTCGAAAGCGGCGCGGTCGACGTCGAGGCCCGCCTCCTCGGCGACCTCGAGCGTGAGGTCGATCGGGAAGCCGTAGGTGTCGTGCAGCAGGAAGGCCTCGGGTCCGCTCAGGGTCTTCCCGCCGCCCTTCTTCGTCTCGTCCAGAGCGAGGTCGAGGATCGTGGAGCCGGCGACGAGGGTGCGACGGAACGTCTCCTCCTCGGCGAAGGCGGACGCGGAGAGCACCGACCAGTCCTTCTCGAGAACCGGGTAGACCTCTTTCATCGCGTCGCGCGACGCGGCGAACAGCTCGGGGAACGTCGGGGCGTCGACGCCCAGGAGGCGCATGGCGCGCACCGTGCGGCGCATGAGACGACGCAGGATGTATCCGCGTCCCTCGTTGGACGGGCGGACCCCGTCGGAGAGCAGCATGAGCGAGGAGCGCACGTGGTCAGCGATCACGCGGAACCGGACGTCGTCCTCGTGCGACGCGCCGTAGCGACGGCCCGAGAGCTCCACCGCGCGGTCGAGGACCGGGCGCACCTGGTCGGTCTCGTACATGTTCTCGACGCCCTGCTTGAGGAACGCGACGCGCTCGAGGCCCATGCCGGTGTCGATGTTCTTCATCGGCAGCTCGCCGACGATGTCGAACTCCGTCTTCCCGCGGATGTTCTCGATGAAGTCCTGCATGAAGACGAGGTTCCAGATCTCCAGGAAGCGCGTGTCGTCCGCCGCCGGGCCGCCGTCCTTGCCGTAGGAGGGCCCGCGGTCGAAGAAGATCTCCGAGTCGGGGCCGCCGGGACCGGGCTGCCCCGTGTTCCAGTAGTTGTCGGCGCGGCCGAGGCGCTGGATGCGCTCCGGCTTCAGACCGATGATGTCCCGCCAGATCGACTCGGCCTCGTCGTCCGTCTCGTAGACGGTGACCCAGAGGTCCTTCTCGTCGAAGCCCATCCCGCCGTCCGCCTCGGAGCTCGTGAGCAGCTCCCAGGCGTAGCGGATCGCGCCCTCCTTGAAGTAGTCGCCGAACGACCAGTTGCCGAGCATCTGGAAGAACGTGCCGTGACGGGCGGTGCGACCGACCTCTTCGATGTCGTTGGTGCGGATGCACTTCTGCAGGTCGGCGATGCGCGGATGCGGCGCGGGGACGACGCCCGTGAGATACGGGATCATCGGCACCATTCCGGCGACGGTGAACAGCAGGGACGGGTCGTCGCTGACCAGCGAGGCGGAGGGGACGATGAGGTGGTCGTTCTTCTCGAAGAAGTCGAGGTAACGCTGCGCGATATCCGCAGTTTTCATAGAGTGCCGGGTGTCCTTGCGTGAAGATGCCGCGCCGGAGCGCTGCTGCGGTGGTTCAGTTCTTGCCCGGCTCCGTGAGCCGTGCCTCCTGCTCGCGGTAGGCGTCGCCGATGATCGCGGTGAACCCGTTGATCCGGGCGTCGACCTCGGCGAGGATGTCATGACCGCGCGGGTCCTTGTTCATGAAGTGAGCCGCGACGAAGCCGCCGATCACACCGATCAGGAACCACTGCAAGCTCTTCATGTCGTCATCCTTGCCCTTGATCCGCGAAGGCGCGGTGTCACCATCGTATGCGGAAACGACAGGAGGCGTCGGGAATCCCGACGCCTCCTGCCTGATTGCTCTTTCGCTGGATCAGCGAGCCGCGTAGTACTCGACGACGAGCTGCACTTCGCAGATCACGGGGACCTCGGCGCGCTTCGGACGACGGATCAGACGCGACTGGAGCTTGTCGAGCTCGACCTCGAGGTAGCCCGGAACGGGGGGCAGAACCTCGGCGTGACCGCCGGCTGCTGCCACCTGGAAGGGCTCGGTGCCCTCGCTCTTGGCCTTGACGTGGATGAGCTGGCCCGGCTTCACGCGGAACGACGGGCGGTCGACGAGCTGGCCGTCGACGAGGATGTGACGGTGCACGACGAGCTGGCGAGCCTGAGCCGTGGTGCGGGCGAAGCCCGAGCGCACGACGAGAGCGTCGAGACGCATCTCGAGGAGCTCGACCAGGTTCTCACCGGTCAGGCCGTCCTGACGACGGGCCTCGTTGAACGTGTTGCGCATCTGCTTCTCGCGGATGCCGTACTGCTCGCGCAGACGCTGCTTCTCACGCAGACGGACGGCGTAGTCGCTGTCGGCCTTGCGCTTGGTGCGGCCGTGCTCACCCGGAGCGTAGGGACGCTTCTCGAGGTAGCGGGCTGCCTTCGGGGTGAGCGGGATGCCGAGGGCACGGCTCAGACGCACCTTGCGGCGGTCCTGGGACTTCGTGGTCACGAAGTTGTCCTTCCGATGACGTGGTCGCGTCTTTCACGACTCACGGACGTATCACCCGCGTTCTGCCTTGGAGCGCACGCCGGGGCGCCAGCAAGGTGTGGTGTGAACGAGGAGATGCCCGAGAACTCGGTTTCGAGCCGCTCAAGTCTAACAGATCGTCGCTCGCGGCCCGATCGGAAGGGTCAGCGGTCACCGAGGATGCGACGGATGCGCTCGAGACGCGCCCCGATGTCGCGCTCCGCGCCCAGATTCTTCGGCTCGTAGTAGCGCCGCCCGTCGAGCTCGTCCGGCAGATACTGCTGGGGCACGATGCCGTACTCGCTGTCGTGCGAGTACACGTAGCCGCGCCCATGTCCGAGGCGCTTCGCCCCCGGGTAGTGGGCGTCGCGCAGGTGCAGCGGCACACGGCCGAAGCCGCCGGAGCGGATGTCGGCGATCGCGGCGTCGATCCCGACGTACGCGGCGTTCGACTTCGCCGTGGTGGCGAGGTACACGGTCGCCTCGGCGAGGGGGATGCGCCCCTCCGGCATCCCGATGAAGGCGACCGCGTCGGCGGCGGCGACCGCGATGCCGAGCGCGTGGGGGTCGGCGAGGCCGACGTCCTCGGAGGCGGAGATCACCAGACGCCTGGCGATGAAGCGCGGGTCCTCCCCCGCCTCGATCATGCGCGCGAGGTAGTGCAGCGCCGCGTCCGGATCGGAGCCCCGGATCGACTTGATGAACGCGCTGATGACGTCGTAGTGCTCGTCGCCCTGCCGGTCGTAGCGCAGCAGCGCCTTGTCGACGGCCTGCGCGACGTCGTCGGCCGACACCTCGGGCACCGCGTCGGGATCCGCCTCGTCGGGATCGGCCTCGTCGTCGGAGGGCTGATCGGAGTCACCGGTCGACGCGTGGGAGAGCGCGACCGCCGCGCCCGCCTCCAGTCCGGTGAGGGCGCGCCGCGCATCGCCCGAGGCCAGTCGCACCAGGGAGGAGCGCGCCTCGTCGCTGAGCGTGACCGCGCCGTTGAGCCCTCGGGCATCGGTGACCGCCCGGTCGACGAGGAGCCCGATGTCGTCGTCGGTGAGCGGCTGCAGGGTCAGGAGCAGGGAACGCGACAGCAGCGGCGAGATGACAGAGAACGACGGGTTCTCGGTCGTCGCGGCGATCAGGATGACCCAGCCGTTCTCGACACCGGGAAGGAGCGCGTCCTGCTGCGCCTTCGTGAAGCGGTGGATCTCGTCGAGGAAGAGGATCGTGGTCTGGCCGTACAGGTCGCGCTGTGTGATCGCCTCCTGCATCACCTCCCGCACGTCCTTCACCCCGGCCGTGATCGCGGAGAGCTCGACGAACCGACGCCCCGAGGAGCGGGCGATCGCCTGCGCGAGCGTGGTCTTCCCCGTGCCGGGAGGACCCCACAGGATGATGGACACCGCACCGGGCGAGGTCGCCTCCGGATCCGCGAGAGCCACGATGGGCGATCCGGCCCGCAGCAGGTGCCGCTGACCCGCGACCTCGGCGAGGGAGACCGGACGCATGCGCACGGCGAGGGGCGTCTGCCCGGAGAGCAGTGCGGCAGGGGACGTCATCCCTCCAGGCTACCTGCGGGCCCCGACACTTCGGCCTGCGAGCCCCGGCACTTCGGCCGATCCCCCGCCTCCCGGTAGGCTCTCAGGCGACGTCGTGGAGCGGCGTCCGGACGGGAGATTCACGGGCATGGCCGCACGCGGTTCCAAGAACGCACAGGCACGCACCTCGGCGGAGCGCGCGCGACTGCACACCGCGCGCAACCTCTGGCACGAGGGACAGGTCCGGCGTCGCGTGCGCGACAACACCATCGCCACGGTCGTCGGCGCACTCATCGTCGTCGCCGCGATCGTCAGCCAGGTCATGCATGCGCAGGTGACCGCACCGGAACCGGCTCCCTCGCCGTCGCCGTCCGTCCAGCCGACGACGGCTCCGACCGAGTCGCCGACCCCCGTCCCCACCGAGACGCCCGCGGAGTGACCCCGACTCCACCGGCGTTCCCCGATCAGGGTTCGGCGCCGACGAGTCGATAGCCCCAGCCGTTCGAGACGGATACCGTTCCTCGCGACGCCGCGGGAGCCGACGCACGCCTCCCCTGCGCGGAATCGGATCGGCCCGGAGCTTCCGGACGAGTGTCCGGTCGAAGCGCCGTCGCCGGCCGCGTCTCGTCTGCTGCCCTCTCCCCGTCGCCGGGCGCCAGCCCCGCGGCCGCGAGCCGTTCGATCAGCGGCGCGAGCTGCGCCGGCCGCGCGCCGTCCAGCTCGATCCCGGCCTCGACGATCCGTGGCTGCAGGCGGAACTCCTCGGCGATCCGGCCCAGCGCGACGAGATCTGCCGGGGAGAGCATCATCTCTCGGGTCCGCGGCCGCACCGTCCAGGTTCCGTCCGTCCGGAGAGGCGCCGTGGGACGCACGGCAGCGAGAGGTTCGGCCACCCCGCTCCAGCCCGCGCGCGAGCGGGCGAGGTCGAGGAGTGCGCGCGCGATCGCGAGCGTGCAGTCGTCGCAGCCGTCGCGTCCGACGAGCGGACGTGCGCTGCTGAACCGGGAGACGTCGGCGGAGTGCAGGTCCGCGACAAGGCGTGCGTGCGATGCGCCGATGTGGTCGCAGATCCCGAGGCCGTCGGTCGCCCCGTCCCCGGCGGGCAGCAGCTGAGCCGCCACGTCCGCGCTCACCGGCGACCCGACCGCCGCGCGGAGGGTCTCGTGATCGCCGGTATCGCCGACGAGGATCCCGCCCAGCAGCGTCCGAGCGTCGTCGCTGAACACGAGCTTCCGGTACACGCCGGCCGCAGTGTCCCGGTGCGTCACGACCTCGACGGCGCCGACGTGGAGCAGTGGGTCGCCGAAGCTCGCGAACGCGACCCCGCCGAGCGTCGCGTGCACCGATTCGGCGACCCGGAGGAGACGCTCGTCGCCGCCGAGCACGCGTGCGGCCGCCACCTCGCCCATCACCTGCGCCGCACCCGCGAAGGACACCTCGCGCTCGTCGAGCCTGGCCACCTCCCCGATCGCGAGGATGTGCGGGTCGGACGTCCCGCAGCCGTCGTCGATGACCACGCCCCCGCGAGGATCCACGGCGAGGCCGGCGTTGCGGGCCAGCTCGTCGCGCGGACGCACACCGACGGTGAAGACCACGACGTCCGCGCGTTCGAAAGTGCCGTCCTGGAACTCGAGGGCGGTGACGGCACCCGACTCATCGGGGTCGAGGCGCGTCGTGCGGGTGCGCGTGCGCACGGTCACGCCCTGCGCTTCCACGGCCGCGCGGACGGTGCTCGCGGCGACCGGATCGAGGTGCGCGGACAGGAGGCGATCCGGATACTGCACGACCGTCGTGGAGACGCCCATCCCGCTCAGCGCGAGCGCCGCCCGCAGGCCGTGCAGCCCACCGCCGATCACGGCGCCACGGAGCGGACGGCCGCGCTCACGGCTGCGGGACGCCACGAAGTCCCGCACCGCCTCCGCGTCCTCGATCGAGCGGAACACGAAGCATCCCGGGAGTTCCGAGCCCTCGACGGCGACCCGCGCCGCGTACGACCCCGTGGCCAGGACGAGGGTGTCGTACGCATAGGTGCGTCGGGAACGCGTCCGCACCGTGCGGCGGGCGCGGTCGATGTGCAGCACCCGCTCGTCGCGGATCAGACGCACGCGATCGTCGCGGAGCACCGCCCGGTCGAGCTCGAGCTCCGCGGGATCGGCACCGGAGAGGAGGCTCGTGAGCGCGGACCGGTCGTACGGCCCACGGCCCTCCTCGCCGATCATCGTCACGCGCACCGGGGCGCCGGGGTCGCGGAGCAGACACGCGACGAACCGGTGCGCCGCGACCCCCGCTCCCACGACCAGGATGCGGCGCGCCGAGGATGCGGTCTCTGTCATCGTGCTCCTGTCGACCGGAAGGCTGTCGTCCTCGCGACGATAGGAGCCTCATGTTTCCCGCATGTGACGGCGGGTGTGTCCTCCGGCGAACGTTCTCCTCACAGATCGGTAACGGTCGGGTCCGCTCCGGCGGCCTCACCCCGGGCGCTCCGTCGTACTAGGCTGAGCCTCGTCCTTTCCGCCTCCCGCGGCCCTACCGCGCAAGGAGAATCACGTGTCTGCCACCGAGCCCTCGAAGCCGACTCCGCCCGTTCCCGCACCGCCCGCTGTGCCGATGCCCCGCAAGGCGCCGACACCGGCTGCCGTCGCGCCCGTCGCCCCGGTGCCGGCATCGTCGTCGACATCCGCCGATTGGGGCCGTGTCTCCGAAGACGGCACCGTCGAGGTCCGCGAAGGCGATGCCTGGCGCGTCGTCGGCCAGTACCCCGACGGGACGCCGGACGAGGCTCTCGCGTACTTCGTCCGCAAGTTCGACGACATCGCCTTCAAGGTGCACGCGCTCGAACAGCGCCAGCAGGCAGGAGGCGCCACGGCGAGCGACCTCGCCAAGCAGGCTTCGCACCTGATCGACGAGGCGACCGATGCGGCTGCCGTCGGCGACCTCGCCGGGCTGCGCGACCGACTCACCGCCCTCACCTCCTCGCTCTCCGAGGCGACCGAGCAGGAGGCGCAGCAGGCCAAGGAGCTCGTCGACCAGGCGATCGCCGAGCGCACCGCTCTCGTCGAGAAGGCCGAGGCCATCGCCGCCCGCGACCTCAGCAAGGTGCAGTGGAAGCAGGTGACCGCAGAGCTCGGTGAGCTGTTCGACGCCTGGCAGGCCCAGCAGCAGAACGGCCCCCGTCTCTCGAAGGGCATCTCGCAGCAGCTCTGGAAGCGATTCCGCGACGCTCGCGCCGTGGTCGACAAGCAGCGCCGCGCGTTCTACTCCGAGCTCGACGACGCGCACAAGAGCGCCCGCGACGCGAAGACCCGCCTGGTCGAGCGCGCCGAGGCTCTGGCCCCGCGCGGCACCGACGGGATCCCCGCCTACCGCACGCTGCTCGACGAGTGGAAGGCGGCAGGGCGCGCAGGGCGCAAGGCCGACGACGCTCTCTGGGCCCGCTTCAAGGCGGCCGGCGACGCGCTCTACGCGGCCCGCGCGGAGCAGTCCGCGGCGGAGGAGGCCGAGTCCGCTCCGAAGATCGAAGCGCGCCAGGCACTCCTCGAAGAGGCCAAGGCCGTCGCCGACGAGTCCAACATCAAGCGCGCTCGGGCCCTCCTCACGGGCATCCAGCGTCAGTGGGACGAGATCGGCCGTATCTTCCCGCGCGAGAAGGAGCGCGCCCTCGATGACAAGCTCCGCACGATCGAGCAGGGTCTGAAGGCCCGCGAGGACGTGGACTGGAAGAAGAACAACCCCGAGACCAAGGCACGCGCGAACGACATGAGCTCGCAGCTCCTCGAGGCCATCGAGAAGCTCGAGGCCGAGGTCGCCGCCGCGGAGAAGGCCGGCGACAAGAAGGCCGCGAAGGAAGCCGCAGACGCCCTCGAGGCGCGCCGCGCCTGGCTGAACGCTCTCGGCGGCTGAGCGGTTCTCCACAGTCGCCCGCGACCACCGAAGACGCGGGGTGCACTACGCCAGACTGGCGTGATGCACCCCGCGTTTCTGTATGTTCCGGGCGGGCGGCTGAGCCAGTCCGAGCTGAGCGCCGCCCGGCTCGACGGTCATGTGGTCGAGGTCGGCGATGCCTACATCCCGGCAGACCTGGTGGAGGGTCCGGATGTCCGCGCCGGCGCGATCGCCACACTCGTGCAGGCGGGCACGGCCGCCTGCGGACCGACCGCCGCCTGGATCCACGGCGCCGGTGACGCTGCCCCGGGTGTGCATCATGTGCGGCGCTGCGTCGAGCGCCGCCTCCGCCCCCTGACCTGCGCGCGCCTGATCTTCCACGACACCATGGTCCCCGCCGTCGACGTCGCGATGATCGGCGGGATCCCGGTCACGACCCCGACGCGCACCATGCTCGATCTTGCGACCACGCTGCATCGCGATCCTCGGGTGCTGACCTGGATGAGCCGCCTCGCCGTCGCCTGCCCCGGCACGGCCGAGGCGGCGGCAGAAGCGCTCCGTGCACGCCGGCGCGTACCGGGAAGCCGGGCGGGCCTGGCTGCGCTCGAAAGGCTCGCCGTCAGGACGAGGTGACGCGGTACACGTCGTACACGGCGTCGATGCGCCGCACGGCATTGAGCACCCGGTCCAGGTGCACGGCGTCGCCCATCTCGAACACGAACCGGCTCAGGGCGAGCCTCTCGTCGGTCGTCGACACCGTCGCCGAGAGGATGTTGACGTGGTGCTCGCTGAGGACCCGGGTGACATCGGAGAGCAGCCCGGAGCGGTCGAGAGCCTCGACCTGGATCTGCACGCGGAACACGCTCTTCGTGGTCGGCGCCCACGACACCTCGACGAAACGGTCCTGCTCCGCGCTCAGCGCCTTGACGTTGACGCAGTCCGCGCGGTGCACGGAGACGCCGCTGCCCCGGGTGACGAAACCGACGATCGCGTCGCCCGGAACCGGGGTGCAGCACTTCGCCAGCTTCACGAGGATGTCGTTGGCTCCGCGCACGAGCACACCGGAGTCGCCGGATCGCGGCTCCCGCGTCGGAACGCTGCCGGGAAGATCGATGGCACCGGTCGTCGGATCGTTCGCCGCGACGAGGGCCGTGACCTTCTCCAGCACCGACTGGGTGGAGACGTGTCCTTCGCCGACAGCGGCATAGAGCGCCGAGACGTCTTCGTAGTGCATGCCCCGCGCCACTTCCGTGAACGAGTCATGGCTCATCAGACGCTGCAGCGGCAGGTTCTGTCGGCGCATCGCGCGGGCGATGGCCTCCTTGCCCTGCTCGATCGCCTCTTCGCGGCGCTCCTTCGTGAACCACCCGCGGATCTTGTTGCGGGCACGGGTGCTCGCGACGAAGCCGAGCCAGTCCTGACTGGGGCCGGCGTCGGGGTTCTTCGAGGTGAACACCTCGACGACGTCGCCGCTCTTGAGCTCGGACTCCAGTGGCACGAGGCGGCCGTTGACCTTGGCGCCCATCGTGCGGTGGCCGATCTCGGTGTGCACGGCGTAGGCGAAGTCCACCGGGGTCGCCCCGGACGGGAGTCCGATCACGCGTCCCTTCGGCGTGAAGACGTAGACCTCCTTCGCGCCGATCTCGAAGCGGAGGGATTCGAGGAACTCCCCCGGGTCGGCCGTCTCGGCCTGCCAGTCGGAGATGTGCGCGAGCCACGCCATGTCGGTGTCGGAGGCGCGCACCTCGGTCTTGCCGCCGCCGTTCATCCGCTCCTTGTACATCCAGTGCGCGGCCACACCGTACTCGGCCTGCTGGTGCATCTCGTGGGTGCGGATCTGGATCTCGACCGTCCGGCCCGCGGGGCCGATCACCGTGGTGTGCAGCGACTGGTAGAGGTTGAACTTCGGGGTGGCGATGTAGTCCTTGAACCGTCCGGGCAGCGGGGTCCACCGGGCGTGGATCGCGCCGAGCACCGCATAGCAGTCGCGCACGGAGGCGACGAGCACGCGGATGCCGATCAGGTCGTAGATGTCGTCGAACTCGCGTCCGCGGATGACCATCTTCTGGTACACGGAGTAGAGCTGCTTCGGGCGCCCGACGACCTTGCCGCGGATGCGGAGATCGCGCAGGTCCTCGTCGATCTCCTCGACCACCTGGTTGAGGTACTTCTCGCGCTGCGGCGTCCGCTGCGCGATGAGGCTGTGGATCTCGTTGTAGATCTTCGGGTGCAGCACCGCGAAGGAGAGGTCTTCGAGTTCGGACTTGATGGCCTGGATGCCGAGGCGGTTGGCCAGCGGCGCGTAGATCTCGAGGGTCTCCTTGGCCTTCTTCGCCGCCTTCTCCGGCGGGACGAAGCCCCAGGTGCGCGCATTGTGCAGACGGTCGGCGAGCTTGATGAGCAGGACCCGGATGTCCTTCGACATCGCGACGATCATCTTGCGGACCGTCTCGGCCTGCGCGCTCTCGCCGTACTTGACCTTGTCGAGCTTGGTCACGCCGTCGACGAGCATCGCGACCTCGTCGCCGAACTCGGCGGTCAGGTCGGTCAGGGCGTAACCGGTGTCCTCGACCGTGTCGTGCAGGAGGGCGGCCGCCACCGCACGCGGCCCGAGCCCGAGCTCCGCGAGGATCTGCGCGACCGCCAGCGGGTGCGTGATGTACGGCTCGCCGCTCTGCCGCTTCTGTCCCTCGTGCTTCTCCTTCGCGACCGCGTAGGCGCGCTCGATGACGGAGAAGTCACCCTTGGGGTGGTTCGCACGGACGGTGCGGATCAGGTTGTCGAGGTCGTTGATCCGGGACGCGCGGGAGAAGATGCGGGGAACCAGTCGTCGCAGACTCGAACCCTGCGATGACGTCTGCGGTTCCGCCATCAACTCACCTCCCGATCAGTTCATCCTACGCGTGCTGTACGGGCCGAGCGCCCGTCGAGGGGACCGCTCAGGCGTCGATCGCCGCCCGCTCGCGGGCCGCCCGCACGCGCGCGTCGCGCTCCTTGATCTGCGGCTCGTTCTCTCGGAAGAGCGAGTACAGCGGCGCGGCGACGAACAGCGTCGAGTAGGTGGCGACCAGGATGCCGACGAAGATCGACAGCGAGATGTCCGTGAGCGACTCGGCACCGAGCCAGAGAGCACCGATGAAGAGCACGGCACCGACCGGGAGCGCCGCGACGACCGAGGTGTTGATCGATCGCACGAGCGTCTGGTTCACCGCGAGGTTCACCGACTCCCCGAAGAGCCGGCCCGATTTCTCGCCGTCCTCCGTGGTGTTCTCACGCACCTTGTCGAACACGACGGTGGTGTCGTAGAGCGAGTACGCGAGGATCGTCAGGAAGCCGATCACGGCGGCCGGCGAGATCTCGAAGCCCGCCAGCGCGTAGACGCCGACGGTGATCACGAGCACGTCGAGCAGGCCGAGGATGGCCGCTGCCGACATCTTCCAGGTGCGGAAGTAGATCGCGAGGATCAGGAAGGTCAGGGCCAGGAAGATCGCGAGACCCCACAGCGACTGCTTCGTGACGTTCTCGCCCCAGGCCGGGCCGATGAACGAGGAGGTCACATCGGCGGGCTCGACCTCGTACGCCTTGGCCAGGGCCTCGGCGACCTGCTGGGTCTCCTCGGCGCTCATCTGGTCCGTCTGGACGCGGATGTCCTTGCCGTTGAGGACGACGACCTTGGTCGCCGCCCCCGGGACGACCGACTGCACGGCCGTCGTGGCGGTGTCCTGGTCGGTGGTCGCAGGGTCCTGCACGGTGAACTGCGATCCGCCGGTGAACTCGATGGAGAACTGGATCGGACGGACCAACGGCACGAGCGCGGAACCGACGACGAGGATGATCGCGATGATGAACCACAGACGGCGCTTGCCGACGAACGGGAAAGAGGTCTTCCCCGAGTAGAGGTTGTTGCCGAACTCATTCATGGAAGGCATCAGGCGTCTCCCTCACTTCCGGCTTTCGAGGATTTATCGCCCGCGAGCGCTTCCGCGCGTTTGCGTTCCGCGATGGTCTGTCTGCGCTCCGCCTCGCCGCGGGAGCGCGTGTTCTTCGCCCCGCGCCCGGCGGACGCCGTCGCGACCTCCCGATACTGCGAGCGGCTGCGGTAGACGGCGCCGAGCGCTTCCGGGTCGAGACCGGAGAGCTTGTGTCCGCCACCGAAGAACCGGGTCCGGGCGAGCAGCTGCATCACGGGGTGCGTGAAGATCACGAAGATGAACACGTCGATGAGGGTCGTGAGTCCGAGCGTGAACGCGAAGCCCTTCACCGTGGCGTCGGCCAGGATGTAGAGCACCACGGCGGCCAGGATGTTGATCGACTTCGAGATGTAGATCGTGCGCTTCGCACGACCCCAGCCGTCCTCCACCGCAGCGGTGATGGACTTGCCGTCTCGCAGCTCGTCTCGTATTCGCTCGAAGTAGACGATGAACGAGTCGGCCGTGAATCCGATCGAGACGATCAGACCGGCGACGCCCGCGAGCGACAGGCGGAAGCCGAGCCGCCACGCGAGGATGCAGATGATGATGTACGTCAGGACCGCCATCACGGTGATCGAGGCGATGATCACCGAACCGAGGGCGCGATAGACGATGAGCGAGTAGATCGCGACCAGCGCGAGGCCGATGAGACCCGCGATCAGGCCGATCTGGAGCTGCTGCGTTCCGAGCGTCGCGGAGATCGTGTCCGAGCTCTGCACCGTGAAGCTGAGCGGCAGGGCGCCGAACTTCAGCTGATCGGCGAGGGTGGTCGCGGACTCCTGCGTGAAGCTGCCCGAGATGCTGGGGCGCCCGTCGAGGATCACACCGTTCATCCGCGGGGCGCTGATGACCTGGCCGTCGAGCACGAACGCGAACTGATCGCGGGGCGAGAGCCCGTCGATGCGGTTCTGGTTCAGGCGCGTGCTGACCTTGCCGAAGGCGTCGCCGCCCTCGCCGTTCATGGTCAGCTGGACGATCCACGCGCCGGACTTCTGGTCGCGACCCGCCGACGCATCGGTGATGGCCGTGCCGTCGAGCTCCGTCGGCCCGAGGAGGAACTTCTGGGTGCCGTCGGGCGAGCACGCGATCAGCGGCTTGTCCTTCGGCTCGCGCGCCGGATCGTTGTCAGGGCTCGCGCAGTCGTAGGCCTGGAACTCCGCGGCGAGCTTCTCCGTGACCCAGGACAGGTCGCTCGCGTCCGTCGGCTTGGCCGTCGGCGTGGCGTTCAGCGTCGGGTCCGGGCTCGGGTACGGAGTCGAGTTACCGTCCTCGCCGACGAACTCGGTGCCGGCGGCCGTCGTGTACAGCACGGGCCGGAGCTCGAGCTGTGCACTGGCCTGGATGCGCTCACGTGTCTGCGCGTCGGCCTCACCCGGGATCTGGACGACGATGTTCCGTCCGCCCTCGGTCGTGATGTCGGCCTCGGCCACGCCCGAGGCGTCGACGCGCTGGCGGATGATCGCCGCGGCCTGGTCGAGCTGGTCCTGCGTGGGATCCGCCCCGTCCTCCGTCTCGGCGCTCAGGACGATCTGGGTGCCGCCCTGGAGGTCGAGCGCGAGCTCGGGAGCCCACGAGCTCACCGGATTCCCGTCACCGTCCTTGAGGACGTACACGCCCAGGGAGTTGATGCCGAAGAGCACGCCGGTCACGAGGAGCAGGCCGAGCAGAACCCGCCAGGCGTGACGGACGGGAGAGGATGAAGCCACGTGTGTTCAGCTTTCTGGAAGGACGGGGATCCGAGCGGCCGCGCCGGCCGCGGACTTACTTGTCGTCGGCGTCGCGCTCGAGGCGGGCGCGGGTCTCCTCGGGAGTCTCGACGGCGGGCGCGATCGACTCGTCAGCGACGGGCTCGTCGATCTCGTCGACCGGCGACTCGACGACGACGTCCTTCGGCTCGACCACACGCAGGATCGCCTGGCTGTGCACGTCGATGATGGTTCCGGGAGCGATCTCGACGAGGGCCGGGGTGTCGAGGTCCTCGGGGTCGTACGCGACGATCGTTCCGTAGATGCCGCCCTGCAGCAGCACCTTGGCGCCGGGGACGGTCTTGGTGGCCTTCTCCTCCTGCTCGGCCTTCATCTGCTTCGTACGCTTGCGCGTGTTGAAGATCATGAAGATGAGGAGGACGGCGAGAAGGCCGAAGAGCAGGAATTCCATGGGCATGGGGGAAGCGCCTTTCTCAGGTGCACGCTCCAGCCTTTGGGCGCGCGAAGGTAACCGGGAAGTCTTCAGCGATTATAGGTCATCCAACTTAAGCATCCCGTCCGGATGCGGAACGCCCAGGTGCGAGTAGGCCTCCGGCATGGCGACGCGCCCGCGCGGAGTGCGGCCGAGGAAGCCGATGCGCACGAGGTAGGGCTCGACCACGCTCTCCACGGTCTCGGCCTCTTCCCCGACGGCCACGGCCAGCGTGCTCAGGCCCACCGGTCCCCCGCGGAAGCGACGGACGAGCGCCTCGAGCACCGCCCGGTCCAGCCGATCGAGACCGATCGAGTCGACGTCGTAGAGCTCCAGCGCCGCACGGACGTCCTGGATCGTCGCGGCACCGCCGCCGTGCACCAGCGCGTAGTCGCGCACCCGGCGGAGCAGGCGGTTCGCGATGCGGGGTGTGCCGCGCGAGCGGCGGGCGATCTCCGAGAGCGAGTCGGTCGGCAGATCCACGCCGAGGACGGCGGCGGAGCGGGCGATCACCTGTTCCAGTTCCGACTCCTCGTAGAACTCGAGGTGCCCGGTGAAGCCGAATCGGTCGCGGAGCGGGTTCGGCAGCAGGCCGGAGCGCGTCGTCGCGCCCACGAGCGTGAACGGCGAGAGCTCGAGCGGGATGCTCGTGGCCCCCGCTCCCTTGCCGACCATGATGTCGATCCGGTAGTCCTCCATCGCGAGGTAGAGCATCTCCTCGGCGGAGCGCGCCATGCGGTGGATCTCGTCGATGAAGAGGACCTCGCCGGGAACCAGGCTGGAGAGCAGCGCGGCGAGATCGCCGGCGTGCTGGATCGCAGGACCGCTGGAGAGGCGCAGGGGGCGCTCGCTCTCGTGGGCCACGATCATCGCGAGCGTCGTCTTCCCGAGCCCCGGAGGGCCCGCCAGCAGGATGTGATCGGCCGGGCGGCTCTGGATGCGGGCGGCGTCGAGGAGCAGCTGCAGCTGACCGCGGACCTTCTGCTGCCCCACGAAGTCGCCGAGGCTCGTCGGACGCAGGGCGCCCTCGATCGCGAGCTCGGTCTCGTCGGACGGCTCGGAGGCGTCGAGGGGGTCAGACACGCGCCTGGCCTCCCTGCGCCGGGCCGAGGAGGGCGAGGGTGCGCCGGAGCAGCGCCGCGACCGAGCCGCGCTCCGCATCGGTGGCATCCGTGGCCGTCTGCGTCGCGGCCTCGGTGGCGACCTTCTCCGACCAGCCGAGACCGATCAGCGCCGCCGCGACCTGCGTCACGACGTCGGTCGCTCCCCCGGATGCCGGCTTCGACGGGCTCGCGAGGGCGTGCACCTTGCCGGCCAGCTGCACCACGATGAGCTTGGCCGTCTTGGGGCCGATGCCGGACACCCGTCGGAACGGCACGTCGTCCTCGGCGGTGACGGCCTCGGCGATCTGGTCGGCCGTGAGATGCGACAGCACGCCGAGAGCGGACTTCGGTCCCACCCCGGTGACGCTGATGAGCAGGCCGAAGATCTCCAGTTCACCGCGATCGGCGAATCCGAACAGCGACAGCGCGTCCTCGCGGACGATGAGGCTCGTGTGCAGGAGGAGCTTCTCCCCCACCGTGGCGGTGTGCGCCACGTCGGCGGGAACGGCGACGGAGAACCCGACCCCGCCCACGTCGATGACGACCTGATCGGACGTCGTGTGCAGGACGACGCCGTGCAGAGAGGAGATCATCTGCTCAGCCTACGGGGTTGCTCGAACATAACTACGAGCGACACGCTCCGCGTCGGCCCAGGCGCGCTGCGCGGGCGTCAGCGCACCCTGCCCGGAGGCTGCGGGGCCCCCTCGACGCCAGGCATGGCACAGGGCGATGGCGAGGGCGTCGGCGGCATCCGCGGGCTGCGGGAGCGCGTCCAGGCGCAGGATGCGCGCGATCATGGTCTGCACCTGCCGCTTGTCGGCCGCGCCGTAGCCGGTCACGGCGGCCTTGACCTCGCTCGGCGTGTGCGTGGCGGCCGGCAGCCCGGACTCGGCGGCGATCAGCAGCGCCACGCCGCTGGCCTGCGCCGTCCCCATGACCGAATGCGTGTTCTGCTGCGCGAACACACGCTCGACGGCCACCGCATCCGGACGATGCTCGGCGATCACGGCACGGATGCCGGCGGCGACGATCGCGAGACGATCGCCGGTCTCCGCATCCGGCGAGGACCGGATCACCCCGACATGGACGAGCGTGCCGCGGCGCGAGCCGTCGACGTCGACCACGCCGACGCCGCACCGGGTGAGCCCCGGGTCGATGCCCAGGACGCGCAGAGAGGAGGTCACTCCTCCAGGCTAGGCGGCGGAACCGACACGGGGCGTGTGGCGCGCCTAGGCCTCGTCGTTCTCCAGTTCGGCCTGCACCTCGGGGGTGAGGTCGAAGTTGGTGAACACGTTCTGCACGTCTTCGCTGTCTTCGAGCGCGTCGATGAGGCGGAAGATCTTGCGGGCGGTGTCGGCGTCGATCTCGACCTTGAGGTTCGGGACGAACTCCACGTCGGCCGACTCGTAGTCGATGCCGGCCTCCTGGAGCGCCGAGCGCACGGCCACCAGGTCGGTCGCCTCGGTGATGACCTCGAAGCCCTCGGCGTGCGGCTCGATCTCCTCGGCACCGGCCTCGAGCGCCGCCATCATGACGTCGTCCTCGGTCGTGCCCTCGGAGCCGACGACGATGACGCCCTTGCGGCTGAAGTTGTAGGCGACGCTGCCCGGGTCGGCCAGCGTGCCGCCGTTGCGGCTGAGAGCCGTGCGGACCTCGGCGGCCGCGCGGTTCTTGTTGTCGGTCAGACACTCGATCATGAGGGCGACGCCGTTGGGTCCGTAGCCTTCGTACATGATCGACAGGTACTCGACGGCCTCGCCGCCGATGCCCGCACCGCGCTTCACCGCGCGGTCGATGTTGTCCTTGGGGACCGAGGTCTTCTTGGCCTTCTGAACCGCGTCGAAGAGCGTGGGGTTGCCCGCGAGGTCGGGGCCGCCGAGCTTCGCCGCGACCTCGATGTTCTTGATGAGCTTGGCCCAGGACTTCGCGCGCCTGGAGTCGATGATGGCCTTCTTGTGCTTCGTGGTCGCCCACTTGGAATGCCCGGACATAAGTCTCCGCTCGTCGTATCCGCCCCGGAGCGTGCCCAGGGCGTCGTCCATTCTATCGAAAAGCCGCGGTCGCCCGAGCGGCGACCGTGGCGGACGACCACACGGCCGTCATTCGCGCGGGTCTCGGCCCTGCAGCGTCACCGGGGCAGCGCCGATCTGCAGCATCATGCGCGATTCGTCGCCACGCGCGACCCGGACATGCTCGGTGATGTACCCCGCGATCTCGTCGCTCGGCTCACCCGCGGCACAGGTTCCGACCGCGGCGTTCGCCTGACGGACCAGCGCCATCATCATCGGGACGCGCTGCAGCAGGCGATCGGCATCCCCGGGCTTGTCGACCGCTTCGGCGATCGCTCGCTCGCCCTTCGCCTGGTAGTCGCAGGCGAGCACGTGGGCTGCTCCGAACGCGGCCTGCTCCCGCAACGGGGCGGTCGGGTCGTGCAGCGCGTAATAGCGCGCGACCTCGTCACGAAGCCAGGGCACCAGCGGCAGCAGCGAGTCCTGCGTCGCCTGGTCGAGCTCGCGGCCCTGCAGCGTCGGCTCCAGGGCCGCCACGATCGCGTCCATCCATCCGCGGAGCGCAGTGGTCCGCGCCTCGTCCTCGGCCGTCCCGCTGATCATCGCCGAAGCGCGATCGTAGACATGCAGTCGCTGCAGATTCATGTAGAGGTTGTTCAGGCCGATGAGTTGCCATTCCCGTGCGCTGATCATGTGATCGAGCCTACTGATGACCATCGGGCTCCTCGCGAGCCGGCGCGAGCGTGCGGCCTCTGGCGCGAGACGGCACCCGGGTGTAGGCCTGAGGCATGAACGGGATGGCTCCTGACGACAGGTCTCGTGCGCTCGACGCCGCGCATCACGCCGCGCTCCGCTTCCTGGACTCGGTCGCCGAGCGACCGGTGTGGCCTCGGGCATCACTCGACGACATGCTGGCCGAGTTCGGCGGCCCGCTCCCCGACCACGGACTGGACGCCGCGGCAGTGGTCGAGGAGATGGCCGTGCTGGCCGATCCCGGGCTCGTGGCGATCCCCGGCGGCCGATTCTTCGGCTTCGTGATCGGCGGCACCCATCCGGCAGCCCTGGCCGCGGACTGGCTCGTCTCGGCGTGGGATCAGAACTCGGGATCGTCGACCCTCACACCCGCCACGGTCGCGATGGAACGCGTCGCCGGGCAGTGGATGCTCGACCTCTTCGGTCTCCCGGCGACCGCCAGCGTCGGCTTCGTCACGGGTGGGCAGCTCGCCAACTTCACCTGCCTCGCCACCGCGCGGCACGCTGCGCTGGCGCGCGCGGGACGGGACGTCGCCGAGCAGGGATTCCGCGGTTCTCCCCCGCTGCGCTTCGTCGTCGGCGCCGACCGACACGGCTCCGTCGACCGCGCCGCACGCTTCCTCGGGATCGGGCGCGCGGAGCTGACGGTCGTCCCCTCGGACGACCAGGGACGCATGAGCGCCGATGGGCTCGAGCAGGCTCTCGTCGGCGGAGAGGGACCCCTCATCGTGTGTCTCCAGGCGGGAGAGGTGCACACCGGCGCCTTCGATGACTTCGCCGCGCTGATCCCGATCGCGCACCGACACGGCGCCTGGGTGCACATCGACGGGGCCTTCGGACTGTGGGCGGCGGCGTCTCCCGCCCTGAGCCATCTCACGGCCGGCATGGCGGATGCCGACTCCTGGGCGACCGACGCCCACAAGACGCTGAACGTGCCGTACGACTGCGGCATGGCGATCGTGCGCGATCCGGCCGACTCCATCGCCGCGTTCCGCACCGGAGGCGACTATCTGATCTATTCAGGGCTCGACCCGTGGGACGTCACCCCGGAGCTCTCGCGTCGAGCGCGCGGCGTGCCGGCGTGGGCAGCGCTCCGCAGCCTGGGACGTTCGGGGATCGCCGGGTTGCTGGACCGCCTGCACGCGAACGCCGTGGCCATGGCGTCCGGGCTCGCGGCGATCGATGCCGTGCAGATCCTGAACGACGTCGAGTACACCCAGGTGATGTTCCGCGTGGACTCCGACGACGCCACGCGAGCGCTCGGCGCCGCGATCTTGGACGAGGGCACCGCGGCGCTCACCGGCGCCGAGTGGCGAGGGCGCGCGGCTCTGCGCTGTTCGATGTCGTCCTGGGCGACGACCCCGGCCGACATCGAGCGCACCGTGCAGGCGATCCGCGCGCTGGTCGCCGTATAGCGCATCCCGCTCTCTCACGAACGGCGCGAGTGGAGCAGGATGGATGCATGCGCCGATCGCGACACATCACTCCTGCCGACCGCTCATCGGACGTCCGCGACGGCGAGCCGACACCGGCGGACTCCTTGCGATACCTCGTGCATCTGCCGGACGAGTACGACGCCGATCCGGACCGGCTCTGGCCTCTCGTCCTGTTCCTGCACGGTGCGGGCGAACGCGGCTCCGACCTCGACCTCGCCGCGGTGCACGGCCCACCGAGCTTGGCGGACGCCGGCCACGAGTTCCCCTTCATCCTCGTCACGCCCCAGTGCGCCGAGTCGAGTCAGTGGGTCACCGAGCTCTCGACCCTGTCCGTCCTGCTCGATGAGGTCGTCGCCGCACACCGCATCGATCCCGCCCGCGTCTCGGTGACCGGACTCAGCATGGGCGGATACGGGACCTGGAGCCTGGCGGTGCGCTACCCGGATCGGTTCGCCGCGATCGCGCCCGTCTGCGGCGGACTGTGGATGCAGAGCGCGGCGCCGATCAGCAGCCTGCCCGTCTGGGCGTTTCACGGCGACGCCGACGATGTCGTGCCGATCTCCGCCACCGAGCAGATCGTGACGGAGCTCCGATCGCTCGACGCCGACGCGCGGTTCACGCGATACGCGGGCGTCGGTCACGATTCCTGGACCGAGACGTACGAGAACCCCGAGCTCTACGACTGGCTGCTCTCCCAGCGGCGCGCGTCCTGACGCTCGGGCGGTCGCACGGCGCTCGAGTCTCGTCGCGCGCGGTCGCTCCCATCCCTGCTAGCGTCGAGGAACTTCCGCACCGGCGGGACCGTCACGATGCAGGGGGCACGGCACGATGAACGCAGGAGCGGACCGCCTCCGACCCGCCTGGGCCAGTCTTCCCCTCCCCCTCCGTGCGCAGATCGTCGCGGCGATCGGCGGCGATTTCGTGACGAACGAACCCGCTCACGGCGGCTTCAGCGCCTCGTACGCGGGTGTCGTGACGACCACCGCCGGTCACGCGTTCGTCAAGGCCTCTGCTGCCGATTGGCACGCGGACTCCCTGCTCTTCCTTCGCGAGGAGATGCGCACGCTCGCTCATCTGCCGACCCCGATCGCCCCGCGCCTTCTCGCCGCCGTCGACGATGCCGTGGGTGCCGCACTCGTCATCGAGGCGATCGATGGGCACCACCCGGGCGAGCCGTGGACCATCCAGGACCTGCACGCCGTGGCGCGCGCGCTGCGAACCCTGGCGACCACCCCCGCACCGACGGAGATGCCCCGGGCGGAGGACCATATGGTCCCGGGCTTCACCCGCTGGAAGGAGATCGCGGCGGACCCGCACCTCCTCGGCGCACTGCCACACGATCTGCCGGCTCTTATGCCGCAGCTCCTACGCCTCGAAGAGGGCTTCGGCGACGCACTGCACGGCGACGTCATCGTGCACGACGACGTGCGCGCCGACAACATCCTGATCAGCGACGGGCGAGCACACCTGCTGGACTGGCCGCACGCGCGCCGGGGGGCAGCGTGGATCGACCTGCCCTGTCTGCTGCCGAGCGTCGAGGCGTCCGGCGGGCCGTCCTGCGAGGAAGCATGGGCGTCTTCCAAGAGCACGGTGCGCCACCCCAGGCCGCCCTGCTCCCCGTGATCTCCGCCTTCGCGTCATTCCTCTGGTACCAGCAGGCGCAGCCTGAGATTCCACAGCTTCCCGGCCTCCGGGCGTTCCAGCGCGCGCAGGCGCTCCCCGCCCTGCGGTGGCTCGCCGCGCTTCTCCGACGGGATCAGAATCGCGCGGCGTGACGCTCTCGCGCCGACGGCAGCAGCCCTTCAAAGCGAGACACTCCGCACGCTCGCGGTCGAGTGATCGCGATGCAGGCTATCGGGCGCCGACTCCCGCGAACGCACGTGCCTTCTCGAGGAAGCGCTCGTGGAAGCGTGTCTCCCCGTCGACCTCGGGATGGAAGCTCGTGCCGAGGAGACTCCCCTGCTCGACGGCGACGATCGTGCCGTCCGCGAGCGAGGCCAGCACGTCCACGTGCGACCCGACGCGTTCGACGATCGGCGCGCGGATGAACGTCGCCCGCACGGCCCGCTCCCCCAGCACCGGGACGTCGAGTTCCGTCTCGAACGACTCGGTCTGCCGTCCGAAGGCGTTGCGGCGCACCTCGACGTCCATCCCGCCGAAGGACTCCTGCCCGTCGATCCCGTCGAGCACGGTGTCGGCGAGGAGGATGAGCCCCGCGCACGTCCCGTAGACCGGAAGTCCCGCCGCGATGCGCTCGCGGATCGGACCCTGTATGCCGAAGATGCGGGACAGCTTGTCGATCACGCTGGACTCGCCGCCGGGGAGCACGAGCCCGTCGACCGAGGCCAGCTCCTCGCGGCGACGCACGAGCACGACGTCGGCACCGAGGCCCGCGAGCAGGGCGGCGTGCTCGCGCACGTCGCCCTGCAGCGCGAGCACTCCGACGCGGGTGTTACCAGCCACGCTCGGCGAGCCGGTGGGGTGCGGGAAGGTCGCTGACGTTGATGCCGACCATCGCCTCTCCGAGACCGCGCGAGACCTCGGCGATGACCTTGGCGTCGTCGTAGAACGTCGTCGCCTTGACGATCGCCTTGGCGCGCTCGACCGGGTTGCCGGACTTGAAGATGCCCGATCCGACGAAGACGCCGTCGGCGCCGAGCTGCATCATCATCGCGGCATCCGCCGGGGTCGCGACCCCTCCGGCCACGAAGAGCACGACGGGGAGCTTGCCGGTCTCGGCGATCTCGGCCACGAGCTCATAGGGCGCCTGCAGCTCCTTGGCCGCGACGAACAGCTCGTCCTTCGGCAGGGCCGTGAGGGCGGCGATCTCGCCGCGGATCTTGCGGATGTGCTTCATCGCCTCGGAGACGTCGCCGGTGCCGGCCTCGCCCTTGGAGCGGATCATCGCGGCGCCCTCGTTGATGCGGCGCAGCGCCTCGCCCAGGTTGGTGGCACCGCACACGAACGGCACCGTGAAGCCGTACTTGTCGATGTGGTTGACGTAGTCCGCGGGCGAGAGCACCTCGGACTCGTCGATGTAGTCGACGCCGAGCTCCTGCAGGACCTGTGCCTCGACGAAGTGTCCGATACGGGCCTTCGCCATCACCGGGATGGAGACCGCGTCGATGATGCTGTCGATCATGTCGGGGTCGCTCATGCGCGAGACGCCGCCCTGAGCGCGGATGTCGGCGGGCACGCGCTCGAGCGCCATGACGGCGACGGCTCCGGCGTCTTCGGCGATCTTCGCCTGCTCGGCCGTGACGACGTCCATGATGACGCCGCCCTTGAGCATCTCGGCGAGGCCGCGCTTGACGCGCGGGGATCCGGTGGTGGTCTGCTCGGTCATGGGGGAACTCCTGTCGGATGCACCGAATTCGGGTTTGATCTATGTCAAACATAGCACTGTCCGATTCGACCTAGAATCGCAGAGGAGGACCATGAGCGACCAGATCACAGGCACCACCGCGTCGGAGATCGCCGACAGCGTGCGGGCGTTGCGCGACCGCGGAATCCTCCAGCCCGGCAGCCTGCTGCCGCCGGTGCGGGAGCTGGCGGCCACGCTCGGCGTCAACCGCAACACCGCCGTCGCCGCGTACCGGCAGCTCGCACAGGCCGGCCTGGTGATCTCGCGCGGCCGCGCCGGCACGGTCGTGGCCGGACTCGAGACGGTGGCGCAGGAGGGCTACGCCCCCGACACCGTTCTGCGCGACATCGGCACGGGCAACCCCGACCCGCGCCTCATCCCCGACCCGGCACCGGCCCTGATGACCATCGCCTCGCGCCCCGTGCTGTACGGAGAGCCTGTGATCGATCGCGGACTCGACGAGTGGGCGCGGCGGTGGATCGCGACCGACCTGGACGACGTCGACTTCCGCATCACCATCACCAGCGGAGCCGTCGACGCGGTCGAGCGGCTGCTCGCACAGGCCCTGATGCGCGACGACGCGGTGGCCCTCGAGGACCCCTGCTTCCTGGCGAGCATCCACACCGTGCGACTGGGCGGCTACCGCGCGGTCCCGGTGCCCGTCGACTCCGAGGGCATGACCGTGGACGGGCTGCGCGCGGCGCTGGACGCGGGTGTCCGCGCCGTCATCTGCACCCCGCGGGCGCAGAACCCGACCGGAGCGAGCCTCACCGCGACGCGGGCGGCGGAGCTGCGCGCTGTGCTCGCCGACCACCCGTACGTGCTGATCATCGAGGACGACCACTTCTCGATGCTGTCCCAGCGGCCCTACGAGTCGCTCATCGGGCCCGACCACCGCCGGTTCGCGCTCGTCCGATCGGTGTCGAAGTTCCTCGGCCCCGACATGTGCCTCGCGATCGCCGCGACCGATGCCGAGACGGCCGAGCGCCTCGCGATGCGGCTGAGCCCCGGCACCACCTGGGTCAGCCACCTGCTCCAGCGCCTCGCGCTGACGCAGCTGACCGACGAGTCCGTGATGGCCGAGGTCGCCGGCGCGGCCGCGCACTACGCGGAGCGGAACACCGCCTTCGCGGATCGACTGCGCGCCGGAGGCATCGACGCGACGGCATCCGACGGGCTGAGCCTGTGGGTCGAGCTCGGGCAGCCCGCCCGGACCGTCGCCGACCGTCTGATGCGGCGCGGGTGGCTCGCGCGCACCGGCGACGACTTCGCCCTCGACGACCGCGCCGACCCGTCGCACCATCTGCGCCTGACCGTGCACGACCTGTCCGACGACGATGCCGAGGCACTCGTCGCCGACCTCGTCGCCGCCGGGCGATGACCATCCCGTGCGGGCACCGGCCCGCCCAGTACGAAAGGACCGGAGAATGAAGATCCTCTCCATCCAGTCGGCCGTGGCCTACGGTCACGTCGGCAACTCCGCCGCCGTCTTCCCGCTGCAGCGCATCGGCGTCGAGGTGCTCCCGGTCTACACCGTGAACTTCTCCAACCACACCGGATACGGCGCGTGGCGCGGACCCCTGATCGCCCCGGACGACGTGCGCGAGGTGATCACCGGCATCGAGGAGCGTGGTGTCTTCGGCGGCATCGATGCCATCCTCAGCGGCTACCAGGGCGGCGAGGGCATCGGCGACGTGATCATCGACGCGGTCGCCCGCGTGAAGGCCGCCAACCCGAATGCCCTGTACGCGTGCGACCCGGTGATGGGCAACGCGAAGTCCGGGTGCTTCGTCGCCCCGGCCATCCCGGTGCTCCTGCGCGAACGCGTGGTGCCGGTCGCCGACATCATCACGCCGAACCAGTTCGAGCTCGGCTTCCTCACCGACACCGAGCCGGACACGCTGGAGTCGACGCTCGCCTCGGTCGACCTCGCGCACGCGATGGGTCCGCGCACGGTGCTCGTGACGAGCGTGGAGCGCCCGGATCGCGAAGAGGGCACGATCGAGATGCTCGCCGCCGATGAGCATGGTGCCTGGATCGTGCAGACCCCGCACCTGCCGATGAAGGCGAACGGCTCGGGCGATGTCACGGCGGCACTGTTCACCGCGCACTACGTCGAGACCGGGAGCGCCAAGACCGCGCTCGAGCGCACCGCGTCCAGCGTCTACGACCTGCTCAAGGCCACGCTGGAGTCCGGTGAGCGCGAGCTGCAGCTCGTCGAGGCGCAGGAGTTCTACGCCAACCCGCAGATGCAGTTCACCGCGCGTCAGGTGCGCTGACCCGGGGACGTTTCGTCTCGTCGCTGCGCTCCTCGCTCAACGACCGTCCCTTCGCGCGGGAGGCCTTCGCCCACCACCCGGTCGTTGAGCGGGCGCAGCGAGACGAAACGCCCACACCACCCGGTCGTTGAGCGAGCGCAGCGAGACGAAACGCGCTCCACCCGGTCACCCGGTGGGGATCGGAAGCTCTCGATACGCCGCGATCCAGTCGGGGTAGTCGGCGGGGCACAGGTACTGCATACCCGAGATCGCGAGGCCACCGAGCATGAACGGCAGGCCGGGGTCGCTCTCCTCGAACGCATCCGACCAGGTGCGAAGGATGTCTGAGGAGTCGATGTGCGCACTGACCTGTGCGGCATCGACACGGTGCTCGTCCTCGATCGCCACCAGGCAGACGTCGATCGTGAGTTCGAGGCTCATCCATGCGACATCCTCGTCGGGGATGCCGGCCCAGACACCGCTCTCGATCACGTCGTCGACCAGTCGCTGCTGCTCGGGGGTCTTGGGGGTGAGCCGTCCTTCGTTCTCCCCGTAGCCCTGTGCGAGATAGAACGCGCGCCCCTCGTCCTCGACGCTCGTCGGCGTGGGCTCAGGGCTCGACGGCGGCGTGCAGGCGACGAGGAGGGTGGCGAGCGAAGCCGTGAGGCCGAGGAGCACCACGGATGCGATGCGTCGCGAGGGCAGAGTCATCGATCGGGCCGTACGGGTCAGGCTTCCGGCTGCGGCCAGGCTGCCGCCACGGCCTCCCGCACTTCGCCGAGGAGCTGCGGCAGCGCCTTGGTCTTCGCGATGATCGGGAAGAAGTTGGCGTCCGAGGTCCACCGCGGCACCACGTGCTGGTGCAGGTGGGCGTCGACACCGGCCCCGGCCACCGCGCCCTGGTTCATCCCGAGGTTGAAGCCGTCGCACCGTGCCACCCCGCGCAGCACCCGCATCGCGGTCTGCGTGAGCGCGCCGATCTCGGCGACCTCCTCGGGGGTCGCCTGATCGTACGTCGCGATGTGGCGGTACGGGCAGACGAGCAGGTGCCCGGAGTTGTACGGGAACAGGTTCAGCAGCACGTAGGCCGTCCGGCCCCGCGCCACGACCAGGCGCTCGGCATCGGGGAACTTCGGCGCCTCGCAGAACGGGCACTCCTCACGGAGCGGCTCCGGTCCCGCCTGGATGTACGCCATCCGGTGCGGGGTCCACAGCCGCTGGAACTCGTCCGGCACTCCGGCGAGGAGTCCGGCGTCCTCCAGCGGCTGCTCCCCCTCGGTCACGCCAAGTCCCCTGCCGTCTGCACGAGGGCGTGGGAGTCGATGGCGGCGCGGATGCGGGCCACGGCGTCCGCGATCGGCACACCGTTCTCCTGCGAGCCGTCGCGGTAACGGAAGGACACGGTGCCGGCGGCACGGTCCTGCTCCCCCGCGATCAGCAGCAGCGGCACCTTGCCGGTCGTGTGGGTGCGGATCTTCTTCTGCATCCGGTCGTCCGACGTGTCCAGCTCGGCGCGGACGCCCTGCGAGCGGAGCGTGTCGACGACCTCGCCGAGGTAGTCGGCGAAGTCGTCCGCGACGGGGATGCCCACGACCTGCAGCGGCGACAGCCAGACCGGGAAGTCACCGGCGTAGTGCTCGAGCAGGATCGCGAAGAACCGCTCGATCGAGCCGAAGAGCGCACGGTGGATCATGATCGGGCGCTTCTTCTGCCCGTCCTTGTCCATGAACTCCAGGTCGAAGCGCTCGGGCAGGTTCGGGTCGACCTGGACGGTCGAGAGCTGCCAGGTGCGACCGATCGCGTCACGCGTCTTGAGGTCGATCTTCGGACCGTAGAACGCGGCCTCTCCGGGGACCTCGGTCAGCTTGAGGCCGGAGGCGACGGCGACGCGACGCAGGGCGTCGGTCGACGACTCCCAGAACTCGTCGGAGCCGATCCACTTCGACTTCTCGTCATCCTTCATCGACAGCTCGAGCTCGAAGTCGGTCAGACCGAAGTCGCGCAGCATCGAGAGGATGAACTCGAGGACCTTGGCGACCTCGGCCTCGAGCTGGTCGGGCGTGACGAACAGGTGCGAGTCGTCCTGGGTGAAACCACGCACACGCGTGAGGCCGTGGAGGGCGCCGGAGAGCTCGTTGCGGTACACGGTGCCGTTCTCGGCGAGCCGCAGCGGCAGGTCGCGGTAGCTGCGCGCACGCTCCTTGTAGATGAGGATGTGCATCGGGCAGTTCATGGGCTTCAGGTAGTAGTCCTGGCCCTGCTTGGTGATGTTGCCCTCGTCGTCGCGCTCCTCGTCCATCACGATCGGCGGGAACATGCCCTCCTTGTACGTGACGAGGTGGTTCGAGGTGAGGAAGAGGTCTTCCTTCGAGATGTGCGGCGTGTACACGTAGGTGTAGCCGCCCTCGATGTGGCGCTTGCGCGCGTGCTGCTCCATCTCGCCGCGGATGACACCGCCGCGAGGGTGCCAGACCGAGAGACCGGAGCCGATCTCCTCGGGGAACGAGAACAGGTCGAGCTCCTTGCCGAGGCGACGGTGGTCGCGCTTCGCGGCCTCCTCCAGACGGTGCTGGTAGGCGCGCAGCTCGTCCTTGGTGGGCCACGCGGTGCCGTAGATGCGCTGCAGCTGCGGGTTCTTCTCACTGCCGCGCCAGTAGGCGGCCGCGATGCGGGTGAGGTCCCAGCCGTTGCCGATCATGCGGGTGTTCGGCAGGTGCGGACCGCGGCAGAGGTCCTTCCAGACGACCTCGCCGTCACGGGTGGTGTTGTCGTAGATCGTGAGCTCGCCCTCGCCGACCTCGACGGAGGCGCCTTCCGCGGCTTCCTTTCCGCCCTTGAGGCCGATGAGCTCGAGCTTGAACGGCTCGTCCGCGAGCTCGGCGCGCGCCTCGTCATCGGTCACGACACGGCGCACGAAGCGCTGGCCTTCACGGACGATGCGCTGCATCTCCTTCGTGATGGCCTTGATGTCCTCCGGCGTGAACGGGGTCTCGACGCCGAAGTCGTAGTAGAAGCCGTCCGTGATGGGCGGGCCGATGCCGAGGTTCGCCTGCGGGTTGATCCGCTGCACCGCCTGCGCGAGCACGTGTGCCGCGGAGTGGCGGAGGATGTTCAACCCGTCCGGGCTGTCGATCGTGACCGGCTCGACCTCGTCGGTGTCGGTCACGGTCGTGGCGAGATCCTTGAGATCGCCGTTGACGCGCATCGCGACGACGTTTCGGTCAGTGAACAGGGCGAAGCCGTCATTCGGCCGGGCGTTTTCAGGCACAGAAACTCTCCATCTGGGTCGGTACCCAGGTTACTCGCATGATCACGCGGTCCTGACCGCCGCACACGCCCGATCGACGACGTGCCGCGGAAGGCGCTCAGCCTCCGGCGACGACGATTCCGGACTCGTACGCGAGGATCACCAGCTGGGCGCGGTCGCGCGCATCCACCTTCGACATGATGCGGTTCACGTGCGTCTTCGCGGTGTGCGGCGAGATGGTGAGCGTCGACGCGATCTCCTGGTTCGTCCGGCCTCCGGCGACCAGCACCAGCACCTCCTGCTCACGGGCCGTCAACCGGGCGAGCACCTCCGCGTGGGCGCCCGGCGTCGGCGGGGTGGCTCCGCGCACCGAACGCTCGATGAGCGTGCGCGTCGCCGTGGACGACAGCAGCGACTCCCCGGCGTCGATCGTGCGCACCGCCCGGACGATGTCGTCCGGTTCCGCCCCCTTGCCGATGAAGCCGCTCGCGCCCGCGCGGAGAGCGGCGACCACGTAGTCGTCCTCCTCGAACGTCGTGAGGATCAGCACCCGGGGCTTTCCCTCCGGACGCGCGGCGCAGATCAGCGCGGTCGCGGCGATCCCGTCCAGGTCCGGCATCCGGATGTCCATCAGCACCACATCCGGGACGAGTTCGGCGGCGGACGCGACCGCTGCGCGCCCGGTGGCGGCCTCGCCGACCACGTGCAGCCCCCCGTCCGTGAGGATGTCGCGCACCGCCTGGCGGACCAGTGGCTGGTCGTCGACCACGAGAACCGAGATCATGCGCGGATACTCCGTCCGTTCGTGGGGAGGTGCACGGAGAGGACGAAATCCTCGCCCGTGCTCTCCACGGCCACCTCGCCCCGGACGGCGGAGACCCGTTCACGGAGCCCACGGAGCCCGTGCCCGCTCGGCGAGGAGCGGACGACACTCGGGTCCACCGGATTCGCGACCGTCAGAGCGAGCGCCTCGTCGACGGCGCGCACCGTCACCGCGACTCTCCCTTGTGCGCCGTGCTTGTGCGCATTCGTCAGCCCTTCCTGCACGACCAGATACGCGACATGGTCGCTCGCCGGGGACATCGCCACGGTGTCATCCTCGCGCCGCAGGTCGACGCGGAGACCGACCTCCTCGAACCGCTCGATCAGGGCATCGAGGTCGGCGAGCCCATGCTGCGGACGGAGATCGGAGGGGTCGTCGCCGTCGTCCGCGCGAAGCAGCGACATGAGGCCGCCGATGTCGGTGAGCACCGTGCGCGATGCGCTGCGGATCGTCGTGAGAGCCTCCCGGGCACGTTCGGGCCTGCTCTCCACGGCGGATGACGCCACCCCGGCGTTGAGGCTGATCACCGAGATCTGGTGCGCGACGACGTCGTGCAGATCCCGGGCGATCCGCACCCGCTCCTCCATCACCCGGCGCCGCGCCTCGTCGTCGCGGCTCTGCTCGGCACGCTCGGCCCGCTCCGTCATCACCGCGACGAACTCCCGACGCGAGCGCGCGGCATCGCCCAGCGCACCGGCGAGCAGGAGGAACAGGACGAACTGGAGCGCGGCGGAGTCGAAGAGGTCGCCGTCCATGGCGAGGCCGTTCGAGAAGAACACGACCACCGCCGCGGCGACGACTCCGGCCGCTCCCACCAGCCGTCCGCGCAGATCGACGAGCGTGTAGCAGCTGAAGGCGGCCGCCAGGAGCGCACTGGGAGAGACGACACCGGCGAACGCGAGCACGATCGCGCAGAACAGACTCGCCCCGAGAGCCACGAACGGCGCGCGACGACGGACCAGCACCGCCGCAGCAGGCAGGAGCGCGGGGACCAGCAGCCACCCGGTGGCTCGGAAGTCCTCGGCGGGGAACGGCAGGACGGCGAAGGTGACGACCACGGCGAAGACGATGACGCTCCGCAGCGCGGCCGCGATCCCCTGAGCTCCGGGCGCCGGCATCCCTCCAGTATTCCGCGGTTCTCCCGGCCGCGAGTCCCCCGTGAGGACGACATCCGCATACCGCGAACGCGGTACGCGGGTGTCTGCACCGGGGGGACGCGCCGACGGACGCGACGAGGAACGCTGGAACAGGGTCGCACCGCGCGACCGGGAGAGGTGTCCATGAAGAAGTTCGCGAAGAGAGCGCTCATCACCGTGACGGCGATCGGTGCCGTGATCGCGGTGGGATTGGCCACCACGACGACCGTCAACGCCGTGGCGACGGGTGTCGAAGCCGATCGCATCGAGCCGTACGGCGAGACCGTGAGCGTCGACGGGCGCGACGTGAACGTCCTGATCACGGGCGACGGGCCGGAGACCATCGTGATGCTGCCCGGATTCGGCACCGCCTCCCCCGTGCTCGACTTCGAGCCTCTGGTGGACGATCTCGCAGCGGACCATCGCGTGGTCGTGGTGGAGCCCTTCGGGTACGGACTGAGCGACGGGACCGACCGGCCCCGCACCACCGAGAACATCGTCGCGGAGGTCCACGAGGCGCTCCAGAGCCTGGACATCGACAGCTACGTGCTCATGGGGCACTCGATCGCCGGCATCTACGGCATCGAGTTCGCGAACCGGTATCCCGACGAGGTGCGGGCGTTCGTCGGCATCGACACCAGCGTCCCGGGCCAGCCGCACATGGACACCGTGTTTCCCACCGGCCTGATGGGGGCGGCGAAGAACCTCGGCCTCGTCCGGCTGCTCACCGCGTTCGGCGGCGCCGACGACGAGGAGTCCGTCTTCTCGGCGGAGTCGCGCGAGCAGATGACGCTGCTGAGCAACCGGAACTCCCTCAGCCCGACCTACCTGGATGAGATGTCCCATATCCGGACCAACTTCGCGGATGCGATCGGCACGACGTTCCCGGAGGATCTGCCCCTCCTCCTCTTCGCGGTGGCCGAGAACGAGACCACGCCCGAATGGCTGTCCCTCCACGAGGAGCAGGCCGCGACCGTGGCGGATGGAACCGTGGTGCCTCTGGACGGCGAGCACTATCTGCACCACACGCACTCCCCCGAGATCGCCGAGGGCTTCCGGGCCTGGGAGCAGGCACGCGGTCTCTCGGCCGGCTGACCGATCCGTCGCCGGTGCGCGTCGGAGGCATGGCGCTTCCGACGCGCACCTGTAGCGTGAGCGGATGAGCAGAACAGTCGCCCGCTGGATCCTCGCCCTCGCCCTCGGCGCCATCGGCGTCACGCACTTCGTCAGCACCCGCGGGTTCCGCGTCGTGGTCCCCGACTGGGCCACCCGGATCACGCGGCTCGACAAGGATGCGATCGTGATCGCCTCGGGGGCGGCGGAGGTCGCGCTCGCCGTCGGACTCGTCGCGCTCCCTCGGGAACGGCGCAGGATCGGGTGGGCGACGGCCGCGTTCTTCGCCGCGGTGTTCCCCGGCAACGTGCACCAGTGGCGCACGCGGCGCTCGACTCCCGGACTCGACACCGACGCCCGACGGTTCGGTCGTCTCTTCCTGCAGCCGCTGCTCGTCGCGTGGGCGCTGTGGGCCACGGGCGATGAGGGCGGGCATCCCCGCCGCACGCGCCGGCGCTGATCTCAACCCGTCTGCCGAAGAAGGGGCTCCGGTCAGCGAGAATGGGGCCATGGTCTCCCCCTCGCTCGTCTGGTTCCGAGACGATCTGCGTCTGGCGGACAACCCCGCCCTGCGCGCCGCTATCGATCGCGGCGAACCGATCGTCGCGGTCTTCGTGCTCGACGAGGAGTCTCCGGGCTTCCGCCCGCTCGGTGGCGCGGCGCGATGGTGGCTGCATCATTCGCTGGAGTCCCTCGGGGGGCGACTGCGTGATCGAGGAGGTTTCCTGGTGCTGCGCCGCGGCCCCGCGGAACGCGTGGTGTCGGAGCTGGCCGACGAGATCGATGCCGGAGCCGTCTTCTGGAATCGCCGGTACGGCGGCCCCGAGCGGTCGGTGGATGCCGGCCTCAAGACCGCGCTGCGCGCCGACGGCATCGACGTCACCTCCTTCGCCGCCTCCCTGCTGCATGAGCCGTGGACCGTCACGACCGGCAGTGGCACCCACTACTCCGTGTTCACGCCGTTCTGGCGCGCCTGCGTCGCGCTTCCCGCTCCGCGGACGCCGCTCGCCGAGCCGCGCGACGTCGCCGGCGTCGACCATCCCCCCGCCTCCGATGCGCTCGACGACTGGGGCCTCCTGCCGACGTCTCCGGACTGGGCAGCAGGGCTCCGCGAGACCTGGGAGCCCGGGGAGCCCGCGGCCAGACGCCGCCTCACGGAGTTCCTCGAGAACGACCTCCCCTCCTACGATCGTGCGCGCGACGAGCCCGCTGCCGGCGCGACCTCGCTGCTCTCGCCTCGGCTGCGGTGGGGGGAGCTCAGTCCGTTCACGGTGTGGCACGAGGCGGTCGGCGTCGAGGGCGCGGGCGGTTTCCTCTCCGAACTGAGATGGCGCGAGTTCGCCTGGCACACGCTGTACCACTCGCCCGACCTGGCGACCACGAACCTGCGCCCCGAGTTCGACGCGTTCCCCTGGCCGCCCCTCGACCCCGCGCAGCTGGACGCCTGGCAGCACGGCGAGACCGGGGTGCCGCTCGTCGACGCCGGGATGCGCGAACTCTGGCACACGGGGTACATGCACAACCGCGTACGGATGGTCGTGGCCTCCTTCCTCGTGAAGAACCTGCTCATCGACTGGCGTCTCGGCGAGGAGTGGTTCTGGGACACACTCGTCGATGCCGACGAGGCGAACAACCCGTTCAACTGGCAGTGGGTGGCGGGCTCCGGTGCCGACGCCGCGCCCTACTTCCGCGTATTCAACCCCGAGCTCCAGGCGAAGAAGTTCGACCCGCAGGGGCTTTACATCTCGCAGTGGGCCTCGGATGCGCCGACCGAGCCGATCGTCGACCTCGGTGAGACCCGCAAGGCCGCGCTCGCCGCGTACGACGTGGTCAAGCGGGCCCCGCGCGGTCCTCGCGGGGGCTGAGCGCCGGCGAGGCCTCGCGCCCCGTGGAACGGGGTCGTGACGGACTCCATGCCAGACTGGTGCCGTGACCGAGTCCAGGAAGCCAGCCGTCGTCCGCGGCTTCGCCGCCTCGTCACTGGCCATCTTCGTCGCACTCGCGGGGCACGTCTCCGGCGGCGGCCAGATGCCCGGCGCCCTCGGCATCCTCGTGCCGTGGATGTTCTCGTTCATGATCTGCGTGCTGCTGGCCGGCCGCAGGCTGTCACTGATCCGGCTCGGGCTCTCCGTCGCGATCAGCCAGTTCCTGTTCCACACCCTCTTCGTCCTCGGCACCGTCACGCCCTCGGGCGTCTCCGCACCGCACGTGCACGGCGCACCGCTCGTGATCCCGGCGACGCCCGGCATCCCCGAGGCTGTCACCGCCGACGCGTCCATGTGGCTCGGGCACGGTCTCGCGGCCCTGCTGACGGTGGCGGCCCTCCATCGGGGCGAGCGCCTGATCCTGGCGGCGCGCGAGCTCGCGGTGCAACTGGTCCGTTGGGTGCGTCGCCGGGTCGATCTCGTGCTGGTGCTGCCGGTCCTCCGCGCGGTGCGCACTCCCCGCGGCCGCTTCGCGGTGTCCGCGGCCGATGACCTCCTGCTCCTCGCCACTCTTCGGGGTCGAGCCCCACCTCTCACCGCTGCGATCTGATCCGCACCCGGGGCCGATTCGCGGACCCGTGGTGCGTCCCGCCGCGCGCGTCCGCTGCGCGCGGTTCTGAAAGCACGCATGCACGTCGCACGCGCGACGTCTGATGAGAGGCCATTCCCATGTCCCCTGTCCGCAGGATCGCGGCCGGGCTGGCGCTGGCGACGGTCGCGACCTTCGCGATCGCCACGCCGGCATCCGCCCACGACCAGCTGATCTCCAGCACGCCCGCTGCCGATGAACGGCTGGCGACCCCGCCCGAGAGCATCGCGATGACGTTCTCCGGCGAACTCCTGGTCCTCGACGCGTCTCTGACCGGGGCCGTCGTCCTCGTCGTCGACGCGTCGGGCGAGGACTGGGTCGCCGGAGATGTCACGGTGGACGGGCGCACGGTCACCGCCCCGCTCGCCGCGGGGATGCCGGTCGCCGGGTACCAGGTGCGGTGGCAGGTCGTGTCGGAAGACGGCCATCCGATCGCCGGGGTCATCCCCTTCACGGTCGGCGACGCCGATCCGATGGAGGCGGCGACGACCGGTGGCGGAGTGGACGCTCCCCCGGAACCGTCAGAGCAACCGGATCAGAACGCAGGATCAAGCGGCACCGTGAGGGTGCTGCTCATCGGCGCGGGCGGAGCGGCTGTCGCCGTCCTCACGCTCGTGCTCGTTCGTTTCCTTCGCCGTCCCCGGACGGCAGCCGCACCGCCGGAGACCGGCGGTTCCGCGGCAGATGACCTGTGAAAGGCACCATTGTGAACACCACCACCAGAACCCTTCCCCGCCTCGTGGCCGTGATCGCGGTCTCCGTGCTCGCCCTGACCGGCTGCGCCCCCGAGAACGCGCCGGTCAAGACCGAGACCGTCCCGGCGGGCGAGGTCGTGACGATCGACGACGCCTGGGTGAAGTCCGCCGACGAGGGCATGTCCGCTGCTTTCGGGAAGCTCGTCAACACGGGCGAGGATGACGTGACCGTCGTCTCGGTCGCGTCGGAGGCCTCCCCCATGCTCGAACTCCACGAGACGGTCGAGAACGAAGCCGGGGAGATGGTGATGCGCGAGATCGAGGGCGGCTTCGTCATCCCCGCCGGAGGCAAGCTCGCCCTGGAGCCCGGCGCGAATCACATCATGATGATGGATCTGACCGGCCCGCTCGTCGCCGGCAGCGACGTCACCTTCACACTCACGTTCGCCGACGACTCGACGTACGAGTTCTCCGCACCCGTCAAGGACTATTCCGGGGCGAACGAGAACTACGAGGGCGGCGAAGAGCACGAGGGCATGGATCACTGATGACGGCGCCCGCTGAGGGCGCCCGTTCCCGCCGCGCCGGGTCGACCCGGCGGCAGTTCCTCCTCGGAGGAGCTGTCGCCGGTGTCGGCGCGGTCGCGGCCGTGGGAGCGGACATCGCCCTGAACCGTCCGGACACCGATACCGGTCCCGCCGTCGCGCCGATGAACGGTGATGAGACCGTGCCGTTCTTCGGCGTGCATCAGGCCGGCATCGACACGGCCGCCCAGGCGCACGGCATCTTCGTCGGCCTCGATCTTCACGATGACGTCGACCGCGAGGCGCTCACCCGCCTCCTGCGCATCCTGTCGGATGATGCCGCTCGTCTGACGCAGGGGCTTCCGGCGCTCGCCGACTCGGAACCGGAGCTCGCGCTCTCCCCCGCTCGCCTCACGGTCACCTTCGGCTTCGGTCCGGGGGTCGTGCAGCGTGCGGAGGGCGTGGCACCCCCGTGGCTCGCGCCTCTTCCCGCATTCGGGGTGGATCGGCTGCGCCCCGAGTTCTCCGACGGCGATCTCCTGCTGCAGATCGCCGGTGACGATCCGCTCACGGTCGCCCACGCGACGCGCATGCTGTTGAAGGACGCCCGCGGGTTCGCGAGCATCCGATGGACCCAGCAGGGTTTTCGGCGGGCATACGGAACCGAGCGGCCGGGGACGACGATGCGCAACCTGTTCGGGCAGGTCGACGGCACGACCAACCCGCAGCCGGGGACAGCGGACTTCGATCGGGTCGTCTGGACGGACCGGGGGTGGCTCACCGGCGGCACCGGCGCGGTGATCCGACGGATCCACATGGACCTCGACAAGTGGGATCGGCTGGACCGCAGCGGACGCGATGCCTCCGTGGGACGGACGCTGTCGAACGGCGCCCCGCTCACCGGGAGCGAGGAGTTCGACGAGCCGGACTTCGACGCCACCACGGCGATCGGCTTTCCGGTGATCCCGCCGTTCGCGCACATCCGGCGCGCTCGCGGTGAGGGGCGGGAGCGCATCTTCCGGCGCGCGTACAACTACGACGAACGTCCGGCCGGCGGCGACGTCTCGGAGTCGGGGTTGATCTTCGTCTCGTTCCAGGCCGATATCGAGCGTCAGTTCGTTCCGATGCAGCGACGGCTCGATGAGCTCGATCTGCTCAACGAGTGGACGGTGCCGATCGGCTCCGCCGTGTTCGCGATCCCGCCCGGATGCGCGGAGGGAGGCTTCGTCGGCGACACGCTGCTCACGTGACGAGGCGGTGGTCGGCCCCGCCGTGATCACTCCGTCGGGAGCGCCGGCTCCGGGAAGGGCATGACTCGACGCCGGTGCTCCAGCGGCGACCGTCCGAAGCGCCGGCGGAAGGCCCGCGTGAGTGCCGTCCTGTCGCCGTACCCGTGGTCGTGCGCGAGGGCGTCCAGCGACGGCAGGGCTGCTCGCGCGCTCAGCCGCCGGGCGACGGCGGTGAGTCGCGCGTCGCGGAGGGCGGCGATCGGGCTGGTGCCGATCGCGCGGAACTCGCGGTGCAGGGTCCGGGGGCTGGTGCCGAGTCCTGCCGCCATCGAGTCGAGATCGAGCTCCGGATCCGCGAGATGGTCTTCGAGATACAGCAGGGCCGCGGTGAGGACCGGGGATCGTGTCGCCTGCACCTGTCGTGCTTGCGTGATGTTGAGTGCAACCTGGGTGAGGAGCGCGACCACGAGGTTCTCGAGCTCCTGGTCGCGAGCGGCGTCCGGTTCCTCATCGTCCGGCGCATCGATGAGCGCGTCGATCGCGGTCCAGATCGTGGCGTTGACCAGGGAGGGCGGCGACGGGGTGTCGATCGCGGCGAGGAGGTCGGCGATCGAGGTCGGGGCGAACAGCCGGAGGGGGACGAGCACCTGCGACAACTCGCCGTCGTCGATGACGAAGTCGTACGGGCGCGTGGAGAGCATCAGGACGCATTCGCCCGCCGCCACGGTGTAAGTCTGTCCGCTGAACGCCACGTTCAGTGCGCCGCTGATCGCCCGGTAGAACGCGATCAACGGGGTGTCGGAGCGCTGAGGCGGCGTCGACCTCAACCGGATGGTCCCCATCGTGGCCCGCTCGACCACGAGCTCGCCGTAACGGCGCTTGTGCTGACGCCCCCGGAAGGCGGCGGGATCCGGGGCGGACGCCTTCGCCCTCCCGATCAGCCGGTGGACATCAGCCACGCCGACGTCGATGCTCCCCATGCCCATCCCCCTCGTAGACCGACATCTGAGAGTCAGTATGCCCGCAAGGCAGGGATCCGGAACAGATTAGAGGGCACTCGAGAAGCGGAAGGACCGCCGGGTACGCAAAAACCCCCGGGAGAACCGGGGGTTTGTCTGTGCGCGATACTGGGATCGAACCAGTGACCTCTTCCGTGTCAGGGAAGCGCGCTACCGCTGCGCCAATCGCGCCCGTTGGGGCTATTCAGTTTTCCCGTGAGGTGGCGACGGGATTCGAACCCGTGTAAACGGCTTTGCAGGCCGGTGCCTAGCCGCTCGGCCACGCCACCGTGTGGATTGACCCCACGTGCAGATGATCTTCCGAAGAAGACCTTCTCCACTCGAGCGGATGACGAGACTCGAACTCGCGACCCCAACCTTGGCAAGGTTGTGCGCTACCAACTGCGCTACATCCGCATTTTGTTCCCGGTTGTCCCGGGCACTCATGAAACATTAGCCGAAGATCTGCCCTCTGCCAAACCGGTAGCGAATCTCGCGCGTGTCTCCCCGAGTGGTCCTCACAGCCTCCGAGCGTCCGGTAGTATCGGTTGACGTACCCCACGGGTATGGGCGATTGGCGCAGTTGGTAGCGCGCTTCCTTCACACGGAAGAGGTCATCGGTTCGAGTCCGGTATCGCCCACCACAAGCCCCCGATCGTTCGGGGGTTTTCCTGTTCTCCGGGCACCCTGACCCCGCTCACGCTAACGTCGGTGGCATGACGTCGACTGTCGAGAGCACGCCCGTCGCCGCCCGGCTTCCCTTCCCTCGGGTGCTGATCATCACCGCGACGCTGCTCGCGGGCGGGACGATCGCGATGATCTGGATCGCCGCGGTCCCCTGGGGGCCGCTCGTCTGCCCCGCGGTCTACCCCTCGCCTCCGAACTGTCAGGAGTCCCAGAGAATCGGCAGCGGCCTCGTCGCTTCGGTCTGCGTGAGCATCGTGTACCTCGCGACGTTCCTCACGGCGCTCCGCCGCACACCCGCGAGCAGAGCGATGTCCGTCGTCGGCCTCATCGCGCTGGTGCTCGCTCCTGTCGTCTCCTACCTGAGCGTCGCGTGGGCGCCCGGCTTCACGGTCTGACCCCGCACGACCTCGCCCGACCGGTCACGGAGCAGCACGCCGACGGCGACCAGCACGCCCGCCACCACGAACGCGGTCGCCTGCGTGTATCCGGTCCCCGGCGGCACATCCCAGTGCCCACCGGCGAATTCGAGCCACAGCAGGTACTCGGTCAGCGCGTTCATGACGAGCACGACCACGAGAGCCGACACCGCGAGCGTCCGCTGTCGGCCGCGTACCGACGCCAGGAGCGCCCCGACGCAGAGCGCCAGGCAGAGCAGCCAGAGCATCTGGAGCGTGGCGAGATGTCCGGGCTGATCCATCGCCCGAAGACAGGGTTCGAGGGTCTGATCCGCCGCGCACGGTGACCACGCCGCACGGGTCGCGGTGATGCCCAGCGCTCCCGCCGTGAGCAGACCGACGGCGCACACCGCGGAGATGAACGTGCGAAAACCGGTCATCATCGTCCCCATCCCCCGCTGCCCCACAGCATGCCCTCACGGTACGCGAGCGGATCGCATCCCGCCATCCCTGAGTTCGGCGCGCGTCATCCCCGGGGCACGTGCACCACGCGATCGTCGCCCGCCCTCGGGCTGCCCCGCCCATCGGTGTTGTTCGTCAGCACCCACAGCTCGCCGTCCGGGGCGACGACGACGTCACGGAGCCTCCCGAGTTCCCCGACGAAGTGCTCCACCGAGGCGCCGAGATCGTCCAGGGGAACCTCGCGCAGCCGCTCCCCCCGCAGGTTCGCGATGAAGATCGCCCCCGCGGTGATGGCGATGCCGCTCGGACTCGCCGCTTCGGGCGCCCACTGCTGCACGGGATCGATGAAGCCGTCGCGATCCGCGATGCCCTCCACGTCCGGCCACCCGTAGTTCCCACCGGCTTCGATCACGTTCAGCTCGTCCCAGGTGTCCTGTCCGAACTCGCTCGCATACATCGTGCCGTCGTCCGCCCACGCCAGGCCCTGCGGGTTCCGGTGACCGAGGCTGTAGACGGGCGAGCCCGCGAAGGGATTGTCATCCGGCACCGTCCCGTCCGGTGTGACACGGAGGATCTTGCCCGACAACGCGCGCGGGTCCTGAGCGCTCTCCCGATCCCCCGCATCGCCGACCGTCACGTACAGCATCCCGTCGGGACCGAAGGCGATCCGCCCGCCGTTGTGGTTGGTCGCGGACGCGAGGCCGGACAGGATCGTCTCCGGCTCACCGAGCTCCAGCGAGCCGGGCTTCCCGGACAGGGCGAATCGCTGCACGCGGTTCTCGTCCGCCGCCGTGGAGTATGCGTACAGCCAGTCGCCGAAGACCGCGATGCCCAGCAGACCGCCCTCTCCCCGCGCCTCGACGCCGTCGATCACTCCGACCTCGTGCAGGTCGCCCGTGTCGGAGATCTCGACGATGCGCGCGCTGTCGCGCTCGCTGAGCACGGCCGTCCCGTCATGGAAAGCGATCGACCACGGCGCGGCGAGATCCTCGACGACGACGGTCTCCTGCCCCGACGCGATCGCTCCGGAGTCCGCCGGAAGCGTGGATGCGGACGGCACCGGTGAGGCCGGAGCGCAGGCCACCAACAGGGCGGTCGCCGCGCAGGCCGCGAGCCGGGCACCGACACGGAACCGCTCCGTCCTGGCCATCCCCGCTCCCTTCGACCCGCTCACTCCGACACTAGGCGCGCCGTCACCCGCACAGAAGGGCTCCGCACCGATTCCCCGCCGAGCCGTGTCCGAAGGGGCGCGTAGTCTGCCGCGGTGCCGACCATCGACTCGCTCCCCGGTCCCTGCGCGCTCTGCGGTGGAGCGCGGGGCGCCCGCAGCGACGGAGCCTGGTTCTGCGAGGACTGCGGCTGGCGATACGGCGACACCCCCGATCCGGATCTGCCGCTCCCCCGCGTCGACGTCGTCTACTACCTCCGCTACGACCGCCGGGTGAAGATCGGCACGTCCAGACGGCCTCGTCAACGGCTCGCGAGCATCATGCACGACGAGCTGCTCGCGTTCGAGCGGGGAGGACGGGCGGTCGAACAGCAGCGACATCGGGAGTTCGCGGCCATCCGTGAAGGCGGCGAGTGGTTCACCCTCACCGACGAGCTCCGCACCCACATCGCCGACCTCCGACGCGTCGGCGATCCCTGGCAGCTCTACGCCCGCTGGCTGAGCCGGGCGCTCCGGGGCGACGACGAGCCTCCGGCGGACGCCCCGGAGGCATGACGACGCCGGACGACCGCTTCGGGAAGCGCAGTCGCCCGGCATCGCGTCTCGCGTGGGATCACGCCGTCGCGGCACGACCCCGGGTGGTCGCCGGCTGGGGCTGCGAGAACAGCACGACGACGATGACGGCGACACCGACGACGACGTGCGGGAGCCAGACGTTGAGAGCCTCGCCCGCGAAGCCGAAGATCCACGGCGAGAGCGCGAGGAACAGGCTGGCGACGATGTCGAACACGAGGTGCACGGGCATCGGGATGAAGCCGAAGGGGCCCCATTCGTACTTCGTGAACAGGCTGTAGACGATCAGTCCGACGCCGAGGACGATCGGGATGATGACGGCCGCTCCGCCCACGCTCGCGAATCCGAACAGCCAGGGCGCGGCGATCAGCGCGATGCCGACGATGTAGTCGAGGACTCCGTGGACCTTGGTGGGGATGAAACGCATGATTCCTCCTTGTGTGGCGCCGCTGAACGCGACTCACCACTGGTTCGACGCCCTCCACGGATCGGATTGCGCCGGGTTCCGGCGTCGGTGACGGAATGTGACGCCGCCGCGATCTGGGCCGCCGACGGAATCGATAGATTCATGAGCATGTGCTTCCCGTGCACATCACCCGAACCCCCTGGAGCAAGATCATGACCTCTCGTCGCCGTGCCCTCGCGGGCGCCGCTCTCGTCCTCACCAGTGCGCTGCTGGTGACCGCATGCAGCTCGTCCGGATCGGGCGATGCGGCGACGGAGACCGCCGCGGACGCTCCCAAGATCACATTCCTCTACTCCCCGTACGCCGACTACGCGCCGTTCTTCCTCGCCGAGGAGAAGGGCTACTTCGAAGAGGCCGGGCTCGACGTGGAGCTCGTCGCCAAGGGCGGCAGCTCCGGCGAGACGTACCAGCAGGTCAGCACCGGCAACATCACCGCGGGCGGGGCCACGTGGGGGGCGGGCCTGTTCAACGCCACCAAGGCCGGCGCGTCGATCTCCGTGATCGCCAGCGTCTCGCGCATCCCGGAGTCGGGCCCGAACCCGTCGCCGCTGATCGCCTCGGATGCGTCCGACGTCACCGACGCCGCCGACCTGAAGGGCAAGAAGATCGGCATCCCCGGCGACGGCGGCTTCGGCATCTACTCCGTCGACCTCGCCCTCGAGTCGGTCGGTCTGAGCGTCGACGACGTCGAGCTCGTCAACCTGAGCCCCGGCGACATCCCCGCAGCGCTCGCGAACGGCTCGGTGGACGCGAGCTGGTCGATCGAGCCCATCTCGTCGGCCGTCATCTCCCAGGGCATCGCCCACGAGCTGCTCCCGATCGACTACCAGGCCGGCGTGGAGCTCGGCGCGATGGTCTTCAACACCGAGTACGTCGACAAGCACCCGGCCGCCGTCACGGCGTTCACGGCCGCGTACCTGAAGGCCGTCAAGGAGCTCGACGACGGCGGCTGGGACGACCCCGCCACGCAGAAGATCATCGCGGAGTACACGGACCTGCCGGTCGAGACCCTGACCTCGATCGCCCTCACCACCCAGGACCCGAGCGGTGCGATCGACTGGAAGGACGTCGCCCGCCAGGAGCAGTTCTTCCGCGACCGCGACGCCCTCGAGTTCGACGGCGACTCCGGCATCAAGGACATCTACCGCGAAGACATCCTGAAGGACGCGATCGCGCTGCAGGAGAGCGGCGACCTGGCCTCCTCGGCGAAATGAGCGGGCTCACCGTCCAAGGCCTCTGGAAGGCGTACCCGAACGCCGATCGCAAGGACGAGCTGCTGGTCGCGCTCCAGGACATCGATCTGGAGATCGCCGACAACGAGTTCGTGTGCGTGCTCGGGCCCTCGGGCTGCGGCAAGAGCACCCTGCTGCGCCTGGCCGCCGGCCTCGAGAAGCCGAGTCTGGGCACGATCGAGACCTCCAGCCGCCCGTCCGTCGTCTTCCAGGAGCACGGCGTCTTCCCGTGGCTGACCGTCGCGCAGAACATCGGATACCCGCTCAAGCTGCGCGGTCTCTCCCGCACCCAGCGCACCGAGCGGGTGGATCAGCTGCTCGACCTCGTCGGCCTGTCGGACTTCGGCGGGTACTACCCCGCGCAGATCTCCGGCGGTATGCGCCAGCGCACCTCCGTCGCCCGCGCGCTCGCGGACGACGGAGACCTGCTGCTGATGGACGAGCCGTTCGGCGCTCTCGATGAGCAGACGAGGGTCACGCTCCAGCAGGAGCTGCTCGAGATCTGGGAGCGCACCTCGAAAGCCGTCATGTTCATCACGCACAGCGTCGACGAGGCGCTGATGCTCGCCGACCGCGTCGTCGTGATGTCGCACCGCCCCGGACGGATCATCGACGACATCGAGGTCCCCTTCGGCCGGCCCCGCGACATCGCCGGGCTGCGGCGCGATCCGCGATACGGCGAGATCACGGCACGACTGTGGTCGCTGCTCGAGAACGCGAGCGAACAGGAGCTGGCCTCATGACCACGATCGCCGACCCGAAGATCGAGGCGCAGCTCAAGGAGGCCGTGAAGGCGGAGCGCGGCTCCGTCTGGGTCCGACGCCTCGGTCCCTACACGCCCCTGCTCATCCTCCTCGTCTGGGAGATCGCGAGCCGGACCGGCATCCTCGACGCCCGGTTCTTCCCGGCACCGACCTCGATCATCGAGACGTTCTTCGAGCTCCTCGTCTCCGGAGTGCTGCTGGAGAACATCGGGATCACGCTGTCCCGCATCGCGATCGGCTTCGTGCTGGGGGCGATCCCCGGCATCGTCCTCGGCATCCTGCTCGGGTCCGTGCGCACGCTCCGGCTGCTGCTCGACCCGATCTTCTCGGCCCTGCTCCCGGTGCCGAAGGTCGCGATCTTCCCGCTGCTGCTGCTGATCTTCGGCCTGGGCGAGACGAGCAAGTACGTCATCGTCGCGATCGGCGTGTTCTTCTACCTGCTCTTCAACACGCTCGGCGGAGTCATGCAGACCCCGCCGCTGCTGAACGACGTGGCGAACGCGAACGGGGCGACGCGCCTCCAGCGCTGGATGACCGTCTCGTTCCCGTACGCGCTCCCGTCGATCTTCACCGGCATCAAGCTCGCCACCGGCGGCGCGTTCGTGATCATCGCGGCATCCGAGTTCGTCGGTGCGAACAGCGGTCTCGGGTACATGATCTGGAGTTCCTGGGGCACGTTCGCGGTGTCGAAGATGTACGTCGGCATCGTCACGATCTCGGTGCTGGGCTACGGAGCGACCGCGTTGTGGGCCCTCCTGGAGCGCCGCGTCGTGCCGTGGGTCAAGTACTGAGCGGAGCAGGCACCATGAACGTGGACGCACAGGAGACCCTCGCCGACCTGCGTCGGGTGCTGCAGACGGCTGTCCCCGGCGGCGAACCGGACGACGTCGCCCTCGCGGCGTTCTGGCTGCTCCAGGCCGAGCAGCTGGGCCTGCCGGAGTTCGGCATCCGGATGCTGGCGCGCGATCTCGCGCGTCTCGGCGGCACCCCCGTCGCCCGCACTCCCCCGGGCGATGACGGCGCCGCGATCGGCTCGGTCGACGCGACCGGTGCGCCGGGGGTCGTGGCCCTCGCCTCGGCCGTCCGACGCGCATCGGAGGCCGTCGCCACGAACGGTCTGGCGATCATCGGTATCCGCGGCGCCGGGGCCCTCGGCATCCTCGGTCTCGCCGCGCGCTCGCTCGCAGCGGAGGGCGCGGTCGCGCTCGTCGCGGCGCAGTCGCCGGCCGCGGTCGCCCCGTGGGGCGCACACGCGGCCGCGATCGGCACGAACCCGCTCGCTGTGGGCGTGCCCCGGGCCGACGGTGCTCCCCTGGTCGTGGACTACGCGACCTCCGCGCTCACCCTCGCCGCGGTCCGCGAGGCCGCTGCCGCCGGTGGGTCTCTCCCCGACGGCAGCGCCATCGACGCCGACGGCGCGCCCACGACCGACCCGGCAGCCGTCGCCGCCCTCCTGCCGACCGGACTCGTGGGCTCCCTCACCGGTCTGGTGGTCGAGCTCCTCGCGGGTGTCGCCGTGGGAGGCCGCGTCACCGATTCCGAGGCACCGAGCACCCGGGGTGCGGTCGTCATCGCGTTCGATCCCGCTCGCGCAGGAGCCGTCGACGCCGCGTCCGCCGCGGCCGAGCTGGATCGGGACTGGCGTGCGGCCGGAGGGCATCTCCCCGCGCGCTTCGACGTCCTGACCGCGGACCCTGCCGATCTGCCGTCCACGATCGACATCCCGGTGGACGCCCTCGACTGGCTGCGAGAGCGCGGAGAAGGGGCGGCGGGGCGGTGAGCACCTTCCGCCTCTCGGTGACCCCGCCGATCGGACCGCTGTGGGAACGGCGTTCGATCGTCGTCCGAGGCGCCCTGCCCGGGTCGCTCGTCACGGTGCGCGCCGTCACGGCGAGAGACGGTGGCGACTGGGCCGCGCAGGCGACGTTCCTCGCCGACCGCGACGGCCTCGTCGACCTCGCGGCGCGGGCCCCCGTCTCGGGCGACTATCGGGTGGCCGACGCGATGGGGCTGTTCTGGTCGCAGCGCCGCGAGCCGGGAACGACCGGCTCCGCCGAGCCCGCGGATGTCGAACGCCCGATCCTCACCATGCTCACCGCCTGGAGCGAGCCGGGCACCGGTCACCTCGACGTCCCCGGGGCGGGCGCTCCGTCGACGACGGACACCGTCCAGGTCACGCAGTGGTTGCGCGGAGACGGTGTCGAGCGGACGGAGATCCGCGCGGACGGCCTGGTCGGCACCCTGTTCCGCCCCGCGCACGAGGGACCGCACCCCACCGTGATCGTGCTCAACGGCTCCGGCGGAGGGATCAACGAGGCCCGCGCCGCGCAGTATGCGTCGCGGGGCATACAGGCTCTGGCGCTGGGGTACTTCCGGGCCCCGGGGCTGCCGGATCACATCTCCCGTACCCCGCTCGAGTACTTCGAGCGGGCACTCCGCTTCGCCTCATCGACGCTCGATCCGAAGGGCGGCCTCCCCCTGGTGAGCGGTCAGTCCCGCGGCGGCGAGCTGTCGCTGCTGCTGGCCGCGACCTACCCGGAGCTCGTCCTCGGCGTCGCGCCTTTCGTCCCGGGCGCCTTCACCTTCGGCGCCCAGGGCGCCGCCGATCCCGCCGAGGGCTGGAACGGACCGACCTGGACGCGGGGCGGCGAGCCGCTCGAACATCTCTGGCATGACAACGCCGGCGTCACGTGGCAGCCGTGGAACGACGAGCCTCCGCCCACCCGGCACCGCGACGTCTACGTCGACGGGCTGCACGACCGCGAGCTCGCGCGCGCCTCCCGCATCCCGATCGAGCGGTTCCGCGGAGCCGTGGCCTGCGTGTCCGGTCTCGACGATCGCGCCTGGCCGTCGAGCATGGCGTCGCGCATCGTGCTCGACACGCTGGAACGACACGGGCACACCGCCGAGCGCCTGCACCTCGACTACGAGGAGGCGGGCCACGGGATCGCACTCCCCCACCTGCCCAGCACCGACATCGAACGCGTGCACCCCGTCTCGGGCGTGCACTATTCGAACGGCGGCACGCCCCGGGGCAACGCCGTCGCCGGCGCGGACTCGTTCGAACGGGTCTGCGCGTTCATCCACCGCACCGCCGACGCCGCCGCGGCCGCCGACGCGGACCACTCCCACGAAGAAGGACGGTAGTCATGCCCGCGAACGAGCACTTGGAAGGTCAGTGGCGGGAGTGGCGTCATGCCCGCGTCGCGGAGCTCACCCGCCCCTACGGCTGGACCGCCCTCGTCGCCCAGCACTGGCTGCGTGAGGGCGAGAGCGGCCTCGTCCTGGAGGGTCTGCCCGGCACCTGGGGCGTCGCGGACGGCAAGGTCCTCTACACGCCGCCCGCCGATGGCCCGAACCTCGTCGTCGACGGCGAGTACCCCGCCGCCCCTGTCGAGATCGTGCCCGGTCGCAACCAGACCTACGGCCATGGCAAGAGCGTGCCCGTGTACTTCGGGGTGAGCGAGGTGGAGACCATCCCGCGCACGACCGACGACGGAGACCGCATCTTCGCGGTGCGTGTGCGCGACCCCCGCGAGTCCGCGCGCAAGGACTTCTCCGGCCTGTCCGCCTACGACTACGACCCGGCCTGGCGCCTCCCCGCCCGCTTCACCCCCGCGGTGCGCGAGGACGTCGAGCAGATCACGGTCGAGACGGGAGTCCGCGAGACCACGGCACGCATCGGCACCCTCGCCTTCGAGCACGCCGGGCGCACCTACGAGCTCGCGCTGATCGGCAAGGATGCGGCGTACGGCGTGCAGCCCGTCGCCCACATCCGCGACCTGACGAGCGGGCAGACGACCTACGGCGCCGGACGCGTCGTCGAGCTGCAGTTCGCCGACGAGACAGGTGAGCGGATCGACCACATCGACTTCAACTACCTGACCGCCCTCCCCTGCGCGTTCACGAACTTCGTCACCTGCCCGCTCCCTCCGAGCCAGAACCATCTGGACTTCGAGGTGCTCGCCGGGGAGAAGAAGCCCGACGTCGACATCGACCGGGTGCTCACCTTCCAGAGCACCTGATCTGCTCCGGACCGGGCCGCACCGCACTCGCGGCCCGGTCCCAGGCTGCACTGCTACGGTGAGCATGCCGGCATCTCGCCGGCATCAGGGAAGACTTCTCGTCGACCAACGGGCCCTCATCGGTCATTTCGTTCTCCGTCGCCTCCTCTGTGTGAGCCCGAGGAGCGTCATGCCCACCCCGTCAGTCCCCTCTTCCATCGACCCCGCGCACGCCTGGGCCGCCCCCGTCGATCTGCCGGCCGGCACCACGGCGATCGTCTACTGCGAGGGCCAGTTCGGCGAGCAGGACGGCAAGACCGCGAACGGGCTCGTCCGTCACTCGGAGAAGTACGAGATCCTCAGCGTCATCGACAGCACGCATGCGGGCGCCGACGCCGGATCGCTCCTGGACGGCACCGCGAACGGGATCCCCGTCCTCGACGGCCTCCCCACCGCCATCGCCCACGCGGGCCGGGTGCCCGACTACCTGATCTGCGGTGTGGCGCCGGCCGACGGCCTGCTCTCCGCCGACCAGCGCACGGTGCTGCTCGACGGCATCGCCCGCGGGATGCACATCATCAACGGCCTGCACGAGTTCCTCACCGACGATGCCGAGTTCGTGGCCGCGGCCCTCCTCGCCGAGGTGACGATCACCGACATCCGTCGCCCCCGTGACAAGAAGGACCTCCACCTGTTCTCCGGCCGCATCTTCGACGTGACGTGCCCGCGCATCACGATCCTCGGCACCGACGGCGCGATCGGCAAGCGCACGACGGCGACGATCCTCGTGCGCGCGCTCAACGAGCGGGGCATCCACGCGGTCATGGTCGGCACCGGACAGACCACCATCATCCAGGGCGGCCGCTACGGCGTCGCACTCGACGCCCTCGTGCCGCAGTTCTGCTCCGGCGAGGTCGAGAACCAGGTCGTCGCCGCCTTCGAGGGCGAGGATCCGGACGTGATCATCGTCGAGGGCCAGGGCGCGCTCAGTCACCCCGCCTACATCACCTCGGCGCACATCCTCCGCGGCAGTCAGCCCGCCGGCGTCATCGTGCAGCACGCCCCCGGACGCACCGTCCTGGGCGACTTCCCGATGGTCGCGATGCCCACGGTCACCAGCGAGATCACACTCATCGAAGCCTTCGCCGACACCCGGGTGATCGGAGTGACGGTCAACCACGAGAACCTCACGACCCCCCAGCTCGCCGCCGCGATCGACGAGATCGAGCTCGACACCGGACTCCCGGCCACCGACCCGCTGACGAGGCCGCTGTCCGAGCTGGTGGACATGGTGCTCCGGGCGTTCCCGACGCTCAGCCCGCAGCGGTCCACCCGTAGCGCCGCGTGAGCGCCGCACCCACCCGGTCGTAACGACGCCGGTCGAGGACTGCGGCCTCGCGCCGCAGCCCTCGCTCGTGCACGCTGTACAGCTGCTCGACGTCGACCCAGGACTCGCGCCCCTGCGAGTCCCACGCGCCGCTGCCGATCGACAGGTAGTCCCGGTCGCCCTCGTGCGCCTTGCTGGTCATGCGCACCGCGTAGACGCGCTCCGCGGACTGCCGCGCGATCACGAGCACCGGGCGGTCCTTGCCTCGGCCGTCGTTCTCCTCGTAGGGCACCCAGGTCCAGACGATCTCGCCGGCGTCGGGCGCACCGTCCCGCTCGGGTGCGTAGGCGACCTGCAGATCCTCGATCCGGTCCGGGTCGATCCGGACGGTCTCGGTGCCGTGCACCCGCCCCTGATCGCGGCCGGAGGGGACCGAGCCGGAGGGGACAGGGGCGGATCGCTCCTGCGATGTCCGCAGACGCGCGTCCGGGCGCCTCGGACCTGCGGTCCGAGACGCCCGGCCGGAGCCCACTGCCTTGAGCAGGATCTCCGCGAGTGCTGTCAGGATGCCGTTGGTCTTGCTCACACGGTCACCCTAACCGCAGATCATGCGTCGATGAGCGCGTAGCCCTCCTCGCCGTGGACGACCTGGTCGACACCGGCGATCTCGTCCTCGTTCGTGATGCGGAATCCGATCGTCTTCTGGATCGCGAAGCCGATGATGAAGGCGACGACGAAGGAGTAGATCAGCACGCCGAGTGCGGCGATCAGCTGGACCGCGAGCTGGCGGGCGTCGCCGCCGACGAACAGGCCGGTGCCGGTGGCGAAGAATCCGAGGTACAGGGTTCCGATCAGGCCGCCGACGAGGTGGATGCCGACCACGTCGAGCGAGTCGTCGAAGCCGAGGCGGAACTTCAGCTCGACGGCGAGGGCGCAGACGATACCGGCGACGGCACCGAGCAGCAGAGACCAGCCGGGCGTGAGGTTGGCGCAGGCCGGGGTGATCGCGACGAGACCGGCGACGGCACCGGATGCGGCGCCGACAGACGTGGCCTTGCCGTCCTTGATGCGCTCGATGAGGATCCAGCCGAGGATGGCCGCGGCCGTGGCACCGAGCGTGTTCAGACCGATGAGTCCGACGCCGCCCATGTCCTCCGCGAGCCACTCCGCACCGGCGTTGAACCCGAACCAGCCGAACCACAGCAGAGCCGCGCCGAGCAGGGTGAGCGGCACGTTGTGCGGCTTCAGGATGCCCTTCTGGAAGCCGATGCGCTTGCCGAGGACCAGCGCGAGAGCCAGGGCCGCAGCACCGGCGTTGATGTGCACCGCGGTTCCACCTGCGTAGTCGATCACGCCGATGCCGCTGTCCTCGCCGAAGAGCGTGGTGCCGAGGTTCATGATCCATCCGCCGCCCCAGACCCAGGCTGCGACCGGGAAGTACCCGACGGTGGCGAAGATGCCCGCGAAGATCAGCCAGCTGCCGAACTTGGCACGGTCGGCGATGGCCCCCGAGATCAGGGCGACCGTGATGATCGCGAAGGTCGCGCCGTACGCGACACCGAGGAGCGCGACGTTCGACCCCTCACCGGACGCCAGGCTGGAGAGCCCGAAGTCGGCGAACGGGTTGCCCGCGAAGGCGGTCGGACTGTCGACGGCGCTCATCGAGAAGCCGTAGAGAATCCACAGCACGGCGACGAGACCGATGGAGCCGAAGCTCATCATCATCATGCTGACGACGCTCTTCGCCTTGACGAGACCGCCGTAGAAGAAGGCGACGCCGGGCGTCATGAGCAGCACCAGCGCTGTCGCGGTGATGGCCCACGAGATGTTGCCGGGAGCATCCATAGGAAAACCTCACATCCGAAGTAATTGAGAGCTTCAGTGTGACGACGCGCCGTTTCGCGCATGCGTGTGGTTTGTTTCCCCGTGGTTACAGGACTGCTCCGGGCGTGAACATCGCGTTACGCGGGCCTGCGGGCTTACGCAGAATGCGTCAGCGCGTTGAGACGGGAGATGGCGCGCAGGTACTTCTTGCGGTAGCCGCCGGCCAGCATCTCGTCGGAGAACACCGAGTCCAGGCCGAGTCCGGTCGCGAGGATCGGGATCTGCGCGTCGTACACCCGGTCGACGAACGCCACGAAGCGCAGCGCCTCGGACTGGTCGGTGAGCTGGCGCACATCGCGGAGCCCGACGCTGCCGATCCCGTCGATGAGTCGGATGTACCGCGACGGGTGCACCTGCGCGAGGTGGCGGATCAGGTCGTCGAAGCGGTCGTCGGACGCGGCCCGTGCGGCGCCGGCCTTCTCGACCGCCGCGCCGTAGGAGTCCTCGTCGAGGACGACCGCGTGCCCGTCGAGCGCGCGCTGCCGGAAGTCGACGCCGTCGATGCGCAGCGTCTGGAAGCTGTCCGACATGGCGTGGATCTCGCGGAGGAAGTCCTGCGCGGCGAAGCGCCCCTCACCGAGAGCGTTCGGCGGGGTGTTCGAGGTCGCGGCGAGGCGGGTGCCGGTCGGCACGAGCTCGCCCAGGAGGCGGGTCATGACCATCGTGTCGCCCGGGTCGTCGAGCTCGAACTCGTCGATGCACAGCAGATCCGCGCCCTTGAGCAGGTCGACCGTGTTCTTGTAGCCGAGTGCGCCGACGAGAGCCGTGTACTCGATGAACGAGCCGAAGTACTTCCGGCGGGCGGGCATCGCGTGGTAGATCGACGCGAGCAGGTGGGTCTTCCCGACGCCGAATCCGCCGTCCAGGTAGACACCCGGCTTGAGCTCCGGCTCCTTCTTGGCCCGACTGAACAGACCGCCGCGCTTCGCGGGGGTGCCGCGCCCGGCGAAGCGCATCAGCGTCTCCTTCGCCTCCTCCTGCGAGGGGTAGGCCGGGTCGGCGCGGTAGCTGTCGAAGGTCGCGGTGTCGAACTGCGGCGGCGGCACCAGGCTCGCCAGCATCTCGGGTCCGCTGACGGTCGGCTGACGCTCGGTGAGGTGCACGATTCCCGTGCGGCTGGTCGGGTCGGTCATCACGGTCCTGAATCAGGTGCTCACCTGTGTCGAAGTCTTACGAATCGGGCGCAGGGTGCTCGGCGGGGATCTATCGTCGAAGGGACGGATCAACACTACGCCGTCTGCAGCAGCACCCTCGTCCGCTCAACGCTTCGGAGACCCCATGGCCATCGAGTTCGATTCCTCCTCCCCCAAGTTCGCCGAGTACGCCGAACCGGGCCGCCTCGTCACCACCGAGTGGCTCGCCGAACGGCTGGGAGCACCGGGGCTCGTGGTCGTCGAATCCGATGAGGACGTGCTGCTCTACGAGACCGGCCACATCCCCGGCGCCGTGAAGGTCGACTGGCACACCGAGCTCAACGACCCGGTGGTGCGCGACTACGTCGACGGCGAGGGCTTCGCCGAGCTGCTCAGCCGCAAGGGCATCGAACGCTCGGACACGGTCGTCATCTACGGCGACAAGAACAACTGGTGGGCTGCCTACGCGCTCTGGGTGTTCTCGCTCTTCGGCCACGAGGACGTCCGTCTGCTCGACGGCGGTCGCGATCGCTGGATCGCCGAGGGCCGCGAGCTCACGCGCGAGGCGACGAACCGTCCCGCGACCGAGTACCCCGTCGTCGAGCGCGACGACTCGATCATCCGCGCCTACAAGGAGGACGTGCTCGCGCACATCGGCAACCCGCTGATCGACGTCCGCTCCCCCGAGGAGTACAGCGGTGAGCGCACCACGGCCCCCGCGTACCCCGAGGAGGGCACGCTGCGTGCCGGCCACATCCCGACCGCACAGAGCGTTCCGTGGGCGAAGGCCGTCGCCGAGGACGGCGGCTTCCGCAGCCGTGCCGAGCTCGATGCGATCTACCGCGACGGAGCCGGACTCCGCGACGGGGACGACGTCGTCGCCTACTGCCGCATCGGTGAGCGCTCGAGCCACACCTGGTTCGTGCTCAAGCACCTCCTCGGCTTCGAGAACGTGCGCAACTACGACGGTTCGTGGACCGAGTGGGGCAGCGCCGTGCGCGTGCCGATCGTCACCGGCTCCGAGCCGGGCACCGTCTGAGCATGTGACAATGACAGGGATGAGCACGAGCGACGTTCCTGACACCCTGGCCGAGATCCGCGACGGCTTCCTGGAGACCCCGGAGGCCGATCGGCTCCTGCTGCTGCTCGAGTTCTCCGACGAGCTTCCGGACGTCTCCGACGAGGTCGCCGCGCACCCGGAGGCCTACGAGCGCGTCGCGGAGTGCCAGTCGCCCGTCTACATCCATGTCGAGGTCGACGACGGCATCGTGACGATGCACGCGACCGCCCCGCCCGAGGCTCCGACGACCCGAGGTTTCGCGAGCATCCTGGTCCAGGGCCTCACCGGGCTCACGGCGGACGAGGTGCTCGCGATCCCGAACGACTATCCGCAGTCGATCGGTCTCACCAAGGCGGTGTCGCCCCTGCGCATCGGAGGCATGACCGGGATGCTGATGCGGGCGAAGAACCAGGTCAGGCAGAAGCGCTGAAGCCCTGCTCCTGCAGCCACTCGGTGATCGCGGTGCTCCAGCCCGTCTCGTCGTAGTTCCACAGCTTGGTGTGCCGCGCGACGGTGAACTTCGGCATCGTGACGAGATCCGGCCGCGCCTCCTGCAGCGCATGGGAGGAGTCCGCGGGCACGAACCCGTCGTCGTCGCTGTGCAGGATGAGGATCGGTGCGGTCAGCTCGTCGGCACGGGCGACCATGTCGAGACGGTCGAACGGGATGGGCTCGTCGGCACCGCTGAGACGCGCGGTGAGCGGTCGCTGCAGCGCCCCCATGGCGAGTTCCGGCAGCGGTGCACGCACGCCGGCCAGACGCGCCTGGAAGCGCAGGACCGTGCGCCAGTCGACGACGGGCGATTCCAGGATGATCCCGGCGATGCGATCACGATGCCCCGAGCTGACGGCGGCCTGCAGCGACACCGCGCCGCCCATCGACCAGCCCATGAGGATGACCCGTTCGGCGCCGTGACGGAGGGCGTAGGCGATAGCGGAGTCGACGTCGCGCCACTCCGACGCCCCGAGCGAATAGGCGCCGGCCCTCGTCCGCGGCGCCTCCCCGTCGTTGCGGTACGACACGACGAGGGTGGGCAGTCCGGCGGCGTGCAGCACCGGCACCGCGCGCAGGCACTCCGCGCGGGTCGCGCCGCGACCGTGCACCTGGATGACCCAGGTGGAGGACGACGCCGGGAAGTACCAGGCGGGGCAGGGACCGGCCGGTGAGCCGATCAGCACGTTCTCCCACCGCAGGTGCAGCTCGCTCGGCGAGGAGTAGTAGTACCCGCTGAACGAGGCTGAGCGATCGACGCGTGAGCCGGGCTCGATCTGCGTCAGGAGCTTGCGGCGCACGCGGGCGCCGTCCGCACTGAGCACGGCGCCGAGCTTGACGTAGCCGTACGTCCCGGTCGTGAAGAGTCCGTATCGGCCCGGAAGCTCGGTGTCGAGCGTGCGCTGCAGCTCGATGGTCTGGGCGCCCGTGTCGACGGCCAGGATCTCGGTGTCGGTGGCCCGACGCATGGGCGTGACGACGCGTCGCGCGACGGCGAACACCACGAGAGCGAACGCTGCTCCGAAAGCGAGCAGGGCAGGGACAAGGAGCGTAACGGCGTGCCTGAGACTCTTCATCGCTTCCTGACTCTAGCCTGTTGCCGTGACCGCACACCCCGAGGCCGGGACGCCCTTCGACAGCGCCGTGGCCGAACTGCGTGAGACCGCGTTCCGTGACGACATCACGGTGCGTGAGATCACGACCCCGCAGGGCCTCGCTCCGTTCGCCGTCGCCCTCGCCGCGGACGTGCGCCCCGACGGCGACGGGGACTCCGTGTACGGCACCGGGCGCTTCGTCCTCCTGCACGATCCGGACGCGCCCGACGCCTGGGGCGGCGCATGGCGCATCGTGCTCTTCGCGCAGGCGCCCCTGGAGACGGAGATCGGCACCGACCCCCTCCTGGCGGACGTGACGTGGTCGTGGCTGGTCGACGCGCTGGACTCCCGGAACGCGATCTACCACTCCGCTTCGGGCACCTCGACGAAGACGCTGTCGAAGGGATTCGGCGGTCTCGCCGTCGAGGGCGACGGCGCCCAGATAGAATTGCGGGCGTCCTGGACTCCGGAGGGCCCGTTCCGACCGCACGTCGAAGCATGGGCCGAGCTGGTCGGAATGCTGGCGGGACTTCCGCCCGGCTCCGAGGGCATCGCCGTGATCGGCGCGCGAAAGGCTGTACGTGACTGAATACTCCGTGATCTCGGATGCTGAGGAGTTCCGCGCGGCCTGCGCCGTGCTCGCCGGGGGCACCGGCCCCGTCGCCGTGGACGTGGAGCGCGCGTCCGGCTTCCGCTACTCCCAGCGCGCCTACCTCGTGCAGGTGTTCCGCCGCGACGCCGGCGTCTTCCTCTTCGACCCCCCGGCGATCGGTGCCTTCGCGCCGCTCCAGGACACGATCGGCGATGTCGAGTGGGTGCTCCACGCCGCGAGTCAGGACCTCCCGTCCCTGCGCGAGCTGCACCTCGAGCCGCCGGTGATCTTCGACACCGAGCTCGCGTCCCGCCTGCTCGGCCACGAGCGGGTCGGTCTCGGCGCCGTCGTCGAGGACACCCTCGGCATCACGCTCAAGAAGGAGCACTCCGCGTCGGACTGGTCGACGCGTCCGCTCCCGGACTCGTGGCTCGAGTACGCCGCACTCGACGTGCTCCACCTCATCGACGTCCGCGACATCCTCGTGGACGAGCTGGAGGAGCAGGGCAAGACCGCCTTCGCGGCCGAGGAGTTCGCGGCCACGCTCGCCCGCGCACCCAAGCCCCCACGGGAGGATCCGTGGCGTCGGCTGAGCGGGCTGCACCAGGTGCGCGGGGCGCGCAACCTCGCCGTCGCCCGCTCGCTGTGGCAGGCGCGCGAGGCCTACGCCCGCGACCAGGACGTCTCGCCCGGGCGTCTCGTCCCCGACCGCTCCCTGGTGGCCGCGGTCATGGCGAACCCGACGTCGAAGCAGGCGCTGGCCGGCATCAAGGAGTTCCAGGGCCGCGCGAGCCGCACGCAGCTCGACCGCTGGTGGCAGGCGATCGTCGACGGCCGCGCCGCCGAGGAGCTTCCTCGCGAACGCGTCCCCAGCGACACGCTTCCTCCGCCCCGCGCCTGGGCCGACCGGAACCCCGAGGCGGATGCACGACTGAAGTCGGCCCGTCCCGTGGTCGAGGCCGTCGCCGAGGAACTGGGCATGCCGACCGAGAACCTCCTCACTCCCGAATACCTCCGTCGCGTCGCCTGGGATCTGCCGGGCGAGACGCCGGAGGACATCGCCGCCGCGCTTGCCGCGCTGGGTGCTCGTCCCTGGCAGATTGCACAGACCGCACAGAAGATCGCGGCCGCCTTTGTAGAGGCGGCGCAATCGCCCGACACCACCCCCGCACCCGCTTCGTAGGTTCGATCCAACCGATTCCTCCCCGTTTCGCGTGCTTCATAGACTGAGGCCACGCACTAACTTGGAGGCAGAGTGGCCGAGATCTCGGACGTCTTCTTCGTCGATGGAGTACGCACGCCTTTCGGGCGTGCCGGCGAAAAGGGCATGTACTGGAACACCCGCGCTGATGACCTCGCCGTCAAGGCGACCATCGGCCTGATGGAGCGGAACGCGGCCGTCCCGGCCGACCGCATCGACGACGTGGCGATCGCCGCGACGAGCCAGACCGGCGACCAGGGGCTGACGCTCGGCCGCTCGGTGGCGATCCTCGCCGGCCTCCCGCAGACCGTGCCCGGCCTCGCCGTCGAGCGCATGTGCGCCGGCGCGATGACGAGCGTCACCACCATGGGCGCCTCGATCGGCGTCGGCATGTACGACTTCGCCCTCGCCGGCGGCGTCGAGCACATGGGACACCACCCGATCGGCGCCAACGCCGACCCGAACCCGCGATTCGTCGCCGAGAAGATGGTCGACCCCGGCGCGCTCAACATGGGCGTCACAGCCGAGCGCATCTTCGATCGCTTCCCGCACCTCACCAAGGAGCGGTCCGACCGCTTCGGCATGCTGAGCCAGCACAAGGTGCAGGCGGCGTACGACGCCGGCAAGATCCAGCCCGACCTCGTATCGGTCGCCACCAAGGGCGCCGACGGCGCCTGGGGTCTCGCCACCGAGGACGAGGGCCGTCGCCCGCAGACCACGATGGAGGACCTCGCGGCTCTCAAGACGCCGTTCCGTCCGCACGGCCGCGTCACCGCCGGGACCTCCTCCCCCCTCACCGATGGCGCGACGATGTCGCTGCTCGCCGGCGGCGGGGCCGTGAAGGAGTTCGGCCTCGCGCCGAAGATGCGCATGGTGTCGTTCGCCTTCGCCGGTGTGCAGCCGGAGATCATGGGCATCGGCCCGATCCCGTCGACCGAGAAGGCCCTCAAGAAGGCCGGTCTCACGATCGCCGACATCGGACTGTTCGAGCTGAACGAGGCGTTCGCCATCCAGGTGATCTCGCTGCTCGATCACTTCGGCATCGCCGACGACGACCCCCGCGTCAACCAGTGGGGCGGCGCGATCGCGCTCGGCCACCCGCTCGCCGCGTCCGGCGTGCGTCTGATGATCCAGCTCGCCGCGCAGTTCGCTGAGCGCCCCGACGTCCGCTACGGCCTGACCGCCATGTGCGTCGGACTCGGCCAGGGCGGGTCGGTCATCTGGGAGAACCCGCACTACGACGGCAAGAAGAAGAAGTGAGCGCGAACGTGACGAACTACGACGACATCGACTTCTCCCCCATCCAGGCGCTCACCGAGGGCGAGGTCATCACGCAGTCGCCCGTGCGCGACATCCGCCTCGCCTCAGGCAGGGTCCTCGCCCTGATCACGCTCGACAACGGTCGTGACCACACGCGTCCGAACACGCTCGGGCCGGCGACGCTGACTCAGCTCGGCGAGACGCTCGACGGGCTCAAGGCACGGGCGGCCGCCGGTGAGATCCAAGCCGTCGGCATCACCGGCAAGCAGTACATCCTCGCCGCCGGCGCCGATCTCTCCGACATCAGCAAGGTCGGCTCGCGCGACAACGCACGCCTGATCGCGCAGCTCGGCCACAAGGTGCTCGGCAAGCTCGGCGACCTCGGTGTGCCGTCGTTCGCCTTCGTGAACGGCCTCGCCCTCGGTGGAGGCCTGGAGATCGCGCTGAACTCCAGCTACCGCACGGTCGACTCCTCCGCCGCCGCGGTCGCCCTGCCCGAGGTCTTCCTCGGCATCATCCCGGGCTGGGGAGGCGCGTACCTGCTGCCGAACCTGATCGGCATCGAGAACGCCCTCGAGGTGGTCATCTCGAACCCGCTCAAGCAGAACCGGATGCTGAAGCCGCAACAGGCGTTCGACCTCGGCATCTTCGACGCGATCTTCCCGGCCGCGAACTACCTCGAGAACTCGCTGGCGTGGGCCGACGCGGTGCTCGGCGGTAAAAAGGTCGAGCGCAAGAACGAGCCGGGCAAGATCGAGCGCCTCACCAAGTGGCCGATCGCCATCAAGATGGCGCGCGGCATGCTCGAGTCGAAGATCGGCACGATGCCGAAGTCGCCGTACGCGGCGCTCGAGCTGCTCGACAAGGCGAAGAGCGGGACCAAGGCGGAGGGCTTCGCCCGCGAGGACGAGGCCCTGGCGGAGCTCGTCACGGGTGACCAGTTCGCCGCGTCGATGTACGCGTTCGATCTGGTGCAGAAGCGGGCCAAGCGACCTGTCGGCGCACCCGACAAGGAGCTCGCGAAGAAGGTCACGAAGGTCGGCATCATCGGCGCAGGGCTCATGGCGAGCCAGTTCGCCCTCCTCTTCGTGCGCAAGCTCCAGGTGCCCGTGCTCATCACCGACCTGGACCAGGCGCGCGTCGACAAGGGCGTCGCCTACATCCACGAGGAGATCGGCAAGCTCGAGGCCAAGGGCCGTCTGGACTCCGACTCGGCGAACAAGCTCCGTGCGCTCGTCACCGGCACGACCGACAAGAGCCTCTACGCGGACTGCGACTTCGTGATCGAGGCCGTGTTCGAAGAGGTCGGCGTCAAGCAGCAGGTGTTCGGCGAGATCGAGAAGATCATCGCCGAGGACGCGATCCTCGCGACGAACACCTCGTCGCTCTCGGTCGAGGAGATCGGGTCGAAGCTCGCCCACCCCGAGCGACTGGTCGGATTCCACTTCTTCAACCCGGTCGCGGTGATGCCGCTGATCGAGATCGTGAAGACGCCGGCCACCGCCGATGCCGCGCTCTCGACGGCCTTCGTCGTCGCGAAGAACCTGGGCAAGAACGCGGTGCTCACCGCCGACGCCCCCGGGTTCGTCGTGAACCGTCTGCTCGCGAAGGTCATGGGCGAGGCCGCCCGCGCGGTCTACGAGGGCACGCCGATCGCCGACGTGGAGAAGGCCTTCGGCCCGCTCGGTCTGCCGATGGGACCGTTCCAGCTGATCGACCTGGTCGGCTGGAAGGTTGCGGCGCACGTGCAGGACACGATGGTGCACGCCTTCCCCGAGCGGTTCTACGCCAACGAGAACTTCCACGCTCTGGCCGAGCTCGACGCGGTCGTGGAGAAGGATAAGGGCGGACGCGTCGTCGGCTGGAGCAAGCAGGCGGAGAAGGTGCTCAAGCCCGCTGTGGGCAAGACGCCGGCAACGGCTGCGACGATCCTCCAGCGCGTGCAGGACGGTCTGGCTCAGGAGATCAAGCTGATGCTCGATGAGGGGGTCGTGCCCGAGGTCGAGGACATCGACCTGTGCCTCATCCTCGGCGCCGGCTGGCCGTTCATCGACGGCGGGGCCTCGCCCTACCTCGACCGTGAGGGTGCGTCCGAGCGCGCATTCGGCGGCTCGTTCCACACCCCGCAGATCCGCGGTGTCGAGAGCCGCTGATCGCGGAGATCAACACGCGAAGCGCCCCATCGGATTCCCCGCGGATCCGATGGGGCGCTTAGTCGTCCTCCGGGCCGGGAGGCCCTAGCCTGGATCGATGACCTCTCGTCCGTCTCCGCGCACCGCGGAGCAGCCGATGGCCTTCCGTGGGCGCGAGTTCTGGCGCGGCGCGCTCGCGACCTGGATCACGTTCAACCTGCTGTTCCTCGTGGTGACGACGGTCGTCCTCACGATCATGTCGCGCTCACTGCAGGGCATCTTCTCGATCCTGGTCCTCGTCGCCTGGTTCCAGTTGGTCTTCGTCGTGGCCGTCTCCGTCCTGGCGACCGTCGTCGGCGGCGCGGTGGCGTTCGTGCTGGGCCGATTCCTGCGCACCGTGGCGAGCATCCGCCGACACCTCGTCGCCTTCGCGGGGCTCGGTCTCGCCATCGGCGGTCTGGTCATCGCGATCGGCGGTGTCTGGCCGGGGAGCGAGACAGGAGAGCTCGGGTCCCTGCTGACGCACGTCACCGAGCCGTACATCGCGGTGCCGCTCCTGGGCGTGAGCGCCGCCAGCGTCGCCTACGGCTGGTACTGGACCGCGTCACGAGCGCTGGACGAGGACCCTGCACCACAGGCCCAGGTCGCCGAGGCTCAGCTCGCGGACTGAGCCGGTCGACCATCGTCCTCACCGCGTCGAGGCCAGTACGACAGCGCCCGCTCTGCGAGTGCGGTGATCGTGAGCGAGGGGTTCACGCCGGGATTCGCGGGCACCGCCGCACCGTCGACGACGTGCAGGCCGGGGTGCCCCCAGACCCGGTGGTACGCGTCGATGACACCGTCCGCGGGTGACGCCGAGATCACGGCGCCGCCGAGGAAGTGCGCGGTGAGCGGGATGCCGAACACCTCCGGCCAGGATCCGCGTGCGGCCGCGGGCACCCCGCCGTCGGCCTCGACCCGCGCGGCGATCGCCGCCGCCGCCGTGTGGGCCTGGGGCAGATAGCTGGGGTTCGGCTCGCCGTGTCCCTGCGCGCTCGTCATCACGAGCCGACCGAAGCGAGGGCGCAGCGAGAGGGTGAGCGAGTTGTCCGCCGTCTGCATCACCAGCGCGATGATCCCGCGCTCGCTCCAGCGACGGAGGCTGCCCAGTCGGAACTGTCGCAGCGGGGAGCGGAGCACCTGCGCGACGAGGCTGCGCAGACGCACCCCGAGCGGTCGGTCGCCGGGGACGAGGACGGTCGCCAGCGCACCCATCAGGTTCGATCCCGGGCCATAGCGGACGTTCTCTACGTGCGTGCGGTCGTCGATGTGGAACGAGGTCGTGATCGCCACGCCCCGGGCGAGCTGGAGCGACTCCGGGACGCTCGTGGCGACCGCGCCGTCCAACGCCTCGGAGTTGGTGCGCGTGAGACGGCCGACGGACGCCGAGATCCGCGGCAATGACCCGGACTGCTTCATCCGGTGCAGCAGCTGCTGCGTGCCCCAGGTGCCGGCCGCCAGGACCACCTGCCGCGCGGTCACGGTCCTCCGCGCGTGCCGGAACCACGCCCCGCTGCGCTGCGTCGTCACCGCGAACCCACCGCCGGAAAGCTCCCGCACCTCGGTCACCGTGCGCAGTGCCTCGATCGCGACCCCTCGGCGCTCCGCGAGAGCCAGGTAGTTCTTCATGAGCGTGTTCTTCGCGCCGACGCGACAGCCCACCATGCAGTTGCCGCAGAGGGTGCAGCCGGTGCGATCGGGGCCCTCACCGCCGAAGAACGGATCCGGCGTGCGCTCCCCCGGTCTCCCGAACCAGACCCCGACCGGCGCGTGCCGGAACGTCGAGCCGACACCGAGGTCGTCCGCGGCGCCGGCCATGATCCGCTCCACGGGTCCCGTGTGCGGATAGTGCTCGACGACGCCGAGCATCCGCTTCGCCGTGGCATAGTGCGGTGCCAGCTCGGACTCCCACTCCGCGATGCCCTGCCACTGCGGGTCCTCGAAGAACGCCGTCCCCGGCTGGTACAGCGTGTTCGCGTAGTTGAGCGATCCGCCGCCCACACCGGCACCCGCCAGGATCATCACGTGCGGCAGCCGGTGGATGCGCTGCACGCCATGGCAGCCGAGCGCCGGTGCCCACAGGTACCGGCGGACATTCCAGCTGGTCTTCGCGAAGTCGTCGTCCTCGAAGCGCCGACCCGACTCGTAGACGCGCACACGGTAGCCTTTCTCCGCCAGCCGCAGAGCCGCCACGGAACCTCCGAAGCCGGAACCCACGATCACGACGTCCTCGTCGAAATCAGTCATCGCTCTCCTTCGGCACCATCATCGTGAGCGCCCCCGGCAGCACCGAGATGGTGCACTCATCCTCGCCGATCCGCTCGCCGTCCGCGTAGACCACGAGGCCCGGGGCCGACACGGTCACCGACCGTGCGCGGCGATGCGCGACCTCACCGCGCGAGAGATGCGTCCCGCGGAGGAGCAGCGGGAAGAGACGCAGCAGACGAAGGCGGCCCAGCGGTGCGACATGGACGATGTCGAGGAGCCCGTCGTCGGGGACGGCCCCGGCGCAGATCGGCATCCCGCCGCCGTAGCTGGAGGTGCTGCCGGCCGCGATCAGCGTGCCCGGCGAGCTCCTGACGGCTTCGCCGTCGACGGAGAGGGTGAAGTCCATCGGCCGCAGTCGCACGAGCTCGATGAGCAGGGCGAGGTAGTAGCGGGGCGCGCCGTGCGGCCAACGGAGGCGGTTGGTGCGATCGCTGACCTTCGCGTCGAAGCCCAGCGCCGCGATGGTCAGGAACTTCCGGCTGCCCCTCGCGGTGTCGACCACGCCGACGTCGATCGCCCGCGGCGCACCGGTGAGGGCGAGCTCGGCGGCGGCCCGGGCGTCACCACGCGGGAGTCTCAGGGCGCGGGCGAGATCGTTCCCCGTTCCCGCGGCCACCAGGACGACGGGGACGGAGGCGGCGCACACCGTGTCGAGCACGCCCGAGAGCGTGCCGTCACCGCCCACGACCACGAGCACGCGGGGCTCCTCCGCCAGCGCGGTCTCGGCGAGCCGTGCCGTGTCCGCCGCGGAAGCGCCGGCGTAGGTGCGCACCTCGGACCCGCGCTCCCGGAGGAGTCGGACGGCCGCCTCGGCCGCTCGTCCGCCCCGGCCCTTGCCGGAGAACGGATTCGCGAGCACGGCGATGTGCTCCGCCACGTCAGCGCGTCCGCTCGACGGAGATCACGGCGCCCGGGTTGAGGATGTCCGCCGGATCGAGTTCGCGTTTGATCGCCCGGAGGATGCGGATGCCGGTGTCGCCGATCTCCTGCTCCAGCCAGGCGGCATGGTCACGGCCGACCGCGTGGTGATGGCTGATGGTGCCGCCGTTCGCGAGGATCGCGTCGTTCACGCGTGACTTGACCGGACCCCACACCGCGAGCGGATCGGCACGGATGCCGGCGAGCACGGTGAAGTACAGCGACGCTCCCGTGGGATAGATGTGCGACACGTGGCACATCACGTACGAGCGGGCCCCGGCCTCAGCGAACCCCTCCTTGAGGGCGGACTCGACGGCGGTACGCAGCTCGAGCAGGTTCGACCAGGTCGTCGCGGTCTCGAGCGTCTCGCAGAACACTCCGGCGTCCAGCAGCGAGTCGCGCAGGTACGGGCCGTCGAAGCGACCCTGCAGCCACTCCTCCGCCGCGCCCTCGCCGGCCGACGTGCCGCCGGCAGCCGACAGCAGCGCACCGGTACGGGCACGACGCTCGGCGATCCCCTCGCCCTCGTACACGGTCACGACACTGGCGCCCTTCGCGAGCGCCTTGCCGATCTTGCCGACCTGAGCCAGACTCACGGCGGTCTCCGCCTCGTCGGACAGACGGATGACGGTGGGTCCGGCGCCCTGCTGCGCCACGCTTCGCAGTCCCGCGGCTCCGGCGGCGAAGTCCGGGAACGACCACGACTCGAACACACGCTCCCGCGGGATCGGATGCACGCGCACGCGCACCTCGGTGATCACGCCGAAGATGCCCTCCGAGCCGAGGAACACCCGGATCAGGTCAGGACCGGCGGCGGAGCCGGGTGAGCGCCCGAGCTCGATGTCGCCGGTCGGCGTCGCGACGCGGATCCCGGTGACCATCGTGTCGAAGCGCCCGTTGCCCGCGGAGTTCTGGCCGGAGGAGCGCGCCGCAGCGAAGCCGCCGATGGTCGCGTACCGGAAGCTCTGCGGGTAGTGACCGAGTTCGAGGCCGTGAGCCGCGAGCAGCGACTCGGCCTCCGGTCCCGTGGTGCCGGCCGCGAGCACCGCTTCTCCGCTGATCTCGTCGAGGCGGATCAGCCCGCTCAGGCGGCGCAGGTCGAGGCTCACGACCGCGTGCTGGTCTCCCCTCTCCGGGTCCAGCGCCCCGACGACGCTCGTGCCGCCGCCGAAGGGGATGACCGCGACACCGCGCCGGCCCGCGACGTCGAGACAGGCGCGGACCTCGTCGTGGTTCGCGGGACGGATCACGGCGTCCGGGACGTCCTGCTCCCGCTGTCGTCGGCGGAGGAGATCGGGAGTCGAACGTCCGCCGGCATGGCGGATGCGCCCCTCCGCGGTGACATCCACGTGCTGCGGGCCGACAGCGTTGCGGAACACCACGAGGTCGTCGTCACTCAGCGTCGAAGGCGTCACCCGCACCTGGGCGAGCTCCACCGCGGGCTCGGGCTTGCGGATGCGTCCGAGCAGCAGGGGCAGCAGTGTGCGTACCGCCAGCGGCAGGCCCTTCGCCTTGTCCGGGTCTCCCCAGCCGTTCCACCTCATCGACGGGTCGGCATCGACCCTGCCATTGTCTTGGCCCATGCGTTACAGTGTGACACATCATGGAAGAACGTCAACCTCTCTGGGACGCCACCCAGGCGCGCATCCTCGACGCCGCCGACACCCTGATCGAACGTCGCGGCGTCCACGGGGTGACGATCGCCGAGCTCGCACGCCGCTCCGAACTCAGCCGCCCCACGATCTACCGCAGCTGGAGCGACGCCGACGACGTGGTCCGCGCTGCACTCCTCCGCCGGGTCGACGGCATCCTGAGCACGTTCTCCGCCGACGCACGCACCCGCACCGCGCTCGTCGACGACGTGCTGCGCTTCACCACGCTCTTCCGCAAGGATCCGGTGTACGCGCGGCTGCTCGACGACGAGCCGGAGGCCTTCACGCGCTACACGCTGCAGCGCGTCGGATCGAGTCAGCGCTTGATCCTGCGATGGCTGGCGACCGCCATCGACTCCGCGCAGGCGGACGGATCGGTCAGACCGGGGGCGCCGCAGGAGATCGCGGTCATGCTGATGCTCATCGCGCAGTCCGCGGTCCTCTCGCACGGCACGGTGGCCGACCTCATCTCCGAGTCCGCATGGGAGCGGGAGCTGCGCGCCGCGCTCGACGGGCTGCTGCGCCCATGAGCACGCCGTCATCCGCGCTCAACGTCGCGCGTCGGAGGACCGATCTGACCCTCGCCGCCGACGAGCGGACGGACGTCCTCGTCATCGGCGGGGGCATCACCGGCGCGGGTGTGGCGCTCGACGCCGCCTCTCGCGGCCTCAGCGTGACGCTGATCGAGGCGGAGGACCTCGCCTTCGGCACCAGTCGCTTCAGCTCGAAGCTCGTGCACGGCGGGCTGCGGTACCTCGCGACGGGCGACGTCGCCACCGCGAAGGAGAGCGCGCGGGAGCGGCACCTGCTCATGACGACGATCGCTCCGCACCTGATCCGACCGCTCGGACAGCTGCTGCCCTTCAGCCGCGGCGTCACGCTGCGCCAGCGGGTGGCGGGCGCAGCCGGCATGGGGCTCGGCGACCTGCTGCGGATGCGGGCGCACACGCCCCGGGCGGTGCTGCCCGCGCCCCGGATCGTCTCCGCTCGGGTGGCGACCCGGCTGGCGCCCGCCCTCGACTCCCGCGGCCTCCGGGGCGGCATGCTGTCCTACGACGGACAGCTGGTCGACGACGCCCGGCTCGTGGCCACCGTGGCACGGACCGCTGCGGCGCGCGGTGCGCGCATCCTCACCAGGGTCCGTGCGGTCGCGCTGCGGGGCGACGGGGCGACCGCCGAGGACGTGCTCACCGGAGAGCGGTTCGAGATCGCCGCCCGCTCCGTGATCAACGCCACCGGGGTATGGGCCGGCTCGCTCGACGAGGCCATCCGCGTGCGTCCCAGTCGCGGCACCCACATCGTGCTCGACGCCGCCGATCTGGGTTCGCCGACGGCGGCGCTCACCATTCCCCATGAAGGGTCGATCAGTCGCTACGTCTTCGCGCTCCCGCAGGCGCACGGTCGGGTGATCGTCGGTCTCACGGATGAGGACGCCCCGGGAGCCGTACCCCGTGTGGCGCAGCCGACCGGACCGGAGATCGAGTTCCTGCTGCGAAGCCTCAACCGGGTGATCACGACACCGATCCGACGCGATCAGGTGCGCGGCGCGTTCGCGGGCCTGCGCCCTCTCGTCGACAGCGGGTCGGACGCCACGGCCGACGTCTCGCGACGACACCTCGTGGCGGTCTCCGATGCGGGTTTCGTGACGGTGCTCGGCGGGAAGCTGACGACGTATCGGCGGATGGCCGAGGATGCGGTGGATCTCGCCTCGGAGGTGCGTGGACTGCAGGCGGCCCCCAGTCGCACCGCCGCGCTGCGCCTCGTCGACCGCGACGTCCCCACCATGAGTGAGGTGCTCGACGACGCGACGGGGCTGACCCGCGCGGAGGTCGAGTTCGCCGTCCGGGTCGAGGGCGCCGTGACGGCTGAGGACGTGCTCGACCGGCGCACCCGCGTCGGGCTCGTCGACGCCGATCGGGACCGGTGTCTTCCGGCCGTCGAGGCGGTCGTCGCGCGCACCCTCGCCGACGTCGGCTGAGCCGGCCACGCGGCCGTTCCGCGTCGCCCCGTATCCACGGCGCGGCGTCCCGGGGAACGATCGGCGAACAGCGCATGAAATCCCCCGGTCGATGCTCTCCTCCGTCGTCCTCGCACGCCATCACCCTGCACAGTGGTGTCATGGACATGCTCTTCACGATGCTGGGCGGCAAGGGGATGTCGGGGCTGCTGAAGACCGGCACGGCGATCCTCACCACTCTCCTGGTCCTCCCCGCGCTGCTCAAGCTCTTCGTCGTCACGGTCGACGAGGGGTGGGCCGCGATCCGGACCCGCAACGGCAAGCCGATCATCCGCAATCGTCCGCAGCGACGCCCGACCAACCGCGGCGGCGCCGTCGGCGAGGTCGTCGTCCTCGACCCCGGGTCGCACGGCGCGTTCCCGCTGTTCTACTGGTACCGCCTCATCGACGTCCGCTGCCGCGCGACCGACCTGCCCGCCCGTGAGATGTCCGGTGCGAGCGGACACCAGCATCGCGTGCACGCGTCGTTCGAGTGGCGCCCCATACCCACCGGTCGGGATCTCCGGGTGTTCGAGCTCGACGTCGTCAACGTCAAGGAACGCGCCTCCAACATCGTCGGCGCAGCGTTGAGAGACGTGATCCGAGGACTCGACGGGACAGAGCTCCCGCACAACGACGAGATCAATACGCGCGTGATCGCCGCCAGCGCCGACGAGGTCCGCCGGGCCTGCGGCGTCGAGCTCGTGCGCGTGATGGTCACCGGAGACGCGCTCACGGATGGCTACCTGCTGTCCACCGCGCTCCGGGACGTGGACCGCGGAGCGCAGGCCGTCGCCGCCCTGCACGCCCTGAACTGACGGGCCCGCGCTTCGCGTCCTGCGGTCAGCGCCGCTCGTGCAGCGGAAGCTCGATCGTCCCGGTCTCGCCGGCGTGGCGAGCCTTCGGGATGCGGGTCCCGAGCACCTGCGACACGATGTCCTGGGCGATCTTCGGCGCCGTCAGCCCGGCGTCGGCGAGGATCTGGTCGCGGGAGGCATGGTCGATGAACTCGTCCGGCAGCCCGAGCTCGTCCACGGCCGTGTCGATGCCCGCCTCGCGGAGGACCTGACGCACGCGTGTGCCGATGCCGCCGACGCGGATGCCGTCCTCGAGGGTGATCACGAGGCGGTGGTGCCGGGCCAGCTCGACGATCGACGCCTGCACCGGGATCGCCCAGCGCGGGTCGATCACGGTCGCACCGATCCCCTGCGCGCGGAGCCGATCGGCGACGTCGAGGGCGAGCTCGGCGAACGGACCGATGGCGACGATGAGCACGTCCTCGGACTCACCGCGGGCGAGCACGTCGACCCCGTCGCCCAGACGTTCGATCGCGGGGAGATCGGCGGAGACCTCGCCCTTCGGGAACCGGATGACGGTCGGCGCGTCGTCGACGGCCACGGCCTCCTCCAGCGCCTCGGTCAGGCGTGCGCCGTCCCGAGGAGCGGCGATGCGGATGTGCGGGACGATCTGCAGCATCGCGAGGTCCCACATGCCGTGGTGACTGGGCCCGTCGGGTCCCGTGACGCCGGCGCGGTCGAGCACGAAGGTGACTCCGGCGCGATGCAGGGCGACGTCCATCAGCACCTGGTCGAAGGCGCGCCCCATGAACGTGGCGTACAGCGCGACGACGGGGTGCAGGCCGCCGTAGGCCAGTCCCGCGGCGGATGCCACGGCGTGCTGCTCGGCGATACCGACGTCGTAGACCCGATCCGGGAACCGCTCGGCGAACGGCGCCAGTCCGGTCGGACGCAGCATGGCCGCGGTCATCGCGATCACGTCGTTCCGTCGCTCCCCCACCGAGACCAGGGCGTCGGAGAACACGTCCGTCCATCCGCGTCCGCCGGAGGACAGCGTCTCCCCGGTGGTCGGGTCGATCTTGCCGACGGCGTGGAACTGATCGGCCTCGTCGTCGCGGGCCGGCTGGTACCCCCGACCCTTCTCGGTGATCGTGTGCACGATGACCGGCGCGCCGTAGGACTTCGCGAGCTCCAGCGTCTCGAGGAGCGCCGGGAGGTCGTGCCCGTCGACCGGACCGAGGTACTTGATGTCGAGGTTGGAGTACAGCGCCTCGTTGTTCGTGAACCGCGAGAGGAAGCCGTGCGTGCCGCCACGGACGCCGCGGAACACCGCACGCCCTACGGGACCGAACGCACGGAACAGACGGTCGGAGCGCTGGTGGAGGTCCTTGTACGCCGCCGCGGTGCGCACGCGGTTGAGGTACCGCGACATGCCGCCGATCGTCGGCGCGTAGGAGCGACCGTTGTCGTTGACGACGATGACCAGGTTGCGGTCGTTGTCGTCGGAGATGTTGTTCAGCGCCTCCCAGGTCATCCCGCCCGTCAGCGCACCGTCGCCGACGACGGCGACCACATGGCGGTCCGCACGGCCCGTCGCCGTCAGCGCCCGGGAGATGCCGTCCGCCCAGCTGAGCGAGCTGGAGGCGTGCGACGACTCCACCACATCGTGGTCGCTCTCGCCGCGCTGCGGGTAGCCGGCGAGGCCACCGCGCACGCGCAGGGCGGAGAAGTCCTGCCGCCCCGTGAGGAGCTTGTGCACGTAGGACTGGTGTCCGGTGTCGAAGATGAAGGGGTCATCCGGGGAGGAGAACACCCGGTGCAGGGCGATCGTCAGCTCGACGACACCCAGGTTGGGGCCGAGGTGGCCACCCGTCCTGGACACGTTCTCGACCAGGAACGTGCGGATCTCCGCAGCGAGCTCGGTCAGCTGGTCGGTCGAGAGTGCATCAAGATCACGGGGTCCTGAGATGCTCGGAAGAATGGGCATCTGCACCTCCTCACAGGCTCCGTCAGAAGCGCCCGACGACGGTGCGAGCGCCCCTCGATCCTACCCCGCCGCGCTCCGAGAGCACGGTGAATCGGCACCCCTTGACACGAAGGGGCGGCACGATGAAGGGGCCCGGATCCGAAGACCCGAGCCCCTTCATCCGTGCGATCAGACCAGCGAACGCAGCACGTACTGCAGGATGCCGCCGTTGCGGTAGTAGTCCGCCTCACCGGGGGTGTCGATGCGGACGACCGCGTCGAACTCGATCGGCTGCTTGCCCTCGGGCGAGTTCTCGCTCGGAGTGGCCGTGACCTTGACGGTCTTCGGCGTCACGCCGTTGTTGAGCTCCTCGAGGCCCGTGATCGAGACGACCTCGGTACCGTCGAGACCCAGCGACTCCCAGCTCTCACCGGCGGGGAACTGCAGCGGGACGACGCCCATGCCGATCAGGTTCGAGCGGTGGATGCGCTCGAAGCTCTCGGTGATGACCGCCTTGACGCCCAGCAGGCTCGTGCCCTTGGCCGCCCAGTCGCGCGACGAGCCGGAGCCGTACTCCTTGCCACCGAAGATGACGAGGGGCGTGCCCTGCTCCTGGTAGTTCATGCTCGCGTCGTAGATGTACGACTGCGGGCCACCGGGCTGCGTGAAGTCGCGGGTGAAGCCACCCTCGACGACCTGTCCGTCGTTGACGGCCGCGACCATCGCGTTCTTGAGACGGATGTTGGCGAAGGTGCCGCGGATCATGACCTCGTGGTTGCCGCGACGTGAGCCGAAGGAGTTGAAGTCCTTGCGGTCGACGCCGTGCTCCGTGAGGTACTGGGCCGCAGGCGTGCCGGCCTTGATGTTTCCGGCGGGCGAGATGTGGTCGGTGGTGACCGAGTCGCCCAGGGTCGCCATGACGCGCGCACCCTCGATGTTCTTCACCGGGGTGAGCTCCATCGTCATGCCCTCGAAGTACGGCGCCTTGCGGACGTAGGTCGAGTTCTCGTCCCACTGGAAGATCGCGTCATCCGGGGTGGGCAGGCTGCGCCAGCGCTCGTCACCGTCGAAGACGGTCGCGTACTGCTTGATGAACTGCTCGCGCGAGATCGACGAGTCGACGAGCTCCTGCACCTCGGCCGGGGTCGGCCAGATGTCCTTCAGGAAGACGTCTTCGCCGTCGGTGCCCTTGCCCAGCGCGTCGTTCTCGAAGTCGAAGTGCATCGATCCGGCCAGCGCGTAGGCGATGACCAGCGGCGGGCTGGCGAGGTAGTTCATCTTCACGTCGGGGCTGATGCGACCCTCGAAGTTGCGGTTACCCGAGAGGACCGCGGTGACGGCGAGGTCGTGCGAGTTGATCGCCTCCGACACCTCTTCGATCAGCGGGCCCGAGTTGCCGATGCAGATCGTGCAGCCGTAGCCGACGGTGTAGAAGCCGAGGCCCTCGAGGTCCTTGTCGAGACCGGACTTCTCGTAGTAGTCGGTGACGACCTTCGAGCCCGGGCCGAGCGTGGTCTTGACCCACGGCTTCTGCTTCAGGCCCTTCTCGAGTGCCTTGCGTGCGACGAGACCGGCGGCGATCATGACCGACGGGTTCGACGTGTTGGTGCACGAGGTGATGGCGGCCAGCGTGACGGCGCCGTTGTCGAGGATGTACTTCTCCCCCGACGGCGTCGTGACCGGCACGGGCTTCGAGGCGTTCGCCGGTGCGCCGCTGTTGATGTGCACCGGACGCGTGGTGGGCTCTTCGTCGCCGGGTGCCTGTCCGGGGTCGGAGGCCGGGAAGGAGTGCTTCGATTCGAGGTCGACGATCGAGTCCGAGGTCGATGCCGTCGCGTAGCTCAGGATGTCCTGCTCGAACTGCGACTTCGCCTCGGAGAGGAGGATGCGGTCCTGCGGGCGCTTCGGGCCGGCGATCGACGGCACGACGGTGCCGAGGTCGAGCTCGAGGTACTCGCTGAACGTGGGCTCGTGCGCGGCGTCGTGCCAGAGCTTCTGCTCCTTGGCGTAAGCCTCGACCAGCGCGACGGCCTCTTCGCTGCGGCCGGTGAGGCGCAGGTAGTCGAGGGTCACGTCGTCGATCGGGAAGATCGCGGCCGTGGAACCGAACTCCGGCGACATGTTGCCGATGGTGGCGCGGTTCGCGAGGGGCACGGATGCGACGCCCTCGCCGTAGAACTCGACGAACTTGCCGACCACACCGTGCTTGCGCAGCTGGTCGGTGATCGTGAGCACGACGTCGGTCGCGGTGACGCCGGCCGGGATCTCGCCCGAGAGCTTGAAGCCGACGACGCGCGGGATGAGCATCGACACGGGCTGCCCGAGCATCGCGGCCTCGGCCTCGATGCCGCCGACGCCCCAGCCCAGCACGCCGAGGCCGTTGACCATCGTGGTGTGCGAGTCGGTGCCGACGCAGGTGTCGGGGTATGCCCGCAGCACACCGTCGACGTCGCGGTCGTAGATGACCTTGGCCAGGTGCTCGATGTTCACCTGGTGGACGATGCCGGTCCCCGGGGGGACGACCTTGAAGTCGCTGAACGCCGTCTGGCCCCAGCGCAGGAACTGGTAGCGCTCGCCGTTGCGCTCGTACTCGATCTCGACGTTGCGCTCGAGGGCGTTCTCCGAACCGAACAGGTCGGCGATGACGGAGTGGTCGATGACCATCTCGGCGGGCGAGAGCGGGTTGATCTTGTTCGCGTCGCCGCCCAGAGCCGTGACGGCCTCGCGCATGGTGGCGAGGTCGACGATGCAGGGGACGCCGGTGAAGTCCTGCATGACCACGCGGGCCGGCGTGAACTGGATCTCGGTGTTGGGTTCCGCCGCAGCATCCCACGAACCCAGCGCCTCGATCTGCGCCTTCGTCACGTTCGCGCCGTCCTCGGTGCGAAGCAGGTTCTCCAGGAGGACCTTGAGACTGAAGGGGAGCTTCTCGAAACCGGGCACCGTGTCGATGCGGAAGATCTCGTAGTCGGTGCTGCCGACTGTCAGGGTGCTCTTGGCACCGAAGCTGTTCACCGTGGACACGATTCCGTCTCCTTCTATTCGGATGGGAGCGACAGGCGCCTCCATCTTGCTCGCCAGCGAGCCCCTGCGGCTAGCAAGGCGGACCTAACCAGTCTGCTCCGCGCAGCTCACCGGCGAAAGCCTGCGATTTATCTTGATGTCAAGATAAATCTATCACGCCTCGGGAGCGTCCTCGCGCGCAGGTTCGCGCGGGTGGAGCGCGCGGACCACCAGCCAGGTGACGGCGATGAGGGGCGCGAACAGCGGCAGCCCCATGATGAGCTTGAGCGTGCCGAGGGCGGTGACGTCACCCGCGAGGTACAGCGGCAGCTGCACCGCCAGGCGCGCGAAGAACAGCGCCGCCCAGGCGATTCCGAGCCAGAAGTAGGCGCGGCGCTTGCGGCGGTCGCTCCGCCAGCTGGTGCCCTCCCCCATCAGGAATCCGACCGCGAGGCCGATCAGCGACCAGCCGACCAGCGCGGACACGAGGATGACCGATCCGTAGACGGCGTTCGTGATGAGACCCGGCACGAAGTTGTCGGCGCCGCGACCCGTCCACAGGGCCAGGGCGGCCGCGGCGACGGCCGCGATGAGGCCGCCGAGCGCCGCGGAGGGCGGAGACTTCTGGACCAGCCGGACGATCGTGAAGAGCGCGGCGATGCCCACCGAGATCCCCAGCGACAGGATCAGCGGCTCGGGACGGATCGTGAAGAGGATGACGAAGGCGAGGCTGGGCAGGACCGACTCGAAGATGCCGCGCCAGCCGCCCATGGCCGACCACACCACCTTGTGCGTGGTCGCGCTCTCGCTGGGGTCGAGACCGGCGCGGCGCGCGGCACTGCCGAGTGCCTCCCCGAGGATCTCGGAGGTGCGCTTCTCGCGTTCCGCTTCTGGCTCGGGCGTGGTCACGCGGAGCCCGGGGTCGCCGGCATCTTCAGCGGGATCAGGTCCCTCGGCGGCATGGGGGCGCCGCCGCGGACGACGACGATCGAGCGGAACAGGTCCTCGACCTTCGCACCCGCCTCCGGGTCGGACGCTCCGGCTCCGCCGATGACACCGCGGAGGAACCAGCGCGGACCGTCGATGCCGATGAAGCGTGCGAGGCGCAGGCCGGAGCCTTCACTGGCCGCGGCGGGGACCTCGGCGAGGAGCTCCTTGCCGAGCGGCCCCTCGCGCTCCTCGACCCGACCGCCCTGAGCTTTCACCTGGTCGCGCAGCTGCACGCGCGTCTCGTCCCACAGGCCGCCCGTGCGCGGGGCGGCGAAGGGCTGCACCTGGAGCGACGAGTCGGCGTAGTCGAGGCCGACCGCGACGATGCGCTTGGACTGCTCCTCGACCTCGAGGCGCAGGTTCAGGCCCTCGCGGGGCAGGATCTTGATTCCCCCCAGGTCGATGTACGGGCGGACCGGGTTCGCCTCGGAATCGTCGAAGGGACCATCGGTGGCGCGGTTCACCGGCGCCGACTTCGAAGGAGTCTCGTTGTTGTCTGTCATTTGGTCTGCCCTGCTTCGTTCTGCGTGAGCCCCGCCTGGTATCCGGTGGAGCCGAATCCGCCGGCACCACGGACGCTGTCGGGCAGCTCGTCGACCGGGAGGAACGTGGCACGTGTCACCGGCATGATGATCAGCTGCGCGATGCGATCGCCGACCGCCACATCGTACGCGCTGTGGATGTCGGTGTTGATCAGACTCACCTTGATCTCGCCCCGGTACCCCGCGTCCACCGTGCCGGGCGAGTTCACGATCGAGATCCCGTGCTTGGCGGCGAGACCGCTGCGCGGGACCACGAAGGCGGCATACCCGTCGGGCAGCGCGATGCGGACTCCCGTGGCCACGAGAGCGCGCTCACCGGGCTCCAGGCGCACGGCCTCGGCCGCCACCAGATCGGCGCCGGCATCGCCCGGATGCGCGTACCCGGGCACCACTGCGGCGATAATGGGGACATCAACGGAATCGGTCACCCCATGAGGCTAATGCAGAACCCCGCAACAGACGCACGTCCCCGCTACCGCGAAAGACTCGCTCCGAGCCTCTGGCTGCTCGTGACGGTCGCGGTGGCAGGACCGATGGTGTCACTCGTCTTCGTGCCGATCGGTTCGACCGTCGCACTCGCGCTCGGCGCCGCGGTGTCCGCGCTCCTGGTGCTGGGCTTCATCGCCGCCACGCCCGTCGTCTCCGTCGACGGCACCGTCCTTCGCGCCGGCCGCGCCCACATCGATGCGCGGTTCCTCGGAGAACCGGTCGCGCTGACCGGTGAGGACGCCCGCCAGGCCCGTGGCCCCGGGCTCCCCGCGCGAGGATGGCACCTGATCCGCGGCGGGATCGACGGCGTCGTCGTCGTCCCGAACCTCGACCAGGACGATCCCGTGGAGGCGTGGACGATCTCCACCCGCACGCCCGACCGTCTGGCCGCCGCCATCCGCGCCGCACGCGGCTGAGCATTCCCGCCGCACGCGGCCGAGCATTCCCGCCGCACGCGGCCGAGCGCCCGCACCCCACGCGGCCGCGCATCCGCACATCCCCGCAGACGACAGCGCGCCCCTGACCGGAACGGTCGGGGGCGCGTGATACGTCGCTCGGAGGACTGCTTACGCAGCGCACTCCTTGCAGATGGGCCCGGATGCGCCCTCGTGGTCGAGCTGCGAGCGGTGCTTCACGAGGAAGCAGCTCATGCACGTGAACTCGTCCTGCTGCGCGGGCAGCACGACGACATCGAGCTCGAGGTCGGAGAGGTCGGCACCCGGGAGGTCGAAGCTCGACGGGTTGTCGGAGTCCTCGTCCCCGCTTGAGCCGGAGAGCTTGTCCGGCACACGCTCCTTGAGGGCTTCGATCGACTCGGAGTCGTCTTCGCTCTTTCGGGGGGCGTCGTAATCGGTTGCCATGCGGTAGATCTCCACTTTCATGGTGCGAGTGGGTGGTGCGCCGTCGGGTATTCGGCGGCCATAGTTTGCACGACCCGAAGGCATAACGCAAATGCTCGTCCGTGCGACAGAGCAAACTCACGGCACGCCCAGGGTATTCCCGGTCCGAGCGCCCCTCGCGTGACACCATGAACGCACACCCATCAGAGGGGCATTCGCATGGAAAACGTCACCATCGTCGGCACAGAAGCAGGAGTCCTCGTACTCGCGACCGAGTCGGGCGAGCGGTTCGCGCTGCCCATCGACGACATGCTGCAGCGCGAGATCCGTCGCGCCACCCGCCAGGCCGAGCCGACCGCGCAGAAGCTCGCGGCCAGCCCGCGCGACATCCAGGCGCAGATCCGCGCAGGGCTCACGGCCCCCGAGGTCGCCGAGCTGCTCGGGATCAGCGTCGAGGACGTGGCGCGATTCGAGGGACCGGTCCTCGCCGAGCGCGAGCACATCATCGGGCAGGCGCTCGCCGTGCCCGTGCTCATCGGGAGCGAGGTCGAACCCGACGCGCAGCCGACGTTCGGGGTCGCCGTCCGCGCCAAACTCGCCGAGATCGAGGCCACGTCGGAGCGCTGGGCGAGTTGGAAGGAGGACTCCGGCTGGACCGTCAAGCTCGAGTTCACCGCCAACGACGTCGAGCACGACGCCCGCTGGAGCTTCGACCCGCGCCGCAGCGCGCTCTCGCCCCTGAACGCGGACGCCACCCAGCTCTCCCGCCAGGGCTCCCTCCCGGAGGGGCTGATCCCGCGCCTGCGCGCCGTCGAGGCCGACCGCCTCACATCGCCGTACAAGGACGAGAGCCGATTCGACTCCGGAGCCTTCGGGCCGCGTCTGCTCCCCGCGCCGGACGGCGAGTTCGAGGACCCGTCGCTGCCGGAGCGCTCCGACGTCGCCGCGCAGGACGCCGCGATCAAGCGTGCGCCCTCTTCGCAGACCACGAACCCGGAGACCGCCGACCTGCTGGAGGCTCTCCGCCGCCGCCGAGGACAGCGCGAGACGGCACCCCTGCTGGACGAGGACGAGGACTCCGAGCGCCCCGAACCGAGTCCGATCTCTCTCTTCGAGGTGTTCGAGCAGTCCGACGACGAGCCGGAGCCTCCGCAGGCCCCCGCTCCCGCAGCGGCACCCTCGGACTCCGCCGACACGAGTGGTCGGCGGCGGCGTCGGAACGCCATGCCGTCGTGGGACGAGATCGTGTTCGGAGCCCGCACCGACGAGTGACGGTCTGCTCGCCCACACCGGGTCCCGGCACGGGCGCAGGCTTCAGCGCGCGAAGGCTCCGAGCCGGATCACCGGCACCTGCCGCTCCTCGGCGGTGAGCGCACCGTGCTGGCCCACCATGCCCCGTCCGCGCTGGTCGGCCGCCGTCCCGTCGTAGATCGCCCAGGCACCGCGGGCGATCGCCATCACATCGCCGATCCGTGATGCGGCCGCCGCCGTGACGGTCGGCCCGAACAGGCCGTGCTCGATCGCTTCCGCGCGCGTGACCACATCCGCCACGCCTTCCAGGTCCGCGCGCCAGCGGGCCAGCGCCGCGGCACCGTCCGCCTCGGGGTCGAGATGCACGTGGAGCATGCGAGGCTCACCGCCCACGTGGCGGACATCCGCGAGGTGCTCCTCCTCGAGGATCACCTGACGGTTGACGGGGACATCGACCATGCCGTGGTCCGAGGTGACGAGCACGCCCACACCGGGTGGGACGCGTGCGGCGAGTGCGGCATCGACCTCTTCCAACGCGGCCACCCACTCACCCGAGGCCACCCCGTGCTTGTGCCCGGCCTTGTCGACCTCGGGAAGATAGCAGTAGACGAGCGAACCCGGATGGGTGTGCGCGAGCTCATACGCGAGCTGGACGCGCTCCGTCGCCGTCGCCGCGGAAGAGAACCGGGCTCCACGCAGCGTCGCCTTCGTGAAGCCGCTGTGCGCGTACGCCGCCAGACCGACGGCGAAGCTCTCGTGACCCTTCGCGTCGAGACGCTCGAAGATGGTGGCTGCGGGCTGCCAGGTGAGCGGATCCAGGCCGTCCGTCTCCCATCCGCTCAGCTGGTTGACGAGCACGTCGCGGCTCGCGTCGAGCACCCGGTAGCCGACGAGGCCGTGCTCACCGGGCCAGACCCCCGTGAGGATGCTGGTCAGCGCCGCTGCGGTGGTCGACGGGAAGACGGACGTCGCGACATCCTTCTTCGTCATCCCGGCCGTCAGGGAGCGCGCGTGCCCGGCGTGTCCGCGGAGACTGATCGCCCCGAGCCCGTCGATCACGACCAGCACGACCGATTCCGCACGCGGCAGCACCTCGGACTGGCCGCGGAGCGCGGCGAACAGGTCGTCCGCCACCCCGACGACGCTCCGGGCGCTCGCGGGTGCGGACGGTAGCATGAGGGACATCCGAGCCAGTCTGACACAGGCTCCCGTACGCCCTCAGGAAGTCCATGCCGAAAACCCCGCCGCCCGAGCCTGTCGAGGAGCGCATCCAGGACATCGATCTCTCGACGGAGATGCAGGGCTCGTTCCTGGAGTACGCCTATTCGGTGATCTACTCCCGCGCGCTGCCCGATGCGCGCGACGGACTGAAGCCCGTGCAGCGCCGCATCCTCTACCAGATGGCGGAGATGGGCCTGCGGCCCGATCGCGGTCATGTCAAGAGCGCGCGCGTCGTCGGCGAGGTGATGGGAAAGCTCCACCCGCACGGAGACTCCGCGATATACGACGCACTCGTGCGCCTCGCGCAGGAGTGGGCGCTGCGTGTGCCCCTGGTCGACGGTCACGGCAACTTCGGCTCCCTCGATGACGGCCCCGCTGCAGCGCGTTACACCGAGGCGCGGCTCGCGGCGGCCGCCCTGGCCCTCACCGAGAACCTCGACGAGGACGTCGTCGACTTCATCCCGAACTACGACGGTCAGTTCCAGCAGCCCGCCGTCCTGCCCGCCGCCTTCCCGAACCTCCTGGTCAACGGCGCCAGCGGCATCGCGGTCGGCATGGCGACCAACATGGCACCGCACAACCTCATCGAGGTCGTGGCGGCGGCGACGCACCTGCTCGAGAACCCGGACGCCACGACCGAGGACCTGATGGAGTTCGTGCCCGGTCCCGACTTCCCCTCGGGCGGCATCCTGATGGGTCTGGACGGCGTCAAGGACGCGTACACGAACGGACGCGGCGCCCTCAAGGTCCGCGGCAAGACGTCGATCGAGCCGCTCGGTCCTCGCCGCACCGGAATCATCGTCTCGGAGCTGCCGTACATGGTGGGCCCCGAGCGTCTGATCGAGAAGATCCGTGACGCGGTGCAGGCCAAGAAGCTGCAGGGCATCAGCGACGTCACCGACCTCACCGACCGCAATCACGGTCTGCGCGTCGCGATCGGCGTGAAGACCGGATTCGACCCGAACGCCGTGCTCGAGCAGCTGTACCGCCTCACGCCGCTGGAGGACTCCTTCAGCATCAACAACGTGGCCCTGGTCGACGGCCAGCCGCGCACCCTCGGGCTCAAGGAGATGCTGAGCGTCTACGTGGGTCACCGCCTCGAGGTGATCACGCGCCGCAGCCGCTACCGTCTCGTCCGTCGGGAAGAGCGTCTGCACCTCGTCGAGGGGCTGCTCATCGCGATCCTCGACATCGACGAGGTCATCCAGGTCATCCGCTCGTCCGACGACTCGGAGCAGGCCCGCACGCGTCTGCGCTCCGTCTTCGACCTGAGCGAGCTGCAGGCGGAGTACATCCTCGAGCTGCGGCTTCGTCGCCTGACCAAGTTCTCCCGCATCGAGCTGGAGAGCGAGCGCGACGCGCTGCTGGCGGAGATCGCCGCGCTCCGCGAACTGCTCGGGAGCCCCGTGCTGCTCCGCGCCGCGGTCGCCCGCGAGCTGGATGCCGCGGCCGATGCCTACGGCACCCCGCGGCGCACGCTGCTCATGAACGCCGCTCCCCCGAAGCCACGAGCGACCAAGGGAGCGGTCGACCTGCAGATCGCCGACGCGCCGACCGTCCTCGTGCTCTCGACCACCGGCCGCGCCGTGCGCGTCGACCTCGGCGAGGGCCAGGAGCTGACCGTCCCGGCTCGCCGCAGCAAGCACGACGCCATCCTCACGACGGTCGAGACCACGGTCCGCGCCGAGCTCGGTGCGCTGACGAACCTCGGCCGTGTCGTGCGCTTCTCGCCCGTCGATCTCCCGTCCGTGCCCTCCACCTCGGTGCAGCTGGCCGCGGGGACTCCGCTGCGCGACTACCTCGGCATCACCGCCAAGGGTGAGCGGATCCTCGGCTTCGTGCGGTTCGACAGCGAGACGCCGATCGCACTCGGCACGGCCCAGGGCACGGTCAAGCGCATCGTCCCGTCCACCCTCCCCGTGCGTCCTGACCTCGAGGTCATCGGCATGAAGCCCGGCGACACCGTCGTCGGTGCGGCCGAGGCTCCGGACGACGCCGAGCTCGTGTTCGTCACGACGGATGCGCAGCTGCTGCACTTCGCCGCCTCGTCGGTCCGCCCCCAGGGCGCCCCCGCGGGCGGCATGGCCGGCATCAAGCTCGGCTCCGGCGCGTCGGTCCTGTTCTTCGGCGTCGTGGACCCGGCGGTCGAGGCCGTCGTGGCCACGGTCTCCGGTGCCGACAGCGCCCTCCCCGGAACCGAGCCGGGACGCGCCAAGGTGACGTCGTTCACGGAGTACCCGGCGAAGGGCCGCGCCACCGGCGGTGTGCGCGCACACGCCTTCCTGAAGGGCGAGGACCGTCTCACGGTCGCCTGGGTCGGTCCGAACCCGCCGCAGGCCGTGGACCCGACCGGCGCGGTGCGCAAGCTCCCCGAGGTCGGCGCGCGCCGCGACGCCTCCGGTCAGCCCGTCGAGGGCGTCATCGGATCCATCGGCCGCACGATCGTCTGATCGCGGAGCGGAACGACGACCGCTCGAACGAAGAGAGCCGGCCCGCTATCGACCGGGCCGGCTCTCTTCATCTCCTCGGACTCACGCGTCGATGGATTCGCGGGAGAGCCGGTCGGAGGAGTCGATGATGAACTCGCGGCGCGGGGCGACCTCGTTGCCCATGAGCAGCTCGAACACGCGGCCGGCGGCCTCGGCATCCTCCATGCGCACGCGGCGCAGGAGTCGCCCGGAGCGGTCCATGGTCGTGTTCGCCAGCTGCTCCGCGTCCATCTCACCGAGACCCTTGTAGCGCTGGATCGGCTCGTGCCAGCGCTTGCCCGCCTTGCGGAGCTTCGTCAGCAGCGCGTGCATCTCCTGCTCGCTGTAGGTGTAGATCGTCTCGTTCGGCTTGGACCCGGGGTTCATCACGATCACGCGGTGCAGCGGCGGGACCGCGGCGAACACACGGCCGTGCTCGATCAGCGGTCGCATGTAGCGGAAGAAGAGCGTCAGCAGCAGCGTGCGGATGTGTGCGCCGTCGACGTCGGCGTCGCTCATCAGGATCACCTTGCCGTAGCGCGCCGCATCGATGTCGAAGGTGCGCCCGGAGCCGGCGCCGATCACCTGGATGATCGACGCGCACTCGGCGTTCGACAGCATGTCGCCGACCGAGGCCTTCTGCACGTTGAGGATCTTCCCTCGGATCGGGAGCAGCGCCTGGAACTCGCTGTTACGCGCGTTCTTGGCGGTGCCGAGAGCCGAGTCGCCCTCCACGATGAAGAGCTCGCTGCGCTCGACCTCGTTCGTGCGGCAGTCGACGAGCTTGGTCGGCAGCGTCGAGGACTCCAGGGCGTTCTTGCGACGCTGGGTCTCCTTGTGCGCACGCGCCGAGACGCGTGCCTTCATCTCGGAGACGATCTTGTCCAGCAGCTGCGTGGCCTGGTTCTTGTCGTCGCGCTTGGTCGAGCTGAACCGCTGCGCCAGGTCCTTGCGGATCACCTGCGCCACGATCTGACGAACAGCCGGAGTGCCCAGCACCTCCTTGGTCTGGCCTTCGAACTGCGGTTCGGGCACGTTGACGGTCAGCACCGCCGTCAGCCCGGCCAGGACGTCGTCCTTCTCGAGCTTGTCGTTGCCGACCTTCAGACGACGCGCGTTCTGCTCGACCTGGGTCCGCAGCACCTTCAGGAGCTCCTGCTCGAAGCCCTGCTGATGCGTCCCGCCCTTGGGCGTCGCGATGATGTTCACGAACGAGCGGACGCGGGTGTCGTAGCCGGTCCCCCAGCGCAGGGCGATGTCGACGGCGCACACGCGCTCGACCTCCGTGGCGATCATGTGCCCGTCGGCCTGCAGCACCGGCACGGTCTCCTTGAAGGTTCCCTCGCCCTGGATCCGCCACGTGTCCGTGACGGGAGGATCGATCGCGAGGTAGTCCACGAACTCGGAGATGCCGCCCTCGTACAGGTACGAGGTCTCGTCGGTCCCGACGACGGTCGTCTCGCCATCGGAGTCCGGGACCGGGACGACCTGTCCCGCCGCCCGCGCATCCTTGACGACGATCTCGAGTCCGGGGACGAGGAAGGCGGTCTGGCGCGCACGCGTCTCGAGCTCCGAGAGCTGGAACGCGGCGTCTTTGGTGAAGATCTGCCGGTCGGCCCAGTAGCGCACGCGGGTTCCGGTGACGCCACGCGGCGCCTTGCCGATGACGCGCAGCTCGCTGTTCTCCTCGAACGGCGTGAACGGCGCGTCCGGGCGCTTCTCCCCCGAGTCCGTGAAGATGCCGGGCTCGCCGCGGTGGAACGACATGGCGTAGGTCTTGCCGCCGCGATCGACCTCGACGTCGAGACGCTCCGACAACGCGTTCACGACGGAGGCGCCGACGCCGTGCAGACCGCCGGATGCCGCGTAGGAGCCGCCGCCGAACTTTCCACCGGCGTGCAGCTTGGTGTAGACCACCTCGACGCCGGTCAGGCCGGTGCGCGGCTCGACGTCGACGGGGATGCCGCGACCGAGGTCGTGCACCTCGACGCTGCCGTCGGCGTGCAGGATGACGTCGATCTTCGTGCCGTTGCCGGCGACGGCCTCGTCGACGGAGTTGTCGATGATCTCCCAGAGGCAGTGCATGAGGCCCGGCGAACCGTTCGACCCGATGTACATGCCCGGGCGCTTGCGGACAGCTTCGAGCCCCTCAAGCACCTGGAGATGATGGGCGGAATACTCGGCATTCACAATCTCCGAGTCTATTCTCGACAGACGCTCTCCAGCCGCAGACACTCCCCACGGATGGCCACGGGAGGCTCACCGCGTACGCGCTGAGCGAAACACGCCGCAAACCGGGCATGCGTACAGGTGGGGCGTGGTTGTATTGACCAAATCCCCCAAGCGAAGCCGACACCCGAGGAGGCACCGAGATGAACGCAACGACCGAACGTGACACCTCCACCGTCGAGTTCCGTCTGACGGCCATGGATCGCTGCGATTCCTGTGGCGCTCAGGCGTACATCGCTGCCGAGGTGAACGGCTCCGAGCTTCTGTTCTGCGCCCACCACGGCCGCAAGTACGAAGAGAAGCTCCGCAGCATCGCCACCAGCTGGCACGACGAGACCGCCCGTCTCGTCGAGACGGTCTGATCGTCTGCTGAGACGGGTCAGTCCACGACGACCCGGCGCACCCGTGCGGTGAGCCTCGTGAGGATCTCCTCACCCACGGTGTCGATCCTCTCGGCGAGGGCGGTGGCGGAGTCTTCTCCGTCGTCCCCCGCTCCGAAGAGCACGACCTCGTCACCGACGCGGGCGCCGGGCCAGCCGTCGACCACCGACGAGGTGTGACCCACCTCGCGTAGCGCCCTGGCTCCGTCGGGGGTCCCGACGCTCGCGCCACGCACCGTCGAGGGCAGACCGTCGAAGCTGCCGATCCCGATCCGAACCTCGCCGTCCGTCGTCTCGCCGTCCGTCGTCTCGATGACCGGGGCCACGAGCGTCGCCGCCGGGCGTATCCCCTCGAGCTCGGGACCATCTGCGGAGCGGACGCCGTAGCAGAACGCGCCGATGCGCGACACGGTCCCCCGCAGCTCCGGCCGCCACCAGGACGCCGCCGATGCGGTGAGGTGGAGGGCCGTCGGCGTCGGACCGGACTCCCCCGCGACGCGGACGGCGTCCAGGAAGACCTTCTGCGCGTCGTCGTCGTCGGCGTCGCTCGCCTCGGCGATATGGCTCCACACGCCGACGAGCTCCAGGAGACCGGCGCCCTCCGCACGTCGAGCCTCGGCGACGGCGGACTCCCAGTCTTCCGGCAGCACGCCGTTGCGGTGCAGCCCGGTGTCGATCTTCAGATGCACCCGGGCTCGCGACCCCAGGGCCTCCGCACGCGCGATGATCCGCCGCAGATACTCGACCGTGCCGACCCCGAGGTCGATGCTCTGCATCAGGGCCTCATCGATCTCGGCGTCCGTCGACGTCGCCCAGGCGAAGATCCTGGCGTCTCCGCCGACGATCCGGCGCACGGAGAGGCCGCTGCGGATGTCATAGCTGCCGAACGAGTCGACCCCTGCCTGTACGGCGTTCTCGACCGCCCACGCGAGCCCGTGTCCGTAGGCGTCGTCCTTGAGCACGAGCATGAGCGTCGACGGGGACACGCGCGCCTGCACGGCGGCGATGTTCGCGCGGAAGACGCTGCTGCTCAGACGGAGCTCGGGGCGCGTCATGCTTCCCACCCCCGGACGGCGTGCGCTCCGGCCACGGTGACCAGCTCCGCGGATTCCATCCCGGTGATGTCGGCCCAGCGCGCGATGCCCGCCGCTGCAGGGCCCTCCCCGCCGAAGTAGGTGACCTCGGTCCCCACCTCCGCGTCTCCGCCTTCGAGGTCGACGACGCAGACGTCCATCGCGACCCTCCCGACGATGGGGCGGGCGATTCCGTCGATCTCGACGTGGGCGTTGTTCCCGAGAGCCCGCACGATCCCCTGCGCGTAGCCGCCCGTCACCAGGGCGACCGTCGTGTCTTCCGTCGCGCGGAACGTGTAGCCGTAGGAGACGGCGTCTCCGGGGCGCAGGCGCTTGGTGGAGAGCACTCGTCCGGTCAGCCGCATGACCGGACGCGTCGCGAGCGCACCCGCGGTGTCCGGCAGGCCGTAGAGGAGTGACGAATCGATGTCGGGCTCACCCGTCGTGGTGCCGACGATGCCCTCGAGGTGGAGGGCTTCGACCTCGCCCGGCGCGTCGACGAGCACGCGCTCCGCTCCCGCCGTGGTCACGGCCTGAGCGACAGCGAGGAGACCGTGGCCCCAGGCATCGCGTCGGAGATCGGCCACGCGACCGCCCTCGAGAACCGCCGCAGAGGCCGCTGCAGCCAGGGCCGAGCGGGAGATCACCGCGCGCGGCAGGGAGCTGGAAGTCGTCTCGCACACGTGCTCCAGCCTAGCTTCCGGCTCCCAGGTCGACCTGCGATGCCCCCGTAGACTGGTGGTGACCCCGACCCTGGAGCCACATGTCTCGTCTTTCCCTCGCGCCCCGCATCCGCTATCTGCTGGGACGTGCCCGCCGCATCGATGTCGGATCGGTGGTGGAACGCGCCAAGGAGGCGTCGGAACAGCACCACAAGGCCGTTCCCGCCATCGTCGTCGACATGCTGTGGTCCGCCGCCCGGCACAACGTCGGCTTCCAGGACTACATCGACTACGACTTCGCCATGCTCACGAAGGCGGAGCGCGACACGTACATGACCCACCCGGTGTCGAACCAGCTCTCGCAGCGGTACGACCACCCCGACTATCGCTGGATCTTCCAGGACAAGGTCGAGTTCGACAAGCAGTTCGCCCCCTTCCTGAAGCGCGAGTGGATGGTCGTCGAGGAGGGCAACGCGGATGCCGTGCGCGAGCTCACCCAGCGCCTCGGCACGATCGTCACGAAGGAGCCGGTGGGGCAGGCCGGCACCGGTGTGCACCGCTACCACGCCGCCGACATCGAGGACTGGGAAGAGTTCCACCGCGGTCTGCTGACGCGCGGAGAGCTGCTCATCGAAGAGGTCATCCGTCAGCACGACGCCCTCGCGGCGGTGTGCCCCGGCACCGTGAACACGACCCGCATCACCGCGTTCTTCGACGGTGAGAAGGCGCACATCCTGGCGATGGCCCAGAAGTTCGGTCGCGGCGCCGTGAGCGACCAGATGACGTTCGGCGGCTTCTACACGATGCTCGACGAGAACGGCCACGCCGTGGGCGCCGGATACGACTCGCACGGCCACGTGCACGAGACGCACCCCGACTCCGGCTTCCGGATCGCGGACTTCCAGCTCCCCTACATGGACGAGGTCCGCGCGTTCATCGACGACGTCGCCCGGGTCGTGCCACAGGTGCAGTACGTCGGCTGGGACATCGTCGTCTCCCCCGACGGCCCGGTCCTCGTCGAGGGCAACTGGGGCGCCGGCGTGTACGAGAACAAGCCCAGCGTCACCGGCATCCGCACCGGTCACAAGCCGCGCTACCGCAAGGTCATCGGCTTCTGAGACAGCGAGAAGGCCCCGGATGCCGAGCATCCGGGGCCTTCTTCGTGGGTTCGCGCGGGTCAGCTCGCGCGGACGATGCCGAGCGGCGTGGACTCGAGGCCCTGGCCGAGCGGGTTGTCCCCGAGGATCTTGACCAGACGACGCTCGCCGTCCTTGTCGAGCGTCGATCCGAGGATGTTGCCGCCCAGGTCGTTGATGTCGACCACGGCGACCTCGGCCTGACCGCCGATGAGCTTCTTCAGACGTGCCGCGACGCCGTCGGGGTCCTTCGGTCCGAGCACGACCGCCTCGTTGTAGGGAGGGATGGTGTGCTTCGTAGGACCGTCGATCGCCCGCGCCTTGTCGCCCGCGATGCGGTAGAAGTCACCACGGCGACCGAACGCCTTGGTGACGGCGGCCACGGCCGAGGCGAACAGGATGCGCGGCGTGCCGCACTCCCGCAGCGCCATCTCCATCGTCTCGGGCATGCCGAGTCCGATGCCGTAGGGCGTGCGCGTGACGTACTTCGAGAGGAACAGCGCGAGCTTGCGCGGCTTGATCTCGTCGAGACGGTACGACCGCCCCTGCGTGATCGCCACGATCTTCTCGGTCACGAACAGCAGGTCGCCCGGCTGCACGGCATCCTTCGCGTACTCGGTGATGATCGCGTCGAGATCGTCGTCCGGCATGACCACACGGGTGCGCAGCGGGATGCGCGCATAGCTCTTTCCATCGACGCTCGCCTCGAGCGCCTTGCCGTCGTTCGCCTGCATCACTCGAGGTAGTCCCGCAGCGACTGCGAACGGCTCGGGTGCCGGAGCTTCGCCATGGTCTTGGACTCGATCTGGCGGATGCGCTCACGCGTCACACCGAACGTGTCGCCGATCTGGTCGAGCGTCTTCGGCTGACCGTCGCCCAGTCCGAAGCGCATGCGGATCACGCCCGCCTCGCGCTCGGACAGCGAGTCCAGCAGCTGCTCCAGCTGACGCTGCAGCATGGTGAAGCCCACGGCGTCGGCGGGGACCACGGCCTCGGTGTCCTCGATGAGGTCACCGAACTCGCTGTCTCCGTCTTCACCGAGCGGCGTGTGCAGGGAGATCGGCTCGCGGCCGTACTTCTGCACCTCGACGACCTTCTCCGGCGTCATGTCCAGCTCGCGGCTGAGCTCTTCCGGAGTGGGCTCGCGACCGAGGTCCTGCAGCATCTGCCGCTGCACGCGGGCGAGCTTGTTGATGACCTCGACCATGTGCACCGGGATGCGGATCGTGCGGGCCTGGTCGGCCATCGCGCGGGTGATCGCCTGACGGATCCACCAGGTGGCGTACGTCGAGAACTTGAAGCCCTTGGTGTAGTCGAACTTCTCCACCGCGCGGATGAGACCGAGGTTGCCCTCCTGGATCAGGTCCAGGAACTGCATGCCACGGCCCGTGTAGCGCTTGGCGAGCGAGACGACGAGACGGAGGTTCGCGCCGAGCAGGTGGCTCTTCGCACGCTGACCGTCACGGGCGACCCACTGCAGGTCGAGACCGAGCTGACTGGTCTTCTCGGCAGCGGTCATCGCCGACAGCTTCTCCTCGGCGAAGAGACCCGCCTCGATCCGCATGGCGAGCTCGACCTCTTCGGCCGCGTTCAGCAGCGCGACCTTTCCGATCTGCTTCAGGTAGTCCTTGACGGGGTCGGCCGTCGCGCCGGTGATCTGCGTCGAGTAGACCGGGACGTCTTCGTCGTCGTTCGACGAGATGACGATCGCGCCGGTCGGGAGGGGCTCGGTGAACTTCGGCTTCGCGTCCTCGTCCTCCTCGTCCTCGGCAGCAGCCACGACGGGAGCCTCGTCTTCTTCGACGACGTCCTCGGACTTCTTCTTCTTGACAGGGGCGCGCTTCGCGGCAGCACGCTTCGCCGCGCTCAGGGGCGCGGGCTTCTCGGGCGCATCGGCCTCGACCGGAGCGTCGGCGGTCGTCTCTTCGGCAGCCTTCTTCGTCCGGGTGTTCTTCGTCGTGGCAGGAGTCACGTTTCGCCTTTCACGGAGCTGCTGTGTAGCCCCGGGACATTTCGGACACTAGTAAGACCCTTGTCAAGTCCAGTGCTCGAAAACACTGATTGACAACGGGTCAGAGTCCTAGTATCGCACACGTGTGGCGATGCGGACGCATTCCGACGAAGTTCGCTCCGATCGGCGTCAGCCGCGACCCGGCTTGTCCTCATCACCCGAGGGCCGGGAGGCGAGGTAGCGCTCGAGTTCGGCCGCCAGCTCGTCGGCGCTGGGCAGGTCGCGCTCGCTGAATCCGCCCTCGTCGTAGGTCCCGTCGTCGGGGTTGCGCCCTGCCATGTAGGCGTCGTAGCGGCGCTCGAGGTTGTGCACCATCTGCTGGAGCTCGTCGTTGCCGGCGACCTGCTCGTCGACGCGGGAGAGGTAGTCCTCGCGGCGCTCCTGCACGGCGTCGAGCATCAGCACGAGGCCCGTGGACGCCATCAGTCGTTCAGCCGCGGCGATGACCGCGTCCGGGTTCTCGGTCTCGGCGAGGTAGTGGGGAACGAGCAGCACGAAGCCCACGGCGCGGTCGCCGCGCTCGACGAAGCGGAACTCGAGGAGGTGGCCCGCGGTCGCCGGCACCTGCGTGCGCGGCCGCCACACCGAATGCGCCACGGTGAGCTCCCGGCGGTTGCCGCTGACCGTGGTGCCGATCGGGCGCGTGTGGGGAACGGGCATGGCGATCGAGTGCACCCAGTGCAGACCCGACACCTCGAACTCGCTGGCGAGGGCGAGGACCGTGCTCGCGAAGACGTTCCAGGCGAAGTCCGGCTCGTAGCCGGCCAGCAGCAGGAAGGGGCGCCCCAGGGCGTCCGTCGCGAGCGAGAGCTCGAGACGCGGCGGCCGGAACTCGGTGAGGTGGTCCTGATCGAACGAGATCACCGGACGGCGCGCGCGGTAGTCGAGGAGCACGTCGTTGTCGAAGACGACGATCGGCTCCGGAGAAGCGGTCTCCCGGAGGTGGTCGATCAGTCCGGAGACCGCGCTCCCCGCATCCGTGAAACCGGTGAGCAGCAGCACCAGCGGAAGGCCGTGCGGCACCTCGGGCGCATTCGCGACGCGTTCGTGGATCTCACCGGAGAAGGGCATGTCTCCATGCTACGAGCAGGTCCGGACGAGGGGGCGCGGCGCATCATGCTGAGAGCGAACACGCGCAGGGAGGGCGCGCGACCATGCTGCGGCGAAGATCCTAGGATGGAAGCATGACGCTTCCCGTGCTCTCGCACACCACCGATCAGTTCCCCGGAAGCGCTGCAGATGCCGCAGTGCTCGTCGTCTCCACTCTCACCGAGTCGGCGGAATCGCTGGCCGCCTATCCCGGCCTCGCCGACGCGCTGGCCGGCATCGGGTTCACCGGCTCGGCAGGGTCCTTCACCCGCGTGTACGCACCGGAGGTGACGTCCCTGCCCTTCGCCGTGGTCGGTGCGGGCGACAAGCCGGATGCCGCCGCGATCCGCAACGCCGCCGGCGTGGCCCTCCGCACGCTCACCGGATTCGACACCGTGTCGCTCGCTCTCGCCGACGGCCTCGAGCCGTTCGCCGCCGCCGCTGCCGAGGGCGCCGTGCTCGGTGGTCATCGATTCGACGGCTACCGCACCGAGAAGGGGAAGACCCGGGCGACCGCGGTCACCCTCCACGCTGCTCTCGACGATGCGGACGCGACGCACGCGCAGGTGATCGGCGACGCCGTCGCCCTCATCAAGGACCTCGTGAACGTGCCCGCCGAGTGGCAGAGCCCCGCTCAGCTCGCGGAGAGCGCCGCGGAGAGCGTCGCGGACCTCGACGTCACGGTGGAGATCCTCGACGAGAAGGCTCTCGCCGAGCAGGGCTTCGGCGGCATCCTCGGCGTGGGTCAGGGGTCCGACCGTCCTCCGCGCCTGGTGCGTCTGGACTACGCCCCCGCCGGTGCCGCCCGTCACATCGCGCTGGTCGGGAAGGGCATCACCTTCGACACCGGCGGTCTCTCGCTGAAGCCCGCCGCGTCCATGGTCGGGATGAAGTTCGACATGGCCGGAGCCGCCACCTCCCTCGCCGCGCTCCGTGCGATCGCCGCGCTGGAGCTCCCGGTGCACGTGACGGCCTGGCTGTGCATCACGGACAACATGCCCTCCGGCCGCGCGCTGCGCCCCGGCGACGTGATCCGCATCCTCGACGGCACGACCGTCGAGGTGCAGAACACGGATGCCGAGGGCCGCCTGGTGCTCGCCGACGGACTGGTCGCCGCGAGCCGCGATCAGCCCGACGTGATCATCGACGTCGCCACGCTCACGGGTGCGATCGTCGCCGCCCTGGGGCACCGGCACACGGGCGTGTTCGGCGACGACGACACGGTCGCCGAGTTCCTCACCGCCACCGAGCAGGTCGCCGAGCCGGCCTGGCACATGCCCCTGCCGGCGTACATGGAGGAGTCGCTCGAGTCCCCCATCGCCGACCTGCAGAACGCGAACATGGGCGACCGGATGGGTGGCGCGTCGTTCGCCGGCCTCTTCCTGCGCCGCTTCGTCGGACGCACCTCCGAGGCCGAGGACGCCCCGCGCATCCCCTGGGTACACCTCGACATCGCCGGTTCCGGCGAGCACGGCGGATCGCCGTACGGCTTCACCGAGAAGGGCCCCACGGGGGCGATGGTCCGATCGATCGTCGCCTTCGCCGCAGCATCCCACAAGGAGGCATGACACATGACAACCCACACCTTCGACATCGTCGTCCTGGGCGGCGGCAGCGGCGGCTACGCCGCGGCGCTGCGTGCGAGTGAGCTCGGCAAGTCCGTCGCCCTGATCGAGAAGGACAAGGTCGGCGGCACCTGCCTGCACCGCGGCTGCATCCCGACCAAGGCGCTGCTGCACGCGGCGGAGGTCGCCGAGCACGTGCGCGACGCCGCATCCGTCGGCGTGACCGCGACGCTCGAGGGCATCGATCCCGCCGGCGTCCGCGCGTACCGCGAAGGGATCGTCGCGAAGAAGTTCAAGGGTCTCGAGGGGCTCGTCAAGGCCCGCGGCATCACCACCGTCGCCGGACTCGGCCGGCTCAACCCCGACCACAGCGTCAGCGTCGGCGACGACGTGTACGTGGGCGCGGACGTCATCCTCGCCACCGGTTCCTACAGCCGCTCACTGCCCGGCCTCGAGATCGGCGGGCGCATCCTCACGAGCGAGCAGGCCCTCGCCCTCGACGTCATCCCGGAGCGGGTGCTCATCCTCGGCGGCGGCGTGATCGGCGTCGAGTTCGCCAGCGTCTGGCGCTCCTTCGGCTCCGAGGTCACGATCATCGAGGCGCTGCCGCACCTCGTCCCGAACGAGGACATCGCCCTCAGCAAGGGCCTGGAGCGGGCGTTCCGTCGTCGCGGCATCCAGTACTCCCTCGGCACACGATTCCAGAACGCGGTCCAGGACGACACGTCCGTCACCGTCACCCTGGAAGACGGCAAGGAGTTCACGGCCGACTACCTCCTCGTGGCGGTCGGACGCGGCCCCGTCACGGCCGACCTCGGCTTCGAGGAGGCCGGCGTCGTCCTCGACCGCGGCTTCGTGACGGTCGACGAGGACCTGCGCACCGGCGTCCCCGGTGTGTGGGCCGTCGGCGACATCGTGCCCGGCCTCCAGCTCGCGCACCGCGGCTTCCAGCAGGGCATCGCCGTCGCGGAGCGGATCGCGGGACTCTCCCCCGCCAACATCCCCGACGTGCAGATCCCGAAGGTGACCTACTCCAGCCCCGAGGTCGCCTCGGTCGGCGTGACCGAGGAAGCCGCCGTCGCCGAGCACGGCGCGGACGCGGTCGTGGCGTACGAGTACAACCTCGCCGGGAACGGCAAGAGCGAGATCATCGGGACGAGCGGACTCGTCAAGGTGGTCCGCCTCAAGGACGGCCCCGTCGTCGGTGTCCACCTCCTCGGCGATCGCGTCGGAGAGCTCATCACCGAGGGCCAGCTCGCCGTCGCCTGGGAAGCGCACCCCGAGGACATCGCCCCCCTGATCCATGCCCACCCGACCCAGAGCGAGGCCCTCGGCGAGGCCTTCCTCGCCCTGGCCGGCAAGCCCCTGCACGCCCTCTGAGCACCAACCGGTGCCCGAGTCACTAAGCTAGACAAGCGTCATACAACCTTGAAGGAGACTCAGTCATGAGCACATCCGTCGTCCTCCCCGCTCTCGGCGAGAGCGTCACAGAGGGTACGGTCACCCGCTGGCTCAAGCAGGTGGGAGACACCGTGCAGGCGGATGAGGGCCTGCTCGAGATCTCGACCGACAAGGTCGACACCGAGATCCCCTCCCCCGTCAGCGGCGTCATCGAGGAGATCCTCGTGGCCGAAGACGAGACCGTCGAGGTCGGCGCGCTTCTCGCCCGCATCGGCGACGGCAGCAGCGCGGCACCCGCCGAGGATGCCCCTGCCGCCGCGGCGCCTGCCGCCGAGGCCGCACCGGCTCCCGAGGCTGCACCGGCTCCCGAGGCTGCACCGGCTCCCGAGGCTGCACCGGCCGAGCCCGCACCCGCCGCAGAGGCTCCGGCTCCCGCCGCCGATTCCGCGCCCGCCGGCGATGCGACCGACATCGTTCTCCCCGAGCTGGGTGAGAGCGTCACCGAGGGCACCGTGACCCGCTGGCTGAAGCAGGTCGGCGACAGCATCGAGGTCGACGAGGCCCTCCTCGAGATCTCCACCGACAAGGTCGACACCGAGATCCCGTCGCCGGTCGCCGGCGTTCTCCAGGAGATCGTCGCCGGTGAGGACGAGACCGTCGAGGTCGGCGCCGTCCTGGCCCGCGTCGGCTCCGGTGCTGCACCGGCTGCCGCCGCTCCGGCTCCCGCCGCTGAGGCACCCGCCGCACCGGCACCTGCTGCTGAGGCTCCGGCTGCACCGGCACCCGCCGCTGCTCCGGCCGCACCGGCTCCTGCTGCGGCTCCGGCACCCGCCGCCCCGGCTCCGGCTGCTCCGGCACCTGCTGCTGCTCCGGCACCTGCTGCCGCCGCTGCTCCGGCCGAGTCGAAGCTGGCACTCCCGACCGAGAACGACAACCTGTACGTGACGCCGCTCGTGCGTCGCCTGGCTTCCCAGCAGGGCGTGGATCTGGCCTCCGTCACCGGAACCGGTGTGGGCGGTCGCATCCGCAAGGAAGACGTCCTCAAGGCTGCGGAGACCGCGTCGGCAGCACCGGCTGCGGCGGCGGCTCCCGCTCCTGCCCCGCTCGAGGTCTCCCCGCTGCGCGGCACCACTCAGCCGATGTCGCGTCTGCGCAAGGTCCTCGCCAAGCGTGCGGTGGAGTCGATGCAGCAGACGGCCCAGCTGACCACGGTCGTCGAGGTCGATGTCACGGCCCTCGCCGAGTACCGCGACAGCGTGAAGGCGTCGTTCCTGGAGAAGACGGGCGACAAGCTCTCCTTCCTGCCGTTCTTCGCCCTCGCGACCGCGGAGGCCCTCCAGTCGTTCCCGATCGTGAACGCGACGGTCGACGGCGAGAACATCGTCTACCCCGCCAGCGAGAACGTCTCGATCGCGGTCGACACCGAGCGCGGTCTGCTCACCCCCGTGCTGCGTGACGCCGCGTCGAAGAACATCGCGCAGATCGCACACGAGATCGCCGACCTGGCCGCCCGGACCCGCGACAACAAGCTGAAGCCCGACGAGCTCGCCGGTGGCACGTTCACGCTGACCAACACCGGTTCGCGTGGCGCACTGTTCGACACTCCCGTCGTCTTCCTGCCGCAGTCCGCGATCCTCGGCACGGGCACGGTCGTCAAGCGTCCGGGCCTGGTCAAGGTCGGCGGCGCAGACGCGATCGCCATCCGGTCCTACGTGTACCTCGCGCTCTCGTACGACCACCGGATCATCGACGGTGCCGACGCGGCTCGCTTCCTGGGTGCCGTGAAGGCTCGCCTCGAATCGGCCCAGTTCGCCTCGCAGCTCGGCGCCTGACCCGAGAGATCATCCTGGCTGGTCCGCGACGTCATAGACGTCGCGGACCAGCCATTTCTCTTGCACCCGGATGAGGACGAGCATCAGGCGCTCCTGAGGCGTGGGGTCGCCCTCGTCCGAGGCACCGCCGCCGGTGAGTCGGACCACGGCGACGTCCCCGTACTCATCGACCAGCTCGAAGGCGGCCCTGCGCCGGTCCACGGATTCGAGCGCGTCCAGGACGCCCTCTGAGCCCGGCGCGACACCGCCCGCACACGAGAGATCGCCCACGGCACGGCACTCCGCGATCGTTCCCAGAAGGGCGGACGCAGCCGCCTGCGGATCATCGTCGGCCGGCTCGCCCTGGCGCGTCTGCTCCGGGGATTCCGTGACGGCGTCATCCTCGCCGGCACGCTCCTCCGTGTCCGGCTTCTTCGACGGCGCCACGTCGCCCTCGCCAGCAGGCGGTGAGCTCGTCGGCTCTCGACGCGGGGTGTCCGCGGCCTCGCCCGACGTCCCGCCGTCCGGCCAGAGCAGTCCGGCGGCGAGCACGATCCCGGCGGCCGCCGCCGCGACGATCAAGGACGTGCGACGCCGATGCCCCCGAACGGGCGCGGGCTCTGATCCAGATATCGCTCGACGGCCCGTGATCGCACCACGAAACGCGACCGCGCGAGCGAGACCCGCCCCGACGGCAGCACCCACCGCTCCGCCGAATGCCCGAACGCGATCGACGACGCCCCGGCCCGGCCGAGAAGGCACGCGATCCGCCCGCAGTCGCTGCCGGCCCTGCGGAGTCTCGGTCTCGCGCACACCCGCGGCCCGTGCGACCTCCCGCGCGCGCTCCGGCACGGACATCCCCCGGTCGAGCGGCTGGGGCGAGGCGACCTCCAGCAGCTCGCGCTCCCACGCCTCGAGGAGCTTGCGCGGAAGACGCGGCTGCGCGTTGGCCTTCTCCATGCCACGCTGCACCGCACCGAGCGCACGGGTCAGTACCTTGTCCCGACTGTCCCCTGCCAGGCGGGCGATGATCTCCCCGGCGCCCGCCCGGATGTCCGACCCCTCCCCGAACACGAAGACCGGTCTTCCACCGTCCGTCAGCCACCAGACACCGCTGCGCGTCTCCTCGAAGCCCGCCCCGACCTCGTCGAGACCGCGCAGCAGACTGATGACGAGGGTGCAGCACTCCCCCGGCGTGAGCGCGGCTCCGCCAGCAGCGCGGCGCACCAGGAACCCCAGCACCCGGTCCGTGCACCACGGGAGCAGCACGTCCTGCCCTCCGCCGCGCCTGCTGACGTCGAAGGGCGCGGCGACGTGCTCCGCACCGGCGTACCGCCACCCCACCCACCCGCCGAGCGCCGCCGCATCCACCCGCACCGCCACGGCGTCGCCCGCCGTGACGAGTGTGCCGGCGAACGGCCCCTCCGTGCGATCGAGGGCACGCACCACCCGATGCGCCCGCGAGAGGAGCGCCGTCTCCCGACCGTCATCGCTGTCGACATCTGCCATGCGCCCATCACAGCGCACCGGACCGGACCCGCCGTCGCGTTCCGAGCCGACGCGAACAGATTCCGCCCGCGTCGTGAATGTGCAGGAGGAGTGCACACCCTCACTCCGCTCCGCGCGAACGACGGCATCAGGAACGCCGCGGACTCGGTAGGCTGGTCCCCATGGCAAAGCGTGCTCCTGAACCCGAAAAGCGTCCTGGGTTCTTCTCCCAGATCAAGTCCCTCTTCCGGTTCACACGTGAGGCCTACTCGTGGCTGCCCTGGGCGCAGGCCGCGATCCTCATCGGCGGTGTCCTGCTCGGCCTCGTCGCCGGCTACCTCATCCCCCCGTTCCAGATCTGGACCCTCGTCCTCTGGGGCATCACGGGTCTGATGCTGGGTATCCTCGGCGCCCTCTTCCTCATGACGCGACTGTCGACGTCTGCCATGTACACGAAGATCGACGGCATGCCCGGTGCCACGGGCCATGTCCTGAGCACGAGCCTCGGTCGCAGCTGGCAGGCGTCGGAGACGCCCGTCGGCATCAACCCGAAGACGCAGGAGGCCGTGTACCGCACGATCGGCCGCGGTGGCATCGTGGTCATCGGCGAAGGAGCACGCGGCCGTCTCACGCGTCTCGTCAACGAGGAGCGCAGCAAGGCGCAGCGCGTCGCGCACGGCGTCCCCATCACCGTCCTCTACGTCGGACACGGTGACGACGAGGTCGCGATCGCCGACCTCGCCAAGACCATCAAGAAGCTGCCGAAGGCGATCGACAAGGCCACCATGGCCGCCGTCATCCGCCGCGTGGACTCGGTGTCGCAGTCGCTGTCCTCGCTGCCGATCCCGAAGGGCATCGACCCCACGAAGGTGCGCTCGCAGCGTCCTCGTTGAGTCCCGACTCCGCAGCAGCAGAGAGCGCGGCCGTCATCGTCTGAGGAGCGGCCGCGCTCTCTTTCGTCACGCCGTGCGCGTCATTCCGAGAGGGGCTGCCGAGGAAGACGGCGGACCTTCGCGCGGCGACGCCGGCGCTCGGGAACCATCGAACGCATCTCGTCGAGCTTGCCGAAGCAGAACAGCCGGTCGTCGGCCTCGAGGACCACGTGCTTGCGCGGGTTCGGGATCACGCTGACGCCGCGGTGGAGCGTGAGGACCGTGATGTCCCGCTCCCACAGCCCCGCCTCTCCCAGCGTCTTGCCGACCAGATCGACCGCGCCGTGCACCATGAGCTCGGCGACGCCGTAGCCCGTCGAGACCGTCAGGCGCTGACGCACATCGATCTCGGGGAATGCGACCTGTCCCGCGATGTAGTCGATGATGGCGCCCGCGACGTCGAGCTTCGTCGCCGTCTCGATGCCCTGCAGCCCCGGCGAGGAGTTGACCTCCATGACCAGCGGCCCGTCATCGCCCTCCAGCATGTCGACGCCGGCGACGCGCAGGCCCATGATCTGAGCCGAGCGCACGGCGGCGCGCTCGTAGACAGGGTCGAGCTCGATGGCCTCGACCGACCCGCCACGGTGCACGTTGGAGCGGAACTCGTCACCGGCCGCCGAGCGCCGCATGGCGGCCACGACCCGGTCTCCGACGACGAGCGCGCGGATGTCACGCCCGCGGCTCTCGGAGATGAACTTCTGGATGAGCACGTTCTGCTTGGTGGAGTGCAGGGTCTCGATGATGGCCTCGGCCACCTTCACCTGCGGAGCGAGGATGACGCCGATGCCCTGCGTGCCCTCCAGCAGCTTGATCACGACGGGAGCACCGCCGACGCGCTCGATGGCCGGACGCACGTCGGCGCGGTTGCGCACGAACGCCGTCGGGGGCATCGCGATGTTGTGCCGGGACAGGATCTGGTTCGCCCGGAGCTTGTCGCGAGCGCTGGAGATGCCGTTGGCCGTGTTCGGCGTGTAGACGTCCATCTGCTCGAACTGCCGCACGACGGCGGTGCCGAAGTACGTGATCGAGTTGCCGATGCGGGGCAGGATCGCGTCGTAGTCGCTGAGCTGGCGACCCCGGTAGTGCAGGTCCGGTTCATCGGCGGTCAGATCGATCGCGAAGCGCAGGGTGTTGAGCACCTTGACGTTGTGGCCGCGCTGCAGCGCGGCGGCGCGCAGACGCTGAGTGGAGTACGCCTGCGGCGCGCGGGAGAGCACTGCGATCTTCACGGGGGAATTCCTGCCAGGATGTATCAGGTGAGTAGGACTACCCCCCATTCAAACACCCTTACGGGGTGGCGAGAATGGGTGAGCCTGCCCGATCTCGGAGTCGACTGGCTCAAGGCCAAGATCGACACGGGTGCGCGCACGTCTTCCCTGCATGCCTTCGACATCGTCGAGTTCGAGCAGGACGGCCAGCCCTGGGTGCGCTTCAAGGTCAAGCCCTGGCAGGACAGCCAGGAGGACGCCGTCGTCGTCGACTCCCCGGTCCATGACCGCCGTGCGGTCCGCAGCTCGTCCGGGCACGCGCAGGAGCGGCTCGTGGTCGAGCTGCTGATCCGGCTGGTGGACCGCGAGGTGCTCGCCGAGGTCACGCTGAGCAATCGCGACGAGATGGGCTTCCGGATGCTCATCGGACGAGAGGCGCTCCGTCAGGGCTTCTCCGTGGACCCGGCACGATCGTTCCTGGGCGGCCGCGCACCCCGCGAGGCGCGCCGCCGCAACCGCGGCAGGGTCTGACCGCCGGTTTCTCAGGCGCGGATGAGCACCGTGCCGACGGCCTTGTCGTGCAGACCGCGCTGGTCCGTGTCCCAGATCACCGCGGGGACGACGACCACGAGCAGCAGGGTGCGCACGATCGGACGCCACAGCCCGATCCAACTCCCGTCCATGCGGACGAGGCGCATCCCGAGGATGCGGTGCCCCGGGCTGCCGCCGGCGGTCGGGATGAAGAGGATCTGCAGGACCGCGAACACCAGCATCGGCGTGAACTGCGTGAAGCCGGCCTCGGTGGGCAGCGCGAACTGGTCGAATCCGAGGAAGCCGGTGGCGATGATGGTCGCCGCGGCGTAGTCGATCACGAGAGCGCCGATGCGCCGACCGGGGCGGGCGATGCTCCCGGTACCCGATTCCGGGAGTCCGAGTCGCTCACCGGGGTACGTGTTCACAGCATCCGTCACCCCTCCAGCCTACCGAGCGCGGAAAGTCCCGCCGTCGCCGCAGCGCCTGTAACACGCCCGAAACAAAGCGGATACCGTAGAGAAATCCCCCGTCCGTACTCTGCAGAGTGGCCGTGAAGCCATCGATCCGCATTACAGGAGTCGTACATGTTCAAAGATTCGTCCGAGGTACTGACCTACATCAAGGAGAACGACGTCAAGTTCCTTGACATCCGCTTCACCGATCTCCCGGGTGTGCAGCAGCACTTCAACATTCCTGCATCGACGGTCGACGAGGCTTTCTTCACCGACGGGCAGCTGTTCGACGGCTCCTCGATCCGCGGCTTCGCGAGCATCCACGAGTCGGACATGCAGCTCATCCCCGACGTCACCACCGCGTACGTCGACCCCTTCCGCGAGGCGAGCACCCTCGTGATGCTGTTCGACATCTACAACCCCCGCACGGGCGAGATCTACTCGAAGGACCCGCGTCAGGTCGCCAAGAAGGCGGAGAAGTACCTGACCTCGACCGGCATCGCCGACACCGCGTTCTTCGCGCCCGAGGCCGAGTTCTACATCTTCGACGACGTGCGCTACTCGGTCACCGCCGGCGAGAGCTTCTACAAGGTCGACTCCGAGGAGGCCGCGTGGAACACCGGTCGCGAGGAGGAGGGCGGAAACCTCGCCAACAAGACCCCGTACAAGGGCGGCTACTTCCCCGTCAGCCCGGTCGACAAGACGGCCGACCTGCGCGACGACATCACCCTCAAGCTGATCGAGGCCGGATTCATCCTCGAGCGCTCGCACCACGAGGTCGGCACCGCCGGTCAGCAGGAGATCAACTACCGCTTCGACACCATGGTCCACGCGGCGGACGACATCCTGAAGTTCAAGTACATCGTCAAGAACACCGCCAACGAGTGGGGCAAGGTCGCGACCTTCATGCCCAAGCCCCTGTACGGCGACAACGGCTCGGGCATGCACACGCACCAGTCGCTGTGGAGCGACGGCAAGCCGCTGTTCTACGACGAGGCCGGCTACGGCCAGCTCAGCGACATCGCGCGCTGGTACATCGGCGGCATCCTGGCGCACGCGCCGGCACTGCTCGCCTTCACGAACCCGACCCTGAACAGCTACCACCGTCTGGTCAAGGGCTTCGAGGCACCGGTCAACCTGGTCTACTCGGCCGGCAACCGCTCCGCCGCGATCCGCATCCCGATCACGGGCTCCAACCCGAAGGCCAAGCGCATCGAGTTCCGCGCGCCCGACGCCTCCGGCAACCCGTACCTCGCGTTCGCCGCGCAGCTGATGGCCGGCCTCGACGGCATCAAGAACCGCATCGAGCCGCACGAGCCCGTCGACAAGGACCTCTACGAGCTCCCGCCCGAGGAGGCCAAGGACATCCCGCAGGTCCCGAACTCCCTGCTGGACTCGCTCGACGCCCTGGCGGCCGACCACCAGTTCCTCCTCGAGGGCGGCGTGTTCACCAAGGAGCTCATCGAGACCTGGATCTCGTACAAGTACGAGAACGAGATCCTCCCGATGGCCCAGCGCCCGCACCCGTTCGAGTACGAGCTGTACTTCGGGGTGTAATCGGATCCCGCTGGATACCGAACGTCGGATCGAGCCCGCCTCAGCACATGCTGGGGCGGGCTCTTCCGTGCGTGGAGGCGTCGCCGCTGCGTTCCGCAGCTCTATCCGGAAGATCCGCGCATTCGAGGAACGATACGGCCGCCACGCCGGAGTTCAGCCCTGACCTCACCCTCCCGAGCAGTCAGCCTCCCGGGCAGTCGCAGTCACCGCCGCTGTGGCACTGGCAGATCGGTGGCGGGTAGTCCGCCGCCGTGACCGACTCCCGTACCGGCAGGTCCCGGAACGGAACGATCTCCTCGTCGCTGCGGATGTCGGGGACGTCCGTGCACGCGGCCTCCTCCACGCGGATCTCATCGACCGCCCGGGGAAACACGAAGTCGACGCACGTCAGAGCGAGCGCCTGCTCGGCCCACAGCCCTCCGCCTGTCGTCGCGCCCCCGCGCACGACGAGGGTCAGCGTCGCTCCGTCCGCCGCCGACTCCAGGTCCACCAGGGTGTATGGGCGGGCACCCTCGACCGCGCCGGCTCGCGCATCGCCGAGGAAGTCGAGACCCGCGACAGCGGCTTCCGGATCACGGGCGATCTGGTCGCGGTACTCCCACAGGGTGTCCTGGACCTCCTCGACGCCGCCGGCCAGGTTGTCCCTCACCAAGGAGTCGATGCTCGGGGCGCACCCGGCGAGGGCGGAAGCGGTGAGGACGAGCGCGACGCCTGCGGCGACTCGGACGGCAGTATGGGCCATGCGTATGACCGTAGCGGAGTGCTGCGCCGTCAGCGCCTCCAGGTGCGGAGCCGCCGGGCGGCCGCGCCGTTTTCCCCCAGCTGGTAGATGCTGACGGCGTCTGCGGAGAACGTGAGCGGTTCGAACTGCTCCGCCTCGAAGGAGTCGAGATCGTCGAGCCCGACGGTCACATGAGCGACATAGTTCTCGCCGCTGTGCTGCGGCACGTACTCCTCGATGAACCGGATCGTCTCGTCGTTGATGTCGGGCTCGGCCTCGGTGCGGACGAAGGCGTCGACGGTGCCGCCGCTTTCCGTGAAGGGCTGGAGCGCGTCATCTCCTGACCAGCCTGCGGTCCCGCTTGAATGAAGGCTCGACGTTGCTGACGCGGCAGCTGATCGATGATCGGAACTCCTGGTAGCGGCTCGTGATCCCCGGACGCGACAACACGCGTCACCTCGCCCACAAGCTGCGTCTCGCCTTCTGTGCGGGACGGCCGCGGCGGTCAGCTCCAGTCGAGGGCGCCGATCACGGGCCACGCGCCCTCCGAGGTGTTCGAGATGACCGTCCCCGTGACACCGGTCGCCGGTTCGTACCAGGTGCGGACGGAGACCCCCGCGTCATAGCCCTCGAGGATCAGCACGTCGGACTCGGCTCCGCGCCAGAACCCGCGGGCGTAGCGCATGTCCTCTTCCTCGACGACGTGGAGCGGCTCTGTGAGCAGCTCGCGGGTGGCGCGGGACACGATCCGGTCCTCCGACAACGCCGACCAGAACGCCGCCAGGTCGGCGACCGTTCCGACCGCCCCGCCGTCGCCGCTGCCGCGCACCGGGAGGTGGAGCACGTTCGTGCGATCGCCGTCGTCTTCGAGGTACCCGAGGGCCACATCGCCCGCGACCTCATCGGTACGTGGATAGCCGCTCGACGTCATCCCCGCCGGCGCGAGCACGCGCGCTCCCACGAGCTCGTGGAACGGCACCTGCGACACACGCTCCGCGATCAGCGCCAGGACGACGAAGCCGCTGTTGCAGTATGCGAACGCTGAACCGGGGGCGCTCACCTGCGGGCGCCCGTCGAGCACGGGGAGGAACGCCTCCGTGGTGTCGAACAGATGCACCGGTCGATCGAGGACGTAGTCGCCGATGTCTCCGTCCTCCTCATCGAGGTAGTCGCCGATGCCGGATGTGTGGGAGAGCAGGTGCCCCACGGTGACCGCATCGTCGATGAGCGGGAGGTCGTCGCCGAGAATCGGCCGGACCGGAGCGTCGAGGGTCAGCGCCCCCTCGTCGATGAGCGTCCCGATCGCCAACGCCGTGAACCCCTTCGACACGCTCGCCAGTCCGCAGCGGTGATCGACGGTCATCTGCTGCTCCCGCGCCCGATCGGCGAACCCGTAGGCGCGGGCGAACGTCTCCTCGCCGGGACGATCGAGGCGGATCACCCCGCTGAATCCGGTGCGGAGCGCGGCGTCGTGCAGGGAGGCAGGGGCGTCGATGACCATGCCCTTCACGCTATCGGATGCCCTCAGCGGGGCCAGGCGCGCCGCTCATCCCTCGTGGAGCACGAACCGTCGACGAAGCGCGTCCAGGTCGTCCTCTCCCAGTCCGAGGCCGTCTCGCGCGTAGCCCTCGACACCTCCGAACCGCGTGTGCGCCTCGTCGATCGCCGCGTCGAGGTACTCGCGCCGGACACCGAGCACCGGGAGCAGCAGCTGCGTGTCGACGCCCTTCTCCGCCGCCGCCGCGAGGAGGGGTTGCAGCGCCGGGAGCAGATCGGTGTTGGTCTCGAGGTAGTCGGCCCGCACGTCGTCCTCGCCGACACCGAGCAGCAGGAGCAGGGATGCCGCAGCCCAGCCCGTGCGGTCCTTGCCCGTGGTGCAGTGGAACAGGGCCGCGCCGGAGCGGCCCGGATCGATGAGGTCCAGGTAGAAGGTGCGATAGGCGGCGAGAGCCGACGGCAGGCCGACGATGTTGCGATACGAGTCGCGCATGAGGGCGATGCCGCGACCATCGCCCAGCGTCTCGGCGAGGCCGACGGGGTCGCTGCCGAGCTGACCGACGCCGGCCGCGACATCGGTCGTGCTGTCGGCGAGCACGTCCAGCCCGACGGATCTGACGCCGCCCGGCAGCCGATCCGGCGATGCGGCGCGCTCTCCGACCGTCCGCAGGTCGTACACGGTGCTGATGCCGAGGCGCCCGAACGTCGCGAGGTCTTCGCCCTCCAGCCGAGCGAGCGTCGCGGAGCGATACACGGCCCCTGTCCGCACCGTGCCCCCGCGGGCGGGGAGTCCACCCAGATCGCGGAGGTTGGGTGCGGTGCGCAGCGGGACTCGACGATCGATCGGCGCGGTCATCATGCCTTCTCCTCTTGGGTGATCCTGGGCAGTGCGGACGGACGGGCGAGAAGCTCCAGCGCCGCGACGAGCAGCACCCCGACCACGGCGGTCCACACGATCGTCCCGGTCGCGAGGGGCCGCGAGAGCACCAGGACCGCGAAACACCCCACCGCGATCACGATGCGAAGAGGCAGCCGCCACCGGTGCAGCCACTCCCCCGTGGCCCCCGTGCTGATGCCGTGCCTCTCAGCGCTGCGTCGGATCCCCGCGAACGCCGCGGCACCCCTGAGCCGCACCGTGCGCGCCCATCCCCAGGGCCCGGAAAGCAGGGTGATGAGGAGAACCGTCGCCGCGAGCACTCCGACCACGAGCGCGATGTCGGACACCGAGCCCAGGATGCCCGTGTAGAGCGCTTCGGCCGCGTTCCGAGGGATGGTCGACGCGAGGGCCATCGCGAAGAAGCCCTGACCGATGCCGATCCCCGCGCCGACCAGCAGCATGGTGGCGAGCAGTCCCCCGGCTGCCCAGACCAGTGCCTGCGCACGCCTCCGCGCCACCGTCACGCCGGCGGCGACGAGCAGCAGCGACATCCACGGCAGCCAGATCCCCAGTGCCACCACGAGTTGATAGATCGCGAGGTAGAGGCCGACGGAGTCGGACTGGGCGATAGCGATCGTCCTCGAGATCTCCGGCACGTTCGCCGCGAGAGGGAAACCCTCCGCGACCAGCTGCTCCTTCACCGCGGCGATGATCGGCCCGAGCTGGAGGCTGATCTCCTGATCGGGACCGATCACGACCGCGGCATCCGCCTGCCCACCCGCGGTGTTGACGAGCTGCGCATGTGTGATGGCCAGGGCGTCACGCCAGATCGTCGCGAAGGCGTCGGACCGGATGAACTCCGTCACGGTGCTGTCCAGGAGCCCCCGCACTCCGGACACGGCAGGAACCTTCAGCAGCGCCAGCGCCTCTCTCGCCCGCGGCGACAGCTCGAGCTCGTCCAGCCCGGCGAAGAGATCGTCCGCGATCCGGTCGATGTCGACGGCCGCCTCGATCGCGCTCACCGCCTGATCCGCGACGAAGTCCTGCACCGCCGGGTCCTCGGCGAGCGGCGCGAAGGTGTCGACGAACGCCGCGGTATCGGTGAGCTCGCGCTGCGCCCACGTCGACACCACCGCGACCGGAGCCAGCAGCGTTCCCAGCACGACCAGCACCGTCGCGATCACGGTCCTGCCCCAGCCGCGCCCGCGCCGCCGCTTCTCCGAGGAGGCGACGACGTCGGCGGAGACCGCCACGCCGCCCGCCCGCTCCTGCTCGAGGGCGCGTGCGAGTTTGCCGTTCTCCGCGCGGAGCTTCGCCAGCTCTTCCTGCAACTGCGCGGTCGTCGCCTGCGACATCGGTCTCCTCAGGGTCGGGGTTCGACGGGAACTGCGCTCAGGCGAGAGCCTTGGACTTCAGCTGCTCGAACTCCGCCGCGGTGATCGAGCCGGCATCGCGCAGCGCGGCAGCGGCGGCGATCTCCTCCGCCGGCGTCTTTCCGGCGACCTCGCGGATGTACGACTTCGTGGCGTTCTCGGCCTCCCGCGCAGCCGTGCTGCTGCGCTCGGCCATGCCCTGGCCCCGCGCGATCAGGTAGACGAGCACGGTGAGGAACGGCAGGAAGATCAGGAAGACCACCCACACCGCCTTCCACCAGCCGTTGAGCGCGCGGTCACGGAACAGATCGCCGATGATCGCGAACAGTGCGAACAGGTAGCCGATGAAGACCGTGGCCCAGAGCATCCAGCCGAGTGTTTCCCAGAAGAGCATGCGCGTCGAGTTCCGTTTCAGTCAGGAGGGAACGCAGCGCGCGCCCAGGAGAGGAGTGAGGTCGGGTGGACGCCCGCCTCCCTCCGGAACCGGGCGCGGAGACGAGCGTCGCTGTCAGTCTGGCCCGTCGCCGACCAGCGGAATCCCGGTCTCATCCTCCGCGGATGAGACCGGGGGTAATCCTCGACCTCGGCCCGTCGGAGCGCCGATATCGTGGGAGCGTGATCGAAGCCGTCCGCGAGGAACTCGCCTCCAGCTCCCCGGCGCACGCGCGCACGGTCCTGCGTCGGAACTGGCTCCGCCTCATCCTGGAATCGCACACCACCGAGCTCGAGCGCATGTGCCTCGCGCACCCCGAGCCGCACGACCCGCACATCCTCCTCATCCGGGCCTGCTGCCGCGACCTCCTCGGAGACTCCCACGGCGCGTCCTTCCTCCGCGGGCAGGGACTGCGCGTCGCGGATGACGACTTTGTCGCGTGCTTCACCGAGCTCCTGCTGGCGACCGACACGCCGTCGAAGGCCGCGGCCGCGGATCGCGCCAGAGCGGCCCTCACCCAGTGCGGGCCGGACGACGACTACCCCTCCGCGCTCTTCCTCCTCGGCTGGACTGAGGTGCGTCTCCGTCGCGACCTCGCCGATGCGATCGGTCTGCTCCGATCCGCGGCCGCCGAGGCGCGACTGCACGAGCGCACCGAGACCTTCCGACTCGCGCAGTCCAACCTCGCCTTCGCGCTGACGCACGCCGGGCTGTTCACGGAGGCCGAGCAGATCCTCGACGCCCTCCCTCCCTCCCCCGTGCCGTCGGACTGGGATGCCTTCGAGGGTGGTCTCCCCCAGGCCAACCGCGGGTCCATCGCCTACTGGCGCGGCGACTACGACGAGGCCATCGTGCAGCTCGACGCGGTCGTCACCGAATCCGGTCCGGGGAACAACTTCGAGGCGCTGGCCCGCCTGTATCTGGTGCTGAGCCTGATCGCCCTGAAGCGCGAAGACCGGTACTACGCCGCGACGGGGCTGCTCCAGGGCGTGAGCCGGACCGACAAGCACGGCGTCCCCTGGGACACCCTGCGCCGTGTCGTCTCAGCCGCGCTCGCGCACGCCGAGGGACACGACGACCGCGCCCGGAGCATCGCCGCCCCCGCGCTCGCCCGACCCGGCGCCGCCGTCGCGCACGCGGTGCTCGCCGAGCTCTACCGCAGCCTCGGCGAGTCCGCACTCGCCGCGCAGTCGCTGCGGCTCGCCTCCGCCGGGGCCATGCCCCGCTACGCGCGCGTCAGCACTCTCGTCACCACCGCGGCGCTCCGCTCCGCCGCAGGATACGGCGCGGACGCGCACGAGCACCTCGACCGGGCGCTCGAGGCCGCGACGCCGGAGCGCATCCTCACCCCGTTCCTCGCGGACGATCCCCTGATCGGCGATCTCCTCAGCGCCCACGCGCACCGGGGCTCACGCCACGACGACCTCCTCCGGACGATCCTCGAGCGCCGCGGACGACTCGCACGGCTCACGACGGGGGTCCTCACGCGCCGGGAGAGCGAGGTCCTCGCCTGCCTGCGCACGACCATGACGGCGGAGGAGATCTCCGCGCACCTGGGCATCGCGTACCCGACCGTGAAGACCCACATCCGCTCGGTGTACCGGAAACTGGGCGTCACCTCGCGCCGAGAGGCCGTCCACTCCGCGGACGCCCGGTGACGGGGCACGCTGCCACCCTGCCGCCGATGCTCCCGGGCGGCGATGCTCCCGGGCGCGGCGCCAGGGGGCGTTCCGCAACCCTGCCGTGTCGCGGCTTGACCGCCGGGCATGCGAGTGATCAACTGGTGAGTCTGACCATCGAGTGGGGGAACCATGCGTCGTAGAAGAATGGCCGCGAACGCTCGCCGCGAAGTGGTGGAACCCGTCGCGACTCCGCAGCCGTCGAACGCCATCGCCGCCTATGCGCGGACGAACCCGTTCACGTTCGGTCTCCTCGGGGCCCTCGGTGTCCTCGTCGCGCTCGCGATCGGCGGCATCGTCGACCAGCTCGCCACCGTCCTCGTCTACGTCGGCGTGGCGATCTTCCTCGCGCTCGGGCTCGACCCGATCGTGCGTTTCATCGAGAAGAAGCTCCCGCGCCCCGCCGCCGTCACCATCGTGGTCGCCGGGGTGCTCCTCGCCTTCGCCGGTATCATCCTCGCCATCGTCCCGATCCTCGTCGAGCAGATCAGCAACCTGATCAAGGACGGCCCGAAGATGGTCGAGGACTTCCTGGCCAGCGACTGGTACAAGGACGTCAGCGGTCAGTTCGGATCGACGATCAAGGATGCCGGGCAGGGAATCCTCGACTTCGTCCAGAACCCCGACAACTTCCTCGACATCGGCGGTGGGGTCTTCGCCGTCGGCGCGGGCATCGCGGGCGGCATCACCGGGATCACGATCGTGCTGATCCTCACCCTGTACTTCATGGCCTCCCTGCGGAGCATGAAGCGCCTCGCCGTGCGCTTTGTCCCGGCCTACCAGCGCGACACCTTCGGCGAGCTGCTGGAGGACGTCTCCGGCGCCGTCGGCCGATACGTGATCGGTCAGGCGAGCCTCGCGCTCATCAACGGCATCCTGAGCCTCATCTTCCTCAGCATCATCGGCGCCCCGGTGCCCGCGCTGCTCGCGCTCATCGCCTTCATCGGCTCGATGATCCCGCTCGTCGGAACGCTGACGGCGTCGATCATCAACTCGCTGATCTGCCTCTTCGTGTCGCCGCTGACCGCGCTCATCGCGATCATCTACTACCTCGTCTACATGCAGATCGAGGCATACGTCCTCTCCCCGCGCATCATGAGCAAGGCCGTCGCCGTCCCTGGCGCCCTCGTCGTGATCGCCGCCGTCGCCGGTGGTGCACTCGGCGGCATCCTCGGCGCCCTCGTCGCGATCCCGGTCGCGGCGAGCATCATCATCATCGTGCAGAAGGTGGTGTTCCCCGCCCAGGATCGGAAGCGGGTCGCACCGCCCGCCGTCACCGCACGGTGATGGCGCCCGCCTGAACCCGCACGGTGAAGGACGACACCTCGCCGATCTCCTCGCCGTCGATCTCGAACATCTGCGGCTGAGCCAGCTCGACGACGATCCGCTCCGCGGCGACGTGCCGCGTGGACTCCGTGCTCACCGCCTCCTTCTCCGCGCCGAGCAGACGGCGGATGCCGTTGTCCCAGACCACGGAGCGCACGGTGTCGAGCCACTGCAGGGCACCGTCGGCGCTGATCAGCAGCAGGTCGAGGCGGCCGTCGTCGAGCTCGGCGTCCGGAAGCAGACGGATGCCGCCCTGGAGCATGCCGCAGTTGCCGATCAGCATCGTGTGACCGCGGACCTCCTGCGGCTCGTCCCCGTCCAGCGTGAGCGTGATGTCGGTCATCTCGGTGCCCGCGAGCGCCCGGCCCATCGCCTCGACATAGGCGAGCCATCCGGCGCGGTCCTTCAGGTCGTCGTTCGTCTCCACGAGCATCTGGGCGTCCACCCCGAAGCCCACCATCACCGCGAAGGCATGCTCGTCGCCGTCGAGTTCGACCCAGCCGAGGTCGATGCGCCGCGGCTCGGCGTCGCGCACCCGGTCCAGTGCGGCGGGGATGTTGTCCAGCGGCACACCGAGGTTGCGCGCGAGCAGGTTCCCGGTCCCCTGCGGCACGATGCCCAGCGCGGTGTCGGTTCCAGCGAGGGCCTCGGCGACCGCCCGCACGGTGCCGTCTCCGCCGACCGCGATCACGACCTCGCACCCCGCCTCGACGGCTTCCTTCGCCATGCCGCGCCCCGGGTCGTCCGGGGTCGTCTCCCACCAGCGAAGATCTGCTGTCTCCGGGAACGAACGGGCGACGGCGTCGCGCAGCTTCTCCTCGTCGATCTTCGAGGGATTCCAGACGATGCCGATGTTCTGTTGGCTCATGCCGCCAGCTTGGGTGAGAACCGGGCAAAGCGCAAATGAGCCGCGGCGACTACCCGTAGAACAGGTCCTCGAAGGTCTTGCGAGCGCGTCTGGTGACACCCAGATAGTCCTCTTCGAGCTCGGTCGCCGAGCGGTCCGGGTAGCCCAGAAGCCTGCCGATCGCGTCGAGCTGCCTTCGGTCCGCCGGGAGCAGATCACTCGTCTGTCCGGTCAGCAGCGTGATCGCGGAACGGAGCCTGCTGGACAGACGCCAGGCTTCGCGGAGGCGCTCGGCGTCGTCCTCCTCCACGAGTCCGGCCGCGACGGCCGCATCCAGCGCCCCGAGGGTCGACGTCGTGCGCAGACCGGCCACCGCGTGTGCGTGCTGGAGCTGGAGGAGCTGCACGAGCCACTCCACGTCGCTCAGCGTGCCCGGACCCAGCTTCAGGTGACGACGGGGGTCCGCGCCCTGCGGCAGCCGCTCCCCCTCGACGCGGGCCTTGATGCGCTTGATCTCGCGCGTACCCTGCAGGTCGACCGACTCCGGGTAGCGGATCGTGTCCGCCAGCGTCGTGAAGTGCGCGATCAGCTTCGCGCTCCCGGCGATCCCGCGCGCTCGGAGCAGCGCCTGCGCCTCCCAGGAGAGCGACCAACGCCGGTAGTACTCGGTGTAGGCCTCGATGGACCGCACGACGGGACCGTTGCGCCCCTCGGGCCGGAGGTCGGCGTCGAGATCGAGCGGCAGTCGGTGATCGGTCAGGTGCTCGCGGAGTCCGGCGACGATCTGCGTGGCGAGCTTCTGCGCCCGCTGCGGGTCGACCCCGTTCGCCTCGTAGACGTAGAGGATGTCGGCGTCGGATCCGAAGCCGAGCTCGGCACCGCCGAAGCGTCCCATCGCGATGACGGCGAAGTCCAGGTCCTCGTCCTCGGGCGGCACGACCTCCCGGATCACCGCGCGCAGGGCGGCCTGGATCGTCGCCTCGGTGATCTCCGTCAGCGCGGTCGCGACCTCCTCGATCGTCAGCACGCCGAGCACCGCCCCCATCGCGGTCCGCAGCAGCTCGCGGCGGCGCAGCGCCCGCACGGCCCGCAGGGCGTCTCCGATGGTCTCGTGGCGGGTCTGGATGGCCCGCGCCTCCTCGTCGAGCGCTGCCGCACCGCGAGGACGCAGGCGCCCGGTGCTGTCGAGCCAGGCCACGGACTCGGGGATCCACTCGAGGAGCTCGCCCACGTAGCGCGACGAGGACAGCAGACGGGTGAGGCTCTCGGCGGCGCCGGACGAGTCCCGCAGCATCCGGAGGAACCAGGGGGTGTCCCCGAGGCGCTCGCTGATCCGACGGAAGGCGAGCAGCGCGTAGTCGGGGTCGCTGCCGTCGGCGAACCAGCGCACCATGATCGGCATCAGATGCCGTTGGATGGTGGCCTTGCGGCTGAGTCCGCTCGTCAGGGCGCCGATGTGGCGCAGCGCACCGGCCGGATCGCGGAAGCCGATCGCCGCCAGTCGGTCGTGGGCCTGGGCGGCCGAGAGCGTGCGCTCCTCCTCCGGCAGACCGGCCACGGCGCTGAGCAGCGGCCGATAGAACAGGCGGGTGTGGATCTCCCGCACCTCGCGGCGGACCGCCTCCCAGCGCGCCCACATGCCTTCGCCGCTCTCGGCCAGCCCCGTGCCACGGGCCAGGACGCGCAGTCCCGCCGGCGTCTTCGGCATCAGATGCGTGCGGCTGAGCTCGCGCAGCTGGAGACGGTGCTCCATCAGTCGCAGCAGGCGGTAGTCCTCGGCGAAGGCGGCCGCGTCCACGCGTCCGATGTAGCCGCCGTCGACGAGGGCGTCGAGGCTCTCGAGCGTGCCGCGCGTGCGCAGCGATTCGTCGGTGAGCCCGTGCACCAGCTGCAGGAGCTGGACGGTGAACTCGATGTCGCGCAACCCGCCGGCACCGAGCTTGAGCTGGTACGGCGCGTCCTCGGGGTCGATGTGCTCCATCACGCGCTCACGCATGCGCTGGACGCTCTCGACGAAGTCCTGCCTGGCGGCGCTGGACCAGATCTTCGGCTGCACCGCCGCGATGTAGTCGGCTCCGAGCTCCGGGTCGCCCGCGAGCGGACGGGCCTTGAGCAGCGCCTGGAACTCCCAGCTCTTCGCCCAGCGGTCGTAGTACGCGAGATGCGAGGCGAGCGACCGGACGAGCGCTCCCTGCTTCCCCTCGGGGCGGAGCGCGGCATCGACCTCCCACAGCGCCGGCTCGACCTCGATCGCGCTCAGGTTCCGCATCGTCTCCCGCGCCAGTCGGGTGGCGATGTCGATCGCGCGGGCCTCGCTCACGACCTCCTCGTCGCTCGTGCCGCCGACGAAGATCACATCCACGTCGCTCACGTAGTTCAGCTCGCGGGCGCCGGCCTTGCCCATGCCGATGATCGCGAGGCGGGTGGCGGCGACCTCGTCGTGCCCCATCGATTCCTGCAGACGGGTCCTGGCCACAGCGAGCGAGGCTTCGAGCGCCGCGCCGGCGATGTCCGCGAGAGCCGCCGACACCCCGGCGACGACGGTCTCCGGTGCCGGATGCGTGAGGTCGTAGGCAGCGATGGCCGCCAGGTTCCGTCGGTACGCGACGCGGACGGCCACGATCGCGTCATCGTCTCCGGCCTGCGCGAAGCCGTCGCGCGCGCCCACCGACGCGAGCAGGCGCTCGTCGAGCAGCTCCTCGGTGGGAAGCCCGGTCACCGGCCCCGCGAGAACGGAAAGCTCCTCCGGATGGCGCAGGAAGAACTCCGCGAGCCCCTCGGACGCGCCGAACACCCGCCACACCCGCCGACGCGTGTCGTCGTCGTCGAGCAGCGCGCGGAGAGGCGCCGCGTCCCGGCGCGCCACCCGCAGCAGTCCGCGGACGGCGGCATCCGGATCGGCCACCCCCGCCGCTTCGAGCAGCACCGAGCGCGGCCGATCGAGGATGGTCGCCAGTTCCGCCAGCGCCGCTGCGGCCTCACTCAGTTCGGCGAACCCCAGCCTCGCCAGCGCGGAGAGCGAGACGGAATCGTCCGGACGGGCCATGCACGCGCCTCAGAGGAGCTCGAGGTTGTTCTTCAGCTCGAGCGGGGTGACCTGACCGCGGTAGGCCTCCCACTCCTTGCGCTTGTTGAGCAGCACGTAGTTGAACACCTGCTCCCCGAGCGTCTCGGCGACGAGCTCGGACTCCTCCATGTACTCGAGCGCGTGGTCGAGGCTCGCGGGCAGTGCCGAGTAGCCCAGGGCCCGTCGCTCCGCATCGCTGAGGGCCCACACGTTGTCCTCGGCCTCGGGCGGGAGCTCGTAGCCCTCCTCGATGCCCTTGAGCCCGGCGGCGAGCATGAGCGCGTAGGCCAGGTACGGGTTCGCCGCGGAGTCCAGAGCCCGGTACTCCACGCGGGAGGACTGGCCCTTGTTGGGCTTGTACATCGGCACGCGCACCAGCGCGGAGCGGTTGTTGTGACCCCAGGTGATGAAGCTCGGGGCCTCGTCGCCGCCCCAGAGGCGCTTGTACGAGTTCACGAACTGGTTCGTGACCGCGGAGATCTCGTTCGCGTGCTTGAGGAGTCCCGCGATGAAGTGGCGGCCCGTCTTGGAGAGCTGGTACTTCGCGCCCTCCTCGTAGAAGGCGTTCTGGTCGCCCTCGAACAGGGACATGTGCGTGTGCATGCCGCTGCCCGGGTGACCGCTGAGCGGCTTCGGCATGAACGTCGCGTAGACGCCCTGCTCGATCGCCACCTCCTTGATCACCGTGCGGAAGGTCATGACGTTGTCGGCCGTCGTCAGCGCGTCCGCGTAGCGGAGGTCGATCTCGTTCTGACCGGGGCCGCCCTCGTGGTGGCTGAACTCGACGGAGATGCCGAGGTCTTCCAGCATCCGCACCGAACGACGACGGAAGTCGTGCGCCGTGCCGCCGGGGACGTTGTCGAAGTAGCCCGCGGAGTCGACCGGAACCGGACCGTCAGGCCCGAAGGACGACGACTTCAACAGGTAGAACTCGATCTCGGGGTGCGTGTAGAACGTGAACCCGGCATCCGCGGCCTTGGCGAGCGTGCGCTTGAGCACGTGCCGCGGGTCGGCGACGGCCGGCTGGCCGTCGGGCGTCGTCAGGTCGCAGAACATGCGCGCGGTGGGGTCGATCTCCCCCCGCCAGGGCAGCGTCTGGAACGTCGTGGGATCGGGCTGCGCGAGCAGGTCGGACTCGTAGGTGCGAGTCAGGCCCTCGATCGCCGAGCCGTCGAATCCGATGCCCTCCGCGAACGCGCCCTCGACCTCGGCCGGGGCGATCGCCACCGACTTCAGGGTGCCGATGACGTCGGTGAACCACAGGCGCACGAACTTGACGCCGCGCTCCTCGATGGTGCGGAGGACGAAGTCCCTCTGCTTGTCCATGACTACTCTGCGCCCTGGCCCTTTGCGTCGCCCTTGACGTCCCAGCCCTGCTCCACCGCTTCCTCGTCGGCCCAGGCGCGCGAACGCTCCTGCAGCACCTCGGGGGCACGGCGGGCCTCGGCCTCGGTGTCGAAAGGACCGATCCGGTCGATGGAGGGCGAGATCATGCCGAACTCGACCTCGCCGGTCTCGGAGTTGTACCAGTACTTGTGGTCACCGTCAGACATGTCTGTCCCTTCTTCACGTGATGTCATCGATCCTACTGGCGTGTACCGCGGTCGCTAAGCTATCGCCCATGGCAAAAGCGATCGGCGTCGACATCGGCGGCACGGGTATCAAAGCAGGAATCGTCGACCTCGAGCACGGAATCATGGCATCCGACCGCGTGCGGGTGCCCACTCCCGAAGGCGCATCGCCGCAGGATGTGCTGAACGCCGTGCAGACGGTTCTCAAGACGCTCGACGTGCACGAGTCGACCCTCCCGCTCGGTGTCGCCTTCCCGGCGATCGTCAAGCGCGGCAAGACCCTCTCCGCTGCGAACGTCTCGAAGGAGTGGATCGACTTCGACGCCGAGCGCTTCTTCCGTGACGGCCTCGGTCGCAACATCGTGTTCGTGAACGACGCGGATGCCGCCGGCGTCGCCGAGGCCCGCCACGGAGCGGCCAGGGACGTCCGCGGCTTCACCCTCCTCACGACCCTCGGCACGGGTATCGGCTCCGCGTTCCTCTACGACGGCGTGCTGCTGCCGAACACCGAGCTCGGTCACCTCAACTTCCGCGAGTACGAGTCGGTCGAGACGTATGCCGCGACCTCGGCGCGCGAGCGCGAGAACCTCACCTGGGCCGAGTGGGCGGAGCGCCTGCAGGCGTTCTACTCGCACATCGAGTTCCTGTTCAGCCCCGACCTCTTCGTGGTCGGCGGCGGCGTGTCGAAGAACGCCGGGGACTTCCTCCCCCTGCTCGAGCTCAAGACCCCGATCGTCCCGGCGATCCACCGCAACAACTCGGGCATCATCGGCGCGGCCTCGCTCGCCGGCGACTGACCCTCCTCTACTCCGACAACGCGAAGGCCCCGATGACTCGTCGTCATCGGGGCCTTCGTTTCGTCTGAGGCGAATGGGCCGACCTGTACGCCGGGTTCTGTTCCGGGGTTCTTCGCCCCTTCGACGGCCATCTCTCTCGGCGACACGTTGCCGTGGCACTCTAGCGGTCTACCCGAGGACTCGGCGAGCCGCGTCAACATCCTCTGTCTGACCTTGCTCCGGACGAGGTTTACCTGGCGGGCCATGTCACCATGGCCCCCGGTGGTCTCTTACACCACCCTTTCACCCTTACCCCTTGCGGGGCGGTCTACTCTCTGTGGCACTTTCTCGCGGATTGCTCCGGGTGGGCGTTACCCACCGTCCTGCCCTGAGGAGCCCGGACGTTCCTCGGTGCGGTTTCCCGCCACGCGACCGTCCAGTCGACCCATTCGCGACTCCAGTCTACGTTCTCCGGATGCCGCCACCCGCGGCTATTTCTCCGCCGACTCCGCGATGCGCAGGTCGAGGGGGACATCGATCGGGAAGGAGCCGAACAGCCGCGTCGTCGCGGTGGCCGCCGCATCGCGGACCGCGGTGGCCGCCGCCTCCGCGTGCTCCTGCGGGACGTGCAGGATCACCTCGTCGTGCAGGAAGAACGCGAGGTGCGGAGAGCGGGCGAAAGGGCCGGACGCCTCCGCCGCCATGAAGACCTCCGGGATCTGCTGCAGCCGATGGCGGATCTCGGCGAGCCAGATCAACGACCATTCCGCGGCGGTTCCCTGGACGACGAAGTTCCTCGTGAAGCGTCCCCAGTCGCGCGCTCGGCGCCGGGCGAGGGCCACGACCGCGGGGTCGGCGTCCGCGTCGGTCGCCTCCGCCTGCAGCCGCATCCACTCCGCCGAGGGTCGTGGCGAGGACCGGCCGAGCCAGGTGGAGACGATCCCGCCGTCCTCCCCCGTCCGCGCCGCTGCGTCGACGAGGGCCATCGCGCGCGGATAGACCTTCCGCAGCCGGGGCACCAGTCGCCCGCTGTCGCCGGTGGTCGCGCCGTACATCGCGCCGAGGACCGCGTACTTCGCCTCCTCGCGGGTGGCGACGGCACCGGACGCGACGACGCCGGCGTAGAGGTCGCTCCCTCGCGCGGCACGGGCCATCGCCTCGTCCGCCGCCATCGCGGCCAGCATCCGCGGCTCCAGCTGCGCCACGTCCGCCACGACCAGCGTCCAGCCCGGATCCGCGCGGACCGCGGGGCGGAGACTGCGCGGCAGCTGCAGGGCCCCTCCTCCCGCCGAGGCCCAGCGCCCCGTCACCACGCCCCCGGGGATATAGACGGGACGGAACCGGCGGTCGTGCACCCACTCGGCGAGCCAGCCCCAGCCGTTGGCGCTGAGCAGCCGGGAGAGCTTCTTGTAGGCGAGGAGGGGCTCCACGACCGGGTGGTCGTGCTCCGCCAGCTCCCAGCGGCTCGTCGACTCCACGTGCACCCCGACCCGATGCAGGGCGCGGAGCAGCTTCGGCTGGCTGTCGAGGTGCAGCGTGGCATCGCCCAGGAGCTCTCGGACCCGATCCCCGACCTCGACCATGCGACTCGGGAGCCCTCCCGCGACGGGGCGGGTGCCGAGCGTCTCGGTGAGGATCGCATCGTGCACGCCCTCGTCCCACGGCAGCCCGGCGACGCGCATCTCCTCGGCGATGAGGCCACCGGCGGACTCGGCGGCGCAGAGCAGCGTGAGCCGGCCGTCGGCCGCATCCGCGATCACCCGGCGCTGGGAGCGGTACTGGTCCAGCGCCGCGGCGATCGCGTCGTCGCCGCCCTCGTCATCGAACACGTCGAAGAGCGAGGGGGCTGCGGCCGTGGGCTCACGTCGTTCCCAGTCCGCCGTGGCCGCGAGCGGAATCGGCACCGTCGCGGTGTCGCGAAGGATCGCATGGCACAGCACCAGATCGTGGCTGCGGCCGATGCGCACGCCGTCGAGGAGCAGTGAGGCGTAGATCTCCGCGGCCGAGCGGATGATCCACCTCGGCGCGTCGGAGGCCTCGTTCTCGGCGACCCACGCGGCGAGCTCACCCGCGCGTAGAGGCGTACGACTCCGCTCCTCGTCGTCGCTGCCGAGCTCGATCGCGACGTAGTCCTGCGGGCCGACCGAGATCAGCGCGATGCGTCGTTCGGCGCCCGACGCGGGCGTCGTCATGGTCGGCGGTCGCGGGAACCGCTCATGCGAGCCCGGACTCCTCGGTGCGCACGAGGATGCAGCCGCACTCGGGGCACGAGACCACGAGCTCGTCCGGAGCGCGGCGGATGTCGTTCAGGTCGGTGCTGGGGAGCAGGATGCGGCAGCCCTCGCAGGTGCCACGGGTGAGGAGCGCCGCGCCGGCGCTGTTCGCGGCCCGTCGCGAGTACTCGGCCAGCAGTTCCGGCGCCACGCTCTCGGCGACGGCGGCACGATCGCGGGCGAGCTGTGCACCGAGCTCGGTCGCCGCGGCGACATCGGCCTTGGCCTGCGCGGTGAGCGACGAGCCCTCCGCGGTCGTGGTGTCGAGGAGCGCCTGCTGTGCGGCGAGGGCGGCCTCTGCCTCTTCGAGTCGACCCATGACGTCGAGCTCGGCGTCTTCCAGATCGCTCTGTCGCCGGGCGAGGCTCGCGAGCTCGTGCTCGAGCGCCTGCGCGTCCTTCGAGTTCGTCGATGCGGCGAGCCGCTCGGCGTCTCGGTTGCGACGCGCCTCGACGACCGCGACGTCCGATTCCAGTCGCTTCAGCTCGGCGCGCACGTCGTCACGGGTGCCGGCGAGCGTCGTCAGCTCGCGGAGCTGCTCCTGGCGGATGGCGACGAGTTCGGTGATCCGCCCCGCCTGGCTCGGCTTCGTGCGGGCGCGCTCGGCCTGCGCGATGCGCCGGTCGAGGTCGGCGATGTCGAGCAGGGTGCGCTGGTTCTCGGGGCTGGCGTTCACGCTCTCAAATCTAGTCGCTGCGGCGACGTCCGCCCATCAGGTCACATCGCCGTCGACGTAGTACCACTGACGCTCCTCACGGACGAAGCGGCTGCGCTCGTGCAGCGAGCCGCGGTCCGCACCCTGGCGCCAGAACGCCTCGAACTCCACGACGCCCTCACGGTCGAAGGGGCCACCGGCCACCCGGTCGATGATGAGCAGCCGTCGCCACTGCAGCTCCGGTTCGACCTCGACCGTCGCGGGACGGGTCGTCGCGTGCCACGTGCGCCGGAGATAATCGGCGTCCTCGAGCGCGAACGCCGTGTAGCGGGAGCGCATCAGTCGCTCGGCGGTCGGAGCCGGCGCCCCCTGGAGCAGCGGACCGCAGCAGTCGCCGAACACATCACCCGACGAGCAGGGGCACCGCGCCGCGTCCTCGATCACGACGTCATCTTGCGCCATGTCCACCTCTCGCATCACACCCTCAGCGTACGCTCGAGGAAAAGCCAACGAAGGAGCCCCTGTGACCGCTCAGCCCGTCGTCCCCACCTTCACCGCCCACAACGGATTCGCGCTGCCGGCGATCGGCCTCGGCACGTATGCGCTCAACGGCGATGCCGGAGCCGACGCGGTCGCCGGGGGCATCGGCGCCGGGTACCGCCTCATCGACACCGCTTTCAACTACGAGAACGAGGGATCGGTCGGACGCGGGGTCGCGGCGTCCGACGTCGACCGCGCGGAGATCATCGTCACCACGAAGCTGCCCGGGCGGCATCACCCGTCGGAGAAGGCGCGCACCAGCATCGAGGAGAGCCGCTCGCGTCTCGGCCTCGACGCGACGGACCTGCACCTCATCCACTGGCCGAACCCCAGCCAGGACGAGTACGTCCAGGCCTGGGCCGCTCTCGTCGACGCGCAGGCGCGCGGGGTCGTCCGGCAGATCGGCGTCTCGAACTTCCTGCCGGAGCACCTGGAGCGCATCGAGCACGAGACCGGTGTCCGTCCCGTCGTCAACCAGATCGAGGTGCACCCGTACTTCCCGCAGGAGGAGCAGATCGCGTACCACCGCGAACACGGCATCCTCACCGAGGCGTGGAGTCCCCTCGGACGCGCTCGCGAGCTCCTGGACGAGGCCGTGATCCGCGAGGTCGCCGCCGCGCACGACATCACCGCCGCGCAGACGGTGCTCGCCTGGCACGTCGCCCGCGGCGCCGTGTCGATCCCCAAGGCATCGTCCCTCGAGCATCAGGTGGCGAACCTGGCGGCGGCGGAGATCGTGCTCGACGACGCCGAGGTGGCGGCGATCACCGCGCTCGGGCGTGCCGACGGACGCCTCTTCGGCGCGGACCCGCGGACGCACGAGGAGTCCTGACCGGCACCGCGGTCAGACGTTCTGCGTGCCCAGCACCCGCAGGAACTCGAGCTTGCTCGCCGCCTCGCTGCCGGGCGCCGCGGTCAGCACGATCAGCGCCTGGGACTCGTCCTCGGTGAACAGCGCCTGGCAGTCGACCTCGATCTCGCCCAGCTCGGGGTGCACCATCACCTTGTGCTGCTCGAACCGGCGGCTCACCTCGTGCGCGTCCCAGAGCTCCACGAACTCCGGGCTGCGGGCCGACAGCTCGGCGACGATCTCCCCGGCCCTCGAACGCGCACCCATCACCCCGTGGGCGGCGCGCAACGATGCGACGAGCGCGCGCGACTGCCGGGGATGATCCACCTCGCGGTAGCGACGACGTTCGAGCTCGGGATGGGCGAACCAGCGGTAGATGCCGCTGCGATCGAGTCCCGTGAGCCCGCCCGCATCGCCGATCAGCGTCCGCGAGGCGTCGTTCTGCACGAGCACCTCGTCGAGGACGGACACCACGAACGCCGGTGTGTCATGCAGACGGTCGAGCACTCGGAGGATGCCGGGTCGCACATAGTCGGTCACATGCGCCCGGTCGGGGGCACTGTGTCCGCAGAGTCGGAACAGGTAGTCCCGCTCGTCCTCGGTCAGCCGCAGCGCACGGGCCAGTGCGGCGAGGATCTGCACGCTCGGCTGCGGACCCCGCCGCTGCTCCAGACGCGTGTAGTAGTCGGTCGACATCGTGGCCAGCTGCGCGACCTCCTCGCGGCGCAACCCCGCCGTGCGACGCCGCGGCCCCGTCGACAGGCCGACGTCGGCGGGCGTCAGGGCTTCGCGTCGACGAAGGAGGAATTCGGCCAGTGCATCACGGTCCACCTCTGAAGTATCCCCCGGCGGCATGATCCGATCCAGGGACCGCCGATCCCTGGATGACCGCTCTCTGGAGGGCGCTCGGCGACGCTCGGATGCTGGATGCATGGACATCAGCGGAAACACCATCTTCATCCCCGGCGCGACCAGCGGCATCGGTCTCGCCCTCGCTCTGCGCCTGCACGAACGCGACAACACCGTCATCGTGGGCGGGCGCCGACAGGACCGGCTCACCTCGATCGCCGCGGAGCACCCCGGCATCCACACGGTCCGGATCGACACGACGGATGCCGGCAGCATCGCCGAGGCCTCCCGGGCCGTGCTCGCCGCGCATCCTGCACTCAACGTGCTCATCACGATGGCCGGCGTCATGCGCGCCGAGGACTGGACCACGCCCTCCGGATTCCTGGAGACCGCGGAGGAGACGGTCACCACCAACGTCCTCGGCCCGATCCGCCTCATCGCCGCGTTCATCGACCACCTGCGTGCGCAGCAGGACGCGACGATCATGACCGTGTCTTCGGGGCTCGCCTTCGCCCCGCTGCGCGTGACGCCCACGTACAACGCCAGCAAGGCCGCGATCCACATGCTGAGCGAGTCGCTGCGGCTGCAGCTCGCGGGGACGAGCGTCTCGGTGCTCGAGCTCGAGCCGCCGGCAGTCCGCACGCCCCTCATGCCGGGTCACGAGGACAACGAGGCGGCGATGCCGCTGGACGAGTTCATCGACGAGGTGACGGCACTGATCGAGTCGCAGCCCGACGCCACCGAGATCCAGGTCGAGCGGGTGAAGTTCCTCCGCTACGGCGAGGCGCGGGGCGACTACGACCAGGTCGTCGCGACGCTGAACCGGACCGACCCGCACGGACGGTGAGGGCGAGGGGCGCCGGTTCGCGCCGGCGTCCCTCAGCGGCGCAGGTCGGCCGCGGCCGCCTGCAGCGCATCCGCGGACTGACGGAGCAGCCCGAGCTCGTGGTCCGAGAACGACGTGTTCCGGATCGGCACGGCACCCTTCGCGCTCACGATCGACGGCACGGAGAGGGCGACGCCGTCGAGCCCGTGGAAGTCGCGCAGCACCGTGCTCACCGGCATCACGGCGTGCTCATCGCGCAGGATCGCCTCGACGATGCGTGCACTCGAGAGTCCGATCGCGTAGTTGGTGGCGCCCTTGCCCAGGATGACCTTGTAGGCGGCGTCGCGCACGTCGACCGCGATCTCCTGCAGCTCCTCCATCGTGAAGCGCGGGTGGTCGGGCGTCTCCCACTCCAGGATCGGCACCGTGCCGATGGTCGCACGAGACCAGAGCGGGAACTCGGTGTCGCCGTGCTCGCCGATGATGTGGGCGTGCACGCTGGCCGTCGACACACCCGCGCGCTGCCCGAGCTTCCAGCGCAGCCGCGACGTGTCGAGCACGGTACCCGACGCGAAGATCCGCTCCGGAGGAAGCCCGGTCTCCTCCTGGGCGATGACCGTGAGCACGTCGCAGGGGTTCGTCACGATCACGTAGACCGCGTTCGGGGCGACCGCGAGCAGGTCGGGCATCATGCGGCGGATGATCCCTGCGTTGACCTCGGCGAGCTCGATGCGGGTCTGTCCGGGCTTCTGCTTCGCACCGGCGGTGATGACCACGACGTGCGAACCGGCCGCCACCGAGATGTCGCTGCCGCCGATGATGTCGCTGGACCCGGTGAACTGCGTACCGTGGGCGAGGTCGAGCACCTCGGCCTCCACCTTCTCGGTCGCGATGTCGTAGAGCGCGACATGACGAGCCGATCCGCGGATGAGCGCGGCGTACGCGACGCTCGACCCCACGCTTCCCGCTCCGACGACGGTGAGCTTCGAGTTCTCGATGATCTCCATGCGCTCAGTCTGGCAGTGGAGGGTGCCGTCTGGCAGTGCAGGGTGCCGATCCGGGAGGGGCGCCGCCGGAACGGTCACGTGCAGAAGCAGCGACGTCAGAGCGCCGCGTCGACGGCCTCGGCGGCGGTCCGGTGGGTGAAGCGGAATCCCGTGCGCTCCAGCACCTGCGGGCGCACGTCGGCGTCCGGGAGGAGCAGCGATTCCGCCGCATCGCCGAGCGCGAACCGCAGCGCCCAGGAAGGGACCGGGAGCCAGAACGGGCGGTGCATCCGCGCGGCGAGCGCGCGACCGATGTCGTTCGCGGAAGCCGGGGTGGGACCGGTGAGGTTCACCGGTCCGGCGACCTTCGCGTCGATGATGTGCCGGATCGCCGCGACCTCGTCGTCGAGGGAGATCCACGGCCAGACCTGCGTGCCGCGTCCGAGCGGCCCGGAGACTCCGAAACGCGTGAGCTGCACGAGGGGCTTGAGCACCCCGCGGCGGTGGATGACGGGAGCGGTGCGGAGCAGCGCGACCCGGGTGTGGTCTTCGGCCCGTCGCGCCTCGGCCTCCCACCGCACCGTGAGATCGGCGAGGAACGTCTCCCCGGCTGCGGAGTCCTCCGTGAGGACCTCCCCCGGCGCGGAGCCGTAGTAGCCGACCGCTGATGCCGAGACGAGGGCGGGCGCGTCGGCACGCAGCGCCCGCAGCGCGGTGGTGAGCGTGCGCGTGGCCTGCAGGCGGGAGTCGATGAGCTCGCGCCGGTAGCCACGCGTCCAGGGCAGTCGTCCGACGCTGGCACCGCCGAGGGCGACGACGGCTTCCGCTCCCGCCAGCACCTCGGGATCGAGCGGGCTCTCCCCCGGCTCCCACTGCGCCTCGTCCTCCGACTGCGGGGCGCGACGCACGAGCGTGGTGACCTCGACGCCGTCGGCGCGGAGGCTGTCGGCGAGTGCGGATCCGATCAGCCCGGATGCCCCGCTGATGACGACGCGTCCCGTCATGTGCCCGCTCCTGCTCCTCGATGAACGACTCGTTGTGCAGGCACCACGCTACGCCCCGAGGGGAGCGATCCGGGCTCATCCTCCCGGGCGGTCGCCGTCGCCGCACGTGAGCTCTTCCCCTGCTCGCGTGCTCCCGTTACTGTCGTACGCGTGAGCAGCCCCCGAGGAGACACGACGACCGTGACCGTCGCCCGCCCCGTCGACGGCACGGCCATCGTCAGCTTCGTGCTGAGCCTCGCGGCGGCCGCGACGACGTGGGTCTGGGGACTGTCGGTCCTCCTCGCCGTCGGCGCTCTCGCAGGTTCGCTCCTCTCACGGAGGTCGCTCCGAAGGGATCCGCTCCTTCGCGGGACCGCCCTCAGCCTCGCCGCGTTCCTCATCGCGGTCGGAGTGCTGATCGTCACGCTCAGCCCTTCGCTGCTGTCGCTCTTCCTCTTCACGCTCGCTCCTCCGCCACAGTAGGCACACCAGCCCGGCGTCACGTGTCCCCTCGCGTCGGACGGGACATCGCGCTGCGGTTCGGTGCTGCACCGCATAGGATCGGCGACGTGTCCTCCGCACTCTTCCACGCCGGTCAGCGGCACCCGCCGCGCACAGCAGCACGACGCCTGCTCTGGAGCATCGTGACCCTCCTGCCGCTGGGCGCGATCGCCGCCTGCCTCACGGTCGGCGCCGTCCTCGGATGGACCGGCGAAGTGAGCATGACGGACGCGGACCGCCTCTGGCTCACCGTGTTCGCTGCCATCTTCGATCTCGTCTTCGTGCTGACGCTCGTCGTCGGCACGATACGCGTGACCCGACAGTTCGCACAGGAGCGGTCGACCACGCCCTCGTCCTGACGGTGACGCCGCACCCATCGATGGGCCGTCGGCGCTGCCGCAGAGCGTGAACGGGCCGATACCCTCGGGGATATGGGCTTCTCCGGGCTGGGTCTCGCGCTCGGCCTCGCTGTCTTCGCGCCGAACCTGCTCCTCTTGTGGTTCCCGCCGCGGCCGCCGATGGGAGACGTCCGCGTGCCGGGGGTCTTCGTGGTCCTGGAGCGCGTGGGACAGGCTCTGTGCGTGACGGTTCCCGCGATCACCGTGGGCGCATCCGTGCACTGGTGGTGGCTCATCCCCGTGGCCGTCTTCGTCTTCGCCTACTGGGCGCTGTGGGTGCGTTTCCTCAGGACGGGGCGTCCGTTGCAGGCGCTCCTCGGCCCTGTGCGGGGTGTTCCGGTGCCCATGGCGCTGCTCCCCGTCCTCGCGTTCCTCGCCGGCGCAGCGTGGCTCGGGAACCCCTGGCTCGCGATCGCCGCTGTCGTCCTCGCCGCTGGACACATCCCCACCTCGGTGATCACGGCCAGAAGTCGACAGCTCATGTGAGTGCACCCTCCTGCGTCACCGCGGGAGGGCCTGTGGCGCGGGGTGGGGGGTGGGGTACCTGATCGGCGAGGTTGACGAGAATGCTGTGGGCCCTGCCGGGATCGAACCGACGACATCCACGGTGTAAACGTGGCGCTCTACCAGCTGAGCTAAAGGCCCTGGTGCGCTCAGTCTATCGGCCGCCCGTTGCGCACCCGTGTCGTAGAAGAGGGATAGGCTGATGGCGGCGCGCGTTGTGCACAGCTGACAAGGCTGCCCGTGTCGCTTCCCGTTTCCTTGGCATGACCTGCCAGCTTGACGAAAGGTTCCCCCGTGACCGTGCACGACCAGGATCCGTACTCCCAGGGCCCCCTCGACAGCGATCCGGAGGAGACCGGCGAGTGGCAGCAGTCCCTCGATGAGCTGGTCGATGCCAAGGGCCATGGCCGAGGCCGCGAGATCATGCTCAGCCTGCTCAAGCGCTCGAAGGAGCTGCACCTGGGCGTGCCGATGGTCCCGACGACGGACTACATCAACACCATCGCCTCGGAGAACGAGCCCGAGTTCCCGGGCGACGAAGAGGTCGAGCGTCGCTACCGCGCCTGGATCCGGTGGAACGCCGCGATCACGGTGCACCGCGCGCAGCGCCCCGGCATCGGTGTCGGTGGCCACATCTCGACGTACGCCTCCTCGGCAGCTCTGTACGAGGTCGGCTTCAACCACTTCTTCAAGGGGGCCGACAACCCCGGCGGCGCGGACCAGATCTTCATCCAGGGTCACGCTTCCCCCGGCACCTACGCCCGTTCCTTCCTCGAGGGACGCCTGAGCGAGGACCAGCTCGACGGTTTCCGCCAGGAGAAGTCGCACGCCCCGAACGGCATCCCCTCCTACCCGCACCCGCGTCTGATGCCGGAGTACTGGCAGTTCCCGACCGTCTCCATGGGTCTCGGTCCGATCAACGCCATCTACCAGGCGATGTCGAACAAGTACCTCGAGAACCGTGGCATCAAGGACACGTCGCAGTCGCACGTGTGGGCATTCCTCGGCGACGGCGAGATGGACGAGGTCGAGAGCCGCGGCCAGCTGCAGGTCGCCGCCAACGAGGGCCTCGACAACCTCACGTTCATCGTCAACTGCAACCTGCAGCGCCTCGACGGCCCGGTGCGCGGCAACGGCAAGATCATCCAGGAGCTCGAGTCGTTCTTCCGCGGTGCGGGCTGGAACGTCATCAAGGTCGTCTGGGGTCGCGAATGGGACGACCTGCTCGCCCGCGACACCGAGGGTGCGCTGCTCAACCTGATGAACGTCACCCCCGACGGTGACTACCAGACGTACAAGGCCGAGTCCGGCGCCTACGTCCGCGAGCACTTCTTCGGACGCGATGAGCGTGCCGCCGCCCTCGTCAAGGACTACTCCGACGAGGACATCTGGAACCTCAAGCGCGGTGGCCACGACTACCGCAAGGTCTATGCCGCGTTCAAGGCAGCGACCGAGCACAAGGGCAAGCCCACCGTCATCCTCGCGAAGACCGTCAAGGGCTACGGCCTCGGTCCGCACTTCGAGGGCCGCAACGCGACCCACCAGATGAAGAAGATGACGCTGGACAACCTCAAGACGTTCCGCGACGCGATGCACATCCCGATCACGGATTCGCAGCTCGAGGAGAACCCGTACCTGCCCCCGTACTACAACCCGGGCCCCCAGGACGAGACCATCCAGTACATGCTCGAGCGTCGCCAGGCTCTCGGCGGGTACCTGCCGGAGCGCCGTTCCACCCACGTCGGACTGTCGCTCCCGGACGACTCGGCCTACGCCCTGCCCAAGAAGGGCTCCGGCACGCAGGAGATCGCCACGACCATGGCGTTCGTCCGTCTGCTGAAGGACCTGCTGCGCTCGAAGGACTTCGGCCACCGCATCGTCCCGATCATCCCGGACGAGGCTCGTACGTTCGGAATGGACGCCTACTTCCCGTCGGCGAAGATCTACAACCCGAACGGCCAGCACTACACGTCGGTCGACCGCGAACTCCTCCTCGCCTACAAGGAGAGCCCGCAGGGCCAGATCGTGCACGTCGGCATCAACGAGGCGGGCGCCCTCGCGGCGTTCACCGCGGCCGGCACGTCGTACGCCACGCACGGCGAGCCGCTGATCCCGATCTACCTCTTCTACTCGATGTTCGGATTCCAGCGCACCGGCGACGCCCAGTGGGCGGCCGGCGACCAGATGGCCCGCGGGTTCATCATGGGCGCGACGGCAGGTCGCACCACCCTCACGGGTGAGGGCCTGCAGCACGCCGACGGTCACTCGCACCTGCTCGCCGCCACCAACCCGGCGACGGTCTCGTACGACCCGGCCTACGGCTACGAGATCGCGCACATCATGCGCTCCGGTCTCGAGCGCATGTACGGCGGCAACCACGAAGACCCGAACGTCATGTACTACATCACGCTCTACAACGAGCCGATGGTGATGCCCGCCGAGCCGGAGAACGCGGACGTCGACGGCATCGTGCGCGGTATCCACCGCGTCTCGGTCGGCGAGGGCGAGGGCCCCCGCGCCCAGCTCTTCGCGTCGGGCGTCGGACTCGCCTGGGCCCTCGAGGCGCAGCAGCTGCTGAAGAACGACTGGGGCGTGATCGCCGACGTCTGGTCGGTCACCTCCTGGACCGAGCTGCGCCGCGACGGCCTCGCCGCCGACGAGCACAACTTCCTGCACCCGGAGGAAGAGCCCCGCACCGCGTACCTCACCCAGAAGCTCCAGGGTGCCGAGGGACCGGTCGTCGCGGTCAGCGACTTCATGCACGCGGTGCAGGACCAGATCCGTCCGTGGGTCCCGAACCGTTTCGCCACGCTCGGTGCGGACGGCTTCGGCTTCTCCGACACGCGTGCCGCCGCACGTCGCTTCTTCAAGATCGACGGCCCGTCGATCGTCGTCCGCACGCTGCAGTCGCTCGCCGAGGACGGGGTCGTCGACCGTTCTCTCGCCGCACAGGCCATCCAGAAGTACAGCCTGCACGATGTGAACGCCGGGACCAGCGGCAACGCGGGCGGCGAAAGCTGAGTCCTCGGTGACAGGTTCTTCTCCTTCCGGCATGGACAAGGCCGCGACGCTCACCTGGCTGCGCCGGATCTCCGGTGACATCGCCTCGGTGACGATCAAGCGCCTGGAGGACACCCTCCCGTGGTACGCCGACATGCCACCAGCCCGCCGCTCTGCGGTCGGGCTGGTGGCCCAGGCGGGCATCACGTCGTTCATCCAGTGGTACGAAGACCCCACCTCCACCCCGTGGATCGCGGCCGACATCTTCGCCGCCGCTCCGCGTGAGCTGCTGCGCAGCGTCAGCCTCCAGCAGACGCTGCAGCTCATCCGCGTGACCGTCGAGGTCACGGAGGAGCGCGTCGCCGGCCGCGGGGACGATCTCCGCGAGGCGATCCTGCTCTACTCCCGCGACGTCGCCTTCGCCGCGGCGGACGTGTACGCCCGGGCCGCCGAAGCACGCGGCCTCTGGGATGCGCGTCTGGAAGCACTCGTCGTCGACTCGATCCTCACGGGCGAGGCCGACGAGGAGCTCCCGAGCCGGATCGCCGCGCTCGGCTGGCACGGTCACGGTGAGGTCGCCGTCCTCGTCGGCACGACCCCGCCGCAGTTCGACGTCGACCTCGTCCGCCGGACGGCGCGGAAGCTCGCCGTCGATGTGCTCATCGGCGTGCAGGGCTCCCGTCTCGTCCTCGTGCTCGGCCGCGCCCGCGTCGAAGGCCAGGAGGGCGAGGAAGAGGAGCTCGGCTTCCAGGAGATCGCCGCCCGCCTCGAACCGTCGTTCGGCCCCGGGTACGTCGTGCTCGGCCCGGCCGTCGCCGCGCTGGTGGACGCGAGCCAGAGCGCGCGTGCCGCCCTCGCGGGTTTCGCCGTCGCCCGCGCCTGGCGCGGAGCTCCCCGTCCCGTCGAGGCGGACGACCTGCTCCCGGAGCGTGCTCTCGCCGGAGACCCGCTCGCGAAGCAGACGCTGATCGAGCGCATCTTCCGCCCCCTGCAGGCACACTCCACCGACCTCGTCACCACGCTGTGGAGCTACCTCGACAACGGGCGCTCCCTCGAGGCGACGGCTCGCGAGCTGTTCGTGCACCCCAACACGGTGCGCTACCGCCTCAAGCGCGTCAGCGAGGTCATCGGCTGGGATGCCACCGGCCCCCGCGAGGCTCTCATCCTGCAGACGGCCCTGATCCTCGGCTCGATCGGTGCCGCGGAGCAGGTGCGTCGCCGCGTGCCGCTCCGACGCCCGCAGCGCTGAGCGTCTCCCGCCGACTTCTGTACGCCACACACAAGGGTTTCTCGCAATCTTGTGATGGATCATCCACCGCTTCGCCGCAATCGTTGGCAGACTGGGTGGGTGATTGTCGTCGTATGCCCTGGACAGGGCTCGCAGACCCCCGGATTCCTCGCCCCCTGGCTCGAGCTCGACGGGGTGGCCGAGCGCCTCGCCGCGTACTCGGACGCCGCCGAGGTCGATCTTCGCGAACACGGCACCGTGTCCGACGCGGACACGATCCGCGACACGCGCATCGCGCAGCCGCTGATCGTCGCCGCCTCGCTCATCGCGGCTGACGCGCTGACGCAGCGGGCCGGTCGTCGTGCCGACGGCACCGCGGGACACTCGGTCGGCGAGATCGCCGCCCTCGTGGGCAGCGGCGTGATCGATGCCGAGACCGGCATGCGCCTGGTCGGCATCCGCGGCCGCGCCATGGCCGATGCCGCCGCTCAGGAGCAGACCGGCATGAGCGCGGTTCTCGGCGGTGACGAGGAGGCGCTTCTCGCCCGTCTCGCCGAGCTCGACCTCTCCCCCGCCAACTACAACGGCGGCGGACAGATCGTGGTCGCCGGCGCACTTCCCGCCCTCGCGGCCCTCGCCGAGGAGCCCCTCAAGGGCACCCGCGTCGTCCCGCTCCAGGTCGCCGGCGCGTTCCACACCCGGTACATGGCCTCCGCGGTCGCCGCCCTCCGCGACGCCGTCGCCGACGTCACGCCCGCGAACCCCGACATCACGCTGTGGACCAACCGCGACGGCTCCGTCGTGGCGGACGGCGCCCAGGCGCTCAGCTACCTCGTCGATCAGGTGTCCTCGCCGGTGCGCTGGGACCTGTGCATGCAGTCCTTCGCCGACGCCGGTGTCACCGGTGTGATCGAGCTCGCCCCCGCCGGCGCCCTGGTCGGGCTGGCCAAGCGCGGCCTCCGAGGCGTGCCGACCGTCGCGGTGAAGACCCCCGAAGATCTTGATGCAGCCGTCGCGCTGCTGAACGGAGAAGCCGCATGAGCGTCACCCTCGCCCAGGTCACCGGTCCCGCCTACACCCGCATCTACTCCTACGGCGCCGCCCGTGGGGAGAACGCCGTGCCGAACGACGACCTGATCGGGCCGATCGACTCCAGCGACGAGTGGATCCGCCAGCGCACCGGCATCATCACCCGTGCCCGTGCCGACAAGGGTACCGACGCGATCGACCTCGCGACCACCGCGGCGGCCGAGGCCATCGAGAAGTCGGGCGTCCCGGCGGACCAGGTCGATCTCGTGATCGTCGCGACCATCAGCAACCCGAAGCAGACCCCGTCGGTTTCGGCGATCGTCGCCGACCGCGTGGGCGCGAACCCGGCGGCCGCCTATGACATCAACGCGGCCTGCGCCGGCTACGCGTACGCGATCGCCCAGGCGGACGCACTGATCAAGGCCGGCGCTGCGCGCTACGCCCTGGTGATCGGCACCGAGAAGCTCTCCGACGTCGTCGACCCGACCGACCGCAGCATCTCGTTCCTCCTCGGCGACGGGGCGGGCGCGGCACTGATCGGTCCGAGCGACACGCCGGGCATCGCACCCGCGGTGTGGGGTTCGGACGGTTCCAAGGCCGACGCCGTGGGCATGAACGCCACGCTCACCGAGTTCCGCGACGGCGAGGTGCCGTGGCCCACGCTCCGCCAGGAGGGCCAGACGGTCTTCCGCTGGGCGGTGTGGGAGATGGCCAAGGTCGCCCGCGAGGCGCTCGACCGAGCGGGCGTCGAGCCCACCGACATCGCCGCGTTCATCCCCCACCAGGCGAACATGCGCATCATCGACGAGTTCGCCAAGCAGCTGAAGCTCCCCGAGACCACGGTGATCGCCCGCGACATCGAGACCACGGGCAACACGTCGGCCGCATCGATCCCCCTCGCCAGCCACCGCCTGATGGCCGAGCACCCCGAGCTCTCGGGTGGACTCGCGTTGCAGATCGGCTTCGGCGCAGGACTCGTGTTCGCCGCACAGGTCGTCGTCCTTCCCTGAGAATGCGCTGACCTTCCCTAGACTGTTCCACGGTTCCGAATACAACCCGTAAGAAAGAGGAAGACCACATGGCTTTCACCAACGATGAGGTCCTCGCTGGCCTCGCAGAGCTCATCACCGACGAGACCGGCATCAACGCCTCCGAGGTCGCCCTCGAGAAGTCGTTCACCGACGACCTCGACATCGACTCCATCTCGATGATGACGATCGTCGTCAACGCCGAGGAGAAGTTCGGCGTCACCATCCCCGACGACGAGGTCAAGAACCTGAAGACCGTCGGCGACGCCGTCAACTTCATCGTCGCGGGCCAGGAGTAATCCCGGCAGGATGCCACCCCCGCACCTCGCGGGGTGTGGCATCCTCCGCCCTGCCCTCTCATCCCCTTCGACGTTCGACAAGGAACCACACCTCATGACCAAGCGCATCGTCGTCACCGGCATCGGCGCCACGTCCGCCATCGGCGGCACGGCCCCGGAGAACTGGACGAACCTGCTGGCCGGAATGTCCGGCACCCGCACGCTCGAACACGACTGGGTCCAGCAGTACGAGCTGCCCGTCACCTTCGCCGCCGAGGCGATCGTCCGCCCCGAAGAGGTGCTCCCCCGCCACGAGGCCAAGCGCCTCGACCCCTCGTCGCAGTTCGCGCTGATCGCCGCGCGCGAGGCGTGGGAGGATGCTGGTTCCCCCGAGGTCGCCCCCGAGCGCCTCGGCATCGACTTCGCCACCGGTATCGGTGGCCTCTGGACGCTTCTGGACGCCTGGGACACGCTGCGCGAGAAGGGCCCCCGCCGGGTCATGCCGCTCACGGTCCCCATGCTCATGCCGAACGCCGCCGCAGGGAACCTGTCGCTGCAGTTTCAGGCCCGCGCCTACGCGCAGACCGTGGTCAGCGCGTGCGCATCGAGCACCGAGTCGATCATCCACGCGTACCACCACCTGCAGGACGGTCTCGCCGACGTCGTGATCGCCGGTGGCACCGAGTCCGCGATCCACCCGATCACGATGGCCTCCTTCGCCTCGGCGCAGGCGCTCTCGCGTCGCAACGACGACCCCGCCCACGCCTCCCGCCCCGGCGCGATCGACCGTGACGGCTTCGTCATGGGCGAGGGTGCCGCCGTGCTGATCCTCGAGACCGAGGAGCACGCCAAGGCCCGCGGCGCCAAGATCTACGGCTACGTGCTGGGCGGCGGCGTCACGGCCGACGCGTACCACATCACCGGGAACGACCCCGAGGGCAACGGTGCGGCTCGCGCCGTCACGCAGGCGCTCGAGGAGGCCGGCATCACCGCCGACCAGGTCACCCACATCAACGCGCACGCGACCTCGACGCCGGTCGGCGACCCGAACGAGTACGTCGCCCTGAGGAAGGTCTTCGGCGACCGGATCGACGAGATCCCCGTCTCCGCGACGAAGGCATCCACCGGGCACCTGCTCGGCGGCACCGGCGCCCTCGAGGCGATCTTCTCCCTCCTCGCGCTGCGCGACCGCGTGGCGCCGCCGACGATCAACATGACCGAGCCCGACCCGGCCGTGCCGTTCCGTCTCTCCGGCGAGCCGGCCCCGCTCGGCGAGGGTCCGCAGATCGCCATCAGCAACTCCTTCGGGTTCGGCGGACACAACGCCGTCCTGGTGGTCGCCAGCGCCGACTGACGACTGCAGACACGAAGAGAGGCCCTCGGGAATCCGAGGGCCTCTCTTCGTGTCTGCGGGGCTCCGCTCAGCTCGGACGCCGTGCTCCGAGCTGTCGTGAGCGCGCTTCGCGCATCCGGGTGATCCGCGGCAGGAACCAGCCGATCAGCGGGCCGACGCCGAACGCGAAGAGCACGGTGCCCACGCCGACGGGGCCGCCGAGCAGGAAGCCGACCAGCAGCACGCCGCCCTCGATCAGCGTGCGCACGAGCCACACCGGCCACCCCGTCTGACGCACAAGTCCGGTCATCAGCCCGTCGCGCGGCCCCGGACCGAAGTCGGCGGCGATGTAGAGTCCGGTGGCGAAGGCCAGCAGCAGCAGGCCGAAGACGAACATCGGTGCGCCGACCCACACCGAGGCCGGCGCCGGGATCACCGCGAGTGCGAGATCGGCGCTGGGCCCCACCAGGAGCGCGTTCAGCACGGTGCCGAGCCCGACGCGCTGACGGAGGGGGATCCACAGGAGCAGCACCACGATCGAGACCAGCACCGTCATCGTGCCGTAGCCGATGCCCGTCTGCCCGGCGAGGCCGAGCGCCAGCACGTCCCACGGCGCGACGCCGATGCCGCCGCGCACCATGAAGCCGAGGGCGACGCCGTAGAGGAACAGGCCCAGGAGGAGCTGCCCGAGACGCTCGACGAGGTCGCGCCGACTGGTGGCGGCGACGGGCAGGAGGACAGCACGGAGAAGCATGCTCCCACTCTGGCGTGTGCCGCCCGGAAGACGACGGTGCCACTGACGGGAAAGTGGTCTGCATACTTCAGGCCACTTTGCGTCATGCTGGAAGCATGGGATCACGACTCGTCGCACAGCTCGGAGCGCACACCGTCGCCGGCGCGACGGCGGCAGCCCTGGCGGACCACGTCCGCGCGCTCGTCCTCGACGGCCGCCTGACGGTCGGCGAGCGTCTGCCGAGCGAACGCGCTCTCGCCCTCGAACTGCGGCGGTCGCGCTCGACGATCACGCGTGCCTACGGGCTGCTGGAGGCCGACGGCTACGTCTCCCGACTGCACGGCGGGAGCACACGCGTCACGCTCCCCCACGGCCACACCGCCCCGAGCGGCGACGCCGACGACGACGCCATCGACCTGTCGATCGCGTCGATGGATTCGACGCCGGGGCTGTACGACGCGACGGTGCGATCGCTCCCCCGCCTCGCGGCGCTGCGCGGCACGAGCGGCTACTCGCTGCGCGGGCTCCCCGAACTCCGGGAGGCCGTCGCGCAGCGATTCCGGGATCGCGGAGCTCCCACCTCCGCGGACGAGATCATCATCACATCCGGCGCCCTCAACGCGGTCAACCTCATCCTCACCGCGATCGGACGGCGGGGCGAGAGGGCACTGGTCGAGCAGCCGACCTTCCCGCACGCCCTGGAGGCACTGCACCGCCACGGGTACCGACTGCTCCCCACGCCGGTCGACGTCGACGGCTGGGACACGCGGCACCTCACCGACACGCTGCTCAGCGCACGACCCCACGTGGCCTACCTGATCCCCGACTTCCACAACCCGACCGGCGCCACGCTTCCCGACGAGGAGCGGTCACGTGTCGTGACGACGGCCCGGAACGTGGGGACGCATCTCCTCGTCGACGAGACCACCACCGAACTCGACATCGACCGCGGATGGGCGCCGGCGCCGATGGCCGCGAGCGGGCCGAACGTCATCACCGTCGGCTCGATGTCGAAGATCGCGTGGGGCGGGATGCGCATCGGCTGGATCCGCGCGGAGCGTTCGATCATCGCCCGCCTGCTCGCCGTGCGCCCCTCCTTCGAGCTCGGCACCGCGCTGCTGGAGCAGTGCATCGCCGTCGAGCTGCTCGCCGACATGCCCGCCCTCACCTCGCACGTCCGCCGGCGTCTGCGTGCGGGCCGGAACGCGGTCGAGGACGGTGTCACCGGGATCCCGGGCTTCCGGATGCCGCCCACTCCGGGTGGTCTCTCCGCCTGGGTCGACATCGGCGCCCCCCTCTCGACCTCGCTGTCGCTCGCCGCCCGGGATCGAGGTCTCGTCCTCCCGCCCGGGCCGCGCTTCACGACCGGTGGCGTGCTGGAGCGCCGACTCCGCATCCCCATCACCCTGCCGCCCGCCCGCATGGACGAGGCGATGCGTCGGCTGTCCCTCGCCTGGGGCGACGTGCGCGGCGGGACCTCGTCCGACCTCGCCGAGCTTCCGCACGCGGCGGTGATCTGACGTCCACGACGAGGACCCCGCCTCGTTCCCGGGGCGGGGTCCTCGTCGTGCGGAGCGGGGATACGTCTTCTCGGCGTCCGGGATGACTCACCGGCATCCGATACTCACGCCTCCCCGCGCCCGGTCTGTGGTGTCGGGCTACCCGACCTTGTGGAGCCAGACGACCCTGGCGTCGTCGCTGGCGTGACGGAACGGCTCGAGCTCCTCGTCCCAGGCGGAGCCGAGTGCGATGTCGAGCTCGCGCTGCAGCTCGGTCGCGCTCCCGGCGGCGATCTCCATCGCGTAGCGGATGCGGTCCTCGCCGATGACGATGTTGCCGGCGGCATCGGTCTGGGCGTAGTGGATGCCAAGGTCGGGCGTGTGCAGCCAGCGGCCGCCGTCGCTGCGGGGCGTGGGGTCTTCGGTCACCTCGAAGCGGAGGTGCTCCCACCCGCGGATCGACGTCGCGAGGGCAGCACCGGTGCCGACAGGGCCGTCCCAGTAGAACTCCGCGCGGCGCGCGCCGTCGAGGACGGGCTGCTCGGTCCAGTCGAAGTTCACCGCACGCCCGATAGCGCGACCCACCGCCCATTCGAGGTGCGGGCAGAGCGCGCGAGGCGCAGAGTGGATGAACACCACTCCGCGTGCGTAAGCCGTCGCCATGATCTCTCCGTTTCATCAGGTGCGTCTTCCCCAACGACCTGAACCACGAAGTGGCGAGAATATGCGGTTGTGGGCCCATTCTCGCCGAGTTCGCCGGAAATCACAAGCATGTCATTCCGACGACGAAGGCCCCGGTCACGGGGACCGGGGCCTTCAGACCGGAATCGGTCCTGAGTCTGACGAGGGTCAGGCCTCGCTCATGGCCTGCTTGACCTGCTGGCCCTTCGCGGCGTAGTACGCGGCGCGAGCGGCATCCTTGCGAGCCTGCTCGGCGTAGCCGAACTCGAGCGTCTCCTGGTCGACCTCGTAGTTGGGGACGTCGTCCGTGCCGTTGTACTTCTCGATGTAGGCGTCGAGCTCGGGGCCCGAGGTCCACGACGTGATGAGGCAGTAGCGCGGCTCGGTGCCGTTGTGCGTGGCGGCGTGCCACAGGCGCTGGGTGTCGACGATGAGCTGCGCGCCGGCCGGAAGGGCGATGCGGTACTCGATGCTCGGGTCGGTGCGGTTCTCGCGCAGGACGAAGTAGCTGTCCTTGTCATCCGTCAGGTTGAAGAAGCCGCGGACCACCCAGCCGGTGCCGTCCGGGTTCAGGCGGTTGTTGTCGTCCTGGTGGAGGTTGTAGAGGCAGTCGCCGTACGGGGTCGGCTGCAGCTCGATCACGCGGCAGCGGCCGACGTTGGCACCCGGCTCCTGCGCGCGACGCGTCAGGTTCGGGGCCTTCTCGGTCTGCGAGTCGATCCAGACGCCGTCCTTGTCGGTGCGCGGCGGCTTGTGGTTCCAGAAGCCGTTGCACTCGATGTCGCCGAAGGCGCTGGCGAGCGGAGCGAAACGGGTGTCACCCGAAGACTTCCAGTCGTTGTACTCGATGTCGAGCCATTCCTTGGGGTCGAGCTCCTGGTTGTAGCTGTCGAGGACGACGAATCCCTTTTCCTCGAGGGCAGCGGACTTGATGTAACCCATGATCGAGTCATGTTCCTTTCATCGGGGGCCAGCACGTTTTAACAGGCCCTGATAAGGCAAGCCTAACAGCGAAGCCCGCGAGCCCTCCGGAGGTCGGCCGTGCATAACCGAATAGACTGGACCGGGCGCCAGGCGAACCCTCGGCACCCGTCGCTACGGGAGGACGAGACACCAGGATGAGCACCGCGACCAACGTCGAGGCGACAGCAGTCAACACGATCGAGTGGCTCGCGGCGGGGACCACCACCATCGTCGTCCCCGTGTATCAGCGGCAGTACCGGTGGGACATCGGCGGCTGCGAACGCCTCCTCTCCGACATCCGCGCCGTCGCCCGCGAGGACGAGGCGCACCGGCACTTCATCGGGTCGATCCTCTCCGCCGAGGACGGCGTGTCGAACGATGCCGACCTGATCCTCATCGACGGCCAGCAGCGCATCACGACGCTGATGCTCCTCGTCGCCGCCCTGCATCACGCCGTCCGTGACACCGATCCCTCCCTGGCCGCGGCTCTCGAGCGGGTCCTCGTGCGCTCGGATGACCCCGGTCGCACCAAGCTGCGTCCGCACGATGCGTGGGCCGACCTGTACGAGTCCGTCGTGCTCGACCGACGCGACGACGCCGACCGCGAGTCGCGCTTCGACGACAACTACGCGTTCTTCCGCAGTCAGATCCACGTCGACGAGGTCCCGCTCATCTGGCGGGGGCTGCAGAAGCTCGAGCACGTGTCGATCACCCTCGGCGCCCAGGCGAACGCGCAGCAGATCTTCGAGAGCCTGAACTCGACCGGTGAGCCGCTGCGCGACCACGAGCTCATCCACAACTACATCCTGATGGGCCTGAGCCACGCGGAGCAGGTCGACGTGGAGGCGCGCTTCTGGGTACCCATCGAGCGCCACACCGGTGAGGCGATCGGTGCCTTCTGGCGGCACTACCTCGTCCGCGTCACCGGCCGCGAGGTGGCGGCGAACGGCGAGCACGGCGTCTACAGCGCGTTCCGGCAGTCGTTCCCGCGCGTCGACGTCGCGCACCTGCAGGCGGACGCGGAGGAGTGGCGGCACTTCGCCGAGATCTACGGCATCCTCCTCGACCCGTCGAAGGAGAGAGATCCGGAGATCGCACGACAGCTGCGCCATGTGAACACCTTCGGCCGCTCGTCGTACCCGCTCGTCATGAGCGCCTACAGCGATCACGTCCGCGGTGTCATCGATCGCTCCGAGCTCATCGAGACCCTGGAGTGGCTCCAGGCGCTGTACCTCCGCCGCGCCCTGGTGAACCTGCCGGCCGAACGCCTCGTCGCCCGCCTCTGCCGAGCACGCCGCGACGGCCGTGACGCGCTCGCCCGCGCCTTCGCGCGCATCACTCCGTCCGACGAGCGCGTGAGCGCGGTACTGAAGTACAGCGAGCTCCCCCACCCCGCCTACGTGCTCGGTCGCCTCGAGGGCGTGGACGACCTCGACGCGTTCGACATCGAGCACATCGTCCCGACCGTCCCCGGCGACACCTGGTCGGGCGACGGCGAGCGAGCGTGGATCGAGTACTCCGAAGACGAGCAGAACAGCCACCGGGCACTCGCCCCGACCCTCGGCAACCTGACCCTGCTGGAGCAGCCCCTGACCGAGCGGGTGTTCGGCGCGTCGTTCCCCGCGAAGCGCGCCGAGGCGTATGCGCGCAGCTCCGTGCCGGCGACGCGGGAGCTCGCCGAGGTCGGTGTGTGGAACACGGCGGCGATCACACGGCGCACGGTCGCGCTGACGTCCGATCTGATCCGGATCTGGGCCCGACCCGCGCTGCCCGAGATCGACGACGACGGCCTCACGCCCATCCTCGATGCGGTGCGGCGCCGTGGCTGGCCGACGGGGTGGGAGCGCGAGTTCGACTACGTCGAGTACCGCGGTGAGCGCTGGGAGGTCCCCGACGTGAAGTACCTGTTCAACCGGGTCTTCCGTCGAGCCTGGACCGACACGAGGGACGCCGCGCTGGCCTACTGCGCCGCCCACGGCGGTCCGATCTACCAGGACATGGCCTGGAAGGGACAATGGGATGAGCTCGACGAAGACCACTTCCTCTACATGGGCTGGGACTCCAACTACATGATGACCGCTGTGCAGGGTGTGCTCGAGGAGTCGGGCATCGCCTCGGAGGTCTTCGTCAAGTACTCCTACATCGGAAATGTGATGTGAACATGAGCACCGTCATCCGTCAGCTGCTGGACCTCACCGTCGAGGAGCACACGCTCACCGTCCCCCTGGTCTGGGGAGACCCCACCGACCACCGCACGATCGACATCTTCGCGCGCGTCGTCTCCCGGGAAGGCGGTGAGAACCTCCCCTACCTGGTGTTCCTGCAGGGCGGGCCTGGCCACGAGGCCCCGCGCCCGTTCCACTCGTCGACCTCGCCGGCCTGGCTCGACGAGGCGCTCGCCCACCACCGTCTGGTCCTCCTCGATCAGCGCGGCACGGGGCTCTCCACCCCGGTCGGCGACCACGATCTCGAGCGCGGCGCCGCCGCTGTCGCCGAACACCTCACCCACCTCCGCGCGGATGCGATCGTGCGGGACTGCGAGGCGATGCGCGAGCACCTCGGCGCCACCACCTGGAGCGTGCTGGGGCAGTCGTTCGGCGGCTTCACCACGCTGGCGTACCTCTCGACGGATGCCGCTTCCCTCGACGACGTGTTCATCACCGGCGGTCTCAGTGCCGTCGGACGACACCCCGACGACGTCTATGCGCTCTGCTACGACAAGATGCGCACGGCCTCGGAGCGCTACTACCGCCGCTTCCCGGAGCACCGCGATGCCATGCGCCGCCTCGTCGACGCGGCCGACGCCGGCGACATCGTCCTCCCCGACGGCGAGGTCGTCTCCCGGTCGCGGCTGCGGTCGATGGGCTCCGCGCTCGGCACCGATGACGGCTGGCAGACGGTCTGGTCGCTGCTGGAGCGGGATCCCTCCTCCAACGCGTTCCGGTACGACCTGATGCATGCGATGCCGTACGACGGCCGCAACCCTCTCTACTTCGCATTCCACGAGTCCAGCTACGCCGACGGGCACGCCACCCGCTGGTCCGCCGAGCGCACCGAGCCCGCCGACTTCCGCGAGGATCCCACGCTCTTCACGGGCGAGCACGTGCGCCGCGACTGGGCGGAGACGGTGCCGGCCTTCCAGCCGTGGCGCGAGGTCGCCCTCGAGCTCGCGGAGTTCGAGTGGCCGAGCATCTACGACGCCGGAGCGATCGCCGCCTCCGAGGCCACCGGAGCCGCCGCGGTCTACGTCGACGACGTGTACGTGCCCATGGAGTTCTCCCTCGAGACCGCGCGCCTGCTGCCCGGCGTGAAGCTCTGGGTGACGAGCGAGCACGAGCACAACGGACTGCGCAGCGGACCGGTGCTCTCGCGTCTGATCGACCTCGCCCAGGGCCGCCGCGTCCGCTGACGTCTCCTCCCGTGGGAGGATGCCGACGCGAGACCCACCGCCTACCCTGGAGAACATGGACGAGGGGCTGGGCGTGATCGTGTCGGTCGGCGTGCTCCTGCTCCTGGCCGCCGCGGTGATCCTGCTGATCGCGTTCGGGTTCTCGAGAATGCCGATCGAGAAGAAGTACGAGAGTGGCGGCGGCGGCCTCGGCGGCGCGTTCGAGGCCGTCTGGTCGCCGACAGCGCACGAGGCCGGGATCGAACGCGACCGACAGACGCAGCGGACCGCCCCGGCGCCGTCTCCCGGCGATCCGCCCGACACGATCGATGACGGTCGCATCAGGCTCGACGTCTGAGCGCACGGTCGGACGACATGAAGAAGGCCCCACGCTCCGAGGAGCATGGGGCCTTCTTCGTGGCAGTCGTTACTTGGACGAGCCGCCGAAGCCCTTGAAGCGCTGGTTGAACTTCTCGACGCGACCGGCCGAGTCCATGATGCGCTGCTTGCCCGTGTAGAACGGGTGCGATGCCGAGGAGATCTCGACGTCGATCACCGGGTACTCCACGCCGTCCAGCTCGATGGTCTTGTCGCTGGAGACGGTCGAACGGGTGAGAAACGTCTCTCCCGAGCCGAGGTCGCGGAACACGACTGCCTTGTACTCGGGGTGAATGTCAGTCTTCATGGGATTCCTTAGTTGCTGCCCTGGATTGTGCCAGGGACGAGGGAAGTCTGCGGTGCAGAGAGCACCAAGGGTCGATTCTATCAGTAGTTCAGCGAGCGCAGAAACCTGGTTCAGGCGGCCGCGCGGGCGGCGTAGCGGCCGCCTGCGCTGCTGAGCACGATCGGCATCCCGAACGCCTCGGTCAGCGCCTCCGCCGTGAGGGTCTCCGCGATCGGGCCCGCGGCGACGACCCGGCCCTCACGGAGCAGCATCACGTGGGTGAATCCGACCGGGATCTCCTCGACGTGGTGCGTGACCATCAGCATGGCCGGCGTCGTGGGCGAGGATGCGTAGCCGCTCAGGAGTGCGAGCAGCTCTTCCCGGGAGCCGAGGTCGAGCGAAGCCGTGGGCTCGTCGAGCAGCAGCAGCTCCGGGTCGGTCATCACGGCACGGGCGATCTGCACGCGCTTCTGCTCGCCGTCGCTGAGCGTGCCGAACGTGCGGTCGGCCAGGTGGTCCAGGCGCCAGTCGCCGAGCACTCGAAGGGCGCGACGCTCGTCGATGTCCTCGTAGTTCTCGTTCCAGCGGCCGAGCACGGAGTACGCCGCGGTGAGCACCGTGTTGAGGACCGTCTCGTCGCGCGGGACGCGCTTGGCCATGGCCGACGACGCGAAGCCGATACGCGGCCGGACCTCGAACACGTCGGTCCGCCCCAGGGTCTCCCCCAGCACGGTGACCGTGCCCGAGGTGGGGTGCATGAGGGTGTCGGCCAGCTGCAGCAGCGTGGTCTTGCCCGCACCGTTCGGGCCGAGGATCACCCATCGCTGATCGTCGTCGACCTCCCAGGTCACGTGATCGATGATGTTGCGCCCCTCACGGCGCACGACGACGTCGGTGAATTCCAGAGCGCTCGGCATGGCTCCAGCCTATCGGCTCAGGCGGTCAGCTCCGCGTAGAGCGCGCGCGTCGTCTCGGCGATCGCCGCCCAGCTGAAGTCGTCGCGCGCACGTTCCCGACCGGCCTCCCCGTACGCACGCGCCCGCTCGGGATCCATCGCCACCTCGGTGAGCACCGCGGCCAGATCGGCCACGTAGCGCTCCGGATCGACGGGCGTGCCGGTGCCGTCCTGCAGTTGCTCGATCGGCACGAGCCGCCCGGTGACACCGTCGGCGACGACCTCGGGGATCCCGCCGGTCGCGGTTCCCACGACGGCGGCGCCGCAGGCCATCGCCTCGAGGTTGACGATCCCCAGCGGCTCGTACACCGACGGGCACACGAACGTCGTCGCCGCGGTGAGGATCGCCGACAGCTCGTCGCGCGGGAGCATCCGCTCGATCCAGATGACGCCGTCGCGGCTCTCCTGCAGCAGTCGGACCCCTTCCTGCACCTCCGCCATGATCTCCGGAGTGTCCGGCGCCCCCGCGCACAGCATGAGCTGCACCTCGGGCGGCAGGAGACGGGCGGCCTGGAGCAGATACGGCAGCCCCTTCTGCCTCGTGATGCGGCCCACGAACACGACCGACGGCCGGGTGGGGTCCATCCCGATCGACTGCAGGAACGCCGCATCCTGCACGGGACGCCACCGCTCGACGTCGATGCCGTTGTGGATCACGCGCACCTTCGCGGGGTCGACCTGGGGGTAGCTGCGCAGGATGTCCGCGCGCATCCCCGCACTCACGGCGATCACCGCGGCGGCGTTCTCGTAGGCGAGTCGCTCGATGCCGCTGGAGATCGCGTACCCGCCGCCGAGCTGCTCGGCCTTCCAGGGGCGCAGCGGCTCGAGGCTGTGCGCGGTCAGCACATGCGGGATCCCGTGCAGCTGCGCGGCGAGATGCCCGGCGAAGTTCGCGTACCAGGTGTGGCTGTGCACGAGATCGGCATCCGAGATCGCCGAGACGATCTCCAGATCGGTGCCGAGGGTCTGCAGCGCAGCGTTCGCGCCGGCGAGTTCCGAGGGCGTCCGGTACGCGAACGTCCCCGACTCCTCACGCGGTGAGCCGAACGCGCGGACCCGCACATCGACGTGCTCGCGGAGTGCGGCGACGAGTTCCGCGACATGCACGCCGGCACCGCCGTAGACCTCGGGCGGGTACTCCTTCGTGATCATTTCGACTCGCATGTCTGAACGCTAGTACAGCGGCCGCGAACGCATCTATGGTGGAGCCATGTCCGCTCCAAAGAAGGTCTTCGGGATCATCCTCGCCGGCGGCGAGGGCAAGCGACTCATGCCTCTCACCGCGGATCGCGCGAAACCCGCAGTGCCCTTCGGCGGACAGTACCGATTGATCGACTTCGCGATCTCGAACCTCATCAACTCGGGCCTGCGACAGATCGTCGTGCTCACGCAGTACAAGTCGCACAGCCTCGACCGCCACATCTCGCAGACCTGGCGCATGTCCGCCCTGCTCGACTCGTACGTGGCCTCCGTCCCCGCGCAGCAGCGCCTCGGAAAGCGCTGGTTCTCCGGCTCGGCCGACGCGATCCTGCAGAGCATGAACCTCATCAACGACGAGAAGCCCGACATCGTCGTCGTCATCGGCGCCGATCACGTCTACCGCATGGACTTCCGCCAGATGCTCGAGGCGCACATCGAGTCCGGGGCGAAGGCCACGATCGCCGGCATCCGTCAGCCGCTCGCCCTCGCGTCGCAGTTCGGGGTGATCGACGCGGATGCCGAGTCGGGACGCATCCGGCAGTTCCTGGAGAAGCCGACCGACATCGCCGGCCTCGAGGACTCCCCCCACGAGGTGCTCGCCTCCATGGGCAACTACATCTTCGACGCCGACGCACTGATCGCCGCGGTCGAGGCCGACGGCGAGTCCCCCACCTCCGGGCACGACATGGGCGGCGACATCGTCCCGTACTTCGTCGACAGGGGCGAGGCCGGCTACTACGACATGAAGCAGAACGAGGTGCCCGGCTCCTCGCCGCGCGACCGTTCCTACTGGCGCGACGTCGGAACCATCGACTCGTTCTTCGACGCCCACCGCGACCTGATCTCCACGCTGCCCGTCTTCAACCTCTACAACATGGAGTGGCCGATCCACTCGCAGGCGGTCAATTCCCCGCCCGCGAAGTTCGTCCGCGACTCGGTGGGCCGGATCGGGAACGCGATCGACTCCATCGTGTCGCTCGGCTCCGTGCTCTCGGGAACGCACCTGGAGCGCAGCGTGGTCGGACCGTGGACGCTCGCCGGAGGCGGCTCGACCATCACGGACTCGGTCGTGTTCGACCATGTGCACGTGGGTCAGGGAGCACGCGTGCACCGCGCCATCCTCGACAAGAACGTCGTGCTGGCCGACGGCGCGACCGTGGGAGTCGACCGCGAACGCGACCTCGCCCGTGGGTTCACCGTGACGGAGTCCGGGATCACGGTCGTCGGCAAGGGCGTCTTCATCGAGCGCTGAGGCCGTCATGCGACACGGCGGAGTCGTGGACGATCGCTAGGCTCGAACACGTGACCACCGCGCGATTCCTCGTCGTCCTCGATGCCGATTCCACCCTCATCCGCAACGAGGTGATCGAGCTGCTCGCCGACGAGGCCGGTCGTCGCGCGGAGGTGCAGGCCGCCACCGAGGCCGCGATGCGCGGCGAGATCGACTTCTCCGCGAGCCTGCGCTCCCGGGTCGCCGCCCTCGAGGGTGTGCCCGTCTCGGCCTTCGAGCGGGTTCTCGCGCGGATCGAGCCGACGCCCGGAGTGCGCGAGCTGACGGCGGCCGTCCACGAGCGCGGCGGCGTCGTCGGCGTCGTCTCCGGCGGCTTCCACGAGATCCTCGACAGCGTCGCGCCGGGCCTCGGCGTCGATCGCTGGCGGGCGAACCGTCTGGAGATCGTCGACGGCGTGCTCTCCGGCCGCGTGGACGGCGACATCGTCGACGGCGCCGCGAAGGCCACGTCGCTGCAGGAGTGGGCGGCCGAGCTCGGCGTCGCTCCGCACGCCACGATCGCGATCGGCGACGGCGCGAACGACCTGCCGATGATGGCCGTCGCCGGACTCGGACTCGCCTTCAACGCCAAGCCTGCGGTGCGGGACGCCGCGAGCCTGGTGATCGGCCCACAGAACCTCTCCGAGGTCATCGCACTGCTGCCCTAGGCACCCCTGGAGAATGTCCGCGCCCGCCACTAGCGTCGGCTCATGGACATCATCCTCATCCCCGGTCTCTGGCTCGACGCCTCCAGCTGGGACGACGTCGTTCCAGCGCTCGAGCAGGCCGGTCATCGCGTGCACCCGCTCACCATGCCGGGCCTCGGCGAACCCGCGGCGGTCTCCGGCGACATCGGCATCGCCGACTGGGTCGCCGCCGCCGTCGCCGCGGTCGACGCGGTGGACGGAGACGTCGTGGTCGTCGGTCACAGCGACGGCGGCAACGTCGCCTGGGGCGTCGCCGATGCCCGGCCGGACCGGGTGAGCCGCGTCATCTTCGTCGACACGGTGCCGCCGCCGTCCGGGAACGGGGTCAGCGAGTTCGAGATCGTCGACGGTGTGGTGCCCTTCCCCGGCTGGGACTTCTTCCCCGACGAGGATGTCAGCGACCTCGACGAGGCGACGCGAGCCCGCACGGCGCCGCTCACGCACAGCGTGCCCGCGCGCGTGCCGACGGACGGCATCGCCCTCGGGAATCCGGCTCGGCACCGGGTGCCCGCGACGCTGCTGATGGGCGGTCTCGACCAGCCGGCGTTCGAGGGCATGATCGACCAGTGGGGGCCCTACGCCGACGAGTTCCACGCGATCGAGGACGCGGAGGTCGTCCGGGTCGGATCCGGCCACTGGCCGCAGTTCTCCGTCCCGCAGCGGCTCGGCGAGCTCCTGAACGCGGCCATCTCGCGCTGAGCCGTCACCTCGGGGTCAGTGCCCCATCCCGAGACCGCCGTCGACGGGGATGACCGCGCCGGAGATGTAGCCGGCGTCGTCGCCCGCGAGCCAGGTGACGACCCCGGCGACCTCGTCCGGAGTCGCGAACCGTCCGGCGGGGATGTTCGCCTTGTACTGCTTCTGCGTCTCCTCGGGGAGCTCGGAGGTCATGTCGGTCTCGATGAACCCCGGCGCGACGACGTTCGCGGTGATGCCGCGGCCGCCGAGCTCACGGGTGAGCGAACGGGCGAAGCCGACGAGAGCGCTCTTCGACGCGGAGTAGTTGACCTGGCCGGCGGAGCCGTAGAGACCGACGACGCTGGAGATGAGGATCACGCGACCGAAGCGTGCGCGCAGCATGCCCTTCGAGGCGCGCTTGACGACGCGGAACGTGCCGCCCAGGTTCGTGGCGACCACACTGTCGAAGTCGTCCTCGCTCATGCGCAGGAGGAGCGTGTCCTTCGTGATGCCGGCGTTCGCGACGACGATCTCGACCGGGCCGAGCTGCTGCTCCACCTCGGTGAACGCGGCGTCGAGAGCGGCCGCATCCGTCACATCCGCGCGGACCGTCAGCGTGCCCTCCGGGCCCTCGCCGCTGCGGGCGGTGACGGCGACGCGATAGCCGTCCCGCACGAAGCGCTCCGCGATCGCGCGACCGATGCCGCGATTGCCGCCGGTGACGAGGACGACGCGCTGAGCGCTCATGAGGACTCCTGATCTGGATCGGTGGTCCGGGGTTCCGAGCCGTCATAGATCCTACCGAGGAAGCCCTCGGGCCTCGTCCGACCGGGGTTTGACAGACCCGGACCGTGCTGGGACTCTGATCGTGACGAAAGGCTTCCGTGTGAGCGACAACCGCACCCCCTCTTCCGGCGACGAGCTGTCGTTCACCCCGCCGCCGCCCGCGCCGGCAGCGCCTGCCGCGGCACCGGTGCTTCCGGCCCAGCCGGTGCGGCCGGCACCGCAGCCCACGCAGGGCTACCCCGGCGCCGTGCCCGTCTACGCACCGCCACCCGCTCCCGCCTACGGCGTCCAGCCCGTCGCGCCGCCCCAGCCCGGCTATGCCCCGCCGCCCGCGCAGCCCGGCTACGGCGCGGCCCCCGCGCATCCCGGCTACGCCGCTCCGTCCGGCTACGCCGCTCCCGGATATGCGGTGGCGGCTCCGCGACCGACCAGCGGGCTCGCCATCACGTCGCTGGTCTGCGGCATCGCGGGAATCGTCCTCTTCTGGGCCATCGTCCCGGTTCTCGCGTCCATCGCCGCCGTGATCACCGGTCACATGGCCCTCGGGCAGACCAAGCGCGATCCGGCGATCGGAGGGCGAGGGCTGGCCATCACCGGCCTGATCCTCGGCTACGTGATGGTCGGCATCGCCGCCTTCACCCTGATCAGCACGATCATCAGCTTCCTGTTCGTCGGCGTGTTCACGCTGCCGTTCATCTTCTCCAGCTGAGACGGCACCGAACAGGCACGCCGGGCGGCCCGCACCGGCGTAGGCTTGAGGCATCGTGAAGAACGCGCGTGAAATCCCGGCCGTCACCTCACTGCCGCAGTCTCCGCGGGATGAGGCTGACCATCGTGTGCGCCGATACGCGCTGACGATGACGATCCGCATCGTGTGCTTCGCCCTCATGGTCCTCGTGCAGCCGTACGGGTGGTACACCTGGGTCTTCGGGATCTCGGCAGCGGTGCTGCCCTACATCGCCGTGGTCTTCGCGAACGCGGGCAGCGACAGCACCGAGACCGCTGCCGAATCTCCCGTGCGGGAACTCGACGCCCCGCGCCCCGCACCGATCGAGTCCGACGCGACGACACCCCAGGTGTTCACGATCCACGAAGGCCCGAAGGAACGATGACAGACCTCGAATGCTCGCGCGCCGGCTGCCGGAGCGCGGCGACCAGGCAGGTGGTCTGGCGCAACCCCCGCATCCACGCCGCCGACCGCGAGAAGATCTGGCTGGCGTGCGATGAGCACGTCGGCTTCCTCCGCGACTACCTGGCCGCGCGGGACTTCCCGGTGACCGTCCGCGACGGAATTCCCGCATGAGTCGACGGTTGACCCGGTGGGGCGTGTATGTGCTCATCGCGATCGGCTTCGCGGTCGCGTGCGTCTTCCTGTCGCACTGGCAGTTCGAGCGGAACGAGTCGCGCGCCGCGCAGATCGAGCTCGTCGAGCAGAACTACGACGCGAAGCCGGTGCCCCTCGCGGACCTCATCGGCGCCGACGGTGCTCTCGACCCCTCCGACGAGTGGCGTCCGGTGACTCTGCGGGGCGAATACCTGGCCGACCAGCAGCTGCTGGTGAGGAACCGTCCGCACGGCGGGACGAGCGCCTTCGAGGTGCTGGTGCCGTTCCGCGACGCGGACGGCCGCATCTTCATCGTCGATCGCGGCTGGGTGCCGCCGGGCGAGGGAGACGCACCGGACTCGGTGCCGGCACCGCCGGCCGGCGAAGCCGAGGTCACCGTGCGTCTTCGCCCGGGTGAGCAGCTCCCGGCTTCGGGCCGTGGCGCACCCGAGGGTCAGGTGCCGACCATCAACCTGCCCTCCATCGCAGAGCTCGTCGACGGCGACGTGATCACCGGAGCTTACGGCCGTGTGATCAGCGAGGAGCCCGCAGGCGAAGGGACGCTGGGCGGATTCGACTCCCCCACCGACGATCCGGGGCCGCACCTGTCGTATGCGATCCAGTGGATCCTCTTCGCCCTGATGGGCTTCATCTTCATCGGATACATCATCCGGACGGAGATCGTGAAGCACCGCGAAGAGGTCGAGGGCACGCCTGCTCCGGTCAGGAAATCGCGTCGCAAGGACCACGATGCCGATGTCGAGGACGAGCTGCTCGACGTGCGATGAGCCTCAGCGGACGATCAGTCCGTCCACGGCATGGGACGCTCCGGCAGCCGTGAGCTGTCGTCCGGAAGATGCGGCAGCTCCTCGCCGCCGGCGCGGACACAGAGCCACCGGAGCTCGCCGTCGCTGTCCGGCCGCGCCCGCCAGGTGCGGGAGACCCCCTGACCGACGCGGATCACGGTACCGGGGCCGACTTCCACGACGTCGTCATCGAGACCCATCTGTCCGCGCCCGCCGAGGAAGACGTACACCTCCTCGATCGTCCGATGCACATGCCAGTAGCCGGCCTCTTCACCAGGCTCCAGCGCGTTCGCCGTCATCCCGATGAACTGCATCGTCAGCTCGTGGTCGACCACCCGGCGGCCGTCGCGTGCGCGCGCCGAGTCGAATCCGCCGTGGTGAGCGCGCCACTCGTCGAGAGCCCCGATCTCGACCACCTGATAGTCGCTCACGCGCGCTCCCCCACGATCCGATCGCCCTCCGTGCCGGCGGCAGCACCCGACACCGTGAGGTCCCAGCCGCTGTCCGTCCGCCGGTAGACGATCCGCGTGTGGTTCCGGTCCGCCGATCCCTGCCAGAACTCGACCCGCGTCGGAACGATCCGCCAGAGGACCCACTCCCCCGGGGCGATACCGCGACGAGCGTCTGCGGAGCGCGCGGCGAGATCTGCGGCGCTCTCCGCCGCGGAGGCCTCCTCGATGATGCCCCGGACGCGGACGGCCCGTCGGAGCGGCTGCCACCAGAGGTTCAGCGCCGCGGCGGGGCGTGCGGCGATCTGAGCACCCTTGCGGGATGCGCGCCCTCCGGCGAAGGCCCATCCTCGCGCATCGACGTCCTTGAGGATCAGCGTCCTCGCATCCGGCAGGCCGTCGTCGTCGACGGTCGCCAGGGTCGCCGCGTGCGGCTCGGCCACTCCGCCCTCGGCGGCCTCTTGGAGCCAGTCGATGAAGAGCGGCACCGGATCGTCGGGAAGCTCTGCGACGTCGAGCGTCGGTGCGACACCGGTGAGGGCAGGCTGCGCACGCAGCCACTCGCTGATCTCGGACGAGGACGCGCGCTGAGCGATCGGCATGCTCCCGACTATGCCACGAATCCCCTCCGCCTCAGCCTCGCTCCTTCTCGACGGCGCCCTCCGCGTTCCGGGACGCCGGAGGCAGCAGCAGGTCGACCAGTTCGCCGAGTGCCGCGATCCGGCGCGTCTCGCCGGACCATGCCTGGTGCCCGCCGTCGAAGTGCACGAAGGGCATGGCGAGCTCATGCGCGATCTCCCGGTCGTGGTTGGTGTCGCCGATCACGAGCACCTCGTCGGCGGCGAGGCCCGAGCCCGACAGCCAGCGCGCGATGACGTCGTGCTTCGACGCCCGATACGGATCGTCGATGGACAGCACCCGCTCGAACGCCGATTCCAGGTCGTACGGCGCCATCTGTCGCGCGAGGGCGTCGGGAAGGGTCGCGGAGGCGAGCACCTGGCGCATGCCGTGCGCGCGGAGCACCGCGAGTGTGGTGCGGGCGTCTTCGTGGAGTCGTGCCTCGCCCACCCGCGTCGCGAGCAGTTCGAGGTACGCGGTGGCGGCCGGCACGAAGCGCTCGTCGCCGATCCCCACCTCCCGGTAGAAGTCGCGGATCGGGAAGCGGAACACCGAACGGTAGGCGGAGGCATCGATCAGAGGATCCAGCTCGTGCTCACGGAGCACGGCGTTCATCACCTGGCGACAGATCTCGGCGTCGTCGAGCAGCGTTCCGTTCCAGTCCCAGCACACGGCGCGGATGCGGGTGGGATCCATGTGTCGACGCTACAGCAGGCCGCCGACACGCGGTTCGAGCGGGCTCCTAGGCGAGCTCGATGAGGTCCTGGTACTCCTGGCTCCAGATGTCCTCGACGCCGTCGGGAAGGATGAGCACGCGCTCGGGGTTGAGCGACTGGACGGCGCCCGGGTCGTGGGAGACCAGGACGACCGCACCCTCGTAGTGCGCGAGCGCACCGAGGATCTCCTCGCGCGATGCGGGATCGAGGTTGTTCGTGGGCTCATCGAGCAGCAGCAGGTTCGCGGAGGACACCACGAGCGTCGCCAGCGAGAGACGCGTCTTCTCCCCACCGGACAGAACCCCGGCGGGCTTGAGGACGTCATCGCCCGTGAACAGGAACGACCCGAGCACCTTGCGCGCCTCGGTCTCGGTGATGTGCGGTGCCGCCGAGACCATGTTCTCGAGCACCGAACGGTTCACGTCGAGGTTCTCGTGCTCCTGGGCGTAGTAGCCGACCTTGAGTCCGTGACCGGGCTCGAGCTGGCCCGTGTCGGGCTGGTCGACACCCGCGAGCATGCGCAGCAGCGTGGTCTTGCCCGCACCGTTCAGACCGAGCACGACGACCTTGGATCCGCGGTCGATCGCGAGGTCGACGTCGGTGAAGATCTCGAGTGATCCGTACGACTTCGAGAGCCCGGATGCCATCATCGGCGTCTTTCCGCAGGGCGCCGGCTTCGGGAAGCGCAGCTTCGCGACCCGGTCCTCCTGGCGCACCTCGTCGAGGCCGGCGAGCAGCTTCTCCGCGCGGGCGATCATCTGGTGGGCCGCGGCGGCCTTCGACGCCTTCGCACCGAAGCGGGCGGCCTGCAGCTGCAGCGTCGTCGCCTTCTTCTCGGCGTTCGCGCGCTCCTTCTTGCGACGCTCCTCGTCGGCCACCCGCTGACGCAGGTAGTTCTTCCAGTTCATGTTGTACGTGTCGATGATCTGGCGGTTCGCGTCGAGGTAGAACACGCGGTTCACCGTCTCGCCGACGAGCTCGACATCGTGGCTGATCACGATCAGCCCGCCCTTGTACCCCTTGAGGAACTCGCGCAGCCACACGACGCTGTCGGCGTCGAGGTGGTTGGTAGGCTCGTCGAGGATCATCGTCTGCGCGTCGGAGAAGAGGATGCGTGCGAGCTCGATACGACGGCGCTGACCGCCGGACAATGTCGACAGCGGCTGGTCGAGGATGCGGTCGGGCAGCGAGAGGTTGTTGGCGATGGATGCCGCCTCCGCCTCTGCCGCATAGCCGCCCTGGGCCTCGAACTGCTCGGTGAGACGGGCGTACCGCTTCATCGCCTTGTCCGCGACCGCGGGGTCGTCGGAGCCCATCGCGAGCGCCGCCTCGGTCATCCCGAGGTTCAGCTGACCGAGCCCACGGGCGTCCAGGATGCGCGTGCGCGCGAGGTCCTCCGGGTTGCCGGAGCGGGGGTCCTGCGGCAGATAGCCGAGCTCACCCGAGCGGGTCACCGAGCCACCGGCGGGCAGGACGTCGCCGGCCAGCACCTTGGTGAGGGTGGTCTTCCCGGCCCCGTTGCGACCGACGAGTCCGATCTTGTCTCCGTCGGCGACGCGGAACGAGACGTTCTCCATCAGCAGGCGCGCGCCAACGCGGATCTCGAGGTCGTGCACGGCAAGCACAGCAGACGTCCGTTCTTCCAGGGAGGTGGTTCGGCCGATCGGCCAGCCTCCCAGTATAAGCGGCGCCGCCGGATGCCGCGGTCAGGAACATCACTCCGGAGAGGGATCCGTCCGATACCGCAGAGGGATGCCGCCGCGGGCACCCCCTGCATAACGTGCTCTGGTGGACATCCTCAACGAGCTCATCATGCAGGCCATCGCATCGCCCTGGCTGTACCTCGTGCTGTTCGCGGTGACGATCATCGACGGCTTCTTCCCGCCGGTCCCCAGCGAGACCGTGCTCGTCGCCGCCGCAGCCGTCACCGCGTCCACCGGCGAGGGGAATCTGCTCCTGCTCGGTGCGGTGGCCGCGGTCGGCGCCGCGATCGGCGACAACATCGCCTACCTGATCGGCCGAGGGCTCGGCACCACCCGCTTCGCCTGGATGCGGCGCCCTCGGGTGGCCACGGCGTTCCATCACGCCCAGCGCGCCCTGGACCGGCGCAGCGCGACCCTCATCCTCGGGGCGCGATACATCCCGGTGGGGCGCGTCGCGGTCAACATGTCGGCCGGCGCTCTCGGCTTCTCGTGGCGACGCTTCCTGCCGCTGAGCCTGATCGCTGGCGTCAGCTGGAGCGTGTTCAGCCTCGCCGTCGGCCTGCTCGCCGGCGCCTGGATCAAGGATCAGCCGCTGCTCAGCGCCTGTCTCGGCATCGTCATCGCGCTCGTCATCGGCCTCGTGATCGACCGCATCGCCGCGGCCCGTCGCCGCCGCGAGCCGGCACCGCAACTGGCAGGATGACAGTCATGGCACGCCGCCGAGAGCGCATCCCGCGCCGCCAACGGATCAGCCGCCGCACCTTCGCCCTCGCGGCGCTGTGTGCGGCGGCCGTCGCGCTGTACGCCGTGCTCGTGCCGCTGCAGACCGTCCTCTACGGCACACCGCTGCCGTTGGCATTCCTCCTGGGCGCGGCGCTGTGCGGATCGCCGCTCCTCGCCCTCTCCCACCCGCGCTGGGCGATCGCCGTCCTGACCGGAGCCACGCTGCTCCTCCCGCTCGCCGTCGTGCCGGAGCTCGCGACGGAGTCGCCGTGGCCGTGGTCGGTCCCCGCGCTCCTCGTCTTCGTGCTGTTCGTCGGCGTCGTCACGTTCCTCCATGGTGCGCGGCTCGGGGCGTTCGCCCTCATCCTCGGCGTCATCGCGTCGCTGACCTCGCCGCTCCTCCGTCCCGACATGGTCGCGACGCCCGCCACGTCCGGCAGCGCCACCGCAGATCTCATCGTGACCGCCGCCGTCGCCGTCACCATGTACCTCATCGCCGCGCTGGTGGCCGGCCGCCTGCGCGTGGCCGAGGAGCTCACCCGCGAGAAGGAGCACAGTGCGCTCGAGGAGTCCCGACGGGCCCTCGTGGAGGAGCGCACCCGCATCGCCCGGGAGCTGCACGATGTGGTCGCCCACAGCATGTCCGTGATCCAGGTGCAGGCGTCCACCGCCCGGTACCGCATCCCGGGCCTCAGCGACGCGGCCACCACGGAGTTCGACGACATCGCGGCGACCGCCCGGAGCTCGCTCACCGAGATGCGACGCATGCTGGGCGTGCTCCGCACGGAGGACCAGACCGCCGAACTCGCCCCGCAGCAGGGCATCGACGACATTCCCGCACTGGTGGACAGCATCCGTCGGGCCGGCGTCGAGGTGGGGCTCGCGCTGGAGGGCCAGAAGACCGCTTCCTCCGCGACGCCCGCCGTGCAGATCGCCGCCTTCCGCATCGTCCAGGAGGCGCTGAGCAACGCGGTGCGGCATGCCCCGGGGGCGCGCATCGAGGTGCGTGTGCAGGCCGACGCGGGCGCCGTCCGCATCCGCGTGCAGAACACCGCGCCGGCACGTGCGCCGGAGAACCACAGCACCGGCTACGGACTGCGTGGCATGCGCGAACGGGCCGAGCTCCTCGGCGGGAGCCTGTCGGCCGGCCCGACCTCCGACGGTGGCTGGGGTGTCGACGCGACGCTCCCGCTGACCGCCGACGCCTCACCCGCAGCCGTCCCTTCCCCCGACAAGGAGACCCCGTGACGATCAGCGTGCTCATCGCCGACGACCAGGCCATGGTGCGCGCCGGATTCGCCGCACTGCTCGACGCGCACGACGGCATCCGCGTGGTCGGGCAGGCGGCGACCGGGGTCGAGGCCGTCACGCTGTCCGCGCGCCTGGACCCGGACGTGATCCTGATGGACGTGCGGATGCCGGAGCTCGACGGGATCGAGGCCACCCGACGGATCCTCGGCCCGGCGTACCCGGCCGCTCACGTGCCGCGGATCCTCATGCTCACGACCTTCGACATCGACGACTACGTCTACGACGCGCTCGAGGCGGGCGCCAGCGGATTCCTGCTCAAGGACGCCCTGCCGGAAGAGCTCGTGCATGCCGTGCGCGTGGTCGCCGGCGGCGATGCCCTCCTCGCGCCCAGCGTGACCCGACGCATCATCGAGCAGTTCGCCGGTCGTCGTCCGCGAGCTCCGCGCTCGGAGACGGCACTCGCCGACCTGACCGAGCGCGAGCGCGAGGTCCTCGTGCTGATCGGCAGGGGGCGCTCGAACACCGAGATCGCCGCCGACCTCTTCATCGCCGAGCAGACGGTCAAGACGCACGTCGGCAAGGTGCTCGCGAAGCTCAACCTCCGCGACCGCGTGCACGCCGTGATCCTCGCCTACGACACCGGACTCGTCGAGCCGGCCTCCTGACTCACCCCGTCGTAGGGGGTCGCAACGGCACCCGAGGGTGATGCCCCCGATGCCACCGCGTCCATAGTCTCCTGGGACACCACTCCCGAGGAGGACTCATGGCCATCGTCCAGGCACCGCGCGCCGTCACCGTCACGGCTCCCCCGCGCGCATCCCGCGACACCGGGATCGACTTCGTCCGGGCGCTGTGCGTGCTCGGCGTCGTGCTCCTGCACTCCATCATGGTCGGCGTCACGGTCGACGCGACCGGCCCCGTGTTCGACAACGCCAGCGACGGCACCGGCTGGATCGCCCCGCTCAGCTGGCTCCTCCAGGTCATGCCGCTGTTCTTCGTCATCGGCGGCTTCTCCGGCCTCCTCGCCTACCGGCGTCTGCGGCAGCGCGGCGGAACGGGCGTGGACTTCGTCGCCGGCCGACTGCACCGCCTGCTGCGACCCGCGATCTTCACGATCGCGGTCGTCGGCGTCGCGCTCGCCGTGCTCACGGTCTCGGGCGTCCCGGCCGATCTGATCGCGACGGCGGGCTTCCGCTACGGCCAGCCGCTGTGGTTCCTGGGGGTCTTCCTCCTCTGCCAGGCGCTGCTTCCCCTTCTCGCGGCCGCGCACGAACGCGCGCCGTACCGGACGATCGGGGCGCTCGCGCTGGCCGCGATCGCGGTCGATGTGCTGCGCGGCGCGACCGGCTTCGAGGGCCTCGGCTTCCTGAACCTCGCATTCGTGTGGATGACGCTGCAGCAGCTCGGGTTCTTCCTGGCCGACGGACGCATCGATGCTCTGAGCCGGCGCGTGCGCGCCACCGCCGGCTTCGGAGCTCTTCTCCTGCTGGCCACGACGTTCCTGACGGGCCTGTACTCCCCCGACCTCATCCACAACATCAACCCTCCGACGGCGGCCCTGCTGCTCGTCGGCATCGTGCACACGAGTCTGCTCTCGCTGCACCGCGAGCGGCTCGAGCGCTTCAGCCGCCGTCCGCGCGTGGCCGCCTTCACGGCCTTCGTGACCGTGCGCACCATGACCATCTACCTCTGGCACATGCCGGTGCTGCTCGTCATGGCCGGCGTCACCGCGGTGTACGCCCTGACCACCGGGGTCGCTCTGCCGGACCTCGACAGTGCCGGCTGGTGGGCGGGACGTCCGCTCTGGCTCGCGACCGCACTCGCCCTCAGCGCCCTCGTGGCAGTGGCGTTCACCCGATTCGAGTCGCAGCCCGCCCCGGCGGCGACGGCATCGACGCGCCGGCTCGTCATCGCGGCCCTGAGCGGATTGATCGGCGTCGTGCTGCTGCTCGCACTGGGCACCTCGGTCGCGACGGTCCTGATCGCCGTCACCCTGATCGCCGTCGCCCTGCGGCTCGCATCACGCGTCGCACCGCCGTCGTCCCCGGCCGGAGTACTCGTACCGGCGTGAGGTCAGCCGATGCCCCGTGCGGCCAGGGCATCCCCCACATCATCCGCATGCCGCAGCGACAGCACCAGCAGCGGCACCACGGTGCGCACGCCCAGACGGACGTCGCGGGCCTGCTCCGCCTCCCGCACCCGCCGGGCGAAACCGGCGATCACCGGGATCGTCGTGAGGGTCAGGGAGACCGTCAGCGCCACGACGTCCGGATCGAGACCGAAGCGGCGGAACGGGACCAGCAGCCGGCGCAGCACCGCGAGGAGATCCGACATCCGGGTCGTGAGCGTCAGCAGGCCCGCCAGGAGGAGCACGGCCACCACGCGACCCGTGTTCACCCAGGCGGCGACGGGCGAGACGAAGACGGCCAGCGCGGTGGCGAGGACGAGCACGATCCAGCGCAGCCGCCAGATCTCGACGAAGGGTGTCCGGAACGGCAGTCCACCGACGCCGTACAGCGCCCAGACGACGAGCAGTGCGATCGCGATGCTCAGCGGATCGTGCGGATAGAGCGACAGGACGAGCGCTCCGATCGCGAGCACGGCCAGCTTGAGTCCGGCGGGTGCCCGGTGCAGGACTCCCGTGCCCGGATGGTACAGCGCGATCACGCGCACGCCCGACGGTAGGCGTCGATCACCGTCGCCGGTTCCCCGGAAGCCGCGATCCGGCCCTCGTCGAACAGCACCGCGGCTCCGCAGCGTCCCGCCAGCTCCAGGTCGTGCGTCACGATCACCACCTGGGCCGGCTGCGCGAGCAGGAGATCTCCGATGCGGCGGGCGTTGCGCAGGTCGAGGAGCGTCGTCGGCTCGTCCGCCACGACCAGCCGCGGCTCGGTGATGAGGACGGAGGCGAGGGCCAGCATCTGCTTCTGCCCGCCGGACAGACTCGAGGCGGGAACGTCGGCGTGCTCCTCCAGCCCGTGCGCGGCGAGCGTCTCGCGCACGCGCTCGGCTGCTTCGGCCCGCGACCGCCCGCGCAGCGACAGGGCGAGGTCCTCCGCGGGGGTCGGCATGAGGATCTGCGCATCGGGGTTGGTGAACACGAAACCGACCCGCTTCCGGACCGCCGCCCTGTCTTTCACGGTGTCGAGGCCGTGCACCGACACCGTGCCGACGTCGGGCGCCACCAGACCGTTCAGCAGCCGCGCGAAGGTCGACTTCCCCGACCCGTTCGCGCCGATCACGGCGATCGTCGGCGCGGTGAGCTCGACGCCCACCCCGCGCAGCACCGTGCGACCGTCGAAGCGCACCGTGACGCCGTCGAGGGTGATCGGCGCCAGCGCGAGCTCTGTGTGCCCCGTCATCGCGCCCTCCCGGATCCGTGCTCCTGAACAGTGTTCACCTGAACGTCGTTCACTATAATGGGAGGATGAGCCCAGAGCCCAATCCGGCACGGCACGACCGTGACAGCGTCGCTCGGAGCGCCCTCGCCCTGCTCGACGAGGTCGGGCTCGCCGATCTGTCCATGCGTCGCATCGCCGCGGGGCTCGACGTGCAGCCCAGCGCCCTGTACTGGCACTTCGCCAGCAAGCAGGAGCTGCTGGCCGATCTCGCCGACCGGATCACGGCCTCGATTCCCCAGGGCAGCGCCGACGTCCTCACCACCGCGCGAAGCATCCGTGACGCGCTCTTCGCCTACCGGGACGGCGCCGAGCTGGTGCTCAGCACGTACGCCCTCCAGCTCGGCTCCTCGCAGGCGCAGTCGGCACTCACCGCAGCACTGCGCGCACAGGGCGCGACCGACGCCGAGGACCGCGGGGCGGCGATCCTGCACTTCGTCCTCGGCCATGCCACCCTCGTGCAGCAGCGCATGCATGCCGACAGCCACGGCGCCCTCCCCCGTGCGGATGAGGTCGACGTCACGGCCGGCCTCGACCGCGTCTTCGACCTCGGGGTCACCGCGCTCGCGGGAGCGCTCAGGGAGCCGGCGACTCCGCCGCGTGCCCGAGCCTGAGTCCGGGGACCGCGGCCAACAGCAGCAGGCCGACGCAGAACGCGAAGACCGCCCCGAACGCGCTCGCCTGTCCGCCGAGTGTGGCCACGGCGAGTCCGGCCAGGGCGATGGCGACGGCCGACCCGGTGGCGTCCGAGATCGACAGTGCCGAGGAGTTGAACCCCTGGTTCGTCTCGTCCGAGTACGCCAGCGTCAGGACGGTCAGGCGCGGGTAGAGCAGCCCCATCCCTCCGCCGGCGAACGCCCATCCGAGCACCACGACGGCCGGCGACACATCGAACACCGCGGCCGTCAGAACGCAGAGCATCGCCACGAGGAGCGAGCCGAGGCTGATCACCGTGATGCGGTGATTACCCAGTCGTTCGCCGAAACGTCCCTGCAGCGCCGAGGCCCCCGCCCATGCCAGCGCGGCCAGCATGAGGGCGACTCCGGCCCAGGTGGCGCTGAAGTCGAACTTCTTCATGAGCAGGTACGGGATGTAGGCCTCGGCCGCGAAGAACGCGCCCGCCGCGATGCCGCGCATCAGCACCACGCTCGGCAGACCGTGGCCCGCCCGCAGGGTGCGTCGCGGCAACAACGGGAGCACGGCGACGCCGATCGCCAGCACGGCTCCGAGTGCCACGGGCCATCCGATCGGGGGCGCCAGCTTCGCCGAGAAGCCGATCACGACGGCGAGCACCGCCACCACCACGGCCAGTGCCAGCCGGACGACGAGCGCGCGCCGGTCCTGCGGCTCACCTCCTCCGAGGTCGACCCCGCGCAGCCGGACCGCGATCATCACGAAGGCCGCCGCGGTGAGCACGGCGACGCCGAGGAACGCCCATCGCCAGTCCAGGTACTCGGCCACGGCGCCGGCGAGGAACGGGCCGACCATCGACGGCACGACCCAGGCCGCGGCGAAGGCGGCGAAGATCCGCCCGTGCAGGTGCGGCGGGTACAGCCTCGCCACGACCACGTAGAGCGCGACGGTCTGTCCTCCCGCGCCCAGCCCCTGGACGAGTCGACCGATGAGGAACTGGTCCATCGTCACGGCGAAGCCCGAGATCAGCAGGCCGAGGATGAAGAGCGTCACGGCGACGTACAGGGCGCCGCGCGGTCCGCGGGCATCCGACCACGCACCCATCGCGACCATGCCGATCACGCTCGTCGCCAGGGTGCCGGCGAACGCCACGGCGTAGAGGGCCTCCCCGTGCAGCGCCTCGCTGACGATCGGCATCACCGTCGTGACCGCGAGCGCCTCGATCGCCGCGAGGAAGATCAGCGCGACGGCACCGAGGGTGACCCAGATCCGTTGGCGGTCCCAGATGGTCGCGGCGTCGGCCGGGACGGTCATCGCCCCACGAGCGCCGCGATGCGCTCGACGGCCTCGGTGAGGATCTCGGGGCTGGTACCGAAGTTCAGCCGCACGTGCCCCACGCCCTCCGCACCGAAGGCGGGCCCGAAGTGCAATGCGACCTTGGCGTCCTTCAGGATGCGCCGGGCCGGGTTGTCGCCCCACTCCAACGCGGAGAGGTCGATCCAGGCGAGGTATCCGGCGTCGGGGATGCGGTAGCGGGCGCCGGGGAGGTGCGCCGCGAGGAGGTCTTCCAGGAGCACCCGGTTCTCGTCGAGGGTGCGCAGCAGTCCGTCGAGCCAGGGATCGCTCTCCTCCGAGAACGCGGCGACGGCGGCGAGGAGTCCGAACTGTCCGGTGCGCCACTCGACCTCGACGGGCAGTCCGCGGACCACGGCGCTCGTCTCGTCGTCGGCCGTGACCATCAGGGCGCACTTGAGGCCGGCGAGGTTGAACGCCTTGCTCGCGCTGACGACCGCATAGCCCACGCGCGCGGCGGCATCGCTCACCGCGAGGAAGGGGGTGAACCCGGTGCCCGGCTGCGCGAGCGGCGCGTGGATCTCGTCCGAGACCACGGCGGCGCCGTACTGCTCGGCCAGCTCCGCCAGGGCGGCGAGACTGTCGCGCCCGTGCACGGTGCCGGTCGGGTTGTGCGGGTTGCAGAGGAGGATCGCCGTCGCTCCGTCTTCGAACGCGCCACGGATGCCGTCGAGATCGAGCTCCCAGTGCGTGCCCGTGTCGAGCAGAGGGACGCGCTCGACCTCGGCACCGGCCTCGGCCACCAGGTCGTAGAACGGCGGATACACCGGAGGGGTGACGACGACCCGTTCTCCCGGCTGCGTGACACGGCGCAGGATCTCGACGATCCCCATGCTCACGTCGGCGGTGCTGCGCATGCGCGCGGGATCCGGCTCCCACCCGTAGCGGCGGGTCGCGAATGCGGCGAACGACTCGGCGAGCGGGGTCCGCGAAGCGACGTACCCCGTGTCGCCGATCTCGACCGCGCGCTGCAGCGCCGTGGAGATCGCCGGCGCCAGCGGGAAGTCGGTCTCCGCGACGAACAGCGGCAGGACTTCGGCGGGATACTCCCGCCACTTCTCGCTGCTGCGCTCGCGGAGCTCCGCCAGCGGCAGGGCCTTCACCTGAAGCATTCGTTCTCCCGAGGTTCCGACACGCGCCGTCGACGTGTCATCCGATGAAGCGCGCGCGATCGGGCCGCCTCACGGCGGTGCTCCCCGTGGGGGTCAGATCGCGAAGCCGAGGGCGCGCATCATGTCGCGCCCGTCGTCGGTGATCCGCTCCGGGCCCCACGGCGGCATCCACACCCAGTTGATCCGGAAGCGGTCGACCACGCTGTCCAGAGCCTGAGCGGTCTGGTCCTCGAGGACGTCGGTGAGCGGGCAGCCCGCGCTGGTCAGCGTCATGTGGATGACGAGAGCATCGTTCTCGTCATCCCAGGCGAGGTCGTAGATGAGGCCGAGGTCGACGACGTTGATCCCGAGCTCGGGGTCCATGACGTCCTTGAGAGCCTCGGTGACCGCGTCGTACTTCTCGTCCGTGAGGGTCGCTGTCATGCGATCAGCCTACGCCTCGATGGGAGCGGCGGGGTCGAGGAAACGGTCGTATCCCTCGTTCTCCAGCCGGTCTGCGAGCTCGGGGCCGCCCTCTTCCACGATCTTGCCCGCGACGACCACGTGCACGAAGTCGGGACGGATGTAGCGGAGGATGCGGGTGTAGTGCGTGATCAGCAGCACGCCGAGTCCGGTGGACTCCTTCGCGCGGTTGACACCCTCGGAGACGATCTTCAGCGCGTCGACATCGAGGCCGGAGTCGGTCTCGTCGAGGATCGCGAACTTCGGCTTGAGCACCTCGAGCTGCAGGATCTCGTGGCGCTTCTTCTCGCCGCCGGAGAAGCCCTCGTTGACGTTGCGCTGCGCGAACTTCGGGTCCATGCGCAGGTTCGACATGGCCTGCTTGACGTCCTTGGTCCAGCCGCGGATCGCCGGCGCCTCGCCGTCGAGCGCGGTCTTCGCCGTGCGCAGGAAGTTCGTCACCGTCACACCGGGGATCTCCACCGGGTACTGCATGGCGAGGAACAGCCCGGCGCGGGCGCGCTCGTCGACGGTCATCTCAAGGACGTCCTGGCCGTCGAACGTGATCGAGCCGGAGGTCACCGTGTACTTGGGGTGGCCGGCGATCGTGTACGCCAGCGTCGACTTGCCGGAGCCGTTGGGGCCCATGATGGCGTGGGTCTCACCGGTGTTCATGGTGAGGTTGATTCCGTTGAGGATCGGGGTGGTCCCCGCCTCGGTCTCGACCGTCACATGCAGGTCGCGGATCTCGAGAACAGACATTCTTCAGACTTCCTTCGTCACAGCTGGATCGATGAGCACGTCGTCGCCGTCGATCTGGACGACGTAGACCGGGACGGGCTCATATGCGGGGAGATTCTGGGGCTTTCCGGTGAGCAGCGAGAAGGCGGAGCCGTGTGCCCAGCACTCCACCGTGTCGCCTTCCACGAAGCCCTCGGACAGCGAGATGTCGCCGTGGGTGCAGGTGTCGCCGATGGCGTGGATGACTCCGTCGCCGTCTTTGATCACCGTGATGGGCACGCCGCTCGGGTCGACACGCAGAGGCATGTCCTGCTCGAGGTCGGCGACGCCGCAGACGCGCTCCGCGGTCATGCACTCACCTCGGCGAGCTCCGTCTCGATGGCCGCCAGCAGCTCGGTCTCGAGGGCGGGGATGCCGAGGCGCTGCACGATGTCGGTGAGGAAACCGAGCACGACCAGGCGTCGTGCCTCTTCCTCGGTGATGCCGCGCGCCTGCAGGTAGAACAGCTGCTCGTCGTCGAAACGACCGGTGGCGCTCGCGTGCCCGGCGCCGAGGATGTCGCCCGTCTCGATCTCGAGGTTCGGGATCGAGTCGGCGCGCGCGCCCTCGGTGAGGACCAGGTTGCGGTTCGCCTCGTACGAGTCGGTGCCCGTCGCGTCGGCGCCGATCAGCACGTCGCCGATCCACACGCTGTGCGCGCCCTGACCCTGCAGCGCGCCCTTGTAGAGGACGTCGCCCTTGGTGTGCGGGCCCTTGTGGTGCAGGTAGACCTGGCTCTCGAGGTGCTGCCCGGCGTCCGCGTAGGACAGGCCGTACAGGTATCCCTCGGAACCGGCGCCGGCGAGCTCGACGTTCGGGTTGACCCGCACGACGCCGCCGCCGAAGCTCACGACGAAGTGCTTGAGGGTCGCGTCCGCGCCCACTCGGGCCTGGTGCGCCGAGGCGTGGACCGCGTCATCCGCCCACTGCTGAAGGCTGATGACGGTGAGCTTCGCGCCGTCCCGGACGATGATCTCGACGTTCTGCGCGTACTGGGCGGAACCGGTGTGCTGGAGGACGACCGTGGCGGAGCTGTGCTCCAGCGCCTCGATGACGATGTGCGCATCGGCACGGCGCTCGGCACCCTGACCGGTGATCGCGATGAAGACCGGCTCCGCGACCTCCTCCTCGCGCGGGATCCGCACGTGGAGGGCCTCGGCGCTGCCCTGCCAGGCGACGGCCGCCGTGACGTCCTCCGCGAGGAAGACCTCACCGCGCGGCGCGGTGCCGACCGCGAGCGGGGCGGCGATGTACTGCTCGCCGGCCGTGTAGGTGTAGCTGACGCCGTCGTTCGGCTCCGCCACTGCGAACAGCGGGGTGAGCTGGGCGACCGGCGTGTGCTTCCAGTTGACCTCGCGCCCGGTGGGGGCGCCGAAGTCGTCGGGCTCGAAGGAGTGCGGGCGCTCGGAGCGGGTCTGCACCGGGACGAATCCCGCAGCGGCCACCTGTGCCGCCGGGTCGATGTGCGCGCCTTCGGGCGCGTCGGTGTGCTGCGCCTCGGCAGGCGCTGTCGTCGCGGCAGTCACTAGCCGACCGATCCTTCCATGCCCATCTCGATGAGCTTGTTCAGTTCCATCGCGTATTCCATGGGCAGCTCGCGCGCGATCGGCTCGATGAAGCCGCGCACGATCATCGCCATCGCCTCGTCCTCGGGCATGCCGCGGGACTGCAGGTAGAACAGCTGCTCTTCGCTGACCTTGGAGACCGTGGCCTCGTGTCCGAGCTGCACGTCGTCGACACGGATGTCGATCGCCGGGTAGGTGTCGGAGCGGGACTTGGTGTCCACCAGCAGGGCGTCGCAGCGCACGGTGTTCGCGGAGTGGTGTGCCGCGGCATCCACCCGCACCTCACCGCGGTAGCCCGCACGACCGCCGCCGCGGGCGATCGACTTCGAGACGATCGACGACTGCGTGTACGGAGCCATGTGGATCATCTTCGCGCCGGCGTCCTGGTGCTGGCCGGGGCCGGCGAAGGCGACGGACAGGGTCTCGCCCTTGGCGTGCTCGCCCATCAGGTAGATCGACGGGTACTTCATCGTCACCTTGGAGCCGATGTTGCCGTCGACCCACTCCATCGTCGCGCCCTCGTACGCCACGGCGCGCTTGGTGACCAGGTTGTAGACGTTGTTCGACCAGTTCTGGATCGTCGTGTAGCGAACGCGGGCGTTCTTCTTCACGATGATCTCGACGACGGCCGAGTGCAGCGAGTCCGACTTGTAGATCGGGGCGGTGCAGCCCTCGATGTAGTGGACGTAGCTGTCCTCGTCGGCGATGATCAGCGTCCGCTCGAACTGACCCATGTTCTCGGTGTTGATGCGGAAGTACGCCTGCAGCGGGATCTCCACGTGCACGCCCTTGGGGACGTAGACGAAGGAGCCGCCCGACCACACGGCCGTGTTCAGCGCGGCGAACTTGTTGTCGCCGGCGGGGATGACCGTGCCGAAGTACTCCTCGAAGAACTCGGGGTGCTCGCGCAGCGCGGTGTCGGTGTCCATGAAGATGACGCCCTGCGCCTCCAGGTCCTCGCGGATCTGGTGGTAGACGACCTCGGACTCGTACTGGGCCGCGACGCCGGCCACGAGGCGCTGGCGCTCGGCCTCGGGGATGCCGAGGCGCTCGTAGGTCTCACGGATCTCGGCGGGAAGGTCTTCCCACGACTGCGCCTGCTTCTCGGTGGAGCGGACGAAGTACTTGATGTTGTCGAAGTCGATCTCGCTGAGGTCTGCGCCCCAGGTCGGCATCGGCTTGCGCCCGAAGAGCTGATAGCCCTTGAGACGGGTCTTGAGCATCCATTCGGGCTCGTTCTTGAGAGCCGAGATGCCGCGGACGACCTCTTCGGAGATACCGCGTTTCGCGATGGCACCCGCAGCATCCTCATCGTGCCAGCCGAACTCGTACACCCCCAGACCATCAAGCTCCGGGCGGTCGATCAGTACATCCGACATCCAACACTCTCCTCACAGGTCCCAAACGGTGTCATCCGCCCCGACACACCTGATCCCCGTCGAGTCTGCGGGAGCGGGTGCCGTTGGTGGGCCCTCATCACCGGCGCTTCCATCGCGCCTAAACTGTTGACGATGCTTCAGCGCGGTAAGCGCTCATCGCAACAATCCGATTCTACAGGTTCCGCCTGACAGACGGGCCATGCCCGCCACGTCGTGCGCGGTCCGGAGGACTTATGCCCGAGACGACGATCCCCGCCTCCCCGACGACGCGAACGGCTCCGGGCCGCTCTGCTCTGTGGGGCCGTGCGTTGACGGTCTTCGCCTGGCTGTCCTTCCTCAGCGAGACCATCATCATCGGCACCGGCGGCGCCGTGCGCCTGACCGGCTCGGGACTCGGCTGCTCGGACTGGCCGCTGTGCACTCCCGAGTCCCTGGTCCCGATCTTCGAGGTGCAGGGCGTCCACGGCCTCATCGAGTTCGGCAACCGCCTGATGACCGGCGTGGTCGGGATCATCGCGCTGGTCGTCGTGCTCCTGGTCCTGCACACCATCAGCGGCAAGCGGGCCCTCGTCGACGCGCTCTGGTACGCCGCGGGTGGGATCGTCGCGGCCGGGATCGCCTATGCGATCGCGATGCCTTTCCACATCCCGGCCTTCCCGATCGCCTCCGGCGTCCTCCTCCTCGCGGTGATCGCCGCCGCCGTCCACTCCGTGCGAACGACACCCGCTCGCCGAGATCTCGTCCTGCTCGCCTGGCTCACGCTCATCGGCGTCGTGGCGCAGGCCCTCGTCGGCGGCATCACGGTCCTCACCGGACTCAACCCGTTCATCGTGGGCTTCCACTACACGTCGTCGCTGCTGCTGGTATGCGTCACCGCCGCCTTCCTGGTGCGTCTGAAGACCGCTCCGGGACCGCGCGAACGCGCGGTGCCCGCGTGGTTCGCCATCGTCACCCACGTGACCGGGCTCGCCCTGGCGGTGACCATCGTGTTCGGCGTGCTCACGACCGGTTCCGGCCCGCACTCGGGCGATGCGGACGTGCTGCGACACGGCTTCGATGCGACGGTGCTCGCGCACGTGCACTCGTGGCCCGGCTACATCCTGGCCGCCCTGGTGCTGTTCCTGACCATCGCGGCCTGGGCGCTCCGCCTGGAACCGCGGCGCTGGCTGCTCGTGCTGGTTCTCGCGATCCTGGTGCAGGTCGGCGTGGGCGTCTGGCAGGCCCGGGAGGGTCTCCCCCCGCTGCTCGTCGGCATCCACATGGTCCTGGCCTCGCTCTCCGCCGCGACCTACACCGTGGTCGTGCTGCATCTGAAGCGCCCGGTCGCCGCCGCGGACTGACGCCGCACAGGCGATCCACAGGCGGCGCATCGCCGACTCATCAGGATGTCCGCGATGATGGCCGCATGAACAAGTCACTCTCACGAAGCATCGGCTTCTGGCTCCTGCTCGTCGTCTCCCTCGCCGCGACCGCGGTCGGCGGATGGCTCATCTCCGGCCAGATCGCGACGATGACGACCACGCTGCTCGACGGCACCGCCACCGGCATCGAGGTGTACGTCGGACAGTCGCTCGTCGTCGTGGGCGCCGGAGTGCTGGCCGCCGGCATCGTCGGCATCCTGCTGACGCTCGGACTTGTCGCCGCGCGCTCGCTCGTCCCCACCCCCGCTCCGGCCGTCGTCGAGGCGATCGACTGGACTGCCGAGGCCGACGAGAAGCCGGCGCCGGTCGTGACCGCGCCCGCACCCGTCGAGACCGTCGCCGAGAGCACGCCGGCCGCCGAGGATGCCGTCGTCGAGACCGCGCCCGACGCGGACGACAAGGAAGAGGACGCTCCCTCGATCACCCGCTGATCACACGAGCCGAAGACGACGGAGCGGTGCCGAGAAATCGGCGCTGCTCCGTCGTCTCTCCGAGGAAGGTGTCAGAAGGGCAGAAGCGGATCGACCGCGACCGCGACGAAGATCAGCGTCAGGTAGGTGATCGAGGCGTGGAACACGCGCATCGGACGCGGCTCGGTCCCGCGGACGGCCCGGTTGTACAGGCGGTGCGACTCGTAGATGAACCAGCCGCCGAACACCGCGGCGGACACCGTGTAGACGAGGCCCATGTCCGCGATCGGGACGAGCAGGAGCGAGCAGGCCACGGTCGCCCACGCGTAGAGGATGACCTGGAGGCCGACCTGGGAGGCGTTGCGCGTGACGCCGAGCATCGGCACGTCCACGTCCTCGTAGTCGTCCTTGTACTTCATCGACAGCGGCCAGTAGTGCGGCGGCGTCCAGAGGAAGACCAGGAGGAAGAGGATGAAGGCCGGCCAGTCGAGCGAGCCGGTCACGGCGGACCAGCCGATCAGCACCGGGAAGCACCCGGCGATGCCGCCCCAGATGATGTTCTGCTCGGTGCGGCGCTTGAGGATCATCGTGTAGATCACGACGTAGAAGAAGATGGCCGTCGCCGACAGCAGGGCGGTGAGCCAGTTCGTCGTGAGCAGGAGCCAGACGGTCGAGGCGACGGCGAGCGTCCACGAGAAGATCAGCGCGCCGCGGGGGCTGACCTCGCCCGTGACCAGAGGCCGATTCTCGGTGCGGTGCATGTGCGCATCGATGTCGCGATCGAGGTACATGTTGAACGAGGCGGCGGAACCGGCGCTCAGCGATCCGCCGATGACGGTCGCCAGCACGAGCCAGAGGTTCGGCAGCCCACCCTGCGCCAGGAACATCACGGGAACCGTGGACACGAGCAGCAGTTCGAGCACGCGCGGCTTGGTGAGCGTGACGTAGGCCTTCACCGTGCGACCGACGGACGACTTCCTCACGGTCTGATCAGACATCGTCGAGATCTCGATCGCCTCCTCCGCACGTGTGACCGGACAACCTCTCCAGTGTATGACACCGGATGACGTCATCCGGCTCGCGGGCCCGCGTAGCGCATCGCACGTCACCGCTATGCTGAAAACACTCGCGCGCCCGGCGATGTGCACACCTCTCCGTGATGATGCGGATGCGCCAGGGAATACGGGCGCCCTCGAAACTGTCGGAAAGGGCATGAACGTGTCGGAATTGCAGTGGGATGAGATCGATCGGCGCGCGGTGGACACCGCACGAATCCTGGCGGCTGACGCCGTGGAGAAGGTCGGCAACGGTCACCCCGGCACGGCCATGAGCCTGGCCCCGGCGGCCTACCTCCTCTACCAGCGGGTTCTGCGTCACGACCCGACCGACACCGACTGGCTCGGTCGTGACCGCTTCATCCTCTCCGCGGGACACTCGTCGCTCACCCAGTACGTCGAGCTCTACCTCGGCGGCTTCGGTCTGGAGCTGGACGACCTGAAGGCCCTGCGCACGTGGGGTTCGCTGACCCCGGGTCACCCGGAGTACGGCCACACCAAGGGTGTCGAGATCACCACCGGCCCGCTCGGCCAGGGCCTCGCCTCCGCCGTGGGCTTCGCCTACGCCGCCCGCTACGAGCGCGGTCTCTTCGATCCCCAGGCCGAGGCGGGTACGAGCCCCTTCGACCACTTCGTCTACGTGATCGCCGGCGACGGCGACCTGCAGGAGGGCGTCACCAGCGAGGCCTCCTCGCTCGCGGGTCACCAGCAGCTCGGCAACCTCATCGCGATCTACGACTCCAACCAGATCTCCATCGAGGACGACACCAACGTCGCCTTCACCGAGGACGTCGCCGCGCGCTACGAGGCGTACGGCTGGCAGGTCCAGGTCGTCGACTGGAAGAAGACCGGCGAGTACGTCGAAGACGTCGCCGAGCTGCACGCCGCCATCGAGGCCGCGAAGGGCGAGACCTCGAAGCCGTCGCTCATCATCCTCAAGACGATCATCGGCTGGCCGTCGCCCGGCAAGCAGAACTCGGGCAAGATCCACGGCTCCGCTCTCGGCGCCGACGAGCTCGCCGCGACCAAGAAGGTCCTCGGCTTCGACCCCGAGCAGAACTTCGTGGTCGCCGACGACGTCATCGCCCACACGCGTGGTCTCGCCGCCCGTGCCGCCGAGGCCCGTGCCGCCTGGCAGGAGTCGTTCGACGCCTGGGCCGCCGCGAACCCGGAGAAGAAGGCCCTCCTCGACCGCCTCGAGGCGCAGGAGCTCCCCTCCGACATCACGAGCGCCCTGCCGGTGTTCGAATCCGGCAAGGAGGTGTCGACCCGCGCCGCGTCCGGCCAGGTCATCAACGCCCTCGCCGCCGAGCTCCCCGAGCTGTGGGGCGGATCGGCCGACCTCGCCGAGTCGAACCTCACCACCATCAAGGACGCGCCGTCGTTCATCCCCGCCGAGTGGTCGACCCACGAGTGGTCGGGCAACCCCTACGGCCGCGTGCTGCACTTCGGCATCCGCGAGCACGCCATGGGTGCGATCATCAACGGCATCGTGCTGCACGGCCCGACCCGCGCGTTCGGCGGCACGTTCCTCATCTTCAGCGACTACATGCGCCCGCCCGTGCGTCTCGCAGCGCTCATGAACGTGCCCAGCATCTTCGTCTGGACCCACGACTCCGTCGCCCTCGGCGAGGACGGTCCGACGCACCAGCCCGTCGAGCAGCTGGCGACGCTCCGCGCGATCCCGAACTTCACCGTCGTGCGCCCCGCGGACGCGAACGAGACGGCCGCGACCTGGCTCGAGATCCTCCGTCGCCACGAGGGACCGGCCGGTATCGCTCTGACCCGTCAGAACATCCCGGTGTTCGCCCGCGGTGAAGGCGCGGCCTCGGGTGACGTGTTCGCCTCCGCCGACAACGCCTCGAAGGGCGCGTACGTGCTCGCCGAGGCACCGAACGGCACCCCGGACGTCATCATCGTGGCCACCGGCTCCGAGGTGCAGCTCGCGGTCAACGCCCGCGAGGCACTCGCCGCGGAGGGCGTGAACGTCCGCGTCGTGTCCGCTCCGTCGCTGGAGTGGTTCGACGAGCAGGACGCCGAGTACCGCGAGAGCGTGCTGCCGGCCTCCGTGACGGCGCGCGTGTCGGTCGAGGCCGGCTCCGTGCTCAGCTGGCGCGGCATCGTGGGCGACCGCGGCCGCTCGGTCGGCATCGACCACTTCGGCGCCTCCGCCGACTACAAGACCCTCTTCGAGAAGTTCGGCATCACCACCGAGGCCGTCATCGCGGCCGCCCGCGAGACCCTCGCGGCAAACAGCACCAAGGAGAACGCATGAGCACCCCCACCGCACAGCTCGCCGCCGCCGGCGTCAGCATCTGGCTCGACGACCTCTCCCGCACCCGCATCTCCTCCGGCAACCTCGCCGAGCTGATCTCGTCGCGCAACGTCGTGGGCGTCACGACCAACCCGACGATCTTCGCGAACGCGATCACCGACAAGAACGACACGTCCTACGACGCACAGGTGACCGAGCTCGCCGCGTCCGGCGCCACCGCGGAGGAGGCGGTCTTCGCCGCCACCACGCAGGACGTCGCGGCCGCCCTCGACGTTTTCCGTCCCGTCTGGGAGGCCTCCGACCACGTCGACGGCCGCGTCTCGATCGAGGTCTCCCCCGACCTCGCGCACGACACCGCCGGCACCGTGGCTCAGGCCAAGGAGCTGTGGGCCAAGATCGACCGCCCGAACCTCCTCGTCAAGATCCCCGCGACCAAGGCCGGCCTGCCCGCCATCGCCGAGGCGATCGGCGCCGGGATCAGCGTCAACGTCACGCTGATCTTCAGCCTGGAGCGCTACGCCGAGGTCATCGAGGCCTACCTCACCGGCCTCGAGACGGCCAAGGCCGCGGGCATCTCCCTGTCGACCATCCACTCCGTCGCGTCGTTCTTCGTCTCGCGCGTCGACACCGAGACCGACAAGCGCCTCACCGCGATCGGCACGGACGCCGCTGAAGCCCTCAAGAGCAAGGCCGGCCTCGCGAACGCCCGCCTCGCCTACGAGCTGTTCGAGCAGACGTTCGCGGGCGACCGCGCGAAGGCTCTGCGCGACGCGGGCGCGAACCTGCAGCGCCCGCTGTGGGCGTCGACCGGCGTCAAGGACCCGGCCCTCCCCGACACGCTCTACGTGACCGAGCTCGTCGCCGACGGTGTCGTCAACACGATGCCCGAGAAGACCCTCGAGGCCACGTTCGACCACGGCGTCGTCACCGGCGACACGATCACGGGCGGCTACGAAGAGGCCCGTGCGGTGTTCGCCGGCCTCGCCGAGGTCGGCATCGACTTCACCGACGTCACCCAGGTCCTGGAGGACGAGGGCGTCGCGAAGTTCATCGACTCGTGGCACGACCTGCTCACCCAGGTCGCCGAGGCTCTGGAGTCGCAGCGATGACCTTCTCGATCCACACGTCCGGCGCCGCCCGCGCCGCGATCGATGAGACGGTGCCGAGCCTCGTCCACGATCTGATCGCCTCGCGCATCACCGGCGGCGACGCCACCCTCTGGGGAGACGCCGCACAGGCCGAGGCCTCCGTCCGACTCGGCTGGGTCGAGGCCGTCTCGATCTCGCGACCGCTGGTCGCCGAGATCGTCGCGCTGCGCGCCGACCTGAACGCCAAGGGCGTCACGCGCGTCGTCCTCGCCGGCATGGGCGGCTCCTCGCTCGCCCCCGAGGTCATTGCACAGACCTCGGGCGTCCCGCTGACGATCCTGGACTCGACCGCGCCCGGCCAGGTGCTGGCCGCTCTCGACGAGGGCCTCGAGGACACGGTCCTCGTGGTGTCGTCGAAGTCGGGCTCCACCGTCGAGACCGACTCGCAGCGTCGCACGTTCGAGGCCGCGTTCCGCGACCTCGGCATCGACCCCACCGAGCGCATCGTCGTGGTCACCGACCCGGCCTCGCCCCTCGACGCGTCCGCGCGCGAGGCGGGCTACCGCGTCTTCAACGCCGACCCGAACGTCGGCGGCCGCTACTCCGCGCTGACCGCCTTCGGCCTGGTGCCGTCCGGCCTCGCCGGCGTCGACATCGACGAGCTCCTGAACGAGGCCGAGGCCTCGCTGCTCGAGGTCGCCGTGGACTCCGCCGAGAACCCGGCTCTCCGCCTGGGTGCGGCCATCGCCGCGACCACGCCCCGTCGTGACAAGCTCGGCCTGATCACCGACGGCACGCACATCAACGGCCTGCCGGACTGGATCGAGCAGCTCATCGCGGAGTCCACGGGCAAGGACGGCACCGGCATCCTCCCGGTCGTCCTGCTCCCGGTCTCGCCCGAGCTCGATCCCGTGCCCGCCGACCTCCAGATCGTCCGCCTGGTCGACGACGCGAACGAATTCCACCTGCACGAGCGCCACGAGGGAGAGATCCTCGTCAGCGGCACCCTCGGCGCCCAGTTCATCGTGTGGGAGTACGCCACCGCGATCGCCGGGCACCTGCTCCGCATCAACCCGTTCGACCAGCCCGACGTCGAGTCGGCGAAGATCGCGGCGCGTGGTCTGCTCGACGCGCGTCCCGAGCCGACCGCTCCGGCTTTCGTCGAGAACGGCGTCGAGGTGCGGGTGTCCGACCCGGCCCTCGCCGCCTCCGGCACGGTCGAAGGCGTGCTCGACGCCCTCTGGGCGCAGCTCCCCGCCGACGGCTACGTGTCCATCCAGGCCTACGTCAACCGCCTGGAGGTGCCGCAGCTCCAGGGCCTCCGCGAGCTCGTCGCGGCGGACTCCGGTCGCCCGACCACCTTCGGGTGGGGTCCGCGCTTCCTGCACTCCACCGGTCAGTACCACAAGGGCGGTCCCGCACAGGGCGTGTTCCTGCAGATCCTGGAGCGCACCGAGGTCGACCTCGAGATCCCGGATCGTCCCTTCACGTTCGGGCAGCTCATCCAGGCGCAGGCCGCCGGAGACGCGGGTGTGCTCGCCGAACACGGCCGCCCGGTCGTCACGCTGACGATCACCGAGTCCTCGGACGACGTGCTCGCCCTCTTCGAAGCCGCACAGAAGTAACAGCAGGAGAATCCCCCACCGATGTCTGTTCCCATCTCGCGCGGGCACAACCCGCTGCGTGACCCCGACGATCGCCGCCTCAACCGGATCGCGGGGCCCAGCGCCCTCGTGATCTTCGGCGTCACCGGAGACCTGTCACGCAAGAAGCTGATGCCCGCGGTCTACGACCTCGCCAACCGCGGTCTCCTCCCCCCGGGCTTCGCCCTGGTCGGGTTCGCCCGTCGGGACTGGGAGGACCAGGACTTCGCCCAGGTCGTCTACGACGCCGTCAAGGAGCATGCCCGCACGCCGTTCCGGGAGGAGACCTGGACGCAGCTGCTCCAGGGCATCCGGTTCGTCTCGGGCGAGTTCGACAACCCCGACTCGTTCCGCAAGCTGCGCGAGACGGTCGAGAAGCTCGACGTCGAACGCGGCACGATGGGCAACCACGCGTTCTACCTGTCGATCCCGCCGAAGGACTTCCCCCTCGTCGCCAAGCAGCTGAAGGAGTCTGGCCTCGTCGGCGAGAACAGCGACGACGACGAGCGGTGGCGCCGTGTCGTGATCGAGAAGCCCTTCGGACACGACCTGGAGTCCGCCCGCGCTCTCAACGCCGCGCTCGAGGTGGCCTTCCCGGCCGACTCGATCTTCCGCATCGACCACTACCTCGGCAAGGAGACGGTCCAGAACATCCTGGCGTTGCGCTTCGCGAACGAGCTGTACGAGCCGATCTGGAACCGCAACTACGTCGACCACGTGCAGATCACGATGGCCGAGGACATCGGCGTCGGCGGGCGTGCCGGGTACTACGACGGCATCGGCGCGGCGCGCGACGTCATCCAGAACCACCTGCTGCAGCTCCTGGCGCTCACCGCCATGGAGGAGCCGATCAGCCTGTCGGCCGAGCACCTCCGCTCCGAGAAGGAGAAGGTCCTCGCCGCGGTCCACGTGCCGGACGACCTCTCGCTCGCGACCGCCCGCGGACAGTACGCCGGCGGCTGGCAGGGCGGCGACGAGGTCACCGGCTTCCTGGACGAGGAGGGCATGAACCCCGAGTCCACGACCGAGACGTACGCGGCCATCAAGCTCGAGATCGACACGCGCCGCTGGGCCGATGTGCCGTTCTACCTGCGCACGGGTAAGCGCCTCGGGCGACGCGTCACCGAGATCGCCGTGGTCTTCAAGCGCGCTCCGCAGCACCTGTTCGGTCGCGGCAACGCCTCCGAGCTCGGACAGAACGCGCTCGTCATCCGCGTGCAGCCCGACGAGGGCGTCACGATCCGCTTCGGCTCGAAGGTCCCGGGCAGCGGAACCAACGTCCGCGACGTCACGATGGACTTCGGATACGGCCACGCCTTCACCGAGGCGAGCCCCGAGGCCTACGAGCGCCTGATCCTCGACGTCCTGCTGGGCGACCCGCCGCTGTTCCCGCGGCACGAGGAGGTCGAGCTCTCCTGGAAGATCCTCGACCCGGTGGAGAAGTACTGGGCAGCCGTCGGCGGTCCGGTGGAGCAGTACGCGCCCGGCTCGTGGGGACCGGCATCCGCCGACGACCTGCTGGCCCGCGACGGACGAGTCTGGAGACGCCCGTGATCATCGATCTTCCCGACACGACTGTCAGCCAGGTCGCCAAGCAGCTCGTCAAGGTGCGCGAAGAGGGCGGCGCGGTCGCACTCGGCCGTGTGCTGACGCTCGTCATCGCGGCCCGCAACGGCGTCGCCGAGGCCGCCATCGACGCGGCGAACGACGCGTCGCGCGAGCACCCGATGCGCGTCATCGTGATCACGACGGGCGACGGCGAGTCCCGCCTCGACGCCCAGATCCGCGTCGGCGGCGACGCCGGTGCCAGCGAGGTCGTCGTCCTGCGGGCGTACGGCGAGGCTGCGAGCAACGAGGAGAGCCTCATCACGGGCCTCCTTCTGCCCGATGCCCCCGTCGTCGCCTGGTGGCCCGAGGAGGCTCCCACCTCGCCCGCCACGTCGCCTCTCGGCCGCATCGCACAGCGTCGCATCACGGACGCCGCGACCTCGCCCGACGTGCGCGACCGGCTCGCGCTGCTCGGACGCACGCATGCACCGGGAGACACCGACCTCGCCTGGACGCGTCTGACCCACTGGCGCGAGCAGCTCGCCGCCGTCCTCGACCAGCCGCCGTATGAGTCGATCACGGGTGTCGAGGTGCGCGGTGCATCGGCCTCCCCGTCGACGGCTCTGCTCGCCGCCTGGCTGCAGATGGCCCTCGACGTGCCCGTGCGCTGGTCGTACGAAGACCCCGAGCACTGGCAGGAGGGCATCAAGTCGGTCCGTCTGACCCGCGCGTCGGGCGACATCCTGCTCGAGCGCCCGTCTCCCGGTATCGCGATCCTGACGCAGCCGGATCAGCCGAAGCACGACCTCCACCTCCCGCGTCGCACCCTCCGTGAGTGCCTCGCGGAGGAGCTGCGTCGGCTGGACCCGGACGTCCTGTACGGTCGAGTCATCACCGAGGGCTGGGAGAAGCTGGGTCCGCCCGAGACAGGAGAGTGACGTCGATGACGACATCGTCCGCCGAGAAGCGGGTCGTGGTGGAATCCACGCCCGCCGCACTCGCCAGCCGCGTGGCCGACCGGTTCCTCACGCGTGTCCGCGCGCGCACCCGGAACGGCCGACTCGCCCACATCGCCCTCACCGGCGGTTCGATGGGTGGAGCGGTGCTGCAAGCCGCAGCGGCCGATCCTCGGGCCACCGAGATCGACTGGTCGCTCGTGCACTTCTGGTGGGGTGACGAGCGGTTCGTGCCAAGGGACGATGCCGACCGCAACTCGTTGCAGTCGCGGCAGGCCCTGCTCGACCACATCGCCGTGCCCTCGGAGAACGTGCACGAGGTCTCCGGCCCGGAGACGGGTCTGACGCTCGACGAGTCGGCAGCGGCCTACGCCGCCGACCTCGCTCGATTCGGCACCGACGAACACCCCTGGCCGTCCTTCGCGGTGTGCTTCCTCGGCGTCGGCCCGGACGGACACATCGCGTCCCTGTTCCCCGACCGCGAAGAGGTCACGGTGACGGACGCCGCGGTCCTGGCGGTGCGCGAGTCGCCCAAGCCGCCGCCCGAGCGCGTGACCCTCACGCGTCCCGTGCTCAACTCCTCGAAGCGGGTGTGGCTCGTGCTCACCGGCGCCGACAAGGCTTCGGCGCTGGGCCTCGCTCTCGCCGGAGCGAGCTACACGAGCGTTCCCGCGGCCGGCGCCAAGGGCCGCAAGCGCACGGTCTTCTTCGTCGACGAGGCCGCGGCCTCCGAGGTCTCCCCCGACCTGATCGATCAGGCGTACTGAACACCACAGGGCGCGGGTCTCCGGACCCGCACCTGCGGCTGGCCTACCGGCCCGCTACGGCTGGTCTGACGAACCCTGCCGCCACGGCGGCGTCTCCTGGCCGTCGGATCCTGTGCCGTCGCCCGGAGCGCCTGTGGCGGTGGTCGACGGAGAGGCTTCTCCGGCGGCTCGCGCGTCGTGACCGGAGTTCGGGCCTGAGTTCGGGCCGGAGTTCGAGCCAGAGCTCGTCGGAGTGCTCCCGCGCTCGATCCCGAGCTCCTGGCTGTCGCTGAGCACCTGCGGGTGGTAACGGGCGAGCCCGACGACGCCCCAGACGGCGATGGCGCCGGCGATCCCGAAGATCACCAGGACCCACCACGGGGCTGCCGCAGCCTCGCCCAGCACGACCATGCCGATGAGCACGGCGATGAGGGGGTCGACCACCGTGAGTCCGGCGATCACGAGATCGGGTGGGCCCGAGCTGTAGGCGGTCTGCACGAAGTACGCACCGACGGCGGCGGCCGAGACGAGGGCCAGCACGCAGATGCCGGTGATCCACTCGAACTGCCCCGCCTCGATGCGCTTGATGACGACCTTCGCGAGCGTCGCGACGAAGCCGTAGAGGATGCCGGCGCCGATCACGTAGAAGAGTGCACGCATGCGATGGCGCAGGATCAGCCAGCACGCGCCGAGCACGATGATCACGACCAGGAGAAGGGCCAGGATCACGAAGAGCTCGCGGTCCGTGACCTCCTGCTCGGTGGCGTAGATCGCCGCGAAGAACACGAAGAGGAAGATGCCGCCCACGCAGCAGATGATCGCCGTCAGCGATTGCCTCGTGGGCGAATGGCCCGTGATCCGGGCATTGAGCAGCGTCGTGATGACGAGGGCGATCGCTCCCAGAGGCTGGACGACGATGAGCGGCGCCCGTACGAGGGCCGCGAGCTGACAGACGATCGCGAGCGCGAGCATCAGCGTTCCCACGATCCAGGACGGTCGGGTCAGGAGGCCCTTGATCTGCGCGAAGGTGAGTCCCGACGTGCCGGTGGAGCCGCTGAGACGCTCGACCTTCTCCACGCCGCGGTGCTGATACTGCGCGCCGAGCGACATGAAGACCGCTCCAGCGAGGGCGAGAGGGATGCCGAGCAGGATGCCCGGGTCCTGGAAGGCGCCCACGAGCTGGTCGCCGACGTCTTCGGCCATCCCCATCCACACCCCTGCGCTCACACTACGACCCTACCTGGCGTATGGCGCCGACTAGGGTTGTGACGTGGCTGTACTTCCGATTCGCATCATGGGCGACCCCGTCCTGCACTCCCCCGCTTCCCCCGTCGACGAGATCACGGACGACATCCGCACCCTCGTCGCCGACATGTTCGAGACGATGGACACCGCCCCCGGAGTCGGGCTCGCCGCTCCGCAGGTCGGCGTCCCGCTGCGGATCTACACCTACTCCTACGTCGACGACGACGACGAGCCCTGGCGCGGCGTCCTCATCAACCCCGTGCTCTGGATGGTCCCGCTCGAGCCCGGCGACCCGGACCCGGATCTCGAGTCCGAGGGGTGCCTGTCGTTCCCGGGCGAGCGGTTCCCGCTGCGGCGCTCGGACCGGGCGCGCGTGACGGCGACCGACCTTGACGGGCAGCCCGTCTCGATCGACGTCGACGGCTGGCGCGCACGCATCATGCAGCACGAGTTCGACCACCTCGACGGTATCCTCTACGTGGATCGCCTGTCCGACAGCGACTGGAAGACGGCGCAGAAGATCGCCCGCAAGCGCGGGTGGGGACGCCCCGGTGCGAGTTGGATGCCGGGCGTGGACGACCTCGAAGGCTGAGACCGTCGTACCCTGAGTACCGTGTCACCCGAGACACGAGGAAGATCATCATCATGAAGCTCCTTCGTCGAGCCCCTCTCCTGCTGGCAGGAAGCATCATCGCGCTCACGGTCGCCCTGGCCGGCTGCAGCACCGATGCCGAGCCGCGAAACCCCTCCGACGCCGATGAGCCCTCCGGTGCGGGAACGAGAACCACCTCGACCGTGGAAGCGGGCGACTGCCGGATCGAGAGTGCCACCGGCCTGCCCGCCGACGCCCAGGGCGTCCCGTGCACGGAGTCGCACGACGAGGAGGTCTTCCACATGGTCCCCCTCACCGGCAAGACCTTCTCGCAGCAGGCGGTCGACACCGCATCCGCCGAATGCGCCGGAGACGCCTTCACGACCTTCGTCGGCGTGAGCAAGGCGGAATCCTCGCTCGACGTGTACGTGATGGCCCCCACGAGCGAGACATGGGGCGAGCCCGGCGGCAAGACCCTGGCCTGCGTGCTGTTCGACCCCGCCGGTCCGGTCGAGGGAAGCCTCGAGGGCGCCGCGCGCTGAAACCCGATCGAACGGGCGGGCACGTCCCGGAACGAGAAAAGCCCCCTCCGTGGAGGGGGCTTTTCCGTTGGCTCCCCGGCTTGGACTCGAACCAAGAACCTGCCGGTTAACAGCCGGCTGCTCTGCCAATTGAGCTACCGAGGAATGTGTCCGCTGAGCGGGCAACTCGACAAGCTTAGCAAACTCCAGGGCCAGTTCATGACACCGGGGCGCCCTTCGCGGATGTCGGGCGTGTCGGGATCAGTGGCGGGAATCCGACTCGGCGTTCGGCACCCAGAGCAGGTCCTTGCCGACACCGCGGGCCACCACGTGTCCTCCGCGCAGCATCAGCGTCTCGGCGTTCAGCTCGCGGATGAAGTCGGCATCGTTGGTGACGAGCAGGGCGGCCATCGACTGCTCCTTGCGGCGGCGGGTGATCGCGTCGAAGACCACCGGTCGCACCTCGAGGTCGAGGTTCGCGAGCACCTCGTCCGCGATGAGCACCCTCGGCTCGAGGACGAACGAGCGGGCGATCGCGACGCGCTGACGCATGCCGGCGCTGAGCTCGTAGGGGAACTTGGCCGCGGTCCCGAGCGGGAGGTGGAGCTCGTCCAGCAGGGTCGCCACGCGGATCGAGAGCGCCTTCGTGTTGACCTTCCGCTCGCGCATGAGGATCGGCTCGGCGATCACCTCGTTCACGGTCAGCCGCGGCGGAAGATCCGCTCCCGCACCCTGCGGCACGAAGCCGGTGCGGTAAGTGAGGATCCGATGCTTGCGCCCCGGGCGCCTGACGTCGACGCCGCACACCTGGGCGCTGCCGCCGACGACCTTCACGGAAGGATCGGTGGAGCCCGCGAGGGCGGCCACCAGGGTCGACTTCCCCGAGCCCGTGGGACCGGCGACGCAGATGAGCCCGCCGGGAGCGAGGGAGAACGTGACGCCGTCGACGGCACGCGTCGGCAGACCGTGCCCGATCCGGTCGATCACCAGATCCGAGCAATCGATCGCGTTCGGGGAATCGGGCCTGCGGGACATGTCTCCATCCTGCCCTCTGCGCGACCCGCGTCGGGGTTACGACTCGGCGAAGCGCTGACGCTCCGCGTCGATGTCCCGCAGCCGCATCCGCAACGCGCGTCCTCCGTCGGAGTCCGCGGGCACCCGCTGCACCGCGCCGAGGAGTTCCTGCTTCTCGTGCTCGAGCTGGCGAAGCACCAGCCTGCGGGCGAGATCGGCCACCGTGGCGACGGCACGCTCCTCGTCACGAGCGGGGAACGGCGTCATGAGCAGCTCCCCGGCGAGGGAGCGGTAGGGCTCGCGCACGCCGTTCACCGCCTCGGTCACCCATCCGGCCCGGGTGCGGTCCGGTGCGGCGGCGACGGCTTCGCGCACCGCATCCAGCCCCGGCGTCCGGAACGGTGTTCCGAGCGCGCGGTTCAGCAGCGCCTGATCCACCTGATGCCCGTACTGCAGCGCTCCCATCAGCGCATCCCGCTCGACGGCGACATCGGGCGTGCGCGGGAGACTCGCGAGCGTCACCGGGGCGATGACGGGCGCACCCGTGGCGGGATCGACCTGCGGGACCTCACGCCGTGCCTGCTGCGGCGCGGATCCACCGCGCGCCGCCCGCTCGACCTCGCTGCGCACCTCGGTCGGGTCCATTCCGAGACGACGCGCGAGCACGCGCTCGTACCCCGGCCGCAGCAGCTGGTCGCGGATCTCCGCGACGATCGGAGCCGCCGCGCGGAGGGCTCCCACGCGCCCCTCGACGGTGGCGAGGTCGAAGCCGCCGAGCTTGCGATCGATCGCGAACTCGAACATCGGCTGCTTGGTCTCCATGAGGCCGCGCACCGCGGCGTCTCCGCGCTGCAGACGCAGATCGCAGGGGTCGAGGCCGTCGGGGGCGACCGCGACGAAGGTCTGCGCGTTGAATCGGTCGTCCTCCGTGAACGCCCGCAGCGCCGCCTTCTGCCCCGCCTCATCGCCGTCGAACGTGAAGACGACCTCGCCCGAGGCGTTGTCATCGCCCATCACCCGGCGCAGCACCTTGATGTGATCGGTGCCGAAAGCCGTGCCGCAGGTCGCGATCGCGGTCGTGAGACCGGCGAGGTGACAGGCCATCACGTCGGTGTACCCCTCGACCACCACGACGCGACGAGGGTCGCCACGGGCGATGTCGCGCTTGGCGAGATCGAGACCGTAGAGCACCTGCGCCTTCTTGTAGATCGGCGTCTCCGGGGTGTTCAGGTACTTCGGCCCCTGGTCGTCGTCGAAGAGCTTGCGGGCGCCGAAGCCGATGGTCTGCCCGGACACGTCGCGGATCGGCCACACCAGGCGCCCGCGGAACCGGTCGTAGACGCCGCGCTGGCCGGTCGACACCAGCCCCGCGTTGCTCAGCTCCTCGCGGGTGAAGCCCTGCGCGGTGAGAGCCTTGAGCATGCCGTCCCAGCCGCGTGGTGCGAAGCCGACGCCGAAGTGCGCCGCCGCTCCGGCGTCGAAGCCGCGCTCCCCCAGGAAGCGTCTGCCGGCCTCCGCATCCGGCGTGAGCAGCTGCGTCCGGAAGAACTCCGCGGCCGCGGTGTTGGCGGCGTAGAGGCGGCTGCGACCGCTCGTCTCGGGGGCCGCTCCCCCGTCCTCGTAGTGCAGCGTGTAGCCGATGCGTCCGGCGAGACGCTCCACCGCTTCCGTGAAGCTGACGTGATCCATCTCGCGGAGGAAGGAGTAGACGTCGCCCGATTCGCCGCAGCCGAAGCAGTGGTAGTACCCCACCTGCTGTCGCACGTGGAAGCTGGGGCTCTTCTCGTCGTGGAAGGGGCAGAGCCCCTTGAGGGATCCGACGCCGGCCGACTTGAGGGCGACGCGTTCCCCGATGATGTCGGCGATGTTCGTCCGCGCCTTGACCTCGTCCACGTCGGCCTGCAGGATCCGCGGCATCAGTGCGCCCCTTCGGCGATGGGCCGCCTCTCGGCGTGCGCGCGAGCGCCGGGTCGCGCATGGCGGGGCGTCCAGATGCCGACCTCGGCCGGATCGATCTCGCCGACCAGACGGTTGTGCCAGTCGATCGCGCTCTGATCCGTGAGGCTCGCGATCTGGTCGACCACGACCCGGGCACGCTCGGCGTCGTCCTCGGCCGCGATGAAGTCGGCCGCGAACGCGGGGTCGAGCACGTCGGAGCCCGCCGACCACAGCGCGTCGGTCGACCAGAGCGCATCGGCGAGCCGCTTCAGCACCCGCCGCTGCTCCTTGTAGACGCCCTTTCGGGCCTCGATCGTCACGATGGCCTGGCCCATGATGCCCTTGAGGACCGCGATCTCCACCTCGATCACGCGCGGCACGATGACGTGCGCGTTGTAGCGCACCAGCGCCGTCGTGCCGTAGGCATCCTTCGTCGCCGAGACCGAGGCGCGGGCGAAGCGGCCGATCAGGTCGCTCGTCAGGTTCTTCAGCCGGGCGAGAGCCTGACGAGAGCGGTCGAACGACGCGAGCCACATCGGCTGCGACGACAGGCGGTACAGGGCGTCGGCGAGCTCGTCCCGGGTGAAGTCGTATCCCACCCACTGCTGGATCCGCCCGACGAGCGCGTCATGCTGCTGCGGATCGGCGAGCTGCGCGACGTCGACGTAGCCGTTGACGATCGCATCCTCGAAGTCGTGGACCGAGTACGCGATGTCATCGGAGAGGTCCATGATCTCGGCCTCGATGCATCGCAGGCGCCCGGGCGCCCCTTCCCGCATCCACCGGAACACGGCCTCGTCTTCCGGGTAGACGCCGAACTTCAGGCGCCCACCGGGATCCGGCACCGGGCTGTCGACCGTCCACGGGTACTTGCACGTGGCATCGAGGCTCGCGCGCGTGAGGTTGAGCCCGACGGAGCGGTCGTCGTCGTCGAGCACCTTCGCCTCGAGCCGGGTGAGGATGCGCAGCGACTGCGCGTTGCCCTCGAAGCCGCCGATGGGCTCGGCCCACTCGTTGAGCGCGCGCTCACCGTTGTGCCCGAAGGGCGGGTGCCCCAGGTCGTGACTCAGGCAGGCGGTGTCGACCACGTCGCCGGAGACGCCGAGCGCGACCGCCAGCTCACGCCCGACCTGGGCGACCTCGAGCGAGTGGGTCAGCCGGTTGCGGGCGAAGTCGGCCGTGCTCGCCGGGCTCAGGACCTGGGTCTTCGCGGCGAGACGTCGCAGCGCGGCGGAGTGCAGCACGCGCGCGCGGTCGCGGGCGAAGTCGTTGCGCTCGGAGCGATGGGTCTCGGCGAAGAAGCGCTCGGCGTCACGCGCGTCGTAGCCGTCGGCGCGCAGGCCGACCGGAAGATCAACCGCCACTGTTCTCGATCTCCGCTCCGCGCATCATCTCGGAGGCCGAGGGCGCGAGTTCGCGCGACTCCAGCCACTTGTCGGGAAGCGCAGTCCGCTTCGGGTGTCCGGAGCGGCCGCGCTGGCCCTCGGCGTCCGCACCGGGGTACGGCGCGGTGTGATCGAGCCGTCCGAGGAAGTCGTCGATCTCGTCGAGGCTGGATGCGGTGGCGAGGCCGGTGCGGATGTCGCCGCCGACGGGGTACCCCTTGAAGTACCAGGACACGTGCTTGCGGACGTCGCGGCATCCGCGGTCCTCGTCTTCGAAGAACTCGACGAGGAGCTCGGCGTGACGCCGGAAGGCGTTCGCCACGAAGCCGAGCGTGGCGTCGACGGTCTTGCCCTCGCCGCCGAATGCCGTGGCGAGCTCGCCGAACAGCCACGGACGCCCGAGGCAGCCCCGTCCGACCACGACGCCGTCGCAGTCGGTCTGCTCCATCATGCGCACCGCGTCGTCGGCCGACCAGATGTCGCCGTTGCCCAGCACGGGGATGCTCGTGACGGCCTGCTTGAGCTCGCCGATGGCGTTCCAGTCGGCGTTCCCGGAGTAGAACTCGCCCGCCGTCCGGGCATGCAGCGCGACGGCGGCGGCCCCGGCGTCCTCGGCTGCGCGACCGGCCTCGAGGAACGTCAGGTGGTCCTTGTCGATGCCCTTGCGCATCTTGACCGTGAGCGGGATGTCGCCCGCGGCCTTCACGGCCTGGTCGACGATGTCGGCGAAGAGCTTCGACTTCCAGGGCAGGGCGGCTCCCCCACCCCGGCGCGTGACCTTGGGCACCGGGCAGCCGAAGTTGAGGTCGATGTGGTCGGCGTGGTCCTCGGCGACGATGATGCGCACGGCTTCGGCGATGGTCTTCGGGTCCACTCCGTAGAGCTGGATGGACCGTGGGGTCTCGGACTCGTGGTGCCGGATCAGCCGCATGGTCGTCTCGTTGCGCTCCACCAGAGCGCGCGAGGTGATCATCTCGCTCACGTAGAGCCCGGCGCCGTACTCGCGGCACAGACGTCGGAACGCGGTGTTGGTGATGCCGGCCATGGGCGCGAGCACGACCGGCACGTCGAGATCGATCGGACCGATGCGAAGGGGGCGGGCGGGGGCGGTGGCGAGAGTCATGTCCCCTCTATTCTCCCAGACGCGGAGCCAGGAGGGATGCTGCGACCTAAGCTGTGAATATGACCGATTCTGCGCTCCGTTCGATCCCGTTCACCGACGCTCAGGGCGAGGAGAAGACCCTCGACGATCTCGGTGCCGACGTCGTGCTGGTGGTGAACGTCGCGTCCAAGTGCGGCCTCACCCCGCAGTACGAGCAGCTCGAGGAATTGCAGCGTCTCTACGCCGAGCGCGGCTTCACCGTCATCGGCTTCCCATGCAACCAGTTCTTCGGTCAGGAGCCGGGCTCGGTCGACGAGATCCTCGAGTTCTGCTCGACGACCTACGGCGTCACCTTCCCCGTCAACGACAAGGTCAAGGTCAACGGCAAGAACGCGTCCGAGCTCTACAAGGCGTTGAAGGAGACTCCGGACGCCGGGGGCAAGGCCGGCCGCGTCGAGTGGAACTTCGAGAAGTTCCTCGTGCTGCCGGACGGAGACGTCCTGCGCTTCCGCCCGAAGCAGAAGCCGGACGCCCCCGAGATCGTCAGCGCGATCGAAGCGGCTCTGACCCGCTAGACCGCCGCGGCCTCCGACTCGGCCTCTCCGCGCTTCGACCAGAGGTCGCGGAGCACGTTCTCGAACGCCGCGGGCGGCTGCGCGCCGCTGATGCCGTACTGGCCGTCGACGACGAAGAACGGCACGCCCTGGATCCCGTAGGCGCGGGCCTGGGCCTGGTCCTGACGCACGGCCGGAAGGTACTGCTCGCTCTCGAGCGCGGCGCGGGCGCGATCGGCGTCGAGGCCGACCTCGGTCGCCAGCTCGACGAGGTCGTCGATGCGACCCACGTGCTTGCCCTCGGTGAAGTAGGCGGACATGAGCCGCTCCTCCAGCTCGTGCTGCAGCCCCTCGGCCTTCGCGAAGTGCAGCAGCTCGTGCGCCTTCACGGTGTTGGTGTGCTGCAACAGGTCGAAACGGTACTCGAGACCCGCGTTCGCGGCGACGCCGGTCACGTTCGACAGCATCTGCTCGACCTGCTCACGAGGCATGCCCTTGTGTCCGGCGAGGAAGTCGATCTCGTCGCCGTCGAAGTCGACGGGAGTGTCGGGCGACAGCTCGAACGAGTGGAAGGTGATATTGACCTGCGGTGCGTCCTCATCGGCGGAGACCGCTTCGAGACCCTTCTCGAGGTTGCGCTTGCCGATGTAGCACCAGGGGCAGGCGATGTCGGACCAGATGTCGATGGAGATGGGTTCAGTCACATCATCATCCAACCGCATGGTTCTATGAGCTATTCCGAGGGAGCCGCACCTGGCTGGACTACCCCTACGCCGTGGTGCGCAGCCGGCTGCTCCGGCGCACGCTCGCGCGCGGCATCCTGCGGCGCGAGCTCTGGAACGGCAACCGCGAGAAGGGTCCGTGGAACCTCCTCACCCGCGATCCCGAGAAGAACATCCTCGCGTGGCAGACCGCGACCCTGCACAACTGGGCCGAGCGGTTTCCCGAGCTGCAGGAGCGCTTCCCGCACCTGACGATCGTCCGACTGGGTCACCCCCGGGAGACGGAGCGCTGGCTGCGCGCTCAGGCCGGGGCGTCGGGGGTGTCGATCGCGCCGCCGAAGCGACGGTCGCGCGACAGGTAGATGCCGATCGCCCGCCACAGCTCCTCGCGCGAGAAGTCGGGCCAGAGCGTGTCCAGGAACACCATCTCGGCGTACGCCGACTCCCACAGCAGGAAGTTCGAGGTGCGCTGCTCCCCCGAGCTGCGCAGGAACAGGTCGACGTCCGGCATGTCGGGCACGTACAGGTTCCGACGGATCATCTTCTCGGTGATCGCCTTGGGCTTCACCCGCCCGGCCGCGACGTCTTCCGCGATCGCCCGCATCGCATCGACGAGCTCGACCCGCCCGCCGTAGTTGACGCACATCGTCAGGGTGAGCACGTCGTTGCCGCGCGTGAGCTGCTCGGCGTACTGCAGCTCCTTGATGACGCTGCCCCACAGCCGGGGCTTGCGTCCCGCCCAGCGGATCCGCACGCCCCACTCGTTGAGCTGATCACGGCGCCGGTGCAGCACGTCGCGGTTGTAGCCCATGAGGAAGCGCACCTCCTCGGGAGAGCGGGCCCAGTTCTCGGTGGAGAACGCGTACACGGAGAGGTGCTTCACGCCGGCCTGGATCGCCCCGGCGACCACGTCGAGCAGCACCTCCTCCCCGGCCTTGTGCCCCTCGATGCGGTTGAGGCCCCGACGGTTGGCCCAGCGGCCGTTGCCGTCCATCACGATCGCGACGTGCGCGGGAACCGCGGGGAACGCGGGCGGGTGCGCACCGGTCCAGTCCAGCGGCCGATAGGCCACGGCGTCCTTGTGCGTATACGGCTTGGGGCTCACCGTGCTCCTTCCGTGGGGATGTCGGACACGTGGGCGAGCGAGCGGATGCCGCGCTCCAGGTGCCATTGGGCGTAGGCGGAGACGAGTCCCGAGGCGGCTGCGGTGTCGGCGGGCGAAGACGCGTCGATCACGTCCCACTCCCCCGCGATCAGGGCGCGGAGCAGGGCCAGGGTCTTCTCGGCGACCCGGGGGCTTCCCGCCGGAGCGCAGTTCCCGCAGACCAGTCCGCCCAGCTGCGCGACGAACCGTGCGTGCGGTCCGGGTGTGCCGCAGCGGGCGCACTCATCCAGCGAGGGCGCCCATCCCGAGAGCGACATCACGCGCAGCAGGTAGGAGTCGAGGATGCTCCGCGCGACGTGCTCTCCGCGCGACAGCGCACGCAGTCCGCCGACGAGCAGCAGGTACTGGTCCGGAGTCGCCTCGGAGTCGCTCAGGCGGTCGGCCGTCTCGACCATCGCGTTGGCCGCGGTGAACCGTTCGTAGTGCGCGGCGATGTCCGTGCCGTAGGAGCCGAGCGACTCAGCCTGCTGCACGATGTCGAGCGAGCGCCCCTGATACAGCTGCACGTCGGCGACCATGAACGGCTCGAGTCGGGCGCCGAATTTCGACGAGGTCCGGCGTACGCCCTTCGCCACCGCGCGGACCTTGCCGTGGCGCCGCGAGAGCATGATGACGATGCGATCCGCCTCACCGAGCTTGTGGGTGCGCAGGATCACCGCTTCGTCTCGATAGGTGGGCACCCTTCGATTATCCTCCGTGCGCGAGAATGGACGCGTGACCGAACCGCTCTTCACCATTCCGCTGTGGGCGGACCTGCTCGGCGTCGGCCTCGGCGGCGTGCAGGGCGCGATGTTCGCATCGGGGTTCCAGGGGCAGCGACGCCTCGACTGGCTCGGCGTCGCGATCATCGGCATCATGATCGGCATGGGCGGCGGTCTGATCCGCGACATCCTGCTCGGACAGACGCCCGCGACGCTCCAGAACCAGTGGTACCTGGTCACTGCGGGTGGGGCAGCGCTGCTCGGCATGCTGCTCGCGGGACTGTTCACCAGGCTGAACACGGTGATCGTGGTGCTCGACGCCGTGGTGATCGGCATGTTCGGCGCGTTCGGCACCAGCAAGGCCCTCGCTTTCGGCATCCCCGAGGTGCCCGCCGTGTTCATCGGCGTGTGCGCGGCGGTCGGTGGCAGCGTGCTCCGGGACATGCTGATGGGATTGCCGACCGCGATCATGCACGTCGGCTCGCTCTATGCGGTCGCCGCCGGCGCGGGGTGCACGTTCATCGTGATCGCCGTCGCCCTGGGGATGCCGATCACGCTCGCCGCGGTCATCGGCATCGCCGTCACGGCCGTCATCCGGGTCCTCGCCGTCACGTTCGACGTCTCCCTGCCGGAGCAGCGCCGCATCTACCGCCGCAAGGTGGCCGCGGAGACGGGTGCCATCGCGATCGTGAAGCCCAGCGCCGACCTCTGAAGCCGCCGACCACGAAGGCCGGGTTCCCCGAGGAGCCCGGCCTTCGTCGACTGCCCAGGTGCTCAGACGGCTGCCAGCTCCTGCTGGCGCGTGCGGATCGAACGGTTCACACCCGAGACGATGGCCTTGAGCGACGCCGTCGAGATGTCGCCGTCGATGCCGACGCCCCACAGCCGCTGGTCGCCGACCTGCAGCTCGACGTACGCCGCCGCCTGTGCGTCACCCCCGGCACTGAGAGCGTGCTCGACGTAGTCGTAGACGGTGATGTCGAAGCCCTGACCGCGCAGGACCTCGACGAACGCGGCCACGGGCCCGTTGCCGTTGCCCGACACGGAGACCTGCTGGTCGTCATCGCGCAGCACGACATCGAGCACGACGTCTCCGGACATGTCGCTGCGGGTCTGGGTCGCGAGCAGTTCGAACCGGCCCCACTTCGCCGCGGTGTCGTCCGCGGGCAGGTACTCGTCGTTGAAGATCGACCAGATCTGCTCGCTGGTGACCTCGCCACCCTCCGCATCCGTCTTGGCCTGCACCACGCCCGAGAACTCGATCTGCAGCTTGCGCGGCAGGTCGATCGCGTGGTCCGACTTCAGCAGGTAGGCGACGCCGCCCTTGCCCGACTGCGAGTTGACGCGGATGACGGCCTCGTAGGAACGGCCGAGGTCCTTCGGGTCGACGGGCAGGTAGGGCACCGCCCACTCGATCTCGTCGACCGTGACGCCCTCGGCGGCCGCTCGGGCCTCCATGGCCTCGAAGCCCTTCTTGATCGCATCCTGGTGCGAACCGCTGAACGCGGTGAAGACCAGGTCGCCCGCCCACGGGCTGCGCTCGGGCACCGGCAGCTGGTTGCAGTACTCGACCGTGCGCTTGACCTGGTCGATGTCGCTGAAGTCGATCTGCGGGTCGATGCCCTGCGTGAAGAGGTTGATGCCCAGCGCCACGATGTCGACGTTGCCGGTGCGCTCGCCGTTGCCGAACAGGCACCCCTCGATGCGGTCGGCACCGGCCATGTAGCCGAGCTCCGCGGCGGCGATCGCCGTGCCGCGGTCGTTGTGCGGGTGCAGCGACAGGATGATGTTCTCGCGGTGGGCGAGATTGCGGCTCATCCACTCGATCGAATCGGCGTAGACGTTCGGAGAGGCCATCTCGACGGTCGCGGGCAGGTTGATGATCACCTTGCGGTCGGGCGTGGGCTCGAACACCTCGATGACCTGGTTGCAGATGTCGAGGGCGAACTCGAGCTCGGTACCCGTGTAGCTCTCGGGCGAGTACTCGTAGTAGACCTTCGTGTCCGGAATCGTCTTCTCGAACTGGCGGCACAGCCGTGCACCCTCGAGCGCGATGTCGATGATGCCCTGCTTGTCGGTGCGGAACACGACCTCGCGCTGCAGCACGCTGGTCGAGTTGTACAGGTGCACGATGGCCTGCTTGGCGCCCGCGATCGACTCGTAGGTTCGGGCGATGAGGTGCTCGCGCGCCTGGGTCAGCACCTGGATCGTGACGTCGTCCGGGATGAGGTTCTCTTCGATGAGCTGGCGGACGAAGTCGAAGTCCGTCTGGCTCGCCGACGGGAAGCCGACCTCGATCTCCTTGTAGCCCATGCTGACGAGCAGCTCGAACATGACGCGCTTGCGCTCGGGCGACATCGGGTCGATGAGAGCCTGGTTGCCGTCGCGGAGATCGACGGCGCACCAGCGCGGGGCCTCGGTGATGCGGGCATCCGGCCAGGTGCGGTCAGGCAGGTGGACGTTGATCTGCTCGTGGAACGGCCGGTACTTGTGGATCGGCATCGCGGACGGGCGCTGAGTGTTCTGCATGAAGGGGCTTCTTCTCTTCGTCAAGATGAACGGGCCAACACAAGCGCCGCGACGAGGAAGGCCCTAGCTTTAGGACTCGTCGCGGCAGCTAAGAAGAAGCAGACCGCCGAAAGGCATGTCGTCATGGTAGCAGGGATGCGACGCCGGATTCCGCCGGTCCTGAGACGATCCCGGCGCAGGCGACACTTCTCGGTATGAGCACATTGCAGCGTCGCCTCGCCCTCGCCGCGGCATCCGCCGTCGGACTCCTGTTCCTCAGCGCCTGTGCGACCGGTCCCGGAAGCTCCGCGGCACCGACGAGCACGAGCGTTCCCTCCGATCAGCGCCTGGAGGAAGCCCACCCCGATCTCCCCGACGGGCGCGTGATCGGTGTCGGCACCGTGCTGGACGTCGGCGGCGATGTCCAGCTGTGCCTCGGCGCCGTCGCGGAGTCGTACCCGCCCCAGTGCAGCGGCGTGCCGCTCGACGACTGGACGTGGGAGGGCGTGGACGGAAGTGAGAGCAGCGGCGACACCACGTGGGGCGCCTATGCCGTCTACGCGACGTACGACGGTGAACGACTCACGAAAACCGATCCGCCGATCATGCTCGCCCTGTTCGACCCGGTGGCGACGGAGGACCCGACGGGCGGCGTCGACGGGACCACGACCGACGCCGAGCTCACCCGCGTGCAGGACGAGATCGCCGCACGCCTCGGGCCGTCGGCGCTCTCGGTCGGCACCGACCGCGGATACGTCTGGCTGCAGGTCGTCTGGGACGACGGGACGCTCCAGGACGCCGTGGACGCCGAGTACGGCGAGGACGTCGTGTTCGTGACCTCGTCCCTGGGCGAGATCGACTGATCTACGGGATCAGCGCCAGCTTGCCGCCCGGGTGGCCGCTCGCCAGGAGGCGATGGGCGTCCGGCGCCTGGGCGAGCGGGAAGGTGCGCGCGAGCGGGACCACGAGATCGCCGTTCTGCGCCAGCGCGATCAGCTCGCCGCGCACCTCGTCGCGGAACCGGGCGCTGTCCGGCATCGATCCCGCGATCGCGAGGAAGCCCGCGGCCTGCGCACGGGCGGGTGCAGCGATGGTGACGATGCGGCGGCGGTCGGCGACGAGCTCGAGAGACACGTCCACGGCCTCGTCCGTGCCGACCGCGTCGAGGGCAGCGGCGATCGGCGCGTCCGCGACCTCCCGCACCCGATCGGCGAGCCCGGCTCCATACGTCACCGGGATGCCCCCGAACCTGCGGACCTCGTCGAGTCGATGCTCCCCTGCGGTGCCGATCACCCGGATGCCGCGCAGGCGGGCCTGCTGGAGCACGCTCACGCCGACCGCACCCGAGGCACCATGGAGCAGGATCGTCTCCCCGGGCGCTGCTCCGGTGACCGCGAGCATCTCCGCGGCGGTGGTGCCGACGAGCAGCAGGTTCGCTGCCTCGGGGTGGGTGAGCGTCGTCGGCTTCGCGAACACCTTCTCGGCGGGCACGGTCACCTCGGTCGCATAGCCGCCCTGGATCCGGAAGGCGACCACCTCCGCGTCGAGCACCGCCTCGCCCGAGCCCATCCGCGTGTCGGAACCGATCGCAGTCAGCACGCCGGACACCTCGTAGCCGATCGGCACGGGGAGCTCGACACCGGGGCGGGCAGACGCGACGTGCTTCGCATCTGCCGGGTTCACGCCCGCGGCGTGAACCCGGATCGTGACCTCACCCACGCCGGGTGCCGCGACCTCGCGCTCGACGAGCTCCCACGACTCCGGTGCGCCCCAGGCGGTGGCGATCCACTGCTTCGACATGTTCGCGGGGGCCGATGCTCAGAGCAGGCAGCGGAGGTTGGTGACCGTGCCGGTGACGTTCGACCAGCTCCCGGCGCTCACCGTCTTGAGGACGGTCGTGCCGTTGCGCGCCTGCAGCGACCCCGAGGTGCGCGCGTTCGCGACCGACTTCACCGAGAAGCTCGACGGGATCGCGTTGACGCCGCAGGTGCTGAACGAGAGGACGCTCCCGCCGATCGAGGAGGCGTTGAAGGCGCAGAACTTGCCGGTCGCACAGGCACCGACCGACCGCGCACTGATCCCCGACGCGGAGGGGACGCTCAGTTCCATGTCCAGTTCGGGCCACACCGCATGGGTCGCATCGATGACGATTCCGCCCGGTACCTCCTCCAGCATGGCCGTGACCTGAGGGTCGACCGCACGACCGCCGGGATCCGCCGCGTAGGCGGGAGTCGCGCCCAGGGCGATCACGAGCCCGAGCAGGATCGCACCGAGGGAGGTGATCCGATTCATCCGATCGTCTCCTCATCGAGATCCCACATCTGGTACGAGATGATCGCGCCCGCGGGGAAGATCTCATCCGCGACCAGGACGGTGCGCTCGACCCCGACGATCCGACCGGTGTCGCGGGACACCAGGATCAGGTCGCTCACGGCGCCGTCCGGCGACGAGACACGGATACCCGTCACCGAGCGTCCGAGCCGATCGGTCGTCGTGCCGAGGGCATCCCCACCGCCCGCCTCCTGCAACAGGAGGAGCAGCTCGTGGTGCTGCGTGTCGGTGAGCGTCCACTGGTCGAGGACCGAGGTGATCGCCGCCCCCACCTCGAAAGCCGTAGGGTCCTCAGGCATGCCGAACGCACGGAGCATCTCGACCATGTCGTCGCGCGTCTCCCCCGGCACCTCCGTCCACGGGGTCTCGAATTCGCCCGGTGCCATCACCAGATCGGTGACGACCTTCCCGCTGCTGGTGACCTCGGCGGCGTTGCTGGCCACCGCGTCGGACGGATCGTACGGAACGCCGGCGACGATCGTCATGCGTCCGGACCCGTCGGGCTCCCAGGTCAGCGTCGACAGCTGCGGCACGACCGTGCTGGTCTTCTCGTCGACGTCGACCGAGAACCCCCACGATGCCGTCCGGACGGTACGGGCCGGTGCTGTCGGACCGGGAACCTCGGTGAGCGCGGCACTGGCGTCGTCGACGATCTGGGCGACCGTGTTCGCGCCGGAGAAGTCGAGCGGTGCCGGCGTGCCGGCGACGGCGGCGCCCTGCGGAGAGAGCACGGCGAAGGCCAGTGCCGTGGAGGCGGCGACGGCGGTGAGACCCGATGCCCAGCCCAGTGCCAGGCTGCGGCGCCGCTTGTGTACGCCGTTCGAGCGGAGGATGCGATCCCTGGTCGCGAGGGCGCGAGCATCTGGCAGTGCGTCCCTCGGCGTCGTCGCAGGATCGGCGTCGCTCAGCAGCCGCTCGAGCACGGCGTTGTCAGTCATCACCCGTTATCAGCCCCTCCAGGCCCAGCTCCGCACGCAGGCGTTCCTGCGCTCGGCTCAGCGTCTTCCGCACCCGGGACTCAGAAGCGCGCAACAGCTCCGCGATCTCCCCCACCGCGAGTCCATCCCAGTACGTGAGCATGATGATACGCCGTTGGGGCGGAGTGAGGACACCCAAAGCCCTCACGACTTCGACACGATCGACGAGGCCGGGGACGCCGTCGTCACCGCGCAATCCGGTGTGCACGGCATCCAGCGCGCTGTGCGGGGTCGAGACGCGACCGGGTCGGGTGCGCAGACGCCGGTCCGCGGCGCGGAGCAGCCAGACGCGGCCCGGGGGCCGGGCGGGCCGGAGCCGCGACCATGCGAAGAGGAAGACCTCCGAGACGAGCTCGGTGACTTCCTCCTCTGCGGCGACGACACCCTCGATGTGGTGTCGCACTGCTGCCCAGTGCTCATCGAACACTCGGGTGAAGACCTCGTTTCGCAGCGGATTCGGGTCTTCGCTGCGACCGATCATCGGTCCGGGGTCGGCGGTCTGCCCGCCGCCTTCGACGTGTGACGGGGGGTCATCTCAGAAGCCGAGCCTGCCGAGCTGCTTCGGATCGCGCTGCCATTCCTTGGCGACCTTGACGTGCAGGCCGAGGAAGACGCGGGTGCCGAGGAGCTCTTCGATGCCCTTGCGCGCACGCGCTCCGACATCGCTGAGACGCTTCCCCTTGTGCCCGATGATGATCGCCTTCTGGCTGTCGCGCTCCACCACGATCGACGCGTGCACGTCGGTCAGGTCTGTGCCTTCGCGGGGGGCGATGTCGTCGATCACGACGGCGATCGAGTGCGGCAGCTCGTCACGCACGCCGTCGAGAGCCGCCTCGCGGATCATCTCGGCGATGCGATCCTCGTCCGACTCGTCGGTCGTGATGCCCTCCGGGTACAGGGCGGGGCCCTTCGGCATCAGCAGGAGGATCTCGTCGGAGAGCACCTCGAGCTGGTCTCGGGTGAGGGCGGACAGCGGGATGACCGCGTCCCAGTCCTCGCGCAGCGCGTCGACCTCCAGCAGCCGCTCGGTGATCTCGTCGCGCGCAGCCACGTCGGTCTTCGTCACGATCGCGATCTTCTTCGCCCGCGGGTAGCCGTCGAGCGAAGCCGCGATGCGCCGGTCGCCCGGGCCCACCTTCTCGTTCGCGGGAACGCAGAATCCGATGACGTCGACGTCGCCGAGCACCTGCTCCACGAGGTCGTTCAGCCGCTCGCCGAGCAGCGTGCGCGGCTTGTGGATGCCGGGGGTGTCCACGATCACGAGCTGACCCTCCGGCCGGTTCACGATGCCCCGGATCGCTCGACGGGTCGTCTGCGGCTTCTCACTGGTGATCGCGATCTTCTCGCCCACCAGCGCGTTCGTCAGCGTCGACTTGCCGACGTTCGGCCTGCCGACGAAGGTCACGAAACCACTTCGGGTGTCCTCAGTCATCGTCTCGATCTCCCTCATCCTGCGAAGCGTCAGGTTCCCCCGCCGCACGTTCCACGAACACCGTCGCGATTCCGCGACCACGACCACGGGAGGCTCCGCCCGTGAGGACCAAGCCTTCCACGGTCGCCGTTGCACCCGGCTGCGGCACCTGTCCCAGTGCCTTGCCGAGCAGACCGCCGATCGAGTCGACGTCCTCGTCCTCGAGCTCGAGGCCGAACAGATCGCCCACGTCCTCCAGCGAGAGTCGGGCACTCACGCGGTAACGTCCGTGGCCGAGATCGACGAACTCGGCGGATACCTGATCGTACTCGTCGGAGATCTCCCCGACGAGCTCCTCGATCAGGTCCTCCAGGGTCACGAGGCCGGAGATCCCGCCGTGCTCGTCGATCACCAGGCACACATGCACGGCGTCGCGCTTCATCTGCTGGAGGAGCGTCTCCGCACGCATCGACTCCGGCACGAAGGTCGCGGGCCGGGCGATCGGGCGGATGGAGGCCGCGCGCCAGGCGCTGTCGTCGCGGTACGCGAACTGCACGAGGTCCTTGAGGTACAGCACTCCCACCACGTCGTCGGCCTCGTCGTCGACGACAGGCATGCGCGAGACACCGCGGTTGAGGAACAGTGCCATCGCCTCATCGGTGGTCGCCGTGGCGTCGACCGTCACCATCTCGGTGCGGGGCACCATCACCGCGCGGACGAACTGGTCCGTGAAGTCGAACACCGAGTGGATGAGGTCGCGGTCGTCCTCCTCGATCAGATCGTTCGAGGCGGCCTCGTCGACCATGCTGAGCAGCTGGTCCTCGCTCGCGAAGGAGCTGCGGCCGGTGCCGGGGGTCACCCGGTTGCCGAGCACGACGAGCCCCTGGGCCAGCGGCCCCAGGAAGATCCGGAGTCCGCGCACGATGGAGGCGGTGCCGCGGATCATCCCCTCGGCGTGCTGGCGTCCGAACGATCGCGGGCTCGCCCCCACGAGGACGAAGGTGATCGCGGTCATCAGGACGGCGGCGGCGAGCATCGCCCACCAGTTGTTGTCGATCAGCATCGTGAAGGCGACCGTCACGAGGACAGCGGCCGTGACCTCGGCGAGCACACGGATGAAGGCGACCGCGTTGACGTGCGCGTCGAGGTCGGCCGCGATGCGACCGAGAGCCTTGGCCCGGCGCCCCTCCGTCGCCATGTCGGCGAGGTTCGCTCGGGAGGCCACACCGTACGCGGCGTCGATCGCGGCCATGAGACCGCCGAACGCGACCAGCAGAACGGCGGCGATCAGGAGGAGGACGGCTGTCATCGTCGGCGTTCAGCCGCCGCGAAGCCCTGGATCAGTTCCTTCTGCAGACCGAACATCTCACGCTCCTCGTCGGGCTCTGCGTGATCGAAACCGAGGAGGTGGAGCAGCCCGTGGGTGGTGAGCAGGATCAGCTCGTCCATCAGGGTGTGGTGCGCGGCCTGCGCCTGCGCCTCCGCGACCTGCGGGCACAGCACGATGTCGCCGAGCAGGCCGGGAGCGGTCGGCCGGTCCTCCGTGCCGGGGCGGAGCTCGTCCATCGGGAAGCTGAGCACGTCCGTGGGGCCCGGCTCGTCCATCCACTGCACGTGGAGCGCCTCCATGGCGCCCTCGTCGACGAGGACGATGGCCACCTCGGCATCGGGGCTGACATGCAGCTGCGCGAGGTTGTAGTCCGTCAGTCGCTGCAGCACGGTCTCGTCGACGTCGATCGCCGACTCGTTGTTGATCTCGATCATGAGAGTCCTCGTTTCGGCATGCGGTCACGGGGTCCGGGGCGCTGTGCTCCCCTGCGGTCGGCGCGATTGGCGAACTCGGCCGCCTGTTCGCGTTCGAACCGCTGCGCGGTGCGCTTCTCGTCGTACTCGCTGTAGGCGTCGACGATGCGACCGACTAGCGAGTGCCGCACGACGTCGTCGCTGGTGAGTCGTGAGAAGTGGATGTCGTCGATGCCGTCGAGCACCCGGGTGACCAGGCGGAGCCCCGAGGAGCCCTGCGGGAGGTCGACCTGGGTGATGTCGCCCGTGACGACCATCCGCGTGCCGAAGCCCAGGCGCGTGAGGAACATCTTCATCTGCTCCGGCGTCGTGTTCTGCGCCTCGTCGAGCACGACGAAGGAATCGTTCAGCGTGCGGCCGCGCATGTAGGCGAGCGGCGCCACCTCGATCGTTCCGGTCGCCATCAGGCGCGGGACGATCTCGGGGTCCATCATCTCGTTGAGCGCGTCGTAGAGGGGACGCAGGTACGGATCGATCTTGTCGGTGAGCGTGCCGGGGAGGAATCCGAGCCGCTCCCCCGCCTCGACAGCCGGCCGGGTCAGGATGATGCGGGTGACCTCCTTGCGCTGGAGCGCCTGCACGGCCTTCGCCATGGCGAGGTAGGTCTTGCCGGTTCCGGCAGGGCCGATCCCGAACACGATCGTGTTCTCCTCGATCGCGTCGACGTACTCCTTCTGCCCGAGAGTCTTCGGACGGATCACCTTGCCGCGGGTGGTCAGGATCGCCTCTCCGAGCACCTCGCTCGGGCGGGGGCCGCCCTCCTGCCGCAGCATGCGCGCGGAGCTGGACACGTCGCTCGGCGCCAGGTCCTGTCCGGCCCTGGTCATCGCCAGCAGCTCGTCGACCAGGGCTCGCGCCTTCGCGACCGCGTCGGTGTCGCCGCTGAGGGTGATCTCGTTGCCGCGCACGAGCACCTGCACGTCGGGGTGCTCCTTCTCGAGCATCCGCAACAGGCGGTCCTGCGGTCCGAGCAGCTGCACCATGGCGACGCCGTCGGCATAGATCTTCTCGACCGACTCGGGCGGTCGACCGCCCAGGCTGCGCTCCTGCGGCTCGTGGTTCTCAGGCACCGACACTCTTCTCGGTCAATCCGCCGGCCAGCACGTGGGCATGGACGTGGAATACGGTCTGTCCGGCGTTCGCGCCGGTGTTGAAGACGAGACGGAAGTCGCCGTCCTCGGTGTGCTCCGCGGCCAGTTCCGTCGCGAAGGCGACGATCTCGGCGAGCAGCGACGGGTCCCCGGCGGCCAGTTCGGTCACGTCGCGGTACTCCGCGGTCTTCGGCACCACGAGGAGGTGCACCGGCGCCTGCGGCGCGATGTCACGCAGCGCGAAGAGGCGGTCCGTCTCACCGAGGATCTCGGCAGGGATCTCCCCGTTCAGAATGCGCGTGAAGATCGAAGGTTCCGTCATGCCTTCAAGTCTACTGATCGCCACGTCGTCGCAGCCCTGGGCATCTCGCCGCGCCGCAGCGGGGTCACCACCGGCCGAGGGCCACCGACAGCACGGCGATGGCCGCCGGTCCCGCCGTCGAGGTGCGGAGCACCGTGTCGCCCAGGAGAACGCGTTCGGCGCCCGCCTCGGTCAGCCGATCGAGCTCCTCGTCCGAGATCCCGCCCTCCGGTCCGACGACCAGCACGAGATCGCGTCCGTCCGGCTCGATCTCGGACAGACGGACGGACGCCGTGGGATCGAGCAGGAGCACCCGCTGCGAACCCGCCCGCTCCGCGAGCTGCTTCGTCGAGACCGGCGCGGCGACCTCGGGGAGCCAGGCGCGGTGGGCCTGCTTGGCGGCTTCGCGCACGATGGTCGCCCACCGTTCGCGGCCCTTCACGGCCTTGGGACCCTCCCAGCGGGACACGCTGCGACTCGCCTGCCACGGCACGATCTCGTCGACGCCGAGCTCGCACGCCGCCTGCACCGCGAGCTCGTCCCGGTCCCCCTTCGCGAGGGCCTGCACCAGCACGACTCTGGGCGTGGGTGCGGCGTGCTCGACGCGCTCCGCGATGCGGACCTCGACACGGGTCGGCGAGACCTCCTCGGCAGAGCCCGTCAGCCAGACACCCGCTCCATCGCCGACCGTGACGGCCTCGCCGACGCGGAGCCGCCGCACGACGGCGGCGTGCTTCGCCTCGGCACCGGTGAGCGACACGAGGTCTCCGACCGCGGCATCCGTGGACGACTCGACCAGGAAGTGCAGGGCCATGATCAGTGGCTGCGGAAGCGGTCGCGGAGCTTGGAGAAGAGGCCCTGCTGGAACTGGGCCAGCTGCGGATCCGGCGCCTTGGTCTTCTTCGCGAAGTCCTCGATCAGCGCCCGCTGCGCGGAGTCCAGCCTGGTCGGGGTCAGTACCTGCACGCCCACCCGCAGGTCGCCGCGCTGGGTGCCGCGGAGCGGGGTGATGCCTCGGCCCTTGATGGTCAGCACGTCTCCGGACTGCACGCCGGCGCGGATCTCGAGGTCGACCTCGCCGTCCAGCCCCTGGATCGTGGTCTCGGTGCCGAGGATGGCATCCGTCATCGACACCTCGAGCGTGGCGAGCAGGTCGTCGCCCTCACGGCTGAACGCCGGGTGCGCGTTGACGGTGACCTCGACGTACAGGTCGCCGTTCGGGCCGCCGGCCTTGCCGACCTCTCCCGAACCGGGCAGCTGCAGACGCAGGCCCGTCTCGACGCCGGCGGGGATGTCGAGCGACACCGTGCGGCGCGAGCGCACGCGACCCTGTCCGCCGCAGGTGCCGCAGGGGTACGGGATGGTCGTGCCGTAGCCCTCGCACGTGCCGCAGGGCTGCGAGGTGACGACGTTGCCGAGCAGGCTGCGCACCTGGCGCTGCACGTGACCGGAGCCGCCGCAGATGTCGCACGTGACCGGCGAGGTGCCCTCCTGGCAGCACGACCCCTGGCAGGTCTCGCACAGCACGGCGGTGTCGACCTCGATGTCCCGGTGGGCGCCGAACACGACATCGCCCAGGTCGAGCGTCACGCGGACGAGGGCGTCCTGACCACGCTCGCGGCGCGAGCGCGGACGCGCGCCGCGACCGCCGCCCTGCGCCGCCCCGAAGAAGGTCTCGAAGATGTCCCCGAAGCCGGCGAACCCTCCGAAGTTGCCGGCCGCGCCGTCTCCGCCGCCCATGTCGTAGCGACGACGGGACTCGTCGTCGCTGAGCACGTCGTACGCGTGCGTGACGAGCTTGAACTTCTCCGCAGCGTCCTCTCCCGGGTTCACATCCGGGTGCAGCTGCCGCGCCAGGCGTCGATACGCCTTCTTGATCTCGTCGGTGGAAGCGTCTCGGGACACCCCGAGAACCTCATAGTGGTCCGCCACAATCGCCCTTCTGCGTGTGTCCTGGTGGCGACCGCGTCAGCGGCCGGCCTCGTCTTCGTCGAGCATCCGCGACAGGTAGCGGGCCACGGCCCGTGCTGCGGCGAGGTTGCTCGGGTAGTCCATGCGCGTCGGCCCCATCACGCCGACGCGCGCCGTGCCGCTGGGCGCGGCGTAGTTGCTGGCGACGATCGATGCCTCGCCGAGCCCGAACGGAGCGTTCTCCGTGCCGATGCTCGCCGCGAGCCCGTGCTCGTCGGTCACCATCTCACTCATCAGCCGCAACAGCGTCACCTGCTCCTCGATCGCCTCGAGGAGCGGATGGATGCTGCCGCGGAAGTCCTGTTCCCGCCGCGCGAGCGTCGCGGCGCCCGCCATCACGAGACGCTCCTGCCGGAAACTGCCGAGCTCGTCCATGACGACGCCGGCGATCGCGCGCAGCACGAGGTCCTTCGGCGTCTCCTCCGCGGAGAGCAGCGCCTGGAGCCGGTCGGAGGCTTCGCCGATCGCCTGCCCGGTGATGAGCGCGGACAGACGCGCGCGCAGCACGGCCATCTCGGTGTCGTCGATCATCTCGGGGAGGACGGCCATGCGCTGCGACACACCGCCGGCATCGGTCACCAGCACGATCAGGAGTCGGTTCGGCGCGAGTGCCACGAGCTCGACGTGCGTGACGTGGGCGCGGGCGAAGGACGGATACTGGGCGAGCGCGACCTGTCCGGTCAGCTGCGTCAGCACCCGCACGGTGCGCACCATCAGGTCGTCGAGGTCGGCCGGCTCGCCGAGGAACGACTCGATCGCCGAGCGCTGGGCCGACGAGAGCGGACGCAGCTGGGCCAGGTGGTTCACGAAGACGCGGTAGCCCTTGTCGGTGGGCACCCGGCCGGACGAGGTGTGCGGAGCCGTGATGAGCTCCTCGTCCTCGAGCAGAGCCATGTCGTTGCGGATCGTCGCCGCCGAGACGCCGAAGGAGTGCCGGTCGACGATGGAGCGGCTGCCGACGGGTTCGTGGGTCTCGACGTAGTCCTGCACGATCGCGCGGAGAACCTGGAGTCCTCGCTCTGTGACCATCGCCTTCCCTCCCGCTGGCACTCGGACGTTCAGAGTGCCAATCCTACCCCGTGCAGCTCGGGATTCTCCGTACTGCGGGCGGGCGACCCTAGGATGACGCTCATGACCACCTCTCCCCAGGCCTCCCTGTCGAGCGGCTTCGTCCGCGGCTCCGAGGAGGACGGGATCGTCCGCTATCTCGGCATCCCCTATGCGGACGCGCCGTTCGGGGAGAACCGCTTCCGAGCCCCGCAGCCCGTCACCGCCTGGCACGGGGTCCGCGAGGCGACGCAGTTCGGGCCCACCCCGCCCCAGGTTCCCTACGCCGGTGCCATCGGCGAGCTCCTGGGCTCCGTGCGCATCGAGGGCGACGACATCCTGACGGCGAACGTGTGGGCGCCGTCAGGAGCATCCGCTGCTCCCGTGCTGCTGTGGATCCACGGCGGGGCCCTCGAGCGCGGTACCGCCGCGCTGCCCCTCTATGACGGCACGGTCTTCGCGAAGGCCGGGATCGTGTTCGTCTCGATCAACTACCGCCTGGGGTCCGAGGGGTTCTCCGTGCTCGACGGCGCACCCCGCAACCTCGGCCTCCGCGACGCCGCCGCCGCGCTGGAATGGGTGCATCGCGAGATCGCGGCGTTCGGCGGCGATCCCGAGCGGATCACTGCGATGGGCGAATCCGCCGGCGGGGCGATCGTCGCCGGTCTTCTCGCTCGTGACGACTCGCGGGCGCTGATCGGCCGGGCCATCATCGAGTCCGGACCACTCCGGGCGCAGACCGCGAAGAAGGCGGGACGCGTGACGGCGCAGCTCGCGAAGCGGCTCGGTGTGCGGGCCGATCGCGACGCGTTCGCCGCCCTCACGCCCGAGCAGCTGCTCGATGCCCGGAAGGCGCAGTCGGCGGGGTCCTCCCCTCTCGGCGGGGCACCCGGGTTCCAGTTCGCGATCGACCCCGACAGCCTCCCGCGTTCCCCGCATGAGGTGCTCGGCGGGATCGACACGCCGCTGCTGATCGGCAGCAACACCGATGAATACCGGCTCTGGTTCCCGCCGGAGGCTCTCGCCGGGATCAGCGAGCTCAAGCTGCAGGCAGCCCGGCTCCTCTCAAGGATCCCGCGCCGAGCGGTCTCCGCGTACCGCCGCGCGTTCCCGGGGGCCGGCACCGGCGAGGTGTTCGGACAGCTCGTGACGGACATGATGCTGCGCGCGCCGCTGAGCCGCGTCGCCGCCGCGCGACAGGCGAACACCCACGTCTACGAGTTCGCCTGGCCGAGCCCGGTGCGGGATCTGCGCGCCGCGCACGCGTTGGAACTGGGATTCGTCTTCGACCGCCTCGGCGATGAGGAGGCGAGGCGCATGGCCGGACCGGACGCGCCGCGGGAGCTCGCCCGCGAGATGAACACGGCCTGGGTGCGCTTCGTCACCCAGGGCGACCCCGGCTGGCCCGCGTACGGAAGCGGGCGGCTGACGCGTCTGTTCGACACGGACAGCACGACCGTGCCGCAGCGGCGGACCGCCGGGATGGATCTGCTCCCCGGCTGATGCGGAGCGCGCTCAGTCGGTGAGCTCGCGCACCACCGCGTCGGCGAGGAGCCGTCCGCGCAGGGTCAGCTGGATGCGCCCCTGTACCGCGGCCACCGGGTCGACGAGCCCGTCGGCCATCAGTCCGGCCACGCGGCTCCGATTCGCGACAGGGACCTCCTCGACGGCGATCCCCTCGCGGATGCGACTGAGCAGCAGGATGCGCTCGAGCGTGCGCGACTCGTCGTCCGGTCGCTCCGTCCCCGCGGCCGGGGATTCGGATGCCGCGAGCCGCTGCGCGTACGCCGCCGGGTGCTTCACGTTCCACCAGCGCAACCCGGCCATGTGGCTGTGCGCTCCGGGACCGAAGCCCCACCAGTCGCTCCCCCGCCAGTAGGCGAGGTTGTGCCGGGAGCGCTGCTCGGGCGTGCGGGCCCAGTTGCTGACCTCGTACCAGTCGAATCCGCCGGCGGCGAGACGCGCGTCCGCCAGCTCGTACATATCTGCCTGCAGATCGTCGTCGGGGGTCGGGACCTCGCCGCGACGGATCTGTCGGGCGAGCTTCGTGCCGTCCTCGATGATGAGCGCGTAGGCGGAGATGTGGTCGGACTCGAGGGCGAGCGCGGCATCGAGAGAGGCCTCCCAGTCGGCCAGCGACTCCCCCGGCGCCCCGTAGATCAGGTCCACGCTGACCGCGAGACCTGCGTCCTTCGCCGCAGCGACCGCGGTGCGCACGTTCTCGGGACGGTGAGTGCGGTCGAGAGCGGCCAGCACGTGCGGCACGGCCGACTGCATGCCGACCGACATCCGCGTGACGCCGGCCGCGGCCAGCGTTCGCGCCACCGCGGGCGTCACCGTGTCGGGATTCGCCTCGACCGTGACCTCCGCGCCCTCGGCCAGGCCGAACGCCGACGTCGCCGCCTCGAGCATGCGTGCGAGATCGCCCGCGGGAAGGAGGGTCGGTGTGCCGCCGCCGAAGAAGACCGTGTCCATCGGACGCAGGGCTCCGGCGTCGTCGAGCACTCGGCGCGCGAGAGCGATCTCGGAGATCAGCGTCGAGGCGTAGTCCTCCTGCTTCGCGCCGCGGAGCTCGGTCGATGTGTAGGTGTTGAAGTCGCAGTATCCGCAGCGCACGGTGCAGAAGGGAATGTGCAGGTACGCCGAGAACGGCACGCTCGTGTCGATCGGGAGGTCGACGGGCAGGTGCCCGTCCGTCGGCGCGGGGTCTCCGAGGGGAAGCAGTCCCGCCATCAGACGGGCGTCGCGTACAGCGGGGAGATCGCGCGGAGATAGCGTGCGAACAGCTCGCGACGGCGACGCTTCACGAGCGCGGGCACGGTGCGGTACAGGAGTCCGTTCGGCGCGTCGAAGGCGCGGACGGTGAACCACACCTCGTCGTTGTCCTCACGCCAGTCGACGTCGAAGGACTCCTCGCCGCTGACGACGGATCCGCCGACGGTGCCGAGCACGAAGCCGATGCGCCGCTTCTCCTCCGTGACCGAGATCACCCGGAGCTCGGAGTCCGCCCGCATCCCGCCGATCCGACCGCGGAGGTGCAGGGTCATGCCCGCGCCGACGAACGGCATGCCCTCGGCGTCGTATCGCTGTTCGACGTCGCGCTTGCTCGGCGCGATCGCGTTGCCCTCGGCGTCGAAGCTGACACCGGCGTAGGCGGGTCCCGGAGCGGGACGCACGTCTTCGACGGACAGACCGGCGGCGCGCTGCGCCGTCCAGGAGAGAAGTGCTTCTCCGGCGGTCTGGAACCTCTCGAGTCCGCTGCCGATCCGCCAGGATTCCTCCGCCGGGATGCTGCGCTCCGGCGGGTACTGCATCAGATCCGGAGCATGGGTCGCACCCACGGCCGCATAGTCCACCGTGTCGTCTCGGAAAGTCCCGCGCCGCATGACTTCCACCCTACTTCGCGTTACCTGAGCGAACACCCCCACGCGCCGCGCGGAGTCACATCCCCGGGCGCGAGCAGGTGCCGCTACTTCTTGTCCTTGCCCTCGACGTCGCCGGAGAGCGCCGCGATGAACGCCTCCTGGGGGACCTCGACGCGACCGACCATCTTCATGCGCTTCTTGCCCTCCTTCTGCTTCTCGAGGAGCTTGCGCTTACGCGTGATGTCACCGCCGTAGCACTTGGCGAGCACGTCCTTGCGGATCGCGCGGATGGTCTCGCGCGCGATGATCCGGGCGCCGATCGCCGCCTGGATCGGCACCTCGAACTGCTGGCGAGGGATGAGCTTGCGCAGGCGCTCGGCCATCATCGTGCCGTAGGCGTAGGCCTTGTCACGGTGCACGATCGAGCTGAACGCGTCGACCTTCTCGCCCTGGAGGAGGATGTCGACCTTCACCAGGTCGGCCTCCTGCTGGCCGGAGGGCTCGTAGTCGAGCGAGGCATAGCCCTGCGTCTTCGACTTCAGCTGGTCGAAGAAGTCGAACACGATCTCGCCGAGGGGCATGTTGTAGCGCAGCTCGACGCGCTCCTCCGAGAAGTACTCCATGCCGAGCAACGTCCCGCGACGGGACTGGCACAGCTCCATCACGGTGCCGACGTAGTCCTTCGGCAGCAGGATGGCGGCCTTGACCATCGGCTCCGACACCGAGCCGATGCGCCCGTCGGGGTACTCGCTCGGGTTGGTGACGGTGACCGTCTCGCCGGTGTCGCTCGTGAGCACCTCGTAGATCACGCTGGGCGCGGTCGTGATGAGGTCGAGGTTGAACTCGCGGGCCAGACGCTCGGTGATGATCTCGAGGTGCAGCAGTCCGAGGAACCCGCAGCGGAAGCCGAAGCCGAGCGCGACCGAGGTCTCCGGCTCGTACACGAGCGAGGCGTCGGAGAGCTTCAGCTTGTCGAGAGCCTCACGCAGCTCCGCGTAGTCGCTGCCGTCGATGGGGTACAGACCCGAGAAGACCATCGGCTTCGGGTCGGTGTAGCCGGGAAGGGCCTCGGAGGCCGGCTTCCGCGAGGTGGTGATCGTGTCGCCGACCTTCGACTGACGCACGTCCTTCACGCCGGTGATGAGGTAGCCCACCTCGCCGACGCCGAGACCCTTGGTCGGGGTCGGCTCGGGGCTCGACACGCCGACCTCGAGGGCCTCGTGGTTCGCGCCGGTCGACATCATCTGGATGCGCTCGCGCGGCGAGAGGCTGCCGTCCACCATGCGCACGTAGGTGACGACGCCGCGGTAGGCGTCGTAGACCGAGTCGAAGATCATCGCGCGTGCCGGCGCATCGGCGTCGCCCGTCGGGGCCGGGATGTCCCGGACCAGCCGGTCGAGGAGGTCTTCCACCCCGACGCCGGTCTTGCCCGAGACCCGCAGCACGTCCTCCGGCTTGCCGCCGATGAGCGAGGCCAGCTCCTTGGCGTACTTCTCCGGGTCGGCCGCCGGGAGGTCGATCTTGTTCAGCACCGGGATGATGTGGAGGTCGTTCTCCAGCGCCAGGTAGAGGTTCGCCAGCGTCTGGGCCTCGATGCCCTGCGCCGCGTCCACGAGCAGGATCGCGCCCTCGCAGGCCGCGAGCGAGCGGGAGACCTCGTAGGTGAAGTCGACGTGACCGGGGGTGTCGATCATGTTCAGCGCGACCGTCTGCCCGTCGAGCTCCCAGGGCATGCGGACGGCCTGGCTCTTGATCGTGATGCCGCGCTCGCGCTCGATGTCCATGCGGTCGAGGTACTGCGCCCGCATGTCGCGATCCGAGACCACGCCGGTGATCTGGAGCATGCGGTCGGCGAGGGTCGACTTGCCGTGATCGATGTGGGCGATGATGCAGAAATTACGGATCTGCGCAGCCGGCGTCGAGGCAGGCTGAAGCGGAGTGAGAGCGCGTGGGGACATGTCTCATCGATTCTACGGTGACCGGGCACGAATGCCCGACTCGCCGCCGTCGGCCGGGTAGCAGAATGGGCGGCCCCCGGAGGGACCGCCCATTCTGGGGAGTGGATCGGGCTTACTTGGCCCAGCCCACGTTCTCCCAGTGGTTCGTGCCGGTGACCGACTCGAACTGCGAGGGACCGTAGTTCACGACGCCCTTGGCGACCGCGTACTGGTTCGGACGTGCCGCCAGCGGGATCGTCACAGCTTCGCTCATGATGATCTTGTCGATCTCCTTCGCGATGTCGAGACGTGCATCCACGTCGAGCTCGGCGTTCGCCTTCGTCCAGAGGTCGTCCAGACGCTCGTCCGCGACACCGGGGAAGTTCTGCCCCGAGTCGGCCGGGTTGAAGATCGACTCCGTCGACGAGATCGGGTACGGCGTACCCTGCCACGCGAAGATCGTCGCCTCGAAGTCACGGGTCTGCGTCGTGATGTACTTCGTGAAGAAGTCCGCCGACGGAACCGTGTCGATCTTGACGTCGAAGCCCGCCTTGGCGGCCATCGGCTGGATCTGCTGCGAGAGGATCGCCGAGTTCGGGGTCTCCGAGGGGATCACGAGGCGGACGGTCAGCTTGTTGCCGTCCTTCTCGCGGATGCCCTTGTCACCCTCGACCCAGCCGGCGTCTTCCAGCTGCTTCTTGGCGGCGTCGATGTCGAACGCGATGTCCGCGCTGTCGTCCTCGTAGCCGTTCTGGCCGTTGAGGAAGATGAGGTTGTTGAGGACCTCGGGCTCGACGCCCAGCGGCTCGATGACGGCCTGCGCCATGATCTGACGGTCGAGCGACTTCGCGAATGCCTGACGCACCTCGACGTCCTGGAAGACGCCGGCGGTTCCGTTGAGCGTGACGTGGCTGTACGTCACACCCTTCGAGCTCAGGATCGACGAGTCGGAGCGGGCCTTCGCCGACTCGAGCGTGTCGACGCTCGAGTTGATCGGAACCGCGTCGAACTCCTTGTTGGCGAACGCCTGGCCGACCGTCGAGCGGTCCGTCGCCTTGAAGTTGATGGTGTCGAGCTTCGGCTTGTCGCCCCACCACTTGTCGTTCGGCTCGAAGGTGATCGTCTTGCCCGTCGGGTCGAACTTGCTCACGACGAACGCGCCGCCGGAGACATAGGTCGAACCGTCAGGAGCGAAGGGACCGGTCGCCCACGCGGTGTTGAAGCTCTCCGGCGTCGCCGTGAGCCAGCGGGGGTAGATGCCCGAGAGGATCGACGGCCAGTCCGCGTTCTTGTTCGCGAACGTGATCAGCACGTCCTGGTCGTTCTCGCCGGCCTCGACGGACTCGATGTCGGACCAGACGTTGGTCGACGTCGGCGCGTACGCCTCGTTCTTGCCGTTCAGGGCGTTGAACATGCCCTGGAAGTCCTGCACGCCGATGGCCGTGCCGTCGGACCAGACCGCGTCGGGGTTGACCTTGACCTCGACGACCTGGGGGTCTTCGCTCTTGAGCTCGACCGAGGTCGCGTAGTTCGGGTCGGCTTCCCAGCTGCCGTCCTCGGTGACGACGACGAATCCGGGCAGGAAGAGGCTCGAGATGGTGTTGTCGTCGACGGTGCCGGAATCGAGGTTGTACAGGTTCCAGTTCGCCGGGGTCTCGTCGAGCGGGAGGTTCAGCGTCCCGCCGTCCTTGATGGCGTCGCGGTCTGCGGCGACCCAACCCGTGGCCGGAAGCGCCGACGGCGACTCACTGCCGCCCTTGTCTCCCCCGGTCGTGCCGGGCGCGCACGCGGTCATCACCAGCGCGACGCTGGCGATACCGGCGAGAGCCGCCCACTTCTTGGAGCTCGACTTCATCGATCTCCCCCTTCTGTCGTTTCGTGCAACTGCACAGGACTCGTCCGAACCGGGAGGCGAAGGCCCCGACCGGCTACGGAGCAACACCATCGATGATCACCCCGCATACCGACATGTCACGTGCGTGTTGTCCGGATCGTTATGTAGTTGTCGTTCAATCGGTGTCGTGCACGTCCGACTCCGACAGACATGGCACGATGAGGAGGCTGAACAGTCAGCTCACCGCGGTCGACGAAGACACGGCGGTGTTTTGGACAGACGGCCTGGGCGTGCCTAGAGTAGCCAGGCCGCAACAGACGTCGGGTGCGCGGCGATCCCGCGCCGAAGGAGCTCCATGATCGGATTCATCGCCAAGCGATTGGTGAACTATCTCATCCTCACCGTCATCGCCACGCTGGCCGGTTACGCACTCGTCTCCACCACCCTTCAGCCGGCGGCACGGTTCCTCGGCAAGAATCCCCCGGTCCCGCAGTCCACCATCGACGCGGCGCTCGACAAGATCGGCGCCAACCCCGATGTCTCCCTGCTGCAGCGGATGATGGACTGGCTCGTCCAGTTCGTCACGACCGGCTCCCTCGGCGTCTCCACCCGCGGCACCCAGGTCACGGCCGACATCTTCGAGCGCGCGGGCACCAGCCTGCGACTGCTCATCATCGGCTCCATCCTCGGCGCCGTCTTCGGCATCCTCCTCGGCGTGTGGGGAGCCATCCGGCAGTACCGGGCGAGCGACCAGGTCATCACCTACGCCTCGTTCACGATCCTCGCCACCCCGATCTTCGTCATCGCGGTCGTGCTCATGATCGGCGCCACCTGGCTCAACAACGCCGCCGGTCAGCAGCTCATCAACTTCACGGGTGAATACAGCGTCGGAGTCACCGGCTTCTGGCCCGTGTTAGGCGATCGAATAGCGCATCTGCTGCTGCCCACCATCGCGCTCACCGTGACCGCCGCGGCCTCGTACTCGCGGTACCAGCGCAGCGCGATGCTCGATGTGCTCTCGTCGGACTTCATCCGGACCGCCCGCGCGAAGGGGCGCACCCGCGGAGCCGCGATCATGCGCCACGGCGTGCGCGTCGCCCTGATCCCGATGTCGACGTTCTTCGCCTACTCGTTCGGCACGATCCTGACGGGCGCGGCCGTGACCGAGAAGATCTTCAGCTGGCACGGAATGGGCGAGTACCTCATCGACTCCGTGTCGAACAACGACATCAACGCAGCGACGGGCTCCATCCTGTTCGCCGCGATCCTCGTGCTCATCGCGGGCACGCTGGCCGACGTCCTGTACGCGGCCCTCGACCCTCGAGTGAGGATGTGACATGACGCTCGATCCCACGCAGCTCGACGCTCCGCCGCTCGAGCCGGAGAACGACGAGTCTCCCTCTCTCCCGCGCTGGCGGCTGATCCTCAAGCGCACCTTCTCCACGAAGCGCGCCTGGATCGGTGCGAGTGTGCTCGTCCTGATGTTCCTGCTCGCCTACGTCGGACCGCTGCTGTACCCGTGGTCCGCGACGGACCAGGACTACCTGTCGTTCAACAAAGGGCCCAGCCTCGAGCACTGGTTCGGCACCGACACCATCGGCCAGGACATCTTCGCGCAGTCGATGGCCGGCCTCCAGAAGTCGCTGCTCATCGGTCTGATCGTCGGTCCGCTCACGGCCATCATCGCCGGTGTGGTCGGCGCCATCGCCGGATACGTCGGCGGGGTCTGGGACCGCGTGATCGTCTGGATCATCGACCTGCTCCTGGTGCTGCCGAGCTTCTACATCCTCGTGCTGCTCAGCCCGCTGTTCAAGAACCTCGCCTGGGTCGCCCTGGTCGTGTTCCTCCCGCTGTTCGGCTGGATGGTGCTCGCCCGCGTCATCCGCGGTCAGACGATGTCGCTGCGCGAGCGCGACTACGTCAAGGCCGCGCGGTTCATGGGCGTCGGCGGATTCACGATCATCCGCCGCCACATCCTCCCCAACGTCGCCTCGCTGCTGATCATCGATGCGACCCTGGGTGTCGGCGCGGCGATCCTCGCGGAGACGACGCTGAGCTACTTCGGCTTCGGCATCCAGCCCCCCGACGTGTCCCTGGGCACGCTGCTCGCCGCGGGAAGCGCGGCCGCCACCACCCGCCCCTGGCTCTTCATCCCACCGGCGATCCTCCTCGTCGCCACTGTGCTCGCCTCGAGTCTGCTCGGAGATGCACTGCGTGACGCCGTCGACCCGACCTCGGAGAACAACCGTGCCTGAACCTCTGCTTCGCGTCAGCGACCTCAATGTCACCTTCGAGACGAAGGCCCGCACCGTGCACGCGGTGCGCGGCGTGAGCTACGAGGTCAACCGCGGCGAGTTCCTCGCGATCGTGGGCGAGTCCGGTTCGGGCAAGTCCGTGTCGTCGATGGCCGTCATGGGCCTGCTCCCGAGCACCGCCAACGTCACGGGATCGATCACCTACGACGGCAAGGAGCTCCTCGGATCCTCCGACCGCCAGCTGTCGAAGATGCGCGGCTCCGACATCGCGATGGTGTTCCAGGACCCGCTCTCCGCGCTGACGCCGGTCTACACGATCGGCCAGCAGATCATCGAGGGCCTCAAGCTGCACCAGCCGGGCCTCAGCGCCCAGGCTCTCGACGCCCGGGCGATCGAGCTGCTCGACATCGTCGGCATCCCGGAGCCGCGGCGACGGGTGAAGTCGTTCCCGCACGAGTTCTCCGGAGGAATGCGCCAGCGCGCGATGATCGCCATCGCGATCGCGAACGACCCGAAGCTGATCATCGCCGACGAGCCGACGACCGCCCTCGACGTCACCATCCAGGCGCAGATCCTGGATGTGCTCCAGACCGCCAAGGACATCACCGGCGCCGCCGTGGTCCTCATCACCCACGACCTCGGCGTCGTCGCCGGCAACGCGGATCGCGTCGCCGTCATGTACGCGGGCCGCATCGTCGAGACCGCGCCCGTCGACGAGCTCTTCGCTCACCCGGCCATGCCGTACACGATCGGTCTGCTGCGTTCGATGCCGAACATGGTCGACAACCGCTCCGCGCGTCTGGTGCCCCTCGAAGGGCGTCCCCCGCTGCTCACCGAGGTGCCGAAGGGCTGCCCGTTCGCCGATCGCTGCCCCGCCGTCATCTCGGCGTGCCACGACATCGAGCCGGAGCTCGTGCCCGTCGCTCCCCTGCAGTCCGCCGCGTGCATCCGCTCCGAGGAGATCGTCGACGGTCGGCTCCCCCGCGATCAGGTGTTCTCCCCGCCCGCACCGGTCGAGGAGATCGTGCGCGAGGTCGAGACGCGCGGCACGGTCCTCGAGGTCGAGGACGTCAAGCGGCACTTCCCCCTCACCAAGGGCACGGTCTTCCGTCGCCGCGTCGGCACCGTGCGTGCCGTCGACGGCGTCAGCTTCTCGCTGCAGGGCGGCAAGACCCTGGGCCTCGTCGGGGAGTCGGGCTGCGGCAAGTCGACCACCGTCATGGAGGTCATGGAGCTCGCCAAGCCCCAGTCCGGGCGCATCGCCGTCAACGGCATCGACACCGCGTCGCTGTCGCCCTCCGAGCGCCGCGCGCTCCGGACGGACATCCAGATCGTGTTCCAGGACCCGGCGGCGTCGCTCGACCCCCGCATGACGGTCGAGGAGCTCATCGGCGAACCGCTCACGGTGCACGACGTGCCCGCGAAGGAGATCTCCCGCCGCGTGCGCCGCATGCTCGAACTCGTCGGACTCGAACCGAGCTACGCGCAGCGGTACCCGCACGAGTTCTCCGGTGGCCAGCGTCAGCGCATCGGCATCGCACGCGCGCTCGTCGTCGAGCCGAAGATCCTCGTCCTCGACGAGCCCGTCTCGGCCCTGGACGTCTCGGTGCAGGCCGGTGTGATCAACCTGCTCGAAGACCTCAAGCAGCAGCTCGGGCTCTCGTACCTCTTCGTCGCGCATGACCTCGCCGTCGTGCGCCACATCGCCGACGACGTCGCTGTCATGTACCTCGGGCGGATCATCGAGTACGGCGACGCGGACGCCATCTTCGAGAATCCGCGTCACCCGTACACCCGTGCGCTGCTGTCGGCCGTGCCCATCCCCGATCCGCAGATCGAACGCTCGCGCGAACGCATCCTCCTCTCCGGAGACCTGCCGTCGCCGACGGAGTCGATCACGGGGTGCGCGTTCCGCAAGCGGTGCCCGCTGTACGCGATCCTTCCTCCCGAGCAGCAGGCCGAGTGCGAGACCAGGTCCCCGGAGCTGCGCACGGTCGAGGGACGCGACGTCTCCTGCCACTGGGCGGAGCAGGAAATCCTGCAGCCCGCGTGACGCGGAGAGTCGAGTGAGCACGCACAGCGCCGACCGCATCGTCATCCGCGGTGCGTCCGGATGGTGGATCAGCGGTGTGCTGGCCGCGCTGTTCGCGTACATGCTGCTCGATGCGGCCGTGCGCGCCGAGTGGTCGACGATCCTGCTGGCGCTGCCCTGGATGTGCGCGCTGCTGCTCGTGTGCTGGGGGCTGCTCATCCGGCCCTGCCTGATCGTCCAACCGTCCGGACTGACCGTGGTGAACATCGTCCGGACGCACGCGCTCCCCTGGCGCGAGATCGCCGACCTCCACGTGCGCTACCAGCTCGTCATCACGCTGAGGGACGGCACCGTGATCCGCGCCTGGGGCTCGCCCACGGTACGCCCCGCCCGCAGCGATCCGGACACCCCGAAGCCACCGCGCAACCGCGCGTTCGTCGGGGTGGTCGAAGCCATCGAGCAGGCCCGCGACGAGGTCGGTCGCCCTGCCGACCGCGGGGATCGCCCTTCCGTGCGCGTCGTGTGGTGGCCGATGGTCGCGTTGGCGGTCGCCGTGGCGCTGGGGATCACCACCGCGCGTCTGATCGGGTGAGCGACGTCTGATCGGGTGAGCGACGTCTGATCGGGTGAGCGACGTCTGATCGGGTGAGCGACGAGCGGTGCGGGCACAGGCACGGGTTCTAGGCTGAACGCGTGAGCGCCCAGATCGTCCTCGTCCACGGCATCCGCACTTCGTCCACGATGTGGCGAGCCCAGCTCAGCTACCTCGATGCGCACGGCTATGCATCCACCGCCGTCGATCTCCCGGGACACGGCACCCGGATGGCCGAGGACTTCACGCTCCACGAGGCGCTGCACACGATCGACGTCGCCGTCCGCGCCGCGGCCGAGCACGGACCCGTCGTGCTCGTCGGGCACTCGATGGGCGGACTGCTGTGCCTCGCCTACGTCGGCGGCGCCCAGCAGCCCCCGGTGGCCGCACTGATCGCCGCTTCCTGCACCTCGCTCCCCCACGGCGCGGGGCTGGCCGCCTACCGACTCTTCACCCGCGCCGTCGACGCGCTCCCCGACCGGGGGATGTGGCTCACCGGACGGATCCTCGAGGCGACGATCCCCGAGGAGACCCGGTCGGACTTCGCCGCGGGCGGCTACGCGCTGGACACGCAGGATGCCGCGCTGCGCAGCCTCGCCGCCCTCGACATCGCCGCCGCCCTCCCCCGCATCACGGTTCCGCTCTGGTTCGTGAACGGTCAGTACGACCAGCTGCGCCTGAACGAATCCCTGTTCCGACGACTCGCCCCGCACGCAGAGCTGGTCATCGTGCCGCGCACGACCCATCTGGTCACGGCGATGCGACCGTCGATCTTCAACGCGGTGCTGCGGCTCGCGATCGCGACCGTGGAGCAGGACGCAACCGACTCATGACCGCGCGGGTTGACGCGCGACCGCGGTGAGCACTCCTCCCACGAGCGACAGCACCGCGGCGGCGACGAAGACGAGCCAGAAGCCGCCGACGAGCGCGACCAGTCCCGCACCGAGGACGGGCCCGATCAGCTGCCCGAGCGCGGCCGTGACGTTGACGATGCCGAGGTCCCGCGCGTGGTCCTGCTCATCGGGGAGCAGATCGGCGGCGAAGGCGAGTCCCACGGTCGAGAAGGCGCCGTAGCCGAGTCCCATCAGCGCGGCGGCCACCATCGTCATCTCGAACGTCGGCACGAGCGCGATCGCCACGCCGGACGCCGCCTGGACGACGGTCGCGGCCACGGTGAGCGTGCGGCGATTGCCGGTGCGGTCCGACACCAGTCCCGTGACCACCGAGGCGATCACCACGAAGACCGTGTAGACGATGATCAGCAGCAGCAGGTTGTCCTGCGCGACCGCGTTCGGCTGGCCGAGCCCGTGCAGCAGGAAGAACAGGAAGAGGGCCGTCCCGAGCGCGTTGCCGATGTTCGTCACCAGGCGGCCGGACAGCATCCAGGCGAAGTCGCGGTCGCGCAGCGAGGCGAGGCGACGGCGCCCGACGGGCTTCGGGCGCATCGCCTCGGTGCTCGGCGGATCGGGCAGCAGCAGGGCGGTGACGGTGCCGACGACGGCGATCACCGCCGCCAGGAGCAGATACCCCTCGCGGATGCCGAGGCCGAGGAGCACCACGAGACCGACACCGACGACGATCCCGACGGCCTGGCTCGACCCGACCGCAGCGGAGGCGGCACCCCGCTGCGTCGACGGCAGCTGATCGGCGATGAGCGCCGTGAAGGCCGCGGAGGAGACGGCGACGCCGATCGACACGCCGACCCAGCCCGCGCCGACGGCCCACGGGCCGTCGGCATAGCCCGTGAGAACGAGGCAGACGGCCGTCAGCAGGACGCCGCCGATCGCCCACGGACGACGACGGTGCCGCCCCGCGGCCACACGGTCGGAGAGCGCACCGGATGCCGGTCCCGCGATGATGCCCGCGAGTCCGCCGATCCCCAGCACGAGCCCCGACGACACGACTCCGCGGATCCAGTCGTCCTCCGGCGTGTCGAGCTGCAGCGGCAGGAGCAGCTGGACGGGCGTCAGCTGCACCGTCCAGATCGCGAGCCAGGCCAGAGTGAACAGCGACATCCATCGCGCACCCACCCGCACCGTGCGGGTCCCCGCCACCTCGGTCATCGCGTCCCCTCCGTCACGGTCGTCGGCGTCGTCGCGGTCGTCGCGGTGCGCGAGCTCGTGATCAGCTCCCGGTACCAGTCGTACGAGGCTTTGGGTGTCCGCTGCCCCGTCTCGAAATCGACGTGCACGAGACCGAACCGCTGGGTGTATCCGTCCGCCCACTCCCAGTTGTCCAGGAGCGACCACACCGTGTACTCCTCGATCGGCACGCCGGCGTCGATCGCCTCCCCGACGGCGGCGATGTGTCCGGACAGGTACGCGATCCGATCGGCATCCTCGACCCGGGTCGCCCGCTCCGGCTCCGGGAAGGACGCGCCGTTCTCTCCGATGATCACCGGCGGCAGGTGCGGGTGTCGCGTGTGCAGGTCGACGAGGAGATCGCGCAGTGCCTCGGGCATGATCGGCCATTCCGGGCCGAAGCCCGTGACCGGCACGCCCGGCGTCGGCACGATGTCGAATGGGATCGGACTGTCCGCCGCGGCCGCGGTGACCGTGGTCGGGTTGTAGAAGTTGATGCCGTAGAAGTCGATCGAACCCCCGATGGCGGCGAGGTCGCCGTCGTGCACCGGCATAGACGGCAGTCCCAGTGCCTCCAGGTCGGGATAGGCGCCGGCGAGGAGCGGCTCGCTGAAGACCCGATTGTGGATGAGGTCGTAGATCGCGGCGGCCTGCTGGTCCTCGGCCGAGTCATGCAGCGGCAGGACCCACGTGTGGTTGTTGACGAGTCCGACCGCGGTGGCGCCCCGTGAACGCAGCACGGCGGCCGCGCGGGCATGCGCCAGCAGCTGGTGGTGGGCGGTCGGCAGCGCGCCGAAGAGCAGCTGCTTCCCCGGCGCGAGAGCACCGACGGCATACCCCTGCAGCGTCGTCATCGCCGGCTCGTTCAGCGTGTACCAGTGCGCGACGCGGTCGCCGAGGCGGCCGGCAACGATCTCCGTGTAGTCGGCGAAGCGCTCCGCCGTGTCGCGCGCGAGCCAGCCTCCGTCGGCTTCGATCTCGCTCGGCATCTCCCAGTGGAAGAGCGTCGGGAACGGAGTGACGCCGGCGTCGAGGAGACGGTCGACCAGTCGCGAGTAGTGGTCGAGCGCACCTCCGTCCCCCTGCCCGCGGCCATCCGGCTGCACGCGCGCCCAGGGGATCGAGAACCGGTAGCGATCGAGTCCGAGACCGGCGGCGAGATCGACGTCCGCCTCCGGATGCCGGTAGCTGTCGCACGCGGGGTCCGCCGTCGACCCGTCGACGATCGCGCCCGGCCTTTCGAGGAAGTCGTCCCAGATGGATCGTCCGGTCTCCCCGGTGGGGCGCGACCCCTCGATCTGGAAGGCGGAGGTCGCGGCCGACCAGCGGAGCCCGGAGGGCGCGGACGGACGAACGGGTTCGGGGGTCATGTGGCTCCTTGACATCAGTGTCGGGATAGTGATGATTCTGCACCCGGTACCATCGAAAGCGCGACCGAGTCTCGCATTCTCGGTGCCGTTTCGCGCGAGCACCCCGTCTGCTGGTAGACTCGACTCTTGGCTTGCGTGTGGGTTCTTCCCTCACGACCGCTGTGCAGCAGCCCTCTTCTGCTGCCGGCATTCCGAACACTCCTGTACAGAAAGCGTCCACACGTGGCAAACATCAAGTCGCAGATCAAGCGCAACAAGACCAACGAGAAGGCTCACGAGCGCAACAAGGCCGTGAAGAGCGAGCTCAAGACGCTCATCCGCTCGACCCGCACGGCCGTCACCGCCGGCGACAAGGCTGCCGCCGAGGCCGGCCTGAAGAAGGCTGCCGTCAAGCTCGACAAGGCCGTCAGCAAGGGCGTCCTGCACAAGAACCAGGCATCGAACCGCAAGTCGGCTCTCGCCAAGCAGGTCGCTTCTCTCTGAGTCGAGACCTCTGAGAAAGGCCCGTCCCGTTTTCGGGGCGGGCCTTCTTCGTTCTCCGGGTCGCGCCGAGCAGCAGATCGGGTCGTCCCGTGCGTCGTCGGCTACTCGCCGAAGGGCTGGCGCGTGGCGATGACCGTGACCATGCGCTCGAGCGCGAAGATCGGGTCGCGGGCCGCACCCTTGACCTCGCCGTCAGCACGCGCCGTCGCCTGGATCGCCATGCCGAGCGACCGCTCGTTCCAGCCGGCCAGGTCACGGCGGGCCCGGTCGACCTGCCAGTCCTTCATCCCCAGACGCTGTGCGAGCTGTCGACTCGGCTCTCGGTTCCCGGCGACGCGGGCCATGGTGCGGAGCTTCATCGCGAAGGCCGCGACCATGGGCACCGGGTCGGCGCCGGACGAGAGAGCATGGCGGAGGGCGATGAGCGCCTCGCCGTAGCGCCCCGCGATGGCGGTGTCGGCGACCACGAATGCCGAGACCTCGACCCGGCCGCCGTAGTACTTGGTGACGACCTCTTCCGTGATGTCGCCTTCGACGTCGCCGATGAGCTGCTGACAGGCGGCCGCCAGCTCGGTCAGGTCGTCGGCGAACGCGGAGACCAGCGCGCGCAGGGCCGGAGGGGCGATGCGCTTCTTGGCCGTGCGGAACTCCCCGGCAGCGAAGTCGACGCGGTCGCCGTCGCGCTTGATCGCCGGACACGCGATCTCGATGCCCCCACCCGTGCCGGCGCGAAGAGCGTCGAGGAGCTTCTTGCCGCGCACGCTCGCACCGGTGTGCCGGAGCACGACCGTCGCCCCCTCCTGGGGGTTGTCGAGGTACGACACGGCCTCCTGGATGAAGGCGTCGGAGCACTTCTCCACACCGGACACACGTACTAGGCGCGGTTCGCCGAAGAGCGACGGAGAGGTGAGCGAGAGCAGCGTGCCGGGCGCGTAGTCATCGGCGCGGACATCGCTCACTTCGAGGGCAGGGTCTTCGGCGCGCAGGTAGTCGCGGACTCCGGCGATCGCCCGCTCCGCGCAGACCTCTTCGGGACCGGAGACGAGCACGATCGGCGCGGGATGCGGCTCGCGCCACGACACCTGGGGGATCTTGGTGGGCTTCGCGCCACCGCGGGAAGAGGGACGCGAAGCTGCCATGGATCCAGCCTACCGGCGGTCGCCGACACCGCTCCCCTCCCGGTCACGGCGGGGCCCGCTCGGTCCAGACCTGTAGTTCTCCGTCGTGGAGGCCGAGCAGGATGCGCCCGTGCTGGTCCGTGCGCAGCGTGCGCGCACCGGTCGCACCCAGAAGGTCGAGGGTCTCCGTGCGCGGATGGCCGTAGTCGTTGTCCGCGCCCACGCTGACGAGAGCCGCACGCGCCTGCACCGCCTCGTAGAGCTCCGGAGCCTGATCGGCGCTGCCGTGGTGGGAGACCTTGACGACGTCGTACCGGCCGAGCCCGGCCGTGCGCAGCAGCATGCGCTGGGGTGCCGCAGAGAGGTCACCGAGATGGATCGAACGGGGTACACCTCCGCCGTCGAACTCCATCACCACGCTCGCGTCGTTGCCCTCGGGAAATGCCACTGCGTGCGGCTGCGGCCAGAGGACGCGCCACGCCGCCGTGCCGAGCATGCCGTGCTGACCGGCGGATGCCTGATGGAGCTGTGCCCCTGCGGACGCGAGGTCGTCGAGGAGACGTCGTTCGTCGTCTTCGACCACGGGGCCGTGGAGAACCAGTCCCACCCGGCCGCGGACCGCGGCCACCCCGCCGACATGGTCGAGGTCGTAGTGCGTGAGAACCAGTAGATCGATGCGATCGACACCGAGGGACCTCAGGCAGCCCGACAGCGGCCCGGGATCGGGTCCCGCATCGATCAGCGCCACTCTGGTCTCGGAGCGCACCAGCACGGCGTCGCCCTGCCCGACGTCGCAGGCGGCGATCGCCCACCCGTCGGGTGCTGTCGCTGTGGCCAGCGGCCCGTCGAGGAGCATGCGCGACCCCGCGAGCGAGAGCACGACGATGAGGACGGCCGCCGCTCCCCGGTGCACGATCCGCATTCCCCGTCCGGACGGCGCGTTCCGCGGCGAGCGGGCGAACCGGATCAGGACGATCGCGACGCACGCGCTGACGAGGGCGACGAGGACGGAGCTCGGGAGCCCCGCCGGCAGCAGCAACTGTGCGCCGGGCAGTCGTGCCGTCGTCGTGGCGGTCGTCGCGATCCACGCAGCCGGAAGCCAGGCGGACGACGCGAGCAGATCCGCGAGCACGGGCACCGGTGCGGCCAGGCACGCGAGCAGGCCGATCACGGTCGCGATCGGGGCGGCGGGCGCGGCGATCAGATTCGCGGCGACACCGATCAACGACTGCTGCTCGGAGAAGAGCGCGATGATCGGGCCGCAGGCCAGCTGGGCGGCGAGCGGGACCGCGACGGCCAGCGCCACCGGCTCCGGCATCACCCGGCTCAACCCCCGTGAGAGCGGCGGCGCGAGCAGGATCAGGGCACCCGACGCCGCGACCGACAGCGCGAACCCGGGCGTGGCCGCCAGCCACGGGTCGGCCAGCAGGATCCCGACCGCACACAGCGAGAGCATGCCGGCACCCGCGCTCGGTCTGCCCGACAGCACCGTCAGCATGCCCACGGCGGCCATGACCGCCGCTCGCACCACGCTCGGCTCCGGGGTCACCAGGACCACGAATGCGGCCAGGCCGGCGACGGCCACGACCACCCGTAAGCCTCGTCCTCCTCCGCAGCACGCCGTCAGCCAGAAGAGCGCGCCGACCACAATGGCGCAGTTCGCTCCGCTGACCGCGGTCAGGTGACTGAGGCCGCTGGTGCGCATGTCGGCGTTCAGCTCCGGTGTCACCGCGCGGGTGTCGCCGACGGCGAGTCCGGGGAGCAGCCCGGCGCCGGGCTCGGGCAACTCCGACGACCGCTCGACGAAGCCACGCTTGAGGGTCGCTGCGATGCCGAACACCCCGCCCGCGGGCTGAGTGATCTCGGCACGACTCGCGTAGACCACGAGCACCGAATGCTCGCCGGCATCCGTCGCCTCGGCCTCACCCACCACGCGCACCACCGCCCCGAGATCGAACCCCTCTACCGGTTCGACCCCGATACGCACCGGCGCGCTCGACGAGGCCGTCTCCCCCGGGGAGCCGAGCGTCGTCGTCGTCGCCTCGATCCAGAGGCGTCCGTCCTGACCGACCGAGGCGGATGAGGTGAGTTCCGCGATGAGCTCCACGACCCGACCGCCCCACGATGCGGCGTACTCGCGCGCAGGGAGCACCGACCCCACCGTCGCCGCGATCCCCGCCGCCACGACGAGGATCACGACCGCCAACCCGCCGTAGGCGGACGCCACCCCACCACGGCACCGCCGAGAGGTGAGAGCGGCCAGCACCGCTACTGCCGCGAGACCGCAGCCGGTCGCGCACGCCCAGGACGCCGAGGGGATGAACACGCACAGCAAGGCGGCTCCCCAGCCCGCCGACGCGAGCGGGAGCAGACGGAAATCACGCCGTCTCATCCCCTCACACCCTCACCCCGTCGCGCAGACCCGCGAGCAGCTTCTCTCCGATGCCCGGCACCGCGAGCAGGTCGTCGACCGCGCGGAAGCGCCCGTTCTCCTCACGCCAGGAGATGATTCGCTCGGCCAGCGCGGGTCCGATACGCGGCAGTGTCTCCAGGGCCGCCTGGTCCGCGGTGTTGAGGTCGATGCGTCCATCGCCCGGAGGGGCCGCACCCGGCGTACCCGGCGCTGCACCGACGGTCGGCACCATGACCTGCTCCCCGTCCTCGAGCACCCGCGCCAGGTTGACCGCGGCGAGGTCAGCGTCGTCGGTCGTCCCACCCGCGGCGGCCAGCGCATCGACGAGACGGGCATCCAGCTCGAGCACGTAGAGCCCGGGACGCGCGACCGCGCCCAGGACATGCACGTAGAGCTCCCCCGTCGGCTCCCCGGTCGCGCCGGCATCCGTCAGTGGCACGGACTCCATCGGCGCCGACTGACCACGCAGGATGCCGAGCCCCACCGCGGCGGACAGCACGACCAGGGCGAGGACCACCGCGGCACCGATGCTGAGGCGCAATCGGCGTCGCTGCGGAGGTACTGGCGGTGGTGATGCTGGCGATGGAGGTGCGGACTGCGATGCCATCCGGCCACGCTAGGAGGACCGTCACACCGCCCCGCGCCCCGAACCCCTGACCGGTGCACAACCCGCCGACTTCTCACGCCGTGCAGAGCCAGCCGGCACGGAGTTGCGGCGAGGGGCGCAGTCCCGCGAACATCGTCCTCGAGGGCGACCCGGATACATCCACCGACGGACTCCGCTGCCGTGCGGTCTCCGTACCGTCGAAGGTATGCCCTCTTCTCGTGTCTCCGCACAGATCGTCGTGCCCCTGACACTCGTCGCCGGACTCGCCGTCCTCCTGGCGATCGTCCCCCTCCCCGGAAGCCTGAGCGTGCTGAGCACGCGCTGGCTGGGTTCCGTGGGGGCACGGGTCCCCGGCATCGAGGTGATCTCCGAAGCGGGCCTGCTGCTGCTCGCCGCGGCCACGGCAGCCGCCCTCGCCCACGCGTGGTGGCGCGACGCCGGGAAGCGACCCCGTGTCGTCGTCGCAGGCGCGGGCGTCGTTCTCGCCTACCTCCTCAGCGAGGGCGAAAGATCGTCTTCGCGCAGCCGCGGCCCTGCGCGATCTGGCCGATCTCGGGCGAGTGCCCGCCTCCGGGAGACTGGTCGCTCCCTTCGAACCATGCCACGCTCGCGTTCGGAGCCGCCGCCGTGATCGCTCTCGTCGTGCATCGCACATGGATGACGTGGTCGGCGATCGCCCTGGCGGCCGTGGTCGCCCTCGGTCGCGTCGCACAGGGCGTCCACTACGTCCACGACGTCGCCCTGGGCGCGGTGCTCGGGGTGACTGTGCCCGTGCTCGCAGTCCTCGTCGTCGAGGTCGTCCGCGATGCGCGCGGGCGCCCCACCGAACGACGGGGATGACGCCGCAGGCCCACGGCACGCGGTGAGGCGTGCGTCGTGGGCCTGCGGCGGACGTCGGTGTCTGGGCGGGTCAGCCCTTGACGACGAAGCTGACGATCTTCGGGGCGCGCACGACGACCTTCACGATCTCGCGGTCGCCGATCGACCGGATCACGCGTTCGTCGGCACGCGCCAGCGCCTCGAGCTCGGACTCGCCGATGCGCGCCGGGACCTCGAGCTGCGCACGGACCTTGCCGCCCACCTGCACGACGGCGGTGATCGTGTCCTCGATCAGCAGCGCCGGATCGGCGGAGCGCCACGCGACGAGACCGACGGAAGGCTCGTGACCGAGGATCTCCCACACCTCCTCGGCGGTGTGCGGAGCGAAGAGGTCGAGCATCACGGCGATCGTCTCAGCCGCTTCGCGCACGGCCGGATCCGCCGCACCGGCAGGGCCGTCGATGGTCTTGCGGGTGATGTTCACCAGCTCCATCAGACGGGCCACGAGCACGTTGAACTTCGTCTGCTCGACGAGTGCGGGAGCTTCGGACAGCAGCTTGTGCGTCGCGCGACGGAGCGCGGCGTCTCCCCCGTCGAACACCACGTCGACCGGAGACGAGACATCGCGAGCGATGCGCAGGACACGCGCCAGGAACTTCTGCGCGCCGGCCGTCGAGACGTCCTCCCAGTTGATGTCGTCCTCCACCGGACCGGCGAACGCCAGGGCGACACGCACCACGTCGGCACCGGGGTCGATCATGCTCGAGGCGAATTCGACGAGGTTGCCCTTGCTCTTGGACATCTTCGAGCCGTCGAGCAGCACCATGCCCTGGTTGATCAGGGTCGTGAAGGGCTCGGTGAAATCGATCAGCCCGATGTCGAACAGCACCTTCGTGATGAAGCGCGCGTACAGCAGGTGCAGGATCGCGTGCTCGACACCGCCGATGTACGAGTCGACGGGTGCCCAGCGGTCTGCCTGAGCCGGGTCGAACGCCACGGTGTCGCTGTTCGGCGACAGGAACCGCAGGAAGTACCAGGAGCTGTCCACGAACGTGTCCATGGTGTCGGTGTCGCGCAGCACCGGGTCGCCCGTCTCGGGGTCGGTGGTGCGCACCCAGCGCTCCGCCGCGCCGAGGGGCGACGTGCCCTTCGGCGACAGGTCGAGGCCCTCGACGCTGGGCAGCTTCACCGGCAGCTGGTCCTCGGGCACCGGGATGATCCGGCCGTCCTCGGCGTGCAGCATCGGGATCGGGGTGCCCCAGAAGCGCTGGCGGGAGATCAGCCAGTCACGCAGGCGGTAGTTCTTGGCCGCGCGCCCGGTGCCGGAGGCCTCCAGCTGCTCGATCGCGCGGGCGATCGCGTTGCGCTTGGACAGACCGTTCAGCGCGCCGGAGTTGATCATGCGACCTTCGCCGGTGAGGGCGATGCCCGTCGACGCCGGGCTCTGCTCGTCGAGGACGGCGGCGGTGTCGATCGGCACGCCCTCCTCATCGACCTCGATCACCGGCATGGCACCCGTGACGGGGGCCGTCGTGTCGACGACGACCTTGACCGGCAGGTCGAACGCGCGAGCGAAGTCCAGGTCGCGCTGGTCGTGCGCGGGGACGGCCATGACAGCGCCGTGCCCGTAGTCGGCCAGCACGTAGTCGGCCGCCCACACGGGCAGCTTCTCGCCGTTGACCGGGTTGATCGCATAGCGCTCCAGGAAGACGCCGGTCTTGGGGCGGTCCGTCGACTGCCGCGCGATGTCGGTCTCCTTCTGCACCTGCTCGAGGTACGCCTGGAACCGCTGACGCACCTCGACCGGAGCGTCGGCCGCGAGCTCGGAGGCCAGGTCGGAGTCGGGCGCGACCACGAAGAACGTCGCACCGTGCAGGGTGTCGGGCCGCGTCGAGAAGACCGTCACCGGCTCGGCGCGCCCCTCGATCACGAAGTCGACGTCCGCGCCGATGGAACGGCCGATCCAGTTGCGCTGCATCTGCAGCACCTTGTGCGGCCAGAAGCCCTCGAGCTGGTTCAGGTCGTCGAGCAGACGGTCCGCGTAGTCGGTGATGCGGAAGTACCACTGGGTGAGCTTCTTCTTGATCACCTCGGCGCCGCAGCGCTCGCAGCGACCGTCGACGACCTGCTCGTTCGCGAGCACGGTCTGGTCGTTGGGGCACCAGTTGACGGCGCTCTTCTTGCGGTAGGCCAAACCCCGCTCGTACAGCTTCAGGAACAGCCACTGGTTCCAGCGGTAGTACTCCGGGTCGGAGGTGTGCAGGACTCGCGTCCAGTCGTAGGAGGTGCCGAACTCCTTCAGGCTCTGCTTCTGCTGGTCGATGTTGGCGTACGTCCACTCGCGGGGGTCGGCACCGCGCTTGATCGCCGCGTTCTCGGCGGGCAGGCCGAACGAGTCCCAGCCGATGGGGTTGAGCACGTTGTGGCCGCGGTGACGCCAGAAGCGCGCGACCATGTCGACGTAGGCGTAGTTCTCCGCGTGCCCCATGTGCATGTCGCCCGACGGATACGGGAACATGCCGAGCACGTACTTGCGGGGGCGAGTGTCGTCATCGCCACCCGTGAGGAACGTCCCGTTCTCCGCCCAATACTTCTGCCATTTGGTCTGGATGGCGTGCGCCGACATCGACTCGTCGTCGGCAGGAGCGGTGGACAGGTTCTCAGACAACGAACGCACGACCAATCTGAAGGAAAAACGGGATCAGTTCAGGATATCGGAACGCCAGAGCCCAGGCATTTCCGCTCCGAGAGCGGCGAGCGGTGCCCGCGCCTTGGTCGCGACCTCGGCCACCTCGGCGGCGGCGACCGATCCCCAGGTGATCCCTCCCCCGGCACCGACGATCGCGCGCTCCCCGTCGATGAGGATGCTGCGGATCACCATGGCGAGGTCGAGCGACCCGTCGACGCCGATGTAGCCGAAGCATCCGGCGTAGACGCCGCGCGGACCGCCCTCCAGACCGTGCAGCCGCGTCATGGCCGAGAGCTTCGGCGCGCCGGTCATGCTCCCGGCGGGGAACGTCGCCGCGAGCAGACCGCCGACCGTGGTCCCCTCGGCGGCCACACCGCTCACCGTGCTGACGAGCTGGTGCACGGCCGGATAGCTCTCCACGACCCAGAGGCCGTCGACGCGGATGGTCCCGGGCACGCTCACACGGGAGAGGTCGTTGCGCATCAGGTCGACGATCATCACGTTCTCCGCGCGCTCCTTGCGGTCGACCGCGAGCTCTGCGGCGAGCGCGGCGTCTTCGACCGGATCGGCGCTGCGGGGTCTGGTGCCCTTGATGGGTCGGGTCCGGAGGACTCCCCCCGAGGCATGCAGGAACTGCTCGGGACTCGCACTCAGCAGTGTGCGGTCGCCGATCCGGATGAATCCGCCGTGGTGCGCCGGAGTCGCGGCCCGCAGACGCCGGTACACGGCGACGGGGTCGTGCGCGCCGGGCACGGTGAAGCGTGTGGTCAGGCACAGCTGGTAAGCGATGCCCGCCCGGATGAGGTCACGGCAGCGCTCGATCAGCGCCGCGTACTCCTGGGGGTCATGCCGGGCCTCGGCCGTGCGGGGTGCACCGTCCGCGCTCCCGTCGGCCCCGGTCGACGGACGGCTGTCCTCCCCGGCACCGGACTCCGTCGCCGCTTCCGTCGCCGCTTCCGCCGCCCAGAGCTCCGTCTCTCGGCCGCCGAGGGCCCACGCCTGCCGCGCCGCATGGTCGAAGGCCACCAGGTGCGTGACGGACAGCCAGCGACCCCCGGCATCCTCGGGCTCGGTCACCGGGGCACCGGCCGCAGCGGCCCCGCCCTCATAGTCGAGCCAGCCCACCCATCCCCCGGAGAAGGGCGGCAGCGCCGGATCCGCGGGGGCGGCGTCCACCCGGACGTCTCCCGGCAGCGTCGAGCGCTCCCCCGTCCCCACGAAGCTCCATCCCTCGGTCGCATCCGCCCCGGCATCGAGCCAGAACACGTCGACCGACCGGGCCTCGAGCAGCGCGAACACCGACGACGGCTCCACCCAGGCGGGAAGCGGTCGAGCGGTCAGGGGTTCAGGCACCTTGCCAGCCTAGGACCGGGCCGCTCCCGTATTCTCAAGACGTGGACGACCTCCTGCTCTGGCTTCTCGACACCGTGCAGTCGATCGATCCGGTCACGCGCACGCTGGTCGCCGGCGTCGCGGTCATGCTGGAGACCAGCATCCTGATCGGCCTCATCGTCCCCGGCGACACGATCGTCATCATCGCCTCCATGGGTGTGGCCACCCCGTGGGAGGGCATCGCCATGGGGGTCGCCGTCGTGATCGGCGCGCTGATCGGCGAGAGCATCGGCTTCTGGCTCGGGCGCTGGCTCGGCCCCCACATCCGCGTCTCCTGGTTGGGCCGCAAGATCGGCGAGCACAACTGGGTCCGCGCCGAGAACTATCTCGCCCGCCGCGGAGGCATCGCGATCTTCCTGTCCCGGTTCCTCCCGGTGCTGCACTCTCTCGTCCCTCTCACCGTGGGCATGAGCGAGTACCCCTACCGTCGGTTCCTGGCCTGGACGGCCCCCGCCTGCATGCTCTGGGCCGCCGCCTACGTGAGCGTGACCTCCCTCGCTGCCGGCAGCTTCCGCGAGCTCGTGGACCGGGTGCACTACGCGGGGTACATCTTCGTCGGCGTGATCGCGCTGTTCCTGCTCCTGGCCTACCTCGGCAAGAAGCTGCTGCAGCGCCTCGAGGCCCGTCATCTGGAGGCTCCGGAGGCAGAGGCCGACGCCGACGTGAAAGACTGAGGCAATGGCTTCCGCACCCCCGGCGCCCCGGATCCACTGGTTCGCGCGACTCGAGCACCGCCTGCATGTCTGGCGTGAGGGTCGTGCGCGCCGTCGCGGCCGGGTCGCGACGATCCTCCCGTTCCCCGGATACGGCGGTCCGGGCTGGGTCAGAGTCGTCGGTCGTGTGCTGATCGTCCCCCCGCAGCGTCGTACGCGTGACGGCGAGCCGGCGAGCGTGCGCGGCTGGCGCAGCTTCGTCGGGATCCCGGTGGGATTCGCCGCCGTGAGCGTGCACATCGGAGGCACCACGCACCAGGTGGCCGCCGACCGGGGCGGCGTCGTCGACGCGATGATCCGCGTGGAGCTGGAGCCGGGCTGGCAGACGTTCACCTTCTCCGTCGAGGGGCAGGATCCCGTGGAGGCCCGGGTGTTCGTCGTGGCCGAGGGCACCACGTTCGGTGTCGTGTCCGACGTCGACGACACCGTCATGGTGACGGCACTCCCCCGCCCCTTCATCGCCTTCTGGAACTCGTTCGTGCTCGACGAGCATGCCCGACTCCCCGTGCCGGGGATGGCCGTGCTGCTGGACCAGCTGCTGCGACAGCACCCCGGGGCGCCGATGGTCTACCTGTCCACGGGGGCGTGGAATGTCGCGCCGACCCTCTGGCGGTTCCTCGGCCGTCACCTCTTCCCGGCCGGGTCCATGCTCCTCACGGACTGGGGCCCGACCCATGAGCGCTGGTTCCGCAGCGGGCGCGAGCACAAACTCACCAACCTGCGCCGGCTGGCCACCGAGTTCCCCGACGTGAAGTGGCTGCTGATCGGTGACGACGGCCAGCACGATGAGTCGATCTACAGCCAGTTCATGGACGAGCATCCCGATTCCGTCGCCGGCGTCGCGATCCGTCGTCTGCTCCCCGCCGAGGCCGTGCTCGCCGGAGGCCGCGCCGGCCCCGAGCCGCACTCCGAGGACACCGCGCCCTGGGTGAGCGCCGAAGACGGCGCGGGCCTGCGGGATCGGCTCGGCGAAGTCGGAATCCTCCACTGACGAGGTTCGGAATGGACAGGCACTGAGATGGCCCTCCCCCGCGATGAGTGGCTGGCGCGCGAGCATGCGCACCAGGAGCGCGCCGACGCACTGACCGCCGCGCATCGCGAGCGCGCCGGCCGTTCCGAGAAGCATCCGGTGTGGGACTTCCTGTTCACCTATTACGCGTACAAGCCCGCGCAGCTGCGGCGCTGGCACCCCGGCGCGGGCATCGAGCTGCAGGACGCCGCCGAGCGTCTCTCGTGGCGCTGGTACGCCGCCGGTACGGTGGAGGGCTCCGTCGTTCCGGACGCGGCCGCCTTCGCCACGGAGAAGGCGGAGCTCGCCGGCCTCGTGGAGCGGATGCTGCGCCGCACGGCGTCGCGTCCCGGACAGTTCGGCTGCTTCGGGCTGCACGAGTGGGCCATGGTCTACCGCGCCGACGAGCACCGGCACGCCGTCCCCCTGCGGCTCGGGCAGGCCGGCACCGATGCCGTGGTCGAGGGACACGAGCTGCGCTGCACCCACTTCGACGCGTTCCGGTTCTTCACCCCGGATGCCACTCCGCGCAACCGCACACCCCTGAGCCGCGACGATCAGCCGCTGTTCGAGCAGCCGGGCTGCCTGCACGCGGGGATGGACCTCTACAAGTGGGCGATGAAGCTCGGGCCGCTGATCCCCGGCGAGCTCCTCCTCGACACGTTCGAGCTCGCGCGCGACATCCGCCTGCTCGACATGCAGGCCGCGCCCTACGACCTCTCCGCGTGGGATGTCACGCCCGTGCCCATCGAGACTCCCGAGGGGAAGGCGGAGTATGTCCGCCGCCAGCGCGGTTTCGCCGAACGGGGCTCCGTCCTGCGCGCCGCCCTGCTGGACGCCTGGCTCGGCGAGAGCGCCCGCGAGGCGGCCTGAACGTCAGCTCGCGGGCTCGCAATCGGCGCAGACCGCCCAGCGCGCCGTGGCGGCGGAGAGCTGCAGACGCAGGGTGACGACGCGGGTCGCGGCCTCGTCGAGTCGAGCGGCAGGGAGGCTCCCCGACTCGACCGCTGCAGCGATGCCCGCCGCCATCTTCCCCGCGGTCTGCGCGTCGGAGCCCGCGATCATCAGCACGAGGTCGTTCCCGGCGGCGACCGCGGCCACACCGTTCGCGACCGGATCGGCGTAGGCGGGATCTCCCGAGGACAGCAGCATCCCGAGGTCGTCGGTCACCGCCACGCCCTCGAAGCCGAGGTCGTCCCGGGCGATCTCGTGCCACTTCGGAGAGAGCGACGCCGGCAGCGGGTCGACCGCGGTGTAGGCGAGGTGCCCGTACATGAGCAGGGAGGCTCCGGCGTCGATTCCCGCGGCGAACGGTACGGCCTCGGTGTCACGCCACTCGGCGAGCCCCATCGACGTGGTCGGGATGGCATGGTGCGAGTCGCCCGGCGCCGCGCCGTGCCCGGGGAAGTGCTTGAGGGTCGAGGCCACGAACTGCTCCTGCGCCGACGTCGCGGCGGCGACCCTGTCGGCGGCGCTCTTCGGGTCGGTGCCCAACGCGCGGCCGTAGATGAACGTGCCGGGGTCGGAGGTGACGTCGGCGATCGTGCCGAAGTTCACGGTGATCCCCGCGCGGGCGACCAGCGCTCCCCGCGCAGCGAACGCGGCAGAGGTGTCCGCGACCGGAAGACCCTTCAGCGACGTGGAGGCCGCGTGGTCGTCGTCGCTCAATCGCGAGACCAGGCCCCCTTCCTGATCGACCGCCACCAGCGGAGGCAGCTCGGGGTCGACGGTCAACGCGGACGTCAGGCTCTGCAGCTCGGCCTCGGTGCCGGGGATGTTGGCCCCCATGAGGATGAACCCGCCGAGTCCGGACGCCATGTACGACCGGAGTGCTGCGGGGTCCGTCCCCGCCACATGCCCCATCACGACCGTCGAGGCCCGCTCCGCGACGGACATCTCCTGCACCATCGCGGCCGCGCGTGCCGCGATACCCGTGTCGGGGTTCGATGCCGCGGCGGCGGATACTCCCGGGGAAGGGGGCGTCGCGGAGGCGATCGGTGCGACGCACAGTCCGCTCAGCGCCGCGACCGCCAGGCCGCCCACGAGCCATCTGCGAGACCGGGACATCACGGCTTCCGACGACGTGGTCCGGCTCAGCAGGCGAGCGCCTCGGCGATCGGCACCGCCGAGGCCGCATCGCCGTTGCCGAAGCGGATCGTCCGGCCGATCGTGCAGGGCTCGTGGAGGGAGGCGGCGATGACCGCGGCGACGTCGGCACGAGCGACGGCGCCGCGTCCGTCGGGGTCGGTCTGGATCCGCGAGGTCGGCTCGTCGAAGGTGAGCGTCCCCGGTGCGAGGATCGTGCCCTCCAGGCCCGTACCGCGCAGGTGCTCGTCGGCCGCCCACTTGGCATCGGCGTACGGGAAGAAGGAGTCGTCCTCGGGGACGCCGTGATCGGCGGTCGATCCGAGCCACGACACCATCACGTAGCGGCGCACGCCGGCGCGCTCGGCCGCGTCCATGGACCGCTGCGCCGCATCGCGGTCGACCGCGTACGTGCGCTCCGGAGAGCCGCCGCCCGCACCGGCCGACCACACGACCGCGTCGTGACCGCCGATGATCTCGGCGAGCTCCTCGACGTTCAGGGCCTCGACGTCAGCGACCAGAGCGTTCGCGCCGCCCGCCTCGACATCGGCCGTGTGCGCGGGATTGCGGATGACGGCGGTGACCTCGTCCCCTCGGGCGACGAGGAGCGGCGCGAGCAGAAGGGCGATGCGGCCGTGGCCGCCGAAGACGATGATGCGCGACATACCCTCACCCTACGCGCCGTACCCGACGTCAGCGCGGGGTCTGCTCGCTGTCGATCACGAACGCCTGCGGGTGGCCGGGCAGATAGCGCACCACGACGGGCTGTCCGCCGGGGAACTGCGCGTCCCGGTCCGGATACACCGCGGGCGTGAAGAAGTTGCTCTCCAGGGTGTACTCCACCCCCTCCGCGGTCGTGAACGTCACCCAGTCGCCGTCCGTCGTCGCGGTCGTCGGGCGGCCGTTGTCGTGGATGTACGCGCGGGTCACGGGCACCCCGGTCAGGCTGAGGATCCCGATCACGAGCGAGCCCAGCATCAGGAGGGCGAGAATCCGGGCGACGACGCGGATGACGCGTCCCGTGATCCGACCGCGCGGGCGATCTCCCGCACGCAGCAGCCCTTCCCGCTCTCGGATGGCTCGAAGGTCGCCACCGGGCACCGCTCCCCGCACGGACAGCGCGAACAGGCCGAGGATCGAGAAGCCGGCGAGGAACACCATGACGTAGCCGTGCGCGGCCGGGAAGTTCAGCAGCCAGATGAGCGTGTCCATCGGGTTCATCGTCCGGCCTCCTTCTCGATGGTCACCGCGACCGTCTGCGGATCCTCCCGCCGGTAGAACGCCCAGACGGGCGCGCCGACCTGCAGATGCGGGATCGCCTGGGGATACACGAACAGGGTGCTGTCGGCCTCCCACGTCGCCGCGCCCTCCGGCGCCATCAGCACGCGCAGGGCGAGCTCGCTCTGCCCCTCGCGGCGCCGACCCGTCGGGCGGATCTCGAGGACGGATGCCGGAACCTGCGTCCCGCTCGTCCGCGCACGCACCTGTGCCGGGTCGATCAGCCCCCGCTCAATCCGCCAGTGCAGCATGGCGTCGCGCACGGCCGGGTCGCTGAGGTCGGCGAGCTCGACGGTGTCCTGGTCGGTCAGGCTGTAGCGCACGGGAACGGGAAGTCCGACCTGCAGACCCGCGGCGTCCGCGGGGTCCACCAGCATCCGCAGCTGGGCGACGAAGTCCTCCTCGGCACGCGGGGCGACCCGGATGAACAGGTCGTACTGCGGCACGTCGTTGACGGTCATGCCGGTGCGCGAGACCTCGACGATCGTGCCGACACCGATCTCGGCCTCACCCCGGACCGTCCTGCGACGGCCGAGCCCGGACAGCATCCCTCCGAACGTCAGGAGCAGCCCCCAGGCGACACCGATGATGATCGGCCCGCCGAGCGTGTCCTCTCCGGCGAAGGGGAGGATCGACTGCCGCTGATCGACTCCGAACAGGCCCTCCCCGACCCAGACGACGAGCCAGGCGGACAGCAGCAGCCAGACGACGACGAAGACGAAGCGGAGCATGCCCTCAGGGTATCCAGGCGATGGCGTCCTCCCGAACAGGGATTCCGCCCCGTCCCCCATCGTCCGTGGATCGTTCCTCTACACTCGGGTCAACGATGCCGACCCGAGAAGGCATCCCACCCGACAGCAGGACGACGATGCCCACACCGCTGATCGAGCGCGAGATCACCGCGCACGTGTCTCTCACCACGCCGGACGGGGCGTTCAACCGCGAGGCGCTGGGGTGGTCGCGCACACCGCTTCACGACACCTCGGGGATCCCGGGCCGCGGCCACTGGGGGCGCAACAAGCGGTGGGAGTACTGGAACGTGATGGCCCCGTCGCACATCATGTCCCTCACGGTCTCGTGCGTCGACTACATGGCGCTGCACGAAGTGTGGGTCCTCGACCGCGCGACCGGCGACGGCATCGGCGCGACGGTGATCTCCCCCGGAGGACGCAGCGCGACGCTGCCGGCGTCTCTCGGCGCGGGTCCCGCTCGATCACGCACCCGTCGGATCACCATCGACATCGACGAGGCCCTCGACGGGACCCGCTTGCGCGGCACCGCACCCCGCGTGTCCTTCGACCTGCACGCCGGCCGTCCCGCGAGACACGACTCCCTCGGCGTCGTCGTGCCGTGGCGGCAGGGCGAGGACATCCGTCGGTTCCAGTACACGGTGAAGGATGTGGCCCGTCCGACGACCGGAACCGTGACGATCGACGGCGTCACGCACGACGTGCCCGCGGGCAGCTGGGCGGTGCTCGACCACGGGCGCGGGCGCTGGCCGTACCGGGTGCGCTGGAACTGGGCCGCGGCGAGCGGTGTCGTCGACGGCCGCGTCATCGGGCTGCAGCTCGGTGCGAAGTGGACCGACGGCTCCGGCGCGACCGAGAACGCGCTCCTCGTCGACGGCCGTCTGTCGAAGATCAGCGAGGAGCTCGTGTGGGACTACGACCCCGCGCGCTTCATGAGCCCCTGGCACGTGCACGGGACGAGCGCCGACCTCACCTTCACGCCGTTCTACGACAAGCGCTCCCGCACGAATGCACTGGTGATCGCGAATTCGACCGATCAGCTGTTCGGCGTCTGGACGGGCTGGGCGCTCGACGACACCGGAACGCGGGTGCAGGTCGACGGCATCGAGGGATTCGCCGAAGAGGTGCTCAACCGCTGGTGACGCTCGCACCGGCCGACTGCAGAGCACGCTGCACGCCCTTCGCCGCGGAGCGCCCGGCACGGTTCGCGCCGATCGTGCTCGCGGACGGCCCGTAGCCGACCAGCTGCACACGAGGATCGGCGACCGCGGTCGTGCCGCGCCCGTTCCGGTCCAGCTGGATGCCTCCGGCCGGACTGCGCAGGTGCAGGGGAGCCAGGTGACTGATCGCCGGGCGGAACCCGGTGGCCCACAGGATCACGTCGACCCGCTCGAAGCTGCCGTCCGCCCAGCGCACCCCATCGGGTTCGATCCGCTCGAACAGGGGACGTCGGGCGGCGTAGGCACCGAGACGCTCGGCTTCGCGCTCCTGCGGACGGAGCATCAGCCCGGTCACGCTGACCACGCTCTCGGGAGGGAGCCCGGCGGCGACGCGCTGCTCCACGAGGGCGACGGCCGCAGCCCCCGCCTCCGGGGTGAAGTCGTCGTTCCGCCACACCGGTTCACGGCGGGTGACCCACAGCGTGTCGGTGATCGGCGCCAGCGCACCGAGGAACTGCACGGCGGACGCTCCCCCGCCCACCACGAGGACCCGCTTGCCGATGAAGTGCTCCGGCCCCGGGTAGTCCACGGTGTGCAGCTGCTCACCGACGAACGTCTCCATGCCGGGGAAGTGCGGGAGGAACGGATGCGACCAGGTGCCGGTCGCGTTCACGACAGTGCGGGTCGTCCACTCGCCCTCGCGGGCCCGCACGACGAGCAGTCCGTCCTGATCCTCCACGCGCTCGACGTGCACGGGGCGGAGCACCGGGAGCGCGTGCTTCTTCTCATACCGGGCGAAGTATGCGGGCACGGCCTCGTTGGCGCGGGCGCCGTCGCGCGGCGGCGGGGTGTCGCCGGGCAGCTCCGCGACTCCGTGCACGTCGCGCATCGTCAGCGCGTCCCACCGGTGCTGCCAGGCGCCGCCGGGCTGTTCGTCGGCGTCGAGGACCACGTGCGAGATGCCCAGCCTCGAGAGGTGGAAGGATGCCGAGAGGCCGGCCTGCCCTGCGCCGATCACCAGACTGTCGAGGATGCTCACGCCGATTCCAACGCCCGGCGCCGTGTGCTTGTTCCTCGATACCGCGCTCCCGCGAGGACGCGCCCGGGATACCCGCCCCGATTGGTGCTCGCGTCGATTCGTGTAGTACTCTTTTCAAGTTGCTCCGGCTGGTTCGGAACAGCGTCTGGGCCTGTGGCGCAGCTGGTAGCGCACCTGCATGGCATGCAGGGGGTCAGGGGTTCGAGTCCCCTCAGGTCCACAGAAAAAGCCCCCGGTTAACCGGGGGCTTTCTTCGTTCCCGCGTCGCTAGCGCGAGTCTTCACGGGCGTCAACCCGATTCAGCCTGCACGCTGCACGTTCTACCGTGAACGCACCTCGACGAAAGGATGCGATCATGTCGAACCCGATCATTCCCCCCGTGCCACCGATTCCCCACGACGACGACCCGGCCGGCGTGCCGACCCAGGACGTCGACGGTGAGCGCGTCCTCGATCCGGACGTCGATGACGCGCTCATCGACAGCGCGGAGGCCGACCGCGTCGCCGCAGAGACGGATGACGACGCCGACGCCGACGCCTGAGCGGACCGGCGCCGTTCCGCACCGGAGCGGTCGTCGTCACCCGCGCGCCTAGACTTGCTCTCATGGCACCGGTGGCGGCGACGCGGTCCGGGAGGGGCTCCTCGAGCGTCTTCCGGGGCGTTCTGGCGGGCGTGCTGCTCGTCGCCGCAGTCATCCTCGGACTGCTGGGGATGCACACCCTGAACCTGCACGGGACCGCGGCGGCCGACGCACCGGCAGCGGTGGCGATGTCCGCGGCTGACCCCGCATCGGCGCACCACGGCACCGCGCAGACGCACCCGTCCGGAAAATCCACCGGCACGGCAGAGATGTCCTGCGCGGGCTGCGGTACCGACGAACACAGCGGCATGGCGATGATGTGCGTCCTCGCGCTCCTCCTCGCCCTCATGCTCCTCGTCGCGCCCGGTGTGCTTCGGGGTCGGACGGGAATCCTCCTCCGGTCGCCCCTCATCGACGCCCTCGCCGCACGGCCTCTCCCCCGCGCCCCCTCTCTTCACGTTCTCTGCATCAGTCGCACCTGAGCGGCTCGTGGAGCCCGCGCTCGCGCGCCACGGCTCCCCGCCTCTCACCCTCGCGCGCCGCCGTCCGGCGTGCGCGCAACGACTATGCGTATTGGAGAACACCCATGAAGATTCGTGCTGCGGCGACGTCCGCACTCGCCCTGTCCGCCGCCCTGCTGCTGTCCGGCTGCGCGACCGCCGCCGACGATGGTTCCATGCCCGGCATGGACCACGGCTCCTCATCGCCGTCCGCCGGCGCCGACGAGGCCGACGCCATGTTCGCCTCGATGATGATCGTCCACCACGAGCAGGCGATCGAGATGAGCGACATCGTGCTCGCCGCCGAGGGGATCGACCCCGCGGTCACCGAGCTCGCCCAGCGGATCAAGGCCGCTCAGGGCCCGGAGATCGAACAGCTCGAAGGCTGGCTGGACGAATGGGGCATCAGCCCCGACGACCGCGCGGCCAGCGGGATGGACCACGGCGACGGGATGATGAGCGAGGACGACCTCACCGCACTCCGCGCCGCCGACGGTCCTGAGGCGTCCCGACTGTTCCTCGAGCAGATGATCGTGCACCACGAGGGCGCCGTCGAGATGGCACAGGCGCAGATCGATGACGGGAGCGACCCCGAGGCGGTCGAGCTCGTCCACACGATCGTCGACGCCCAGACCGACGAGATCCAGGAGATGAAGGACCTCCTCTCCGCTCTCTGATCCGTTCCGGGGCCGGTGTCGGCGCAGCCCCGCCCGGCACCGGTCCCACCCCGCACGAAGGACCATGCCATGAACCACCCCCTCAGTCCCCCCACTGCCGCTTCTCTCGCAGCTCCCCGTCCCGCATCTCCACGACGACGGAGGCTGTCCGCAGCACTCGCCGCGCTGACCGTCGCCGGCATCACCCTGGCCGGATGCGCCGCCCCCGCCCCCGCGGCGGACGACGACCCGGCGGCTGCCGCACAGGAGCTGCTCGCAGCGCACGATCTCGCGGGACTCGACGTCGCGACGGTGATCGAACGCCTCGACGCGATGCCCGTCGCGGAGAGGCCGACCGACCTCCTCGCGTCGGTGCGACCCGATGCGCTCGTGCTGCGCGACGAGAGCGGTCGGGAGGGCCGGCTGCCGATGCCCGACGACGCGGTGTACATCTCCATCGCACCGTTCCGTGCGCAGACCCACGACTGCCATTTCCACAGCCTCACGACGTGCGTGGGCGAGCTCTCCGACGCCGACCTGCGAATCGTCCTCACCGCCGCTGACGGATCGGTCCTCCTCGATGAGACGCGCCGAACCCATGACAACGGCTTCATCGGCGTCTGGGTACCTCGGGGCATCGAGGCGACGCTGACCGTCGAGAGCGCGGGCCTCACGGGCTCCGTGCCGTTGTCCACCACGTCATCGGACGATCGGACCTGCATCACCGATCTGCAGCTGCTCTAGCACTGCAGCGACTCCGAGCCCTGCAACGGCTCCGAGCCGGCCTGCGGCTGCCGGAACGCGGACCGCCGCACGGCTCACGAGGAAGCGCACCCCCTCGGCGATCGAGGGGGTGCGCTTTCGTCATACACGGTCCGTGCCGTTCGTGCGGCTAGGTCGCCATCAGCGGCGGCCGATGCGGAATGGAGATCGGACGGGTCGCCCGGCTCGATCCACGCATCCTCTCGACATCCTCGAGCACCTCGAACACGGTTCCGTAGCGCGTGGCGAGCGGCAGATCACGCAGCCAGGTCACCTCGACCTCGGTCTCGGCGAGTTCGTACACGCACGCGACCACGTGGCGCGGGTCATTGGGCGAGTAACGAAGGTCGTTGATCACCCATTCCGACGCCGTGATGCGATTCAGCATGAACCGCGGATCCGGAAGTTCAGACATTTTCGGGGCCCTCCAGGACTCTCTCTCCAAAGAGAGTGCGCCACGGACCGCGGCCTGGGAAGCCCCTTGACACCGGGCGGGGTATGCGCAGGGACGGCCCGGCGCCCCTGCCTCAGACCCCCGGACGGATCGACAGGTCGGTGATCTGCGCGTCGCGCGGAAGGTCGAGGGCCGTGAGGATCGTGGTCGCCACCGATTCAGGGTCGATGAAGCGGTCGGCCTCGTACTCCTGACCCTCCTGTTGGTGCACACGCTCCTGCATCGGGGTCGCCGTGCGTCCGGGGAAGACCGAGGTGACGCGGATCCCGTGCTCCGCCTCCTCCGCCCGCAGCGCGTCGGCCAGAGCCCGGAGGCCGTGCTTCGACGCGGCGTAGGCCGACCAGCCGGCGTTGGCGCGGAGCCCCGCGCCGGAATTCACGAACAGGATCTGCCCCTGCGACACCCGGAGGACGGGCAGCAGCAGGCGGGTGAGCTCCGCCGGCGCGACGAGGTTCACGGCGAGCTGCTGCTCCCAGAGGGTCGCGGGCAGCTCCGCCACCGCGCCGAGATCGACGACACCCGCCGCATGCACGAGGGAGTCGATGCGATCCGGCAGGTGCTGCTTCGACAGCGCCCACGACAGTCGTCCCGGCTGGGACAGGTCTCCCACCAGTACCGACGCCCCGGAGAGGTCGGCGGCGATCTGCTTCGCGCGCCCGGCGTCACGCGCCAGGGCCACCACGTCATCGCCGCGAGCCAGCAGTCGACGGGCGACAGCCGCGCCGATGCCGGAGCCTGCACCGGTGATCAGGTGCGTCGTCATGTCAGCTCGGGTCGGCAGCGGCCGGCTCGGCGACGTCGATCGGGACGACGGGGCAGTCCTTCCAGAGGCGCTCGAGGCCGTAGTAGACGCGCTCCTCCTGGTGGAACACGTGCACGATCAGGTCGCCGAAGTCGAGCAGGACCCAGCGGGCCTCCGCGCGACCTTCGCGGCGCACGCGCTTGTGACCCGACTCGATCAGGCGATCCTCGATCTCGTCGGCGATCGCGGCGACGTTGCGCTCGCTGTTTCCCGTGACGAGAAGGAAGATGTCGACCAGCGGCAGGGGCTCGGAGACGTTGAGTGCGACGAGATCCTCACCGCCCTTGTCGACGGCGGCTTGTGCTGCGAGACGCAGCATCTCTTCGGCGGTTTCAGGTGATTGCATCAGATCAGTTTCGTGGTGAAGGCGATGACGAGAACGACGCCGATCGCGAGGGCGAGTCCGCCCGCGATGATGGCGAGGGTAACCATCAGTCGGTTCCCCTTCTCGGGGGCAGGAGGTCGGATGACCTCGCCCGCGGGCTTGATGGTGCTGACCGCCGAGCTGGCGGCGATCGGCGTGGGCGACGAGGCCGGAGGCAGCTCGCCGTCGATGAGGACGGCGTCGACATCCTTGCCGTCGGTCGTCCCGAGCGCGTGACCCTGCGAGCCCATGCCCTGCGGCAGCTCGTAGGAGCCGGTCACCAGGATCTCCCCGGTGGACGCGACGGGGCCCGAGAGCGAGCCCTCGCCGGGAGATGGCGTGAAGATCAGCGCGTTCGGTGCGGAGTGCTGCGAACCGGTGGAGTCTCCCACCGTCAGCAGCTCGTCGAACGACGGACGGAAGGAGGAGCGCTCTTCGGGGGCATCCGCGAGGAGCCCCTCCCCGAACGCGGAGTTGACCGTGGGCCGGTCCTCGGCGACGACCTCGTCGTCGGAGACCTCGACGTCGGCGAGCACATCGTCGTCCGCGAGCACATCGTCATCCGCGGCGGGCTCGGCGTCCTCGTCCGACAGTCCGAGGACCTCTTCGACATCGCTGCCGGGCGTCTCGACGGTGGCGGGTTCGATCGACTCGAGCGGAACCTCGCCCACGGCGTCGACCGCCGCGGAAGCGGAGACCGGGGCGACCGCGACCTCGTCGTCCCCCTCGTCATCGTCGTCGTCTCCCGCGGTGTCGCTGAAGTCCGGAACACCCGACACGATCGTCGGCGCCTCCGCCGCAGGGGCGGGGGTCTCGGGGGCCTGAGGCTCCTCGATCGGCTGCGCGGCGGGAGCCTCGACATCGGCCTCGGCGGCGTCGCTCTCGCCGATGACCGGCACGGATGCGGTGCGGACCTTCTCCTGCTCACGCGCCTGGCGCCGCGTCAGTGGGGCGACGCCACTGGCCTCCGGAGAGACCGGCTCGGGCGCCGGCTCGATCTCGACGGGTTCGGCGGCACGCGGCAGTGGGGGCGCGGGGGGCGCCGCCTCGGCCGCCGCAGCGGCCTCCTCACTGGAGATCACCGGGGTGGAACCCGTCAACCGGATCTCGCGCAACTGCTTGCGCGTCAGCGGACCCTGCTCCTGCTGATCCGATGTACTCATGCCTTGCTCCGATACAGATGATGCTTCGCGATGTACTGAACGACTCCGTCGGGGACCAGGTACCAGACCGGCTGATCGTCGCGAACGCGTTCACGGCAGTCCGTCGACGAGATCGACAGAGCCGGCACCTCCAGCTGGCTGACGTTGTCGCTCGGGAGGCCGTCTGTGCTCAGGACATGTCCTGGCCGAGAGACCGCGACGAAGTGGGCCAACTCCCACAACTCATCATGGTCCCTCCAACTGAGAATTTGCGCTACGGCGTCGGCTCCGGTGATGAAGAAGAGCTCGGCATCCGGTCGATCGCGCTTCAGATCGCGCAGTGTGTCGATCGTGTAGGTGGGACCCTCGCGGTTGATGTCGACCCGACTGACCGTGAACTGCGGGTTCGAGGCGGTCGCGATCACCGTCATCAGATAGCGGTGCTCGCTCGGCGAAACCCCCGACTTCTGCCACGGGTGACCGGTCGGCACGAAGACGACCTCGTCGAGTCCGAAGGAATTCGCGACCTCGCTGGCTGCGACCAGGTGGCCGTGGTGGATGGGGTCGAACGTTCCGCCCATCACGCCGATGCGCGGGGTGCGCGTGGTCGCAGCGTCGTTCATGGGGGCCTAGTGGCCGTGTCCTGCCTCGTGGCCATCCTTGCCGTGCTTCGCGGCCCATGCCTCGGCCTTCGCCGAGTGGCGGTTGGCGACGTTCTTGTAGGAGAGCGTCACGAGCCCGAGGAAGGCGAACACGGTCGCCGCGATGACTCCGAAGATCACCGTCTCGAGCGCGACGTTGCCGTGGTGCTCGGTCTCGGCAGCGGCCATCGCGATCTGTGCGACGAGGTTCATCCTGACTCCGTTTCGTGCGTGCTGTTCGGGATCCTGTGGGGTACAGCGTCCCCCAGTCTAGCCCTCAGGCGCGGGTCTGCCCCGACCCACGCGCGAGCCATTTGGTGCTGGTCAGCTCGGAGAGCCCCATCGGACCCCGCGCGTGCAGCTTCTGGGTCGAGATGCCGACCTCCGCGCCGAATCCGAACTCGGCGCCGTCCGTGAAGCGCGTCGAGGCGTTCACCATCACGACGGCCGAGTCCACCTCGGCCAGGAAGCGCTCGGCGTTGCGTGTGTCGGTCGTGATGATCGACTCCGTGTGCCCGGTGCTGTAGCGCCGGATGTGGTCGAGCGCCTCGTCCAGGGACTCGACGACCTTGATCGCGATGTCGAGGCTCAGGTACTCGGTCTCCCAGTCCTCCTCGACGGCGGGGATGACGTTCGACATGAGACCCACGACCATGTCGTCGCCATGGATCGCCACGCCTTCGCTCTGCAGGGCGCTGGCGACCAGCGGGACCAGCCGCGGCGCCGCCTGACGATGCACGAGCACGGTCTCCACCGCGTTGCACACGCTCGGCCGCTGCACCTTGGCGTTCACGACGATGTCACGCGCCCAGTCGTCGGGTGCCGTCTCGTCGAGGAAGATGTGCACGTTCCCGGCACCGGTCTCGATGACCGGCACGGTCGACTCGGTGACGACGGTCTCGATGAGCCCCGCGCTGCCTCGGGGAACCAGCACGTCGATGAGACCGCGACCGTGCATGAGCGCCTTCGCCCCCTCGCGCCCGAAGTCGTCGACCGTCTGGATGGCCTCCGGGGTGAGCCCCGCGCCCTCGACCGCCGCGCGCATCACCTCGACGAGCACGGTGTTGGACTCGCGGGCGGCACTCCCCCCGCGCAGCACCACGGCGTTGCCGGAGCGGAGCGCGAGCGCCGCGATGTCGACCGTCACGTTGGGTCGCGCCTCGTAGATCGCGCCGACCACGCCGAAGGGCACCCGCACCTGCTCCAACGCCACACCGTTCGGCATCCGATGTCCGCCGACCACACGACCTACCGGGTCCGGCAGGGCTGCCACGTCGCGCACGGCGGAGGCCAGCGCTTCGACCCGCTTCTCGTCCAGCCGCAGCCGGTCGATCAGGGACTCCCCGATGCCGTCCTCGCGTCCGCGCACGATGTCACGGGCGTTCGCCTCGATGATGCGCGGCGCGGCCTCCAGCAGGGCGACCGCGACGGCTTCGAGCACGCGGGTCTTGTCGTCGCTGGTGAGAGCTGCCGTGGCACGAGAGGCCACTTTGGCGCGCTCGAGGCGCACCTGCGGGGTCTGGTCGGTCATCCGGCCAGTTTAGGAGGTCGCGGGCTCGAACCAGGTTCCGATCTCGGCCCCGGACAGCGCCTGATCGACGAGGTCGGCACTCGTGACGAGGACACCGATGCCGGAGGCCGCGGCGAGCCGTGCCGCGGAGACCTTGGTGGCTGCTCCCCCGGTGCCGACGCTGTTGACGACCGTCGCTCCGAACTCGAGTCCGGTGAGGTCGGCGTCCGGCGCCACGATGTCGATCGGCTCGGCTCCCGGGTCCGTGGGCGGCTTCGTGTACAGCGACTCGATGTCGCTGAGGAGGATGAGCGCATCCGCCTCGATCAACTGGGCGACGAGCGCGCCGAGCCGGTCGTTGTCACCGAAGCGGATCTCCTGCGTCGCCACCGTGTCGTTCTCGTTGACGATCGGCAGCGTGCGCAGACCGAGCAGACGCTCCATCGCGCGACGGGCGTTGGACCGCGAGGTCGGGTTCTCGAGGTCACCGGTGGTGAGGAGCACCTGTCCGGCGACGATGTCGAACGGACGGAGCGACTCCTGGTACCGGTACATGAGGATGTTCTGCCCCACCGCGGCGGCGGCCTGCTGCGTGGCGAGGTCGGTGGGTCGTGCGTCCAGCCGGAGGAAGGGGATGCCGGAGGCGATGGCACCCGACGACACCAGCACGACCTCGGCGCCCCGCGCGTGAGCGGCGGCCAGGGCCTCGACGATGATGGGGATCCTCCAGGAGGACTCTCCGCTGATCGACGACGAGCCGACCTTCACGACGATGCGGGATGCGGACGCCAGGTCCGCGCGGGTGCGTGCGGTCACTCGCCGTCCTCGCGGTACGCGGCGAGGCGCTGCGCCTCCACCTCTGCGCGCGCTTCGGCCTTGGCGTCCATGCGCTCGTAGTACTGCTCGCGGCGCTCGGACGTGGTCCGGCGCGCGTTGGGTGCGAGACGGGGGTCGGTGCCGCGGGGCGCGCTCATCAGCTCGGCCGCCGACGTCATGGTGGGCTCCCAGTCGAAGACGATGCTGTCGCCCTCGCCGATCACGACGGTCGAGCCCTGCACCGCTCCGAGGCGGAAGAGCTCATCCTCGACGCCGAGCTTCTCGAGACGATCGGCCAGGTAGCCGACGGCCTCCTCGTTCTGGAAGTCGGTCTGCTGCACCCAGCGCACCGGCTTCTCGCCGAGGATGCGGTAGATGTTGCCGTAGGTGCCACCCTCGACCCGGATGGAGAACTCCTTCTTGGAGCCGCGCGGCCGGATCACGACGCGCTCGACCGGCGCCTCGACGGCGGCTTCGGCGCGGTGCTTCTCCACGAGCTCGCCGAGGGCGAAGGTGAGCGGGCGCAGCCCCTCGTGCGAGACCGTGGAGATCTCGAACACCCGGAACCCGCGGGCCTCCAGGTCGGGACGGACGAGTTCGGCGAGGTCGCGCGCCTCGGGGACGTCGACCTTGTTCAGGGCCACGAACTGGGGGCGCTCGAGCAGCGGCGTCTGCCCCTCGGGAACCTCGTAGGCGCCGAGCTCGGCGAGGATCACGTCGAGGTCGGAGATCGGGTCGCGGCCCGGCTCGAGCGTGGCGCAGTCGAGCACGTGCAGCAGGGCGGAGCAGCGCTCGACGTGGCGCAGGAACTCCAGTCCCAGTCCGCGACCCTCGCTCGCACCCTCGATGAGGCCCGGCACGTCGGCGACCGTGTAGCGGAAGTCCCCGACCTGCACGACACCGAGGTTCGGGTGCAGCGTGGTGAAGGGGTAGTCGGCGATCTTGGGGCGCGCAGCGGAGATCGCGCCGATCAGGCTCGACTTGCCCGCGGACGGGTAGCCGACGAGCGCGATGTCGGCGACGGTCTTCAGCTCGAGGACGATGTCGCCCTCGTGGCCCGGCGTGCCGAGCAGCGCGAAGCCGGGAGCCTTGCGCTTCGGCGAGGCGAGAGCGGCGTTGCCCAGCCCGCCCATGCCGCCCTTGGCGACGACGTAGCGCTCCCCCGGGATGATCATGTCGATCAGTACCTCGCCGGCGGTGTTCTTCACGACGGTGCCGACCGGGACCGGGAGCTCGAGCGTCTCGCCGAGGAATCCGGAGCGGTGGTCGCCCATGCCCGGGCCGCCGTTGCCGGAGGACCGGTGCGGGGAGTGGTGGTACGACAGCAGCGTGCCGGTCTGCGGGTCGGCGACGAGCACGACGTCGCCACCGTCACCGCCGTTGCCGCCGTCGGGGCCGCCGAGCGGCTTGAACTTCTCACGGTGCACGGAGACGCAGCCGTTGCCGCCCTTACCCGCACGCAGGTGCAGTGTGACGGTGTCGACGAACGTGACCATGTGCGAGTTCCCCTGAATCCTGTGGTTCTTACGGTGTGCAGATACACGGACGGGGCGAGCCGAAGCCCGCCCCGAACCGGATGTTTAGTGTCGCGCTGTGATCACTCAGCTGCGGCGACGATGTTGACGACCTTGCGGCCGCCCTTCGCGCCGAACTGGACCGCACCGGCGGCCAGAGCGAAAAGCGTGTCGTCGCCGCCACGGCCGACGTTGACGCCGGGGTGGAAGTGCGTGCCGCGCTGGCGGACGATGATCTCGCCGGCGAGGACCTGCTGACCGCCGAAGCGCTTCACGCCGAGGCGCTGAGCGTTGGAGTCACGACCGTTACGGGTTGAGCTTGCGCCCTTTTTATGTGCCATGTCCTAGTCCCCTCGGGCTTACTTGATGCCGGTGATCTTGACGCGCGTGAGCTCCTGACGGTGGCCCTGGCGCTTCTTGTAGCCGGTCTTGTTCTTGTACTTCTGGATGATGATCTTCGGGCCGCGGAGGTTGCCGATGACCTCAGCCGTGACCTTGACCTTCGCCAGCGAGTCAGCGTCGGTGGTCACCGTGGCGCCGTCGACGAGCAGCACGGCGGCCAGCTCGATCTTCTCGCCCTGGGCAGCCTTGACACGGTCGAGCTGAACGATCGTGCCGACCTCGACCTTCTCCTGCCGCCCACCGGCGCGCACTACTGCGTAAACCACTTCATACCTGTTTCGTTGGGGAGCTCGCGGCTCCGAGATCTCACGGGGAAGACTGTTGCTTGCATGCGCCGCAGAACGGCGGGCGCGAACGCAAGGCTCTCCGCTTCGGCCGACGAGGACGACGCGGCATACGCACCAAGGGACTACTTTACCGGATGCGGGGCAGTGTCGCAAAGCGAGCCGTCTCCGACGCGTCGTCGGCGCCGCGCAGGCCCCGCCGCTCGGCGCGGTCGTAGGCTGGCGAGGTGACCGTACTCGTCGACGACCCGCTCTGGCCCGCACACGGACGCCTGTGGGCGCACCTGGTGAGCGATGCGAGCGTCGACGAGCTGCACGCCTTCGCGAAGGCGAACGACGTCCCCGCGCGCGCGTTCGATCTCGACCACTACGACGTGCCGGAGGACCTCGTCCCCCGGCTCATCGCGGCCGGTGCCCAGCATGTGGGCGGCAAGGAGCTGGTGCGCCGTCTGATCGCCTCAGGACTCCGAGTCCGCGGCCGGGACCGCCGGCGCTGACGTCTCGGAGTTCACCGAGACGGGAGTGCCGGTGAGCGCGGCCGTGCTCACCCGACGACGACCACGACCCTGACCCGGAGCCTTGGGCTCGGGAAGGGCATCGAGGACCGAATCGAGCAGCGCCTCCGCCGGCGACTTCGGCGACTTGCGGTCAGAGCCGCGCTTCTTGCGGGCCTTCTTCGGACGCTCGGCCACGGGCGCCTCGACGGGAGCCTCGGCCACCGCGCCCTCGGACGACCCATCGGCCGCCGGAGCGATCGTGGAAGCCGCGATCTGCGCGAGAGCGGACTTCGCGCCCTCGGTGATGCTGTGGGTGACGCTCGGGGCCGCGGGCGCATTCTGACTCTGACCGTTGCCGCCGTTGTTCCCGCCGTTGCCACGCTGACGGCGGCCGCTCTGGCCGTTGCCGTTACCGTTGCCGCCGCCGTTGTTGCTGGAGCGGTGCTTCACGACCGGGTCGTGGTGCACGATGACGCCACGACCGGCGCAGACCTCGCACGCCTCGCTGAAGGTCTCCAGGAGGCCCAGGCCGAGCTTCTTGCGGGTCATCTGCACGAGGCCGAGCGAGGTGACCTCGGCGACCTGGTGCTTCGTGCGGTCGCGGCTCAGGCACTCGATGAGGCGGCGCAGCACGAGGTCGCGGTTGGACTCGAGCACCATGTCGATGAAGTCGACGACGATGATGCCGCCGATGTCGCGCAGACGCAGCTGGCGGACGATCTCCTCCGCGGCCTCGAGGTTGTTCTTGGTGACGGTCTCCTCGAGGTTTCCGCCCGAGCCGACGAACTTGCCGGTGTTGACGTCGACGACCGTCATGGCCTCGGTGCGGTCGATCACGAGCGATCCGCCCGAGGGGAGCCAGACCTTGCGGTCCAGGGCCTTCTCGATCTGCTCCGTGATGCGGAACGCGTCGAACGGGTCGGTCTCGTCCTCGTAGGCCTCGACGCGCTCGAGCAGGTCGGGCGCGACGCTCTCCAGGTAGGCGCGGATCGTCTGCTGCGCGTCCTCGCCCTGGATCAGCATCTTGGTGAAGTCCTCGTTGAAGACGTCACGGACGATCTTGACGAGCAGGTCGGGCTCCGCGTGCAGGAGAGCCGGGGCCTGCTGGTTCTCCACCTGCTTCTGGATGTGCTCCCACTGCGAGGTGAGGCGCTGCACGTCGCGCGTCAGCTGGTCCTCGGTCGCGCCCTCGGCGGCCGTGCGGACGATGACGCCGGAGGACTCCGGCAGCACCTCCTTGAGGATGCGCTTGAGGCGGGCCCGCTCATTGTCGGGCAGCTTGCGGCTGATGCCGTTCATCGACCCGCCGGGCACGTACACGAGGTAGCGGCCGGGGAGCGAGATCTGGCTGGTCAGTCGGGCACCCTTGTGCCCGACGGGGTCCTTCGTGACCTGCACGAGGACGCGGTCGCCGGGCTTGAGGGCGAGCTCGATGCGACGCGGCTGGTTTCCGGTCTCGACGCCGTCCCAGTCCACCTCGCCGGAGTACAGCACGGCGTTGCGGCCGCGGCCGATGTCGACGAACGCGGCCTCCATGCTGGGGAGGACGTTCTGGACCCGGCCGAGGTACACGTTGCCGATGAGCGACGCGTCCTGGTTGCGGGCGACGTAGTGCTCGACGAGGACGCCGTCCTCGAGGACACCGATCTGCGTGCGGCCGTTCTTGGAGCGGACGACCATCTTGCGGTCCACCGACTCGCGGCGGGCGAGGAACTCGGCCTCGGTGACGACCGGGCGACGACGCCCCGCATCCCGTCCGTCACGACGACGCTGCTTCTTCGCCTCGAGGCGCGTGGAGCCCTTGATGGCCTTCGGCTCGGTGATGTACTCGACGACCCGCTGACGCTGACGAGGCTCGTCGCGCTGCTCGTCGCCCTCCGCCCCTCCACGACGACGACGGCCACGGCGGCCGGATGCCGGCTCCTCCTGGTCGCGCTCGGCGATGCGATCGAAGATGCGCTCCTCGCGGCCCGGGCGAGCCGGAAGCGGAACGACCTCGGGAGCATAGAAGTGCAGCTGCGTGGAGACCTGCGAAACGAAGACCTCGGGCAGGAGTCCCAGGGTCACGGCAGTGACGGCCTCGGGAGCGGCGGGGGCCGTCTCCTCCGCAGCCGGCGCCTCGACAGCGGGCTCCTCGGCGGCAGGCGCCTCCGCGGCGGGCTGCTCCTCGGCGGCGGACTCCTCGACGATCGCCTCGGCGATGGCCTCGACAGCCGCATCCGACGGCGCCTCGGTCGAGGCGTCGGCCTCTTCCGTGACCTCGGCGGCGGCCTCGACGGTCGCGGCCGTGGCGGCGGCATCGTCCCGGGCGGCGGCTGCCGCGTCGTCCGCAGCGGCGGCGGCGTCTTCGGCGGCGGCGTAACCGGCCGCGACGTCGTCAGCCGCGGCGTCCGCGGCGACCTCGGCCTCGTCCGAAGACTCCTCGGCCTCGTTCGCCGGCCCGTTCGGGTCGGCGGCGTCGGGAGCGGTGGGCTCCGTCAGCGGTTCCGCGGCGTCAGCCGGGAAGTCGAGGGTAGGGGCGTTGTTGTCATTGTTCTCATCGGCCATCTCTGGCTTACTCCCTGCACGGGGCACTGGGTGCTCCGTGAAATCTCATGCGGTACCCGCGGGTCCCGCGAACTCACTCGGTGTGCGACCGGCTCATGGCTCTGACCGCGTGGGGCATGGGGCCCCGAAGTCTGCGTCGACGCGTGTCGCGGCAGGGCCGTTCATCGCATCACAGGCCATTATCGCACCTTGTGGCCCGGTTCACGGCATCCCGTCGTGACCAGCGCGTTTTCCCCGGCCTGTTCTCGCCCCATCCATAGCCGTCACTGGGATAATCCCCAGTATGAGCGAGCAGCGCACCCGCCCCGTCGTCTACGCCGTCTGGTTGATCTTCGCGAGTGTGGTGGGCTGGTTCGCCGCCTTCCAGCTGATCATGGAGAAGATCACCAAGCTGGAGAATCCCGACGCGGTGTCGAACTGCTACGTGAGCGTGATGATCCAGTGCGACGTCAACCTCAACTCCTGGCAGGGCGAGGTGTTCGGGTTCCCGAACCCGATCCTCGGAGTCACGCTGTGGATGGCGCCGCTGGTGGTCGGCGTCGCTCTGCTCGCCGGCGCCCGCTTCCCGCGCTGGTTCTGGCTCGCGTTCGGCGCCGGTGTCACCTTCGCCTTCGGCTTCGTGATCTGGCTCATCGGCCAGAGCCTGTACGCCTCCAACCTCGGCGTGCTGTGCCCCTGGTGCATGGCGACCTGGTCGGTGACCATCCCCACCTTCTTCGCGACGATGCTCCATCTGACGCGGAACGGCACCTTCTCCCGCAACGAGAAGGTCCGGGAGCGCGCGAACCGGCTGATGCCGTGGGTCCCCCTCGCGACGATCCTCGCCTACGCGTTCATCATCCTGCTGGTGCAGCTGCGCGGCCTCGACCTGCTCGGCGAGGTCATCGGCATGATCTTCTGATCCGCCCCGTCCCCGACGACGAAACCCGCCGCCGATCCTCGGATCGACGGCGGGTTTCGTGTACGGGTCTCAGTCGAACCAGATGCCCAGCTCGCGTGCGGCGGACTCGGGGCTGTCCGAGCCGTGCACGAGGTTCTGCTGCACCTTCAGGCCCCAGTCGCGACCGAAGTCGCCACGGATCGTGCCGGGGGCGGCGGTGGTCGGGTCGGTGGTCCCGGCGAGCGAGCGGAAGCCCTCGATCACGCGGTTGCCGGCGAGACGGATCGCGACCGACGGGCCGGAGAGCATGAACTCGAGCAGCGGCTCGTAGAACGGCTTTCCTTCGTGCTCGGCGTAGTGCTCGGCGAGCAGGTCGCGGTCGGGCTCGACGAGGCGGATGTCGACGAGCGCGTAGCCCTTCGCCTCGATGCGGGCGAGGATCGTGCCGGTGAGGCCGCGGGCGACACCGTCGGGCTTGACGAGGACGAGGGTTTCTTCGGTGGCCATGTCATTCACTCTCTGTCTGAGTCTCGGTCGAGGGCTCGGCCGGGCGTCGTGCGTCCAGTCGGGCCCCCATGATGGTCGCATACGCCCACATGCCGCCGAAAATCAGGACGACGAGCAGGATGGCCGGCACGAGGATGGCCGACAGCGCCACGATGACCTGGATCACCCATCCTGCGGTGATGGCCCAGGGCTTCGTGATCATGCCGGCGACGACGATGCAGGCGAGTCCGAGGACGCCTCCGCCGACGATCCCCCACCACTGCTCGATCCCCGCGGGGAGGGAGCGCAGGCCGAAGACCGTCAGTCCGGCGAGGAACACCACGATCGCCTCGAACCCGAGCACGATCGGCGCCAGCTTCTGCACGAGCGTGCGCGGTGGGCGAGGTGCCCGCGCGGGCGCGGCGTCCGCACTCATGCGCGCCACCCCGACTTCCAGTCCTCTTCCTCGGAGAGGGAGATGGCCTCGCCTGCGAGCACGACCGATCCGGCGATGACGACGGCGCGACGGTCGGACGAGGCCGCCCATTCCCGCGCGGCATCCGCGGCCTCGGCCAGGGAGTGATGCACGGTCGCCCGGCGGCCGGTCTGCTCCACGAGGTCGGCGATCGTATCCGCATCGCTCGCCCGGTCGGAGTCGGGCGCGGTCGCGAACACGTGCGCCACGGCGGGTGCGAGCCGGTCGACGATGCCCGCGGCGTCCTTGTCCGAGAGGACCCCGAGCACGAGGCCCCACTCGTCGAAGTCGAAGCTGTCGTCCAGCGCCTGGGCGAGGGCCGCGGCGCCGTGCGGGTTGTGCGCGGCGTCCACGATCACGGTCGGCGCGACCCCCAGCAGCTGGAGACGGCCGGGCGACGTCGTGCCCTGCAGGCCGTCGGAGATGATGTCGCCGGCGATGGGCTGCGTGGCGCCCCCGATCAGCGACTCGACGGCGGCGACCGCCAGGGCCGCGTTGTGGCCCTGGTGCGCGCCGTACAGCGGCAGGTACTCCTCGGCGTACTCCCCCGCGAGCCCGCGGATGGTCAGCAGCTGCCCGCCGACCGCGAGCTTCTGATCGGTGAGCCCGAACTCCTCGCCCTCGAACACGATGGTCGCGTGGCGCTCGGCGGCGACGCGGCGCAGCACCTCGGCGGCCTCGGCGGGCTGCTGGGCCGAGACCACGGCAGCGCCCTCCTTGATGATGCCGGCCTTGACCTCGGCGATCGCCGCGATCGTGTCACCCAGCCGGTCCGCGTGGTCGAGGTCGATCGGCGCGAACACCGCCACGTCACCGTCGGCGGTGTTGGTCGAATCCCATTCCCCGCCCATGCCGACCTCGAGGACGAGCACGTCGACGGGAGCATCCGCCACCGCGACGAACGCCAGCACGGTCAGCAGCTCGAAGAACGTCAACGGCGCGTCACCTGCGGCCTCGAACTCGGCGTCGACGATGTCGACGAACGGCTCGATCTCGTCCCACGCGTCGGCCACGGCCTCGTCGGCGATCGGCTCGCCGTCGATCATGATCCGCTCGGTGAAGCGCTCGAGGTGAGGGCTCGTGAACAGTCCGGTGCGCAGATCATGCGCGCGCAGCAGGCTCTCGATCATGCGCGCCGTCGAGGTCTTGCCGTTCGTGCCGGTGATGTGCACGACACGGTAGGTGCGCTGCGGGTCGTCGAGGAAGGCGAGGATGCGCGCGGTGCGCTCCTTGCGCGGCTGCACCCAGCGCTCCCCCGCACGGCTCAGCAGGGCCTCGTAGACGGCGTCCGCCCGATCCTTGTCGCTCATGCGCCTGCTCCCATCCTGGTGACGGCGATCGTGAAGTCGCCGCGGTTGGCGTAGGTCCCCTTCGGGATCTCCGCGGTGTACTCGGGCGTCACGCCTCCGGCCGCGGCCAGAACCGCTCCGTGCCCGAAGATGGAGTCTCCCTGCGCATCGACGACGAAGTACTCCTCCGCCAGCGTCTCCGCGGCGACGCCCGCCAGTTCGAAGGCGGAGACCACGGCCGCGGTGTCCAGGTCGTCCCCGAACCGCAGGACCAGCTGGATGCGGTCGCTCACGTCGAAGCCGGCGTTCTTGCGCGTCTCCTGCACGGCGCGGATCACATCGCGCGCCAGCCCCTCGGCCTCCAGCTCCGGAGTGGTCTGCGTGTCGAGCAGCACGAAGCCGCCGGTGGGGACGATCGCGAGCGCCTCCCCCTCCGGACGTCCCGTCGTCTCGAGCACGAGGTCGTACTCCGCGGGCTCCAGGACGATGCCGCCGGCCGTGACGACGCCGCCGACCTCGCTCCAGTCGCCGGAGCGCGCCGCCTGGATCGCCTTCTGCACGTCCTTGCCGAGGCGCGGTCCCGCCGCGCGGGCGTTGACGCTCAGGCGGTGGGCGATGCCGTACTCCACGGCCGTGTCCTCGGCGAGCGGCACGAGCTCCACGGACTTCACGTTCAGCTCCTCGCGGAGGATGTCCTCGAACTGCCCGAGCGACCCGGCGAGCGGCGAGACCACCGTGAGGCGCGCGAGCGGCAGCCGGACGCGCAGCTTCTCCTTCTTGCGCAGCGCGTTGCCGACGCTGGAGAGCTCGCGGACCGCGTCCATCGCGTCGCGGATCTCGTCCGCTGCGGGGAACGGCGTCTCGTCCGGCCAGTCGGTCAGGTGCACGCTGCGACCGCCGGTGAGGCCCTGCCACACGCGCTCGCTGATCAGCGGCACCAGCGGCGCCGCGACGCGGGTGAGCGTCTCGAGCACCGTGTACAGCGTGTCGAAGGCCTCGCGGCTCTTCGGGTCGTCCGTCACACCCACCCAGAAGCGGTCGCGCGAGCGGCGGATGTACCAGTTCGTCAGCACCTCGGCGAAGTCGCGCAGGCGCGCGGACGCCGTGGTGGAGTCGAGTCCCTCCAGGTCTGCACGCACCTCGCGGACGAGGTCGCCCAGACGCGCCAGGATGTACCGGTCGAGCACGTCGGTGGAGTCGGTGCGCCAGGACGCCTCGTAGCCCTCGGCACCAGAGGCGTTGGCGTAGGTCGCGAAGAAGTACCAGGAGTTCCACAGCGGCAGCAGGAACTCGCGGACGCCCGAGCGGATGCCCTCCTCCGTGACGGCGAGGTTGCCGCCGCGGAGCACGGAGCTCGACATCAGGAACCAGCGCATCGCGTCGGACCCGTCGCGGTCGAGCACCTCGGAGACGTCCGGGTAGTTGCGCAACGACTTCGACATCTTGTAGCCGTCGCTGCCCAGCACGATGCCGTGGCAGCTGACGCCCGTGAACGCGGGGCGGTCGAACAGCGCGGTGGAGAGCACGTGCATGACGTAGAACCAGCCACGGGTCTGTCCGATGTACTCCACGATGAAGTCCGCCGGCGCGTGCGAGTCGAACCACTCCTGGTTCTCGAACGGATAGTGCACCTGGGCATACGGCATCGAGCCGGAGTCGAACCACACGTCGAACACGTCCTCGATGCGGCGCATCGTGCTCTGGCCCGTGGGGTCGTCCGGGTTCGGACGCGTGAGGTCGTCGATGTACGGCCGGTGCAGGTCGATCTCACCCTCGGGGTTGCGCGGGAGCGTGCCGAAGTCGCGCTCCAGATCCTCCAGCGACCCGTAGGCGTCGACGCGCGGGTACTCGGGGTCGTCGCTCTTCCAGATCGGGATGGGCGAGCCCCAGTAGCGGTTGCGGCTGATCGACCAGTCGCGTGCGCCCTCGAGCCACTTGCCGAACTGACCGTGCTTGACGTTCTCCGGCACCCACGTGATCTGCTCGTTGTTCGCGAGCATGTCGTCCTTGATGTCCGTCACGCGGATGAACCAGCTCGACACGGCCTTGTAGATCAGGGGGTTCCGGCAGCGCCAGCAGTGCGGGTACGAGTGCTCGTAGCTCTGCAGGCGGATCAGACGGCCGTTGTCGCGGATCAGACGCACGAGCGGGGTGTTCGCGTCCATCCACAGCTGCCCCGCGACGTCGGTGACGTTCGGCAGGAACTTGCCGCCGTCGTCGAGCGACAGGATCGTGGGGATCCCGGCGGCACCCGCGACGCGCTGGTCGTCCTCACCGTAGGCCGGGGCCTGGTGGACGATTCCGGTGCCGTCGCTGACCGTGACGTAGTCGTCGACCAGGATGCGCCAGGCGTTCTCGGTGCCGTAGGTCTCGGTGTCGGCGTAGTAGTCGAACAGCCGGTCGTAGGTCACGTCCTGCAGCTCGGCGCCGAGCACGGTCGCGTCCACCGCGGCGAGCGCGTCATCGGCGCTCTCGTAGCCGAGGTCCTTCGCGTACCCGCCGAGCAGGGCGCGGGCGAGGAGGTAGCGGTGCGCGGAGGCCTCGACCGCGGCATCGGTCGTCCCGGCGGCCTGGTGCACGTCCGCGGCACCGTTCGGGCCGGCGGGGAGCACCACGTACTCGATCTCGGGTCCCACGGCGAGCGCGAGGTTGGTGGGCAGGGTCCAGGGCGTGGTCGTCCAGGCGAGCGCGCGCACCCCGGTGAGTCCGAGAGCCTCGGCCTTCGCTCCGGTGAGCGGGAAGGTCACCGTCACGGACGGGTCCTGACGCATCTGGTAGACGTCGTCGTCCATGCGCAGCTCGTGGGCGGAGAGCGGCGTCTCGTCGCGCCAGCAGTACGGCAGGACCCGGTAGCCCTCGTAGGCGAGGCCCTTGTCGTACAGGGTCTTGAAGGCCCAGAGGACGCTCTCCATGTAGCCGAGGTCGAGCGTCTTGTAACCGCGGTCGAAGTCGACCCAGCGCGCCTGACGGGTGACGTAGTCCTGCCACTCGTGCGTGTACGCGAGCACCGAGCTCTTCGCCTTCTCGTTGAAGACGTCGATGCCCATCTCCTCGATCTCGGCCTTCTCGGTGATCCCGAGCTGCTTCATCGCCTCCAGCTCGGCGGGGAGTCCGTGCGTGTCCCAGCCGAAGACGCGGTCGACCTTGTGGCCGGTCATGGTCTGGAAGCGCGGGAACACGTCCTTGGCGTACCCGGTGAGGAGGTGACCGTAGTGCGGCAAGCCGTTCGCGAACGGAGGGCCGTCGTAGAACACCCACTCGGGCGAGCCCTCGCGCTGCTCGATCGAGGCGCGGAAGGTGTCATCCGACTTCCAGAAGGCGAGCACCTCCTCCTCGATCTGCGGGAAGCGGGGGCTGGGCGCGACGGAGGCGGCGTCGGCGGCGGGGCCGAAGGAGGAACGGGGGTAGGTCATCGTGTCTCGCAGTGGTCGTCGTGGCGGATGCTCCTGCGAGGACGACCCTCGCGGACCGCGGTACCACCTCGCGTGCGCTCCCTCCCCTCCCGGGTCGGTCGCACCACTCTCACTGCGGCTGTGACGGGCCTGCCCCGCTCGGTTCTACTGAGCGCCTCCCGAGGGAAGCGCCGTTCTTCCGAGAGCTCCCCGGTGATGGCCGGATCGATGCTCGTTCCCCCATTGTACGCAGGTGCGCGCTCGCCGCGGCCGCGACGGCGGACCGGAGCGAGCCGCGTCGGTGGCAGGGCCTAGCCTCGGAGCATGGCCCGCACATCCGAGTCCCCTGCCGCGCCCCGCGTCTCCCCGCCCGATCTGCCTCCCGTGCTCGAACCCGCCTCGCCCCGGCGCAGTGCCGATCTCCTCACCGCACGGCTCGATCTGAGCGGCACGGTCGACCTCGCCTACGCGACCCTCGAGCAGTGCACCGTGCAGGCGGATGCCGACGCGGTCGACCTCACGGGTGCGACGCTGATCGACGTCGAGATGTCGAGAGCGCGCGTCGCCTCGCTGCGCCTGCGGGACGCCGGAGTACGACGCCTCCGCATCAGCGGCGGTCGCATCGGGACACTCGATCTCAGCGAGGCCCGCGTCTCCGAACTCGAACTGCGCGATGTGCGGATCGACTACCTCAACCTCGGCGCGGCGAAGGTGACCGACCTCGAGGTCTCGGGGTGCGCCATCCGCACGATCGACATGCCGCAGGCCGAGCTCACCCGTGTGCGCTTCACGGCCACATCGAGCGACGAGGTCGACCCGCGGGGCATGCGGGCGAAGGACCTCGATCTGCGCGGCCTCGATGCCCTGGCCTTCCTCGACGCCAACAGTCTGCGCGGCGCCACCCTCACCTCGTTCCAGGTGCAGCAGCTCGCGCCGGTGATCGCCGCGGGACTCGGCATCCAGATCAAGGGCTGACGCGGGTCAGGACCGCACAGGTCCGCTCGCATCCAGCAGCTCCTGCGTGAACGGATGCTGTGGCGCCGCGAACACGTCGGCCGTCGCGCCCTGCTCCACGATCCGGCCGTCCTGCATGACGAGCACGTCGTCGGCCACCGCTCCGACGACGTCGAGGTCGTGCGATACGAGGATCATCGTGAGCCGACGCACCTGCTGCAGTCGGGCCAGGAGCCGCAGCACCCGCTCGCGCACGGAAGGGTCCAGGGCCGAGACGGGCTCGTCGAGGACCAGCACCTCCGGGTCCGCGGCGAGCGCTCGGGCGATGGCGGCGCGCTGTCGCTGCCCGCCGGAGAGCGCATTCGGCCGCCGCTCGGCCAGTTCGGGTGCGAGATCGACCTCGGCCAGGAGCTCGGCGACTCGTGCGGCTCGCCGGGCGCGCGGCACACCGGCGGCTTCCAGGGCCTCCCGCAGCGAGCGCCCGACGGTCCAGCGCGGATCGAACGCCCCGAGCGGGTTCTGATGCACCAGCTGCACCCGCTGTTCCCGGCTCCAGCGCAGCGCCCCCGTGTCGGGGGCTTCTACTCCGACGATCATGCGGGCGAGTGTCGTCTTCCCGGAGCCGGACTCCCCCACGACGCCGAGTGTGCGCCCCTCGGGGACGACGAAGGAGGCGTCGATGACCGCGGGCACGCCGGCGAAGCTCTTCGACAGCTCCGTCGCGACGAGCACGGGTGATGCCGTCTCCTGCGCTGCCGCCCGCGGTTCGTGGATCGTCGCGGCGATCAGCTGCCGGGTGTACTCGTGCCGGGGATCCTCCAGCACCTCGGCCACGGGTCCCGCCTCGATCACGGCACCGCGCCTCATCACCAGCACCCGATCCGCGAGTCGGCGGACCGCCGCGAAGTCATGGCTGATGAACACCACCGCCGTCCCGGCATCCGCGATCTCCCGGAGCAGCCCGAGGATCCGCGCCTGCACGGTGGCGTCGAGCGCGGTCGTCGGCTCGTCCGCCACCAACACGGCGGGTGCGGCGGCGATCGCGGAGGCGATCAGTGCCCGCTGACGCAGTCCTCCCGACAGCTCATGCGGATACTGCGTGGCACGGCGCTCGGCCTCGGGCATCCACACGCGCCGCAGGAGCTCGCCGACCCGGGTCCGGAGCGCTGCCCGCCCGTGGGCGATCCCGTGCAGTCGCAACGGCTCCGCGACCTCGGCGCCGATCCTCCGCAACGGATCGAGGGAGACGAGCGCGTCCTGCGAGACGAGGGCGATGCGGGCACCGCGGAGTGCCCGCCAGGCGTGCTCGGACAGCGTCGTCGCCTCGGTGCCGTCGATCACCAGTCGGTCGAGGGCGACCTCTGCACCTGCGGGCGTGAGCCCCAGGAGAGCTCGGGCCGTGAGAGACTTGCCCGCGCCGGACTCGCCGACGATGGCGACGCACTCCCCCGGGGCCACGTGGAGATCGACGCCGTCGACCACCGGGGTCGCCCCGAACGAGATCCGCAGTCCCTGTACCTCGAGCGCCGCGCTCATGTCGTCCGTCCGTCCGCCCGTGCCCGCAGGATCCGTCCGATCACGGTGGCCGACACCACGGTGATCGTGATCGCGATGCCGGGGAACACCGAGATCCACCACGCCTGACCGAGGACGTTGCGTCCGCCCGCGAGGATCAGCCCCCACTCGGGTGTCGGCTCCGACGGTCCCAGTCCGAGGAAGCTGAGTCCGGCGGCCGCGAGGATGCTCGATCCGATGCCGATCGTCGCCAGCACGCTCAGCGCACCGAGCACCCCCGGGGCGACGTGCCGCGTGAACGCCCGCACGCGCGGCACGCCCAGGATGCGCGCCGCCTCGACGTGCTCGGCGACCCGGAGCGTCCGTGTCTGCACCCGGGCGAGGCGGACGTACACCGGTGTCGCGGCCAGAGTCACCGCGATCGCGATGTTCACGGGGCCGGGTCCGAGCATCGCGACGACGACGAGCGCGACGAGGAACTCGGGGAACGCCATCAGGACGTCGTTCACGCGCATCACCGTCGTGTCCACGCCTCGCGGGGCCACCCCGGCGAGCGCGCCGATCACGAGGCCGACGGCGAGCGCGATCCCGGTCGCGAGCAGGCCGATGCCGAGCGAGCGCCCCGCCCCGTAGACGACGCGGGAGTACACGTCACGCCCGCTCTGGTCGGTGCCGAACAGATGCTCGGCGCTCGGCGGCAGCAGGGCGGAGCGCACATCGGTCTGGAGCGGATCATGCGTGGCGAGCACGCCCGGCCAGAGCGCGGCGAAGGCGATCACCGCGAGCACGGCGACGGCGATCAGCAGCAGCGTCCGCTGCGCGCGCCTCATCGGATGCTCCCCGGGCGGGTATCTCTGACCCGCGGATCGATCAGCGGGTGCACGAGCTCGACGATGAGGTTGATCACGACGAACACCAGCGCGCTCAGGAGGATGATCCCCGTGATGACGGGGAGGTCGCGGTCACTGATCGCGGCGAGGGTGACCCGGCCGAGACCCGGGCGGGCGAAGACGGTCTCGACGAGCACCGCACCCCCGAGCACCGATCCGGTGAGGTAGGCCGCGAGCGTCACGGCGGAGGCCGCTCCGTGCCGCAGACCGTGCCGGGTGGTGAACCACGAGGGGCTCGCACCGCGGGCGCGCACGGTCTCGGCGAACGGCATCCGCTCGGCCTGCACCAGCCCGTCCCGCAGCACCTGGCTGAGCAGGGCGGCGACCGGGAGCGCGAGGGTGATCGCCGGGAGCACGATCGTGGCGGGGTTCCTCGCCCCCGATACGGGGAACCAGCCGAGGCCGAAGGCGAACACGCTGAGCAGGACGAGCCCGATCCAGAACACCGGGGACGACAGCACCACGAGCTCCACGCCCGCGGCCACCGCCCGGCCGACCCGGCCGCGGACGAGCACCGACACGGCGAGCGCCAGGACCACGGCGATCAGCAGGGCGAGGAGCGAGAGCTGCAGCGTGGCGCCGAGCTGCCGGCCGATCACCTCGGTGACCGGCATCCGGAGCTGATACGACTCGCCGAGGTCGCCGCGCGCGAGCTGCCCGATGAACGTGACGTACTGCTCGAACGGCGGGCGGTCCAGTCCCAGATCAGCTCGGATCCCGTCCTTGACCGCCTCGCTCACCTGCGCGAGCGGCCCCAGCATCACCGACACCGGGTCGCCCGGGATCACCCGGAACGCGAGGAAGGCGACGGTCGCCGCGCCCCAGAGGACGAGGACGACGGATGCGGCGAGGCCGGCGACACGGACGAGAGCAGTCTTCACCTCTCGTGCCCTCCGCTCAGCCGGCGGTTCAGCCGACGGTCACATCGTAGAACAGCGGTCGACCGTACAGGTCGTACTGGAGGCCGTCGACGCGCTCGCCGACCGCGGTGATCGCGGAAGGGCTGTACAGCGGCACGATCGCCGTGTGCTCGGCGTTCCACTGCTGCACCTGCGTGTACAGCGCGTCACGCTCCTCCTGGTCGCTGCTCGCGAAGGCCTTCTCCAGGAGCGCGTCCATCTCGGGGTCGCTCACCTGGGACGCGTTCTGGAAGCCGTCGGTGTGCAGATGGGCGCGCAGCAGGTCGGGGTCGACACCGGAGAAGCCCCAGTCGGTCAGGTCGAACGTCTTGGGCTCGTACTGGGCGTTGTACGCGCCCGGCTCGAGAACCTCGCGCACGACCTCGAAGCCGATGCCCTTGAGGTCGGACTGGATCGCGTTGCCGAGCGCAGCGCGGTCGTCGGGCACCGGGGTCCAGGCGATCCATCGCACGGAGAGGCGCTTGCCGTCCTTCATGCGGATGCCGTCGGTGTCGCGCTCGGTCCACCCCGCCTCGTCGAGCAGGGCGTTCGCCGCGTCCGGGTCGAAGGGCCAGCTGCCCTCGAGCGCGGCGTCGTAACCGGGGGTGGTCGACCCCAGGATGCTCCAGGCCCGCGGGAACTGACCGAAGTAGATCTCCTCGACCGCGGCGTCGATGTCGATGCCGCGCGCGAACGCCTGGCGCACCTTCTCGTCCGCGAACACGCCGTACTTCTCGTTCAGGTACAGCGAGTACGGCAGCCCCGGGTACTCGATCGAGTCGACCGTGATGCCGTCCCCGAGATCCTTCGCGAGGTTCGGCGGGATGTTGCTGGCGAGGTCGGATTCGCCGCTCGTCACGACACCGGTACGGACCGAGGCCTCCGGCTGGATCTCCACCCGGAGCGTCTCGAACTTCGGAGCCTTCTCGCCGTGCGGGCCCCAGGCGTAGTCGTCGTTGCGGGTGTAGACGATCTCCTGGTCGGGCGTGTACTCGGTGAGCACGAACGGACCGGTGCCGACGTTGATGTCCGGACCGCCCGCCTTGAGCTTGTCGGCCGACTTCTCGAGCACGGCCGGCGAGTAGAAGCCGAGCTGCGGCGTGCTGGCGGCCTGGAGGAACGGGGCGTACGGCTGGGTGAAGACGACCTTGACCGTGTGGTCGTCGATGACCTCGGTGCCCTTGTAGAAGTCGGCGCCGAGCATGCCCGCCGCCTGCTTGGAGGCGGTGTCCGGGTCGACGATGCGGTCGAAGTTCGCCTTGACGGCGGCGGCGTCGAACGGCTCGCCGTCGGTGAAGGTGACGTCGTCGCGGAGCAGGAACGTGTATTCGGTGCCGTCGTCCGAGATCTCCCAGTCCTTCGCGAGCCAGGGGACGAACGTGCCGTCCGCCTCCTGGAAGACGAGGGAGTCGAGAACGGCGCGCTGCACCATGCCCGAGACATCGAGCTGGCTGGTCTGCGGGTCCATGTGCGAGGCGGACAGGTTCGCGCCCTCGATCGACCACACGACCTCCCCGTCGCTGTCACCCTCGGAGGCGGGAGCCGCGCAGGCGCTGAGCACCAGGGCGGTGGCGGCGGCGATCGCGGCGAAGGGCAGGAGACGACGCACGGGTTTTGCGGGCATGACGATTCCTCAGGACGAACGGGTCGGGATGAATCCATCCTACGGCGGATTGTTGGACTGGGTCGATCTGTGGCGGCGGCCCTCCCTGACGACGCTCGGTAGACTGGTCGGCACAACCCACACTCAGGCACGCTCACACAGTGCCGCATACATCGCTCGAGGAGACCTCCATGCCTGCGCAGAACCAGATTCCCGACAAGCCCGCACTCGAAGGTCTCGAAGCGAAGTGGGACGCCGCCTGGGCGGAGCAGGGCACGTACCTGTTCGACCGCCTGCGCGCCGCACAGGCCGGGCGCGAGGGCGTGTACTCGATCGACACCCCGCCGCCGACGGCCTCCGGCAGCCTGCACATCGGACACGTGTTCTCTTACACGCACACCGACGTGAAGGCCCGCTACGAGCGCATGCGCGGCAAGACCGTGTTCTATCCGATGGGCTGGGACGACAACGGCCTGCCGACCGAGCGCCGCGTGCAGAACTACTACGGCGTGCGCTGCGACCCGTCGCTCCCCTACGACCCCGACTTCACTCCCCCGTTCGAGGGCGGCGACAACAAGTCGAGTCGCGCGGCCGACCAGCAGCCGATCAGCCGCCGCAACTTCATCGAGCTCTGCGAGCGCCTCACGATAGAGGACGAGAAGCAGTTCGAGGCGCTGTTCCGTCAGCTCGGGCTGAGCGTGGACTGGACCCAGACCTACCGCACGATCTCGGACGACACCATCCGTCAGAGCCAGCTCGCGTTCCTGCGCAACATCGAGCGGGGCGAGGCGTACCAGGCGCTGGCTCCGACGCTCTGGGACATCGACTTCCGCTCCGCCATCGCGCAGGCCGAGCTCGAGGACCGCGACCAGCAGGCGGCCTATCACACGATCGAGTTCCCCTTCGCGGACGGATCGGGATCCCTCGCGATCGACACCACCCGTCCGGAGCTGCTGCCCGCGTGCATCGCCCTCGTGACGCACCCCGAGGGGCCGCACAAGCACCTCATCGGCACCAAGGTGACGACGCCGTTCTTCGGCGCGGAGATCGAGATCCACGGCCACCACCTCGCGCAGCCCGACAAGGGCACGGGAGCGGCGATGGTCTGCACCTTCGGCGACGTGACCGACATCGTGTGGTGGCGCGAGCTGCGCACCACCGAGAACGAGCCGCTGCCGAACATGACCACGATCGGCCTGGACGGGCGCTTCCTGCCCGAGGCCCCCGCATCGGTCGAGAACCCGGACGCGATCGCCTGGTACACCGCCGAGCTCGCGGGCAAGACCGTCTTCAGCGCGCGCAAGGCCATCGTGGAGAAGCTGCAGGAGACCGGCGACATGACCGCGGTCGGCAAGCCGTTCCAGCACGCCGTCAAGTTCTTCGAGAAGGGCGACCGTCCGCTCGAGATCGTGTCGACCCGTCAGTGGTACATCCGCAACGGCGCCCGCGACGGCGAGCTGCGCGACAAGCTGCTCGCCCACGGTCAGGAGCTCGCCTGGCACCCGGAGTTCATGCGGGTCCGCTACGAGAACTGGGTCGGCGGCCTGACCGGCGACTGGCTCGTGTCCCGCCAGCGCTTCTTCGGCGTGCCGATCCCCCTCTGGTACGGCCTCGACGAGAACGGCGAGCGCGACTACGACCGCGTGCTCACGCCCGATGCGGCAGCCCTCCCGATCGACCCGACGACCGATGTCCCCGCCGGATACACGGAGGACCAGCGCGGCGTGGCCGGCGGATTCGAGGCCGAGGCCGACATCCTCGACACCTGGGCGACGTCGTCCCTCACCCCGCAGCTGGCCGGCGGATGGCAGCGCGACGAGGAGCTGTGGCAGCTGACGGCGCCGTTCGACCTGCGTCCGCAGGGCCAGGACATCATCCGCACGTGGCTCTTCTCGACGATGCTGCGTTCGACGCTCGAGGACGACCGGACGCCGTGGCGCAACGCCGCGATCTCCGGCTTCATCGTCGACCCCGACCGCAAGAAAATGTCGAAGTCGAAGGGCAACGTGGTCACCCCGGCCGACGTCCTCGAGGCGCACGGCTCGGATGCCGTCCGCTACTGGGCCGCGTCGAGCCGTCTGGGCATGGACGCCGCGTTCGACCCGCAGAACCCGACGCAGGTGAAGATCGGCCGCCGTCTGGCGATCAAGGTGCTCAACGCCGCGAAGTTCGTGCTGTCGTTCCCGGCCCCCGAGGGCGCCCAGGTCACGCACGCCCTGGACGCGTCGATGCTCACCGCCCTGGACGGCGTGGTCACCGAGGCGACGAAGGCGTTCGACCGCTACGACGCCGCGCGGGCGCTGGAGCTCACCGAGGCGTTCTTCTGGACGTTCTGCGACGACTACCTCGAGCTCGTGAAGGAGCGGGCCTACAACCAGGCCGACGTGGGGCAGGCATCCGCCGCGCTCTCGCTCCGCCTCGCCCTGTCGACGCTGCTCCGCCTGCTGGCGCCGGTGCTCTCGTTCGCCGCCGAGGAGTCGTGGTCCTGGTTCGAGGAGGGCTCCGTGCACACGGCCGCATGGCCCACGCCGCTCGGCATCGACGGCGACCCCGCCGTCCTCGCGGCCGCCAGCGAGGCGCTGATCGGCATCCGTCGGGCGAAGACGGAGGCGAAGGCCTCGCAGAAGACCCCGGTCTCCCGCGCCGCGATCTCGGCTCCGGCCACGAAGCTCGACGCGCTGCGCGCCGCCGCGGACGACCTCCGGGCCGTCGGCCGCATCGCCGAGCTCGAGTTCAGCGAGGCGGACGAGTTCGCGGTCACCGCGATCGAGCTCGCTCCGATCGAGGCGTCCTGATGCAGCTGGGCACGCGATGGGCGGCGGGATCCGAGGCTCCGGCCTCGGTCCCGGCGTCCCTGCGCCCGGCCATCGCCGAGGTCGAGGCCAAGGGCCTCACCGGGCACTGGACGCTGACCTGGCTCGAGGGCCGCGCGATCGCGGAGCTCGACGCCGGCTGGGAGGTCTTCCAGACCGCCTCCGGCGATATCATCGCCCGTCCGTTCGAGGACTGACGCGGGTGACGGCGGGCGCCGTCACCGCCACCGGGGCAGGTCGAGCTGGGCGAGGGCGCGGGAGAAGTCCCGCGGGTCCTCCCTGCGCGCCTGCTGTTCGCGCAGCAGGTCGAGTGCGAGAACACGCCGCTCCGCACGTCGGGCGATGCGCCGCTCGACCATGGCTGTGAGGTGTTCGGCCAGCTGGAGCAGACTCCGCTCGGTCTGCGTCGGGGACACCAGGTGAAGCGTTGCGCTGGTCATGATTCCTCCCGGGCATCTCCCGCCCCGGGCGTCGCGGCCGGAGGCGTCGGAAGGTCGAACAGCTCGGTGCGGAGGGAGACGCGACGCACATCGGGGCCGGTCTGTCCGCGGTAGCGCTCCATGGCGCTCTCCACGATCGCCTCGAGCTCCTCCCGGAGCGACTTGGCCTGCTCCGGGGTGATGTCGAGGTGGGTCGTGATGATGATGCCGCTGTCGCGCCATGCCTCCGGCACCTCGGACTGCGGGCGGTTCATGTACGACATCAGCGTCTCGTGACGGAGACGGAAGAACTCCGCGTTCACGATCTGCGCGGCCGCGCGGTTCGCCGGTGAGGTCATGTCATCCGGCCCCGGCACGTCGATGCGTCCGCGGGGACGCTCCCACCACCGCTCGCGACCGGTTCCCCGACCGTCGACCTCCTGGATGAGGTCGTGAGCAGCGAGCGCACGCAGGTGATAGCTGGTCGACCCCGAGGTCTCCCCCAGCAGGGCCGCGAGCGAGCTGGCGGTCTGGGGGCCGCGGGACGCCAGCAGATCGAAGATCCGCACACGCAGCGGGTGTGCGAGAGCCTTGAGCGCCCCCGCATCGAGGGTCCGTACCTGCGTCTGATCCGTCATGCATGCAAAGATACCGTTGCAAAGACTTCTTTGCAAGCATTTCTTTGCATTCACATCCGACGGCGGCCGATGACGCGCCCGAGCGCCGACGGTTCCGGAACGGGGAGCGCGTCGGTGGTTAGGCTCGGAGGATGACCGATGCCACGAATCCGCTGCTGCAGCCGTCGACTCTCCCCTACGGACTCCCCGACTATCGTGCGATCCGGCCCGAGCACTACCTCCCGGCGTTCCAGGCGGCGTTCGAGGAGCACCTCGGCGAGATCGCGCGCATCACGATGGTGCGGTCGATGCCGACCTTCGAGAACACCTTCGAGGCGCTGGAGCGCTCGGGAGAGCTGCTCGACCGCGTGGCGCATGCCTTCTACACGGTCAGCTCCGCAGACGCCACACCCGAGATCCAGGAGATCGACGAGCAGCTCGCTCCGCTCATGGCGGCGCACCAGGACGCGATCACGCTCGACGGCCAGCTGTACTGGCGGGTGAAGCAGGTGCACGAGCAGCTCGACACGCTCGAGCTCGACTCGGAGCAGCGCTACCTGGTGGAGCGGCACCACCGCGAGATGACGCACGCCGGAGCCGGTCTCGACAAGGACGCCAAGGCACAGCTCACCGCCCTGAACCAGCGACTGTCGACGCTGACCAACACGTTCGAGCGCAACCTCCTGAACGACACGAACGACCTCGCGGTGGTGTTCGACTCCCCCGCCGAGTTGGAGGGCCTGAACCCGGGCGAGCTGTCGGCAGCGGCGCGCGCGGCGACCGAGCGCGGGCTCGACGGCAAGCTCCTCGTGACGCTGCCGCTGTTCACCGGACACCCTGCGCTCGCGCAGCTGCGCGTGCGGGAGTCGCGACGACGCATCATGGCCGCCTCGCTGGCGCGCGCCTCTCGGGGCAACGCGAACGACAACCGGTCCGTCCTGCTCGAGATCGTGCGTCTGCGCGCGGAGCGCGCCGCCCTCCTCGGCTACGATTCGCACGCCGCCTACGTGACCGCCGACGAGACCGCAGGGAACCCCGACGCCGTGGAGCAGATGCTGCGCCGGCTCGCGGCCCCCGCCGCCCGCAACGCCCGCGCCGAGCGGGCCGCGCTCCAGAAGATCATCGACGAGACCGAGGCGGAACCGTTCGCGGTCGAGGCCCACGACTGGGCGTACTACACCGAGCGCGTCCGCACCGCCCGATACGACATCGACTCCAGCGCGCTGCGGCCCTGGTTCGAGGCGGAACGGGTCCTGCAGGACGGCGTGTTCTCCGCGGCGACGCGCCTGTACGGCGTCACCTTCTCCGAGCGCGAAGACCTCGCGGCGTACCACCCGGGCGCTCGGGTGTTCGAGGTACGCAACGCCGACGGATCCCCGGTCGGGCTCTACATCCTCGATCTGTACACCCGCGACTCCAAGCGCGGTGGTGCGTGGATGAACCCCATCGTGAGCCAGTCGCGCCTGCGCGGTACGGCGCCCGTCGTCGTCAACAACCTGAACGTGCCGCTCCCCGGCGACGGAGAGCCGACGCTGCTGACGCTCGATGAGGTCACGACCCTGTTCCACGAGTTCGGGCACGCGCTGCACGGGCTCTTCGCCACCGTGACGTACCCGCACTTCGCCGGGACCAACGTCTTCCGGGACTTCGTGGAGTTCCCGAGCCAGGTGAACGAGATGTGGATCCTGTGGCCCGAGGTCCTCGACGACTACGCCCGCCACCACGAGACCGGCGAGCCGCTCGATCCGGCCATCGTCGAACGCCTGCGCGCCACGGAGACCTTCGACCAGGGCCATGCGACCAGCGAGTACCTGGCCGCCGCGTGGCTCGACCAGGCCTGGCACCGACTCTCCACGGATGCGACGGTCGACGACGTCGCCGCGTTCGAGGCGGCCGCGCTCGCCGACATCGGGCTGGACGACCCGGCCGTCCCCACGCGCTACTCCTCGACGTACTTCGCGCACGTCTTCTCGGGCGGCTACAGCGCGGGCTACTACTCCTACATCTGGAGCGAGGTGCTCGACGCGGACACGGTCGACTGGTTCCGCGAGAACGGCGGACTCACGCGCGAGAACGGCGATCGGTTCCGCGATCGTCTCCTCGGCGTGGGCGGGTCGAAGGATCCCCTGGAGGCCTACCGCGACTTCCGCGGACGCGACGCCGAGATCGAGCCGCTGCTCAAGCGGCGCGGACTCGAATCCTGAGGCTCCCCATGGACGATGCGCTGACGGCCATCAGCGAGGCGTTCGATGAGCGGGCCGCCACCTACGACGAGAGCACGATGCATCGGGACCTCGCTGCGGCGGTGGCGGCCTTCATCGAGACGGAGAGCCTCGACGACGTGCTCGACGTCGCCACCGGGACCGGACTCGTGCTGCGGGCGCTCGCCGAGCGTGCGCCGGACCTGCACCTGATCGGCGCGGACATCTCGCCGGGGATGCTGGCAGTCGCCCGGGCGGAGCTCCCCACCGCGGAGTGGCTCGTGGCCGACGCGAGCAGGGTCCCGCTTCCCGACGGATCCGTCGATCTGATCACCTGTGTGACGGCGCTCCACATCATCCCCGACGTGGAGCGTGCCGCCGCCGAGTGGCACCGACTCCTGCGCGCGGGTGGCCGCCTCGTGACCGCCAGCTTCGTGTCGACCACCTCGACCGCTCACGCCGCGCACCCGCCGTCGCCTGAGCGCCCGTATCCCCGAGACCACGAACCCTACGCGGGCGCCGCGGTGCTGACCGCGACCTTCGCGGCGCTCGGCTTCGTCGTGTGGCGGCACGAGGAGTGGAGCGACGGACACGACACCCTGCTCATCGCGGAACTGGCTCCTGCGGCCTGACCTCGACCGCCGAGCGAACCGCCGATGGACGAGACCCGCTCCGCGTGAGAACCTGAGCGCATGAACGCATTCCCCGACGCTCCGTTCGGCCCCGTCGACCGCCTCGACCTCGAGGCCGTGCCCCTCGCGGTCATCCGTCACCAGGGCATCCGCCTCGCCGACATCCAGGACGCCTTCGACGCGGGCTATGCGGCGATCGCTCTGCACTTCGCGGGCGGCGCGCTGGTCCCGACCGGCCCCGCGCTCGCGGTGTACCACGGCGACCCGATGGACGTCTTCGACCTCGAGCTCGGCTTCCCGGTGCAGTCCCCGCCGGAGAACCCGATCCCCACGGCGACCGGCACCGTGATCGTCGCGTCGGCTCTGCCGGCGGGACCGGCTGTCGCGACGACGCTGTTCGGCTCCTACGAGGAGCTCGGCTCCGGCTGGGGCGGACTCGTCGAGCGCGCCGGCGCGGAGGGGCTGCGTCCCGGCGGCGTCTGGATCGAGGTGTACGTCTCCGATCCGAGCACGACTCCCGCCGAACTGCGCACCGACCTCCTCATGCCCCTGGCGTGAGGACGGGACCGGCGGGGATGCGCGACGCTCACGCGCTCTTGCGCTTGCGCTCCATCACGATGGTGGGCGGTGCGCCCTCGTCGACGGCCGCACGTGTGACGATCACCTTGGCGACGTCTTCGGCGGACGGGATCTCGAACATGATCGGTCCGAGGACGTCTTCCAGGATGGCCCGGAGGCCACGGGCGCCCGTCTTGCGCTCGACGGCGAGGTCGGCGATCGATCGCAGCGCATCCTCTTCGAACTCCAGCTGCACGCCGTCGATCTCGAACATGCGCTGATACTGCTTCACCAGGGCGTTGCGCGGTCCGGTGAGGATGTCGATGAGTGCGGCCTGGTCGAGCGGCGAGACCGAGGTCACGACGGGCAGACGCCCGATGAACTCGGGGATCAGGCCGAACTTGTGCAGGTCCTCCGGCAGCACCTCGCTGAAGAGATCGAGGTCCTTGCCCTTGTCGTGCAGCGGGGCGCCGAAGCCGATGCCGTGCTTGCCGACGCGTGCCGACACGATGTCCTCCAGGCCGGCGAAGGCTCCGGCCACGATGAACAGCACGTTCGAGGTGTCGATCTGCAGGAACTCCTGGTGCGGGTGCTTGCGTCCGCCCTGCGGCGGCACCGAGGCGACCGTGCCCTCGATGATCTTCAGCAGCGCCTGCTGCACGCCCTCGCCCGACACGTCGCGCGTGATCGACGGGTTCTCGGCCTTGCGGGCGATCTTGTCGACCTCGTCGATGTAGATGATGCCCTGTTCAGCGCGCTTGACGTCGTAGTCCGCGGCCTGGATGAGCTTGAGGAGGATGTTCTCGACGTCTTCTCCGACGTAGCCCGCCTCGGTGAGCGCGGTGGCATCGGCGACGGCGAACGGCACGTTCAGACGCTTGGCGAGCGTCTGCGCGAGATAGGTCTTGCCACAGCCGGTCGGACCGATGAGCAGGATGTTGCTCTTCGCGATCTCGACCTCTTCGGCCCGCTGCTCCGCGGTCTGGAGCGTTCCGTGCGCGCGCACGCGCTTGTAGTGGTTGTAGACGGCGACCGAGAGTGCCCGCTTGGCGGGCTCCTGGCCGACCACGTACTCCTCGAGGAACGAGAAGATCTCCCGCGGCTTGGGCAGCTCGAACTCGGCGACACCGTCGGCGGAGGACTCCGCCATCCGCTCCTCGATGATCTCGTTGCACAGCTCGACGCACTCGTCGCAGATGTACACGCCGGGTCCGGCGATGAGCTGCTGGACCTGCTTCTGACTCTTTCCGCAGAAAGAGCATTTGAACAGGTCAGCGCTTTCACCGATGCGGGCCATGCGCGTCCTCCTATGGGGGATCAGAGATCGTTCTTCGAGCCTAACCGGTGCATGGGACACAGGGCCGCATTGGCGCGGACTGCGTTCGGCGCAGCGGTGAGCTCGTGCCCCGGCGGTCGGATCCGGACTCACTGCGCCGGCAGACAGCCCCCGTCCATGATGTAGCCGCCCGCCTCGACGCTGACCGAGTCGGGACGCACCTCCCCGAACACGCAGCCGCCCTCCGGCGCAGTGGCGGCGAACTCCACGGCCCGCTCATCCCCGCGGACCACGGCGTCCAGGAGGCCGACCTCCCCCAGCGCCGCCTCGACCGCACGGATCGAGATCTCCCCCTCCGTCCGCAGCGTCTCCAGGTGCCCACGCAGGTCGGAAACCGGCTGTGCGGCGGCGGCCGCGGCCTCGTCCGAGAGTTCCATGCGCTCCCGATATCGGTCGTTCTGCGCCATGGCGTGATCGGGGTCGTACGGCGCGCATTCCGGGGAAAGCACGGCCTCGTCGTTCTCGGGACACGCCATGGTCGCGGTGGGCACGGAGGTGGCCGGAGACCCTGCACCGCCGGTGTCGGTCGGCACCACGGCACATCCCCCGAGCACGAACGCCCCGGCGAGCACGAGCGGAAGGAGCGCGGAGGAGTTCCGACGTGGCGTCATCGTCATGCCGCCATGAAACCACAGCGTCGCTCGCGCAACGGCAGTTCGAGAGAAGAGGCCCTGCAGCGCGATGCGCGGCAGGGCCTCTCTCGTTCCGACGGTCGTCAGACCATGCTCTTGGTGTGCCAGACGGTCTTCACCTCGGTGAAGGCGCCGATCCGCTCCGGCGAGGCGACGACCTCACCCGGCGTGAGCACGCGCTTGAGGGTCTCCGCAGCGGCGATCTGCATGTCGACCCACTCGAGGTCGCCTGCGCCGGCCAGGTCGAGCGCGTTGACGTCCTGATGCGAGGCCAGCCACGGGGCGATCTCCGCCGGGGAACCCGTGAGCACGTTGACGACGCCGCCGGGGACGTCGCTCGTGGCCAGGACCTCGGCGAGGCTGATCGCCGACAGCGGGTGCCGCTCGCTCGCGACGACGACCACCGTGTTCCCCGCGACCAGGGCGGGAGCGACGACCGAGACCAGGCCGAGCAGCGCCGAGTCCTGCGGCGCGACGATCGCCACGACACCGGTCGGCTCGGGCACGGAGATGTTGAAGTACGGGCCCGACACCGGGTTCGCGTTGCCCGCGACCTGCGCGTACTTGTCGCACCATCCGGCGTACCAGACCCAGAGGTCGATGGCGTCGTCCACCTGCGCGGCCGCCGCGGAGGACGACACACCCTCCTGGGCCGAGATCTCGTCGATGAACTGGGCACGGCGACCCTCGAGCACCTCGGCGACACGGTAGAGCACCTGACCGCGGTTGTAGGCGGTCGCACCGGACCAGCCCTTGACGGCGGCGCGCGCGGCCGCCACGGCGTCACGGGCGTCCTTGCGGGAGCCCTTCGCGGCGTTCGCGAGGAAGGCGCCCTTGGCGGTGAGCACCTCGTACGTCCGGCCGGACTCGCTCCGCGGGAAAGCCCCGCCGATCGCCAGCTTGTACGTCTTGGGGACGGTCAGTCGCTTGCTCATGATGCGGCTCCCTGGAGGTAGGCGGTGAGCCCCTGGCGGCCGCCCTCGCGGCCGAATCCGGACTCCTTGTAGCCGCCGAACGGGCTCGACGGGTCGAAGCGGTTGAAGGTGTTGGCCCAGATCACTCCGGCGCGCAGACGATCGGCCACGGCGAGGATGCGCGATCCCTTGTCCGACCAGATTCCGGCCGACAGACCGTAGGGCGTGTTGTTCGCCTTCGCGATCGCCTCGGCGGGCGTGCGGAAGGTGAGCACCGAGAGCACCGGACCGAAGACCTCGTCCCGAGCGATGCGGTGCGACGCCTCGACGCCGGTGAAGATCGTCGGAGCGAACCAGAAGCCCTGCTCCGGGATCGCGCAGTCGGCGGTCCAGCGCTCGGCGCCCTCGGCCTCGCCGATGTCGCTGAGCTCGCGGATGCGGGCGAGCTGCGCGGCGGAGTTGATCGCACCGATGTCGGTGTTCTTGTCGAGCGGGTCACCGAGACGCAGGGTCGACAGACGCGTCTTGAGCCGGTCGACGACCTCGTCGTGGATCGACTCCTGCACCAGCAGACGGCTTCCGGCGCAGCAGACGTGACCCTGGTTGAAGAAGATCCCGTTCACGATGCCTTCGACCGCCTGGTCGATGGGGGCGTCGTCGAACACGATGTTCGCGGCCTTGCCGCCGAGCTCCAGCGTCAGCTTCTTCTTCGTGCCGGCGACGGCGCGGGCGATGTCGCGGCCCACCCCGGTCGAACCGGTGAAGGCCACCTTGTCGACGTCCGGGTGACGGACGAGCGTCGACCCGGTCGCGCCGGCTCCGGTCACGATGTTCACGACACCGGCCGGAAGGTCGGCCTGCTGCAGGATCTCCGCGAAGATGAGCGCCGTCAGCGGGGTGGTCTCGGCGGGCTTGAGCACGACGGTGTTGCCGGCGGCGAGAGCGGGCGCGATTTTCCACGCGAGCATCAGCAGCGGGAAGTTCCACGGGATGATCTGTCCCGCGACGCCGAGCGCCCGGGGGTTGGCGCCGAGCCCGGCGTGATCGAGCTTGTCGGCCCAGCCGGCGTAGTAGAAGAACCAGGAGGCGACGAGTGGCACGTCGACGTCGCGGCTCTCCTTGATCGGCTTGCCGTTGTCGAGGCTCTCGGCGACGGCGAGCTCACGAGCCCGCTCCTGCACGAGACGGGCGATGCGGAAGAGGTACTTCCCGCGGTCGCGGCCGCTCATCCTCGACCAGGTCTTCTCGTAGGCGCGACGCGCGGCGGCGACCGCACGGTCGACATCCTCATCGCTGGCCGAGGCGATCTCGGCGATGTGCTTCTCGGTGGCCGGCGAGATCGTGGTGAACGGGGTGCCGGAGCCGTCGACGAACTCGCCGTCGATGAACAGGCCGTAGCTGTCCTTGAGGTTCAGGATCGCGGTGGACTCCGGTGCGGGAGCGTATTCCAGAAATGACATGTTCGTCTTCCCGTCAGTCGATCGTGACGTAGTCGGGGCCCGAGTAGTGGCCGGAGCTGAGCTTCTGACGCTGCAGGAGCACGTCGTTGAGAAGGCTGGAGGCGCCGAAGCGGAAGAGGTGCGGCTGCAGCCATTCCTCGCCCACGGTCTCGGCGACAGTGACCAGGTACTTCACCGCGTCCTTCGAGGAGCGGATGCCACCGGCCGGCTTCACGCCGATGCGCTCGCCGGTGCCGCGGTGCCAGTCGCGCACGGTCTCCAGCATGAGCAGCGTCGTCGGGAGCGTCGCGGCGGGCTGCACCTTTCCGGTCGAGGTCTTGATGAAGTCCCCTCCGCCCAGGATGCCGAGCCACGAGGCGCGCTTGATGTTGTCGTAGGTGTTCAGCTCGCCCGTCTCCAGGATCACCTTGAGCGAGGCGTACGAGCCGTCCTCACGACGGCAGGCCTCCTTGACCTGGGCGATCTGGTCGTAGACGAGGCCGTAGCGGCCGGAGAGGAACGCCCCGCGGTCGATGACCATGTCGATCTCGTCCGCACCGGCGGCGACCGCCTCGGCGGTGTCGGCGAGCTTGATCGCGAGCGACGCACGTCCGCTGGGGAACGCCGTGGCCACGGCGGCGACGGAGATCAGCCCGTCGTCAGGGTCACCGTGCAGGCCGCCGAGGGCCGTGACGGCGTCGCTGACCATGTCGCCGTAGACGCAGACCGCGGCGACCCGAGGGGTCGAGGGATCGGCGGCGTCGGGGTTCTTCGCCTTGGCGACGAGCGAGCGCACCTTGCCGGGGGTGTCCGCACCCTCGAGCGTCGTGAGGTCGATCAGCTTGATGATCGTGTCGAGTGCCCATGCCTTCGACGTGGTCTTGATCGAACGGGTTCCGAGCCCGGCAGCGCGCTGCTCCAGGCCGACCGCGTCCACGCCGGGGAGTCCGTGCAGGAAGCGACGGAGCGTGGCGTCGTCCGGCTCTCCGCCGAGGACATCCACCGCCGTCCTGCGGCTCAGTTCTTTGGTCGTCACTGTTCCTCCAACAATGCTCGTGCTGTGGTCTCATCGGTCACCAGAACGCCGCACAGGCCGCTGGTCACGACAGTGCGCGCGATGTCGTGCTTGGCGGGTCCCGCCGTGACGAAGATCGCGCGGGTGGCTCCGCGCAGCCGGTCGAGCGAGACGCCGACCGTGCGGGCGTCTAGCTGCGAGTCGACGATGTTGCCCTCGGCGTCGACGTAGCGTCCGAGCACGTCGCCGACGGCACCGCGCCGCGCCAGCTCCTCGACCTCCTCCGCCGTGAGGTAGCCGTTCTCGACATGCGCGGAAGACGCGTCGCAGGGCCCGGCGGTGAACAGGAACGCCTGCGCCTCCGCGGCCTCTTCCAGGACGGCCGCCACGGTGCGGTCCGACTCGATGGCCTGCTTGGTCTCGACGCGTTCGAGGATCGCGGGGCTCGGCAGCAGCGAGACCTGACCGGAGGCGCGCTGAGCGATCGTCACGGCGAGTCCCGCAGCGCCGCCGGAGCGACGGTTCAGGCTGACTCCCCCGTTGAGCTGCACGACCGTCACGCCGTTCGCCCATCCGTCCGGGAGCGCCTCGGCGACCGCGCGCAGCGTGCGCCCCCAGCTGACGCCGAGTGTCCGAGGGACCGGGCGCATCGCGGTCAGGAAGTCGGCGGCGGCCTGCGCCACGCGCTCGAGGGTGCCGTCATCGCCTTCGGGCGCCGGCACCACGACGGCATCGGTCAGTCCGAACCGGTCGACGAGAAGCCGCTCGAGGCCGAGCCGGCGCGCCCGCGGGTGCACGATCTCGATGCGCACGATGCCGCGTTCGCGGGCCTGGGTGAGCAGGCGCCCGACCTTCCAGCGGGAGATCTTCAGGAGTCCGCCGATCTCGTCCTGGGTCTTGTCCTCGTCGTAGTACAGCTCGGCGACACGGACCATGAGCAGATCTTCTTCCACGGCAGCCTCCTTCCTCGTCCATGGTAGGACGAATACAGCGTTCGCGCGTCAGATTGCTCATATGAGCATACGCCGATCGGGGCGCTGCACATCCGCCGGAGACGACGAAAGGACGCCCGTCGTGATGACGGACGTCCTTCCGGGATCGATCGGGTCAGACGCGCTTGCGCGTCGTGAGCACCTGGTCGACGATGCCGTACTCCAGCGCCTGCGCCGCGGAGAGGATGTTGTCGCGATCGATGTCGCGGTTCACCTGCTCCGGGGTGCGCTTGGTGTGACCGGCCAGGGTCTCCTCGAGCCAGGTGCGCATGCGGAGGATCTCCGCCGCCTGGATCTCGATGTCGGATGCCTGACCGTGCCCCGCCTCGCCCATGGCGGGCTGGTGGATGAGCACTCGGGCATTCGGGAGCGCGAGGCGCTTGCCCGGCGCACCGGCCGCGAGCAGCACGGCTGCGGCGGAGGCCGCCTGACCGAGCACCACGGTCTGGATCTGCGGCGCGACGTACTGCATCGTGTCGTAGATCGCCGTCATCGCGGTGAACGAGCCACCGGGCGAGTTGATGTACATCGTGATGTCGCGCTCGGAGTCCTGGCTCTCCAGGACGAGGAGCTGCGCCATCACGTCGTCGGCCGACGCGTCGTCGACCTGCACGCCGAGGAAGATCACGCGGTCTTCGAACAGCTTGTTGTACGGGTCCTGACGCTTGAAGCCGTAGGCCGTGCGCTCCTCGAACTGCGGGAGCACGTAACGGCTGGAGGGCAGGTCACCGGCAGCGCGGAAAGTGGGTGTGTACATGAGCGTCCTTTCGCTTTCCGTTACTCGGTGTCCTGGTCGGTTCCGCCGCCGCCGATGACGTCGGAGGCCGATTCGCGGATGTGGTCGACGAAGCCGTACTCGAGGGCTTCCTCGGCGGTGAACCAGCGGTCGCGGTCACCGTCGGCGTTGATCTGCTCGACAGACTTGCCGGTCTGTGCCGCGGTGATCTCGGCGAGGCGGTTCTTCATCGACATGATGAGCTGCGCCTGGGTCTGGATGTCGCTCGACGTTCCGCCGAAGCCACCGTGGGGCTGGTGCAGCAGCACGCGGGCGTTGGGCGTGATGTAGCGCTTGCCCTTGGTGCCGGCGGTCAGCAGCAGCTGTCCCATCGAGGCGGCCATGCCGATGCCGACCGTGACGATGTCGTTCGGCACGAACTGCATCGTGTCGTAGATCGCCATGCCGGCGGTGATGGAGCCACCGGGCGAATTCACGTAGAGGTAGATGTCTCGCTCGGAGTCCTCTGCGGCGAGAAGAAGGATCTTCGCGCAGATCTCGTTCGCGTTCTCGTCGCGCACCTCCGAACCAAGCCAGATGATGCGGTCCTTCAGCAACCTGTCGAAGACGCTCGTTGCGAGGAGGGGTTCTGCAGCCATGTCAGCTCCTGATTCCGTGTTTCAGTGATTCGAATCTACCGGCGACAACGCAGCGCCCAGGCCGTGTTCGCCGTCGGCATATCAGGTGTCGGCGTCCGCGATCTCGAGCGCGTACGCCGTCATCGACCGGTGGTAGCGCGGGAGGTGCGGCACGAGCGCCAGCAGCGCCACGGAGAGACCCTGTGCGGGCCGACCCGCGCTCGCGAGGATGAGCGCGTGGACCGTGGCGACTGCGTCCCGATACGGACCGTCGGCCGAGAGCTCCTCCTCGGCGCGGATCACGGCGAGGGCCTCGTCGTACTCCCCGAGGTTCCGCAGCGAGCTCGCCATCTGGATCACGCACTGCGGGCGATGCTCCTCATCGAGTCCCAGCGCCAGCGCCCGTCGATAGAGCTCCACGGCCTCCGCCGGACGGCCGGCGGAGTCGCGGGCACCCGCACGCTCGAATTCCGCGCGGGCGTCGTCCGGTCCGCGCTCTGCGGCGAGGGCGTCGATGCGCGCGATCGTGTCGTCTCCGACCTCTTCGCCGGTCGCGTCGTCCCACACCTCGTCGATGCGCTCATCCCACGTCTTCATCGTCATCCCTCCCCTGGATGGAAAAGAGGGCGGATGCTTCCGCATCCGCCCTCTTCACTGGATCGTGTCCGATCACTCGGCCTTGTCGGCCGCCTTCTTGGCCGGAGCCTTCTTGGCGGCGGGCTTCTTGGCAGCCGGCTTCTCGGCGGCCGGCTTCTCGGCGTCGTCAGCCTCGTCGGCCTTCTTGGCCGGAGCCTTCTTGGCAGCAGGCTTCTTGGCGGAAGCCTTCTTGGCCGGCTTCTCCTCGGCCTCGGCCTCGGTGGACTCGGCCTCGTCGTCGGTGACGATGAAGTCGGACAGGTCGACGGCCTTGCCGTTGCTGTCGACGACCTTCACCTTGCCGAGCGCGATCGCGAGGGCCTTGTTGCGGGCGACCTCGCCGACGAGCGCGGGGAGCTGGTTCGAGGACTGCAGCGCCTCGACGAACTCCTGCGGAGCCATGCCGTACTGCGCAGCCGACTGGATGAGGTACTGGCTGAGCTCCTCCTGCGAGACCTGCACGTCGGCCTGCTCGGCGATCGTGTCGAGCAGCACCTGCGTGCGGAACTGCTTCTCGCTCGCCTCGGTGACCTCGGCGCGGTGCACGTCGTCCTCGAGACGGCCTTCGCCCTCGAGGTGGTTGTGCACCTCGTCCTCGATGAGCTGCGGCGGGACCGGGATCTCGATCTGCTCGAGCAGCGTCTCGACGAGCTTGTCGCGCGCGGCGGAGCCCTGCGTGAAGACGCCCTGCTGCGCGACGCGCTCGGCCAGGCTCTCGCGGAGCTCGGCGATCGTGTCGAACTCGCTCGCGATCTGCGCGAAGTCGTCGTCGGCCTCGGGCAGCTCGCGCTCCTTGACGGCCTTGACGGTCACGGAGACCTCGGCCTCGGAACCGGCGTGGTCGCCGCCGACGAGTGCGGAGCGGAACGTGGTGTCCTCACCCGCGGTGAGCGACTCGATCGCGTCGTCGATGCCCTCGAGCAGCTCGCCGGAGCCGATCTCGTAGGAGACGCCCTCCGCGCGGTCGATCTCGGCACCGTCGATCGTGGCGACGAGGTCGAGCTCGACGAAGTCGCCCTTGGCGGCCGGACGGTCGACCGGGACCAGCGTGCCGAAGCGGGCGCGCATGTTGTCGAGCTCGGCGTCGAGCGCGGCCTCATCGGCCTCGACGGCGTCGACGGTCACGGTGATGCCGTCGTAGGAGGGCAGCTCGATGTCGGGGCGGACGTCCACCTCGATGTCGACGAGCAGGTCGCCCGAGAAGTCCTTCTCGTTCGGCCACTGGGTGATGTCGGCGGCCGGACGGCCGACGACGCGCAGCTTGTGCTCGACGGTCGCGTCGCGGAAGAACTTGTCCAGGCCCTCGTTGACCGCGTGCTCGATGACCGCTCCGCGGCCGATGCGCTGATCGATGATGGGAGCCGGGACCTTGCCCTTGCGGAAGCCGGGGATCTGCACGTCCTGAGCGATGTGCTCGTACGCGTGAGCGATGCTGGGCTTGAGGTCTTCCGGGGTGACCGTGATGCTGAGCTTGACCCGGGTCGGGGTCAGCTTCTCGACGGTGCTGTTCGCCATGCTGGTGTGTTCTCCTCGTGATTTCCGCGCGGTATCGCGGCTGTAAGGTCCGTGGGGGCCGTGTCGGGGCGACAGGAGTTGAACCTGCGACCTCCCGCTCCCAAAGCGGGCGCTCTACCAAGCTGAGCTACGCCCCGGGGAATCCGCACGCAGATTCAGCCCCACCGAGTCTAACGGACGAGAGCACGCCCGACTGTCCGGTATGATCGATCACGCCGGAGTTCCCACTCCGACCGGAACCGAGGTCTCCTCGGAATCCGGGGCTGTAGCTTAGTGGTAAAGCCTTAGTCTTCCAAACTAATGATGCGGGTTCGATTCCCGTCAGCCCCTCCGATCACGAAGGCCCTCACCGAAACGGTGGGGGCCTTCTGCGTGCCCACGGAGCGCTTCTCCCCTACGCTGACAGCACGGACGCAGCTCTCCGACCGGAAGGCCCCTTCGAATGAGTACGACGTGACCGCCCCTCCCCCGCCGGGCACCGACGTGCATCCCCCGGCGCTTCCGGGCAGCGGACACGAGCTGCCGGCGCGTTTCTCGAACGGCCCCCTCGCCCCTGCGACACAGCGGCGACGGATGCCCCGGGGGCTCCTCATCGGGCTGGGAAGCGGCGCCGCGGTGGTCGCAGCACTCTGCGTCACGCAACTCTTCGCGAACCTCGGCTACGACAGCGCGGCATCGCAGTACACGGCATCCGCACACGCGGCGGATGAAGCGCACTCGGCGGCCCGCGCAGCCACGGCGTACCTGCAGAGCACCACCGACGCCGGCACCCGGATCCTCACGGGAGAGAACCGGCCGATCACGGTCGCGGCCGACGTCGAGGCCGCCCTCGCCGCCGCCACCGAGGAGGGCACCGCCGCGATCACGGAGGCGGACGAGATCCTCGCGGTCGGCATCCCCGCCGTCGGAACGAAGCCCGGGTGGTTCTGGGAGCTGTTCGGTGCCACCGCGGAACTCGATCAGCGCCGCGACGACGTGGACGACCTCGCGGAAGAGCTGTCGGCCGCATCCGCAGACGTCACCTCCGCCCGAGAGGCGATCACCGAGAGCGGCGCGCGGGTCATCACTGCCGCGGGCGACGCGGCCCCCGCCTTCGAGGCGGCGCATCTCTCCGCTCGCAACGAAGCCGTGGTGGCGTTGCGCGCGGCCGCAGCGGAGGCGATCGCGGCGACGACCGTGGACGACGGCTCCGCCGCCGTGTACGTCGCCCTGCAGGAAGCCGCCGCGCAGGTGGTGGCGACCGAGTCCGAGGAGATGGCGGAGAAGGCCGGGCCGCTGCGGAGTGCCCGACTCGAGATCGAGGCCTTCGCCCGCTCCCTCGCGCCGGGGGTGCTCCTCGACTTCGACTGGGCCCCGGTGGTGAACGGCGCCGGCTACGACGGCAGCATGGGCGGATACACCACCTGGTGGTGGGACGATCCGGGCAGGGCGACCATCGAGCTCTCGAACTCCGTCGCGGAGCAGTGGCCGGCCGAGCGGAGCAAGGCCCTCGTCGCTCACGAGGTGGGCCATGCCATCAGCGTCAAGTGCCAGGACATGTACGACTCCTCGACGCAGGACAGCATCGAGAAGTGGGCGACGGCGTGGGCCATCAGCATGGGATACACCGATGACGCCAACGGCGTCTGGGCCTACGGCTATCCCCCGCAGAACTACATCGACGCGGCCGCCGGCTGTCGCTGAGCCCCCGCCCGGAGACGGAAGAAGCCGCCGCGATCACTCGCGGCGGCTTCTTCGATGTCAGACCGAGGTCACTGCCCCCGGCGCTCGCGCAGCTGCGTGAGCGCGTCGTCCAGAAGCTGCACGGCTTCCTCGTCGGTACGACGCTCCTTCACGTAGGCGAGGTGCGTCTTGTACGGCTCCGCCTTCGCCAGCGCAGGAGGGTTCTCCTTGTCGCGACCGGCCGGAAGACCCGACTGCGGGTGGTCGATCGTCTCCGGGATCTCCTCTTCGGGAAGACCGGCGGCGAAGTAGCGGACGGTCTCGTTGCCGAGGCCGTCCCAGTACGACACCGCGATGCGGTCGGCGTGATAGCCGTGGTCCTGCTCGCCCATGGGGCCGGAGCCCACGCGGGTGCCGCGGATCGCGTTTCCACCGGTAGCCATCAGATGACCTCGAATTTCGTGATGAGGCCCAGCGCGACGATGGAGATGAACCACGTCAGAGCCAGGACGACGGTGAAGCGGTTCAGGTTCCGCTCCGCGAGCCCGGAAGAGCCGACCGCGGAGGTCATGCCGCCGCCGAACATGTCGGACAGACCGCCACCGCGACCTTTGTGCAGGAGGATGAGGAGGGTCAGCAGAACGCTGGTGATGCCCAGCACGACCTGCAGGACGAACTCGAGAATTGCCACGAGAAAGAGCCTTTCGCTGGGGCCGGAGCGCCCCCGTAACGGTCAAGTATACGGTGCAGCGGGGCCGGAGCCCCGCTGCACTCACACGCCGACGTGCTTCTCGAAGCGGATGATCGCGGCGAACTCGTCCACGACGAGGCTCGCCCCGCCGACCAGAGCGCCGTCAACATCGGGCTCGCGCATGAAGCTGGCGATGTTGCCGGACTTCACCGAGCCGCCGTAGAGGATGCGCGTGCGCGCGGCCGCCTCGTCGCCGAGGACCTTCGCGATGACCGCCCGCAGCGCCGCGCAGACGTCCTGCGCCTGCTGCGGCGTCGCCGCCTGGCCGGAGCCGATGGCCCACACGGGCTCGTACGCCACGACGATGTCGGCCTTCGGCGAGACGCCCTGGAGCGCCGCCTCGAGCTGACCGGAGGGAACGGCGCTGGCGCCGAACTTCTCCAGGTCCTCCGCGGTCTCGCCGACGCAGATCACCGGGACGAGCCCGTGCTTCAGCGAGGCCTTGACCTTCGCCGCCACGACGTCGTCGCCCTCGGCGTGGTACTCACGACGCTCCGAGTGGCCGATGATGACGTACTTCGCGTCGAGCTTCGCGAGGAACGCTCCCGAGACCTCACCCGTGTAGGCACCCGAATCGTGCGCCGAAACGTCCTGCGCACCGAGCGCGAACGGGATCTTGTCCGCGTCGATGAGCGTCTGCACGCTGCGGATGTCGGTGAACGGCGGGAAGACCGCCACCTCGACCGAGCCGTCCTCGTGCTTCGCGTCCTTCAACGTCCAGTGCAGCTTCTGCACGAACGCGACCGCCTGCAGGTGGTCGAGATTCATCTTCCAGTTTCCCGCGATCAGCGGGGTACGGGAGTTCACGCCCATCCGAGGACCTCCAGCCCAGGTAGTTTCTTGCCCTCGAGGAATTCGAGGCTCGCGCCGCCGCCGGTCGAGATGTGACCGAACTGGTCGTCGGAGAAGCCCAGCTGACGCACGGCGGCGGCGGAGTCGCCACCACCCACGACGCTGAGTCCGTCGACCTCGGTGAGCGACTGCGCCACGGTCTTGGTCCCCGCCGCGAACGCCGGGAACTCGAACACGCCCATGGGGCCGTTCCAGAACACGGTCTTCGAGTCGCGGATGACCTCGGCGAAGGTCGCCGCCGTCTCCGGCCCGATGTCGAGACCGATGCCGGAGGCGCCGAACGCGGTGGCCTCGATCGCATCGGCAGCGGCCACCTCATGGGCGGCATCCGCCGAGAACGATGCGGCGACGACCACGTCGGTGGGGAGCACGAGCTCCACGCCGCGTTCCGCCGCCTCGGCGATGTAGCCGCGGACGGTCTCGAGCTGGTCCTCCTCCAGCAGGCTCGAGGCCACGGCGTGGCCCTGCGCCTTGAGGAAGGTGAAGAGCATGCCGCCGCCGACGAGGATCTTGTCGACCCGCGGCAGCAGGTGCGAGATCACGCCGAGCTTGTCGCTGACCTTCGAGCCTCCGAGGACGACCGCGTACGGGCGCTCGGGGTTCTCGGTCAGACGGTCGAGCACGTCGAGCTCGGCCGCGATCAGCAGACCCGCGGCCGACGGGAGCAGCTCCGCGAGCTCGTAGACGCTCGCCTGCTTGCGGTGCACGACGCCGAAACCGTCGGAGACGAGCACGTCGCCGAGGTTCGCGAGCTCGGCGGCGAACGCCGCGCGCTCCCCCGCGTCCTTCGAGGTCTCGCCCGGGTTGAAGCGCAGGTTCTCGATGACGACGACCCCGCCGTCCTCGAGCGACGCCACAGCGTCCTGCGCCGACTCGCCGACCGTGTCGCGCGCGAACGCGACAGGGGCACCGAGCAGCTCGGACAGGCGCTGAGCCACCGGCTCCAGGCTGTACTGCGGGTCGGGCGCGCCTTCCGGCCGCCCGAGGTGAGAGCACACCACGACGCGGGCGCCCGCGTTGATCAGTGCGTTGAGGGTCGGCAACGAGGCGCGGACACGGCCATCGTCCGTGATGATCCCGTCCCGGAGGGGGACATTGAGATCACAACGGACGATGACGCGCTTGCCCTCGAGCGACCCCAGAGTGTCCAGGGTGCGCAGAGTCATGTTCCTGAGCTTAGAGGCGCTCGGCCACGTACTCGGTCAGGTCGACGAGACGGTTGGAGTAGCCCCACTCGTTGTCGTACCAGCTGGAGACCTTGATCAGGTTGCCGCTGACGTTGGTCAGCGTCGAGTCGAAGATCGAGGAGTGCGGGTTGTGCACGATGTCGCTGGAGACGATCGGGTCCTCGTTGTACTGGAGGTATCCCGCCAGACGGCCGTCGGCCGCAGCCTTCTTGTACGCCTCGTTGACCTCGTCGACCGTCAGGTTCTCGCGGTCGGTGATGAGGGTCAGGTCGACGATCGAGCCGGTGGGGACCGGGACGCGGTAGGACGAGCCGCTGAGCTTGCCCTGGAGCTCCGGGAGCACCTCGCCGATGGCCTTGGCGGCACCGGTCGAGGCCGGGGTGATGTTGATCGCCGCGGCACGCGCACGACGGAGGTCGCTGTGCGGGCCGTCCTGCAGGTTCTGGTCCGCGGTGTAGGCGTGAGCGGTCATCATGAAGCCGCGGTCGATGCCGAACGCGTCGTTGAAGACCTGTGCCAGCGGCGCGAGGCAGTTGGTGGTGCACGAGGCGTTGGAGATGATGTGGTCCGTCTCCGGGTTGTACGTGTCCTCGTTCACGCCCATGACGAACGTGCCGTCGACGCCGGTGCCCGGTGCCGAGATGAGGACCTTCTTCGCGCCGGCCTCGATGTGCTTCTTGGCGAGCTCGGCCTTGGTGAAGAAGCCGGTCGACTCGATGACGATGTCGACACCCAGCTCACCCCACGGGAGGTTGGCGGGGTCGCGCTCCGCGAAAGCCTTGATCGCCTTGCCGTTGACGGTGATGCTGTCCTCGTCGTAGCTGATCTCGGCGTCGAGGACGCCGCCGACCGAGTCGTACTTCAGCAGGTGCGCCAGGGTCTTGTTGTCGGTGAGGTCGTTGACCGCGACGATCTCAAGGTCCGCTCCCTGCGCGAGAGCCGCGCGGAAGTAGTTGCGTCCGATGCGGCCGAAGCCGTTGATACCGATCTTGACAGACACTCAGGTCTCCCTGTTTCTCGTGCGCCGCACGCAGCTTTCCAGCATGAGTGAAGCGCGGGGTTTTTTGGCTGAGAGGGCGTCCCGACGAGCCGTGGCCCGTCGGGACGCGACCCGATTACGACAGTACCAGCAGGCCGTTCGTCTGCTTGCGGGCGACCTCGAGGCGCTGGGCGACGTTCTCCCAGTTCGCGATGTTCCACGCGGCCTTGACGTAGTCGGCCTTGACGTTGAGGTAGTCGAGGTAGAACGCGTGCTCCCACATGTCCAGCTGGAAGAGCGGGATCGTGCCCTGCGCGGTGTTCGACTGCTGGTCGAACAGCTGCTGGATGATCAGGCGCGAGCCGATCGAGTCCCAGCTGAGGACGGCCCAGCCGGAGCCCTGGATGCCGGTCGCCGCGGCGGTGAAGTGCGCCTGGAACTTCTCGAACGAGCCGAAGTACTCGTCGATCGCGGCCTTCAGCTCGCCCTCCGGCTGGCCTCCGCCGTTCGGCGACAGGTTCGTCCAGAAGATCGAGTGGTTGACGTGGCCGCCCAGGTTGAAGGCGAGGTCCTTCTCGAGCTTGTTGACGTTCGCGAGGTTTCCGCTCTCGCGGGCCTCGGCGAGCTGCTCGAGCGCCGTGTTCGCGCCCGCGACGTAGGTCGCGTGGTGCTTGTCGTGGTGCAGCTCCATGATCTTGCCGCTGATGTGCGGCTCGAGGGCTGCGAAGTCGTAGGGAAGGTCGGGGAGCGTGTAGGTCGCCATATCGCTTTCATCCAATCCGCGCCGCGCCGCGGCGCTTGCCGATCCTCCGCGCCGCCGATGTGCGGCGTAGAGCGGACGTTCTTCATCCTACTGACGACAACGCGGGTACGGCCCGGAACCTTCCGCCGTATGACGCATCGGGGCATCTGGTACGGATCAGGCGTTCAGCCCCAGGTGCGGGATTCCGAGAGCGAACGGACTGAGCGCGAGCCTGCGACGTTCGATGTACATCAGGGAGTCCTGTCGGAGTGCCGTCGGATTCGGTGCCCCCGTGGCCAGGATCTGCTCCAGGAGGGCGTCCGCCGCGGTCGACGCGTTCGGGGTGGTGGCGGGGAACGAGATCCGCTCTGCGAGCGCCTTTCCGCCCACCGGCATCACATGGATGTTTCCCGCTCCCGACTTGAACGCGATGGTCAGCGAGGTCTTGCGACGCGCCGCCCAGCGTTCGGCCCTGACGAGGGCTTCATGGGCCGGATCGGCGTACCAGAAGTGCAGCTGCGACTCGGAACGACCGTCTCCCAGCGCGGCCGTCGCCTCGCACAGCGTGACGAGCGTGCGGGTCAGGACGGGAGCCAGAGCCTCGAAATCGTCGACGAACCGCTCCCCCGGCAGATAGCTGCCGTCGGGGAGCAGGGCGATGTCATCCGCGCGCCACCGGTAGGGAAGAGCCGAGTCGGGCAGCGACTCGAAGTCGCGATACTCCTCGTCGACGGCTGCGTCCGTGTGCGCGACGAGGATCTGCGCGCCGCCGCTGCTCGAGGGGCGGACGGAGACCTGCCGCGCACCGTCGTACCAGCGGACGAAGGGCCCTTCGAGGATCGTGGGAGCGACGCCGAGCACCGTGATCGCATCGCGGATCGTCTCCGCGAACGGCGTCTCGACCGTCGCCTCACCGAATTCCGCATCGCGCCAGCCGAAGACACTCATGCAGGAATCCTCTCAGACGTCGAGCCCGACGGGAACGGCGGCCTCGGTGCCCGGGATGCCATCCTGCTGCGCGCGCTTGTCGGCCATCGCCAGGAGGCGGCGGATCCGTCCGGCGACCGCGTCCTTCGTCAGCGGCGGGTCGGCGTGGTGGCCGAGCTCGTCGAGGCTGGCGTCGCGGTGGGCGAGGCGGAGCTCACCGGCGACCTTCAGGTGGTCGGGAACCTCGTCGGCCAGGATCTCGAGCGCACGCTCGACACGCGCGCAGGCGGCGACCGCGGCCTGCGCGGAGCGGCGGAGGTTCGCGTCGTCGAAGTTCACCAGGCGGTTGACGCCGGCGCGGACCTCTCGGCGCTGACGGAGCTCCTCCCACGCGATGGCGGTCTTCTGCGCGCCCATCTCGTTGAGGATCGTGCGGATCGCCTCGCCCTCGCGGACGACGACGCGCGGCATCCCGCGCACCTCGCGTGCCTTGGCTGCGACGCCGAGCCGGTGTGCGGCGCCGACGAGAGCCATCGCGGCCTCCGACGACGGGCAGACGACCTCGAGCATGGCGGAACGGCCGGGCTCGCTCAGGGTGCCCGCGGCGAGGAACGCGCCGCGCCAGAGTCCGGCGACCTCCGCACGGGAACCCGTGGTGAGGCGGTTCGGCAGCCCGCGCACGGGGCGGCGGCGCTGGTCCAGCAGTCCGGTCTGACGCGCCAGGGTCTCCCCCTGGGCGATCACCCGGACGGCCCAGCGGGCGCCGTCGTTCGCGGTGCTCGACTGGACCTGTGCGATCTCGGGTCGCACGCCGTAGATCTCGGCGAGGTCCCGCGCGACGCGGCGCGCGAGAGTCTCGGCGTCCACCTCGGCCTCCACGGCCACGCGACCGGCGATCGAATGCAGACCGCCGGCGAACCGGAGGATCGCGGTCACTTCCGCGACTCGCACCGTCGGGGGTGCATTGCGGATGCTGACCAGCTCGGCCTTGACGTCGGTGGTTAGTGCCACGACACTCCTTCACGTTCACGCGCCGGATCGCGACGCAAACGTCCAGCTTACTCGGCCGGGCGGCTCGCTATTCTCGGCCGAGGTCCCGGTGACGGACGTTCACGGCGACACCGGGGACGGCGGCGAGCCGGCGCGCCAGCTCCTCCGACATCGCCACCGAGCGGTGCTTTCCGCCCGTGCAGCCGATCGCGATCGTCGAGTGACTCTTGTTCTCGCGCTGGTACCCCTCGAGCACGGGCACGAGCGCCGTGGAGTACGCGTCAAGGAACTCCATCGCCCCCTCGCGCGAGAGCACGTACTCCCGGACCGTCTCGTCCTGGCCGGTCAGACCACGCAGCTCCTCGTTCCAGAACGGGTTCGGCAGGAACCGCATGTCGGCGACGATGTCGACGTCGGTCGGCAGACCGTACTTGAACCCGAAGCTGAGCAGCGTGACCCGGTGCCGGGCCTCCCCCTCCTCGGAGAAGATGTCCGACACCTGCGTCGCGAGCTGGTGGATGTTGAGCGTCGAGGTGTCGATCACGAGGTCGGCAGCCTCGCGGATCGGGGCGAGTCTGGTCCGCTCGATCCGGATGCCGTCGAGGAGCGTGCCGTCGCCCTGCAGCGGGTGCGGGCGGCGCACGGATTCGAAACGACGCACCAGGACGTCATCTGAGGCGTCGAGGAACAGCACACGGACCGAACCGCGCGACCGCAGCGCACGCGCCACCCCCGGGAAGTCGTCGAACAGATTGCGACCACGGACATCGACCACGGCGGCGACCTTGGGCAGCGCCTTGCCGCCCATGTCGGTCAGTTCCAGCAGCGGTCGGAGGATCTGGGGCGGCAGGTTGTCGACGACGTACCAGCCGAGATCCTCCAGTGCGTTCGCCACAGTGGTCCGGCCCGCGCCGGACATGCCCGTGACGATGAGGAATTCGCCCTTTTCCTCGTCAGCCATTGCTCAGTGCTCCCTCTCCCCCTCGGCTTCCAGCCTAGCGAGTGGACAGGTGGCTGTGGATGTTCTGGGCGAGGACAGGACCGATTCCCTGGACTTCTTCGATCTGGCCGGGCTCGGCCGCCCGGAGCGCGGTGACCGAGCCGAAGTGCTTGAGCAGCACCTTGATCCGCGAGGCCCCGAGACCGGGGACCTCGGCGAGCACGGACGTGATGTCGTTGCGGCGCCGCTTGCGCTGATGGGTGATGGCGAAACGGTGCGCCTCGTCGCGCAGTCGCTGCAGCAGATAGAGGGCCTCACTCGTCCGCGGGAGGATCACCGGGAAGTCGTCTCCGGGGAGCCAGATCTCCTCCAGTCTCTTGGCGATCCCGCAGACGGCGATCTCGGGGTGACCGGCATCGCGGAGGGCGCGGGCCGCGGCCTCCACCTGGGGCTTGCCGCCGTCGACGAGGAGCAGCTGCGGCGGATACGCGAAACGGGGCTTGCGTCGCACGGCCGCCTCGCCGAGGTCTTCCGCGACGATCTCCTCGGTCGTCGGATCGATGACCTCCGGCTCCTCGGGACGGTCGAGGTACGCGAGTCGACGCCGCAGCACCTGGTACATCGAATCCGTGTCGTCCGTCGTCTCGGCGATGTTGAACGAGCGGTACTGGTCCTTGCGCGGGAGTCCGTCCTCGAACACCACCATCGAGGCGACGACGTTCGTGCCGCCGAGGTGGGAGATGTCGAAGCACTCGATGCGCAGGGGCGCCTCGTCCATCCCGAGTGCCTCCTGCAGGTCGGTGAGGGCCTGCGTCCGCGCGACGTAGTCGGTCGTGCGGCGGGTCTTGTGCCGGATCAGCGCCTGCTGCGCGTTCAACGTCGCCGTGCGCATCAGGTCGGCGCGCTGGCCGCGCTGCGCGACGGCGATCTCGACCTTCTTGCCCCGACGCTCCCGCAGCCACACCTCGAGCTCCGCGGCATCGTCCGGCAGGGTCGGGACCAGGATGCGGCGCGGGACGTCCTGCGCCTCTCCGTACGCCTGCTGCAGCACCTGCTCGACGAGCTCGCCGCTGGAGATGTCGATCTCCTTCTCGATGGTCAGGGCGCGCACACCGCGCACCCTGCCGCCGCGGATCACGAAGTGCTGCACGGCGGCTGCCAGCTCGTCCTCCGCGATGCCGAAGAGGTCGGCGTCCTCGTCCGCCGCGAGCACGAGCGCGCTCTTTCCGAGTACGGCTTCGATCGCGGACAGCTTGTCGCGGTACTTCGCCGCCGCCTCGTAGTCCATCGCCGCGGAGGCGGCCAGCATCCGCTTGGTGAGCTCACGTGTGAACCGCTCGTCGCCGCCGGCCATGAACGCGACGAAGTCGTCGACCATGGCGCGGTGCTCCTCGATGCTCACCGTCATCGAGCACGGGCCCCCGCACTTGCCGATCTGTCCGGGGAAGCACGGACGGCCGGTCTGCATGGCGCGCCGGTAGCTGGCGTCGCTGCAGGTGCGGATCGGGAACGCCTTGATCATCAGGTCGATCGTCTCGTGCACCGCCCACACCTTCGGGAACGGGCCGAAGTACCGCGCACCGGGGATCTTGCGGTTGCGGGTGACGATCACGCGCGGGGCCTCGTCCGCGAGCGTCACCGCCATGAACGGGTACGACTTGTCGTCCTTGTAGCGGACGTTGAAGGGCGGATCGAACTCCTTGATCCACATGTACTCGAGCTGCAGCGAGTCGACGTCGGTCGGCACCACCGTCCACTCGACGGAGGCCGCCGTCGTCACCATGCGCCGCGTGCGCTCATGCAGGGTCCGGAGGGGTGCGAAGTAGTTCGACAGTCGCTGCCGGAGGTTCTTCGCCTTGCCCACGTAGAGCACCCGGCCCGCGGCATCACGGAACCGGTACACGCCGGGGTCGGTGGGGATCTCCCCCGCCCGCGGTTTGTACGGCAGCACGTCGGCCATCAGCTGGCCTTCCGCGCGGAGCGCCCCTCACCCAGGATCTCGGAGAGGAACAGCCCGGTGTGACTCTCCTCGACCCGTGCGATGTGCTCCGGGGTGCCCGTGGCGATGATCTGGCCACCACCGGAGCCGCCCTCGGGACCGAGGTCGATCACCCAGTCGGCCGACTTGATCACGTCGAGGTTGTGCTCGATGACGATGACCGTGTTGCCCTTGTCGACCAGACCGTTCAAGACCTCGAGGAGCTTGCGGACGTCTTCGAAGTGCAGACCGGTCGTCGGCTCGTCGAGCACGTAGATGCTGCGTCCGTTGCTGCGGCGCTGGAGCTCGGTGGCGAGCTTGACGCGCTGCGCCTCACCGCCGGAGAGCGTCGTCGCCGACTGACCGAGCCGCACGTAGCCGAGGCCCACGTCGACGAGCGTCTTCATGTAGCGGTGGATCGCCTGGATGGGCTCGAAGAAGTCGGCGGCCTCCTCGATCGGCATCTCGAGCACCTCGGCGATGTTCTTGCCCTTGTAGTGCACCGCGAGCGTGTCGCGGTTGTACCGCTTGCCGTGGCACACCTCGCAGTCGACGTACACGTCGGGGAGGAAGTTCATCTCGATCTTGATCGTGCCGTCACCGGAGCACGCCTCGCAGCGGCCGCCCTTGACGTTGAAGCTGAACCGGCCGGGCTGATAGCCGCGGACCTTCGCCTCGGGCGTCTCGCTGAACAGTGTGCGGATGCGGTCGAAGACGCCCGTGTACGTCGCCGGGTTCGACCGCGGCGTGCGGCCGATCGGCGCCTGGTCCACGTGCACGACCTTGTCGAGGTTGTCGAGTCCCGTCACGCGCGTGTGCTTGCCGGGGACCGTGCGCGCTCCGTTCAGTCGCGACGCCAGCACCTGGTACAGGATGTCGTTCACGAGCGACGACTTCCCGGACCCGCTGACACCGGTGACCGCGGTGAGCACACCCAGCGGGAAGTCGGCCGTGACGTTTCGCAGGTTGTTCGCCCGTGCGCCGACGACGCTCAGCATGCGCTTCTTGTCGATCTTCCGGCGCTTCTTCGGCATCGGGATCTCGCGGCGGCCGGACAGGTACTCCCCCGTCATCGAGGCGCTGTCGCCGAGCAGAGCCGAGTACGGCCCCGAGTGCACGACCTCGCCGCCGTTGACGCCGGCACCGGGTCCGATGTCGACGACCCAGTCGGCCGCCTCGATCGTCTCCTCGTCGTGCTCCACCACGATCAGCGTGTTGCCGAGGTCGCGCAGCGTGAGCAGCGTCTCGATCAGGCGGCGGTTGTCGCGCTGGTGCAGACCGATCGACGGTTCGTCGAGCACATAGAGGACACCGGTGAGACCCGAGCCGATCTGCGTGGCCAGGCGGATGCGCTGAGCCTCACCACCGGACAGGGACCCCGCCGAGCGGCTGAGGTTCAGGTACGAGAGGCCGACCTGCAGCAGGAAGTCGAGGCGCAGGCGGATCTCACGCAGCACCTGAGCGGCGATCTTCGCCTCACGGTCGGTGAGCGTGAGGGTCTCCATGAAGGCCCGGGCGTCGGCCAGGCTGAGGTGCGACACCTCGGCGATCGAGTGGCCGTGCACCTGCACCGCGAGCACCTCGGGCTTGAGGCGGTTGCCGTCGCAGACGGGGCACGGCACCTCGCGGAGGTACTCGCCCCAGCGGCTGCGCTGGTTGTCCGACTCGGCCTGCAGGTACTGCCGCTCGATGTACGGGACCACGCCCTCGAAACCGGAGGCGTAGCGCATCTCGCGCCCGTAGCGGTTCTTCCACTTGACGGTGACCTTGTAGTTCTCGCCGCGCAGCACCGCGTCCTGCACGTCGGAGTGCAGCTTGCGCCACGGCGTGTCCAGCGAGAAGTCCAGGTCGCGGGAGAGCCCCTCGAGAAGGCGCTCGTAGTACTGGAACAGCCCCTTGCCCTGGGTGGTCCACGGGATGATGACGCCCTCGCGGATGGAGAGGTCTTCGTCGCCGAGCATCAGATCGACGTCGACGGACATGCGCGTGCCGAGGCCGGAGCAGGCGGGGCATGCACCGAACGGCGCGTTGAACGAGAAGGTGCGCGGCTCGATCTCGGTGAGCGTGAGCGCATGTCCGTTCGGGCAGGCCAGCTTCTCGGAGAACGTCTGCCACGCGTCGTCGCCCTCGCCGTCGACGTAATTGATCTGCACCACGCCACCGGCCAGGCCCAGAGCGGTCTCCACGGAATCGGTGACCCGCCCGAGGATGTCGTCCGAGGCCACGAGTCGGTCGACCACCACGGCGATGTCGTGCTTGTAGCTCTTCTTCAGCGTGGGCGGCTCGGCGAGCTGGATCAGCTCGCCGTCGACGATCGCACGCGAGTAGCCCTTCGCACCGAGCTCGCGGAACAGGTCGACGAACTCGCCCTTCTTCTGCGACACGATCGGCGCCACCACCTGGTAACGCGTGCGCTCGGGGAGCTCCATGAGCTGATCGGCGATCTGCTGTACGGTCTGGCGCTGGATGCGCTCACCGCACTCCGGGCAGTGCGGGATGCCGATGCGCGCCCACAGCAGACGCATGTAGTCGTAGATCTCGGTGATCGTGCCGACGGTCGATCGCGGGTTGCGGTTCGTCGACTTCTGGTCGATCGAGACCGCGGGGCTCAGCCCCTCGATGAAGTCGACGTCGGGTCGGTCGACCTGACCGAGGAACTGGCGCGCGTATGCGCTCAGCGATTCGACGTAACGACGCTGCCCCTCGGCGAAGATCGTGTCGAACGCGAGGCTGGACTTCCCCGATCCGGACAGACCGGTGAACACGACGAGAGAGTCGCGGGGGATGTCGATGTCGACGTTCTTGAGATTGTGGACGCGGGCACCGCGGACACTGAGTTTTCCTGGGGAAGCAACGGGGACGATGGGCACCGAACAAGTCTACGAGGGGCCGCGGACATCGGCTCCGCGGCGAGCACCTGCATCCGACGAACGGGCCGACGGCGGGCGCCCGCTCCGCGGCTCGTCCGCCGTCTTCACAGCCCTCAGCGCGAGAAGCACCCCCGCCAGGAGCACGGCCGCCGCCAACGGAGCGATCCACGCGAGACCGCGATCCACCGCGCCGGGCAGGAGCAGCCACATCCCGAAGACCACCGGCTGCGCCAGCAGCTGCACCACCGCGAAGCGCGCGAGCGTCGGCAGCAGCACGGCGAGGGCGAACCGAGAGGAGATCGGGACGACGAGGCACAGGGACGCGAGCAGATGGATGGCGGGGATGAGCAGCACCGCGAGCGCCGTCCGCTCGGGAGCCGGCTCGCTCAGGATCACGCCGAACACCAGGCACGCGGCCGCCAACCAGGCCGTGAGGGACCGCGGTACCGCGACGGACACGAGGGCGGCGATCACGGCGGCCCACTGCCACAGGGCGAACGGGACCAGCGCGAGGGCACCGGCCCAGACGACGGCGACGATCAGAAGTCGCGGGACGATGCCGGGGATGACGCCCGGCACACGGAACGAACGGATGCCGCGCGTCATCGGCGCACCGCCCGCATCCGCTGCTGACGCAGTGCGACGAGGCGCATCGCGACGTCGACGTCGGGATCGGCCCACGCCACGACCTCCACACCCGCATGCCGGAGCTCCGACAGGACGACGGAGCGCTCCGCGAGCAGCGTCCGCAGCGCGATGTGCTGCTCCCGGCTGAGCCGGGTCGTGTCCGGGACGGGCAGCACGTCGACGGCGACCACCGCGTGACCTGCGGCCCGCCACTGGGTCGCGAGGCGCGCCGCGACACCGTCGACGAAGGTGGAGAGCACGAAGACGATGGATCCCGACGACACGACGGGAGAGCGCCGATACCGGGAGTCGTCCGCACTCTGCCCCGTCGCGGCGATGACGTCGCGCACGCGGGCGAGATGGCGGGGGCCTCCGCCGGCGGGGATGCTGCGGCCTCCCGGCGACAGCGCGTGATACGCCACGCGGTCCCCGACGCCGATCGCCGTGGTGGCGATGGAGAGCGCCGCCTCGCGGGCCAGATCGAGCGAGGTCGTCCCGGAGCGGTCGGGATCGCCCGTCCCCCAGGCCGCGACCACGGTGCCGACGTCCTCCACCGTGTCGATCGCGATCACCACCGAGGAGTCGCTGAGCGCGTTGGTGCGACGAACCAGCAGCTCACCGGGGCGACGGGCCGCACGGGCCGTCGCCCGCCAGTCGACCCGGCGCAGCTCGTCTCCGGGGGCGAAGGGATGGATGTCGCGGAAGTCGCCGCCCTGACCGGGACGTGCGCCCTCGTGTGCGCCGTGCAGGCCCGTGAGGCGCGGGGCGACCGGCAGCTGCGCGATCCGGGGCGCGCGAGGCGGGGTGTTCCATCCCAGTGCGACGCGCGGACCCGGCTCCGACACCCATGCCCCGTCCAGGGCCACCCCGCGGACGGTCACGCCGAGAAGTTCCACCGGGCCGGAATGCTGGAGGCGGGTGCGTGAGGTGAAGACGGATGATCCCGGTCGGACATCCGCGAGTCCGGCACGCCGTTCCTCCAGATCGACCGCGACCTGCACCCAGTCCGCGTCGAGGGCCACATCCGCCGCCGCGACGACCTCGTCCGCACCCTCCGCCCCACCGGGGCGCGCACGCAACTCGATCGCCAGGTCGCCGTCGTCGGGGCGCCGCATCAGCATCCACACCGTCGCCAGCGCGAGTGGCAGGCCGATGCCGATCACGTCGGGCCGCGAGAGCGCGAGTCCCACCGCCGCGATGACGGCCGCACCGGCGAACCCGATCGCGATCACGGGCGTTCGACTCCACCGCACCGGAGCGCGGGCGGTGACGCGGACCGGGTCGGTCACCGCGCGGCCACCGTCGGCGGCACCGGAGTGCTCGCCACCACGGAGGCGACCACGGAGCGCGGATCCACTCCCTGCGCCCAGGCCTGCGGGGTGAGGGTGAGACGGTGTGCGAGCACCGGTTCCGCGATCCGCTTGATGTCGTCCGGACGCACGTAGTCCCTGCCCTCGAGCGCCGCGAGGGCGCGCCCCAGCAGCACCAGCGCCTGCGACCCTCGCGGGGAGGCTCCGACGGCGACGTGCGGCGCGACGCGTGTGGCCCGTGCGAGTTCGACGCAGTATCGCGCGACATCGGGGTCGACGTGGATCCGTTCGACGGCCGCCTGGATCTCGAGGAGTCCCTCGCCATCGACGACGGGGGCGACCGAGACGTCGGGGCTCTGCCGCGCCACGCGGTCGAGGATGATCTGCGTCTCGTCCTCCGACACGGGGTAGCCGACCGCGAGCCGCACCATGAACCGGTCGAGCTGCGCCTCCGGGAGCGCGTACGTCCCCTCGTACTCGATCGGGTTGGACGTCGCCACGACGTGGAACGGGCGCGGCAGCGGGAATCTGTTGCCCTCGACGGTCACCTGCCCCTCGGCCATCGCCTCGAGCATCGCGGACTGCGTCTTGGGCGTCGTCCGGTTCACCTCGTCGGCGAGCAGCAGCCCGGTGAAGATCGGTCCGGGGCGGAACACGAAGTCGCCATCCGCCGGTGCGTACACGTACGAGCCGGTGACGTCGCCGGGGAGCATGTCGGGCGTGCACTGCAGCCGCCGGAAATCGAGCCCGAGGGCCGAGGCGAGACTCCGCGCCGCGAGCGTCTTGCCCAGCCCGGGCACGTCCTCGAAGAGCACATGCCCGCCGGCGAGGATCGCCGCGAGGGCGATCGTGAGAGGCTCATCCATCCCGACGACCGCGCTGCGGACGCTCTCGAGCACCCGGTGCCCGATGTCGGCGATCTGTGTGGTCTCCTGCGTGCTCATCCGTTGTCCTCCGGGTCGTTCGGGATTCGGTCGATCGCATCGAGCACGCGCTCGATGTCGGTGCGGTGCACCTCGCGGCGGTGCAGGGAGTCGCGTACGCCCTCCCCGAGAAGCGCGTCGATGCGCGTGTGCTGCGCGGGATCGTCGAGGTCGAGACCGCTGTGGGCGAGTCTCCGCCGGAGCAGCGCCTGCACGCGGCGCACGACCACGTGGCCGGCGACCCCCGTGCGGGCGTTGATCGCCCAGGCCATCCGCGACACGTCGGAGCTCCGTGCGTCGTCGCTCGGTTTCTCGGGCGGCCAGTCCGCGCCGACCTCCGTGAAGTCCTGGCGGAACGCGAGGATGATCGCGAGGACGACGATGATCCAGGCGACCACGAACGGTGCCGGGAACCCGAGCTGTCCGAGCAGGACGACGAGCACGGCGGCGACAGCGGCACCGAGCCCCACGATCAGGATCCGCGCCTTCATCGCCACCCCGCCTCGATACCTCGGAGGCAGGCGGAGGCAGTCGCCCGGTCGTCCTCATCGGCGACATGACCGCCGAACCGGACCCGCTCGTAGAGGGCCAGCAGCGCGACGACCTCCGCGGCGATCCCGGCACGCCGCCCGATGATCCGCACGGTGAACTCGCTCGGGGTCTCGTTGACGCCACGCCCGGCCCCGGCATCCGCGGCGGACTCCTCCAGTCCCACCCATGCCGCGACGATGCTGTCACCCGGAACGGGCCTCTCGTCGATCGTCTGCAGCGCCGCGGCGATGCCGCGTCGGATCGTCGCCTCGTCCGGCTCGACCTCGACGGGCGCGCCCGCGACGGCCACGGCGTCGATCTGCGCCGCGTCCCGCCGGGCGAGCGGACGATCGCGCCAGCGCTCCAGGAGGTACCTGATCAGCATCCGCAGACCGAAGTACACCAGCGTGAGCACGAACGCCGCGACGATGGCGGTGAGGATGATGCCGATGATCGCGAGCAGCGGGGAATCGTCGGGGGGTTCGAGCGGCGGCGCGGTCTCTCCGGGAGTCTGCGTCGGCAGCTCGTCGATCGGTACGGCCGGGAGCTCGAACGCCCAGTCGCCGAACTGCGGGAGTCCCTGCGCGGCAGCGGCGAGCATGATCGTCGCGAACAGCCCCGTGATCGCGATCAGCGGCAGCAGCAGCCGCCGGGGCCGCGTTCTCGCCGCACGCTCCCCCTCCGGGGCCGAGGTCTCGGAGCGCGACATGCCTCCACCATAGGGGCTGTCTTCCACGCGACCGCGTGAGCGACGCGGCGGGAGGACGACGCAGCGACGGTTCAGCCGAGGTCGGGGCGTCTTCCGGCGAACGGACCGAGACCGTCGCGGAGGGCGGCGATCTCGTCGATGCCCATGCCGACCGCCGACATGACCTGGTGCGGGACGTCGACGGCACGCTCGCGGAGTGCTGCCCCGGCGTCGGTCAGCGTGATCTCCAGGCGCCGCTCGTCCTCGCTGCTCCGCTGTCGAGCCACGAGCCCTTCGGCTTCCAGTCTCTTCACGAGGGGTGATGCCGTGGCCGGCTCCAGGGCGAGATCGACGGCGAGGTCGTTCAGCGTGCGGGGCGCGCGCTCCCAGAGGGCCAGCATCACGAGGTACTGCGGGTGGGTGAGGCCGAGCGGCTCGAGGATCGGGCGATAGAGCGCGACGACGTTGCGTGCCGCGGTCACCAGGGCGAAGCAGAGCTGGTTCTCCAGCTTGAGCAGGTCATCGGTTGCCGTCACACGGGAGACTATACATCTGCGCTAATAGTTAGTACACTAATGAACATGGCACAGGACTCCGACCGCCCACCCCTCCGCACCCGCATCCGCGAGGCAGGAGGCCTCTACGCCTGGGTGAACACGAACCTGATCCGCTTCGCCGGTCCGGCCTCGGTGGGTCCCTACGAGAAGACCCCGCCGCCCAGCGCCTCCGAACGTGCGGAGCGCGCCTGCCCGCTGTGCGGCGCCCCCATGACGCAGCACGAGATCGATCGTTCCGGACCGAAGACCCTGGTGCACTGCCCCTGACTCCGGCCCCTAGCGGTCGTCCTGCCCGGGGGCCTCAACAGCCGCCCCGGTCGACTCCCGCGCGACGTCGAGCCAGAACATGAGTTCGGCGTCGTCTTCGATGACCGCGGGCACGATATCCAGCCACCCCGAGCCCATCGTGCGGGACCCCATCACGGCGCGCGCCACCCCCGGGCGGGTCAGCAGCGCCGCGCCGCTCTCGTCGTCCACGCGCACCAGGAGGACGCCACCGGAGCGGGCTCCGAGGAGGATGCGACCGTCGTCGAGGAACGCGCGCGTGCCGAACATGCGTCGCTCTTCGATCTCGTCGTCGGCGCTCAGGAGCGCCCGGATCCGATCCGCGAGCTCGTTCCCTGCGGCATCCATCGGCGCCTCGCTTACGCGTGCCCTGCGCGTTCCATCGCGCGGAGCTCCTTCTTGAGGTCCTGCACCTCGTCACGCAGGCGCCCGGCGAGCTCGAACTTCAGCTCGCTCGCGGCGGCGAGCATCTGATCCGTCAGATCCTGGATCGTCGCCTCGAGCTGCTGCGCGCCCTCCGCGGCGATACCGGTGCGACGCAGGTTCGGGGTCGGCGACTTGCCCTTCCCCGATGCGCGACCACGACTCGACATCAGGTCCGCGGTGTCGGCGCCCTCTCGTGCCAGCACCTCGGTGATGTCCGCGATGCGCTTGCGCAGCGGCTGCGGGTCGATCCCGTGCTCCTTGTTGTACGCGACCTGCTTCTCCCGGCGACGGTCCGTCTCGTCGATCGCCTTCTTCATGGAGTCGGTCATGTTGTCGGCGTACATGTGCACTTCACCGGACACGTTTCGGGCTGCGCGACCGATCGTCTGGATGAGCGAGGTCCCCGAACGCAGGAACCCTTCCTTGTCCGCGTCGAGGATGGCGACCAGCGAGACCTCCGGAAGGTCGAGGCCCTCTCGGAGCAGGTTGATGCCGACGAGAACGTCGTAGACGCCGGCGCGCAGCTCGCTGAGGAGCTCGACCCGGCGCAGCGTGTCGACGTCGGAGTGCAGGTAGCGGACGCGGACCCCGTGCTCGCCGAGGAAGTCGGTGAGCTCCTCCGACATCTTCTTCGTCAGGGTGGTCACGAGGACGCGCTCGTCACGCTCGACGCGCAGGCGGATCTCCTCGAGCAGGTCGTCGATCTGTCCCTTCGACGGCTTGACCACGATGTGCGGGTCGACCAGGCCGGTCGGACGGATGATCTGCTCGACGATGCCGTCGGCGATCCCCATCTCGTACTTGCCGGGGGTCGCCGAGAGGTACACGGTCTGCCCGATCCGGTTCTTGAACTCGTCCCAGCGCAACGGACGGTTGTCCATCGCGCTCGGCAGGCGGAACCCGTGATCGACGAGCGTCCGCTTGCGCGACGCGTCGCCCTCGTACATCGCGCCGATCTGCGGCACCGTGACGTGCGATTCGTCGATCACGAGCAGGAAGTCGTCGGGGAAGAAGTCGAGCAGGGTGTGCGGCGGCTCGCCCGGCTCACGTCCGTCCATGTGGCGCGAGTAGTTCTCGATGCCGGAGCAGAAGCCCAGCTGCTGCAGCATCTCGAGGTCGAACGTCGTGCGCATGCGCAGACGCTGAGCCTCCAGGAGCTTGCCCTGCCGCTCGAACTCGGCGAGGCGCTCTTCGAGCTCGGCCTCGATCGTGCCGATGGAGCGCTGGATGACGTCGGTGCCGGCCACGTAGTGGGATGCCGGGAAGATCGGCACCGAGTCGAGCTTCTCGATGACCTCGCCCGTGAGCGGGTGGAGCGAGTACAGCGCCTCGATCTCGTCGCCGAAGAGCTCGATGCGGATGGCGTGCTCCTCGTAGACCGGGATGATCTCGATGGTGTCGCCGCGCACGCGGAAGTTCCCGCGGGAGAAGTCGACGTCGTTGCGGTTGTACTGCATGGCGATGAACTGGCGGATGAGGGCGTCGCGGTCGTACCGCTCCCCCACCTGCAGCGCGACCATCGCACGGAGGTACTCCTCCGGCGCGCCGAGTCCGTAGATGCACGACACGGTGGAGACCACCACCACGTCACGACGGCTCAGCAGCGAGTTGGTGGTGGAGTGCCGCAGCCGCTCGACCTCGGAGTTGATCGAGGAGTCCTTCTCGATGAAGGTGTCCGTCTGAGGGACGTAGGCCTCGGGCTGGTAGTAGTCGTAGTACGAGACGAAGTACTCGACGGCGTTGTTCGGCATCAGCTCGCGGAACTCGTTCGCCAGCTGGGCGGCCAGGGTCTTGTTGTGCGCGAGCACCAGCGTCGGGCGCTGCACCTGCTCGACGAGCCACGCCGTGGTCGCCGACTTGCCGGTACCGGTCGCACCGAGCAGCACGACGTCGGTCTCTCCCGCGTTGATCCGCGCCGCCAGCTCGGCGATGGCCTTCGGCTGGTCGCCGGCCGGCGCGTACTCGCTGATGACCTCGAAGGGGCGGACACTGCGCGTGGGTTGCATACCTCCAGCGTATGCCGCCCCTCCGACATCGAGGCCGTCAGGCGACGAGCACAGCCGTCTTGGACGAGGGCTCCGAGGCCCAGGTCGTCGAGCCGCCGTTGAGCACGGCCATGCTGGCCCTCGACTCGAGTTCCCCGGGCGCGGATCCGATCACATTGAAGGTCAGCGCGTCGCCGAAGCTCGCCGGCGTCCGGGTGAACGTGAACGTCGTCGCCGACGACCCGCTCGGGGGCGACGGCACCCATGCGTCCAGGCGCGTGCCGGGATCGAGTGTGACCGGCGTGCTGAACTGCACGACGACCACGAGCGACGCTCCGGCGGGCGGACTCACCCACGGCGTGGAACGGTAGCCGATCTGCGTGCTGAACGTGGCTTTCAGCCCGCCGGCCGCAGCCGCCAGCGCCGTGAACCCACCCTGCGCCTCGGCAGCCCAGTAGTAGTTCGCCTCACGGTTCGTGAGGTTGTTCCCGCTGGCCGCTGCCATCGGCAGGGCCACCGCCGCTGCGATCACGGGCACCGACCACGCAGCACTCGCGACGAGACTCCGACGAGAGATCCCCTGATTCTCCTGTTGCATTTTCCGCTCCCCAGCGCGCGGAAAAGCAATCCCCCAGCAGACCATCCCCTGGTGCGTCCCCACGCCCACGACCAGCCTATCAACGGTGCTCTCCGCCGACCCTGGGGCCGGCTGAGAGCCGCCCTCCCCGACGAGACGGCTCAGACCAGGCCGCTCCGCGCTCCGCGCAGCGCCGACACGGCGGCGAGGGCGGCCGCTGCGCACATCGCCAGGATCACGGCGACGAACCAGCTCCAGCTCGCCGCCCCGAACACGAGTCCGAGCGCCCACCCGAACAGGCTCGAGCCCGCATAGTAGGCGAAGTAGTACAGCGATGACGCCTGCGCCCTGCTGGCCGCACCGGCGGCGACCGGAGTCCATCCCGACGCCACCGCATGGGCCCCGAAGAAGCCGGCGGTGAAGAGAACGAGCCCCAGCAACACGATGGCGGCGAGGGGCACCAGCAGCAGGACCGCACCGATCGCCATCACGCCGATCGAGGCGAGGAGCACCGGGAAGCGGCCGACTCTGGAGGCGAGCGTCCCTGCCCCTGGTGAGGAGACCGTGCCGGCCAGGTACGCCAGGAAGAGCAGCGTCACCACCCACGCCGGCAGCGCGAACGGAGGTGCCGAGAGATGGAACCCCAGGTAGTTGTATACCGCGACGAACGCGCCCATCAGTAGGAAGCCCTGCGCATACAGAGCCCACTGCACCCGGGAGCGCAGAGGTCCGCGGAGCCGCTCGAGAATGCCGGGGCCGCGGTCGACCCGCAGACGTCCGGGGACGAATCCGCGTGCCCGGGGCGTGAGCGACAGGAAGAGGATCGCGGCCGCGAGGCAGACGACCGCGACGGACAGGATGCCGACGCGCCAGCCGCCGACCTCCCCGACGATGCCGGAGACGATGCGCCCGAGCAGGCCGCCGACGGTGGTCCCGGCGATGTAGCTTCCCGCCGCCGTGGCCGCGTACCGTGCCGCCACCTCCTCGCTGAGGTAGGCGAGAGCCACCGCCGGTACGGCTCCCAGCGCCACGCCCTCCGCGAAACGGAGCAGGAGCAGCACCGCCATCTCCCCGCTCAGCGGCGCCGCGAGTCCGAACAGTGTCGCGAGGAGCACCCCCGTCGCCATAGCGGGCACCCGGCCGATGCGGTCCGCGACGATCGACCACGGGATCACCGCGAGCGCCAGCCCGAGCGTTGCGGCCGAGACGCTCAGGGCCGCCGTTGCGGGTCCGACGGCGAGGTCGCTCGCGATCTGCGGCAGCACGGCCTGTGCGGAGTAGAGCTGTGCGAACGTGGCGATCCCGGCGAAGAACAGACCGACGATGAGGCGACGGTACTCGCGCGATCCCGGCGCGTGGCCGGAGAAGGTCACGGGCGGCGGATCCGCTCCCACAGCGCATCCGTCTGCTCGAGCGTGTGCTCCAGGGTGCCCGCGGTGTCGATCACGACGTCGGCGATCGCGAGCCGGCGTTCGTCGGAGACCTGCGCGTCGATCCGGCCCTGCGCGGCGGGGGCGTCCATGCCGCGCAGCTCGACCAGACGACGAAGCCGTTCCGCGGCCGGGGCGTGAGCGACCACGATCAGGTCCCAGGGGTCGTCGACGCGCGCCTCGACCAGGAGGGGCACGTCGTAGACGACCACGGCGGCCGGGTCCGCAGCAGTCGCCGCATCGAACCGTCGTTGCGACTCTTCCCGCACGGCGGGGTGGACGATCGCGTTCAGCTGTGCGAGGCGTTCGGGGTTTCCGAAGACCTCAGCACCCAGTGCCGGACGGTCGAGCGCTCCGTCGACGGCGATGACGGACGGACCGAAAGTCTCCGCGATCCGCTCCAGCACCGGCGATCCGGGAGCCTGCACGTCGCGCACGATCTGATCGGCATCCACGATGACGGCACCGTGCTCCGCGAGACGCCTGGCGATGGTCGACTTCCCGGAGGCGATGCCGCCGGTGAGCGCGATGAGAGGCATGTGGCCAGTCTATGGTCCGCCCGGCGACGACGCTCAGCGCGCGAGCAGCTGACGCCGCGAGCTGATCACACCCGTGTCGAAGCCCGCCAGATGCAGTCCACCGTGGAAGCGCGCATGCTCGATCTTGATGCACCGGTCCATCACGACCGACACTCCGGCGGCCTCGGCGGTCGCCGCCGCCTCCTCGTTCCACGACCCGAGCTGCAGCCACAGCGTCTGCGCGCCGACATCGATGGCCTCCTGCGCCACGCCGGGGAGGTCGTCGTGACGACGGAACACGTCGACGATGTCGGGCACGACCGGCAGGTCCTTCAGGGACGCGTACACGGGCTGTCCGAGGATCTCGGTCTCGCGCGGGTTCACCAGGTACACGTCGTAGGCCGTACTGGACAGCAGGTACGTGGCGACGAAGAACGACGCGCGCGCCGGGTTGTTCGAGGCCCCGACGATCGCGATCGACTTCGCGCGCCGGAGCAGCGCGAACCGCTCCTGCTGGGTCGGTCCCACCCGGGTCCGGCCGGGCACGGCGGGGGCGCTCCCCGGCAGCGCGCAGGCCGCGGCATCCGTCGGCGTGGGCAGGGCGCAGGCGTCACCGGTGTTCGTCGTCGCAGTCATCGGGTCGCTCCCGTCGCGGTCGTCAGTGCCTGGTCGAGGTCCCAGATGATGTCCTCGGCGTCCTCGAGCCCTACCGAGATGCGGATCAGGTCGGCACGCACACCGGCCGCGACCAGCTGTTCCGCGGTGAGCTGTCGGTGGGTGGTGGAGGCGGGGTGGATGACGAGCGTGCGGGCGTCGCCGATGTTCGCGAGGTGCGAGGCGAGCTGCAGGTTCTCGATGAGCGTCTCCCCCGCGGCCCGGCCGTCCTCCGCGGCGACGCCGAACGCGAAGACCGAGCCGGGTCCGAGCGGCAGGTACTTCGCCGCGCGCTCGTGGTGCGGGTGCCCCTCGAGTCCGGCCCAGGTGACATAGGCTACACGCGGATCCGACTCCAACCAGTCGGCGACGACACGCGCGTTCGCGAGGTGCGCGTCGATGCGCTGCGGGAGCGTCTCGATGCCCTGGAGCAGGTTGAACGCCGACTGCGGGCTGAGCGCCGGGCCGATGTCGCGCAGCTGCTCGGAGCGGAGCTTGGTGAGGAAGCCGTACTCGCCGAAGTTGTCCCACCACTTGATGCCGCCGTAGGACTCGACGGGCTCGGTCATCTGCGGGAACTTGCCGTTGCCCCAGTCGAAGGTCCCCTTCTCGATCACCACGCCGCCGAGGGTCGTGCCGTGTCCGCCGAGGAACTTGGTCACGGAGTGGATCACGATGTCCGCGCCGTGCTCCAGCGGGCGTGCGAGGTACGGGGTCGCGAGGGTCGCGTCCACGACGAGCGGGACTCCCGCATCGTGCGCGACGGCGGCGAGGCCCTCGATGTCGGCGATCTCCCCCGAGGGATTGCCGATCATCTCCACGTAGACCACCTTCGTCTCCGGACGGATCGCGGCCGCGAAGTCGGCCGGGTCCGTCGAGGCGACGAACGTCGTCTCGACCCCGAAGCGGCGCAGGGTGACGTCGAGCTGCGTGACCGTGCCGCCGTACAGCTGCGCGGCGGCGACGACGTGATCTCCGGCGCCGACGAGCGCGGCGAACGTGATGAACTCCGCGCTCATGCCCGAGGCGGTCGCGACGGCGCCGATGCCGCCCTCCAGGGAGGCCAGTCGCTCCTCCAGGGCGGCGACCGTCGGGTTGCCGATCCGGGAGTAGATGTTGCCGTACTTCTGGAGCGCGAAGAGGTTGCCCGCGTCCGCGGCATCGTCGAACACGAAGGACGTGGTCTGGTAGATCGGCACCGCCCTCGCGCCGGTCGCCGCGTCGGGAGTGCCTCCGGCGTGCAGAGCTCTGGTGCGGAATCCGAAGCGGTGTTCTTCCGTCATGCTGTCCTCAGTTCGGCGTCGGCGAGCACGTCGGCGATGTCGTCGACGGCCCAGGGGTTCTGCAGCGATGTGGTGTCGCCGAGCGGCTGCGGCTCGCGGCCGGCTCGGCGATCCTGCTCGGCCTCCCACAACTGTGCCAGGAGTCGGCGCATGATCTTGCCGGACCGCGTCTTCGGCAGGTCGGGGACGATCACGATGTGCTTCGGCTTGGCGACGGGCCCGATCGCCTGCGCCACCTGTGCCCGCAGCGCGGAAGGGGTCACCTCGGCGCGACCGGACGGTGTGACGAAGGCCACGACCGCCTGCCCAGTGACCGGATCGGAGACACCGGCCGAGCCGGCCTCCCCCACGGTCTCGTGGGCGACCAGGGCCGACTCGATCTCGATCGTCGACAGCCGGTGCCCCGACACGTTCACGACGTCGTCGAGGCGTCCCAGGATCCAGATGTACCCGTCGGCATCGCGGGTGGCCCCGTCGCCGGCGACGTAGAAGCCGCCGTGATCGCCTCGACGCGCGTGGGCGGACCAGTACGCGTCGCGGTAACGCGTCGGGTCGCCCCAGACCGTGCGCGCCATCCCCGGCCAGGGACGACGTACCACCAGCGTTCCCGATCGTCCCGGTGCGACCTCATCGCCGTGCTCGTCGACCACCGCGACATCGATGCCCGGCAGCGGGACCGACGCCGAACCCGGCTTGAGGCTCGTCACGCCGGGAAGGGGCGCGATCATCGCCGCTCCGGTCTCCGACTGCCACCAGGTGTCGATCACGGGCAGCTCGTCACGACCGAAGTTCCGCCGGAACCACACCCAGGCCTCGGGGTTGATCGCCTCGCCGACGGTGCCCAGCAGTCGCAGGGTGGAGAGGTCGTGGCCGGATGGCAGCTCGGCACCGAACCAGGTCATGAAGGTGCGGATCAACGTGGGCGCCGTGTAGTACACGGTCACTCCATAGCGCTCGATGATCTCGAGGTGTCTCTCGCGGTGTGGGGCGTCGGGTGTGCCCTCGTAGATGACCTGGGTCAGTCCGTTCGATAGCGGTCCGTAGATCTCGTAGGTGTGCGCGGTGACCCAGGCGAGATCGGCGGTGCACCAGTGCACGTCGTCGGGTTTCGCGTCGAAATGCGCCCAGTGCGCCCAGCTCGCCTGCGCCAGGTAGCCGCCGGACGTATGGACGAGGCCCTTCGGCTTCCCGGTCGTGCCGGAGGTGTAGATGAGGAAGAGCGGATGCTCGGCGTCGAAGGGCTCGGCCTCGTGCACGGGCGAGGCGGTGTCGACGACGTCATGCCACCAGACGTCACGGCCGTCGGTCCATGGCACATCCTGCCCGGTGCGCTGCAGCACGAGCACGTGCTCGAGGTCGGGAAGGTCTGCCGCGGCGACGTCGGCCGTGGATTTCACCTCGGTGGCGGTCCCCCGGCGATACTGGCCGTCACTCGTCACGAGCAGCTTCGCGCCCGTGTCCTCCAGGCGGAACCGCACGGCCTCGGCCGAGAAGCCACCGAAGACGAGGGAGTGCACGGCGCCGATCCGCGCGCAGGCGAGCGTGATGACGACCGTCTCGACGAGGACCGGGAGGTAGATCACGACGCGGTCCCCCGGTCGGATGCCCAGGGCGACGAGTGCGTTGGCGGCGCGGGAGACCCGCTCCTGCAGGTCTGTGTACGTCACCGAGAGCCGATCGCCCGGCTCACCTTCGAAGTGCAGCGCGACCTTGTCTCCGCGGCCTTCCGCGACATGGCGATCCACGCAGTTCACGGCGACGTTGAGCTTCCCGCCGAGGAACCAGCGCGCCGCGGGGACCGCATCTCCCAGCGGCGGATCCCATTCGTGGGCGGTGTGCCACGGCTCCGACCACACCAGTCGGCGCGCGGCCTCCTCCCAGAACGCGACCGGGTCCGCCGCGGCGCGTGCATACGCTTCCGCGGTGACGTTCGCGTCGCTGAACCCGGCGGCGGGCGCGTACACACGCGACTCCTGAAGCCGTGCCTCGGTCATGCTCACACCCACCGGCGCAGCAGGTACTTCTCGAGCAGCGCGAGGATGCCGCTGGTGATCGTGCCGAGCAGGGCGAGCAGCACGATGGAGAGGAGGATGCGGTCGATGCGGCCGGTACTCTGCGAGTCGGTCAGCAGGAAGCCGAGGCCCATGGAGGACGCGATCAGCTCCGCCGCGACGAGGAACAGCCAGGCCTGCGCGAGCGCGAGACGGAGTCCGGCCACGACCGAGGGCACGACGGCGGGAAGCTGCACCGTGCGGAACAGGGACCAGCCGCGCAGGCTGAACGATCGGCCGGCCTCGACGAGGTGCGGGTCGACGTGCCGGAGGGCCGACGCCACCGTCGTGTAGACGGGGAAGAACGCGCCGATCGCGATGAGCGTGACCTTCGACTCCTCGCCGATCTGCATCCAGAGGATGAGGAGCGGCACCCAGGCGAGCGACGGGACGGCCCGGACCGCCGCGAGCGTCGGGCTGAGAAGCACGTCGCCCCAGCGGGACAGCCCCACGATCCCGGCAGCCGCGAGCCCGATGACGGAGCCGATCGCGAAGCCGAGCAGCACGCGCTGGACGGAGATCGCGATGTGGGTCCAGAGCTGCCCGCTCTCGGCCAGTTCGACGCCGGCCTGATAGACGGACGCAGGTGTGGGGAGGCGATACGGCTCGACGAGGCCCGACGTCGTCACGAGCTGCCAGACGAGGAGGATGACGGCCGGCAGCAGGAGTCCGCCGAGGATCCGCACCGCAGGACGATCCCACACGTGACGGGTCACCGCCCCGGTGCTCCGAGACTTCCCCTGGGCGAAGTCGAGCGCGTCCCGCGAGTCCGCGGGGACGATCAGCCGGTCGGGAATCGTCACTCGCCGCCGACCGCCTTCTTCGCGAACGTGTCGTTGACGATGGAGGACAGCGCCTTGTCGACCGAGTCCTGCCCGCCCTGCACGTCGCCGGATTCGACGAGCACCGGGGCGATCTTCTCGAGCACGGCGACCTGGTCCGCGCCGGGGATGCCGCTGACGTCGAGGTTCGAGCGCTCCTGGATCACCGTGGTGGCGACCGCGGGGTCGATGCCGGCGACCTCGGCGAGCAGGGCCGCGGTCTCGTCGGGGTTCGCGAGTGCCCACTCCCGCGCCTGCTCGTAGGCGTCGACGACGGCCTGAGCGAGGTCGGGGTGGTTCGTCACGAAGTCCTCGGTGGCGTTGAGGAACCCGTACGTGTTGAAGTCCACGTTGCGGTAGATGAGCTTGTCGCCCGACTCGACCTCGGCTGCGGCCATGATCGGGTCGAGGCCGGCCCAGGCGTCGACCGAGCCGCCGTCGAGCGCGGCACGGCCGTCGGCGTGCTGCAGGTTCTGCACCTCCACGTCGGAGAGGGACAGGCCACCCTCCTCCAGCGCCTGGAGCAGGAAGAAGTAGGGGTCCGTGCCCTTGGTCGCCGCGATCGACGCACCCTTGAGGTCTTCGACCGACGTGATGTCGCTGTCCGGGCCGACGGCGATGGCCGCCCACTCGGGCTGCGAGAAGATGTCGATCACCTGGATGGGCGAGCCGTTCGCGCGGGCGAGCAGCGCCGCCGATCCCGCGGTCGATCCGACGTCGACCGAACCGGAGCGGAGGAGCTCGTTGGCCTTGTTGGAGCCGGCGGACTGCACCCACTCGACCGTGACGTCGTCACCGAGGATGTCCTCGAGGATGCCCTGGTCGCGGATCACGAGGCTCAGGGGGTTGTACGTCGCGAAGTCGATCGAGAGCGTGTCCGACGACCACTCGGTCGCGCCGGAGGTGGGCTTCGTGTCGGTCGCGCCGGCATTCTCCCCCGCGAGGCATCCGGTCGCGACGAGCATCATCGTCCCGGCGATCGCGATCGCGGGGATGATTCGGCGGGTGATGGTGCTCATCGGGTCTCCTCGGTGATGCTGTGGTGGGTGTCGACGCCGAGACCTTCGAGAAGATCGGCGCGCAGGTCGGCGAGACCGCGGTCGGCGCGGTCTCGGGGGCGGATGCCCGGCACGGAGATCGTGCGGGCGATCGAGGTCTCCGTACCCTCGGTAAGGGTGCGCAGCAGCAGGACCCGGTCGGCGAGGTACAGGGCCTCTTCGACGTCGTGCGTGACGAGCAGGACCGTGGTCGGCTCGGCCGCATGGATCTTCAGGAGCAGGTCGTGCATGCGCAAGCGTGTGAGCGCGTCGAGGGCGCCGAAGGGTTCGTCGAGGAGCAGCACGCCGGGGTTGCGGGCGAGCGCTCGGGCGAGGGACGCGCGCTGCGCCATGCCGCCGGACACCTCGCGCGGACGCTGGTCGGCGGCGTGATCCAGTCCGACCAGGTGCAGCAGCTCGCGCACGCGCTCCCGGCCCGCACGGCGAGGAGTGCCGCGCCGCAGGCCGAGCTCCACGTTCTGGGCGATCGTGCGCCACGGCAGCAGTCGTGGTTCCTGGAATGCGATCGCGGTGCGCTCGTCCACGTCGGCGACGCCGATGCCGTCGAGGCGGATGCCGCCGCGCGTAGGCACGTCGAGCCCGCCGATGAGGCGCAGCAGCGTCGACTTCCCGCATCCGGAGGGCCCGACGACCGCGACGATCTCGCCGGCCGCGATGTCGAGGTCGATCCCCCGGAGGACATCGCGCCTTCCATGCGGCAGCGGGAAGGAGCGGTCGATACCGTCGAGACGCACGGCCTGCGCGGTCCCCGCCGTCGTCGAGACGTCGGCGTTGCGCGACGCGGGCAGCAGGGCGGTCATTCCCTCATGCTGTCGGAGGGCATCGAATGTTACGAATGCGGTCGTAATGTTCCGTCACGCAACGGAATCCGCACTTCCGGACATGCGAAACGGGCCGCCACACCCGCCCGAAGGCGGGGTGACGACCCGTTTCAGAGTGCTGCTTAAGCGTTGCCGCCCGAGAGCTTCTCGCGCAGAGCCGCGAGTGCCTCGTCGTCCGCGAGGGTGCCGGCGCCGGCAGCCTCGCTGGTGAAGGACTGGCCGCCGAAGTCTTCGCCGGCCGCAGCCTCGGCCTCGGCCGCCTTGACGACCTGAGCCTTGTGCGCCTCCCAGCGAGCCTGGGCTGCAGCGTACTCCTGCTCCCATGCCTCGCGCTGGGCGTCGAAGCCTTCCTTCCACGCACCGGTCTCGGCGTCGAAGCCCTCCGGGTACTTGTACTCGCCGTTCTCGTCGTACTCGGCGAGCATGCCGTACAGGGCCGGGTCGAACTCGGTGCCGTTGGGGTCGACCGACTCGTTGGCCTGCTTCAGCGACAGCGAGATGCGACGACGCTCGAGGTCGATGTCGATGACCTTGACGAAGACCTCTTCGCCGACCGACACGACCTGCTCAGCCAGCTCAACGTGCTTGCTGGAGAGCTCGGAGATGTGGACGAGGCCCTCGATGCCGTCTGCGACGCGAACGAACGCACCGAACGGAACGAGCTTGGTGACCTTACCCGGCGTGACCTGACCGATCGCGTGGGTACGGGCGAAGACCTGCCACGGGTCCTCCTGCGTCGCCTTCAGCGACAGGGAGACGCGCTCGCGGTCGAGGTCGACCTCGAGGATCTCGACGGTGACCTCCTGGCCCACCTCGACGACCTCGGAGGCGTGCTCGATGTGCTTCCAGGACAGCTCGGAGACGTGCACGAGGCCGTCCACGCCGCCCAGGTCGACGAACGCACCGAAGTTGACGATCGACGACACGACACCCTTGCGGACCTGACCCTTGTGCAGGTTGTTCAGGAACGTGGTGCGCGACTCCGACTGCGTCTGCTCGAGCAGCGCGCGGCGGCTGAGGACGACGTTGTTGCGGTTCTTGTCGAGCTCGAGGATCTTGGCCTCGATCTCCTGGCCCAGGTACGGCGTGAGGTCGCGGACGCGACGCAGCTCGATGAGCGAAGCCGGGAGGAAGCCACGGAGTCCGATGTCGACGATGAGTCCACCCTTGACGACCTCGATGACCGTACCGGTGACGACGCCGTCGTTCTCCTTGATCTTCTCGACGTCTCCCCAGGCACGCTCGTACTGAGCACGCTTCTTGGAGAGGATCAGACGGCCTTCCTTGTCCTCCTTCTGGAGAACGAGGGCCTCGACCTGGTCGCCGACAGCGACGACCTCGTTGGGGTCGACGTCGTGCTTGATCGAGAGCTCGCGCGAGGGGATGACACCCTCGGTCTTGTAGCCGACATCGAGGAGGACCTCATCGCGGTCGATCTTGACGATCGTGCCCTCGATGATGTCGCCGTCGTTGAAGAACTTCAGGGTCTTCTCGACCGCGGCCAGGAAGTCCTCAGCAGATCCGATGTCGTTGATGGCGACCTGCTTGGTGGCCGGGGCGGTCGTTGCGGTAGTCATGTAGTGGGTTGTCCTTGTGAATGGAGACTCAGGCTGGGAGGCAAAGACCGCGCACGGCCGACTGCATGCTTCACAGCAGTTGGATTTTGGTTTTCTTGTCACGAGGGCACGCGAAGCACGCCACGAGTGACAATTCAGGCTATCAGAAGTTGGGATGCCGCAGGAAGAGCGCGTCCGTCCCTCACCTGTGGATAACTCCCGCGGGGCCTCGGGCATTCCGCCTACCGTGACCCGGGTGACTCCCGCTCCTCCCCGACTCTCGTCCACACGGGTCGTCTGCGCCGGCATGCTCGTCGTCGCAGCGATGCTGACCGCCTGCTCCCCGACGCCGACCCCCACGCCCACGCCGACTCCGCTGTTCGCCTCCGAAGCCGAAGCCTTCGCCGCAGCCGAGGCGACGTATAGCGCGTACAACGACGCGCTGAACCAAGTGGACTTCTCAGAAACGACGACGTTCGAAGCCGTCTTCGCGCTTCTCTCCGGCACCGCAGCGAGTTCGACGCGAGAGGCCTTTAGCCGCTTGCACGCCGAGAAGACGCGAGTGGTTGGCCAGACGCACTATTACTCATTTTCAGGCGCCACTGTCGACTGGATTGCCGGGCTGGTACATGCCAACGTTTGCGTGGACGTAAGCGACGTGGATGTTCTCGATGCGTCCGGCGCATCAATCGTGTCTGCCGACCGGCCGCCTCATCAGCCGATGACCATCACGTTCTCCAAGAACTCCGTCGCCACGCCGCTCACGATCTCCGATCTCGAAGGCACGGGTGAGTACGAGTGCGCGGGCTGATCTTGGTGGGGGTGTTCCTCGCCTTCCTACTACCCGCCCCTCCACTCTCACCCAGCGCCTGCAACGCTGCAGTTTCTGTGACTACGGGGTGCGTCACAAACAGCGGGAGCCAACTCTCGGTCACTGGGGAAAAAACTCAGACGTCTGACGGCGGTCCACCTTCCGCGCCTCCCGCCCAGGCTGAAGAGGAGGTATCCCTCTGCGATCCCGACGCCGTCCGCATCATGGGCTGCGGGATCGACGCGGTCAAGGTGACCACCGACGAGGGCCGGCCGATCACGATCACCGACGTCGCGCAGTTCGCGCCGGATCCGGTGCGGACGATCGCCGAGCCGGAAGACGTCGGCATCGCCGGCTTGCCCACCAACATCGTCGCCTCGGCATCTGCGCAGACGCGCACCGGGGAGCTCTTCGGCAAGCCGGTCACGGTGCGCTTCACCCCCGTCGGCGTCGACTTCGACTACGGCGACGGCGCGAAGAGCACGTCCACGAACGGCGGGCTGACCTGGGCGGCCCTCGATCAGGCTCCGTTCACGCCCACCTCCACGAGCCATACGTATCGCGACCGCGGCACCTACGACGCGCGCGCCTCCGTCCGGTATTCGGCCGAGGTCGACATCGGCGGCGGATGGTTCTCAGTGGCGGGTGAGCTCACGGTGAACGGCACGACGCAGCAGGTCCGCATCTTCGAGGCGCGCACCGCCCTCGTCGCACGCACCTGCGCCGAGCAGCCCCAGGCCCCGGGGTGCTGACCGCGGGGGCGAGCGCGCTCTACGCTGAGTCCATGACCCGCGCCGATCGCCTCATGCTGCTCGACACCGCCAGCCTCTACTTCCGCGCCTTCTACGGCGTCCCCGACAAGGTGACGGCCCCGGACGGTTCGCCGATCAACGCCGCGCGCGGTCTGCTCGACATCATCGCGAAGCTCGTCACCCTCTACGAGCCCACGCACGTGATCGCCTGCTGGGACGACGACTGGCGCCCGCAGTGGCGCGTCGATCTCATCCCGAGCTACAAGACCCACCGCGTGGTGGAGGTCGTGGCGAGCGGACCGGATGTCGAGGAGATCCCCGACCCGCTCGAGGCACAGATCCCCCTGATCCGCGAGACGCTCGCCGCGATCGGCATCCCCATCATCGGGGTGGCCGAGCACGAGGCGGACGACGTCATCGGAACCCTCGCCACGAACGCCACGATGCCGGTCGACATCGTCACCGGCGACCGGGACCTGTTCCAGCTCGTCGACGACGCGCGCGACGTCAGGGTCATCTACACGGCGAAGGGCATGAGCAACCTGGAGATCGTGACCGACGCCACCGTCGTCGCGAAGTACAGCGTCCTCCCCTCGCAGTATGCGGACTTCGCCACCATGCGCGGCGATGCATCCGACGGGCTGCCCGGCGTCGCCGGAGTCGGCGAGAAGACGGCGGCCACTCTCCTGCAGACGCACAGCGACCTGGACGGTATCCGCGCTGCGGCCGAAGCCGGCGAAGGGATGAGCGCCGGGGTCCGCGCGAAGCTGCTGGCGGCGACCGCCTATCTCGACGTCGCACCGACCGTCGTCGCGGTCGCCACCTCGCTTCCGATCAGCGCGCCCGATGTGCCCCTGCACGTGCTCGATCCCGCCGAGGCGGACGCGGCGACCGCCCTCGCCGAGAAGTGGAACCTCGGCGGTTCGATGGCCCGGGCGGTCGCGGCCGTCTCGAACGCCGCCCTGCCCGCGAGCTGACCGCATTCAGCGGCGGATCACTCTGCCCAGGCCAGCAGACGCGAGAGACCCCAGGTCGTCACGATGCGCGCTGCGGGGATCCCGGCCCGCTCGGCGCGCTCGGCGCCATGATCCAGCAGCGAGAGCTGTCCCGGCGCATGGGCGTCCGAGTCGATCGAGAACAGGCATCCGGCCTCGAGGGCGATGGCGATCAGCTCGTCCGGCGGGTCCTGCCGTTCCGGCCGCGAGTTGATCTCGACCGCGACGCCGTTCTCGGCACACGCCGCGAACACCGCGGCGGCGTCGAACTCCGACGGCGACCGGGTGCCGCGATCCCCCTGAACGAGACGCCCCGTGCAGTGTCCGAGGACGTTCACCCGCGGATGCGACACCGCGGCGATCATCCGGGCCGTCATCGGACGGGCATCCATGCGCAGCTGGGAATGCACGGACGCCACGACGATGTCGAGTTCACCGAGGAGGTCGTCCTCCTGGTCGAGTCGGCCGTCCTCCAGGATGTCGACCTCGATCCCCGCGAGGAGCGTGAAACCGTCACCGGACTCCGCGCGCACCAACGGGATCTGCTCGCGGAGCCGCTCGGCGGACAGCCCCCGCGCGACGCGGAGACGAGGAGAGTGGTCCGTGATCGCCTGGTACTCATGGCCCTGTGCCCGCGCGGCGGCGGCCATGACCGCGATCGGCGTCGTGCCGTCCGACCAGTCGGTGTGGGCATGCAGATCGCCGCGCAGCTTGGCTCGGAGTGCCGACACCCGCTCGGGTTCGACGTCGCCGCGCAACTCCACCAGGTAGTCGGGGACCTCCCCGGCCTGCGCCTGACGGATCACCGCGAACGTGGATTCGCCGATCCCCTTGGCCGCGCGCAGCCGCGTGGGATCGGCCCGGACGTCGTCCGGGAGATCCTGCAGCGTCGCTGCGGCCTGGCGGAACGCCTTCGCCCGATACCGCGACGCCCGCTCCCGCTCCAGGAGGGAGGCGATCTCCAGCAGGGCGTCGACGGGGTCCATGGTCACTCCTGCGGCGTCGACAGCTCGCGACTCACGCCGATCCACTGATCGAGCTTCGCCAGCGCACGGCCGTCGTCGACGGCTGCGGCGGCCTTGTCGTAGCCATCGCGCAGACGCTCGAGGATCGGCCGCTGCACCTGGCCGGCGTCCTGCGACAGCTCGAACGCGACGATGCCCGCTGCGGCGTTGAGCAGCACGATGTCCCGCACGGCGCCCGTCTCGCCCGCCAGCGTCCGCCGGAGCACGTCCGCGTTGTGCTGCGGCGAACCGCCGATGAGGTCCGCGAGGTCCGCGACCGGGATGCCGAGGTCGCGCGGGTCGAGGTCGTGCTCGTGGATGTCTCCGCGCGTGACCTCCCAGATCCGGCTGTGCCCGGTCGTGGTCAGCTCATCGAGTCCGTCATCGCCGCGGAAGACGAGGGCCGTCGCGCCGCGGGTCCGGAAGACGCCGGTGATCAGCGGGACGCGCTCGATCTGCGCCACGCCGACCGCGTTGGCCTCGGCGCGCGCAGGATTGCACAGCGGGCCGAGCATGTTGAAGACCGTGGGCACACCGAGCTCCGCGCGGACGGACCCCGCGTGCTTGAACCCGGGATGGAACGCGCCGGCCCAGGCGAACGTGATGCCGGTGCGATCGAGGATGGATGCGACGGCAGCGGGGTCGAGCGACAGCTCGAGGCCGAGCGCGCCGAGCACGTCGGACGAACCGGAGGCGGAGCTGGCCGCGCGGTTGCCGTGCTTGACGACCGGGACGCCTGTGGCGCCGATGATGATCGCCGCGGTGGTGGAGACGTTCACGGTTCCGACGCGATCGCCGCCGGTCCCGACGATGTCGAGCACGTCGGGCGAGACGGGCAGCGGCACGGCGGCCTCGAGGATCGCGTCGCGGAAGCCGACGATCTCATCGATCGTCTCGCCCTTGGCGCGGAGCGCGACGAGGAAGCCCGCGAGCTGAGCCTCGCTCACACTCCCCTGCATGATCTGACGCATCGCCCACGTGGACTCCCAGACGCTGAGGTCACGACGCTCCAGCAACGAGGTGAGCAGGTCGGACCAGGTCAGGGAATCAGCCATGTGTGCGATCCTATCGGCGCGGAGAAAACATGCAGATGCTTCCGAGCGCATGTGCACTCCACGCCCATCCCTTGTTTCCCGCGGATTCACCGGGTATTCGCAGTGTTTTCTTAGGGTCCCCTAAGTCATCGACGGGCGAATCGAAGGCCGTCGGTGCAAGAATCACGCCCGAGGATCGGCCATAATGGAGGGGTGACGACCTCAGCGACGTATGCCCCGGCGGCGAGAACGATTAAGCGGCCCAACCCGGTAGCTGTCGGCACCATTGTGTGGCTCGGCAGTGAGGTGATGTTCTTCGCGGGACTCTTCGCGATCTACTTCACCCTCCGCAGCACCTCCCCGGAGCTGTGGGCCGACCGGACCGAGCTGCTGAACGTCCCGTTCGCCGCAGTCAACACAGCCATCCTGGTGCTCTCCTCGTTCACGTGCCAGATGGGCGTGTTCGCGGCGGAAGACCTGCAGCCGTACAAGATCGGCAAGGGCCAGAAGAACGGCGCCGGACGCCGTCGCCTCTTCGGCTGGGGCATGGTGGAGTGGTTCTTCCTCACCTTCGCCCTCGGCGCGATCTTCGTCTCCGGCCAGGTCTGGGAGTACGCCCAGCTCGTCGCTGAAGGCATGCCGATCAACGCCGACTCGTACGCCTCCGCGTTCTACCTGACGACCGGCTTCCACGCCCTGCACGTCACCGGTGGCCTGGTCGCGTTCCTGCTCGTCATCGGCCGCGCGTACGCCGTCAAGAACTTCCGGCACAAAGAGGCGACCTCCTCGATCGTGGTGTCCTACTACTGGCACTTCGTCGACGTCGTCTGGATCGTGCTGTTCCTCGTTATCTACTTCCTGAAATAAGAGCGGAGCTGATCCCCGAGATGGCACGAGAGAAGAAGCGCCGTTCCAGCGGTCGTCGCAGCCCTTTGGCGGCGGCCGCGCTCATCGGAGCAGGCCTCATGATCACCGGCGCTGTGTACGCCGGTGCGTCCGCGGCGTTCGCTGCGACCGACACGCAGACCGCATCGACCCAGCTGACCGTCGAAGACGGCAAGAAGCTATTCCAGGCGAACTGCGCCACCTGCCACGGCCTCGACCTGCAGGGAACCGCCAACGGACCGAGCCTCTACGGCGTCGGCGAGCTGGCGACCGAGTTCCAGCTGTCGACCGGACGCATGCCCCTGCAGATGCAGGGACCGCAGGCGCCCCAGAAGGCACCGCAGTTCACCGAGGACCAGATCCTCGCGATCTCGTCCTTCGTGCAGTCGGAGGCCCCCGGCCCGACCTTCCCCGCTGACCGCATCCTCGACGGAGAGGGCGACGTCGCACACGGCGCCGAGCTCTTCCGTGTGAACTGCGCCATGTGCCACAACGTGGCCGCGGCCGGCGGTGCGCTCACCGAGGGCAAGTACGCCCCGGCCCTGACCGAGACCAGCGCGCTGCACATCTACGCGGCCATGGTCACCGGCCCGCAGAACATGCCGGTCTTCGGCGACATGAACCTGTCCGACGAGGACAAGCGCGACATCATCTCGGCTCTGCTCTTCCAGCAGCAGTCCGTGCAGATCGGCGGATTCTCGCTCGGTTCGCTCGGACCGGTCTCCGAGGGCCTGTTCGTCTGGATCTTCGGAATCGGCGCACTCGTCGCCGTCACCGTGTGGATCACGGCGAAGTCCAACTGACGCTTATTCATCGAAGAGGAACGTACGAGGAGCACCATGGCACACGACGACGACTCGCAGGCTCTTGACAGGGCCTACCAGCCCTCTCCGGGGCTGGGTGTCGCAGTCAGCGATCCCGTGCAGAACCCCGGCCTTCCGCCGCACCGCGAGCGGATGACCGACAAGGACCCGCGCGCTGAGAAGGCCGCTGTCCGCACCGTCTACACGCTGTTCTACCTCTCGCTCGCGGGAAGCATCTGGGCGGTCGCCGCCTACATGCTGTTCCCGATCGAGAGCGGCGCGCTCATCGACATCCGGCAGAACAACCTCTTCATCGGTCTCGGTATCGCTCTCGCGCTGCTGGCCCTCGGCATCGGTGCGATCCACTGGTCCAAGGCGCTCATGTCCGACAAGGAGTTCATCGAGCACCGCCACCCCACCCGTGGCAAGGACGCGACCCGCGAGGCGGCCATCCAGGCCTTCGCCGACGCGAACGAGGAGTCCGGTTTCGGCCGTCGCACGGTCATCCGCAACTCGTTGTTCGCCGCCATCGTCGCCTCGATCATCCCGGGCGTCGCGCTGTTCCGCGGTCTCGCCCCTCACTCCACGCCGGAGGACCCCACCGCGGGTGACCCGGTCGTGCTGCTCAAGCACACGATGTGGGAGAAGGGCGCCCGCCTGGTCCGCGACCCCGACGGCACGCCCATCCGTGCCGCGGACGTCACGATCGGCTCCGCGTTCCACGTGATCCCCGAAGAGCTCGCGACCCTCAGCCACCACGACGGCTACCTCGAGGAGAAGGCCAAGGCCATCGTGCTGATGATGCGCCTGCGCCCCGAGCAGCTGATCGAGGCCGAGGACCGCAAGGACTGGTCCTACGACGGCATCGTCGCGTACTCCAAGGTCTGCACGCACGTCGGTTGCCCCGTGGCACTGTACGAGCAGCAGACTCACCACCTGCTGTGCCCGTGCCACCAGTCGCAGTTCGACGTCACGGACCACGCAAAGGTCATCTTCGGCCCGGCGGCTCGTCCGCTGCCGCAGCTGCCCATCACCGTCGATGACGAGGGCTACCTGGTCGCACGCAGCGACTTCAAGGAACCCGTCGGCCCGAGCTTCTGGGAGCGCCATTGAGCACCGCAACGCTGTCCAAAGAGGACAAGGACACCAAGGCGCCGCTCGGCGGACGCTTCGTGGGTGCCGCGTCGAACTACATCGATGAGCGCACCAGCCTCTCCGGCTTCGTCAAGGAGCTCGGACGCAAGATCTTCCCCGACCACTGGTCGTTCATGCTCGGCGAGATCGCGCTGTGGAGCTTCGTCGTCGTGTTCCTCTCCGGAACCTTCCTGACGTTCTTCTTCCAGGCGTCCATGGTCGAGACGCACTACACCGGCGCCTACGCTCCGATGCGCGGCATCGAGATGTCCGCCGCGCTGGAGTCGTCGCTGCACATCTCGTTCGACCTGCGCGGTGGTCTCCTGGTCCGCCAGATCCACCACTGGGCCGCGCTCGTGTTCATCGCCGGCATCGGCGTGCACATGCTTCGCGTGTTCTTCACGGGTGCCTTCCGCAAGCCGCGCGAGCTGAACTGGGTGATCGGCTTCATCCTGTTCATCCTCGCGATGGCCGAGGGCTTCACGGGCTACTCGCTCCCCGACGACCTGCTCTCGGGTAACGGCCTCCGCATCATCGACGGCATGATCAAGGGTCTCCCGCTGATCGGCACCTGGACCTCGTTCCTCCTCTTCGGCGGCGAGTTCCCCGGTACCGACATCGTCGGACGCCTGTACACGCTGCACATCCTGCTCCTGCCGATGCTCGTCATCGCGCTGATCGTCGTGCACCTGATGCTCATGATCATCAACAAGCACACGCAGTTCGCCGGCCCCGGCCGCACGAACGACAACGTCGTGGGCTACCCGATGATGCCGGTGTACATGTCCAAGATGGGCGGCTACCTGTTCATCGTCTTCGGCACCATCGTGCTGATCGCGACGTTCTTCCAGATCAACCCGATCTGGAACTACGGCCCGTACGACCCCTCCCCTGTTTCCGCCGGTACCCAGCCCGACTGGTACATCGGATTCGCCGACGGTGCGCTGCGACTGGCTCCGTCGAACTGGGACATCGTGTTCCTGAACCACACCTGGTCGTTCGGAATCATCGCCCCGGTCCTGGTCCTCGGTCTGTTCATCGTCGCCGTCGCGATCTACCCCTTCATCGAGGCATGGGTCACGGGCGACAAGCGCGAGCACCACATCGCCCAGCGTCCGCGCAACGCGGCGACGCGTACCGCGATCGGTGTCGCCGGTGTCATCTTCTACGCAGTCCTGTGGGCCGCGGCCTCCTCCGACCTCATCGCGACGCACTTCATGCTCACGATGGAGGGCGTCATCCACACGCTCCAGGCTCTGCTCTTCCTGGGCCCGATCCTCGGCTACTTCGTCACGAAGCGCATCTGCATCGCGCTGCAGAAGAAGGACCGCGAGATCGTGCTGCACGGCTTCGAGTCCGGCCGCATCGTCCGCCTCCCCGGCGGCGAGTTCATCGAGGTGCACCAGCCGGTCGACAAGTACGACCGGTGGAAGCTCATCGACGTCGACGGCTACGAGCCCCTCGTGGTGCGTCCGAACGCCAAGGGTCGTATCCCGTGGACGGAGAACCTCCGTTCCTCGATCTCCCGCTGGTTCTTCGAAGACCGTCTCGCGCCGCTCACGCAGGCCGAGGTCGAGGCCGCCGATGCACACCAGCACCACGTCACGGCTCACAACGACGAGACCGAGGTCGCCGAGATCCAGGGTGCTCACGAGCGCGCCGGTTTCCCGGACGCCCCGCTCACGGTCGATGAGACCCACGTGGACGAGACGCCGAACACCCCGAGCACCGTGATCGCCACGGAGCCGGTGAAGAAGCCTCGTAACAAGAAGTCGGAGGATGGCGAGTAGTCGCCACTCCCCCTCTTGAAGAAGGCCTCGTCCCTGCGGACGGGGCCTTCTTCGTCACCCCTCAATGAAAGGATCGAACCATGTCTTCCGTCGTCCAGCTGATCCGTTCCGAAAGCCTCGCCGACACCCCCTACGCCTATGCTGCGACGGCGCCCGCCGGATCCCGGCTGATCTTCCTCGCAGGCGCCTGCCCCCTCAACGACGATGGCACCACGGCCGCGCCCGGTGACTACGCGGCCCAGGCAGCACGCTGCGTCGAGACGCTGAAGGGCGCCCTGGAGGTCTCCGGAGCGACTCTCACGGACGTGATCAGCACGCGCGTCCTCGTGGCCTCCTCCGCGCAGGCAGACCTCGTGACGGCGTGGGACGTCATCCATGCCGCGTTCGGCGATCACGATGTGCCGAGCACCCTCCTGGGCGTCACCGTCCTCGGATACGACGACCAGCTCGTCGAGATCGAGGCGATCGCCGCCGTCGCCGCGGAGTCATGACGGACATCGAGGTCCGCCCGGCGGGCCCCGCCGATGAGGCTGCGACCGAGCAGATCGAGATCGAAGCGGATGCCCTGCTCGTGGAACGCTTCGGAGCCGAGGACTGGCCTCCGCCCACTCCCCCGCACGAGCGCACGATCACGCCCGGATTCGTCCTCGTCGCAGCGACGCAGGACACGGAGACGCGGGACACGGAGACGCGAGACGCGGGCACAGAAGGCACGGAGGCGCGAGACGACGGAGCCGCTCCTCACCTGGTCGTCGGATTCGTGCACGTTCTGGAGCTCGACGGGCACGCCCACCTCGAGCAGCTCTCCGTCCTCCCGGCGTTCGGTCGACGGGGAATCGGCCGGCGACTCGTCGAAGCCGCACTCGCCGAAGCTCGGGAACGCGGGCACACGGAGATCACGCTCCGCACCTATGCCGAGGTTCCGTGGAACGCGCCGTTCTACGCCTCCTGCGGGTTCGTCGTGACGGAGCCGGACACCCCGCTGCACCAGGAACTCGTTCGCACCGAGGCGGCGCTCGGCCTCTTCGCCTACGGTCCGCGCGTGCAGATGACCGCCGCCCTCTGAGTCCGCATCCTGACCGCATTCGAACGCACGTCGACGGGAATCCGCTGCGTCGCCCTCGCGGCGTGACTCTAGGCTGAGTGGATGATCGACCGCATCGACTACTACCAGGCCAAGCTCGCCTACGAGACGGACGCCAGCGACGTGTATGCCGCGCGGAAGGCCGGCGAGAACGTCGTCGTCGTCGATGTCCGCTCCGAGGAGGCCTGGGCGCAGGGCCGCGTCGCCGGTGCCGTGCATATGCACTACAGCGAGATCGCCGCACGCGCGGCGGCCGAGGTCCCCACGGATGCCGACGTCGTCGTCTACTGCTGGAGCCCCGGATGCAACGCCGGCGCGAAGGGCGCGCTCGAGTTCGCGCGACTCGGCTATCGCGTCCGGGAGATGATCGGCGGTTTCGAGTACTGGGTGCGTGAGGGCTACCCCGTGGAGGACGCGGACGGTGTCCACCATCGTCCTGTGGATCCCCTCACCGGCATCGCTCGCGTCCGGACGCGGGCCTGAGCGTCCTCACTTCCTGAGCCTGCGCACACGAAGAAGGCCCCCGGACGGATCCGGGGGCCTTCTTCGTTGCGTGGACTCAGCGGGCGAAGTTGCCGCGGTAGTACTCGTACACCCAGCCGACGATCGCGACGACGAAGATCGCGAGACCGATCGGGAGCAGGAAGTGTCCGACGGCGAGACCGACGACGAAGATTCCGGCCGAGGCGGCGAGGACGATGGGCCACCAGGACCACGGGCTGAACTCGCCGAGCTCCGGGTCACCGTCATCGATGTCCGACGTCAGGATGTCTTCCGGAAGCTCGCCCTGCTGGGCCTTGTGCGTGCGATCGAGGTAGAACGCGATCATGGCCGCCATGAAGGCCGCGAAGAACAGCGCCACGGTTCCGACCCACTCGACCCGCATCGCGAACTCGGGGCTCGGCGTGGCCAGGATGTGCCAACCGGTGTAGATCACACCGACGAGGGCGAAGAACGCCGTCAGAATCCACCAGAGAATGACATTGTCGCGCATGACTTAGTGGGCCTCTCGCTCGCCGGGAGCCGTGGTCGCGAACTCGGCAGCCTCCGGGTGGTTCAGGTCGAACGCGGGACGCTCGCTGCGGATACGCGGGATCGACGTGAAGTTGTGTCGCGGCGGCGGGCAGGACGTCGCCCACTCCAGCGAGGCGCCGTAGCCCCACGGGTCGTTGACGGTGACCTTGGGAGCCTTGCGAGCCGTGATCCAGACGTTCAGGAAGAACGGCAGCATCGAGGCGCCGAGGATCATCGCACCGATCGTGGAGACCTGGTTCTGCCAGGTCCACCCGTCAGCCGCCGAGTAGTCCGCGTAACGACGGACCATGCCGTCGACCCCCAGCCAGTGCTGGATGAGGAACGTCATGTGGAAGCCGATGAACAGCATCCAGAAGTGCACATAGCCGAGACGCTCGTTCAGCATGCGACCCGTCCACTTCGGCCACCAGAAGTAGAAGCCGGCGAACATCGCGAACACGACGGTTCCGAACACCACGTAGTGGAAGTGGGCGACGACGAAGTACGAGTCGGACAGGGCGAAGTCCAGCGGCGGGGCCGCGAGGATGACACCGGTCAGACCACCGAACACGAAGGACACCAGGAAGCCGAGGGCGAAGACCATCGGCGTCTCGAACGTCACGGACCCTCGCCAGAGCGTGCCGATCCAGTTGAAGATCTTCACACCCGTCGGCACCGCGATGAGCATGGTCATCAGGGCGAAGAACGGCAGCAGCACCGAGCCGGTCACGTACATGTGGTGAGCCCACACTGCCACGGAGAGCGCCGCGATGGCGATCGTCGCGTAGACGAGGGTCTTGTACCCGAAGATCGGCTTGCGGCTGAACACCGGGAAGATCTCCGACACGATGCCGAAGAACGGCAGCGCGATGATGTAGACCTCGGGGTGACCGAAGAACCAGAACAGGTGCTGCCAGAGCAGGACGCCACCGTTGGCCGGGTCGTAGATGTGCGCACCGAGGATGCGGTCGGCAGCAGCGGCGAAGATAGCCGCGGCGAGCACGGGGAACGCCATCAGGATCAGCAGGCTCGTGATGAGCGTGTTCCAGGAGAAGATCGGCATGCGCCACATCGTCATACCCGGTGCACGCATCGTGATGATCGTGGTGATGAAGTTCACCGCACCGAGGATGGTTCCGAATCCGGAGATACCCAGACCCACCATCCAGAGGTTTCCACCCGCACCGGGCGAGAACGATGCCCCTGCCAGCGGCTGATAGGCGAACCACCCGAACGAGGCCGCACCCTGCGGGGTGAGGAAGCCGGCGACCGCGATGGTCGAACCGAACAGGAAGAGCCAGAAGGCGAAGGCGTTCAGACGCGGGAACGCGACGTCAGGCGCACCGATCTGCAGCGGAAGGATGGCGTTCGCGAAACCGGCGAACAGCGGCGTCGCGAACATCAGCAGCATGATCGTGCCGTGCATCGTGAACAGCTGGTTGTACTGCTCCTTCGTCGGGATGATCTGCATTCCCGGCGCGAAGAGCTCGGCACGGATGACGAGGGCCATCACACCGCCGAGGAGGAAGAACATCACCGACGCGATCAGGTACATGTACCCGATGGTCTTGTGGTCCGTGGAGGTGATCCACTTGACGACGATGTTGCCCTTCTGCTCGACACGCGAGGAGCTCATGAGAGCAGCCTGGCGGGCCGGAAGAGTGGTGGGACGCGACTTGGGAGTCTCGTCTGTACGGGGAGCTTCGGTGGTCGACATGACTTACTCCCCTCCTTCCTCGGTGTCGGTCTTCGGGGTCGTCCCCGGGAAGTTCGAGAGGCGGTCGTAGGCGTCGGTGATGTCGCCCGTGTTGCCCTTTTCCTCCAGGGACTCGAGGTACGAGTCGTAGTCGTCCTGAGAGACGACCTTGACGTTGAAGAGCATCATCGAGTGGTACTCACCGCAGAGCTCGGCGCACTTGCCGGCGTACTCGCCCTCACGGGTCGGGATGAACGACCAGGAGTTGTCCTTCCCGATGAACATGTCCTTCTTGTAGAGGAAGTCGATGATCCAGAACGAGTGGATGACGTCACGCGACTGCAGGTGGATCGTGACCTTCTGGTCGACGGGCAGCACCAGCGTCGGCAGCTGCGCCTGGTCGATGTTGCCGTCCTTGTCGGGCTGAGCCTGGATGCCCATCGTCCACACGGCGTCGGAGTTGTCCTCCTTGTCGCCGTCGTATTGGAAGTCCCACGCCCACTGCTTGGCGATCGCGGTGATCTCCACGTCGGGCTGGTCCCACTTGGCCTCGATCTCCGTCTGGTCACGGGCCGTGAAGAAGAACATGCCCAGCACGAGGATGAGCGGCACGATCGTGTAGAAGATCTCGATCGGCATGTTGTAGCGCATCTGCACCGGCAGGCCGGTCTGGCCCTTGCGGCGACGGTACGCGATCGCCGCCCAGGCCATGAGGCCCCAGGTGATGATGCCGACGGCGAGGAGCACGATCCAGGAGTTCACCCAGAGCGACGAGACGCGCTCGGTCTGATTGGTGGCTGCGGGGCCACCCTCCACGAAGCCCGGAAGAAAGCCGTTGAGCTCGGTGGGAGTACATCCCGCCAGGGCCAAGGCTGCCGCAACTCCCACAGGGAGGGCGGCCCAACGAAGGCTGCGTTTCGAGGGCACGATGCACCTTTCAGATCGCGAACAGAGCACACCCAAGTCTAGAGCAACCTCACACCTGATTCATGCCAACCACGCAGGTTGGGGAAGCGGAACGGCCGCCGTCACCTATGGTGACGACGGCCGTTCAGCGGAGCGACGATCAGTGGAAGCTGTCTCCACAGGCGCAGCTGCCCGCCGCATTGGGGTTGTCGATCGTGAACCCCTGCTCGGAGATCGTGTCCTTGAAGTCGATCGCCGCACCGTCGAGGTACGGGACGCTCATGTTGTCGATGATGACCTCGACGCCGTCGAAGTCGACGGTCTCGTCGCCCTCGAGATAGCGCTCGTCGAAGTAGAGCTGGTAGATCAGGCCAGAGCATCCGCCGGGCTGCACGGCGACGCGCAGACGGAGATCGTCGCGGCCTTCCTGCTCGAGGAGGTTCTTGACCTTCGTGGCCGCAGCGTCGGTCAGGGTGACGCCGTGTGCGCGGGTGGTCTCAGGGGAGAGTGTGGTGTCGCTCATGTCGCTCCTTGTGACGGGCCGCAGGTGCACGGCTTCTCGGTCGATTCTACCGCCGCAGATCCTGAGAGGCTCAGAGTTCCGCGGCATTCATGCGCGCGAGCAGCAGCGCCTCGGTCGCGACCGCATGGCGGAAGGTGTCGAGGTGCAGCGACTCGTTCGGGCTGTGGGCACGCGAGTGGGGGTCCTCGACGCCGGTGACCAGGATCTGCGCGTCGGGGAACTCCCGGACGAGGTCGGCGATGAAGGGGATCGAGCCGCCGACGCCGAGGTCGACGGGCGGAACGCCGTAGCCGTCGCGCATCGCGTCGCGCGTCAGGGATACCGCCCAGCCGCTGGCGTCGACGAGGAAGCCGTCGCCGAGATCGACATCCGTGAAGGTGAGCTCCGCGCCGAACGGCGCGTGCGCGCGGAGGTGGCTCTCCAGCGCCTCGTAGGCGTCCTGCCCGCTCTGGCCGGGTGCGACGCGGGCGCTGATGACCACGGTGACCTCCGGCAGGAGCGTGTTGGACGCGGCGGCCACGCTCGTGGCGTCGATACCGATGACGGTCACGGCGGGCTTGTTCCAGATCCGGCTCAGGATCGTGCCGTCACCGATCGGGGTCGTGCCGGGCAGGAGACCCGCCTCGTCGCGGAGAGTCGCCTCGGTGTAGTCCGGTGTCGCGGCATCACGAGCGGTCATGCCCTCGACCGCCACCGAGCCGTCGGCGTTCCAGAGCGTGGAGAGCAGGGTGACCGTGGCCATCATCGCGTCGGGCACGGCGCCGCCGTACATACCGGAATGGGATGCGTGGTCCAGCGTGCGCACGCGCATCGTGAAGCGCGCGTTGCCGCGAAGGGAGACCGTCAGCCCGGGCGTGACGGAGTCCCAGTTCCCGGAATCGGCGACGACGATCGCATCGGCCCTCAGTGCTTCCTTGTTGTCGGAGAGGAACTGCGCGAAGGAGCGCGAACCGTACTCCTCCTCCCCCTCGATGAACATCGCGATGCCGAGGTCGAGGTCGTCGCCGAGCACCTCGCTCACGGCGCGGATGGACGCGATGTGCGCCATGATGCCGGCCTTGTCGTCTGCAGCACCGCGTCCGTACAGACGCCCGTCGCGGACGGTCGGCTCGAAGGGCGGCGTCTCCCACAGCGCGTCGTCCCCCGGAGGCTGCACGTCGTGGTGGGCGTAGAGGAGGATGGTCGGCTTGCCGTTGCGGGCCGCGCGCGTCGCCAGGACGGCGGGCTGCCCGTGCTCGTCGGTTCCCGGGATCGCCGCCCGGAGCACACGGACCTCGTCGAAGACGCCGGTGGCCGAAGCCAAGGACGCGACGGCCTCGGCGCTGCGCTCCAGCTGGGTCTGATCGAACGCCGGCCAGGCCATGCCGGGGATGCGCACGAGGTGGCCGAGGTCGGACAGCGCAGAGGGGATGCCGGTGGCCACGGCGTCGAGGACAGCGGCGTCGGACTCGCTGGGAAGCACAGGAGAGGTCATGCGAGTAATCTTAAGGCGAACCCCCGTCAGCAAACCGAGGAACTCCGTGGCCATTACCCCTGCCTCCCCTTCGACGAACGACGACGCCCCCGAGACGCCTGCCGTCGGCAAGGGGCGCGCGACGCCGACCCGCGCGGAGCAGGAGGCGGCGCGTCGCCGCCCCCTGGTCGCCAACACCAAGGAGGCGAAGGCGGCTGCCAAGGCCGACCTCAACGAGCGCCGCGCCCGCGCGCAGGCCGGCATGGCCGCCGGCGAGGAGAAGTACCTCCCCGTCCGCGACAAGGGTCCGCAGCGCCGTTGGGTGCGCGACTACGTCGATGCCGGCTGGCACCCCGCCGAGTTCGTGATGGGGATGATGGTCCTGGTCATCCTCGCCTCGCTCGTGCCCGCCAGCCCGATCATCTCGTTCTACGCCTACATCGTGATGATGGCGTACCTGGTGATCGCGATCAGTGGCCTGGTCCTGCTCAGCATGCGGATCAAGCGCAAGGCCGCGGCGAAGTTCGGCAAGGAGCGCCTCGAGCGCGGCCTCGGCTGGTACGCCGCGATGCGCGCCCTGCAGATGCGGTTCATGCGCCTGCCGAAGCCGCAGGTCAAGCGCGGCCAGTACCCCGACTGACCAGTCCCCTGTTGATCTCGCGGCCCCAGAACGGTCCGCGGTACAGGAACGCCGTGTACCCCTGCACCAGCGTGGCGCCCGCATCCAGACGCTCCTGAACGTCTGCGGGAGTCTCGACACCGCCGACCGCGATCACGCAGAAGTCGGCGGGCACGGCCTCGCGAACGACGCGGAGCACCTCGAGCGACCGCTTCTTCAGCGGTGCGCCGGACAGACCACCCGCTCCCGCGGCCTCGACCGTCGCGTCATCGGTGAGCAGACCGTCTCGACTGATGGTCGTGTTGTGCGCGATGATCCCGGCGAGCCCTTCATCGACCGCCATCCGCGCGATGGCGGCGATCTCCTCATCGGGCAGGTCGGGTGCGATCTTGACGAGCAGCGGAGTGGCGCCGGAGGCCTCGCGGACCGCGCGCAGCAGTGGCGCGAGTGTCTCGACGGCCTGGAGCCCGCGCAGTCCCGGGGTGTTCGGAGACGACACGTTCACGGCCAGGTAGTCGGCCAGCGGGGCGAGCCTGGTCGCGGAGGCCACGTAGTCCGCGGTGGCGTTCTCGACCTCGACCACGCGGCTCTTTCCGATGTTGACGCCGATCACCGTGTCGGGCGCACCACGGCGCAGGCGGGCGAGACGACGCGCGGCCGCGTCCGCTCCCGCGTTGTTGAAGCCCATCCGGTTGATGACGGCGCGATCGGCGATCAGGCGGAACAGCCGGGGCTTGGGGTTCCCGTCCTGCGGGATCGCCGTGACGGTGCCGACCTCCACGTGGCCGAAGCCCAGGGCGGCGAGCCCGCGCACGCCGACCGCGTTCTTGTCGAAGCCCGCGGCGACGCCGAACGGCGAGGGGAACGTGAGCCCGAGTGCCTCGACACGCAGCGACGGATCGGGGCGGGTCAGGGTACGGGTCGCCCAGGAGAAGGGCGGCGCACCGAGCACGCGGATCACCGCCATGCCGGCGTGGTGGGCGAACTCGGGATCGAAGCGCGAGAGGACAGCGCGGAAGAGCAGCGGATACATCCCTGCCAGATTACCGGTCCGCGGACTCCTGCTTCGTGTGGTCCGCGCGCAGATCGGTGATCGCGGCCTCGAAGTCCTCCAGGGAGTCGAACGCCTGGTAGACGCTGGCGAATCGCAGGAACGCGACCTCATCGAGCTCACGGAGGGGCCCGAGGATCGCCAGACCGATCTCGTTCGTGTCGAGCTGCGAGACGCCGGTCTGACGGACCGCCTCCTCGACGCGCTGCGCGAGGATGGCGAGATCGGCCTCGGTCACGGGGCGTCCCTGGCAGGCCTTCCGCACGCCGGAGATGACCTTCTCACGACTGAACGGCTCCATCACGCCGGAGCGCTTGATGACGTTGAGGCTCGCGGTCTCGGTGGTGGTGAAGCGTCCGCCGCACTCGGGGCACTGGCGGCGCCGTCTGATCGAGAGCCCGTCGTCGCTGGTACGCGAATCGATGACACGAGAGTCGGGATGACGGCAGAAGGGGCAGTGCATCTGACCGATCCTACGCCGTGAACCGCGCCTCGATCGCCTCGCCGTGCGCCGGGAGCACCTCGGAGTCGGCGAGAGCGACGACGCCCGCGCGAACGGCGGACAACGCGGCCCGGTCGTAGGAGATCACCTGCTGAGGACGCAGGAACGTGTAGGCACCGAGACCGGGAGCGTAGCGCGCCTGACCGCCGGTGGGGAGGACGTGGTTGCTTCCGGCCATGTAGTCGCCGAGGCTCACCGGCGTCTGATCCCCGACGAAGACGGCTCCCGCGCTGGTGAACGCGGCGGCGGCCTCCTCGGCATCGACGAGGTGCAGCTCGAGGTGCTCGGGCGCATAGGCGTTGCTGAATGCGGTGGCCATGGCCCGGTCGTCGACCAGGACGATCGCGGACTGCGGACCGGCCAGCGCCGCTCCGACACGCTCGCTGTGGCGCGTGGCGGCGGCGATCCGCTCCACCTCGACGGCGACCTGCCCGGCGAGCTCCTCCGCATCGGTGACCAGGACCGCGGAGGCCTGCTCGTCGTGCTCGGCCTGGCTGACCAGGTCGGCCGCGATCAGACGCGGATCGGCGGCGGCGTCGGCCACGACGAGGATCTCGGTCGCGCCCGCTTCCGAGTCGGTCCCGACCACGCCGGCGACCGCGCGCTTCGCGGACGCGACGTAGTTGTTCCCGGGCCCCGAGACGACGTCGACCGGGTCGAGGCCGAGCGAGGGTACACCGTGCGCGAACGCTCCGATGGCTCCGGCGCCGCCCATCGCGTACACCTCGGTCACACCCAGCAGCGCGGCGGCCGCGAGGATGGTCGGGTGGATGCGTCCGCCCTGATCCGCCTGCGGCGGCGACGCCAACGCGATCTGCGTGACACCGGCGACCTGCGCCGGGACGACATTCATGATCACGCTGGACGGGTAGACGGCCTTGCCGCCGGGGATGTACACGCCCACGCGGTGCACGGGCTGCCAGCGCTGAGTGATCACCGCACCCTCGCCGATCCGGGTGACCCGGCTCTCGGGGACCTGGGCGGCCGAGGCGAGACGGACCCGCCGGATCGCCTCCTCGAGGGCATCGCGCACCTCGGGAGCCAGCTCCGCCAGCGCCTCGGTGATGTGCGCCTCGGGAACGCGCACCTCGTGCGCGGTCACCGCGTCGAACCTCTCGGCCTGCTCGCGGAGAGCGGCCTCGCCCCGCACACGCACGTCCTCGACGATGCGTGCAGCGGTGTCCAGCGCCTCGGCCCGCGCCTGTGCGGCTCGGGGGACGGCGGCGAGCATGTCGGCGGGCGAGAGCTCGCGCCCCCGCAGATCGATCGTGCGCATTTCAGCCCTTCGTGATGTCGGAGATGTCGTGGAGATAGCCGATCCGTCCGTCGTCATGTCGGACGACGTACGCACCCCCACGGTCCTCGATCACGAGAGCCCAGGCGTTCGGGCCGATGCGGAAGAGCGGTTCGCCGCGCTCGTCGTGGACGTCGCGCTCGGACGGCGCGAGGATCCAGAACGGCTGGGCAGCAGGAGCAGCCTCGCGCGGGTTCGTGGCGTCGAGATCGGCGTCCGTGACGCCCTCCAGCACCAGCGGGGCCGACTCTTCCGGGATGACGTCCGTCTCGTAGGTGGCCGCGGTCTCCAGCAGAGATTCGATGCTTCCGGTGTCCGAGACGATCTCCGGCTCCTGCCCCCGGGAGCGGCGCGAGTAGGTGGGCACGTACTCCTCGTCGGCGGTCGCCTGCTCGGTGCCGATGTCCCCACCCGACGCGTGCGCCGTGAGCGGCACCTGGTCGGCCAGGTCGAAGCGGGCGATCTCATCGGTGGCCTGCCGGCCGTCGGTCTCGATGTCGCCGACGACGAGCGGAAGGGCCGAGTCGTCCACGATGACGTCGGTCAGATCGGCTTCCGAGGCCGAAGACGTGTCGGGGGCCCCGGCGACCGGCACCGGTTCCGGGCGCGGACGCGCGATGACGGGACGCACCGGATTCGCGTTGCGGTGAGCGAGCGTGACCAGCCGACCGTGGAAGTCCTCCTTCAGCCCGGGCACGATCGGGGCGAACACCGTGAGCACGACCAGCGCGAGCGAGGTGATGACCATCGCGACGCCGTTCCACGGGAGCCCCCAGTGGCCGCTGGAGATCAGGGCGGAGACCGCGAGCCAGAGGTTACCCACCCAGATGACCGCGGAGACGGAGAACGCCACGGAGGCGAACTGGTCGATACCCAGCGACCCGACCCGGCGGATTCCGTCCGGAGAGAACCGGCGCAGCACGATCAGGAAGACGGCGACCGTCGGGATCGCGACGGGCAGGATCCACTGGATGCCGACGCCCCACAGCGAGAGCCCGCCACCGAGCGGGAAGAAGGACAGGACGAACGACACCAGCCACACGCCGACGATGAGAAGCTCACGCAGGGTGAATCCGAGGATTCCGAACTCCGGCGTCACCTCGTCGTCGTAGAGGACACCGTCGTCGTCGCTGAAGACCGTGTCCTCAGGGTCCGGTTCGGGAAGATCCGTGCTCATGGGTGGTCCTTTCGTCACAATGCTCGACGGGGGCGTTCGTCGTGCTGCCGACGGCTCACGATCCTACCTGCTCACCCCAGACAGGAGGGGCCGAGCAGTGACTTGAGGTCACCGAACAGGTCGGCCGAGACCTTCACGGGCATCGGGACCTCGAAGACCTTCGCCGTGCCGCCGCGGTGCACTCGGAGCAGCACCTCGGTGTCGCCGTTGTGTCGGCGCAGCACCTCGGCGAGCTCCATCATCACCCGCTCCGTGGCACGCTGCTCGGCGAGGACCAGCGCCAGCGGACCGGCGGCGTCGAAGGACCCCACATCGGGAGCGAACGCCGACTGCGCATGGAGGTTGAGCCCGTCGTCGCGGCGGGACACGCGACCGCGCACGGCGAGGATCGCGTCCTGCTGCAGGGTGTGCTGGAACTCGGTGTAGGTCTTGCCCATGAACATCACGGTGACCTCACCGTTGAAGTCCTCGACCGTGATCATGCCGTACGGGTTTCCGCTGGCTTTGGCGACACGGTGCTGGACGCTGGTGACGAGTCCCGCCACCGTGACCTGGTCGCCGTCCTGCAGATCCTCGGAGTTGTTGAGGTCGTGAATGGAGATCGACGCGTGCTTCGCGAGCGGAACCTCCAGACCGGCGAGCGGGTGGTCGGACACGTACAGACCGAGCATCTCGCGCTCGAACGCCAGCTTGTCCTTCTTGATCCACTCCGGACGTGCGGGCACCTTGGCCGGGGCGACCTCCTCCGTGCCGTCGTAGAGACTGTCGAAGTCGAACCCGATGGCCCCCTGGGCCTCGTTGCGCTTTCGATCGACGGCGGCCTCGACCGCGTCCTCATGCACCTCCATGAGCGCCCGGCGGGTGTCCCCCATCGAGTCGAAGGCGCCGGCCTTGATCAGCGACTCGACGGTGCGCTTGTTCGAGACGTGCAGCGGCACCTTGTCGAGGAAGTGGTGGAACGAGGTGAATCGCTCGTCCTTGCGGGCCTGCACGATGCCCTCGACGACGTTGCTGCCGACGTTGCGCACGGCGCCGAGGCCGAAGCGGATGTCGTCGCCGACGGCCGCGAAGAAGTTGATCGAGTCGGACACATCGGGCGGGAGCACCTTGATGCCCATGCGACGGCACTCGTTCAGGTACAGCGCCATCTTGTCCTTGGAGTCGCCGACGCTGGTGAGCAGCGCCGCCATGTACTCGGCGGGATAGTGCGCCTTGAGGTAGGCCGTCCAGTACGACACGAGTCCGTAAGCCGCGGAGTGGGCTTTGTTGAAGGCATAGTCCGAGAAGGGCAGCAGGATGTCCCACAGCGCCTTGATCGCGGCCTCGCCGAAGCCGCGCTCCTTCATGCCGCCCGCGAAGCCCTCGTACTGCTTGTCGAGCTCGGACTTCTTCTTCTTTCCCATCGCTCGACGCAGGATGTCGGCCTGTCCGAGGCTGAACCCGGCGACAGCCTGGGCGATCGCCATGACCTGCTCCTGGTAGATGATGAGCCCGTAGGACTCCTCCAGGATCTCGGCGAGCGGTGCCTCCAGCTCCGGGTGGATCGGCGTGATCTCCTGGATGCCGTTCTTCCGCAGCGCGTAGTTGGTGTGCGAGTTCGCGCCCATCGGGCCCGGTCGGTACAGCGCGATGAGTGCCGAGATGTCACCGAAGTTGTCCGGCTTCATCAGGCGCATAAGGGAGCGCAGCGGCGGGCTGTCGAGCTGGAACACGCCGAGGGTGTCGCCGCGCGCGAGCAGCTGATACACCCCGGGGTCATCCAGGCCGAGGTGCTCGAGGTCGAGCTCCTCGCCACGGTTCGTCCGGATGTTGTCGAGCGCATCCGAGATGATCGTGAGGTTGCGGAGCCCCAGGAAGTCCATCTTGATCAGGCCGAGCGACTCGCACGACGGGTAGTCGAACTGCGTGACGATCTGGCCGTCCTGCTCGCGCTTCATGATCGGGATGATGTCGAGCAGCGGGTCCGACGACATGATCACACCGGCGGCGTGCACGCCCCACTGGCGCTTCAGCCCTTCGAGTCCGAGTGCGCGGTCGAAGACCGTCTTCGCCTCGGGGTCGGTCTCGATCAGCGCGCGGAACTCGCTCGCCTCCTTGTACCGCGGGTGCGCCGAGTCGAACATGCCGTCCAGCGGCATGTCCTTGCCCATCACAGGCGGCGGCATCGCCTTCGTCAGCCGCTCCCCCATGCTGAACGGGAAGCCGAGCACGCGACCGGCATCCTTCAGCGCCTGCTTGGACTTGATGGTGCCGTAGGTGACGATCTGGGCGACGCGCTCCGAGCCGTACTTCTCCGTGACGTAGTCGATGACCTCGCCACGACGCCGATCATCGAAGTCGACGTCGAAGTCGGGCATCGAGACGCGGTCCGGGTTGAGGAAGCGCTCGAAGATGAGGCCGTGCTCGAGCGGGTCGAGGTCGGTGATCTTCATCGCGTACGCGACCATGGATCCGGCACCGGAGCCACGGCCGGGACCGACGCGGATGCCGTTGTCCTTCGCCCAGTTGATGAAGTCGGCGACGACGAGGAAGTAGCCGGGGAAGCCCATCTGCAGGATGATGCCGGTCTCGTACTCGGCCTGCTTGCGCACCTTGTCGGGGATGCCTCCCGGGTACCGGTAGTGCAGGCCGGTTTCGACCTCTTTGATGAGCCAGCTGTCCTCGGTCTCGCCGTCCGGCACGGGGAACCGGGGCATGTAGTTGGCCGAGGTGTCGAACTCGACCTCGCAGCGCTCGGCGATCAGCAGCGTGTTGTCGCATGCCTCGGGGTGATCGCGGAACAGCTGCCGCATCTCGGCGGCGGTCTTGATGTAGTAGCCGTCGCCGTCGAACTTGAACCGGTTCGGGTCGTCCATGGTGGAGCCCGACTGCACGCACAGCAGAGCCTCGTGAGCGTCGGCCTCATGCTGGTGCGTGTAGTGCGAGTCGTTGGTCGCGACGAGCGGGATGTTGAGGTCCTTCGCGAGCCGGAGCAGGTCGGTCATCACCCGTCGCTCGATGGAGAGACCGTGGTCCATGATCTCGGCGAAGTAGTTCTCCTTGCCGAAGATGTCCTGGAACTCCGCGGCCGCCGCCCGTGCCGCGTCGTACTGCCCCAGCCGCAGCCGCGTCTGCACCTCACCCGACGGGCACCCCGTCGTCGCGATGATGCCCTTGCCGTAGGTCTGGAGCAGCTCGCGGTCCATGCGGGGCTTGAAGTAGTAGCCCTCCATGCTCGACCGGGAGCTGATCCGGAAGAGGTTGTGCATGCCCTGGGTGCTCTGGCTCCACATGGTCATGTGGGTGTAGGCGCCCGAGCCGGAGACGTCGTCGCTCTTCTGGTCGGGCGAGCCCCACTGCACGCGCGTCTTGTCGCTGCGGTGCGTGCCCGGGGTCATGTACGCCTCGAGCCCGATGATGGGTTTGATGCCCGCGTTCCGCGCCGCGTTGTAGAACTCGAACGCCGCGAACGTGTTGCCGTGGTCGGTCACCGCGATGGCCGGCATGCCGTATTCGGCGGCCGCCTGGGTCATCGCATTGATCTTCGCCGCACCGTCCAGCATGGAGTACTCGCTGTGCACATGCAGGTGGACGAAGGAGTCGGATGCCATGCCTTCGAGTCTACGGCGGAGCCCCGACACCGGAGGTCGGCGCCGGGGCTCCGTCGACGACTCGCTACCCCTGGGGCGCGGAGTCCACGACCGACGTGTGCACCGTGGTGGTGGAGTCGGCCATGTCGCCTGCCGGTCCCCCGCTTCCGTACTTCTCCGAGATCGAGGAGACCAGGCCCTCCTCGGTGTCGATCACGATCGTCGTCGTGCGGTGACCCGGTACCACGTACTGCAGCGTCGCGCTGGAACCGTCATCCGCGAGCACCTCGAATCCGGGGATCAGCGCGATCGCGAGGAAGAACGCCGAGCGCAGGTCGGCCGGCATCAGGTTGATCGCCGACGGGTCGCTGAGACTCGCCACGAGCCACCGGTCGCCCTCCTCCCCCGTCATCCCCGACTGCGCGCGGAGCCAGTCGAGCAGGTCCCGCGGCTCCCGCGGCATCTCGGAGTAGTACGGACGGTATCGATCCGCCAGGTACGGCGTCGGCGGTTCGTCACCTCCCACGGCGAGGTACTCGCCCGCCGGGAGTGTCTCGATCGTGCCACGTTCACGAATCGCGGAGTCGGGCGAGGACGACCATTCCCGTGCCGCCTCCGCGCCACGGGACCCGAAGGAGTCCACGACCTCGGAGAAGCCCCAGTCGTAGAACCAGTCGCCGGCTCGGTCGGCCGGGACGTAGAGCACGCGCGTGTCGCGCTCCAGCACGGCGGCGTCGCCGCCGTCGCGCGAGGCGTTGAACGCGAACGTGTTCTCGTCATCGTCATCGGCCCAATCGGCCTTCCAGAAATGGAGGTGCTCGCCGACGGTCTCGATCCGCAGGTACTGCCCGGGGAGGAGTGTCGTGTCCTGCGCGTCGAACGTCACCGCGGACGCCCGCTCCAGCACCTCCGCCGCCGCGGCATCGGGCGCGGCGGGCGGCGCGAGCACCGAACCGGCCACGATCGCGGTCACCGCCGCCCCGGCGACGAGACCACCGATGCCGATCCCGGCCCAGGTCCGTCGTCGCGAAAGACGCGCTCGCTCCGGGCGCGCACTCCCCGCCATCTCCCTCGTCAGCACCCGCCGCGCCGCGAGCACGGTGTCGTCATCCACACGGGACTCGTCGATCCCGATCTCACGAACTTGTTCCATAAGCTGCATCGCTCTCCTCCTTCGCCATCCATGTCAGTCGGGCCGCTCCGTGCGAGCCGGGCGGTGCGAGCTTGCGACGAACGCGATTCAGCCGGGATCGAACGGTTCCGACCGGCACACCCAGCGCGGTGGCGATCTGCTCGTACGTGAGATCACCCCATGCATGCAGCAGCAGCGTGTCCCGATCTCTCGCCGCGAGGGCCGCGATCCGCGGAGCCAGAGCCCGTATGGCGGCGTCGGCGTCGAGTCGCGAATCGGAAGCGACCTGAGGAGCCTCTCCCGCGACCTCCTCCGCCGATGCCGAGGCCTCGAACGCCCGCCACTGTCGCGCTTCCGCGGCTCGATGGCTCTTCACCACCCTGGTCGCGATGCCGAGCAGCCAGGGCCGCGCCGACTCCGTCTCGAGGTCGAAGGACGCGCGCCGCCGGAAGGCGACGAGGAACGTCTCGCTCAGGACGTCGTCGACGGCGTCCGCGCCGACACGTCGCCGGATGTAGCCGCCGACGGGTCGGACGTGCCGCTCGAAGATCTCGGAGAAGACTCCGGGCTCGTCGAGCGACCGCTGGATGATCTCGCTGTCCGTGCTCACACTGAGTATTGAGTCGAATCGTGAAAACGGTTCACGCTTTCTTCGGCGCCGTCCGCGACGGGCTCAGATCGAGCCGCATCAGCACGCGCGGGAAGCCGTCGAGCACCGACCCGGTGTCGGCCGCCTTCACGAAACCGGCGCTCTCGAACAGCGACCGCGTGCCGACGTAGGCCATGGTCAGGTTCACCCTCTCCCCGCCGTTGTCGACCGGGTAGCCCTCGATCGCCGGGGCACCTCTCTCCCGCGCGTAGGCCACCGCTCCCTCGATCAGCGCGTGGGAGATGCCCTGCTTGCGGTGTCCGGGACGCACCCGGAAGCACCACAGCGACCACACATCGAGGTCGTCGACGGCGGGGATCAGCAGATTGCGCGCGAAACTCGTGTCGCTCCGCGGGTGCAGAGCCGCCCAGCCGACCGGTTCGTCGTCGAGATACGCGATGACGCCGGGCGGAGGATCCTGATGGCACAGCTCACGCACACGGTCGGCACGCTCCTGCCCCTTCAGCGCCACGTTCTCCTTGCTGCCGATGCGATAGCTCAGGCAGAAGCACACGTTCGACGTCGGCTTCTTCGGCCCGACGAGCGTCGCGACGTCGTCGAACACGGTCGCAGGACGAACCTCGATGGTCATGCGCCCAGTGTCGCGCACATGTCCGACATCGTGCGGGAGAAGCGCGAGCTACTCGCCGCGCAGCACGTCGAGGGCGTGACGGAAGTCCTCGGGATACGGGGACTCGAACTGCACCCAGTCCCCCGTGGTCGGGTGGGCGAACGCCAGCTGGTGCGCGTGCAGCCACTGCCGGGTGAGGCCGAGCCGGGCCGACATGGTCGGATCGGCTCCGTAGAGCGGGTCGCCGACGCAGGGATGCCGGTGCGCCGCCATGTGCACGCGGATCTGGTGCGTGCGGCCGGTCTCGAGATGGATCTCGAGCAGCGACGCCCCCGGGAATGCCTCGAGCGTCTCGTAGTGCGTGACCGACGGCTTTCCGTCCGGGACGACGGCGAACTTCCAGGAGTGGTTCGGGTGGCGCCCGATCGGCGCGTCGATCGTCCCCGCCAGGGGGTCGGGGTGCCCCTGCACGACCGCGTGGTAGATCTTCTCGACCGTACGGTCCTTGAAAGCCTGCTTCAACACCGTGTAGGCGTGTTCGGACTTCGCGACCACCATCAGCCCACTGGTGCCGACGTCGAGCCGATGCACGACGCCCTGACGCTCCGGGGCACCGCTGGTGGCGACGCGGAAACCCGCTGCGGCGAGGGCGCCGACGACCGTGGGGCCCTCCCAGCCGACCGAGGGATGTGCGGCGACGCCCGTCGGCTTGTCTACCACGACGATGTCGTCGTCGTCGTACACGATGCCGAGCTCCGGCACCGCGATCGGGACGATCTTCGGCGCCTCCTTCGGCTGCCATTCCACGTCGAGCCATCCACCGCCGCGCAGGCGGTCGGACTTGTCGAGCGTCACACCGTCCAGTCGCACCCCGCCGGCCGCGGCGACATCGGCCGCGAACGTGCGGGAGAAGCCCATGAGCTTCGCCAGGGCTGCGTCGACGCGGGTGCCGTCCAAGCCGTCAGGGACGGGGAGGGAACGCGACTCCACGGTCAGCGACCCTCCGATGCGGGGGCCGCATCCTCCGAAGGCGCGTCGTCATCGTGAGCGGCGTCAACGGAAGACACGTCTTCCGCGTCCACCTCATCCGCATCCGTCTCCGTCGCGACCACGGCCGCCTCCGCGGCAGCCTCGGCTTCTTCGTCGGTCTCGACGACGGCGTGGTCACGCTCGCGGGTGCCGTCGAAGCGCAGTCCGAAGACCACGAGCAGCGCGACCGAGATCATGCCGGTCACGATGAAGATGTCCGCGACGTTGAAGATCGCCGGCATCATCCACGGCATGGAGATCATGTCGACCACGTGACCGACCGGGAATCCGGGCTCGCGGAAGAGGCGATCGCTGAGGTTGCCCAGCACACCGCCGAGCAGCAGACCGAGCACCGCGGCCCAGAGGCGCGACTTGAGGCCGAACGCCTTCCAGATGATCACGCAGGCGACCACACCGAGGGCGATCGTGAAGATCCACGTCACCTCGGAGCCGAGCGAGAACGCCGCTCCGGGATTGCGGACGTAGTACAGCTGAAGGAACTCACCGAGGACCGGGACCGGCTTCTGCAACGGCAGATTCTCGATCGTGAGGTACTTCACAAACTGATCGGCGGCCAGCACGATCGCTGCGAGAATCGCAACGATCGCACCGGCCGCCGACCGACGAAGGGGACGGCGTCCTGACAAGAGGGCGCCTTACAGACCGATCGCGGAGACGGGCGTGGAGTCCGTGGACGCCGACTTCTCGTCGAGCTCGCGGAGCTGGCCCTCGATGTAGCCTCGCAGCTGCGTGCGGTAGTCGCGCTCGAAGTTGCGGAGTTCGGTGATACGGGCCTCGAGCGTGTTGCGCTCGCGCTCCAGACGGGCCGATTCCTCGCGCTGCTTGGCCTCGGCCTCGGTGCGGATGCGGGCGACCTCGGTCTCGGCCTCGGCGATGAGCGCGTTGCGCTTCGCCTCACCCTCGGCGACGTGCTCGTCGTGCAGACGCTGCGCGAGCTCGATGATGCCGGCGGTCGCGGTGGCGGAGCCGGTCGGCGCGGGCTCGGCGGGAACCTCGGCGACGGGCGCGGGAGCCTCCGGCGCGGGAGCGGCGACGGGCTCGGCGGCGGCGGGAGTCGCACCGGACTCGTACGCGGCCAGCTTGGCCTTCAGCTCGACGTTCTCCTCGAGAGCCTTGCGCCACTCGATGACGATCTCGTCGAGGAAGTCGTCCACCTCGTCCGGGTCGAAGCCGTCCTTGAAGCGGACGTGCTGGAACTGCTTGGTGACGACGTCATCCGGGGTAAGTGCCATGAGTGGCTCCTCTTTCGATGAGTTCGAATGCCAGTATCGATGTATGGCGTGGTCGTGATGTGGCGCGAACCCGGGGCGCGCACCTGGGTGCCAGCATAGCCCCCGCGCATTGGCGCCGCGATGTCACGACACCCAGAGTCAGCGAAGTCGGTGCTGCCGTCACCGCCGATTCCCGCGGAGTTCAGCGCACGAAGAGTCGCACGATGTTCATCAGGATCAGGACGACCAGCAGAGTCAGCGTGAACCCGAAGTCGAGGGACAGCGAACCGATCCGCAGCGGCGGGATGAGCCGCCGGAAGAACCGGATCGGCGGATCGGTGACGACGTAGACCGCCTCAGCGGCGACCAGACCGAAGCCCTTCGGACGCCACTCCCGATTGAACATCGGGATGTAGTCCAGGATGAGGCGCGCGAACAGCACGAAGATGTAGAGCAGCAGCACCAGGTGAACGATGCTGGCGATGACCGAGACCAGCTGCACGGGTTACGACTGGTCGAAGCCCGCAGACTCGGCGTCTGCGTGTGCGATGCCCCCGTGCCCCGAGACGGCGATGTTCTCCGGAGAGAGCAGGAACACCTTGGAGGTCACCCGCTCGATACGGCCGTAGAGGCCGAGGGAGAGTCCGCTCGCGAAGTCGATGAGACGGCGCGCGTCGGCGTCGCTCATCTGGGAGAGGTTGATGATGACCGGGATGCCCTCGCGGAAGCTCTCCGCGATCAGCTGCGCGTCGCGGTACTGCTTCGGGTGGACGGTGAGGATCTCGTTCACGGCTCCTGCAGACGGCTGGCGGACGGCGACGGGGCGGCGGAGAGGCGTGACGGGAGCCGGAGCCGGCTCCTCGCGCTCACGGTCGCGCTCGCGGTGGGCGCGGACCGGAGCCTGCGTCTCCTCCTCGTAGACCTCTTCCTCGTCGGCGAGGCCGAGATACACCATGGTCTTCTTCAGCGGGTTACCCATCGTGTCCTCCGGTTCGAACGTTTGGGGCTGGTCTTTTCACAGGTTAACCCCGGTCGGGCCGGGGTCCGGTGATTGCGGAGCCGATCCGCAGGTGTGTCGCGCCGGCGGCGATCGCCTCGACGAAGTCGCCGGTCATCCCGGCGGAGATCCACGAGGCCGACGGCTCGACGGCGCGGACGGCGTCGGCCACGGTCCTCAGACGCGCGAACGCGGCGGCGGGCTCCTCATCGAGTGGAGCCACCGCCATCACGCCCCGCAGCCGGAGCGACGGCAGCGTGAGCACGTGCTCCGCCAGTGCGGCGGCCTCGACGGGAGCGACTCCCCCGCGGCCGGGGTCGTCGGTGAGGTTGATCTGCACGAGGACGTCGAGGACGTCGTCACCGTCGGCTGCGCGGTGCAGCGCATCCGCGAAGCGGGAGCGGTCGACCGAGTGCACGACGTCGGCGCTGCGACGGATCGCGGCGGCCTTGTTCGTCTGCCCCTGCCCGATGAAGTGCCAGCGGAGGTCGAGGGCCGAGAGCTCCGACTCCTTCGCCGACAGCTCCTGCTGTCGGTTCTCGCCGACGTCCTGCACACCGAGCGCATGCAGATCGCGCACGAGGGACGCCGGGTGGAACTTCGTCACCACGATCCGGGTGATCTCCCCCGGGTCCCTCGCCACGGCACGAGCGGCGGCCGCGATGCGCTCATCGATCGCGGTCAACCGCTCGGCCAGGCCGGATGGCGCCTGGCCGTCGACCGTCGAGGTCACTTCAGGAATTCGGGGATGTCGATGTCGTCGTCCGCGAAGGCCGGCTCGATGCTGGTGGTCGGAACGCGCTGCTGCACGGGCTCGGCCTGCACCGACTCGGTCTTCGACTCCGTCTCGTCGGGCAGCGCGACCTCGGGAAGCGTCGCCGCCGACGGCCGCGACACGACCATGGGGTCCAGTCGCAGCGAGGGCTCTCCGCCATCGAAGCCTGCCGCGATCACGGTCACGCGCACCTCGTCGCCGAGGGTGTCGTCGATGACCGTACCGAAGATGATGTTGGCCTCGGGGTGCGCCGCCTCCTTGACGAGGTCGGCCGCGTCGTGGATCTCGAAGATGCCGAGGTTCGATCCACCCTGGATCGAGAGCAGCACACCGTGCGCACCCTCGATGGATGCTTCGAGGAGCGGCGACTCGACGGCCAGCTCCGCGGCCTTGATGGCACGGTCGGCGCCCCGGGCGGAGCCGATGCCCATGAGCGCGGAACCCGCGCCCTGCATGACCGACTTCACGTCGGCGAAGTCGAGGTTGATGAGACCCGGGGTCGTGATGAGGTCCGTGATGCCCTGGACACCGGCGAGGAGGACCTGGTCGGCGGTCGCGAAGGCCTCGATCATCGAGATGCCGCGGTCGCTGATCTCGAGGAGACGGTCGTTCGGCACCACGATGAGGGTGTCGACCTCTTCCTTCAGCTTGGCGACGCCCGCCTCGGCCTGGCTCTGGCGGCGACGACCCTCGAAGGAGAACGGCTTGGTGACGACGCCGATCGTGAGGGCGCCGATGGACTTGGCGATGCGGGCGACGACGGGAGCGCCACCGGTACCGGTTCCACCGCCCTCGCCGGCCGTCACGAAGACCATGTCGGCACCGGTCAGGGCCTGCTCGATCTCCTCGGCGTGGTCCTCCGCGGCGCGGCGACCCACCTCGGGGTCGGCACCGGCACCGAGGCCGCGCGTGAGCTCACGGCCCACGTCGAGCTTGACGTCGGCGTCGCTCATCAGCAGCGCCTGCGCGTCGGTGTTGACGGCGATGAACTCGACTCCGCGGAGACCGAGATCGATCATGCGGTTGACGGCGTTGACGCCGCCACCGCCGACGCCGACGACCTTGATCACGGCGAGGTAGTTCTGGTTCTGGCTCATGGCCGGCCTCCGATTATTCGAGCCTGGAAAAAGGATGAACCTTAAACCTCAACTAGAGGTGTAAAGTATTTCCCGGTATTGCGTTCTCTGTGATCGACGGTAAGCGCCGCCTGGCCTGGCGCGCGCCAGGACGCGGGCGTGTCGCGCCATTCCCCCGCGAAAGCGGTCAGCCGACGACGGCGACGTGCGGAGACGTGACGTCGATCGATGCCGCGTTCGGATTCTTCACCATCGCCGCGGACAGGACGATCGCCTTGAGCGCCGACTGCTCCGCGCTCCCCCACACCACGGTCATGCCGCTGCGGAGGGTCAGGGTCACGTCATCGGGCGTGGTCGCGCGCACACCCGTCAGCACCGTGCGGACCTCGGCCGGCAGCGAGCGGACCACGAGACCGGCTCCTCGGAACGCGGCCGAATCGACGCCGCCGGTGACCTCGATCACCGGCTGGCCCGCGGGCGGTTCCGCGGTGGTCGAGAGCGCGACGCCGGCGGCGTCCACGAGCGTGTAGCCGGCATCCGATCGGATCACGCCGACCGGGGTGCGCTCGACGATCCGCACCGTGAGATCGTGCGGCGGGCGCGCTTCCAGCGAGTACGTCTCGATGAGCGGGAACTTGAGCAGCGCGGCCTTCACCTCGCTGGTGTCGACGAGGGCGAGAGGGGTGCCCATCTGCGCGTCCAGCGCGGCCTCGATCGCGGAGGCGTCGAGGCTCGTCGCGCCGACCACGGTGATCTTCTGGACGGCGAACAGCGGACTGTACGCCGCGACCACGCTTCCGCCGATCAGCAGGACCACGGCCCCGATGGCGCTGAGCCAGACGATCCGGCGACGCCGGGAGCGCTGCGTGAAGCGACGGATCTCGGCGCGAAGAGCCTTGCGCCGGGCGCGCGCGGCACGCCACACGTCCATCGTGGACGTCGACTGCGGTTCCTCCCCGGCGTCCGCCACCGATCCATCGGGTGCGGCGCCACCCGGTGTCGGGTCATCCGGCGCCGGGAGGGTCTCCTCGGAACGGACGTCCCGTCGCCGCGGACGTGCGGGAGGCTCCGGCGCGGCGTCCTTCTCCCCCGGCCTGTCCGGGGTGGTCGGAAGCGGTGCGGGCCGGCGCATCGGCTACGCCTCGTCGGTCCGGCGCAGCGACTCCAGGACCTGCGGGATGATCTGGTACACGTTGCCGCAGCCGAGCGTGACGACGAAGTCGCCGTCGCGGGCGACCGAGGCCGTGTAGTCGGCGGCCTGCTGCCAGTCCGCGACGTAGTGCACGTGCGAGGGATCGCGGAACGCGCCGCTGACCAGCTCGCCCGTGACACCGGGGACCGGGTCTTCACGCGCACCGTAGACGTCGAGCATCACGGTGTGATCCGCGAACTCCTCGAGCACGTCGGCGAACTCCTGATACATGTGCTGCGTGCGGGAGTAGGTGTGCGGCTGCTGGATCGCGATGAGACGCCCCGATCCGGCGATGCTGCGCATGGCCTCGAGCGCCGCCCGCACCTCGGTCGGGTGGTGCGAGTAGTCGTCGTACACCGTGACACCGCGCTCGACACCGTGCTGCTCCAGGCGGCGGACGGTCCCAGCGAAACCCTCGACCGCGCGCACGGCGTCGACGAGCGAGTAGCCCAGCGCGCGCAGCACCGTGACGACACCCGCCGCGTTGATGGCGTTGTGCACACCGGGGACGGCGAGCTGCATCCGCGCGCTCTCGTCGCCGTGGGTGACGGTCGCGGCGACCGGGCCGGCGGCGACGATGTCGGTGACCCGCACGTCGGCATCGTCGGCCTGACCGAAGGTGAGCACGTGGGGGTGCGAGAGACCGGCACCGACGCGGAGGGCGCCCGCGTCGTCGCTCGAGATGACGACCGCCTCGGTCGCGGCGTCGGCGAAACGCACGAACGCGTCGTGGAAGGCCTCGTCCGAGCCGTAGTGGTCCAGGTGATCCGGGTCGACGTTGGTGATCAGCGCGACCGCCGTGTCGTAGAGGAGGAACGTGCCGTCGGACTCGTCCGCCTCGACCACGAACAGATCGCCGGAGCCCGTGGCGCTGGACGTGCCGAGCTGCTCGATCACGCCGCCGTTGACGAAGTGGGGGTCGGCTCCGAGCTCGCGCAGCGCGGTGACGATCATGCCCGTCGAGGTGGTCTTGCCATGGGCGCCGGCGACCGACACCAGACGACGGGAACCGATGAGCCAGTGCAGCGCCTGCGAGCGATGGATCACGTGGAGCCCCCGCGCCTTCGCCGTGACGAACTCGGGGTTCTCCGGCCAGATCGCTCCGGTGTGCACGACGGTGTCGGCATCACCGAGGTAGGCGGCGTCGTGGCCGACGTGCACCGTCGCCCCCGCCGCGGCCAGCGCGCGCAGGTTGTCGCTGTCGGCGCGGTCGCTGCCGGAGACGCGGATGCCGGCGTCGAGGAACATCTTCGCGAGTCCGCTCATCCCGGAGCCGCCGATGCCGATGAAGTGCGCGGAGGTGATCGTCTCGGGGATGGGGAGGGAGAGGTCGGGTCTGATCATGTCCGCTTCAGTCTACTTTTCGTTCGTCGGATCGACCGTGTCACGCCGCGCGCAGGGCGCGGTCGATCAGGGTGATCACGTTCTCGGTTCCGGTGCGGGTGCCGGCCGTCTCGGCGGCGGCGGCCATCCGCGCGATCCGCTCGCGATCTCCCAGCAGCGGAACGACGATGCGGCGCACGGCGTCGCCGTCGAAGGTCGCGTCGTCGAGGAGTTCCGCCGCGCCCGCCCTCACGGCCGACGCCGCGTTCAGCCGCTGTTCGCCGTTGCCGACCGAGTACGGCACGTAGAGGGCCGGGATGCCGAGCGCGCTGATCTCGCTCACCGTCGCCGAGCCGGAACGGGAGACGATCAGGTCGGCCAGGGCGAAGGCGAGATCCATGCGATCGATGTAGCGGTGCAGGGAGTAGCCCTCGACACCCGGGTCCGCGAGGTCGCTGCGCTCCCCCGTCACGTGCAGGAGCTGCCATCCGGCGTCGAGGATGTCGCGCCAGGAATCGGCGAGAGCCTCGTTGAGACGCTGCGCGCCGAGCGATCCGCCGAAGACGAGCAGCACGGGCCGCTCGGCATCCAGTCCGAAGTACTCCGCCGCTTCCGCCCGCGTCGCGACGCGATCGAGCGCGATGACCTCCTGGCGCAGGGGCATGCCGACGACCTCGCTGCCACGCAGCGGCGTGCCCTCGAAGGCCACGCCCACGGCGGCGGCTCGGCGGGCGCCGAGCACGTTGGCGAGACCCGGCTTGGCGTTGGCCTCGTGCACCACGAACGGGACCCCCTCGCGACGGGCTGCCACGTAGGCGGGTGCCGAGGCGTATCCCCCGAAGCCGACGACCACGTCGACCCCGTTCCGGCGGATGTGCTCGCGCACCTGGGCGATGGCCCGACGGAACTTCATCGGGAACGCGGCGGCCTGCCGGTTCGGCCGCCGCGGGAACGGGACCTTGTCGACGACGAGCAGCTCGTACCCGCGGGCGGGGACGAGACGCGACTCCAGTCCCTCGGCCGTGCCGAGCACGAGGACGGAGGCGTCGGCATCGCGTTCGCGGAGGGCATCCGCGACGGCGAGCAGGGGGTTCACATGACCGGCGGTGCCACCGCCGGCGAGGAGATACGAGGTCACCTGGCGACCCTACCCCGCTCGGCTGACTGCTTCTCGACGACCGGAATCGTGCGGGCGAAGGCGAGGAGGACACCGCACGCGATGAGCACGGCCAACAGCGCTGTGCCACCCTGCGACATGAACGGGAGGGGGACGCCCATCACCGGGAAGATGCCGATCACCACGCCGATGTTCATCACGGCCTGGCCGACGATCCACACCGTGATGCCGCCGGCGGCGACGCGGATGAAGGGATCCGGCGTCTTGCGGATGATGTGGAAGGCGCCGATCGTGAAGAACGTGAACAGGGCGAGCACGACGATGCAGCCGATCAGCCCCAGTTCCTCACCCACGATCGCGAAGATGAAGTCGTTGCCCGCCGCGGGCAGCCAGCCGTACTTCTCCTGCGAGTTGCCGAGGCCGAGGCCGAAGATGCCGCCGGATGCCATGCCCCAGATGCCGTGGATCGACTGGTAGCAGTCCGTGTCGTAGAGCGCCATGTTGTCGCAGGTCGCCGTGATGCGCCGCATCCGGTCCTGACTCGACAGCGCGTAGGCGAGCACGGCGACGATGCCGATCACGAGCGGGAGGATGAACAGCCGGAGCTTGACCCCGGAGAAGAACAGGCAGCCCAGCAGGATCAGGACCAGTACCATCGCCGTGCCGAGGTCATGCCCGGCGAGCACCGTGCCGATCGCCAGCGCGCCGACCGGGATCACGGGGATGAACACGTGGTGCCAGGTGCCGAGCATGGCCTGCTTGCGCAGCAGCACGGCGGCGATCCACAGGGCGAGCGCGAGCTTGAGGAACTCGGAGGGCTGCAGGGTGAATCCGGCGATCAGGATCCAGTTCCGGTTGCCGCCGTCGGCGATTCCCAGGGGTGTGAACACGAGCAGCTGGAGGGCGACGGCGCCGAAGAGGGCCGGCCACGCCATCTTCTTCAGGAACGCCACCGGCATGCGGCTGATCAGGAACATCAACGGGATGCCGACCAGCGCGAACATCCCCTGACGGAGCACTCCGCCCATCGGGTCCTGTCCGCTCGCGACGGCGGTCGCGCTCGTGGCGGACAGCACCATGACCAGACCGAAGAGGGTCAGCAGCAGAGCGGTCGAGGCGATGAGGAGGAACTCCATCGACACCGGTGTGAACCGGCGCCCGAGGGAGACCCGGGCCGCGAGACCGCCCGACTCAGACCGCGGAGGGCGGGATACCTGCGTCATCGGCGCTCCCCCGGTCGATCCAGTCCCGCACCGCCTCGGCGAAGCGGTGTCCTCGATCCGCGTAACTCGAGAACTGGTCGAAGGAAGCCGCCGCGGGGGCCAGCAGGACTGTGCCCTCGCCGTCGACGATCCCCGACGCGATCTCCACGACACGGTTCATGACCTGTCCAGTCTCGCCAGCATCCACCTCGAACACCGGTACCGCCGGCGCGTGTCGCCGGAATGCCGCGACGACGGCCGTGCGATCGATCCCGATCACGACGGCGGCCGTGGCCGTCGCGCCCACGTCGGCGACGAGATCGGCGATGTCGACGCCCTTGAGATCTCCACCGACGACCCAGACGGCGCCCGGGTAGGCGCGCAGCGAGGAGGCGGCGGCGTGCGGGTTCGTGGCCTTCGAGTCGTCGACCCAGGTGATGCCGGCGTGCCGGGCGATCACCTGGATGCGGTGCGCGTCCAGCTGGAAGGACTGCAGCGCGGAGTGGATGGCCTCCGGCTCGACGCCGAGCGAGCGAGCGAGGGCGCTCGCGGCGAGGATGTTCTGCACGATGTGCGGGGCGGCGAGCCCGGCGGCGTCCAGATCGGCGACCGTGGTCAGTTCGAGGGCGCTGCGGGCACGATCGTCGAGGAAGGCGCGGTCGACGAGCAGCCCCTCCACGATGCCGAGGTCGCTGGGCCCGGGGATGCCGAGGTCGAAGCCGATGGCGCGGGCGCCCTCGACGACCTCCGCTTCCTCGACCATCTGCCGCGTGGCCTCGTCGTCCTTGTTGTAGACGCAGGCGACACGCGTGTTCCGGTAGACCAGGGCCTTCGCGTCGCGGTACGCCTGCGCGCTGCCGTGCCACACGAGGTGATCGTCGGCGAGGTTGAGGCACACGGACGCGTAGGGGAACAGCTCGCCCTCCGGACGGGACTGGCCCAGGTACCAGAGCTGATGGCTGGAGAGCTCCACCACCAGGACGTCGAACCCTGCGGGATCGCGCACCGCGTCGAGCACGGGCACGCCGATGTTGCCGCACGGAGCCGCCCGCAGCCCACCCGCCACGAGCAGCGAGGCCGTGAGCTGGGTGGTGGTCGTCTTCCCGTTGGTCCCGGTGATGAGCACCCAGTCCGCCGGCGTGCCGTCGGACCGCAGGACCTTGTCGCGGACGCGCCAGGCGAGCTCGATGTCTCCCCAGATCGCGACCCCGTTCTCCTGCGCCCACCGGATGAGCGGGTGCGACGGGGAGAAGCCCGGGGAGGCGATGACGACCTCGGGGTCGAAGTCGACCAGCGCGGCGGGGACCTCGGAGAGACCCCCCAGCTCGAGGCGGGCACCGATCACCGGGAGCAGCCGCTCGTACTCCTCTTCGGCGGACTCGCTGAGCACGAGCACGTCGGCTCCGAGCTCGGTGAGCGTGTCCGCCACCGAGAAGCCGGTCATGGAGAGTCCGAGCACCGCGACCCGCAGGCCGCGCCAGTCGGCGTTCCAGCTGGTCAGCCCGGTGAGGCGGTCAGTCGACACGGGTGAGCCACTCGACGTAGAAGAGTCCGACGGCCGAGACGGCGAGCAGTCCGGCGATGATCCACATGCGCACCACGATCGTGACCTCGGACCACCCGCGCATCTCGAGGTGATGGTGGAACGGGCTCATCAGGAACAGACGCTTGCCGCGGGTGATCTTGAAGTACCCGCGCTGCAGGATGACCGAGCCGGACGAGAGCACGAACACACCGGCGATCACGAGGAGCAGGAGCTCGGTGCGGGTGAGGATCGCCATCGCGGTGATGACGCCGCCGATCGCCATGGAGCCGACGTCGCCCATGAAGACCTTCGCCTTCGGGGCGTTCCACCACAGGAAGCCGATGAGGCTCGCGGCGAACGAGGCCGCGATGATCGCCAGGTTGAACGGATCTCGCACCTCGTAGCATCCGCCCAGGGCGTCGGGATCACCGCCGATGCAGGGCTGCTTGAACTGCCAGAACGCGATCACGCTGTACGCGCCGACGACGATGACACCGGCGCCGGCGGCGAGTCCGTCGAGACCGTCCGTCAGGTTGACGCTGTTGGAGGTCGCGACGCCGATGATCGAGATCCACACCAGGTACAGGATCCAGCCGAGGATCGTGCCGAATGCGAACAGGTTGAGCCAGGTGATGTCGCGGAACAGCGAGATCGCCGGGCTCGCCGGGAACTGACCCCACTTGTTCGGGAAGTTGAGGGCGACGATGCCGAACGGGATGATGACCAGCAGCTGGCCGATCACCTTCCGCCATCCGGAGAGTCCGAGGCTGCGCTGGCTGCGGACCTTCATGTAGTCGTCGATGAAGCCCACGGCGCCGAAGCCGACCATCAGCCAGATCACGAGGATCGCCGAGAGCGCGGGGACCTCTCCGCTGACGAGGACGCCGGTGAAGTATCCGACGATGGAGCCGACGATGAAGATGACGCCGCCCATCGTGGGCGTCCCGCGCTTCGCCTCGTGGCTCGGGTTGTGGACGGACTCGGGGGTGCGGATGACCTGCCCCCAGCCCCACTTCCGGAAGAGTCGGAGGAAGACGGGAGTCAGGAACAGGGTGAAGGCGAGCGAGATCGCCGCCGACATGATGAGAGACCTCACGAGAACAATTCTCCCAGACGATCGCCGAGATGCCGGAGGCCCACGGAATTGGATGACTTCACGAGCACGCGGTCGCCGTCGCGGAGCTCGGTGCGCAGGTATTCGAATGCCGCGTCCTGGTCGGGCAGATGCACGGCCTCACTGTCCCAGGAGCCCTCGCCCACCGCGGAGAGGTAGAGCCGTCGCGCCTCCGGTCCGACCACGACGATGCGCTGGATGTTGAGGCGCACCGCGAGCAGCCCGATGCGATCGTGCTCCTCCCCCGCGCTCTCGCCGAGTTCGGTCATGGCGCCCAGCACCGCCACGGTCCGCTCGTCGGGGCCGGTGATCTGCGCGAGAGTGCGCAGCGCGGCCGCCATCGAGTCCGGGCTGGCGTTGTAGGCGTCGTTGATGATGCGCACGCGGTCGCTGCCCAGCGGCTGCATCCGCCAGCGCTCCGCGATCTCCACGGTCTCCAGACGGGCGACCGCGTCGGCGGGCGCGACGCCGAGGGCGAGTGCGGCGGCGATCGCTGCGAGGGCGTTGGACACGTGATGCGCGCCGAGGACGCGGAGGCGCAGGGGCAGCTGCTCGCCCGCGATCTCGATGATGCAGGAGGTGCCGGATGCCGAGACCTCGATGTCGCGTGCCCGCACGTCGGCGCTCGCGCTCTGGCCGAAGCCGACCACGCGGAGGCCGCGGGAGGTCGCGAGCTCCTGCATCCCGGCGACCCGGGGGTCGTCGAGGTTGAGGACCGCGGTGCCGGGGACCCGGGCCGCCGAGACGAGCTCGGCCTTCGCCTTCGCGGTCTCCTCGATGCCGCCGAATCCTCCGGCGTGAGCCATGCCGACCATCAGGACGACCGCGATGTCGGGCTCGACCAGGCCGGCGAGGTGCGCGATGCTCCCCGGGGCGGCCGCACCGAACTCGCTCACGAGGAAGCGCGTGCTCTCGGTGACCCGGAGCATGGTGACGGGCGCGCCGACTTCGTTGTTGAAGGACTTCACGGGGGCGACGGTCTCGCCCTCGTCCTCCAGGATGCGGGCGAGGAAGTTCTTGGTGGTGGTCTTGCCGTTCGACCCCGTGATGCCGACGATCCGGAGTCCGCCGCCGGCGCGGACGCGGGCGACCACCTCGCGGGCGAGCTCGCCGAGCGCCTTCACCGCATCCGGGACGACGATCTGGCTGACCGCGACGTCGACGACGTGCTCGACGATCGCGACTGCGGCTCCGGCCTCGACCGCGGCTCCCACGAAACGGTGGCCGTCGGTCTCGGCTCCGGGCTTCGCCACGAAGACGGATCCGGGCACCATCGTGCGGGAATCGGTGTCGACGATCCCGTCGACGACGGTCTCGGCCGAATCCTCTCCGGCCACACGCAGATCACCACCGACAGCGGCGGCGATCTCAGCGAGCGTCAGGGCGATCATGTCATCTCCATGCGCGGCTCTCGCCGACTATCCGAACTTGGGAAGGAGCGCGTCCATCGGGACAGTGGACGGCATCACGCGATAGGTCTTCATCACCTGCGTCATCGCCTTCTGGAAGGCGGATGCGGTGGCCGCGGACGATACAACCTTAGTCGGCTCGTCCAGGGTGACCACGACGACGTACTGGGGATCATCCACCGGCGCGAAGCCCACCATGCTGGTGAAGTACACCCCGGCCTTGTAGCCGCCTTTGCCGTCCGAGACCTGCGCGGTTCCGGTCTTGCTGGTCACGCGGTAGCCCGGGACCTTGATCCGTTCGGCGTTGCCGCCCTGCACCGCGACGTTCTCCAGCATCCGCGTCAGCTCGGCCGCGGTCTGCTCCTTGATGATCTGCTCGTGCTTCGGTGCGTCCGCCTTCACGACCGTGCCGTCGGCGGACGTGCACGACTCCACCAGCGAGAGGTCGATCTTCTCGCCGCCGTTCGCGATCGCCTGGTACGCGCCGGCGAGCTGTGCCGCGGTGACCGAGTAGTACTGGCCGAACGTCGTCGTGTACAGCGACTGGTTGTCCCACTCCTTCACCGGGTGGAGCAGACCGCCCACCTCGGAGGGGAAGTCGAGCGTCTTCTGCCCGACGCCGAAACGCTGCAGATAGTCGTAGCGGACCTCGGGACTCACCATGGTGCCGAACTTCGACAGCGCGACGTTCGAGGAGTCGATGAGGCCGCCGGCCAGGGTGTAGTTGTATGCCGGGTGGCTGAAGGCGTCGTTGATCACGGCGCCGTTCGGGAACGTCTCCCGGGACGCGGCGCTGACGGTGCTCAACGGCGTGATCCCCGCGCCCTCGATCGCGGCGGCCGCGGTGATGGCCTTGAAGGTGGACCCGGGCTCGAAGTCGTGGTGGAAGATCTGGCTGGCCCGGGTGTCGGGCGTCGACGCGTCCAGGTTGTTCGGATCCAGGGACGGCCATTCCGCCGCGGCCCGGATCTTCCCGGTCTTCGCCTCGACGACCGTGACGCTTCCGGCCTTGGCGCCCTGCTTCTGCGCCTCCTCGCCGATCATCTGCTGGAGGTACCACTGCAGGTCGCTGTTGATGGTCAGCTCGACCGAGCCTCCGTCGATGGCGGGGACGGTGCGTTCGCTGCCCGGGATCACCACACCGTTCGCACCGGTGCGGTACGACTCCTCGCCGTCCGTCGGTGCAAGACACTTCTCGCCGGTCTGCTCGATGCCCGCCTGGGCCGTGCCCGATCCGTCGAGGAAGCCGAGCAGGTTGCCGGCGACGGCGCCGTTCGGGTAGACCCGCGTCTCCCGGGGCTCGAAGTGGAGGTAGGCGAGGTTGTTCTCGCGCTTCAGGTCGCGAAGCTCGATGTACTGCTCCGTGGTCAGGGATCGCTTGAGCGGCGCGTACTGGCTCTGCGCGTCCTTCGCGAGCGCTTCGGACACCAGCGCGCGGACCTCGTCCCCGGTCTGACCGGTGACGGCCGCGATCTCGTCCGCCGCCTGCGCCCAGGGCAGTTTGGGATCCTTGTCCTCGAGCTGCGTGATGACCTTCGGGCTGAGCTGGGCGTCGTAGACCAGGACGCTGGTGGCGAGGACCGTGCCCCCGGCATCGACGATCGATCCGCGCTGCCCGGCGATCTTCTCGCCGGCGCCGATCTTCGTGAGCGACTGCGAGACGTGCTCGTCCGCGCTCACCACCTGGATGTCGATCAGTCGCACGACGAACGCGCCCAGCAGGGAGAGGATGACCGCGAGGGCGACGACGGTGCGTCGCCGCGGTCCGCGCGTGGCTCGTGTCGTCATGAGATCTCTCCGTCGGTGGCGTGCGGTCAGCGGGTGGTGGGGCTGGGGAGTCCGTCGGTGATCGCCGGCGGAAGATCCTGCGTCGTCGATTCCGTGGCGCCGTCGTCCGTGGTGGTCGCGGGCGGCGTGGGTTCGACGATGAGGGAGTTGCTCACGGCGGCGGATCCCTCGGGATTGACCGTCGACGTCCAGTCGGCGCCGGAGCCGGTGCCGAACACGGCGCCGTCGCTGAGACGGAGGTAAGACGGCGAGCCGGCCACCACCATCCCCAGGTCGGCGGCGCTGCTCGCGAGGACCTGGGGCGAGCTGACGCCGGTGAGTTCCTCCTGCAGTGCGTGGGTGCGCAGGTCCAGCTCACGCTGCTGGGACGAGAGCCCCGCCAGTGTGAACGAGTCCTGCGTGATCGCGAGGGAGAAGGCCACCTGCGCCGCGCCGATCGCGAGTGCTCCGCCGAGGGCGACGAGCGCATAGGCGAGCTTGGGCTTGCGGCGGACGGCCGGTCGGCTGACGGGCTGCAGACGTCGTTGCGGCTCGCGGACCGGGGCGACCGGCTGGATCGGTTTGCGGACGACGGCGTTGATGCTCATGCGCTCTCCCGCAGCTTCTCGGCGGCGCGGAGTCGCACCGGGATGGCACGCGGATTGCGCGCACGTTCTGCTTCGTCGGCGAGCTCCGCGCCCTTGGTGAGGATGCGGAACCGCGGCGCGTGCTCGGGGAGCTCGACGGGAAGTCCGGCCGGAGCGGTCGACGCCGCTGCCGCCGCGAAGGCCTGCTTGACGAGCCGATCCTCGAGCGACTGGTACGACATCACCACGATGCGCCCGCCCACGTTCAAGGCCTCCATCGCGGAGGGGATCGCGTCGGCGAGCACGTTCAGTTCGGTGTTGACCTCGATGCGCAGCGCCTGGAACACGCGCTTCGCCGGGTGTCCGGCACGCTGAGCCGCCGCGGGCGTGGCCGCGATCAGGATCTCGACCAGTTCGCCGGAGCGGGTGATCGGCTGCTTCTGCCGGGCCTCGATGATGAAACGGGCATACCGACCCGCGAGCTTCTCCTCGCCGTAGCGCTCGAAGATGCGGCGAAGATTCCCTTCGCTGTACGTGGCGATGACGTCGGCAGCCGTGACGCCCTTGGTCTGGTCCATACGCATGTCCAGCGGGGCATCCTTCGAGTACGCGAAGCCGCGCTCCGCCTCGTCCAGCTGCAGCGAGGACACTCCGAGGTCGAACAGGATCCCGGCGGCGCCCTGTGCGTGCAGGCCGATCTCGTCGTACACCGTGTGCACGAGGGTGACGCGGTCCTTGAAGCGGGCGAGCCGCTCCCCCGCGATGCGCAGCGCGTCGGTGTCGCGGTCGAGTCCGATCAGTCGGATGTTCGGGAAGCGCTCGAGCAGGGCCTCCGAGTGGCCGCCCATGCCGAGCGTGGCATCGACGAGCACCGCTCCGTCCGCCTGGAGGGCGGGAGCGAGCAACTCGACGCAGCGGTCGAGCAGTACCGGGGTGTGTATGTCTCGGAGGTTCATGATCTTTCTCGGGGTGACCATCGGCTCTGATCCCCCTCCGCTTCTCGACCCGGCACCGGGGAAGTGTGTCGGGGTGGGAGCGGCGGGGCATCACAGCCGTGGTCAGAAGAGTCCCGGAATCACCTCCTGCTCGAGGTCGGAGTAGGTCTCCTCGCCGGCGGCGAGGTAGGCGTTCCAGCTCTCGGCATCCCAGATCTCGGCGTGGGCGCCGACTCCGGTGACGATGAGCTCCTTCTGCAGTCCCGCGTACTGACGCAGGTGCGCGGGGATGGTGATGCGGTTCTGGCTGTCGGGCATCTCCGCACTCGCGCCGGAGAGGAACAGACGCATGAAGTCACGCGCCTGCTTGTTGGCGAGCGGCGCCTGACGGATCCGCTCGTGCATCGCCTCGAACTCGGCCGTGCTGAACACGTAGAGGCAGCGCTCCTGGCCTCGGGTGACGACGATGCCGCCGCCGAGGTCCTCGCGGAACTTCGCAGGAAGGATGACCCGTCCTTTGTCGTCCAGCTTCGGTGAGTGCGTACCCAGCAACATCGGCCATCACCCCCTCTGCGTCCGGCCAACTCGAGGTGCGCCCCACTTTACTCCACATTCCTCCACATACCTACGACCAATCCGCGGGAATCGCTGGCGACGGCCGATGGGCGCGCCGAAGTTCCGCGGAATTCCGCGGTGGAGGAAGGTGGAGGCTCAGTGGAGGACGGTGGGGAGCCTCACCGGTTAACGACGGAAGCCCGGATGCTCAGCATCCGGGCTTCCGTCGTGAAGTCGTAAAGGTCAGTGACCGTCCTGGCGGCGGTCCCAGCGGTCGTTCATGCGATCCATGAACGAGGCGGAATCCTGACGCTTGGGAGCGGAGCGCTCGCGCGGCTCGGCGGGAGTCGCTCGACGAACCGGAGTGACGGCGACCATGACGCCGGCCAGCATCGCGACGAATCCGATGACTCCGACCACGATGCCCCACACGTCGCCGAGGATGACCCCGACCACCAGACCGCCGACACCGGCGAGCAGGAGAAGCGCACCGTAGACCAGATTGCGGTAGCTCAAAGCGCGATCGCCGGACGGCGCGGTCACGACGTCGGCATCGTTGTGAAGGAGATGGCGTTCCATCTCGTCGAGCAGACGCTGCTCCTGTTCGGAGAGTGGCATTTCGTCCCCCTCGGGTATCGTGCCTTCCATTCTACGCGCGCCGAGGCGTCCGGGGCTAGCAGTTCGATGCCCCCTTGCTTTACGTATGCTGGGAGTCGTGCCGTCTTCCTCCCCCGTCCCCGGCGCCGTCGCCGCCCACCTCGACCGCTTCCTCACCCGGATGCGCGCGGAATCCACGGAGTACGGCCCCGATGCGGCGGCCTTCCTCGATGCCGCCGCCGGCACGCTCGAGGGCGGGAAGCGACTCCGTGCCCGGTTCTGCCACGCCGGCTGGCGTGCCGTCGCCCGCTTCGCCGACCGTGAGGCGAGCGAGACCGATGCCCTCTGGGATGTCTGCACCGCGCTGGAGATCTTCCAGTCGGCCGCACTCGTCCACGACGATCTGATCGACAACTCGGACACGCGCCGCGGTCGCCCCGCCGCTCACCGCGCGCTCGAGGCATCCCACCGCACCGCGGGATGGTCGGGAGACGCGGAGTCCTTCGGCCGCGCATCCGCGATCCTCCTCGGCGATCTCCTCGTCGCGTGGAGCGACGACCTCCTGGAGGCCGCACTCGACGGTCATCCGCACGCCCGGGCCGTGCGCTCCGAGTACGCCAGGATGCGCCGCGACGTGACCACCGGCCAGTTCCTCGACATCGCCGAGGAATCCGCGTGGAGCGTCAATGCCGGCGACCTGCACGCCGACCGCGCTCTACGAGTGGCCTCGCTCAAGTCCGCCAGGTACAGCATCGAACAGCCGCTGATCCTCGGGGCCGCTCTCAGCGGTGCCGACGCGGACCAGGTCTCGGCGCTGCGACGGTTCGGACATCCGATCGGCATGGCCTTCCAGCTGCGCGACGACGTGCTCGGCGTGTTCGGCGACGCATCGCTCACGGGCAAGCCGGCAGGAGATGACCTGCGGGAGGGCAAGCGCACGGTGCTCGTGGCGCTCACTAGGCAGTCGCTGGATCCCTCGGCCAGGAGGCTCCTGGACGAGATGCTCGGCGATCCGGAGCTGACGACCGAGCAGGTGTCGTTCCTGCAGGCCACCATCTCCGGCTCCGGCGCACTCGATCGCGTCGAGCAGATGATCTCCGACTACGCACACGAAGCGGATCGGGCGCTCTCCGGCGCGCGCCTCGACAACGCCGCGGTCGGCGAGCTGCGGGAACTCGCCCGCGCGGCCACGGTCCGCTCCGCCTGACGCGGAGAGCGGCTCAGGCGAGGGTGCGGGCGACGCGGCGGACCGCGCTCTTGTGTCCCGCGAGCAGGGCGTCGATCGGCGAGCGGCCGAGCGACTCCTCCTCGGTGAGCAGCCAGTCGATCAGCTCGTCGTCCGAGAAACCCGCGTCCTGCAGCACGATGACGGTTCCGCGCAGCGAGCTCAGCGGCTGCCCGTCGACGATGAACACCGCGGGCACCCCGAAGACGCCGCTGCGGCGGGACCCGACCAGGTAGTGCTCGTCGATCAGGCGGCGCACGCGGCCGAGGGGCTCGTCGAGCACCTCGACGAGGTCGGGCATCGTCAGCCACTCGATGGCAGCGGCGGCAGGGGTTCCAGCAACGTTCTCAGACACGTTGCCCACTATCTCACCTCCGCTCGGGTGTCGCATGTCGACCCTCCAGTCACATCCTTCACTTGCGTCACTTCTGTTGACTTCTGTTTACATCCGTGTCAGCGTGAAGTGCTCGAAAAAGGGGGCAAGCCTTGAGACTCAAGACCGCCACACGACGAACACGAAACCTGCAGCTCGGCGTGCCCGCCGCTGTGCTGGGCGCTCTCGCCGCCACGCTCACCGCTGCTCCGGCCGGTGCCGCTTCGACCCCCGATGTCACACCGATGGAGAGGCAGCGCAGCGCCCCGGTGCGCATCGCACCCCTGCAGACCGCTCCGTCGAGCTACGTCGTCCGAGCCGGCGACACCGTCTCGGCGATCGCCGCACGCTTCGGCCTGCGCACCGTGGACGTGCTCACCTGGAACAACCTCTCCTGGCGCTCGGTGATCTATCCCGGGCAGAAGCTGACCCTCCGATCGACCGCCGCCGCGCCCGCGGCCGCCCCTGCCGCCACGCCGGCGCCGGCATCGACGTCGCACAAGGTCGTCGCCGGTGACACCGTCTTCGCGATCGCGAAGAAGTACGGCACGACGGTCGACGCCGTGCTGTCCGCGAACGGTCTCACCCGCGCATCGGTCATCTACCCCGGGCAGAACCTGCGCGTCTCAGGGGGCGCCGCGCCGCAGGCGGCCGCCCCGGCTCCCGCTGCCACGCCGGCCCCCGCTTCCGCCGCCGCGAAGCACACCGTCGTCGCCGGGGACACGCTCTTCGGCATCGCACGGAAGTACGGCACCACGACGCAGAACCTGTTCGCCCTGAACGGCTTGGGCCCGTCGTCGATCATCTATCCGGGACAGAAGCTCGCCGTTCACGCGGCCCCTGCCCCGGCGAAGGCGGCCACGACCACCGGCGGTCAGCGGACGGCGGCGCTCACCTCCGAGCAGGCGTCGAACGCCGCCCTCATCATCCGCATCGGTCGCGAGCTCGGCGTTTCGGATCGCGCACTGGCCCTCGCTCTCGCCACCGGGATGGTGGAGTCGGGCCTGCGCAACCTCGACTGGGGAGACCGCGATTCGCTCGGCCTCTTCCAGCAGCGCCCCAGCACCGGGTGGGGAACGCCCGCGCAGATCCTGGATGCGGAACGGAGTACCCGCGCGTTCTTCGGCGGATCGAGCGACCCCAACGGACACACCACCCGCGGCCTGCTGGACATCCCCGGCTGGGAGCGCATGCCGTTCACCGCGGCCGCCCAAGCCGTGCAGATCTCCGCGTATCCGGACCGTTATGGCCAGTGGGAGACCCAGGCGTATGACTGGCTCGCGCTCTACGGCTGAGCAGTTCCTCGAAACCCGCACCCCTCCAGGGGTGAGCCGCTCCCCTGTCTTTCAGGCAGTTCTCAATAGAATTCTGACGTGACGACCAATCAGCAGGCCGACCCCCTCATCGGGCGGCTTGTCGACGGCCGCTATCGCGTGCGCGCTCGGATCGCCCGCGGCGGGATGGCCACGGTCTATGTGGCCACCGATCTCCGCCTCGAGCGGCGCATCGCGCTCAAGGTGATGCACGCGCACCTCAGCGATGACTCCGCCTTCCAGAGCCGGTTCATCCAGGAGGCTCGCGCGGCCGCCCGCCTCGCCGACCCGCACGTCGTCAACGTCTTCGACCAGGGGCAGGACGGCGAGCTCGCCTACCTCGTGATGGAGTACCTGCCCGGCATCACTCTGCGCGAGCTGCTGCGCGAGCAGAAGCGCCTCACGATCCCGCAGACGATCACGATCATGGACGCGATCCTCGCCGGCCTCTCGGCCGCGCACCGCGCCGGGATCGTGCACCGCGACGTCAAGCCGGAGAACGTGCTCCTCGCCGAGGACGGACGCATCAAGATCGGCGACTTCGGCCTGGCCCGGGCGACGACAGCGAACACCGCGACCGGTCAGCAGCTGCTCGGCACCATCGCCTACCTCGCCCCGGAACTCGTCACCCGCGGCACGGCCGATGCCCGCAGCGACATCTACGCACTCGGCATCATGCTCTACGAGATGCTCGTCGGCGAGCAGCCCTACAAGGGCGAGCAGCCCATGCAGATCGCGTTCCAGCACGCCACCGAGTCGGTGCCGCGCCCGAGCGTGCGCAACCCCGCGGTCCCGGAGCAGCTCGACGAGCTCGTGCTATGGGCCACCGAGAAGTCGCCGGACGAGCGTCCCGACGACGCGCAGCAGATGCTCGAGCGCCTCCGCGAGATCGAGCGCGACCTCGGCATCGCTCCGACCGCCGCCCGGGCGACCGCTCCGCAGCACAGCCAGGCGGACTCCGGCGACCTCACCAAGGTGATGCCGGGGACCATGGTCATCGCGGATCCCGCCGCCCCGGCCCCCGCCGCCGTCGACAATGCGACCCTCCTTCGCCGGCGCGCCTCGAAGCGTCGGGCGCGCGGTGCGTTCCTGCTCACTCTCGTGCTGCTGCTGGCGGTGCTCGCCGGCGGAGTCGGCTGGTGGTTCGGCTCGGGCCCCGGCTCGCTCATCGCCGTGCCCGCTGTCGCCGGCGGGACCTACGACGAAGCATCGGCCACGTTGACCGATGCCGGCTTCGTGCCGACGCAGAGGGACGAGTTCTCGATCGACGTCGAGAAGGGGAAGGTCATCGAGACCGACCCCGTCGAGGGCACTCGACTCGACAAGGGCACCTCCGTCGCGGTCATCGTCTCGGCCGGGCCCGCCTCGCACGACCTCGCCCCCGTCGCGGGCGTCGACGTCGAAGAAGTACGCGCCGCCCTCGAGGCCGCGAACCTCGAGATCACCGATGACGAGGAGTACTTCGGCGACCTGGAGGCCGGCAAGGTCATCAACGTCCGCATCACGCCGCGCTCGGGAGAAGACGCTTTCGGCTGCGACGAGGGCTGCAAGGTCTTCGAGACCGACACCGCGACCATCCAGGTGTCCCGCGGCCCCGTGCCCGACGTCAGCGACCTGACCGTCGCGCAGGCGACGGACGCCCTCACGAGCAAGGGCCTCAAGGTCAACGGAGAGAGCCAGTACCAGACCAGCGACAGCATCGGGAAGGACCGCGTCATCGGCATCGCCGACCGGTCCGAGCGCGGCTCCTGGCGTCCGGGCGACACCGTCCAGCTCATCATCTCGCAGGGCCCGCCGCTGTTCGACGTTCCCGATGTCTCGGGCATGACGCGCGACGAGGCGACCGGCGCTCTGAACGACGCCGGCTTCAAGTGGGCCTACACCAGCAGCACGGGCCTCCCCGACTCGGTGTGGGACCTCCTCGCGAACGAGAACACGAAGGTCGAGTCGTACACGCCCTCGGATCGTCAGCGCAAGGGAACGACCATCACCCTCACGATGAGCTTCTCCGGCTGAGCCCCGAGCGGCGGGCCACGACCAGAGGCCGCACAGATACGAAGAGAGGGCCGGAATCGGATTCCGGCCCTCTCTTCGTATCTCTCGGCGTCAGCGCTTCTCGAGCTCCTCAGCCACGAGGAACGCCAGCTCGAGCGACTGCATGTGGTTCAGACGCGGGTCGCACAGGCTCTCGTACCGCGTGGCCAGTGCGGCCTCGTCGATCTGCTCGGACCCGCCGAGGCACTCGGTCACGTCGTCGCCGGTGAGCTCGACGTGGATGCCGCCGGGGAAGGTGCCGACCGCACGGTGCGCCTCGAAGAAGCCGCGCACCTCGTCGACCACGTCGTCGAAGCGACGCGTCTTGTAGCCGGTCGGTGTCGTGATGCCGTTGCCGTGCATCGGGTCGGTGACCCACAGCGGCTGCGCGCCCGAGTCACGGACGGCCTCGAGCAGCGGCGGCAGAGCGTCGCGGATCTTGCCCGCACCCATGCGCGTGATGAAGGTCAGACGGCCGGGCTCGCGCTCGGGGTCGAGCTTGTCGATCAGCTGCAGCGCGGTCTCGGGCGACGTCGTGGGTCCGAGCTTCACCCCGATGGGGTTGCGGATCTTGGAGAAGTAGTCGACGTGCGCGCCGTCGAGCTCGCGCGTGCGCTCCCCGATCCACAGGAAGTGCGCCGAGGTGTTGTACGGCGTGTCCGTGCGCGAGTCGATGCGCGTCATCGGACGCTCGTAGTCCATCAGCAGACCCTCGTGGCCCGTGAAGAACTCGACGCGCTTGAGCTCGTCGAAGTCGGCGCCGGCGGCCTCCATGAACTTGATCGCGCGGTCGATCTCCGCGGCCATGCGCTCGTAGCGCTGGTTGGCCGGGTTCTGCGCGAAGCCCTTGTTCCACGAGTGCACCTCGCGGAGGTCGGCGAATCCCCCCTGCGTGAACGCGCGGATGAGGTTCAGCGTCGATGCCGCCGTGTGGTAGCCCTGGAGCAGACGACCGGGGTCGGCGGTGCGCGAGCCCTCGGTGAAGTCGTAGCCGTTGACGATGTCGCCGCGGTACGCCGGCAGCGTGACGTCGCCGCGGGTCTCGCTGTCGCTCGAGCGCGGCTTCGCGAACTGACCGGCCATGCGGCCCATCTTCACGATGGGCATCGAGGCGCCATAGGTCAGCACGACGGCCATCTGCAGCACCGTCTTGATGCGGTTGCGGATCTGCTCGGCGGTCGCCCCGGCGAAGGTCTCGGCGCAGTCCCCGCCCTGGAGCAGGAAAGCCTGCCCCGAGGCCGCACGGGCGAGACGGTCACGGAGGTTGTCGACCTCACCGGCGAAGACGAGGGGCGGAAGGGTCGCGATCTGACGGGAGACGTCGGCGACGCGGTCCGCGTCGGGCCACTGCGGCTGCTGCTTGATGGGAAGCGAACGCCATGCATCAAGGGCTTCGATGTGGTGCGGGAGCATGCGTTCCAGCCTAGTGGTCGCGGGAGCCCCGCAGACGCGCGCGCGAGGCTATGTGACGCGGGTGGGGAGCCGGTCCTTGACCGTCGACGCGTAGACGTCCTCGTACCTCTGCTCCCCCAGTCGCTGCAGGGCCACCATGATCTCGTCGGTGACCGAGCGCAGGATGTAGCGGTCGTTCTCCATGCCGGCGTAGCGGGAGAAGTCGAGGGGCTCTCCGATCACGATCCCGACCCGCACGATCCGCGGCAGTCGCCGGCCGATCGGCATCGCCGTGTCGGTGTCGACCATGATCACGGGAACCACCGGGACCTTCGCCTCCAGGGCCATCCGGGCGATGCCGGTGCGCCCTCGGTACAGCGTGCCGTCGGGGCTCCGCGTGCCCTCGGGGTAGATGCCGAGCAGGTCTCCGCCGCCGAGCACCTGCAGCCCCGTGTTCAGCGACGCCTCCGAGGCCTTGCCGCCCGACCGGTCGATCGGGATCTGGCCCGTGGCCTTCATGAAGAACTTCGTGGCCCAGCCCTTCAGACCGCGACCGGTGAAGTAGTCGCTCTTCGCCAGGAAGGACATCGGGCGATCGATCACCAGGGGAAGGAAGATGGAGTCGGCGAACGAGAGGTGGTTGCTCGCGAGGATCGCGGCGCCGCTCGCGGGCACGTTCTTCCGGCCCACGATCCACGGACGGAACACCGCCTTGACCACGGGGCCGATCACCACGTACTTCATCAGCCAGTAGAACATCGTGCTGAAGTCTAGCGCCGCCATCGGCATCCGCCGGGCCTTCTCGTCATCACGACCAGGTTCGCGACCGAGTCTCACCTCGGGCGCGACCCGGTCCCATGCCCTAGACTCGGAACCAAGTCCGTGCCCGACCGGTACCGAAGGAGCTGCCGTGGTCCAGTTTGAAGTCCCCGCGATCGTCCCAGCCGACCCCGACGCGAACGTCGCCGACCTCCTGGTGAAGCGGGTCGAAGCCACCCCCGACCGTGCGCTCTTCTCCGTGCCGGAGGGAGACGGGTGGCGCGACATCTCCGCCGCCGACTTCCAGACCGCCGTGGTCGCGCTCGCGAAGGGCTTCGCCGCCGCGGGCATCCAGCCCGGCGAGAAGGTCGGCTTCCTCGCGCGCACCACGTACGAGTGGACGCTCGTCGACTTCGCCCTCTTCTACGCCGGCATCGTGATGGTGCCCATCTACGAGACCAGCTCGCCCTCGCAGATCCAGTGGATCCTCGAGGACTCCGGCGCGATCGCCCTGATCGTGGAATCCCCCGAGCACTTCGCCCGCGTCGACGAGGTCCGCGGCGATCTGCCCCTGATCCGCGAGGTATGGCAGCTGCACCTCGGCGCCATCGACACCCTCACCGCGCAGGGCGCATCCGTCGAGGACGCCGAGATCGAGCGCCGCCGCAACCTCGCCGTCGGCTCCGACATCGCGACGCTCATCTACACGTCCGGCTCCACGGGCCGCCCGAAGGGGTGCGTGCTCACCCACAGCAACTTCGTCGAGCTTTCCCGCAACTCCGCCAAGGCCCTCGACGAGGTCGTGCAGACGCCCGGCGCCTCCACGCTGCTCTTCATCACCACGGCGCACGTGTTCGCCCGCTTCATCTCGATCCTCGACGTGCACGCCGGCGTCCGCACCGGTCACCAGCCCGACACGCGTCAGCTCCTCCCGGCTCTCGGCTCCTTCAAGCCGACCTTCCTCCTCGCGGTCCCCCGCGTGTTCGAGAAGGTCTACAACTCCGCCGAGCAGAAGGCGGAAGCCGGCGGCAAGGGCAAGATCTTCCGCGCCGCGGCCGATGTCGCCATCGAGCACTCGAAGCTGGTCGAACAGGGCACGAAGATCCCGTTCGGCATGAAGCTCAAGTTCGCGCTGTTCAACAAGCTCGTCTACGGCAAGCTCCGCGAGGCCATGGGCGGCAACGTCGTCTACGCCGTCTCCGGCTCCGCACCGCTGGGCTCTCGACTGGGCCACTTCTTCCACAGCCTCGGCGTGGTCATCCTCGAGGGCTACGGCCTCACCGAGACGACCGCTCCCGCCACGGTGAACCTCGCGGACAAGTCGAAGATCGGCACGGTCGGTCCGGCACTCCCCGGCGTCGGCGTCCGTCTGGCGGATGACGGCGAGATCGAGGTCCGCGGCATCAACGTGTTCAAGGAGTACTGGAACAACCCCGAGGCGACGGCCGAGGCCTTCAGCGAAGGCGGCTGGTTCCACACCGGCGACATCGGCAGCTTCGACTCCGAGGGCTTCCTGACGATCACCGGCCGCAAGAAGGAGATCATCGTGACGGCCGGCGGTAAGAACGTCGCTCCCGCCGCGCTCGAGGACCCGATCCGCGCGAACCCGATCATCGGTCAGGTCGTCGTGGTGGGCGACCAGCGTCCGTTCATCTCGGCCCTCGTGACGCTCGACCCCGAGATGCTCCCGACCTGGCTCGCGAACAACGGCCTCGACGCCAAGATGGCTCTCGCGGAGGCCTCCACGAACGAGGCCGTCCGCGCCGAGGTGCAGCGGGCGGTGGACGGCGCGAACGCCCGGGTGTCTCGCGCCGAGTCGATCCGCAAGTTCACGATCCTCGACTCCGAGTGGACGGAGGCGTCCGGTCACCTGACACCGAAGCTCTCCATCAAGCGCAACGTCATCATGAACGACTTCGCCGACGAGATCTCCGCGATCTACGACGAGCCGGTCGCCACGACGAACGTCCCGATCGGCGGCTGACCCCGTCGGAGACGAAGAAGGGCCCCGCCTGCGCGGGGCCCTTCTTCTTGTTCTCCGGATCCTCCTGCGGTCAGAACCAGGAGCTCTCGCGCACCTCGCGCATCGCGATCTTGCGCGTCTCCGGGTCCAACCGGGTCAGGAAGAGCTTGCCGTCGAGGTGATCGGTCTCGTGCTGCAGCGCCTGGGCGAGCAGGCCTTCGCCCTCGAGGACCACGGGTGCGCCGTCGAGGTCGATGCCCTCGACCCGGGCCCACGGATACCGCTGCGCGTCGTGCCACAGGCCGGGCACCGAGAGGCAGCCCTCCCCCGTCGGCACCGGCTCGCCGCGCACCTCGGTGAGCACGGGATTGAGCACGTAGCCGATATCGCCGTTGATGTTGTAGCTGAACGCGCGCAGGGCCACACCGATCTGCGGTGCGGCGACGCCCGCACGACCGGGCAGCTCGACCGTGTCCACGAGGTCGGCGACCAGCGCGCGCACCCCGTCGTCGATCTCCTCGATCGGTGCGCACACGGTGCGCAGGACGGGGTCGCCGAAGATGCGGATCTCACGCACTGCCATCAGGCGGCCCTGGCCCGCAGTCCCTCGACCAGGAGCGCCGCCAGCTCACGCGCGGCGATCCGGGTCTCCGGGAGCAGATTCGCGAAGACGATCGTCCCGCCGCCCGCGATCTGCGGGTCGTACGGGACACGGACCACGCTCCGCGCGCGCGTCGCGAAATGCGCCTGCAGTTCGTTCAGGCGCACCAGCGGTGTGCCGGGCGTGGACTGGTTGAGCACGACGATCGCCTCTCGCGCCTGGTCTGCATAGCCGTTCGTCTCGAGCCAGGTGAGCGTCTCGGACGCCAGCCGGGCCTCGTCGACGCTGAGGCCGGAGACGATGACGATCTGGTCGGCCAGATCGAGGGTCGCCGACATCACCGAGTGGACGATCCCGGTCCCGGTGTCGGTCAGGACGAGAGAGTAGTAATGCGCGGCCACACCGGCGACGTCCCGGTAGTCGCTGTCGCTGAAAGCCTCGGCGATGCGCGGATCCGCGTCGGAGGCGAGGACGTCGAGCCGGGTCGCGTCCCGCGCGACGATGGCGGAGATGTCGTGGTAGCCCTTGACGTCGTCGTGGATGCGGACCAGGTCGCGCACCGACTTGTTGTGGTGCGGGCGCACGATGCGCTCGGCGAGCGTGCCCCGATCGGGGTTGGCGTCCACAGCGATCACCCGATCCTCGCGGGCGTCCGCGAGAGCCATGCCGAGCAGAGCCGTGATCGTCGTCTTCCCCACGCCGCCCTTGCGCGAGAGGACGGGAACGAACCGCGCTCCCCCCGCGAGCGGAGCCGCGATCCTCGCCGACAGGGCCTTGCGCTCGCGCGCACGCCGACCGTCGCCGATGTTGATGCGCCGCCCGGAGACGGCGTAGAGGAAGTGACTCCACGCACCCTCGGGCTCCGGCTTGGCGACCCGGTGCGGGTCGAGCAGTCGGTCGGCAGTGAGGAGATCGGCGGACTCGCGCGAAGACTCGCCCAGATCATCCAGCCGCTTCGAGGTCAGCGTCACGTCCGTCCGCGCCGTGGCGCGGGCCGGCTGGGGAACGACGGGCTTCTCCTCGGGAATGGACACGGATCTGCTCTCCTTCTCGACGGGTCTGCGCACCGAGGCGGCGGACGCGGCCGGCGCCTTCTCGACGTCGGCCGTCGCGCGGGCGAGGAAACGCGCCGCGACGGCAGCCTCCTCATCCTGCTGCTCCGGCTCCGTGTCCGGACGGGGGTCGGCGACCGCGACCGGCTCGTCGATGACCACCGCGTCGACGACCTTCTCTGCGCGCGGTCGGACGAGCGGCGGCACGACGAGCGTGAGCTCGTCGTCGATCACCGTCGCGTCGATCACCGGCTCCTCGTCGACCGGCTCCTCGTCGACCGGCTCCTCGATGACGGGCTTCTGCTCGACCGACTGCTCGACCGGCTCGTCGATCACGGGTGCTTCGACCGCGGTCGGCTTCGGCTTCGCGGTGTCGACCGGCGTCGGGGCCGACGTCTTCGCAGCCGCCGAGTCCGTCACCGATGCCTCGCCGATCGGCCCACCGGTCGGCGCACCGGTCGGCGCACCGGTCGGCAGCGGCTTCGCCTTCGATGCGGACTTCGCCTTCTCGACGACGACGGGTGGGTCGACGACGAGATCGCCGATGACCTCACCCTCCACCACCCCGTCGTCGGCGAGGTCGTCGTCCTCGTCCTTGGGCAGGGTCACGCTGACCTGGGCGGTTCCGCCGAGGATGCCGATGCCGGCCGTGTCGAGAGACGCGGCTTCGTCGAGCACCCCCAGCGGGTTCTCCTCGGGGTCAGTGGTGTTCTTCGGTGTCACGATGTCGCTCCAAGCCTGCGCGGGCCTCGGGTGCGCACACGGTGCGCGGCCCTCGCCCGCACAAGATTAGTGCGCCGGACGGATCACGACCAAAAGATCTCCCGCGTCCACCTGCTGGGTCTCGGCGATCGCGTGACGTTCGACGACGCCGTCGACGGGTGCGGTGATGGCCGCTTCCATCTTCATGGCCTCGATCGATGCGACCGGCTCTCCGGCCCGGACGGCGGCCCCGACCTCGGCCTTCAGGGTGACGACGCCCGAGAACGGAGCGGCGACCTGACCGGGCACCGAGGTGTCGGCCTTCTCGACCTCATGCACGTCGACGGCGATCGAGCGGTCGCGCACGAACACCGGTCGGAGCTGCCCGTTGAGGGTCGTCATCACGGTGCGCATGCCCTTGTCATCCGCTTCGCCGATGGCTTCGAGGCCGACGTAGAGCTGCACACCGCGATCGATCTCGATCAGGTGCTCCTGCCCGGGGACCAACCCGTACAGGTAGTCGCCGGTGTCGAGCACGGAGAGGTCGCCGTACAGCTCGCGACGCTGCGCGAACTCGGCGGTGGGCCCGGGGAAGAGCAGGGTGTTGAGTCGGGTGCGACGCTCGGCACTGGTGCCGGCGAGGGCCGCCTCGTCCTCCGCGGTGATCTCGGTGAGGCCCGCGCGCACCGTCCGCCCGGCGAGCACCTTGGTCCGGAAGGGCTCCGGCCATCCACCGGGAAGGTCTCCCAGCTCCCCCGCCATGAAGCCGACGACCGAGTCCGGCACGTCGTACTTCTCGGGGTTGGCCTCGAAGTCGGCCGGATCGGCCTTGACCGCCGCGAGGTGGAGTGCGAGATCACCGACGACCTTCGACGACGGCGTCACCTTCGGCACCCGGCCGAGGATGCGGTCGGCCGCGGCGTACATGTCCTCGATGAGCTCGAAGTCGTCGGCGAGGCCGAGCGCCTTGGCCTGCTGGCGGAGGTTCGACAGCTGACCGCCGGGGATCTCGTGGTGGTACACCCGCCCCGTGGGTCCCGGGAGTCCGGACTCGAACGGCGCGTACTGCCGACGCACCGCCTCCCAGTACGGCTCGAGGTCGGACACGCCGTCCAGCGAGATGCCGCTGTCGCGCTCGGTGTGCGCGAGCGCCGCGACGAGGGACGACAGGGAAGGCTGGCTCGTGGTCCCGGAGAGCGGAGCCGATGCGGCATCCACCGCATCGACGCCGACCGCACTGGCCGCGAGGAGCGTCGCCAACTGCCCACCCGGGGTGTCGTGCGTGTGCAGGTGGACCGGGAGATCGAAGCGCTCGCGCAGCGCCGCCACCAGCTTGGCGGCCGCGGCGGGACGCAGCAGCCCGGCCATGTCCTTGATCGCGATGATGTGCGCGCCGGCCTCGACGATCTGATCCGCGAGGTGCAGGTAGTAGTCGAGGGTGTAGAGATCCTCCGCCGGGTCCAGCAGATCTCCCGTGTAGCAGAGGGCGACCTCGGCGACGGCGGTGCCGGTCTTGCGGACCGCCTCGATCGCGGGGCGCATCTGCTCCACGTCGTTGAGCGCGTCGAAGATGCGGAAGATGTCGACGCCGCTGGCGGCCGCCTCGGCGACGAACGCCTCGGTCACCGCCGTCGGGTAGGGGGTGTAGCCGACCGTGTTGCGCCCGCGCAGGAGCATCTGGATCGCGACGTTGGGCAGTGCGGCGCGCAGTTTGTCGAGTCGCTCCCAGGGGTCTTCGCCGAGGAACCGCAGGGCGACGTCGTAGGTCGCCCCTCCCCAGGCCTCGACCGAGAGCAGGTCGGGGGTGAGCCGCGCGATGTACGGAGCCGCGGCGACGAGGTCCTTCGTGCGCACGCGGGTGGCCAGCAGGGACTGGTGCGCATCGCGGAAGGTCGTGTCGGTGATGGCCAGCGCCGTCTGCTCGCGAAGACTCCGCGCGAAGCCCTCCGGTCCCAGCTCGAGGAGACGCTGACGGGAACCGGGAGCCGGATCCGTGCTCAGGTCGACGGTCGGCAGCTTGGCGGCGGGGTCGATGACACCGGGGTGCGCGCCGTGCGGCTTGTTGACCGTGACGTCGACCAGCCAGTTCAGGAACTTCGTGCCGCGGTCCTTCGAGACGCGGCCGCGCAGCAGCTCGGGGCGCTCGTCGATGAACGACGTGCTCACGTCACCCGCGATGAAGGCGTCGTCCTCGAGGAGGGCCTGGAGGAAGGGGATGTTGGTGGAGACGCCGCGGATGCGGAACTCCGCGAGTGCACGGCGCGCGCGGGCGACGGCCGCGGGGAAGTCACGTCCGCGGCAGGTGAGCTTCGCCAGCATGGAGTCGAAGTGCGGGCTGATCTGCGCGCCCTGGTGCACCGTGCCGCCGTCGAGACGGATGCCGGCGCCGCCGGGCGAGCGGTAGGTGGTGATCTTCCCGGTGTCGGGGCGGAAGCCCTGCGTCGGGTCCTCCGTCGTGATCCGGCACTGCAGGGCCGCGCCGCGCAGGTGCAGGTTCTCCTGCTGCAGACCGAGGTCGGCCAGGGACTGACCGGAGGCGATGCGCATCTGGCTCTGCACCAGGTCGACGTCGGTGACCTCTTCGGTCACGGTGTGCTCGACCTGGATGCGCGGGTTCATCTCGATGAAGACGACCTCGCCGGTGCGCTCCCCCGCGGTCTCCAGGAGGAACTCGACGGTGCCGGCGTTCTCGTAGCCGATGGAGCGCGCGAAGGCCACGGCGTACCCGTGCAGCGCGGTGCGCACGCTGTCGTCGAGGTTCGGCGCCGGCGCGATCTCGACGACCTTCTGATGCCGGCGCTGCACCGAGCAGTCGCGCTCGAAGAGGTGCACCGTCTCACCGGTCTTGTCCGCGAGGATCTGCACCTCGATGTGCCGGGGCCGGACGACCGCCTGCTCCAGGAACATGCGCGCGTCGCCGAAGGCGCTGGCGGCTTCGCGCATGGCCTCGGCCAGCGCGGGAGCGAGATCGCCGGGGGTCTCGACGCGACGCATCCCGCGCCCGCCTCCGCCGGCGACGGCCTTGGCGAACAGCGGGAAGCCGATCTCCTCGGCCTGGGCCACGAGCACATCGACGTCGTCGGACGCCTCCGTGGAGCGGAGGACCGGCACGCCGGCCTCGATCGCGTGACGCTTCGCCTCGACCTTGTTCCCCGCCATCTCGAGCACGTTCGAGGGCGGTCCGATGAAGACGATGCCGTTCGCGGCGGCCTTCTCCGCGAGCTCGGGGTTCTCCGAGAGGAAGCCGTACCCCGGGTAGATCGCATCCGCCCCGGACTCGAGCGCCACGCGGATGATCTCGTCGACGTTCAGGTAGGCGCGCACGGGATGCCCGCGCTCACCGATCTCGTACGCCTCGTCGGCCTTCAGCCGATGCACGGATCCGCGGTCTTCATGGGGGAAGACCGCGACGGTGCGCGCTCCCACCTCGACTGCCGCACGGAAGGCACGGATCGCGATCTCGCCGCGGTTCGCCACAAGGATCTTCTGGAACATGCACACCTCTGGGAGCTCGATGCGCAGCGTTTTCGATGCACATGGGGCGGGGCTGAGTGTTCCCCCAGCCTAGGGGAAGGTAACGTGGTGTCCGTGCACGTACTCAGCGTCAGCTCTCTCAAGGGGGGCGTCGGCAAGACGACCGTGACACTCGGGCTGGCCTCAGCGGCTTTCGCCCGAGGAGTCCGGACTCTCGTCGTCGACCTCGACCCGCAGTCCGACGTCTCCACCGGGATGGACATCCAGGTGGCCGGACGACTCAACATCGCCGACGTCCTGGCGAACCCGAAGGAGAAGGTCGTCCGTCAGGCGATCACCTCCAGCGGCTGGGCGAAGGTGCACCCCGGGACCATCGATGTCCTCATCGGCAGCCCCTCGGCCATCAACTTCGACGGCCCGCACCCGAGCGTCCGCGACGTGTGGAAGCTCGAGGAGGCACTCGCGTCCGTCGAGGCCGACTACGACCTCGTGCTGGTCGACTGCGCGCCGTCGCTGAACGCGCTGACCCGCACGGCATGGGCGGCGAGCGACCGCGTCATGGTCGTCACCGAGCCGGGCCTCTTCTCCGTGGCCGCCGCCGACCGCGCCCTCCGCGCGATCGAGGAGATCCGCCGCGGGCTCTCGCCGCGACTGCAGCCGCTCGGCATCGTCGTGAACCGCGTGCGCCCGCAGTCCATCGAGCACCAGTTCCGCATCAAGGAGCTGCGCGACATGTTCGGCCCCCTCGTCCTCTCCCCGCAGCTGCCCGAGCGCACCTCGCTGCAGCAGGCTCAGGGCGCGGCCAAGCCGCTGCACATCTGGCCCGGCGACTCCGCTCAGGAGCTCGCGGCCGACTTCGACCAGCTGCTCGACCGGATCATCCGCACCGGGCGCATCGCCGTTCCGGAGAGCGGCCCGCAGAGCTGACCACCGACGCACACAGCGAAACGGCCATCCTCATCGAGGGTGGCCGTTATGCGTGTGCCGGGTGACCGGGCGGAGTGCGGACTCGGGCGGAGTGCGGACTCAGGCGGAGCGCTGGGCCCGGCGGGCGGAGAGCTCGTCCACGGGGTCGGGGGCGGTCGCGTCGAAGGCGACCAGCGTCGACTCGACCTCGCGGAGGACCTTGCCGACGGCGATGCCGAACACGCCCTGGCCGCGGCTGACGAGGTCGATGACCTCGTCGTTCGAGGTGCAGAGGTAGACCGAGGCTCCGTCGCTCATCAGCGTGGTGCCCGCGAGATCGCGGATGCCGGCGCGACGCAGCTCCTCGACCGCCGTGCGGATCTGCTGCAGCGAGATCCCGGTGTCGAGCAGGCTCTTGACGAGCTTGAGGACGAGGATGTCGCGGAAGCCGTAGAGGCGCTGCGACCCGGAGCCACTGGCGCCGCGGACCGTGGGCTCCACCAGCTCGGTGCGTGCCCAGTAGTCCAGCTGACGGTAGGTGATGCCGGCGGCCCGAGCGGCGACCGCGCCGCGGTAGCCGACCTCGTCATCCATGGCCGGGAGACCGTCCGTGAAGAGGAGTTCGGGTACGAACCGCGGGTCGCCTGTGAGCTCATCCGCATTCATCTGAAATCCTCCCTGGAACGGTTATCTTCCACGGTAGAGCAGTGCCCCGGCACCGGCAATCACATCCGTGCGACCGCGAAGGTGTGTCGCAATCAGTTCGTTACGAAAGCACTCGCGACAGGGCGTCCTTGACGAAGAGCGAGCGCACCTCGTCGATCCGCGAGGCGAGTTCCGGAGCCAGCTCGCTGGCCTTCGCACGCGACGCGGCATCGGTCCGGCGCAGCAGCGCGGACATCGCGGACTCGATGAGGGCGACCTCGCGCTCGGCGCCCTGGCGCAGCGATCGGAGGTGGCGGGGCTCGATGCCGTGACGGTCGAGCGCGACCAGGCCGCGCAGCAGCGTGACGGTCGTCTCGGGGTAGCTCTCCTGCGCCGTGATGACGCCGGTGCTGATCGCATCGTTGAGGAGCTGCGGTCCTGCACCGGCGGCGGCGAGGAGCTCGTCTCGGCGGTACCGGCGCGGTGCGGGGGCGATCGACGGCGGCGGCGCGAGAGAGGTGGTCTCCCCGCCCGCGTCGGCTTCGTCGAGCTGCTCGCGGATGACGCTCAGCGGAAGATAGTGATCCCGCTGCAGGGTCAACCCGAGGCGCAGACGCTCGATGTCGGCCGCGGAGAACTTGCGGTAGCCGGAATCCGTGCGAGAGGGGCTGACGATGCCCTGGACCTCGAGGAAACGCAGCTTGCTGGAGGTGAGGTCGGGGAACTCCGGTGTCAGCCGAGCAAGCACCTGACCGATACTCAGCAAGCCCGCGGACGCGGAACGTTCGCGGGCGGGAGTGGCCGCCATCAGTCGGTCGCCGCCGCGCGATCGCGAGGAGAGGAGAAGAAGTTCAGACGGAACTTCCCGACGCGGAGCTCGGAGCCGTCGACCAGCGCGCTGCGGTCGACCCGCTCGCCGTTGACGTACGTGCCGTTGAGCGAGCGCTGATCGATGATCTCGAAGGTCGACCCGGTACGGGTGATCTCCGCGTGCCGACGGGAGACGGTCACATCGTCGAAGAAGATGTCGGCCTCGGGATGACGACCGACGGTGGTGACGTCGGTGTCGAGGAGGTAGCGGGCACCGGCGAGGGCGCCCGAGCGGACCAGCAGCAGGGCCGATCCCGCGGGCAGCGCCGAGATCGCCTGCTGCTCCACGTCGGTGAGTTCCACCCCGAACGGCACGAACGACAGGTCGGAATCGTGTCCGAACGTCTGCGTCACGTCATGTTTCTGCTCACCGGAACGGTGGATCGCGGCTTCTCCGGCCGGTCGGCTGTCGCTGTCAGTCACTGTGCCCTCCTGGTTGTCCAGACTAACGGATGCCGGGCCGCCCGCGGGAGGCCGGTTCACACTCAGCCGCCACATACCGGGTATTCATAGGGTGGACTCGTGAAGACCAAAGCTCTGCGCCACCCGGCCGCCCCGATCGCCCTCGCCGCGGCACTGCTCGCCGCGTTCCTCGTGCTCTTCTCCCCGCTCTCCGCGTCGGCGCACGACGCGCTCGTGTCGTCGTCCCCGGCGGCAGACGAGTCGGTCGAGACCGTTCCTGCCGAGCTGACGCTCACGTTCAGCGCGAAGCTCATCGACGGCGACGGGGCGACCGAGGTGGTCGTGACGGACCCGTCCGGCGCTTCGGTCACCGACGGCGACGCCACGGTGGACGGCGCGATCGTCACGCAGCCGCTGCGCGCATCGGGCCCGGCCGGCGAGTACCACGTGGTCTGGAAGGTCGTCTCCAGCGACGGACACCCCACCTCCGGCGAGTACTCTTTCACCGTGACCGTCGGCGACGACGGCGCCGCGACCGGATCGCCCAGCGCCGCGCCGACGACCGCGGCTCCGACGGCCGAGCAGACCGTGGCGCCCGAGCCGACCGCCACGCCGACGGAGTCCGAGGGCTCCAGCAGCGCGTCCGCGTGGATCTGGGGGCTCTCGATCGGCGGGATCCTCGTCATCGTGGCCCTGATGCTCTGGTACAGCATGCGCACCCGGAAGAACGGTCAGGCGCCCGATTCCGACACCCCCTCGGAGCGATAGGCTTAAGGCATGCCACATTACGACGTCGTCATCCTTGGTGCAGGTCCTGGCGGATACGTCGCTGCGGTTCGCAGCGCGCAGCTCGGCCTGTCCACCGCGATCATCGAGGAGAAGTACTGGGGCGGTGTCTGCCTCAACGTCGGCTGCATCCCCTCCAAGGCGCTCCTGAAGAACGCGGAACTCGCCCACACGCTGAACCACAAGGCGGACTTCTTCGGAATCTCCGGCGAGTTCACGATCGACTTCGGCAAGGCGTTCGACCGCAGCCGCGAGGTCGCCGAGGGCCGCGTCAAGGGCATCCACTTCCTGATGAAGAAGAACAAGGTGACCGAGTACAACGGTCGCGGCACCTTCACCGGCCCCAAGGCCATCTCGGTCGCCAAGGCCGACGGCACGACCGAAGAGGTCACCTTCGACAACGTCATCATCGCCACCGGCTCCAAGGTCCGCCTGCTCCCGGGCGTGACGCTCAGCGAGAACGTCGTGACCTACGAAGAGCAGATCATGACCCGCGAGCTGCCCGAGTCGATCGTCATCGTCGGTGCCGGCGCGATCGGCATGGAGTTCGCCTACGTCCTGACGAACTACGGCGTCAAGGTCACGATCATCGAGTTCCTCGACCGCGCGCTCCCCAATGAGGACGCCGACGTGTCGAAGGAGATCACGAAGCAGTACAAGAACTACGGCGTCGACATCCTCACCTCCACCAAGGTCGAGTCGGTCGTCGACAACGGCTCCTCCGTCACCGTCACCTACACCGGCAAGGACGGGCAGCAGAGCTCGATCGAGGCCGGCAAGGTCCTCATGTCGGTCGGCTTCGCCCCGAACATCGAGGGCTTCGGTCTCGAGAACACCGGCGTGAAGCTCACCGAGCGCGGCGCGATCGACATCGACGACCACATGCGCACCAACGTCGAGGGCATCTACGCCATCGGCGATGTGACCGCCAAGCTGCAGCTCGCCCACGTGGCAGAGGCGCAGGGCGTCGTCGCCGCCGAGACCATCGGTGGCGCCGAGACCCAGACGCTGGGCGACTACCGCATGATGCCGCGCGCGACATTCTGCTCCCCGCAGGTCGCCTCGTTCGGCCTCACCGAGCAGCAGGCCAAGGACGAGGGGCGCGAGATCAAGGTCTCGACCTTCCCGTTCATGGCCAACGGCAAGGCGCACGGCCTCGGCGAGCCCGTCGGCTTCGTCAAGCTGATCGCCGACGCCGAGCACCTCGAGCTCATCGGCGCGCACATGATCGGCCCGGACGTGTCCGAGCTCCTCCCCGAGCTGACCCTGGCGCAGAAGTGGGACCTCACGGCTCTCGAGCTGGCCCGCAACGTGCACACGCACCCGACGCTGTCGGAGGCGCTGCAGGAGGGCTTCCACGGCCTCGCCGGCCACATGATCAACTTCTGATACAGACGGGCTCAATGCGACGAAGGAGCGTTGTGCCCGTCTGTATCAGGGTTGAGCGAGCACAGCGAGCCGAAACCCACGCCCCCCTTCACGAAGGCCCGGTCCCCCGCACATCGCGGACCGGGCCTTCCGTGCATCTCGGCCCTTCCGTGCATCTCGGCTTGTCGTCAGAGACCGCGCATCGTGAGCAGTCCGGCCGTCCACCCGCGCAGCGGCGGCGCCCCGAGCCCGCGCATCAGCAGCTCCCTGCCGCGCACGACCGGGATCGCCGCCGGAGCACCCATCGACATGTAGAACGCCGAGCGTCCCTGAGCGCGGGCCGCAGAGCGACGCACCCGGCGCTCGAATCCCGTCAGATCCGGCATCCGCTCCGGCAGTGCCCGTGCCAGCTCTGCGGCGAGGCGAGCCGCATCCATCCAGCCGAGGTTCATCCCCTGACCGCCGATCGGGCTGATCTCATGCGCGGCGTCACCGAGGAGCACCACCCGCCCCCGGTGGAACCGGGTCGCACGGTGCTGTTCGGCGACGAACGAGGTCGGCACCACGCCGGGCTCGACCGCGACGCCGATCCCCGTGCGCTTCTCGATCGCCGCGCGGAAGGCGGCGGCGGTGCGCAGACCGCCGCCGGCCTCGCGCACGACCCAGCGGCGACGCCCGCCAGGGAGGGGGAACGACTCGACGAGGCCGTCCGGCTCGCAGTGCAGCACGGCCTGCTCTCTCGGTGCCGCATCCACGACATCGAGCATCGCGTACGAGGCACGGCCCGGACGACGGCGCCATCCGGCATCGAGGTCGGGGCGGAGCCGACCCCGCACGCCGTCCGCGACGACCACCACGGCGGCCGAGAGCTCACGCGGCCCGTCGGGGGTCTCGGCCGTCACGTGCACGGCGTCCGCGGTCTGCCGGAGGCCCCGCACGGCGTATCCGAGACGGAGCGAGTCCGCGGAGAGCGCCTGCAGCCGGTCGCGCAGGAGCGCGCCGGTGCGCGGCTGCGGGAGGATCAGGACCGGGCGATCCGGCGCGAACGTCAGCGTCGCGAGAGTCCGACGCCGGCTGCGCACCTCGCCGCCTTCCAGCCGCAGCGCCTCCGCCCGGATCGCGGCGCCCACACCTGCCGCATCCAGAGCGTCCAGCCCCGGCCGGTGGATGCCGATCGCCCGGGTCCGGGTGTCCGCCTCCACCCGGCGCTCGCAGACGACGACATGCAGCCCCTCCTGCACCAGCACGCACGCCAGCAGCAAGCCGACCGGCCCGGCGCCGACGATCAGCACGTCATGGTCGGGCATGATGGCCCTCCCACCGCAGTTCCAGGCGAGAGGGCACACCCCCGCGCACGGTCCAGCCGTTCGGGGCGATCGTCCGGAGCTCCGCGACCGTGTAGGAGCGTCGGATGCTGATGAGCCCGTCCTCGCGGATGAAGGAGTCGGCGAGGACCGTGCCGGACAGCGGCCAGGTCGCGGCGGCGAACAGCGCGTGGGCGCCGCGGCTCCTGGCGATGTCGCGATGCGTCACCAGACCACCGGGGGCGAGCAGACGCAGGGAGTCGTCGAGCACGACCCGCAGCTCGGCGTCGTCGAGGTGGTGCAGCACGTGGTTGGAGAGCACGACGTCGTAGGTCTCGCCCTCCGCCACCAGCTCGGTGGTCAGGGCGCGGCGGTAGCGGATGCCGGCACCGCGGTCGTGCGCCGATGCCCAGCGGATCGCCCGCTCGTCGACGTCGAGGGCCGTGATCTCCGCCTCGAGGCCGTCGCGCCGCAGCCGCCCGGCGAGCATCCGGCAGAGGTCTCCCCCGCCCGCACCGACGTCCAGGATCCGCAGCGGTCGGGAACGCGCCACCCGCGGTCGGATGTCGCGCCGATAGAGCGTGCCCGGCCGCGAGACCAGCGCGTTCACGAGACCGAACCGGCCGTAGGTCCTCGCCAGCATCCGCGCATCGGCGTGCGGGTCGTCCATCAGCTCGCGGGTGTCGACGTCCCGCTCCCTGAGCGCCGGACTCATGAACCGGTCGGTGCGACGACGGTCATCAGCGCGCTCTCCGCGGTCAGCCCGGGACCGAACGCCATCGCGGAGACCCGGTCGCCCACTTCTGCGCCCTCCTCGTCCAGGATGCGCTTGAGCACGAACAGCACCGTCGCGCTGGACATGTTGCCGTTCTCCCGCAGCACCTCCCGGGCGGGGTGCAGCTGCACGTCGCTGAGCTGCATCCGCTCCTGCACCTTGTCCAGGATGCTGCGTCCGCCGGGGTGGATCGCCCAGTGCCGGACCGCGTCGCCCACACCGCCGGCGTCGAAGGCGGCGGACAGCTCGTCCTCCGCGGCGTACAGCGGTCGGAGCGCGCCGATGATCGTCTCGCCGATGATCTGCGGCACGGCGGTCGAGAGGATCATCTCGAACCCGGAGTCGCCGATGGTCCAGGCCATGTCCTTCTCGCCCTCGGGAGCGATGGCGGTGTGGAACCGGTCCAGACGCAGCGCGGGCGTCGTCGAGGGGAGGTCGCGCGCGGTGACGATGCCGGCGGCCGCGCCGTCGGCGAACAGGGAGGAGGCGACGATCGTGTCGGGGTTCTCCGAGGAGCGCAGGTGCAGCGTGCACAGCTCGACGCTCACGACCAGGACGACGGCGTTCTCGTCCGCGGCGCAGAACTGACTCGCCGCACGGAGCGCAGGCATGGACGCGTAGCAGCCCATGAAGCCGAGATGGAAGCGCTGCACCGCATCGGACAGCCCGAGCGCGCGCACGATCTCGTACTCCGGGCCCGGGGCGTGGAAGCCGGTGCAGGAGACCGTGATGACGTGCGTCACATCGGCGGGTCCGAGGTCGGGGTCGGCCTCGAGCGCTTTGCGCGCCACATCGACGAAGAGCTTCGCGGCCTCGCGGGTGTAGATGTCGTTGCGCGCCTTCGTCCCCGGCGCGAGGAGCGCACCGGAGGCGCGGTCGAAGAACACCGGGTCGGCGACGTCGGATTCCAGCGACAGCTCGTCGATCACGGTGTGCCGCGTGTCGATGCCCGAGACGTTGAACGAGGTCGTGACGATGCGCTGCGCCAGCCGTCCGAGGTCGGGCTGCTGCGCGAAGACATCGCGCACCTGCTCCTGCACGAGGACGGTTTCGGGGACGATCGTCTGCAGCGATCGAAGCACAGGCGGTCGGCTCATGCTGTCACTCAAGCACTCCGCGCCGCCCCGGGGAAAGGGGTTGCGTGCGACCGCCGCCTCCGACTAGAACCCCAGAGCGCGGGCGAGCTTGGAACCGGATGCCGATTCGTGCCCTCCGGCAGCCTGCACGGCCCGCTCCACCGCATCGAAGAAGGCGGCGCGTCCCTCATCGTCGGCCGGGGCGGCAGGACCGAGCTCCATCTCCCACTCCCGCCATTCGCGCTGCACGCCCTGGCGCACGTCGGTGGCCCGCACCCGGTCGTCGACGAATTCCGCCACGACCCCGTCGGGTCCGGTGAGCAGGTACGCGGTGCGGTCGTTCTCGATCCGGGCGAGCGGGGTGAGCGGCGCGGTCGTCCATTCGGACACGGTCTCGGCGACGGCGGCCGGGAGCTCATCGCCCTCGGTGAGCGGCCAGCCGAGTTCCAGCCGGCCGTCCCCCTGCCGCGGCCCCTTCACGTGCCAGCCCTCATCGGGACCGCCGGTCCGGCGACGCAGCGCCACGCCGGCGCGGGAGAGCGCACCGTCGGCGGTGTCGAAGTACCGGGCGTCCAGCGCCCGGACCTCGCCCGTGCTCACGGTGTCGACGCCGGGGAGGGCGTCCCACCGCGGCAGCGGAGTCTCGGACTCCGCGTCGTACTTGCGCTCGACCTCGACGGTGCGGGAGGGCTCAGTCATCGTCGAGCGTGAGGTCCTCGAGCGACTCCTCGAACCAGTAGTCGACCTCGGTGGGACCGTCGGACGGACCGGTGTTCTGCGGTCCGCCGCGGCGGTTGTACACCACCTGCGTCTCGCTGTAGGGGACGATCAGCTTGTCGTCCGCGTCGCCGAGGGGGATGATCTGCCCGTCCAGCGGGCCGCCGTGAAGTCGCGCGAGTGCCATGTGCTTCAGGGTAGCGCCGTCCCTGCGGTATCGGCGCGAGGCGAGCGGAATCATCCGAGGACGATGCCGAGGAGCGCACCGGCGATCATCCACGGACCGAAGGCGATGCGCGTGGCCCCGTCCGCCCGCCGCAGCAGGATGAGCCCGAGCGCGTAGAGCGCGCCCAGCACGAAGGCCGAGGCGGCGCCGATCGCGAGCGACGTCCAGCCGTGCCACCCCAGCACGAGGCCGATGACGGCGGCGAGCTTCACGTCTCCCCCGCCCATCCCCGCACGGCTGATCCCCCGCAGGACCGCGTAGAACCCGCCGAGGATCAGCATGCCGAGCACGGCTCGGACGAGGTCCCTGCTCTGCCCTGTGCCCAGCGCGTCGATCCCGGCGAGCACGACCAGGCAGGCGAGCGTCGGCAGCACGATCCGGTTCGGCAGGCGGTGGGTGCGGGCGTCGACGACGACCAGCCATCCGCCGACGCCGACCAGCGCGACGTGCACGAGGGCGAGGAGAGCGAGCCGGATGTCCATCCCCGCAGGTTAGGAGATCTGCGACCCTCGCACGGGACCCCTGTGGACAACCCCACCGATGTCCGATGTACGAACTATCGTCATTCCCACGACTTGGTATATTAGAATATATATTCGAGAAAGGATGCAGGGTGATCGGTCTCGATGCGGTGGCCTCGCTCTCTCCGGCCGGGGACTCCCGAGCAGGTGAGGTACTGCGACTGCGCCGCGAGATCAGTCGGATGCAGCGGCGACGCAGCGAGCATACGCTGCTCCCCCTCGACCCCGCCCTCACCGCGCTCCTGCCGGAGGAGGGGCTGCAGACCGGCACCTCCTACACCGTCTCCCCCTCGCCCAGCCTCGTGCTCGCACTGCTCAGTGCCGCATCGCAGAAGGGGCACTGGTGCGCCGTGGTGGGCATGCCGACGCTCGGCGTCGAGGCGGCGGCCGCGTTCGGGATCGACCTCGCCCGCCTGATCCTGGTCCCCGAGCCCGGAGAGCGCTGGCTCGCGGCGACCTCCGCCCTGGCCGAGGTCGTGCCCCTGATCGTGGTGGCCCCCGGCTCACGGGCACGCGACGCCGACGTCTCCCGCCTGAGCGCACGCCTCCGCGACCGCGGATGCACCCTGCTCGTCACCGAAACGCCCGGCACCGGACGCTGGCCCCAGAGCGAAGGGACGATCCGTCTCCACGACCCGCACTGGCACGGCCTCGGCGCCGGCTGGGGGCTGCTCTCCGACTGCACGGTGACCGTCACGGCGCAGATCCGGCACAGCCCCCGTCCGTCGAGCGTGCGGGTGCAGCTGCCCGGAGGCCATGGCGCCGTCGAGGCCGTCGGGGCGGAGCTCACCGCGCTGCCCGCGCTCTCCCCGGAGACCGCCCCCGTCGAGGCGGCTCCCCCCGAGCTCCTGCGCTGGGCGGAGGCCGGATGAACAGCCCGCTCCGCGTCCTCGTGCTGTGGTTCCCCGATTGGCCGATGCGGGCGACACTCGGCGCACCCCCGCATCCGCCCACCGCCCTGGTGCAGGCGAACACGATCGTCGCCTGCACCGCCTCCGCCCGGGAGCACGGCGTGCGCACCGGCCAGCGCCGCCGAGTCGCCCAGGGGCACCTCTCGTCCCTGCGGGTGCTCCCCCACGACCCCGACCGGGACGAGCGTGCCTTCCTCCCCGTGCTGCACCTGATCGAGAAGCACGCCCCCGGGGTCACGCTGCTGCGCCCCGGGCTCGCGATCCTCCGGGCCAGGGGCATCTCCCGGTACCACGGCGGAGAGGCGGAGGCGGCCGAGGCGCTCACCGCCGTCCTCGCGGAGGCGGGCTTCCCCGAGGTGCGGATCGGCGTCGCCGACGGTCCGTTCACCGCGGAGATCGCCGCGCGGGGTCCCGTGCCCTGCACGGTCGTGCCCCCCGGCGGATCTCGGGAGTTCCTGGCCCCGTACCCCGTGCAGGTGCTGCGGGACGAGCAGATCGCCGGTCTCCTCCTCCGGCTCGGAGTGCGCACCCTCGGCGAGTTCACCGCCCTCGCCCCGCTCGATGTGCGCGACCGCTTCGGCGAGCACGGCGCCCGGCTGTACGCGCTCGCCGCCGGCGCCGACTCCCGTCCGCTGACGCCTCGTCCCCCCGATCCCGAGCTCGTGCGGAACATCGAGTTCGACTCGCCGCTGGGCGGTGCGGATCAGGTGGCGTTCGCGGTGCGGCAGACGGCCGACGCGGTGATGCTCGCGCTCGGCGATGCCTCGGTCGTCTGCACCGAGGTGCGGATCGATCTGACCGACGACAACGGCGTGGTCTTCTCCCGGTCCTGGCTGCATCCGACCTGCTTCGACGCCTCCGACCTCGTCGACCGTGTGCGCTGGCAGCTGGAGGCACTCGCGGCGCAGAGCGCGAAGGATCCGGTCGACGAGGCGCGGGCGTTCGGCGGGATCGTCGCGGTGCGCGTCATCCCGGTGGCCGTGGACGATGCAGCCCATCACCAGCCGGGGCTCTTCGGCTCGGGTACCGATGAGCGCCTGCACCATGCGGTCTCGCGCGTGCAGACCATGCTGGGGCATCAGGGCGTGGTCACCGCCGCGGTCACGGGTGGTCGCTGGCTGGCCGACCGTCAGGTGCTCACCCCCTGGGGAGAGCGCACGGTCACCCCGCGGGACCCGGGGTCGCCCTGGCCGGGGAGCCTCCCGGATCCGCTGCCCGCAGAGGTGTTCCTGCCCCCGCGTCCGATCGGGGTGCTCGCCGCGGACGAGACCACGGTCGGCGTGGACGAGCGCGGGGCGCTCTCGGACGACCCCGCCCGCATCGACGGAGCCGCCGTGCAGGCCTGGGCCGGCCCCTGGCCCGTCCACGAGCGACGGTGGACGGCCGGCGGCGGGAAGAGAGGTCATCGGCTGCAGATCGTCGACGACCTCGACCGCGCCTGGCTGGTGTTCCACACCGGCGAGCGCTGGTGGGCCGAGGGGCGGTACCGCTGATGGGCTGGCACAACCCGCCGCTGTCCTGGGACGAGCTGGAGCGCACCCTCAGCGGGGAGGAGTCGGCGCCGCACCCCCCGGGTGCCGAGCCGCGGGGGCAACGGACCGATCCCGGACCGGTGAGCCGTCGCCGCAAGCGCACCCCTCCCACCGCCGTCGCCCGCCCCGAGGACGCGGTCCCCTACGCCGAGCTGCACGCGCATTCGTCGTACTCGTTCCTCGACGGGGCGTCCTCTCCCGAGGACCTCCTCGCCGAGGCCGAGCGCCTGGGCCTGACCGCACTCGCCCTCACCGACCACGACGGCTTCTACGGTGCCGCGCGCTTCGCCGAATCGGCCGACCTCATGGAGAGCCCCCTGCAGACGGTGTTCGGCGCCGAGCTGTCGCTCGACCTTCCCGCACCGCAGCGGGGCTCCGCGGATCCGACCGGCGAGCACCTGCTGGTCCTCGCCCGCGGCATGGAGGGGTATCACCGGCTCTCCGGCGCGATCACGGCGGCGCAGCTGCGCGGCGGCGAGAAGGGGCGCCCGGTGTACGACCTCGATGACCTGGCCGCACGTGCGGGCGGCCACTGGACGATCCTGACCGGATGCCGCAAGGGCGCCGTGCGCCGCGGGCTCGAGGCCGGAGACGCGGCCTCCCCGCTGCGCTCCCTCGTCGACCGGTTCGGGAGCGACCACGTCGCGGTCGAGCTGTTCGATCACGGCGACCCCCTCGACACGCGTCGCAACGACACCCTCGCCGCGCTCGCCCGGCGGATGCGGCTGCCGCTGGTGGCGACGAACAACGTGCACTACGCCACCCCCGCCCAGGCACCGCTCGCCGAGGCCGTGGCCGCGGTCCGCGCGGTGCGCAGCATGGACGAGCTCGACGGCTGGCTGCCCGCGCACGGCGGGGCGCATCTGCGCAGCGGAGCCGAGATGTCGGCCCGCTTCCAGCGCTACCCCGGAGCGATCTCGTACGGGCTCGAGCTGGCGGCGGCCTCCGCCTTCCCGCTGCGCCTCGCCCGGCCGGCGCTGCCGCAACAGAAGGTGCCGGAGGGGCACACGCCCATGAGCTGGCTGCGTCATCTGGTCTGGGAGGCCGTGCCGTCGAAGTATCCGCGGCTGGACGACGACGGCCGGCACCGGATCGCGCGCGAGCTCGACGTGATCGAGGAGAAGGACTTCCCCGGGTACTTCCTGATCGTGCACGGCATCGTGACCGAGGCGCGCAGGCTCGGCATCCTCTGTCAGGGCCGAGGCTCGGCCGCGGCGAGCGCGGTCTGCTACCTGCTGGGCATCACCGCGGTCGATCCGATCCTCTACCGCCTCCCCTTCGAGCGGTTCCTGGCGACCACGCGCACGGAGGAGCCCGACATCGACGTGGACTTCGACTCCGACCGCCGCGAGGAGATCATCCAGTGGGTCTATCGGGAGTACGGCAGGGAGCGGGCGGCCCAGGTGGCGAACGTCATCCAGTACCGTCCGAAGAACGCGGTGCGCGACATGGCGAGGGCGCTCGGCCATTCCCCCGGTCAGCAGGATGCCTGGTCCCGCCAGGTCGACGGCTGGGGTGCGGGGCTGGAGGCCGTCGAGGGGCATGACATCCCCGCGAACGTGCTCGCCTATGCGGGTGAGCTGCTGAAGGCGCCTCGGCATCTCGGCATCCACTCCGGCGGCATGGTGCTCACCGCGCGCCCGGTCGGCGAGGTCGTGCCCGTGGAGCACGCCCGCATGGAGAATCGCACCGTCATCCAGTGGGACAAGGACGACTCCGCCTTCATGGGACTGGTGAAGTTCGATCTGCTGGGGCTCGGGATGCTCGCCGCCCTCCAGCACTGCTTCGACCTGATCCGCGAGACCACCGGGGAGGAGTGGCGACTCGAGACCATTCCCAAGGAGGAGGCGGCGGTCTACGACATGCTCTGCCGCGCGGATTCGATCGGGGTCTTCCAGGTGGAGTCGCGCGCGCAGATCGGCCTGCTCCCCCGTCTGCAGCCCCGGTGCTTCTACGACCTCGCCATCCAGATCGCGCTCATCCGCCCCGGACCCATCCAGGGCGGGGCGGTGCATCCGTTCGTGCGGCGCAAGATGGCGAAGGACCGTGTGGACGAGGAGAACCGGGAGCGGGCGACTCGCGGTCAGGCGCCGGTGGAGTTCACGATCCCGTACCCGCACGGCGATCTGGAGGACATCCTGAAGCGCACGCTGGGCATCCCCATCTTCCAGGAGCAGCTCATCCAGATGGCGACGGCGATCGGCGACTGCACGGCCGACGAGGCCGATCTGCTGCGCCGGGCCATGGGCTCCAAGCGCGGGCTGGAGAAGATCGAGAAGGTGAGGGACAAGCTCTACGCCGGGATGGCGCGGCGCGGACTCGTCGACGAGGCCGCCGACCGCATCTACGCGCAGATCCAGGCGTTCTCGAACTTCGGATTCGCCGAGTCGCACTCCCTGTCGTTCGCCCTGCTCGTCTACGCCAGCTCCTGGCTGAAGCTGCACTACCCCGCCGCGTTCCTCGCCGGCCTGCTGCGCTCGCAGCCGATGGGCTTCTACTCCGCGGCGACCCTCACCGCGGACGCCCGGCGGCACGGGGTCGAGGTCCACCGCCCCGATCTGCATGTCTCCGGCGCGACGGAGACCCTGGAGCCGCTCGCCGACTTTCCGGGGAACGGGCCGACCGGCCGGGACACGTGCCTCGCCGACCCCCAGCCCCCCGTCCTCCGCTTCGACCGGGAGGCTCCGGATGAGTCAACCGCGCATCGCCGGGACGGGAGGTTCGCGGTGCGACTGGGGCTGAGCGGCATCCGCGGCATCGGCGTCCCGATGGCGGAGCGGATCGTCGCCGAGCGCGAGGCGCACGGCCGCTACCGGGACCTGAACGATCTGGTGCGACGGACGGATGCCACCGCCGCGCAGCTGGAGGCTCTCGCGACCGCCGGCGCGTTCGCCTGCCTCGGGCTGGAGCGACGGGAGGCCATCTGGCTCGCGGGTGCCGCGGCGGACGACCGGTCGCGGTTCCTTCCCGGGACCACGGTCGCCGTGCAGCCGCCCCTGTTCGCCGACCAGACCAGCTACGAACGTCTCTCCGCCGATCTCTGGGCGACCGGGGTGTCGACCGACGACCATCCGATGGCGCACTTCCGTGAGGCGCTGCGTACCCGCGGGGTGCTGACCGCCGCCGATCTGCAGGGGCACGAGATCGGACGACGCATCGAGGTCGCCGGGCTCGTCACCCACCGCCAGCGACCGGCGACGGCGGCCGGGATCACGTTCGTGAACCTCGAGGACGAGAGCGGCCTGGTGAACGTCGTCTGCTCGGCGGGGGTCTGGAACCGCTACCGCCGTGTCGCCCGGGAGTCACCGGCGCTCATCATCCGCGGCATCCTGGAGCGGTCGGCCGAGGGCGTGGTCAATGTGCTCGCCGACGGGTTCGAGGATCTGCGCACCGGTCTGACGCATCGATCCCGGGACTTCCGCTGAGGGACGCGGAAAAATCACCAGAAGCGTTCGGGCTCTTCCTCGAGCGGTCGGTCCACACCGCCCCAGCGGTCCGCCTCGGCCTTCGCGGCATCCGCGGCGGCGTCCGCCCCGCGCAGCGCGACCTTCGCTCCCGTCGCGCCCGGACCGATCGGATCGACGAGCAGAGCGGTGCGCGCACCGGCACCGCCGATGGTCACCGTGCACTTCAGGACTCGACCGATCCACCGGGAGACGTCGCGGCCGGGCTCCTCCGGACGCCGGTAGCGGATGCCCGTGTCGAGGTCGACGAGGGCGAGCACGACAGGCTCCTCCGTGAGCGGATCGACCTGCTCGGTCACCTCGACCCGATGGCCGTGAGGGATGGCGACCTGCGCGTCGAAAACCAGCAATCTGTCCATGGATCCACCCTAGGCACACGCCACCGGAAGACAACAGGGACCACGCGTCGGATACATTCGGATACTTCTTTGTCCCCCAAATGGCGGACAAGCCGATTAAGAGGTACTCTTCTCTCGTAGCAGGGGCTACGAGGCTGATGGACTGGGGAATCAGCCGTGAGCGCAGCGAGATCTTCGCCGCCTCCCCAACCGTCCGGGAAGGACGGTGAGCCCTCTCGGCGACACCGTCTGGGGCGGGTCGTTCGGGAGGGCATACCTCCCCGAACGCGCCGCCCGGAGCGCGGCCTCAGTCGACGGGGATGACCTCGAGAGTGTTCGAACGCACCGGCTCCTGGCCCATCTCGGGCGCATACGGGCTCGGGGTGTACTTGTCGAGATACGCCGCGTCGATCGCCGCGTTCGTGGCCTCGTCGGTGACGCTCTCGAAGCGAACGTCCTTCGTCACGCCGCCGGCCGATACCCGACCGCGGAGACTCGCGAGGGCCGGGGCGTACCACTTGCCCTCCAGGCCCGTGTACGAGCGCACGAACAGACGACCATCCACGGCGACCGCCCAGATCCCGACCGTCTTCGGCGTCGTCCCGTCTTCGAGCTGCGCGGACAGATCGAACATCTCCGGCGCCGCGATCGCCGCGAGCTCTTCGGCATTCCACTTCGTCATCTGAGAACTCTAACTCTGGTCGCCGACGTGCCCCGGAGCCGTGAGCGACAGCACCCGCTCGACGAAGGCCGCGTACTCGTGCATGTAGTGCCGCAGGAACTCCTCCGTCGCCTCATCCTTCACCTCGCCGTCCGCGCCGAAGACCTCGGGACGGAAGGTGATGTAGGCCTCAGGGGCGTTCAGCTGCGGGGCGTTCAGGAAGCTCAGCACGCTGCGCATCGACGACTGCATCACCGCGGTGCCGATGGCGCCGGTGGAGGCTCCGATGATGCCGGTGGGCTTGCGGGCGAACGAGTTGTGCCCCCAGGGCCGCGAGCCCCAGTCGATCGCGTTCTTCAGCGCGCCCGGGATGGAGCGGTTGTACTCGGGCGAGATGAGGAGCAGCCCCTCGGCCCCCTCGACCGCACGCTTGAACACGGTGACGGCCTCGACCGGATCGAGCTCGTCGTCGCGGTTGTAGAGCGGGAGGTCGCGGATCGGGATCTCCACGAGCTCCAGGTCGGACGGCGCCAGCCGCACGAGGGTCTTCGAGAGGACGCGGTTGATCGAGTTCGTGGCGAGGCTTCCGATGATGTAGCCGATGCGGTGGGTCATGTCCGTTCCGCGGGGAGGCCGGTCGAATCTCGTCAGCGTGATCCCCGCGTCCTTCCATCTCCAGGATATCTCCGCGATGGGGGCTTGCCGCAAGGCCCCCTCCGTGGGGCAGAATCGACCCTCGCTCGTGCGATCTGCGCGCGTGCGTGAAGGAGACTCATGCCCACCGATCCCTTCCACCTCCCCGACAACCTCGAGGCGAAGTCCTCACCCGCACTCCTCGACGCCGACCGCGCGCACCTCCGGCGCATCGCGGATGCCCTGGACGAACAGCGCGCCGACGTCGCGCTGCGGCTCGAACAGGCGCGCCGCCAGCACGCCGCATACGGAGACGCCGCTGTGGACCGCGACCTGCAGATCCGTCGGCTCAGCGGACGACTGCGGGTGCTGGAGCGCTTCGGGATCGACATCTGCCTCGGCCGGATGACGCCGGCCGACGGCGAACCGGTCTACATCGGCCGCACCGGGCTGGCGGCGGCCGACGGCACGCGACTCCTGATCGACTGGCGGACACCCGCGGCCGAGCCGTACTTCGCCGCGACCATGGAGGATCCGCGCGGGATCATCTCGCGGCGCCGCTACCGCTGGACCGATGGCCGGGTCAGCGACTACTGGGACGAGGCGCTCACTCCGGCCGGCTTCGACGGCGCGGCGTCGCTCGACGACCAGTCGGCGTTCATCGCGAGTCTCGGAACGCACCGGACATCACGGATGCGCGATGTGCTCGCCACGATCCAGGCCGATCAGGATGCCATCATCCGCACGCCCTCCGCCGGAGCCCTCGTCGTGGACGGCGGACCGGGCACCGGGAAGACGGTGGTCGCGCTGCATCGCGCCGCGCATCTCCTCTACGCGGAGCCGCACCTCACGCAGAGCGCGGGCGGCATGCTGCTCGTCGGCCCCAACGCCCACTACCTCGCCTATGTTGGGGACGTGCTGCCCAGCCTCGGCGAGGACACGGTGCGCCTGAGCACGCTGCGCGACCTCGTGCCGGAGGGAGCCGCCGCCGGCGACGAGAGCGATCCGCGGGTCTCCCGGCTCAAGGCCGCCCTCGATCCGGGCGCCGTCCTCGACGCCGCCGCCCGGGCGTTCGAACGTCCGCCCCGGCACGCGATGCGCCTCGAGTCGCCCTGGGCCGACCTCTGGATCAGCCGGACCGAGTGGACGGAGCTGTTCTCCGGTGCGGATCCCGCCGCCTCGCACAACGAGGCGCGGGACGAGGTCTGGGAGGAGGTGCTGGAACTGCTCGCGGACCAGGTCGACGACGACGAGGTCCCCCCGCACGCCGTCCGCCGATGGCTCCGTCAGGACGATGACCTCACCGGGACGTTCGTGCGCGCGTGGCCGATGCTGTCTCCGACGTCCGTGGTCTCCCGACTGTGGAGCTCGCCCGAGTTCCTGCGGCAGTGCGCTCCGGAGCTGTCGGCGACCGATGCCGCACTCCTCCGGCGCGACGGCTCCGCGCCGTGGACGACCGCGGACCTTCCCTTCCTCGACGCCGCCCGCCGCCGCATCGGCGACCCGGACGCGGTGCGCGAGGAGCATCGCCGTCAGGCCGTCATCGCCTCGGCGCAGGAGCAGATGTCGCACGTCGTCGACCACCTGATCGAAGACGACGACAGCGAGATGAAGGTCATGTCGATCCTCCGCGGACAGGACGCACGGAACGTCCTGATCGGCGTCGACGCCCCGCCGCCGCCCCGCCCGGACGAACTCGCCGGACCGTTCGGACACATCGTCGTCGACGAGGCGCAGGAGCTCACGGACGCCGAGTGGAGGATGCTCCTCGCACGGTGCCCGTCCCGCAGCTTCACGATCGTGGGCGACCGCGCCCAGGCCCGACACGGCTTCACCGAGAGCTGGGAGGTGCGGCTCGCTCGCGTGGGTCTGCGGGACGTGCGGATCGCGCATCTCGGCGTGAACTATCGGACCCCGGCCGAGGTGATGACAGAGGCCGCGCCCGCCATCCTCGCCGCGATCCCGGATGCGAACGTCCCGACCTCGGTGCGCGAGAGCGGGGTGCCCGTCCGGTTCGACGCGGTCGCGTCGCTGGCGTCGGTGCTGGAGACCTGGCTCGACGCGCATCCGGAGGGCGTGGCCTGCGTGATCGGCGACTCCGGGTTCCGACCGACGGCCCGCGTGCGGTCGCTGACCCCCACCGGGGCCAAGGGGCTCGAGTTCGATCTCGTCGTGCTGGTCCGCCCCGAGCAGTTCGGCGACGACGTGACCGGGGCGGTGGATCGCTACGTCGCGATGACCCGCACGACGAGGGAGCTCGTGGTGCTGAGCTGAGCCCCGAGGCCGTCGCGTCCAGCCCCTGTACCCGACCCGCGGACCGTCCTACTCTGGACGGATGGAGATCCTCGATCAGACTCCACCGCACTGCCCCGAGGATGACGTCGTGATGCGGGAAGTGGCCGGTGGGTGGCGGTGTCCGGAATGCGGGCACCTGCGACAGCGCCAGGATGTCGAAGCGCGGTGGTCGGCGGACCGGAGGCCGGGTGCCTGACGCCGGGCTCAGCCCACGAGGACGCGCCCGGGGCGGGCCTGCCAGCGCTGATCGCGGCGCTCGATCCGGATCGGATACTCGAAGCTCTCCGTCACCAGCTCCGTGGTGAGCACGTCGTCGGCGGCGCCTCGGGCGACGATCCTCCCCTTCGCGATCAGCGCGGCGTGCGTGGTCGTGGTGGGCAGCTCCTCCAGGTGGTGCGTGACGAGGACGGTCGCCAGCCCCGGCTGCGACTCGTGCAGCAGGTCGAGCGTCTCCAGGAACTGCTCGCGGGCGGCGACGTCCAGTCCCGTCGAGGGCTCGTCGAGAAGCAGCAGGGCGGGATCCGGGAGGAGGGCCCGCGCGATGAGGGCACGGCCGCGCTCTCCCTGCGACATGGTCGGCCACGTCGTGCCCTCGAGCGCTCCCAGGCCGAGCATCGCTATGAGACGGTCGGCCCGGTCGAGGATCGTCGGATCGGGAGCCCACCTGTTCATGAGCTCGGTCGTCCCGGTGGCACCGGTGAGCACGACCTCGCGGACGGTCAACGGCGAGCGCAGCGGGTGACGCGGGTTCACGTGTCCGATCGACTCGCGGAGGAGACGGATCTCGACGCGACCGAGCTGCCGCCCCAGCACATGCACCTCACCGCGTGTCGGGTGGGCCTGCGCGCCGCACATGCTCAGGACCGTGCTCTTCCCGGCGCCGTTGGGGCCGATCAGCGCCCAGTGCTCCCCCGCCCGGACCGTGAGGTCGATGGCGGCGAGGATCCGCCGGCCGCCACGGACCACGTCGACCCCGCTCAGCCGCAGCACCTCGGCGGCTGCAGACGACTCTCCCGTCATGCGCTCCCCGGTCACGTGCTCCCCGGTTACGTGCTCCCCCGCCATCACGCGAGCCCGTCCCGCAGGGCGCGCAGGTGCGCACGGCTGCGCTCCGACGCGGCGACCGCATCCCGGTCGGCGATCGCGGCGGCCTGGTCGGCGTGCGCCTCGTGATCCTCGTCTCCGCCGAACTCCCTGCGCATGCGGAGCATCTCGATCATGGCCTCCCGCAGTCGGGGGGTGAAGGTGTCGAAGAGGTCGAGCAGCACGGGATTGTGCGCGGCGGCGACGACCGCTCGGTGGAAGGCCGTGTCGGCGTCGACATGGCCCTCGAGGTCGGAGCGCTGCGCCTCGCGCTGGTCGAGAGCTCGGCGGATGGCGCGGAGGTCGGCCGGGGTGCGGCGTTCGGCGGCGAGCGCGGCGGCTTCGGCCTCGATCGCGATGCGCGCCTCGATCACCGCGACGACTCCCGCTTTGCGGAGCACCGCGTCCCAGTCCTCCGGCGCGTCGAGTGCGGTCACGAACACACCGGCGCCCTGCCGCGACGCCAGCACGCCGCGGCCGGCCAGCTGGCGGATGGCCTCACGCACCGTCGAGCGGCCGACGCCGAGCTGGGGCGCGAGCGTGGTCTCGCCCGGGAGCTTCTCACCCAGCGCCCATTCGCCGGATCGGATCCGCTCCAGAAGCAGTTCCGCCGCCTGATCCGCGAGCGGTGCGCGTCTCACCTGAGCCATCTGCGCTCTTTCCCATCTCGTCTACTTGGCTGAGGAGTTGTGTTACAGTCTAGCCATGTTCTCGGGCGAGTTCCTCCTTCTTCACCGCCACGACGGGGCCTAGCCGGACCGGCTCCCCGTCGTGGAGTCGAACGTGTGCCGGTCGCCGACTCGTTGAAGGAAGCAGCACCGACATGACCACGACCCCGTTCACCCGCATCTCCACGCCGGCGGGTCCCATCCCCGACCAGGCACCCTCCTGGAACCGTCAGCGCCGGTCCCAGATGCCCTCGCATCGCTACCGGGACGTCCACTCCCGCGTGGAACTCCCCCTGACGCGACGCGACTGGCCCAGCCGGCGCCTGACCGAAGCGCCGCTGTGGGTGCCGGTCGACCTGCGCGACGGCAACCAGGCGCTCGCGGAGCCGATGGACCCGGCACGCAAGCGGCGCTTCTTCGAGCTGATGGTGTCGATGGGGTACAAGGAGATCGAGGTCGGATACCCCTCGGCCTCGCAGACCGACTACGACTTCGTGCGCCTGATCGCGGAGGGCGGCATCGCCCCGTCGGACGTCACGATCGTGGTGTTCACCCCCGCGCGGCGGGACCTCATCGAACGCACGGTCGCGTCGATCCAGGGCATCTCCCAACCGGTCGTGATCCATATGTACACCGCGACCGCTCCGGCCTGGCGGGACCTCGTGCTCGGGCACTCGCGCGAGGGCCTCAAGGAGCTCATCCTCGCCGGCGGCCGCGACGTCCTCGAATTCGCCGGGGACATGCCGAACGTCCGGTTCGAGTTCTCGCCCGAGGTGTTCAACCTGACCGAGCCCGACTACGTGCTCGACATCTGCGATGCGATGACCGAGCTCTGGCAGGCCACGCCCGAGCGACCCGTGATCCTCAACCTCCCCGCCACGGTCGAGGTCGCCACTCCGAACGTGTACGCGGACCAGATCGAGTACATGCACCGGAACCTCGCACGCCGCGACGCCGTGATCCTGTCGGTCCACCCGCACAACGACCGCGGCACGGGGATCGCCTGCGCCGAGCTGGCCGTGCTCGCGGGCGCCCAGCGGGTGGAGGGCTGCATCTTCGGCAACGGCGAGCGCACCGGCAACGTCGACATCGCGACTCTGGCGCTCAACCTGCACGCGCAGGGCATCGATCCCATGATCGACTTCTCCGACATTGACGAGATCCGCCGGACGGTGGAGTACTGCAACCGGATCGACATCCCCGAGCGCCACCCCTACGTCGGCGACCTCGTGCACACGGCCTTCAGCGGCACCCATCAGGACGCGATCAAGAAAGGCTTCGCCGAGCATCGTGCCCGCGCGATCGCCGAGGGCCGTCCGGAGCGCGACATCGAGTGGCGGGTGCCGTACCTGCCCATCGATCCTGCCGACATCGGCCGCGACTACGACGCCGTGATCCGGGTGAACTCCCAGTCCGGCAAGGGCGGGATCGCGTACCTCCTGGAGAGCGGATACGGCATCGAGCTGCCCCGACGGCTGCAGATCGACTTCGCCCGGCACGTGCAGCGGCACACGGATGCCACCGGGACGGAGGTCACGGCCGCCGAGCTGTGGGACGTGTTCGACCGCGTGTACCTCGGAGCCCCGGACGACGCGGCCCCGGCCCCGGTCTCACTGCGGGCCTACGACACGGCGGAGAGCGAGGACGGCTCGCGCACCCGGATCACCCTGGACGTCGAGGGGCGCGAGCACACGAGCACGCACGAGGAGGGCGGGCCGGTGGAGGCTCTGACCGCGGCGCTCGCCGCCGAGGGGTTCCCGGTCGACGTGGTGAGCCTGCACCAGACGAGCGTGGGCACGGGCGACGACAGCGACGCGCTCACGTTGCTCGAGCACCGCACCGCCGACGGCATCGAATGGGTCGCCGGCCAGGGACGGTCCGTCCTCACCGCGAGCCTGTCCGCGGTGATGGCCGCGGCCCGGAGCGTCGCGCGGATCCTGCCGGAGGCGCTTCCGCAGCGGTAGCGGTGATCAGCCGGCGGCGCGCAGGGGGACCTTCACGTCGCCGCCGGCTTCCTCCGTGATCCGCTCCCCCATCTGCACGAACGTCGGGGCGGAGATGAAGCCGCCGGCGAACAGCGCCTGCCCCTGCAGGAACTCCGCGGACCGCCGGATGGCGCCCTCCGACGCGAAGCCGAACACGTCGGCCAGCTCGGCGAGGTCGCGGGGCGCGTTCACCCGCATGAGTGCGAGGTTGTCGCACTGCGAGAGGACGTTGGGGTGGATCTTCGTGGGGCGCTGCGTGGAGAGCAGCAGCCACAGGCCGAATTTGCGTCCTTCGGCGGCGATCTGCACGAGCTGCTCGGTGAGGGCGCGCTCGACCGCGGTCTCCGGATGCGGCGAGCACAGGTTGTGGGCCTCGTCGATCACGATCAGCACCGGACGCCGCTCCTCCCGACGCGCCCACAGGTGCTCGAGCACGGCGAGCGCGGCGACCTTCGGCTCCGCACGGTGCTCGAAGCCGCCCAGGTCGAGGACCGTGGCGCGGGGGCGCTCCTCGATCACGTCGACGACGGATGCCGCACCCCGGGACCAGAGCGCCCACTCCAGCACCTGGAGGTTCTCCATCCGGTTGGCGAGCCGCACCCGCGCCGGGTCGCCCGAGCCGCGCAGCGAGGGGAGCATGTCCCGGGCGTCGAAGGACTCGGCCTCCCGTTCCTCGTGCAGCAGGGCGTTGTACTCCTCGGCATCCGCGATGGGGTCCATCTGCAGCACGGCCGCCTTCGACGCCGCCGCCAGGTCGACGTAGCGCACGTGCAGCGGCTCGCCTTCACCGGCACCGGAGCGGAACACCCGGATGTCCATGTCCGCGATGCGGGCGGCGTCCGCATCGTCTGCCGTCGGACGGGTCTCCCGCAGCCGCGTGTAGTCGCCGTTCGGGTCGAGGATCAGCAGCGGCAGCTCGGTGTGGAGCAGCAGCTGCTCCAGCACCACGCCCAGCGCATAGGTCTTGCCGCTGCCGCTCTGACCGACCCAGAACGTGTGCCGGTTGAAGCGTCGCGCATCGAGCGCGACATCGGTGTCGGGCTCTCCGGGAACAGTCCCGATCGTGAGGTTCGTCATCGCCTGGGTACGCCTTTCATCCCCGGTGCCGTCGTGGTGATCGACATCATCCTCGCTCGCGCGGGTACGCGCCAGTGCGGGGACGAGCGCGAATCGCAGACCGTCAGCGATCGACGGTGAACCAGGCCGTCGGGCCGTTGGCGAGCGACGGGGCCTCCTTCGCCCCGAAACGGGATGCGGCGCCCGGCCACGCGACGAAGCTCCTCTCGGCGCGCCGCGCGGTGTCACCCGTCAGCGGATCGACGGCGAACACGCCCGTCCCGCCGGTGCGCACCACACGCATCAGTTCACTGACGTACTCGGCGGTGCGGGTGTCACCGAGTGGCACGGATGCCCGCAACTCGCCGTTCCGCAAGCCGCCCTCCTCGGACCGTGACCGCACGAGGCTCGCGAGGCCGGCGCCGACGATCGCGTACACCCACCCCTGACCGGACGGGTGACGCACCACATAGTCACGATGGAACATGCTCTCGGAGATGATGCTCGTGTCCACGAGGGTGACGTGCGGGCCTGCGCACTCGCTCAGCGAGGGGCGGAACGTCGGGGTGCGCGTCTCGGGCTGTTGGAATGCGTCGACGAACCTCACCGCGGGGAGGCTGGTTCGCACCGCGTCGCTGAACTGATCTTCGTCCGCGGGCGTCATGAAGACGCAGAGCCGGTGGAGCTTCGACGGTGTACTCATGAAACCAGTGGCGACGTGATCTTGGTCGCCCGGTAGGACTGCCCATCCTTCGTGGCACGCCACCGCCGCCAGTGCTTCGTCGACATCCGGATAGGCAGGTGCTCCTGAACGTGAGCGGCAGCATCGTGCAACCGGTCGTCGGCGGGGAACCCGAGCCACAGCGAGAGGGACGAGGCCGTCGTGCCGAACGTCGCTCGCACCCCGGACGCGCCGAGGAGGCGCCCATAGCCGTCCACCGCGAACCGACCGAACGCATCGGGGTCGATCCCGTCGTACGGCGCGCGTGTCGCCGGGTCGACCAGCGCGATCTGCGCGGTCCAGACCAGCGAGGCCAGCGGATGCCCGTGGCCGGTCACCGCTCCCGCGTCAGCACCGCTCAGGGCGTCGAGCGTGGCATCGACGTCATCGGAGCGAACCCGCCACCGGGTGTGCGTGCGCTGTCGACTCTGCGGTCCGCCGAGGTGCGCTGCCGCGAAGGCCTCGAAGCGCCCTGCGACGTCGGGCGCGCCTCCGGCCCAGAGCTGGAAGGACGTCTCCGGGTCGCCGATGGTCACGCCGGCGGCATCCAGGAACGCCTGCACGCTCTCGTGGGCCGTGCGGGGCTTCTTGGTGCGAAGCGAGTGCGCACCTCCCGCCGAGGTCGGCAATCCGTCGTAGGTCACGACCTCCTGAGTCCACGTCACCCCTCCATTATCCCGACGACCAAGACACGCGCGAAGCGCTGCGGTCGGGCCCGGCACGCGGGAACGACGACAGCACGCGCCGATACTCTGGGTCCTGGCGTGGAGGACAGCCAGCAATCAAAGGGGTGGGCATGAGCAAGCGGACCATGGTGCTGCACAGCGCCCACCGGCATCAGTTCGATGCATCGGACCGAGACCTCATCTTCTACGACCAGCCCTCCTCCGCCGAGCAGCTGTCGCGCGTCACCGATGTGCACCTGTGGGCTCCCCCGGACGGGCCCATCGACCGTCTCCCGGAGGTCGTCACGGCGATGACGAGCCTGAAAACCCTCAGCATCGGCCCGGGCAGGGTCCTCCCCACCGTCGTCACCGGGCTGCGGCAGGGCGATCTCCCCGAGAGCCTGGAAGAGCTCTCGGTGCACATCGGCGAGCGGACCCTGGTGTGGCCGGATGTGGTGGTGCCGAATCTGAAGACCCTCTACGTCGGCGAACCCTTCCGCTTCCAGAACGAGCACTTCCCCCGGCTCCGCGCGCTCTCCCTCTACCCGCAGCGCTCTCTGAACAACGTGCGGCAGGCGCTCGACCTGCCACTGGAGGAACTGAACCTGCTGAACGTGCCCACGGATGAGGAGATCTTCCGCCTCGTCGAACCGGTCGGGCTTCGCCGGCTCGGGCTGATCGGGGGACGCACGCTGACGAGCCTCACCGGGATCAGCGCGCTGTCCCGGTTGGAGTCGCTGCGGCTCAAGAACCTCACCTCCCTGGGCGACATCTCCGAGCTGGCCGCTCTCCCGCAACTCGAGATCGTGAACATCCAGTACTGCAAGAAGATCACCGGCATCGCCGCCGTCAACGACCTCCCGCGGCTGCGCAAGCTCACGCTGGTCGGATGCGGCCACGTCGGCCTCGAGACGATCGAGGCGAAGCTGTCGACGCTGGATTGGGCCAACACGGGCGCGACCACATGACCGCCGGCCGGGAGACACCGCTCGGCGAGGAGGAGAGCTTCCGACGTGCCATCGAGCGCTTGCGCGAAGCCGGCTGGACGTGTGAGCCGCCTACCTCCGCGGAAGGCGATGTTCCGTCCGCGCTGCGCACGGCATCCGAAACGGCGATCCGCTGGGTGTCCTCGTTCTCGCTGCTGTCGAGTTCCGATGAGACCGTGTGGTTCCTGTCTCGCGACGACTACTCCACCGGAGCGGTGAGCACCTTCGCGTGGAACGAGTGGGAGCAGCTGAGCATCCAGGCCGCGACGACGGATGATGAGGCGCTCGCCGTCTCGCGTTTCTGGGAGCGCCACCTCCCCATCCTGCTCTCCGTTCGCAACGGATATGAGTACCTCGCTGTGCGAGACGACGGCGCAGTCGTGCACGGAACGGAGCCGGAGTTCGAAGAGGCGGTTGTCGTGTTCCCTCACTTCGCGGATCTGCTGAGGTACATCGACGCGCGGCCGGCGCGACGCGACGACATCGTCGACGGGTTGCTGTTCGATGGCGACAGCGCCCCTGACACGACGCCGGGCCTCTAACTCTCGGCCTCCGGGTCCAAGGGCAGATCGTCCGCACGCCCCGCAGCCGCGGCACGCGCATAGCGCTGCGCGTATGCGGCACGCGCGGCATCGGCCCGCTCCTCGCCGTCCCATTGGTCGGGCAGCGGCTCGCCCTCACGGCGCGAGCGTGTCACGCGTGCGGGACCGAACGCGATGGACGTGTTCACGAAGGTGCACCGGGTGAAGGTCGTGCTCGCCGAGAACGTCGCATCGACGAACGTGCAGTCCGTGAAGGTGGTGTCCGAGAAATCTGCGCCGCTGAGGTCCGCACCGTCGAACAGGCAGCGTTCGAATCGAGTATTCGGCAACGACCGCAAGGTGCGCAGATCCGCCCCGGTGAAGTCGCAGTCGGTGACCTGCGGTCCGATCGCCAGTCCCTTCAGTGACGCGGCACGGAAACTGCACCGCACGAAGCTGCGATCGAAACGGGGCTGCCCGGTGAGCGATGCGGAATCGAACAGGCAGTCGGAGAGCTCGGACTCGAAGAACATCAGGCGGCCGCGGGCATGACGGAAATCGGCGCGGGACAGCGTGAGGAACCGGAACTGCAGCCCTTCACGCCCCGCTTTCACGCCGCGCAGGTCGAGCCGACCCTCGTCCGTTTCCGGCCACTCGGTGTCGAACCGATGCGGACCCTTCACGATGCGCGCCTGCTGCAGTATCTGTTCCTGCAGCGCAGCCAGCCGATCAGGTGTCCACCGGCGTGACAGCGCGGCGTTGCCCGGCGCTTTCACCGGCTCATCCTGTCGGCAGCGGCTGGATCTTCGTCGATGAGGAACGCGATCCTCCCAAGCACCGCGTCCGCGTCGAAGGCCGCGTCACGAGCGGCGATGCGTCCGATGAGATCATCGACTGCTCCGTGGATGGTCTGCCGCAGGAAGGCGACCGGATCAGAGGCGGCGCCGACGTCGTCGTTGCTGATCCGGATCTCTCCGGTGACGGTGCGCCGCGCCAGAAACACTCGCGGGTTCCGCAACCCGGACGGCCTGGGCACCGGAGTGATCTCGCCACCGACGGTCAGGAAGAGGTCGAGTTGATACGAGAAGTCCATGGTGCGCAGGTGCTGCTTGATCCGCCCGACCTCCTCGATGAACCCCGCCTGCGGCGACGGACCACCCCACACCGTGCGAAACGTGAGCCGTCCATTCGGCACGCTGTCGCGTGCCGTTGTGACCGGCTCTCGCGGGGCTTCGCTTCCGGAGGGATCAGTCATCGTGAGGCCCCACCGGGATCGGGTCGGTGGCACCGTCCGGCGTCACGACTTCCCACCGCAGAACGGGCGTTCCCTTCGGGATGAGCGGGTCGATCCATTGGGCCACGGCTTCGACGATGGCATCTTCCAGTTGTTCTCGCGACCAACCAGCGGGTCGGGGCGGAACCGGGGGCTCCCAGCCTTCCTCGCCCCAGATCACGCTGAACAGCTCCCGTCCATCGCCGAGTTGCCGGTCGAGGCTGAACGAGTCGGCGCCCTCGAGGCGCGCCCAGACACCGAACGGACCCTCGGCGTCCTGATCGAGGAACACGTCGATCAGCACGCCGTCCGCACCCGCAGTTGCCGCGCGATGGAGCACGGAGAGCCGTACGGCCGTGGACGGTGACACCGAGTCGAGCACGGCTCTCAGCGCATCACGGTATTCGACAGTTCCCACCGGATCACCCTATCGACAGCGCTTCGAGGGCTGCGCGCGGCATGCTCCGTATTCGCATCCGGTTAGAAGTCGATAAAGCCCGCGACGACGTCGCGCACGGTCCCGTCCGCGCCCGGTGTGCCGTAGAAGTAAACCGAGCCGTATCCCCACAGATACTCCGCGATGACGTCCTCGAGCTCTCCCTCCACAGGCCACCCCTCCTCATCGATCTGGAAGAGGAATCGATGCCCATCGGCGCGCACCGCATCAGCGAACGCAGGTTCGCCCTGGATCAGGACGGGTTCGTCATCGATCCGCACCAGGGCCGGCATGGACTCGGCATATGGCGTCTCGGTCAGCGCTGTCGCACGCAGGCCAGGCCACCGACGGACACTGACCCTGACTTAGCCCAACTGACCAGGGGAACCCCGGGGCGAGGCTCTCCGCCTACCGCGACATGCAATCACAGGCACGCTCGGTCCTCGAGGCCGCCAAGCACGGCCCACTGCAGTCGCTCACGGAGCGCGAGATGGACGTGCACGAGCAGCCAATGGCTATCTACCCACGGCCGAAGCGCGTCCGCGCATGGGTGCGCTTTAGCCCCGAAGCCGTGCGCATCGATGCGAAGCTCGTGCGGTCCACTCCCCTCCGCCGCCGGCATCGAGTTTCGCGCGGAAGATCAGACGTTCCGCTGCTGGACGCTTCTCTATCTGTCAAGTGAACCTCGTTGCGCTGTCGCTCAGTTCCGACAGCGCAACGAGGGACGGATCGTTGTTGAAACAGATGACGCTAGATGCAGGTGCTCTGATCGGGCGCCATCAACGTGAGTTTCCGGGGTGGTAACGGAACGGTGCCGAGTGCCCCGATCTTGAAGTGGAGCGATGCTGCAACAAGCTCAAGCAGTGCCGCGAATTGCGACGCGCTCAGACAACACCGCCAGCAACTACCCGCTGGACTCCGCCTCGCCGCAACTCTCCACTGGCTCACCAACAAATCTGTGCGAGAGTCGCAGGATGTCGTTGGAGAGTGAGAAGGAAGAGGAGTTCCTCAGGGCGCTGCCCCCTTTAGTGCGCGCAGCCGCTGTAGGTGACCTCGAGCGGGTATGTGTGCTTCTGGCCGCCGGCGCGTCGGCCAGTGAGACCGACGATGTCGGATGGACTGCTCTGCATGCAGCAGCTGTCCGCAGATACCCTCAGATCGTCGAGGCACTACTCGCGGCTGGCGCTGATCCGAATGTTGCCGACTCGTACGGTTTCACACCGCTTCTCAACGCGTCCGGCCCCGGGGACGCTGCAAGCGTCGAGGCGCTGCTACATGCTGGCGCCGACGTCGAAGTGTCGGACGCCCACTTAGGATGGCGCCCACTGAGTCGTGCCGCGGAGTGGGACAACTTCGAGGTGCTCGTCCTCCTTCTGAGCGCTGGTGCGGACCCGAACCAAGATTCGCCACTGATCGCCGCCGCTGAAGCGGGAAGCCTACGTTGCGTCCGCGCGCTCGTGGCCCACGGCGCCGATCCGGCCATGCGGATCGAGGGCCACACCGCGAGCCATTACGCGCGGCGTCGAAACCACCACGACATCGCCGCGTACCTGGACAACCTTGCCGCAGGCCAATCCTGATGCACAGCCTGGGACGACACCATCAGCAACGCACTCTAGCCCGTTGCTCCGATGAGCCAGAACTGTGAGGGGTCACAATCCTCGGGCTGGAGAAGCCTCTAATCATGCCATTGAGGCGGGCCAGAGCGCCATCAGCCGCCAGCTCCAACACGGACAAGTCGATGAATCGGTCGCAATCCACTCGCGAAGGTCGAGTTCCCGCGCGACGAGGGAGACATCGAGAACGATCTCCCCTCACTCTCGTACGTGCAACTCGTCGGCTGTGACCGCGGTCGCGCGCCGGCCGATCGACGGCGTTCTGTTCGACACGCTCGCGCACAGCGGACCCCGCATCGGCGAAGCCACCGCGCTGAAGATCAAAGACCTCGATCTCGATCAGAAGCGTGCCCGCATCCACCGCACATGTACGACTGATCGCGCGGGGCTGCGCAAGCCTTGGCCGGTGCACACCTGCGAGAAGCGCTGGTTGCCACTCGCAGACTTCGTCGTCGAGGGCATCCGGGAGATCGTCACCGGTCGCGACCCCGAGGAATGTGAGACGGACGCCAAGTCGCCCTGATCCGGACACAGAAAAAGCCCCGGAGATCCGCATGATTCTGCGGTTCTCCGGGGCTTTGTGGTCGGGCTGACAGGATTTGAACCTGCGACCCCTTGACCCCCAGTCAAGTGCGCTACCAAGCTGCGCCACAGCCCGTTGTTCTGCACTCTCGCGCAGGCAACTCCCCTATCTTAGCCGCATCCCGGCCCCCTCCGCGAACCGGCGGCGTTGCGGGTGTCGGATGCCGGGCGTAGCGTCGCGGGCATGGTGACGATCACGACCGAGGTAGCCACGGCGGCGCGTTGGGATGATGTCCAGCACGCGCTCACCGGTGGCGGCGACGGCGCCAGCTGCCAGTGCATCTGGCCAGTGCTGACCAACAACGATTGGAACACGACGACGACGACGCAGCGCACCGAGATGCTCCGCGCCGAGATCGACGAGGGCCCACCACCCGGGCTCATCGCGTACGTCGACGGTGGGGCCGCCGGCTGGATCCGGATCGGCCCGCGCACGAGACAGGCCCGGATTCCCCGCACGAGGATCATCGCGGCGGCGACCACCGAGCCCTTCGACGACGAGTCCGTGTGGGCAGTGACCTGCTTCGTCGTGCGCCGAGAACACCGCGGTTCGGGACTCAACCTCGAACTGCTCACCGCCGCGGTCGACTTCGCGCGGGAATCCGGCGCGCGGCTGATCGAGGGATACCCCGTCGACACCGGCGGCGAGAAGCAGCGCACCAACGACCTCTTCCACGGCACGCTCAGCACGTTCCTCGCGGCCGGCTTCACCGAGAAGACCGCGCTCAAGCCCGGGCGGACGCTCGTCGCGCTCGACCTCGCCGCATGAACGAGCGACACGACTGAGCCGCTAGCGTGAAGGCATGAGCGACGAGAACCCGACCATCGACGATCCCGAACTCGGCACCTTCACCCGCGCCCGCTCCGAGCTGACCGACGGCACCGTGCTGACGCATGACTGGTTCGTCGGCACCGTCTCCGTCGAGGGCACCGAGATCGAGCTCATGCTGGAGGGCACGACGGCGGACGAGGTCACCCCTCTCCTCCCCCGCCTGCGAGACACCGTGAAGCGCCTGCACACGCTGCGCCGGATCGCGACGGATGCCGTGGTCGCGAAGTTCAGCACGGGCGACCCCGAACCCGACGACCTCGACGATGCCGCCACCGACCTCACGATCGAAGCCCTCGAGGCCGCCGCCGACGGCACCGTCATCCTCCACCTGATCGACACCTGCGCCGAGCACTTCCCCGAGGGGTACTGGCCCGCCGTGCACCTCGCCGTCGACGACAGCGTCGCGCAGGTCACCGTCGAGTCGTGAGCAGCCGACGCGCGGCGAGCACGACGTCGGAGACACCGACGTCGCGACCATACGATGAGAGGATGCAGCGTCGCGCCCCGCTCACCGCATTCGTGTGGGCGTTCCTCCCCTTCGCCGTGGTGTCGATCTTGCACGTCGTCCTGCTGGCCACGGGGAGCCCGCTCGCCGGGCCGACCAAACTCCTGCTGATGCCGATGCTGGCGGTGCCCGTCCTGCTTTCCGCCCGACGGTTGACGCCCCGCTCGACGTTCGTTCTGCTGCTCGCGGCCCTGCTCTTCTCCTGGCTCGGCGACGGTGCGGGGGCCTTCTTCCCCGCCGCCCCCGAGCTGCCCCTGATGCTCCTGTTCTTCGGCATCGCCCACATCGCGTACATCATCCTGTTCGCCCGCCATCTCGCCGTGCGCCGGATGCCGTGGTGGGCACTCGTCTATGCCGCCTGGTGGATCGCGATGATCGTGTTCCTCGGCCCGCACACCGGCGGCCTGCTGGTCGGCGTCGCGATCTACGGACTCGTGCTCGGCGGCACCGCCGCGTTCTCGGCGCGATGCCATCCGCTCGTCGCGGTCGGCGGCGCGTTCTTCCTCGCGAGCGACACTCTGCTCGCCTTCCGGCTCTTCCTGCCGGACGGCCTCCCCGCGTGGAGCAGCCCGGCTGTCATGCTCACGTACACGCTCGGCCAGGGATTCATCGTCGCCGGGGCCCTCATCACGCTGCGGAAGCGGAGCGCCTGATGGACGCGGCACGCGTCGACAGCTGGCTCTGGGCCATCCGGGTCTACAAGACCCGATCGGCCGCGACGACTGCATGCCGCGCAGGGCATGTACGTGTCAACGGCGACAAGGTGAAGGCGGCGCAGCAGGTGCGCGTGGGCGATGAACTGCGCATCCGCATCGCGGGATTCGATCGGATCCTCATCGTCCGTCAGCTTCTCGTCAAGCGTGTGGGCGCCCCCGTGGCCGCCCTCGCCTACGAAGACCGGACACCGGAGCGGGAACCTCAGGCAGCCCTCGGACTGCGCGATCGAGGAGCCGGCCGCCCGACCAAGCGGGAGCGTCGCGACATCGACAAGCTGCGTGGCCGGAACGACGAGTGGCCGGGTTGATATCCCGGTATGGACCGCTGGCCCTCTTCGAACGTATCTTCTAAAATGGAGGTATGGCAGACACGACCGATCTCGACCTCGAACTCGAGGAACGACGACGCGTCCTGGATGCCTGGGTCGATACGAGACGCCGGATAGCCGTCCTCGAGGCGGAAGCGGCAGAGCTGCTCGTGGAGCAGATCGCCCTTCACGACGCCGACGTCTCGACCAGCCCCCACCACCGTGACGCGATCTACCGGTCGATGATCGCGGAGTTCTCGGCTGCCGCACACGTGTCGAAGGGCTCCGTCGAGTTCGCCTTTGCGGATGCGCGAGCCCTCGACGCGCACCTCCCCGCTGTCCGCGCCGCGTTCACACGCGGGTCGATCAGCGCCGGACACGTTCGGGAGATCGCGAGGGCGAGCGCGCTCGTCGACGAAGCGGTCCGCAACCGGCAGGCCGACCCCGCGGTCATGGACCTGTTCGAGACCGCGGTGCTCGTCGTCGCCGAACAGGACACGGCTGCGCGCACGAGAGCCCACGCGCGGCAGGTCGCGGCCGCCCTCGTCGGCGACAGTCTCCTCGAACGGCATCGACGCGCGGCAGACGAACGATGCGTGACGGTGAAGTCACTCGACGACGGGCTCGCACTGCTCACCGCGGTTCTCCCCGAGTGGATCGCGAACGCGATCTCCGACCGTCTGAGCCGGATGACCCGCGAGGTCCTGCGCGCCCGGAACGATCGAGAGATCCTGCCCCTCATGCGGTGGTTCGAAGCGGATGCCGACAGCCTCCGTCCTGAGGACTTCGCCCTCGACGACCCCTCTTTCGACCCCGCCGGGGACGGCGTCATCCGCAGCACCGAGGGCGACACCTTCGCGACGGACCCGGAGATCGAGCACTTCCCGCCCGACACCCGGACCTGGGCGCAGACCCAGGCCGACCTCTTCACCGACCTGCTGCTCACCGCCGACCCCAGCACCGCGAACGGCGACGGACTCGACGGCATTCAGGCCCGCATCCAGGTCACCGTCGCCGCGACCACGCTGCTCGGCGCCGACGACCAACCCGCCGAGCTCGACGGTCATGGCGCGATCCATCCCGACATCGCCCGCGACCTCGCCGGACGCCACGCCGGGTGGACTCGCCTGTTCCTCGATGGGGCGGGAATGGTCGTCGAGACCGACACCTACACTCCGACCGAGGGGATGCGCCGATTCCTCCGCGCCCGCGATCGGCACTGCCGGTTCCCAGGGTGTCGCATGCCGGTGCACCGCTGCGAGATCGACCACAACCACGATCATGCGAAAGGCGGGAGAACCCGCCTCGACAACCTCGGGCACTTCTGCCGCAGCCACCACACCCTCAAGCATCCGGACGTTCCCGACCTGCATCGATGGACCGCCCGGCAGGAGAGGGACGGCAGCGTCACGTGGCACAGTCCGCTCGGACGCGACTATTCCGACCCGCCTCCCCGGCGAGTGATGTTCGTCTGACCCGCGCTGCACGTCGGCACCGCGTCGCCTGCCCGCCCGCCTGCCTGCCTTGCCTGGATGGATGTCGCGGGGTCAGCCGCGCCCGTCGAGCAGGTCGCGCAGCCACCCTGCCGACCGGACCTGGGCGGCCCCGGCGCGCTCGACGCGTTCGCGGAGCCCTCGGTCGCTGGTGACCGCCACGACGGTCTGCGCGGATGCGACCCGGCGCTCGACCTCGGCGACGATCGCGTCATCCCCCGCTGCCTGCGCGCGAAGGACCGACACCTCGCTGGACTCGTGATCGATGTCGCGCGCCTGTCCCTCGACGACCATCGACACCTCGGGGAACCAGACGTCGCCCTCGAGATCCAAGGCCCCCGCGGGCACGGTCAGACCCTCCAAGCGAGCGCGCAGCCGCGATGCCGCACCTGCACGATCCTTCCACCAGCCGTCCGGTACGGAGCCCACGACATTGGCTGCATCGACCACGACGGCCGGCCGCACCTCGAGCAGTGCGCGCAGCGCCGGCCAGGCGGCCCCGAATCCCGGGTGCAGCGGACGATCCGCGACCTCATCGAGCGGAACCCACTCCAGCGCGACGCTCTCCGGGTCGCTGATCACCGGATCGAACGGGACCCGCACATCCGCGACCACGGTCGTGTACGACCAGATGCCGAGATCGAGGACGCTGGTGAACCGCGGCCGCACCGCCCCATCGGGCACCCCGGCCTCTTCCTGCGCCTCGCGGATGGCGCCGACGATCGCGCTCTCGCCCTCGTGCAGCGCCCCACCGGGCAGGCCCCACGTGCCGCCGAAGTGACTCCACGAGACGCGATGCTGCAGCAGGATCCCCCGCACCGGGTCGGAGGCGAGAAGACCGGCGGCGCCGAAGCGCCCCCAGTACTTCTCCCCCGACTCTGCGATCACCCAGGCATCACCCGGGTTCCGCGGCCCCTCGGGGCGGCGCGGCTCACCTGCGGCAGGAGGTACGACGGTCACCCTCACAGCCTTTCACAGCATCGGGGTACGAGCACCACGGCGCGACATGCGCCGGAACAGGTCAGCGCTGGCGCTTCTCGCGCACGCGCATGTTGATCACGATCGGCGTGCCCTCGAACGAGTACAGCTCGCGCAGGCGGCGCTGGATGAACCGGCGGTACCCGGGGTCGAGGAACCCGGTCGTGAACAGGACGAACGTCGGCGGGCGCGTCGAAGCCTGCGTGCCGAACAGGATGCGCGGCTGCTTGCCGCCGCGCAGCGGGTGCGGGTGCTCGGCCACGAGCTCTGCGAGGAACGCGTTGAACTTGCCCGTCGGGATGCGACGGTCCCAGTTCTCCAGCGAGGTCTCCAGCGCGGGCACGAGCTTGTCGAGGTGGCGTCCGGTCTTCGCGGAGATGTTCACGCGCGGAGCCCAGGCGACGTGCGCCAGGTCCTGCTCGATCTCGCGCTCCAGGTAACGACGGCGGTCGGCGTTCTCGAGGTCGTCGTCGTTCAGACGGTCCCACTTGTTGAACGCCAGCACGAGCGCGCGGCCCGACTCCAGCACGAGGTCGATGATGCGCACGTCCTGCTCGCTGATGGTCTCCGACACATCCAGCACGACGACGGCCACTTCGGCCTTCTCCAGAGCCGCGGAAGTGCGCAGCGAAGCGTAGAAGTCCGCGCCCTGCGCCATGTGCACGCGACGACGGATGCCGGCCGTGTCGACGAGGCGCCACATCTTCCCGCCGAGCTCCACGACCTCGTCGACCGGGTCACGAGTGGTGCCGGCCAGGTCGTTGACGACCACGCGCTCCTCACCGGCTGCCTTGTTCAGCAGCGACGACTTGCCCACGTTCGGGCGGCCGAGAATGGCCACGCGCCGCGGTCCGCCGATCTCCTGCTTCGCGACGGCCGAGACCTCGGGGAGCTTCTTGAGCACGGCGTCCAGCAGGTCGGCGACGCCGCGTCCGTGGATGGCCGAGACGGGGTACGGCTCGCCGAGCCCCAGGCTCCACAGAGCTGCGGTCTCGGGCTCCTGGCGGGCGTCGTCGATCTTGTTGGCCACGAGGAACACGGGCTTGCCGCTCTTGCGGAGCAGCTTCACGACGTGCTCGTCGGTCGAGGTGGCACCCACCATCGCGTCGACGACGAACAGCACCATGTCGGCGAGGTCGATCGCGACCTCGGCCTGCATCGCGACCGAGCGGTCGATGCCGCGGGCGTCGGGCTCCCACCCACCGGTGTCGACGAGCGAGAAGCGGCGGTCGGCCCACTCGGCCTTGTACGTCACGCGGTCGCGGGTCACGCCGGGGGTGTCCTCCACGACGGCTTCGCGGCGGCCGAGGATGCGGTTCACGAGGGCGGACTTGCCGACGTTCGGGCGTCCGACGATCGCCACCACGGGAAGCGCGGGGCTGTAGTGGATGCCGTCCTCGCCGAGCGTGATGCCCGCGAGGAGCGCGGCGTCCTCATCGTCCAGCTCGTAGTCGGAGAGGCCGGCGCGCAGGGTCTCCGCGCGCTGCTCGGCGAGATGCTCGTCGAGCTGGTCCATCTTCTCGGCGAGCTGGTCGGGGCCGCCTTCGTATTCTTCGTCAGCCACGGTGTGCTCCTTGGATTCGTTCGATCACCGTGAGGACGGCGTCGATGGTCTGGGGGAAATCGAGCTCCGTCGAATCGACGACCTCGACGCCTTCTGCGGCGTTCAGGAAGTCGACGACGGCGCTGTCGGAGGCGTCGCGCTTGTGCAGTGCTGCGGCGACGGCCTCCGCGTTCTCGCCGGCGAGTTCGCCGGCACGGCGGGCGGCCCGTACCTCGGGGGCCGCGGTGAGCAGGATGCGCACGGGGGCATCCGGTGCGACGACGGTCGTGATGTCACGGCCCTCGACGACAACGGCGGGGTACGACGACTCGGACACGAGACGTCGGAAGAGTTCGTTCACCTGCACGCGCACCTCGGGCACGCGCGCCACGCCGCTCACGGCGCCCGAGACCCGCGGTTCGCGGATCGCCTCGGTGATCTCGGTGTCGCCGACGAGGACGGTCCGGTCGTCGGGGTCGAGCCCCAGACGCACCGGGAAGTCGGATGCAGCGGCGAGGACGGCGTCGGCGTCGTCCGTGTCGGTGCCGCGGTCGAGCACGTGCCACGCGAGAGCGCGGTACGCGGATCCGGTGTCGAGGTAGCCGAAGCCGAGCTTGCGGGCGACGGCCTTCGAGACGCTGGACTTGCCGGAACCGGCAGGCCCGTCGATCGCGATGAACTTCGTGGCGTCGGCGACGTGCTCCGGCGCCGTGGAGGAGGTCGAGGTGTCAGTCATTGGTGTTCCCTGCAATCCGCCAGCCGCGTTCCTGAAGTCCGGTGATCGCACCGTGCAGCGCGGCCGGGTCGACGCTGATCTCCGCCAGACCGAACTGCGCCCCCGGAGAGTGCTCGAGACGGAGGTCTTCGACGTTGACGCCGAGTTCGCCGAGCTCGCCGAACAGACGACCCAGCTGGCCCGCCGTGTCGTCGACCATGACGATGAGCGACTCGAAGCGACGGTTCTGCCCGTGCTTGCCCGGCAGGCGTTCGACGCCGTCGTTGCCCTGGCGGATGGTCTCGGCGACGATGCGCCGGGCTCCGGGCGCCGCCGGCTCGCGCAGCGCGTCGGAGATCTCTCCGAGGTCGGAGGCGAGGGCGTCGAGGATCTCGACGACGGGTCCCGCGTTCGCACCGAGGATCTGCACCCAGAGCTCGGGCGCGGATGCGGCGATGCGCGTCGTGTCGCGGACGCCCTGCCCGGCGAGGCGGAGAGCCCCTTCTTCGGCCCCTGCGAGGCGACCGGCGAGCAGGCTCGCGACCACCTGGGGCACGTGCGAGGTGAGGGCGACGGAGCGATCGTGCTCCTCCGGCGTCATCTCGAGCGGCATCGCGCCCACGTCCAGGGCGAGCGCTTCGACGAGCGCCAGGTCGGAGGCCTTGGTGTCCTCATCGCGGCACACGACCCACGGGCGTCCGATGAACAGATCGGCGCGGGCGGAGATCGCGCCGCCGCGCTCGCGTCCGGCGAGCGGGTGCGAGCCGATGTAGCGGGTGAGGTCGACACCGCGCGACTTCAGGGTGCGGAACGGGTCGAGCTTCACGCTGGCGACGTCGGTGACGACGGCTTCCGGGAACCGCTCGAGCTCGGCCTGGATCACGTCGGCGGTGACATCCGGCGGCACGGCCACGACGATCAGCGACGGAGCATCGTCCTCCGCGGCGAGACGTCCCGCGCCGTAGTCGACGGCGAGGCGCAACTGTGCGGGCGAGGCGTCGGTGAGCACCACGTCGACGCCCTTCGAGCGGAGCGCGTGGCCGACGCTCGCGCCGAGGAGTCCGGCGCCGACGATGCGGACGGTGCCGGAGAGGCGCGGCGCGACGGTGCCCGCTCTCCGCGCCGTGGGCGCACTCGTCGTATCGGTCATTCGCTCTCCTGCTCGCCTGGCGCCTCGGCGACACCGGAATCACGGCGCGACAGGGTCAAAAGCGCGCCGAGTTCGATTTTACTCAGTTCCCGCGTCTTCCCGGCCGGGAGGGTTCCCAGGTGGAGCGGGCCGAACTGCCGACGGACCAGTTCCGTGACCGGATGTCCGACCGCGGCGAGCATCCGGCGCACGATCCGATTGCGTCCGGAGTGCAGCGTCAGCTCGACCAGGCTCTCCTCGCGGGAGGTGTCCAGCAGCCTCGCCTTGTCGGCGGCGATCGGCCCGTCCTCGAGCTCGATGCCCTTCGTCAGCTTCGAGATCGTCTGCGGGAGGACCGTGCCCTCGACCTTCGCGATGTACACCTTGGTCACACCGAACGAGGGGTGGGCGAGCACGTGCGCGAGGGCGCCGTCGTTCGTGAGGATCAGCAGCCCGCTCGTCTCGGCGTCGAGGCGGCCGACGTTGTAGAGGCGCTCCTCGTACTTCTCGGTGAAGCGACGCAGGTCGGGGCGGCCGTTCTCGTCCTTCATGCTGCTGACGACGCCGGTGGGCTTGTTGAGCATGACGTAGCGCTTGGAGACGTCGAGCTGGATCGCGGTGCCGTCCACGTCCACGAGGTCGTGCTCGGGGTCGATCCGTCGCCCCTGCTCGGAGACGACGATGCCGTTGACGCGGATGCGTCCCTCGGCGATGTACTGCTCCACCACGCGGCGGGAGGCCACGCCGGCGGCGGCGAGCACCTTCTGCAGGCGCACGCCCTCCGGTGCGCCCTCGGAGTCTGCGGAGGCGTCGAAGCCCGTCATCGGATGGTCCCTTCGTCGAAGCCGTCTGCACCGTCATCGAGCAGCGGGGAGATCGGGGGCAGCTCGTCGAGCGAGTTGATGCCCAGGTGCTGCAGGAGTGCGTCGGTCGTGCCGTAGTTGATCGCGCCGGTCTCGGAGTCGGCGAACAGCTCGGTGATCAGCCCGCGGGCGAGGAGCGTGCGCACGACGGAATCGACGTTCACGGCGCGGATCGACGCGACCTGACTGCGCGTCACCGGCTGCTTGTACGCGATGACGGCCAGCGTCTCGAGCGCGGCCTGCGAGAGCCGGGCGGGAGCCTGCCCGCCGACGAAGTCCGCGACCAGGGTGTCCAGATCCTCGCGCACGTACAGCCGCCAGCCGCCGCCGACCTCGCGGAGCTCGAAGCCGCGTCGCGGCCCCTTGCCCCGGCCGTCGTAATCCTCGACGAGGGTCTCGAGCGTCTGCCGCACAGCGGGCACGGGCGAGCCGACCGCGGCGGCGAGAGCCACCAGACCGAGCGGCTCGTCGACGATGAGCAGGATCGCCTCGATGCGCTCGGAGAGCGGGATCTCGGCGGCGGCATCCGTCACGTCATCGGTCACGTCATCAATCAGTGAATCCGTCGGTTCCGTCACGTCGTCCGTCACGGCATCCGTCGCGTCATCGGTCATAGTCGGCCCCCAGGGTCGCGAGTGTCTCGTCCGACCAGGAGTCGGCTGCCCAGCGCAGCGTGAGCTCGCCGAGCGGTTCCAGTTGTTCGAAGGACAGCGCCGCGTGCCGGTAGAGCTCCAGCACCGAGATGAAGCGCGCCACGACGATGCCCGGCTCGCTCACCCCCGCCACCAGCTCGCGGAAGCTCAGCGACTCGGTGCCGCGCAGCAGCGTCACGACGATGGCGGCCTGCTCGCGGATGCTGACCAGCGGCGCGTGCAGGTGGTCGAGGCCGACGTGCGGGATCTCCTTGGGCGCGAACGCCAGCAGTGCCAGCGCGGCGAAGTCGTCGGCGGTCAGCGACCATACGAGCTCGGGCGTCTGCCGACGGTGCTTCTCGTCGAGCCGTGCCGCGCGCACGTGCCGACGGTCTTCGCGCTGCAGGCAGCGGGAGAACCACGCCGAGACCTCCTTGAAGGCCCGGTACTGCAGCAGGCGGGCGAACAGCAGGTCGCGCGCCTCGAGCAGGGCCACCGCCTCGGCATCGACCAGCTCCCCCTGCGGCAGCAGGCCGGCGACCTTCATGTCGAGCAGCGTGGCCGCGACCACGAGGAACTCGGATGCCTGGTCCAGCTCCGCCTCATCGTCGAGCGCGCCGAGGTAGGCGATGAACTCGTTCGTGACCGCGCTCAGCGAGACCTCGGTGATGTCCATCTCATGCTTCGAGATGAGGTTGAGGAGCAGGTCGAACGGGCCGTCGAAGTTGGACAGCGAGACCCGGAAGCCGGCGTTCTCCGCCGCGACGGCATCGCCCGCGCTCTCCTCGAGCGTCGCGTCGACAGGACCCTCGCTAGGCGACGGCGCCACGGGCGACCAGCTCCCGCGCCAGCCGCAGGTATGCCTGAGCGGCCGCGTGCTCGGGGGCGAACTCGGTGATGGGCACACCCGACACCGAGGCGTCGGGGAACTTCACGGTGCGGCCGATCACGGTCTCCAGCACGTCGTCTCCGAAGGCCTCGACCACGCGCTCGAGGACCTCGCGGGAGTGCAGCGTGCGGGGGTCGTACATCGTCGCCAGCAGACCGTCCATCGTGATCGAGGGGTTCAGCCGGTCGCGCACCTTGTCGATGGTCTCGATGAGCAGGGCCACGCCGCGCAGCGCGAAGAACTCGCACTCCAGCGGGATGATCACACCGTGCGCAGCGGTCAGCGCGTTCACCGTCAGCAGGCCGAGCGACGGCTGGCAGTCGATGAGGATGACGTCGTACTCCCCCGCCACCTGGCGCAGCACGCGGGCGAGGATCGTCTCACGGGCGACCTCGTTGACCAGGTGCACCTCGGCGGCGGAGAGGTCGATGTTGGCGGGCATCACGTCGAGGCCCTCGACGCCCGAGTGCACGATCGCGTCGTGCGCGTCGCGCTTGGTGTCGAGCAGCAGGTCGTACACCGTGGGGACGTCGTGCGTCTGGATGCCGAGGCCCGCGGAGAGAGCACCCTGCGGGTCGAAGTCGACCGCGAGCACCTTGCGGCCGTATTCCGCGAGGGCGGCGGCCAGGTTGATGGAAGTCGTCGTCTTGCCGACGCCGCCCTTCTGGTTGCACAGCGCGATGATGCGCGCCGGGCCGTGGGACTTCAACGGCTCGGGGGTCGGGAACCCGTGATACGGGCGGCCGGTGGGTCCCATGGGGGTCTCGTCGGCCTTCTGTGCCTTCGCCCTGGACTTCGCCGCTTTCTCAGCCACCGGTTCTCCTGCTCCTTCGTGCTTGGTCGATTGTACCGGCCGGGCTGTGGCTCGGCCGCCTCGGCACGCGGCGCGGGCCCCTCCCGGGAATCCTGCGGGCGTGTCCGGGTCTCAGCGGGCGCGGGGATGCGAGGTCGCGTAGATGTCGCGCAGCGTGTCCACGGAGACGTGCGTGTAGATCTGGGTCGTGGCGACCGAGGAGTGTCCGAGCAGCTCCTGGACGACGCGCACGTCGGCGCCGCCCTGCAGCAGATGTGTCGCGAAGGAGTGCCGCAGCGTGTGCGGCGAGACCTCCGCTGTGATCTGGGCCTGCTCCGCCGCGGCACGGATGACGAGCCAGGCGCTCTGCCGGGACAGCGGTGCTCCGCGCGCGCCGAGGAACAGTCGCGCCGAGGCCCGCCCCTTGGCCGCGAGCTCCGGACGGACCCGGGTGAGGTAGGCGTCGACGGCCGCCCGTGCATACGACCCGATCGGGACGATGCGCTCCTTCGACCCCTTGCCGCGCAGGCGCAGCACGTCGCCGTGGGCGAGGTCGTCGACATCGAGGCCGATCGCCTCCGACACGCGGGCCCCGGTGGCGTACAGGAGTTCCAGGAGGGCACGGTCTCGCACGCCTATCGGCTCCTCCGGCGACGGCGCGGCGAGCAACCGCTCGATCTGATCGATGGTCAGGGCCTTGGGCAGTCGACGCGGAGCCTTGGGCGGGCGCAGCCGACCGCTCGGGTCGTCGTCCTCGATGCCCTCGCGCGCCAGGAACCGGTGCCACCCGCGGACGGAGGACTGCAGCCGCGCCAGGCTCGTGGATGCCGGGGCGGGCACGGCCGAGGCACGGTCCGTGATGAAGCGGTCGATGACCGCCGGAGTCACCTCCGACGTGTCGGCCACGCCTTCCGCCGCCAGCCAGTCGACGTAGCCGCCGAGGTCTCGGCGATAGGCCGCGATCGTGTGCTCGCTCAGGCCGCGCTCGATCGTGACATGACGCAGGTAGGCGTCGAGAGCGCGCTCGAGCTGCATCCCTCAGCTCCGATCGCGCAGCCTCTGCGCGGCGGCCAGCACGCCGATCGTGAGGATGCCGTTGTGCATCCGCCCGTCGAGCACGGCGTCGACGGCATCCGCGAGCGGCACCCACTCCACGCGGATGTCGGCCTCCTCGTCCTCGCGGTCATGCGCCGACGGGGCCGGCGAGACACCGGTCGCGAGGAAGATGTGGATGATCTCGTCGTTGCCGCCCGGAGTGGTCCAGGACGACACCAGCGGCTCCCAGTGCGCGGCGACGAGGTCGGCCTCCTCCGCGAGCTCGCGGCGGGCCGCCTCGAGCGGCTCCTCGCCCTCCACGTCGAGCAGGCCGGCGGGCAGCTCCCAGTCGCGATGGCGGATGGGGTGGCGGTACTGCTGGATCAGCAGGACGCGCCCCTCGTCGTCGAGTGCGAGGATCGCCACCGCGCCCGTGTGGGCGACGTACTGCCGGACGATCTCGCCGTCGCCATAGCGCACGCGGTCGGAGCGCACGTCCCACACGCGTCCCTCGTAGACGAGGTCGCTGTCGAGGACCTCCGGCTCGAACGGCTCGTCCCGGAGGTCCCGCGACGAGTCAGTCATCGGCGCTGACGTCGAACAGCTCGCTCGCCCGGTGACGCTCGATCGCGGCGCCGACGAGGCCGCGGAACAGCGGGTGCGGGTCGGTCGGACGCGAGCGCAGCTCCGGGTGGGCCTGCGTGGCGATGTAGTACGGGTGCACGTCGCGCGGCAGCTCGACGTACTCGACCAGGTCGAGCTCGGGGTTGAGACCCGAGAACACCAGTCCCGCCTCGGTGAGACGGTCGCGGTAGGCGTTGTTCACCTCGTAGCGGTGGCGGTGGCGCTCGGAGGCCTCCGGCGCACCGTACAGCTCACGGGCGAGGGAGCCTTCGGCGAGGGCCGCCTGGTAGAGACCGAGGCGCATGGTGCCGCCGAGGTCGCCGCCGTCGAGGATGTCGATCTGCTCGGCCATGGTCGCGATGACCGGCTCCGCGGTCTCCGGGTCGAACTCGCTGGAGGAGGCTCCGGCGATGCCGGCGACGTCGCGGGCGTACTCGATGACCATGCACTGCAGGCCGAGGCACAGACCGAGCGTCGGGATGCCCTGCTCGCGGGCGAACTTCAGCGCGCCGAGCTTGCCCTCGATGCCGCGGATGCCGAAGCCGCCGGGCACGCAGATGCCGTCGAGCGGGGCCAGCTGCTCCTGCGCGCCTTCCGGCGTCTCGCACAGGTCCGAGGGGATCCAGCGGATGTTGACCTTGGTCTCCTGTGCGAAGCCGCCGGCCTTGAGGGCCTCGGTCACGGAGAGGTAGGCGTCCGGCAGGTCGATGTACTTGCCGACGAGGCCGATCGTCACCTCGTGCTTGGGGTTGTGGACCGCGTGCAGCACCTTGTTCCAGCGGGTCCAGTCGACGTCGGCCGCCTTCTGGTCGAGGCCGAGGCGACGCACGATGTACGAGTCGAGGCCCTGCTCGTTCAGCGTCGAGGGGATGTCGTAGATGCTCGGCAGGTCGACCGTGTTGATGACGCCTTCGACGTCGACGTCGCACATGAGGGCGATCTTGTTCCGGTTGCTCACGCTCACCGGACGGTCGCTGCGGAGCACGAGCGCGTCGGGCTGGATGCCCACCTGGCGGAGCGCGGCGACGGAGTGCTGGGTCGGCTTGGTCTTCTGCTCCCCCGACGCGCCCATGAACGGCACGAGCGAGACGTGCACGAAGAAGACGCTGTCGCGGCCGAGCTCGTGACGGAGCTGACGAGCGGACTCGAGGAACGGCTGCGACTCGATGTCGCCGACCGTGCCGCCGACCTCGGTGATGATCACGTCGGGACGCGGGTCCTCGGAGGCCTGCAGGCGCATGCGGCGCTTGATCTCGTCGGTGATGTGCGGGATCACCTGCACCGTGTCGCCGAGGTACTCGCCGCGACGCTCACGGGCGATGACCTGCGAGTAGATCTGGCCGGTGGTGACGTTCGCCGCCTCGGACAGGTTGATGTCGAGGAAGCGCTCGTAGTGTCCGATGTCGAGGTCGGTCTCGGCGCCGTCGTCCGTGACGAAGACCTCGCCGTGCTGGAACGGGTTCATGGTGCCCGGATCCACGTTCAGGTACGGGTCGAGCTTCTGCATCACGACGCGCAGACCACGGGCCGTGAGGAGGTTGCCGAGGCTGGCAGCCGTCAGCCCCTTGCCCAAAGACGAAACGACACCACCAGTCACGAAGATGTGCTTGGTCGTGTCGTTCTTGGGTCCCGCAGAAGAAGAGTTCATCACGGGCTTCGATCCTATCAGGCGGCGGGGACGCGGAGGCTGAGAAGTTCGCGGGCGTGCGTCAGAGCGGCGTCGGAATCGGCGAGTCCGGAGAGTAGACGGGCCATCTCGGCCTCCCTCTCCGCACCTTCCAGACGGCGGACGCTGGAGGCCGTGACCGCGCCATCATTGGCTTTCACGACCGAGAGGTGGTTGTTCGCGAAGGCCGCGACCTGCGCGAGATGGGTCACCGCGATCACCTGCGACTTCTCGGCGAGTCGGGCGAGTCGCCGACCCACCTCGATCGCCGCGGCGCCGCCGATGCCGGCATCGACCTCGTCGAAGACGAACGTGGGGACCGGGTCTGTCCCGGCGATGACGACCTCGATCGCCAGCATCACGCGGGACAGCTCTCCCCCGGAGGCGCCCTTCGAGACCGAGCGGGGTTCGGCGCCCGGATGCGGGGCGAGGAGGATCGCGACGTCATCGCGACCGTGCGCGCTCTCGGCGCCCTCGGAGACCGCGACCTCGAGGCGCGCATCGGGCATCGCGAGTGCGTGGAGCTCCTCGGTCACCGCCTCACCGAGGCGAGCGGCGGCGTCGGTGCGGGCGGCCGTCAGTGCGGTCGCGTGCGCGTCCAGCTCCGCACGGGCCGCGTCGCGTTCGGCGAGGAGCCTCTCGATGCGCTCTCCGTCGTCGTCGAGCTCCGCCAGGCGCGCCGATCCGGTCTGCCAGAGCGCGAGGGCCTCGTCGAGGGAGCCGTGCGCGCGGACGAGGGTGCCGAGCGCGGCGCGGCGCTCCTCCACAGCGGCGAGCTCATGGGGCCCGGACTCGTCGAGGTCGGCGAGGTAGGCCGAGAGGAGTCCCGCAGTGTCGGCGATGCGGTAGCCGATGTCGGCGAGGCTCTCGCCGATCTCGGTCAGCTTGGCGTCGGACGCCCGCTCGAGCACACGACGCGCCTCCGCGACCAGCGCCGAGGCGTCCGGCTCGCCCTCCTCGCTCGACAGTGCTCCGTGGGCGAGGGAGGCGGCGAGGCGCAGCTCCTCGGAGTTCGCGAGGCGTTCGGCGCGCTCGGTGAGCTCCTGGTCCTCCCCCGGTTCCGGTGCCGTCGCCTCGATCAGCGCGAGCGCCTCCCGGAGGCGCGATGCCTCCTCGGCGCGGCGGTCACGGTTCTCGGTGATCTCGGTGATCTCGGTGTCGATGGTGCGCCAGCGCGTGAAGGAGCCGGCGTACAGCTCGAGCGCCTCCGCGATCGGGGCTCCGCCGAAGCGGTCCAGGGCGTCCCGCTGGGCGGCCGCGGAGCGCAGGCGCAACTGCTCGGACTGACCGTGCACGACGACGAGTTCTTCCGCGAGCGAGGAGAGCACGCCGGCCGGTGCGGCTCGTCCGCCGACACTCGCGCGGCTGCGGCCTTCCGCACTCAGCGTGCGCGACACGTAGAGCTCGGCGGTCCCGGATCCCGCGGGCTCCAGCTCTCCACCGGCGTCCGCGACGATCTCGGCCACGTCTCCGCGCTCGGGGACGATCCACACGCCGGCCACGGAAGCCTGCGCGGCGCCGGCGCGCACGGCGCCCGAGTCGGCGCGCTGGCCGAGCAGCAGCCCGAGGCCCGTGACCACCATCGTCTTGCCGGCACCGGTCTCACCGGTGATCGCCGTGAATCCGGGACCGAGGGGCAGCACGGCATCGGCGATGACGCCGAGCCCCTGCATCCGCATCTCCTCGATCACGACGGCGTCCCCTGATCCTGACCGCGCCATCCTTCGACGGGCAGCTGGAACTTGCGCACGAGGCGGTCGGTGAAGGCCGTCGGGTGCAGTCGTGCGAGTCGGACGGGGCGCGACGACCGACGCACCACGACGCGAGCGCCGGGCGGCAGATCGTGCGAGCGGCGGCCGTCGCACCAGAGGATCCCGGAGCCGTCGGTGCGCTCGAGCATCTCGATCGCGACCGCGGCATCGGGGCTGACCACGAGCGGCTTGGCGAACAGGGCGTGGGCCGACAGCGGCACCACCGCGATCGCCTCGACAGTGGGCCAGATGACCGGCCCTCCGGCGGAGAAGTTGTAGGCGGTCGAACCGGTCGGTGTGGAGACGACCATGCCGTCGCAGCCGAAGCTCGACAGCGGGCGGCCGTCGATCTCGAGCACGACCTCGATCATCCGCTCCCGGCTGGCCTTCTCGACCGTGGCCTCGTTGAGCGCCCAGGTCTCGTAGACGACGGCGCCGGCAGCGTCCTTCACCCGCACCGACAGGGCGAGGCGCTCCTCGACCTCGTAGTCGCGGTCGATCACGCGGCGCACCGCTCTGTCCATGTCGTCACGGTCGATCTCGGCGAGGAAGCCGACGTGGCCCATGTTGATGCCGAGCACGGGCGCCCCGCTGTCGCGCACGAGTTCCGCGGCGCGCAGGATCGTCCCGTCTCCTCCCAGCACGATCGCCAGCTCCAGATCGGCGGGATCGACCGAGGTGCCGAGGACGTCGGCGTCGGCGAAGAAGTCGTCCACCGCGGTGAGGGCGGCGTGGTCGTCGTCGGCCAGGACCGGTCGTGCTCCGGCTTCTCGCAGGGCCGTGATCACACGACGGGCGGCGTCGACGGTGTCGACTCGGCCGGCGTGGGCGACGACCAGGATGCTGCGCTCGTTCATCGTCCTCCTGCCAGTCGGTTGATGCTGTCCAACCATTCTGTCGGATTGCTGCCGCGGCCCGGCGCGAGATGCACCAGATACTCGGCATTGCCGTGCGTGCCCAGGATCGGGGAGGGAAGGATGCCGAGCATCCCGAGTCCCGTGTCCCACGCGCTCCACACGGTGCGCGCGACGGCGTCGGCACGGGTGGCCGGGTCGGTGACCAGTCCCCCGCGCACCGCCGTGCGTCCCACCTCGAACTGCGGCTTCACGAGGAGGAGCACATCGGAGCCCGGAGCCGCGACGCCGGCCACGGCCGGCAGCACGAGTTCGAGGGAGATGAACGAGAGGTCGCCCACCACGAGGTCGGGGGCGGTGCTCTCGCCGGTCGCCTCCGCCAGATTCTCCGGCGTCATGTGGCGGACGTTGTAGCCCTCGACCGCGACGACGCCGGCGTCCGCGGCGATCGACGGTGCCAGCTGCCCGTGTCCGACGTCGACCGCGAGCACCTTGCGGGCACCGCGCTCCCGCAGCACCTGCGTGAAACCGCCGGTGGATGCGCCCATGTCGAGAGCGAGCCGGTCGTGCACCTCGAGGCCGAAGCCGTCGAGGCCCGCGATGAGCTTGTGTGCGGCGCGGCCGACGTAGTGATCGGCGCCCGCGATGGTGATCTCGGCGGAGTCGTCGACCGCGGTGGAGACCTTGACCACCGGACGGCCGTCGACGCTCACGAGACCGTCGGAGATGAGGGTGGCCGCGTGGCTGCGCGAGCGGGCGAGTCCTCGGGCGGCGAGGGCAGCGTCGAGTCGCGTCATCGGGATCCCGAGGTCTCCCGCTGGTCGAGCTTCGCACCGCTCTCGAGGCGTCGGGAGAGCTCGTCGTGCAGGGCCGCGTAGGCGTCGGCCCGGGCCGGGAGGGGCTGTCCCTCGATCAGGCGCAGGCGGCTCCACAGGCCGTCGGTCGGCGCGCTCGTCGTCTCTTCGCTCACGGTTCCACTGTACGCGGCCGCTCCGACACGTGCCGGAGCCACGCGAGGTCGCCTAGGGGCGGTGGAACGGGTCGTCGTAGAGCCGCTCGGGAACGCGCAGCACGAACACCGGAGTGCCCGAGGCCCAGATCGCGGCCGCGCCGGCCCGAAGCAGGTCGATCTGCGAACCGGACTCCGCCACGATCTCCACATCCGCACCGGTCACGCGCACGGCCGCGCCGTTGACGTCGAAGACGCCGTCGCGCTCCTTCGCCTCCGGGTACGGCTCGTGCAGTTCGCGCAGATCGCTGAGGATGTAGGTCGGCCGCGAGCCCTCCGGCGCCGCCAGGACGTGCTTCGGTCGATCGATGCCCGTGAGGACGAGGACCGAGTCGATGCCGACGCGGCTCGCGCCCATGATGTCGGTGTCGAGGCGGTCGCCGATGAAGAGCGCCTTCTCCGCCCCGAACCGGGCGAGCGCTTCCTCGAAGATCGGCGCCTCCGGCTTCCCGGCGACGGTGGCCAGGCGGCCGATGGCGGTGTGGACGGCCGAGACCAGGGTGCCGTTACCCGGTGCGACGCCGCGCTCGCGCGGAATCGTCCAGTCCGTGTTGGTGGCGATCCAGGGGATGCCGCCCTCGTCCTCCGGAAGTTTGAGGGCGAAGGCCGCCTCGGCGAGGTCGGTCCAGGCCACTTCCGGAGCGAACCCCTGGACGACGGCGCTCGGGGAGTCCTCCGCGCTGCGCGTCACCGTGTATCCGGCCTTCTGCACCTCATCGACCAGTCCGTCGCCGCCGATCACGAGGATCGTCGCGGGCGCCGGCACGATCTGCGCCATCAGGCGCATCGCCGCCTGCGGACTCGTGACCACATCGGACGGCTCGACCCGGAGGCCGAGGCTGCTCAGGTGCGCCGCGACCGAGGCATCCGTCCGCGCCGCGTTGTTCGTGATGTAGCCGAGTCGCGCCGACTTCGCGGCCTCGTTGAGGCTGTCGACGGCGAAGGGCAGGGCGCCGGGGCCCGCGTACACGACGCCGTCGAGGTCGGCGAGGATCGTGTCCACGCCATCGAGCGGTGTACGCGGGGCGCGCTTCCGGGAGAACAGCGCCACTACGCCTCCGGGTCCTCGTCGGTGCCGGTCGTGGAATCAGCGGTGCCCGCCGCGGACGCGGACTCGTCTTCCGACTCGTCCTCGCCGAGGAGCTCGCGCACCTCGTCCTCGACCGTCGGCTCTTCCGCCGCAGGCTCATCCGCTGCAGGCTCATCCGCCGCAGGCTCATCCGCCGCAGGCTCATCCGCCGCAGGCTCATCTGCCTGCACAGCGTCAGCGTCAAGCTGCTCAGCGTCAGCGTCAAGCTGCTCAGCGTCAGCGTCGGGCTGCTCAGCGTCAGCGTCGGGCTGCTCAGCGTCGGGCTGCTCGGTGATCTCGTCGTCGGGGAACTCGCCCTCGATCAGGGTGTCCTCGATGAAGATCTCCTCGTCGCCGGCTTCGTCGACGCCCAGAGCCTCGGCTGCGACCTCCGCGCGGTGAGACCAGAACTCGGCCTCGTCTGTTCGTCCGAGGTCTTCCAGCACGGCCGCCCGCGCGGCGAACAGCGCGGGACTCCACTCGAAGGCACGATCCGGGTCGAGCTCAGGGATCTCGAGCTCACCGAGCGCGAGCTCGAGGTCGCCCTGGTCGAGACGAGCTCCCGACATCGCGATGGCCAGTGCGACACGGACGGGCGTCTCGAGCGCCGAACGGTCGACGGCGCGACCGGTCTCGAGGGCGCGATCGGAACGACCGATGCCACGCTCGCTGTCGACCATCAACGCGATCTGATCGTCCTTGCCGGAGATCCGCCGGTAGGTGCGGAGCTCGCGCAGCGCAAGGGCGAAGTCCTCGTTGGCGTAAGCAGTGATGCCGAGCGTCTCGCGAACGATCGCGATGCGGCCGGCACGGCGGGAAGCTGCCAGCGCGTGCTCGTGGGCGAGCGCCGGATCGTCGTCGATGAGGCGCGAAGCCATGGCCAGGTGGCGCGCCACGTGCTCGGCGTTCTCCTTGCTCAGCGTCTTGAGCTCATTGCGCGCAGCGCCGTTGAGGTCGCGCGCGGTGACGTCATCGGGAATCTGCGGCTCGTCGAACCGCGGCCGCTCATTCGCGGCCTGGGCCGGACGCTCGCGGCCCGCTCCCCCACGCTGCGGGAAGGAACGCGAACGGTCGCGGTCGCCACCCTCCCGGCGCGGACCGGAGTCACGGTTGAAGCCGCCACCCTCCCGACGCGGGGCACCACCGTCACGGTTGTAGCCGCCCTCGCGACGGGGAGCGGCACCATCGCGGTTGTAACCGCGCTCGCGACGGGGAGCTGCACCGTCACGGTTGTAACCGCCCTCGCGGCGGGGCGCAGCACCGTCACGGTTGTAACCGCCACCCTCGCGACGAGGAGCTGCACCATCGCGGTTGTAGCCACCACCCTCGCGACGGGGCGCAGCACCATCACGGTTGTAACCGCCACCCTCGCGACGAGGAGCAGCACCATCACGGTTGTAGCCGCCCTCGCGACGGGGAGCAGCACCATCACGGTTGTAACCGCCCTCGCGGCGCGGGGCAGCACCGTCACGGTTGTAACCACCTTCACGGCGCGGGGCAGCACCGTCACGGTTGTAACCACCCTCGCGACGGGGCGCAGCACCATCACGGTTGTAACCACCACCCTCGCGACGGGGCGCGGCACCATCACGGTTGTAACCACCTTCACGGCGCGGCGCACCACCATCACGGTTGTAACCACCACCCTCGCGACGGGGCGCAGCACCATCACGGTTGTAACCATCACCCTCGCGACGGGGCGCGGCACCATCACGGTTGTAGCCACCTTCACGGCGAGGCGCACCACCATCACGGTTGTAGCCACCACCCTCACGGCGCGGCGCACCGCCATCACGGTTGTAGCCGCCCTCGCGGCGCGGGGCACCGCCATCACGGTTGTAGCCACCACCCTCGCGACGCGGAGCACCACCATCACGGTTGTAGCCACCACCGCCTTCGCGGCGCGGTGCGGAGCCGTCACGGCTGCGATCGGGGCGTCCGCCGGAAGGGCGATTCGCGCGCGATCCATTGTCGTCGTTGCGACGCGGACGGCGCTGTTCCTCTTCCGGCATGATGATGCTCCCTGTTCTTTTCGTGTAAACGCAAAATGGCCACCCAACGATGGGTGGCCATTTTGTCTAAAAGGAGTCCGGCGGTGTCCTACTCTCCCACAGGGTCCCCCCTGCAGTACCATCGGCGCTGTGAGGCTTAGCTTCCGGGTTCGGAATGTAACCGGGCGTTTCCCTCACGCTATGGCCGCCGAAACACTATTGATGTTTCAATCAAACACATAACAAAGTCATTGTTGTTATGCGGTTCTCGACCGTACATCGAGAACCACTCAGTGGACGCGTAGCACCAACAAACGGTGTGTTATCAAGTCATCGGCTTATTAGTACCAGTCAGCTGCATGCATTACTGCACTTCCACATCTGGCCTATCAACCCAGTAGTCTGGCTGGGAGCCTCTCACCCGAAGGTATGGAAATCTCATCTTGAGGCCGGCTTCCCGCTTAGATGCTTTCAGCGGTTATCCATCCCGAACGTAGCTAATCAGCGGTGCTCCTGGCGGAACAACTGACACACCAGAGGTTCGTCCAACCCGGTCCTCTCGTACTAGGGTCAGATCCTCTCAAATTTCCTACGCGCGCAGCGGATAGGGACCGAACTGTCTCACGACGTTCTAAACCCAGCTCGCGTACCGCTTTAATGGGCGAACAGCCCAACCCTTGGGACCTACTCCAGCCCCAGGATGCGACGAGCCGACATCGAGGTGCCAAACCATGCCGTCGATATGGACTCTTGGGCAAGATCAGCCTGTTATCCCCGAGGTACCTTTTATCCGTTGAGCGACAGCGCTTCCACAAGCCACTGCCGGATCACTAGTCCCGACTTTCGTCCCTGCTCGACCTGTCAGTCTCACAGTCAAGCTCCCTTGTGCACTTACACTCGACACCTGATTGCCAACCAGGTTGAGGGAACCTTTGGGCGCCTCCGTTACTTTTTGGGAGGCAACCGCCCCAGTTAAACTACCCACCAGGCACTGTCCCTGAACCGGATTACGGTTCGAAGTTAGATATCCAGAGTGACCAGAGTGGTATTTCAACAATGACTCCACACGAACTAGCGTCCATGCTTCAAAGTCTCCCACCTATCCTACACAAGCCACACCGAACACCAATACCAAGCTGTAGTAAAGGTCACGGGGTCTTTCCGTCCTGCTGCGCGTAACGAGCATCTTTACTCGTAATGCAATTTCGCCGAGTTCGCGGTTGAGACAGTTGGGAAGTCGTTACGCCATTCGTGCAGGTCGGAACTTACCCGACAAGGAATTTCGCTACCTTAGGATGGTTATAGTTACCACCGCCGTTTACTGGGGCTTAAATTCTCAGCTTCGCCTTGCGGCTAACCGGTCCTCTTAACCTTCCAGCACCGGGCAGGCGTCAGTCCGTATACATCGTCTTGCGACTTGGCACGGACCTGTGTTTTTAGTAAACAGTCGCTACCCACTAGTCTCTGCGGCCTCCAAACGCTTTCGGGAGTAAATCCCTATACGCCGAAGGCCCCCCTTCTCCCGAAGTTACGGGGGCATTTTGCCGAGTTCCTTAACCACGATTCTCTCGATCTCCTTGGTATTCTCTACCTGACCACCTGAGTCGGTTTGGGGTACGGGCGGCTAGAACCTCGCGTCGATGCTTTTCTTGGCAGCATAGGATCACCCACTTTTTATCCGCATCGTGTCTCAGCCTTAATGAATCGCGGATTTGCCTACGACTCGGCCTACGCACTTGCACCAGGACAACCATCGCCTGGCTTGGGCTACCTTCCTGCGTCACACCTGTTAATACGCTAACCGCACCAGAATGGGGTCGTGCGCTAGGCCCAGAGCGTCACCCCGAAGGGATCAGTCACTGGGATTCAGACACTTAGCACTACTGGATTAGCTTGGGCGGTTCTTCGCCGGTACGGGAATATCAACCCGTTGTCCATCGACTACGCCTGTCGGCCTCGCCTTAGGTCCCGACTTACCCAGGGAAGATTAGCTTGACCCTGGAACCCTTGGTCTTTCGGAGGACGTGTTTCTCACACGTCATTCGCTACTCATGCCTGCATTCTCACTCGTGTAGCCTCCACGGCTGGTTTACACCGCCGCTTCGCTGGCCACACGACGCTCTCCTACCCATCAACACGGCTGGACCACGAAGGCCTACCAATAATGTCAATGCCACAACTTCGGTGGCGTGCTTGAGCCCCGTTACATTGTCGGCGCGGAATCACTTGACCAGTGAGCTATTACGCACTCTTTCAAGGGTGGCTGCTTCTAAGCCAACCTCCTGGTTGTCAAGGCAACTCCACATCCTTTCCCACTTAGCACGCGCTTTGGGACCTTAGTTGGTGGTCTGGGTTGTTTCCCTCTCGACTATGAAGCTTATCCCCCACAGTCTCACTGCTGCGCTCTCACTTACCGGCATTCGGAGTTTGGCTGACGTCAGTAACCTTGTAGGGCCCATCGGCCATCCAGTAGCTCTACCTCCGGCAAGAAACACGCAACGCTGCACCTAAATGCATTTCGGAGAGAACCAGCTATCACGAAGTTTGATTGGCCTTTCACCCCTATCCACAGCTCATCCCCTCAGTTTTCAACCTAAGTGGGTTCGGTCCTCCACGACGTCTTACCGTCGCTTCAACCTGGCCATGGATAGATCACTTCGCTTCGGGTCTAGGACATGCGACTGAATCGCCCTATTCAGACTCGCTTTCGCTACGGCTACCCCACACGGGTTAACCTCGCCACATATCGCTAACTCGCAGGCTCATTCTTCAAAAGGCACGCTGTCACCCCTACTAAGGAGGCTCCAACGGTTTGTAAGCAAACGGTTTCAGGTACTATTTCACTCCCCTCCCGGGGTACTTTTCACCTTTCCCTCACGGTACTTGTCCGCTATCGGTCATCTGGGAGTATTTAGGCTTATCAGGTGGTCCTGACAGATTCACACGGGATTTCACGGGCCCCGTGCTACTTGGGATACTCTTCGCGCCAAGAGAGGCATTTCGACTACGGGGTTGGCACCCTCTATGACCGGCCTTTCAAGACCGTTCGTCTATACCTTCTTGTAACGCCGCCACCTCGGCAGAGATGACTGAAAAGTCCCACAACCCCCAACGTGCAACGCCTGCCGGCTATCACACACGCTAGGTTTAGCCTGTTCCGGTTTCGCTCGCCACTACTAACGGAATCGCGGTTGCTTTCTCTTCCTGTGGGTACTGAGATGTTTCACTTCCCCACGTTCCCTCTACCCGCCCTATATATTCAGGCGGGAGTCACTAGGTCGGCACGCCGCCCAGCGGGGTTTCCCCATTCGGACACCCTCGGATCAAAACTTGCTTATCAGTTCCCCGAGGCTTATCGCAGATTGCTACGTCCTTCTTCGGCTCCAGATGCCAAGGCATCCACCGTTTGCTCTTAAAGACTTGAAATCACATGAGTTTGAATCAAAAACTCGACCCCATCCGAAGATGGAATCTGAAATTGACTAATGATCTTTAAGATCATCTTGTGCAACAACCCGAAGGCTGTTGCAAGATGCTCGCGTCCACTGTGTAGTTCTCAAAGTACGGGCGGTACCCCCATCCACAACCCCACACGGGGGAAACAGAAAGAGGTCCAGAGGTTCAGACCAGATCCCAAAGGATCCGCATCCGGTCCCTCAGGACCCAACAGCGTGCAGGCACCGGCCCCCTCACCCAGAACTTTCCAACCGCAAGCGGCGTACTAGTTCCGAGATCAGATCTCGATGCCATGTCAAATGTTCCACCCATGAGCTCCCAGCGAAGAACGTATGCCTTCGATCTGGGTTCTGGACTCCGAAGAGTCAGATGCTCCTTAGAAAGGAGGTGATCCAGCCGCACCTTCCGGTACGGCTACCTTGTTACGACTTAGTCCTAATTACCGATCCCACCTTCGACGGCTCCCTCCACAAGGGTTAGGCCACCGGCTTCAGGTGTTACCGACTTTCATGACTTGACGGGCGGTGTGTACAAGACCCGGGAACGTATTCACCGCAGCGTTGCTGATCTGCGATTACTAGCGACTCCGACTTCATGAGGTCGAGTTGCAGACCTCAATCCGAACTGGGACCGGCTTTTTGGGATTCGCTCCACCTCGCGGTATTGCAGCCCTTTGTACCGGCCATTGTAGCATGCGTGAAGCCCAAGACATAAGGGGCATGATGATTTGACGTCATCCCCACCTTCCTCCGAGTTGACCCCGGCAGTATCCCATGAGTTCCCACCATTACGTGCTGGCAACATAGAACGAGGGTTGCGCTCGTTGCGGGACTTAACCCAACATCTCACGACACGAGCTGACGACAACCATGCACCACCTGTTTACGAGTGTCCAAAGAGTTGACCATTTCTGGCCCGTTCTCGTATATGTCAAGCCTTGGTAAGGTTCTTCGCGTTGCATCGAATTAATCCGCATGCTCCGCCGCTTGTGCGGGTCCCCGTCAATTCCTTTGAGTTTTAGCCTTGCGGCCGTACTCCCCAGGCGGGGAACTTAATGCGTTAGCTGCGTCACGGAATCCGTGGAATGGACCCCACAACTAGTTCCCAACGTTTACGGGGTGGACTACCAGGGTATCTAAGCCTGTTTGCTCCCCACCCTTTCGCTCCTCAGCGTCAGTTACGGCCCAGAGATCTGCCTTCGCCATCGGTGTTCCTCCTGATATCTGCGCATTCCACCGCTACACCAGGAATTCCAATCTCCCCTACCGCACTCTAGTCTGCCCGTACCCACTGCAGGCCGGAGGTTGAGCCTCCGGATTTCACAGCAGACGCGACAAACCGCCTACGAGCTCTTTACGCCCAATAATTCCGGATAACGCTTGCGCCCTACGTATTACCGCGGCTGCTGGCACGTAGTTAGCCGGCGCTTTTTCTGCAGGTACCGTCACTTTCGCTTCTTCCCTGCTAAAAGAGGTTTACAACCCGAAGGCCGTCGTCCCTCACGCGGCGTTGCTGCATCAGGCTTGCGCCCATTGTGCAATATTCCCCACTGCTGCCTCCCGTAGGAGTCTGGGCCGTGTCTCAGTCCCAGTGTGGCCGGTCACCCTCTCAGGCCGGCTACCCGTCGACGCCTTGGTGAGCCATTACCTCACCAACAAGCTGATAGGCCGCGAGCCCATCCCCAACCGAAATTCTTTCCAGACGCAGACCATGCGGTCACGTCACATATCCAGTATTAGACGCCGTTTCCAGCGCTTATCCCAGAGTCAGGGGCAGGTTGCTCACGTGTTACTCACCCGTTCGCCACTGATCCCACAGAGCAAGCTCCGTGTTCACCGTTCGACTTGCATGTGTTAAGCACGCCGCCAGCGTTCATCCTGAGCCAGGATCAAACTCTCCGTAAAAAAGAAATGCATACGACACCGGGAAAACGGTGACGCAGCGAGTTTGATGCTGACCAAAGAGACAAATTCATTGCTGACTTCATCCGTTGCCAACCCCCAAAGGAGGTTGGTCTTTGATCCAAAGGAATTCTCACCTAGCCGAAGCTAGACGAGGATAATTTGGCATTTGACAAGTGCACGCTGTTGAGTTCTCAAGGATCGGATGCTCCCACGACCCAGCCATCACAGCCAGGCCCGAAGGGCAACTTCTCTATCTTAGCCACCCCGCCTCGCTTGTCAAATCGGCGCGCCGGGCGGATCTTCGATCCGCTGCGCAGCTGATGACAGCCGCAGAAGAGGTGGATTCCCTATCCTAGACGCAAGCGTCTGATCTCTCAAGTGAGAGTGGATCGGGAGTGGTTCTCCGCTTGAGGGGGGTGAAGCTCTTGGCTCCTCCGCTTCCCTGTGGGGCGAACAAGTAATAAGTTACGTGGATCTCGGGGTTCTGGCAAATCGGGCCACACCACCCGGGCGTGTCGCCGCCGGGTGCTCGGCGGTTTCCTCCGGATCAGGCCCGTTTTCCGGCCGTCGGACGGCCCGGAGTACGATCGCGCCATGCGCTCACCTGCGAATCATGCGCTCCCCCCGCATGGCTCAGGACGGCGGATCGGCGGCGACGTCCACGGCCGCAGGGCCGGCGAAACTCTGCTCACGCGGGTCCGCGGGGAGCTGCTCGCAGAGGGCGACGGTGCGACATCGGTGGATCCGATCCCGCTCCCTTCACGACTGGCCACCGGTGAGCTCGCCTGGGCGAGCGTGGCCGCAGCGATGCTCGCGGCCGGGCGCTCCCCCGCATCCCTGGACGCCGATCGGATCGCGACCGCGTACCGGAGCGACAGGGTGCTGACCATCGACGGGTCCGCCCCCTCGGTGTGGTCGCCGTACTCCGGGTTCTGGCGGACGAGCGACGGCTGGCTCCGCACGCACGGCAACTACGCGCACCACGCCGCCGGTCTGCGCCGAGGGCTGCAGCTCGGGGAAGGCGCCGACGCCGCCGCGGTCGCCGATGCACTCGCGGAGCGCACGACAGATGAAGCCGTCCGGTCGATCTCGAGCTCCGGCGGGCTCGCCGTACCGGTCGCGACCGAGGACCCGGCAGCAGACCGGGCACTCCGGGAGAATCCCCTGCTCGAGATCACCCGTGTGGACGTGACGACCGATCCGCGGTCCCGGGCCGCGCACCCGCCCGCCCCGCAGCCCGGGGCCCTTCCCCTCCGTGGCATGCGGGTGCTGGATCTCACCCGGGTCATCGCGGGTCCGGTCTGCACCCGCACCCTCGCTCTGCTCGGAGCCGACGTCCTGCGCATCGATCCGCCGCACCTGCCGGAACCGGACTGGCAGCACCTCGACACCGGACACGGCAAGCGGTCGGCACTGCTCGACGCACGCTCACCGAGGATGCAGGAGCTGCTCGCCGCCGCCGATGCCGTCGTGCTCGGATACCGCCCCGCCGCTCTGGACCGGCTGGGGCTGAACCCGGAGGCTCTCGCCCATCGATACCCGGGTCTCGTCGTCGCGCAGCTCAGCGCCTGGGGTATCGATCAGCCCGATCGCGCAGGCTTCGACAGCCTCGTGCAGGCGGCTTCCGGGATCGCGCTCGTCGAGTCGTCGGACGGCGACACCCCGGGAGCGCTTCCCGCTCAGGCGCTGGACCACAGCGCCGGCTACCTGCTCGCCGCAGCGGTGACGACGCTGCTCGACCGCCGCTCACGCGAAGGCGGCTCCTGGTATGTGCGGACCTCGCTCCGCCGGGTCGCGGCAGAACTGCTCGGGATGCCACGCCGCCGGGAGCCGGGAGCCGAGACCGTGCTCGACCTCGACCCCCACCTCGCGCGCTTCCGCGTCGCGGGGAAGACACTCGTGACCTCGCGCCCGGCTCTCGCCGGCTTCGAGTTCGATGCGCCCCACCCCTGGGGATCGGATCAACCCGTCTGGTGACGGCGGCCGCGCACGGCCAGCACGACGCACAGCACCAGGGTGATCGCACCCCAGAGCGCACACGCGGGAGGCAGCACCCGATAGGCGAGATGCTGCACGGTGAACTCCGCGTCGAGCGGACCGAGGACGACGAGCCCTCCGACCCAGGCGCCCACGAGGATCACCGGGAGCGACACCCACCACGCCACGCGCACACTCTGCGGAAGCCACTGCGCCACGACGGGACGCGGGGTGCGCCGACGCAGCCACAGCAGCGCCCAGATGCCGATGATGGCGAGGCCGATGACGCTCGAGCCGTGCTGCAGCCACTTGAATCCGAGCAGCGGACCCCACATCTCGTCGAGCCCGGGGAACAGCTGCACGCCCCAGCGCCCTTCGTGCGTGAAGAGATCCCAGAGGATGTGCGAGAGCACCCCGATCACGAGCGAGGCGGCGAGCAGGAACGGGTACGAGCGCTTCTGCCCCACACCGACCGCGGCACCCGAGGCGGCGATGCCCCCGTCGCGCCAGTCCTCCGGCAGCCGACGAGCCAGCCATCGCGGGGAGAGCTCCGGTACCGCGGGACGCAGCACGACCCGCCACACCAGGAACAGCACGAAGGCGAGCAGCGCCGTCCACACCACGTTGCCGAACGTGTGGGTGAACGAGTAGTTCAGTCCGACACCCCGCAGGAACAGCGGTAGATCCGGCGTCATCGCGCCGATCGCGATCGCCGCCGGCACCAGCGGTGTGCGGATGAACGGCAGCGCGACCAGTGCGTGGCTCGGCGTGAACGGCATCTGTCAGGGCTCAGCCGATGAAGACGCCGGCGAGGGTCTTCTTGCCGCGGCGGAGCACGGACACTCCCCCGGGCAGCGTGCCCCGGACCGTGGCAGCCTCATCCTCGACACGTTCGCCGTCGAGCGAGACACCGCCCTGCCCGATCGCCCGTCGTGCCTCCGACAGGCTCGCCACCAGACCGGTCGCGACCAGCGCCTCGACCACCGGTGTCTCAGCCGCGACCGTCGCGTTCGGGAGTTCGTCCAGCGCCGTGCGGAGGGTGTCCGCATCGAGCGCGCTCAGGTCGCCCTGCCCGAACAGGGCCTCGGATGCCGCGATCACGGCGGCCGTGGCGTCGACGCCGTGCACGGTCGCGACCACCTCGAGCGCGAGGCGCTTCTGGGCGGCTCGACGGAACGGCTCCGTCTCCACCAGCTGCGCGTACTCCTCGATCTCGGACCTGCTGAGGAACGTGAAGACCTTCAGGCGATCGATCACGTCGGTGTCCGCCGTGCTCAGCCAGAACTGGTACATCCGGTACGGGCTGCACATCTCCGCGTCGAGCCAGATCGCGTTGCCCTCGCTCTTGCCGAACTTGGTGCCGTCGCTGTTGGTGATCAGCGGAGTGCCGATCGCATGCGCGGACCCGCCCTCGGCACGCCGGATCAGGTCGGTGCCGCTGGTGAGGTTGCCCCACTGATCGGATCCGCCGGTCTGCAGGACGCAGTCGTACTGGCGGTACAGCTCGAGGAAGTCCATGCCCTGGAGGATCTGGTAGCTGAACTCGGTGTAGCTGATGCCATCGTCGGAGTTCAGCCGCGCGGCGACGGCGTCCTTCTTGAGCATCGTGCCGACCCGGAAGTACTTGCCGACCTCGCGCAGGAAGTCGATCGCGCTCAGCGGCGCCGTCCAGTCCAGGTTGTTGACGATGCGCGCGGCGTTGTCGCCCTCGAAGCTGAGGTACCGCTCCACCTGGGCGCGCAGGCGACCGACCCACTCCTCGACGGTCTCGCGCGTGTTCAGCGTGCGCTCGGCCGTGGGGCGGGGGTCGCCGATGAGCCCGGTCGATCCACCGACGAGGCCGAGCGGCTTGTGCCCGGCGAGCTGGATGCGGCGCAGCGTCAGCAGCTGCACCAGGTTGCCGAGGTGCAGGCTGGGAGCCGTCGGGTCGAACCCGCAGTAATACGTGATGGGGTCTCCCGCGAGCAGGGCGCGCAGCGCCTCCTGGTCGGTGGACACGTGGACCAGACCACGCCACACGAGTTCGTCCCACACGTTCTCGAACGTGGGGTCGATCGCCTGGGGTGCGGTCGTCAGAGCGGGAGTTGACACGCGCTCCAGGCTATCAGCGCCGCGCACCGCCGAATCGCCTCAGACCTGCTCGTCGAGGAGCGCGATCTCCTCGACGGACAGGGAGATCGACGCAGCATCCATCGCGACATCCAGCTGATGGATCTTGCTGCCTCCGAGGATGGGACGGATGCCGCGCGCGAGCAGCCACGCCAGCACGATCTGCCCTCGACCGAGGCCACGCGCCTCGGCGATCTCGTCCAGAGCCGCGAGCCGACGCGCACTCCCGGGGTGGTCGTACACCTCGGGCACGGGCTTCGCGGGGTTGTCGTAGGCACCGGAGAGCAGCGGGGTGTACGCCCAGATCTCGATCCCGTTCGCCCGGGAGAAGTCCCGCTGCTCGTCGCTCAGCACGCCGAAGGGGTGCGCGACCCCGGGAGGAAGCGTCCCCGGCCGCGTGCGAAGATACGTGCTGTTCAACTGGAACGCGTCGATGGGAACGCTTCCGATGGACCTCGCGTGCGCACGGGCTCGCTCGATGCGCCAGGCCGGGTGGTTCGACGCGCCGACGCGGCCCACCGTGGCATCGGCGGTGAGCACCGCAAGGGCATCCACCGTGTCCTCGATCGCGACCGCCCGATCCTCCTGGTGCAGCCAGAGAAGGTCGATCCTGTCGACGCCCAGGCGTTCGAGGCTCCCTTCGACGGCAGCGCGGATCGCACGCGGAGAGAGCCCTGCCCGGTTCTCGGGCCACGACCCGGGCCAGAGGGGCTCGGCACCGACCTTGGTCGAGATGCGGACCTGCGCTCGTGCATGCGGTCGCTCCGCGAGCCAGCGTCCGAGCACTTCCTCGGAGGCCCCTCCCTGCCCCGTCTCGCTCGACCAGAAGCTGTAGCAGTCCGCGGTGTCGATCCAGATGCCGCCGCGGTCGACGAAGCGGTCGAGCAGGGCGAAGGAGGTCTCTTCGTCGACGAGCGTTCCGAAGGACATCGCCCCGAGGACGAGCGGGGATGCAGAGCTGTTCGCGTTGGTCATGATTTCACTGTGCAACCTGGAGTGCACTCCAGGTCAAGTCCTATGCTCGGGCCATGACGACCTACACCCCGGCGGAGACCGCGGCCCTCTCCGGATTCAGCATCGACACGCTCCGGTACTACGAGCGCGAGGGCATCCTCCCCGCGGTCTCGCGCACGGCCGGCGGGCATCGCGCATACACCGATGCCGAGCTCGGGCTCCTGGAGTTCCTCAAGTGTCTCCGCGAGACCGGCATGCCGGTGGAGAGGCTGCGCCGCTACGGCCAGCTCTGCCAGCGCGAGGACACGATCCCGGAGCGGGTAGCGCTCCTCGAGGAGCACGCGGCGACGGTCGAGATCCAGCTCGCCGAGGTCCTCGCCCAGCAGCGACGTCTCACGGAGAAGCTGGACTGGTACCGATCGTTGGACTGAACCGCTGCTCAGCTGTGCGCGGCCCACCACACGAGGAAAGCACCGCCGAGGGCGATCACCCAGCTCACGAGGCTGCCGACGAGGAAGTACTCGGCCCTGGCACCGGTCTCGCCGTCGCGCGAGATCTCCGGGAATCGGACGATGCCCTTCGCCGCGAGCATCGCCGCGAGGATCGGATACGCCGCCGCGAGCGTGAGGATGAGGATGAGGATGCGCTCGAGCGGGCCGATCAGCCGTCCGCCCTTGAAGCCCGAACGCGAGTCCGCGGCCGCCGCGACCGCGGTGGGCTCTCCCCCGGCGGCGGCCGCCGCGGGTGCGACCGGAGCGACGGTGGTGGCAGCGGTGTCGGTGATGGTGCTGGCAGCGGTGTCGCCGGCGGCCGTCGCGTCGACGACGACGGGCGCGTCGGCGACCTGCTCCGCGGGGCGCCAGGTGTGCTCGCCGTCGAGGGCCGCGCGCACCACGAGGTTCGCGGACTCCAGGAGGAAGGCGGACAGCCCCAGCACCAGCATCGCGAGGTCGAAGGAGACCTCGCCGAAAGGTGAGCGCAGCTGCCAGACCGCTCCGACGAGTCCGGCGTGCGCACGACCGCCCGTCCAGACCACCGCTCCGGCGACGACGAGGGCGAGGACGACGGCGGGCCAGAACCCCGCGGGCGACGGCCGGTCGTCCGGCATGCACCAGACCCACAGTGCGCCCGCGACGAGTGCGACGACCATGGGCAGGAGGGCGTCGCTGACGCTGCCGAGCAGGAGCAGCACGACGGCGGCCGCGAGATAGCCGATCCACCGTCGCGGCACGAACTGGCGCACGAGATCGGCGGCGCCGACCGCGAGGAGGACGAATCCGGCGAGGATCATGCGGCTGCTCCCCGCAGGGCGCTCAGCCCTTCGATGAGCGCCGCGGCCCCGGCGCTGCGCAGCGACTTCGAGACGCTCGGCTGGGAGATCCCCTCCTGCGCGGCGAGCTCCTGCTGGGACCGGCCGACGGCCCGACCGTAGGTGAGCCGCCGCTCGCGCTCGCTCATCGCGCCCACCAGCTCGTCACGCGCGAGGAGGTACGCGTTCGACGCCGCGATCGTGGTCTCCATGACCTCATCCTGCCCCGGGGCTCCGACAATCCAGGTGCGGGTGCGCGGCACGGCGCGCTGCTCGCGGGAGTGGACGGTCTCGATCGCGGCACGCGCGGCGTACCACCCCGGCCCGTCGGCGAGCTCACCGTGGACGGACTCGACCGCGCGCACCTCGCCGACGCCGAGGCCGAAGCGGAAGGCGATGCCGTCGGGCAGACGCAGCTGGATCATGAGCAGCGAGGTGAGGGCGTCGCCGAGATCGAGGTAGACACCCTGCTGCTCGTCTCCCACCGTGGGGGTCAGCGGCTGGGCGGCGAGCGGAAGATCCTGTTCGACCCGGGCGATGGTCTCATCCAGCACGCGCTGCGCGGCCCCGCGATCCCCCAGTCCACGGGAACCCACGATGTCGGCGATCACAGCGATGACCATGCGATAACCTTATCATGAATATTCACCGCTTTATGCCTTATTTGGTTATGGAATGGAATTATGCCTGAATCGCGCATCATCCCGTGGAGCGAAGGAACCTGGACGCACGCTCCGGCCGCTGTCGCGGACGCCGAGCACCTGGACGTCACCGCCGTCGAGGGCAGCGACGCCTGGCGCCACACCGCCTATGGCTTCGTGCACGACACCGAGCACGCCCTGCTCGCGCCTCTCGCCGTGGGCGAGGCCATGGAGGTCTCGTTCCGCGCCCCGTGGGACGGCCAGTTCGACCAGGCGGGCGTGTTCGTGCGGATCGACGACGAGCACTGGGTGAAGACCGGCCTGGAGTACGCCGACGATCACCTCGGGCTCGGCGCCGTCGTCACCGCCCGCACGTCGGACTGGTCGGTGGGACACGTCGACGACTGGCTCGAGAGCGAGATCACGGTCCGCGTGAGCCGCTGGGCGGATTCCGTGATCGTGCGCGCCCGCGCGGACGACGGCCCCTGGCGGCTGGTCCGGGTCGCGCCGTTCGACGGCGAGGCCGCGGCTTCGGCCGGACCGTTCCTCGCCGCGCCGACCCGGGCCGGACTCACCGTGCGGTTCACCCGCTGGGAGCGGTCGGCGGCCGACGCCGAGCTGCACTGAGCCCGGACGGCCGCCGACCGCGCTCCGGCTAGAGGCCGAGGGCGTGTGCGGCGGCCTGCGCGCGAGCGACGAGCTCGGCGCGCTGCTCCGCCACTCGGACCGGCGCCGTACCGCCCGCGCCGGTCCGGGAGGCGACGGATCCTTCGATCGTGAGCACCTCGCGCACCTCGGGCACGAGGTGCGCCGACACCGACAGCAGCAGTTCGTCGGAGGCGTCCTCCAGTCCGATCCCCTGCTCCTCGCAGGCGCGGACCAGCGCACCGGAGATCTCGTGGGCGTCGCGGAACGGCACCCGGCGCTTCACGAGCCACTCCGCGACGTCCGTCGCGAGCGAGAAGCCCTGCGGCGCGAGGGCCGCCATCCGCTCGGTGTCGAAACGCAGGGTCGCGATCATGCCGGCGAAGGCCGGGAGCACGACCTCGAGGGTCTGCACCGAGTCGAAGACCGGCTCCTTGTCCTCCTGCAGATCGCGGTTGTACGCGAGCGGGAGGCCCTTGAGCGTCGCGAGCAGGCCGGACAGGTTGCCGATGAGTCGACCGGACTTGCCGCGCGCGAGCTCGGCGATGTCGGGGTTCTTCTTCTGCGGCATGATGCTCGACCCGGTCGAGTACCCGTCGTCGAGCGTCACGAAGCCGAACTCGCGGGTGTTCCAGAGGATGATCTCCTCGGACAGGCGCGAGAGGTCGACGCCGGTCATGGCCGTGATGAAGGCGAACTCCGCCACGACGTCGCGGGCGGCGGTGCCGTCGAGGGAGTTCTCCGCCGGACGGTCGAGCCCCAGCTCCGTGGCCACGAGGGCGGGGTCGAGGCCGAGCGTGGAGCCGGCCAGGGCTCCCCCGCCGTAGGGCGATACGCCCGCGCGGCGGCGCCAGTCCACGAGCCGCTCGAGCTCGCGCACCAGCGGCCAGCCGTGCGCCTGCAGGTGATGGGCCAGCAGCACGGGCTGGGCATGCTGCAGGTGCGTGCGTCCGGGGAGGATCGCGTCAGGGTGCGCCTCCGCCTGCGCCACCAGGGCGTCGATCACGCGCAGGATGTCGCGGGCGATCACCCGCGCGTGGTCGATCAGGTACATGCGGACGAGGGTCGCGATCTGGTCGTTGCGGCTGCGTCCGGCGCGCAGGCGTCCGCCCAGCTCCGGTCCGAGCTCCGCGATCAGCGCCTGTTCGAGCGCACCGTGCACGTCCTCATCGGTCGGCACCGGGCGCAGGGTGCCGTCGGCGACCTTGCGCGCCACGGCGTCGAGGCCCTCGTGCATCCGCTGCGCCTCGTCGGACTCGAGGTAGCCGGCGGCCTCGAGAGCCGTCGCGTGCGCATGCGAGCCGGCGATGTCGTACGGCGCGAGGATCCAGTCGAAATGCGTGGAGCGGCTGAGCTCCACCAGCTCGGGCGAGGGTCCGGTGGCGAAGCGTGCGCCCCAGAGCGCGCCCTCGTTGGTGCCTTCGTGCGTCGAGTCGGCCATCACGCGTCCTTCTTGCCGAGCAGCCAGACCAGGAGGGCCTTCTGCGCGTGCAGCCGGTTCTCCGCCTCGTCCCAGACCACGCTCTGCGGACCGTCGATGACCGAGGAGTCGACCTCGTAGCCGCGGTCGGCGGGGAGGCAGTGGATGAAGATCGCCTCCGGGTCGGCGAGGGTCATCGTCTCGGGCGTGACCTTGTAGCCCCCCAGGTCGCGGATGCGCGCGAGCTTCTCCTCCTCCTTGCCCATCGAGACCCAGGTGTCGGTCACCACGACGTCGGAACCGGCGGCCGCCTCGACCGGGTCGGTGTAGAGGGTGATCGAGCCACCGGTCTCGGCGGCCCGGCGGTCGGCGGCCTCGATCACGTCGGCGCGGGGCGCGTAGTCCTCGGGCGAGGCGATGCGCACGTGCATGCCGGCGGTGACGCCCGCGAGAGCGTAGGAGTGCGCCATGTTGCTCTGCCCGTCCCCGAGGAACGTGAGCGTGAGCCCCTTCAGGTCGCCCTTGTGCTCGCGGATCGTGAGCAGGTCGGCCAGCAGCTGGCACGGGTGGAAGTCGTCCGACAGGGCGTTGATGACCGGCACCCGCGTGCCCGCGGCCATCTCCTCGAGCCCGGACTGCGCGTAGGTGCGCCACACGATGGCCGCGACCTGCCGCTCGAGCACCCGGGCGGTGTCGGAGGGGGTCTCCTTGCCGCCGAGCTGGCTGCTCGCGGTGGAGATGATCAGCGGAGAGCCACCGAGGTCCGCGATGCCCACCGCGAACGAGACGCGGGTGCGCGTGGAGGACTTGTCGAAGATGACGGCGACCGTCTGCGGTCCGGCGAGGCTCTTGTCGGCCCAGCGATCCTTCTTCAGTTCGAGCGCGAGATCGAGGATCTCGGCCTGCTCGGCGGGCGTCAGGTCGTCGTCACGCAGCAGGTGGCGGGTCATGCGGATACCTTTCCGGCTACAGAGGCCTGGACGTCGGCGAGGGCGGCCGTGAACAGCTCGCGGAACTCCGCGAGCTCGGCGTCGCCGATGGTGAGCGCCGGCGCGATGCGCACGGTCTCGGGGTTGGCGGCATTGACGATGAGACCGCGCTCCTGCGCGGCTGCGACGACGGCACCGGCGACCGGCTCGGTCAGCGCGACGCCGACGAGCAGACCGCGACCGCGCACACCGGCGATCAGCGGGGAGCCGATGCCGAGCAGCAGCTCGCGCAGCTCCGCACCGCGGCGGGCGGCGTTCTCGACCAGCCCGGCACGCTCGATCTCCGCGAGCACCGCGTCGGCGACGGCGGTCGCGAGCGGGTTGCCGCCGAAGGTGGAGCCGTGCGAACCGGGGGTGAAGAGCGCGCTGGCCGCACCGTAGGTGACCAGGGCGCCGATCGGGAAGCCGCCGCCGATGCCCTTGGCGAGCGTGATGGCGTCGGGCGTGATGCCCTCGTGGCTGAAGCCGAACCACTCGCCGGTCCGACCGGCGCCGGTCTGGATCTCGTCCACGATGAGCAGTGCGCCGTGCGCCAGGGTCAGCGAGCGTGCGGCGGCCAGGTAGCCCTCCGGCAGCTCGACGACACCGGCCTCGCCCTGGATCGGCTCGACGATGATGGCCGCGACGCGGTCGTCCATCGCCGCTTCCAGGGCCTCGATCGTGGCCGGGATGTGCTCGACGCCGGCGGGCATCGGCTCGAACGGTGCACGCATGGACGCCTTCGCGGTCAGCGCGAGCGAGCCCATCGTGCGGCCGTGGAAGCCGTTCTCCAGCGCGAGGATGCGCGGACGCTCGGCGCCACCGTGGAGGCGGGCGAGCTTGAAGGCCGCCTCGTTGGCCTCGGCGCCCGAGTTCGAGAAGAACACGCGCCCGTCGAGGCCGGCGCCCGCGAGGCGCTTGAGCCGTGCGGCGAGCGCGAGCTGCGGCGGGGTCGCGAAGTAGTTCGACACATGGGCGAGCGTCGCCGCCTGCGTCGACACGGCTTCGACGAAGGCCGGGTGCGCATGGCCGAGCGAGGTGACGGCGATGCCGGCGAGGAAGTCGAGGTGGCGTCGGCCGTCGGCGTCCCACAGGTACGAGCCCTCACCGCGGACCAGCAGCGCGAGCCGCTCCCCCGCGTTGAGCACGAGATCGCGTGCCGCATCGTCCTGCCAGACGGTCATCCCGTCACCTCCGACTTTCCCAGGACCACTTCGGTCCCGATTCCCTTGCTGGTGAACAGTTCGACGAGCACCGAGTGCGGCACCCGTCCGTCGATGATGGCCGCCGCGTCGACGCCGCCCTCGACCGCGTCGAGGCACGCGCGCATCTTCGGGATCATCCCCGACTCGAGCTTCGGCAGCATCTCGATGAGGGCTTCCGACGTCAGGTGCGACACGAGCGAATCGCGGTTCGGCCAGTCGGCGTAGAGCCCCGGCACATCCGTGAGGATCACGAGCTTGCGGGCCTTGAGCGCCACCGCGAGAGCCGCGGCCGCGGCATCCGCGTTGACGTTGAGGGACTGACCGGGGTGGTCGAGGTCGGGCGCGATGCTCGAGACCACGGGGATGCGGCCGGCCGCGAGGTGGTCGAGCACCGGGGTCGGGTCGACCTCGACGACATCGCCGACGCGACCGAGATCGACCTCTTCGCCGTCGATCACGACGCCGCGGCGGCGGCCGCCGAAGAGCCCGGCGTCCTCCCCGCTGAGGCCGGTCGCGATCGGACCGTGCGAGTTGATCTTGGAGACGAGCTGCGGGTTCACCTGACCGGTGAGCACCATGCGCACGACGCTGATCGCCTCGGTGTTCGTGACGCGGTATCCGCCCTTGAACTCGCTGGGGATCTCGAGCCGCTGCAGCATGTTCGAGATCTGCGGGCCGCCGCCGTGCACGACGACCGGCAGCACCCCGACGTAGCGGAGGTACGCGATGTCCTGCGCGAAGGCGTCCTGCAGCTCCTCCGACACCATGGCGTTGCCGCCGTACTTGATCACGACGATCTGGTCGCGGAACTTCTTGAGCCACGGCAGCGACTCGATGAGCGTGGTGGCCTTCTGCGCGGCGACCTCGGCCGGAGTGTCCTGGATGTCGGTCATGAGGCGTAGGCGCTGTTCTCGTGCACGTAGTCGTGGGTGAGATCGTTCGTGAGGACGGTCGCGGTGGCGTCACCCGTCTTCAGGTCGATCACGAGGTGCGTGGCGCGCGGGGTCAGGTCGACCTCCTCGCGCGGACGGTCGGGGCCGCCCTCGGTGCACACGCGGACGCCGTTCATCCAGACGTCCACGTCGTAGGGGTCGAACTGCGCGCTCGTGGTGCCGATCGCGGCGAGCACGCGGCCCCAGTTCGGGTCGTTGCCGAAGATCGCGGCCTTGAAGAGGTTGTTGCGGGCCACGGACCGGCCCACCTCGACGGCATCCTGCTCGGAGACCGCGTGCTGCACCTCGATCGTGATGTCGTGGCTCGCGCCCTCGGCATCCCCCTGCAGCTTGACCGCGAGGTCTTGGCAGAGCTCCATCAGGGCGGCCGCGAAGTCGTCGAGGTCGGGCACGACCTCGGAGGCGCCGTTGGCGAGGAGCGTGACCTGGTCGTTCGTCGACATGCAGCCGTCAGAGTCGAGCCGGTCGAAGGTCTTCCCCGTCGCCCGGCGCAGCACCTCGTCGGCCTGGAGCGGCTCGAGGACGGCATCGGTCGTGATGACCACGAGCATCGTGGCGAGGCCGGGCGCCAGCATGCCGGCGCCCTTCGCCATGCCGCCGATCGTCCAGCCGTCGCGGCTGATCACGGCGGTCTTCGCGACCGTGTCGGTGGTCATGATGGCCTGTGCGGCGAGCTCCCCGCCGTCGGCGCTGAGCTCGGCGATCGCCTGCTCCGTTCCGGCGAGCACCCGAGCGCGGAAGGACTCGTCGCCGGTGCCGATGAGGCCCGTGGAGCAGATCAGCACGTCACCGGCGCTGACGCCGAGGAGCTCGGCCGCCTTCTCGGCCGTCTGGTGCGTGGTCTGGAACCCGAACGACCCGGTGAAGCAGTTCGCTCCACCGGAATTCAGCACGACGGCCTCGACCACACGGTCGGCGACGGCCTGCTGCGACCAGATGATCGGGTTCGCCTTGGCGCGGTTGCTCGTGAAGACGGCTGCTCCGACCTTGCGCGGTCCGCGGTTGACGACGACGGCGACATCGGGCTTGCCGGTGGACTTGAGCCCCACGGCCACGCCGGCCGCCTCGAATCCTGCAGGGGCGGTGACGCTCATTGCGTTGCCTCGACGATCATGGTGCGACTCCGTTGACTGAGAGGGCGCGGGACTCGGGAAGACCCAGCGCGATGTTCATGGATTGGACGGCAGCGCCGGCGGTGCCCTTGACGAGGTTGTCGACCGCGGTGACGACGGTCACGCGGTTCGCGGCGCGATCGATCGCGAGACCGATCAGCGCGGTGTTGGCGCCGAGCACGTCGGCGGTGCGCGGGAAGCGTCCCTCCGGCAGCAGCTGGACGAAGGTCTCCTCGCCGTATGCGCTCTGCCAGGCGTCGCGGATCTGCGCGTCCGTCACGCCCTCGACGATCGGCGCGGTCGAGGTGGCGAGGATGCCCCGCGACATCGGGACCAGCACCGGCGTGAAGGAGATGCGGATGCCGTCGGCGTCGGCCCCGGACGCCGCGGCGAGCGCCTGGCGGATCTCGGGGATGTGCCGATGCGTGCCGCCGACCGCGTAGGGGTTCGCGGTGCCGAGGATCTCGCTGCCGAGCAGGTTCGTCTTGAGGCTCTTTCCCGCGCCCGAGGGGCCGACCGCCAGCACCGACACGATGTCGGACGGGTCGATCACACCGGCGGCGACACCGGGAGCGAGGCTGAGGCTCACCGTCGACGCGTTGCAGCCCGGGGCTGCGATGCGCGTCGCCCCGCGCAGGTGCTCGCGCTGCTTCACCCCGTCGACCAGGAGCTCGGGGACGCCATAGGTCCACGCCTCGTGGAAGGTGCCGCCGTAGAACGCGTCCCAGGCCGACGCCGAGGTGAGCCGGTGATCGGCCCCCGCGTCGATCACCAGCGGAGCGTCGCCGAGGGCGTCGGTGTACTGCCCCGACTGGCCGTGCGGCAGGGCGAGGAACACGATGTCGTGGCCGGAGAGGATCTCGGGCGTCGTGTCCTGCAGGGTGAGGTGCGCCAGCGAGCGGAGGTGCGGCTGATGGTCGACGAGAGGCTGTCCGGCGTTCGAGTGCGCCGTCACGGTGCGGATCTCGATGTCGGGGTGATCGGCCAGGAGGCGGAGGATCTCGCCGCCTGCGTAGCCGGATGCGCCGGAGACGGCGACGGAATACGTCATGCTTCTACCTTAACGGTCGGGCCCACGAGGAAATCGGGACCGGGGACGGGGCCGGAGGCGGCGACACCGGCACTCGACCGCCGTGCGTGCACAGGCAGGAGGGCGGGGTCGCCTACAGTCGGCGGCCGCGGCGTCGGCGCACAGCGATGACGCTCGGAGCGAGCGTCGAAGAAGCGGTGGCGGCCGAAGGCATGTCGCGACAGTAGCGCGGCCTCGGCAGCCACCGCAAATCCGACGCGTCATCCGCGGTCGGGCGACTCCAGCGGTGCCGCGAAGAACGCCAGTTCGTGCGCACTGGACACCGCGAACGCGCGATGCATCCGTGCGCGCGTCTCGGCATCCGCTCGGCTCGCGGCTTCCGTGGCGTGGGCGATCGCGGTCCGGGTCGCCTCCTCGAAGGAGGGATCGGCGTAGGTCGCGAGCCACGAGGCGTACGGATGCCGCGGATCGCGGGCATCCTCCCCGAACTCCCCCGCGTGCAGGCGTCGCCCGAGGTCGGTGTACAGCCAGAAGCACGGGAGGACGGCGGCGACGATCTCCGCGTAGTCGCCGCCGAAGGCGACGGAGCGCAGATGGTCGAGGTAGGCGGTGGTCGCCGGTCCCGGCTCCGTCGCGAAGGTCGCCGCGCTGACGCCCTGCGCCGGCGTCAACCACGACGCGTGCAGTTCGAGCTCCCCGACGATCGAGCCGTGTGCGGACTCGGCCCAGAAGGCCTGCTCGTCGGATGTCGGGGCGAGGCGCGCGGCCTCCGCGAGGACGCGGGCGTATTCGCGGAGGTACAGCGCGTCCTGCGCCAGGTACGACAGGAACGGCTCCCGCTTCAGCGAGCCGTCGGCGAGGCCCCGGATGAACGGCAGATCGTCGATCCCCGCCCGGATGCCGGCGATGCCCTCCCACCACTCCGCCGCGATGTCGGCGGCCTCGGGTCGGGCATCCGCTCCCCCGCGCTCCCAGAGCCCGGCGAAGTGGCTGATCGGGCCGTTGCCCTGCCCCACGCGGAGTCCGGCCCCCGCCCGGATCGATTCGCGGAGCCAGGTGCGGGCGGCGTGCACGGCGGCGCCCGGCTCCTCGCCCCGGGCGAGCAGGGTCGCGAGCGCCGACGAGAGCGAGCAGCCGGTCCCGTGCGTGTTCGCCGTGGCGATGCGGGCCCCCGGGAACTCCTGGCGCAGTCCCCGACGCGCGTCGACCAGTGCGTCCGGCGCCTCGTCGCCCGGGAGGTGGCCGCCCTTGACGAGCACGGCCGCGCCGATCTCGGCGGAGAGCTCCTCCGCGGCGTCGAGGGCGTCGGCCCAGTCGGCGATCTCGCGATCGGAGAGCACCGCGAGTTCGGCGAGGTTCGGGGTGATCAGGGTCGCGCGCCCGAGCAGGTCCCGCAGCGCCCGCTCCGCGTCCGGCGCCAGCAGCCGGTCGCCCGACGTGGCGACCATCACGGGGTCCAGCACCACGATCGGCGGGCGGACCTTTTCGAGCCAGTCCCCCACCGTGCGGATCACCTCCGCATCGGCCAGCATCCCGATCTTCACGGCGTCCACGGCGATGTCGTCCGACACCGCATCGAGCTGCGTGCGGAGGAAGGACGTCGGGGGCACGTGCACGTCGCGCACACTCCGGGTGTTCTGCGCCGTCAGTGCGGTGAGCACGGCCATGCCGTAGCCCCCGTTCGCCGCGATGGACTTGAGGTCGGCCTGGATGCCGGCGCCGCCCGAGGGGTCACTGCCGGCGATGCTGAGCACCCGCGGCACGGAGCCCGCGAGCCAACGGCGTCGGAACGCCTCCGCTGCCGCGGCGGGATCGTCGACCGCGCACAGGGCCGAGACCACGGCGAGTCCGGCCGCGCCTGCCGCGTGCAGGGCCTCGGTGTCGTCGATGCCGACCCCGCCGATGGCCACGCACGGGACGGGACTGCTCGCGACGAAGGCGGCGAACCCGTCCACGCCGAGCGGCGCCGGGTGGTCCGGCTTCGTGGTGGTCGGACGGATCACCCCGACGCCCAGATAGTCGACGGTGCCGTGGGGCAGCGCGCGGACCGCCTCGAGGTGTGCCGGAGTGTTCGCGGTCAGACCGATCAGCGCATCCGGCCCGAGCGCCTCCCTGGCGCGGAGCACGGACTCGTCGCCCTGTCCGAGGTGCACCCCGTCGACGCGCGCACCGCGCTCGCGGGCGACCAGTGCGGCCTCCAGGCGGTCGTTCACGACGAGCAGCGCCCGCCCGTCGATCGCCTGGGACAGGGCGACCAGCTGCTCGACGGTCTCGGCGTCGGTCGCGGCCTTGTCGCGCAGCTGCACGATGCGCACCCCGCCGTCGACGGCCCGGCGGACGGTCTCGACGACGCCACGCTCTCCGCAGAGCGCGGCGTCCGTGACGAGATAGAGCGAGAGATCGGCGATCACCGCACGCCCTCCTCGACACGCGCGCCGGCGAGGACGTCGTCCCCGGTCACCGCGGCGAGCGCATCCAGCAGGGCGACGGCGAAGCTGCCCGGTCCGCGGGAGTGCTCCGCCGCCCGCTCGGCCGCGATCGTGTACACGAGGCTCGCGGCCGCGACGGTCGAGAGCGCATCGTGCCCCGTGTCCCTGGCGGCCCCGAGGAAGGCGGCCATCACGGCGCCGAGTGCGCAGCCGCCGCCCGTGACGCGGGTCAGCAGCTCATGCCCGTTCGCGATGCGGAGGACCCGCTCACCGTCGGTGATGAGGTCGACCGGCCCGGACACGGCGACGATGGCGCCGACACGTCGCGCGAGAACGCCGGCGGCATCGGCCGCGGCATCCGTGCTGTCGGTGGCATCCACTCCACGGCCGCCGGCGCTGAGACCGGCGAGGGCGAGGATCTCGGACGCGTTGCCGCGGATCGCGGTCGGGCGCAGCTCGACCAGCCGGTGGGCCAGGGCCGTGCGGACCGGCAGCGCGCCGATGGCGACCGGGTCGAGCACCCAGGGGGTGCCGGATGACGTCGCCCCCGCGACCGCCTCCAGGGTCGCCGTCCGCTGCTCGGGCGTGGGGGTGCCCAGGTTGACCAGCAGCCCGGAGGCGACGCCGGCGAACATCTCGGCCTCGCCGACGATGTCGACCATGGCGGGGGCGGCTCCCAGGGCCAGCAGCACGTTGGCGGTGAATCCGGTCACGACGGCGTTGGTGATGCAGTGCGTCAGCGGAGGCGCCTGTCGCAGCACCCCCAGCAGCGTCGCGGCCGAGCCGGCGAGGTCGATGGTGGAATCAGGACGCAGAAGATCGCTCAATGCGACATCCCTTCGCTAGTACGAACTAGATCAGGTTCGACGGGTCTGTTCTCAGCCGCGGTTCGCGGCACCCCGTGTCACTGCTCAGAGTCTAGCGATGGGCCTGGAATGACGAGCGATCGGCCTGGGGCGTCTCCCGATCGGCCAGGAGGGCCAGCTCCTCTGCCCGCGTGAGGCCGGCCCGACGGTCGCGGTCGACCCCGCGCTCCCGCTCGTCCGCCACGATGCGCTCGACGGTCTCGGCGAGGGGGCGGAGTCGACCCCCGCTCTCGCGGAAGGCGTCGTTCGAGCGGGTCATGAAACCGGTCATCCCGGCGGGCAGCCACAGCGGCAGCGAGCGCGGGCCCGCCCAGTACTCGACCCCGTGGTCGACGAGCCACTCCTCCTCGGCGACCACCCCGTCGCCGGCGTGCCCGGAGGCAGCACGGACCGTCTGCAGCACGTCGGCGAGGGGATGCCGGTCGCCGATCGCGTTGACCGCCCCGCTGCGCGTCGCCTGCACGACGTAGGCGGCGAGGTCGTCGACATCGACGACCTGCGTGCTCCGACCGTCCAGCGGGGGCAGCAGGACCGGACCGTCACCGGCTCGGGCGAACGCCGCGCCCCAGTAGCCGAAGCGGTCGCTGGGGTCTCCGTCGCCCACGATGAGGCCCGGGCGCACGAGGAGGGCGCGCTCACCGAGCGTGGCCACGGCATCCTCCGCAGCGACCTTCTGCGCCCCGTACTCGTACCCGTCACCGGGACGCGCGGCCGGATGCCGGGGCGCGGACTCGTCCGCACCGACGGTCACGTCGTCGGCGTACACGGACAGGGACGAGACATAGGTCCACCGCGCGGCGCGGTCACCGAGGGCATCGACCGCGGCGGCCACCTGCGTCGCCTGCGAGGAGATGTCGACGACGTGGTCCCAGTCCCGGCGGGCGAGCTCGGCGTACACGTCCGGATCCTCCCGGTCGCCGCGTACGAGCACCGCCCCGTCCGGTACAGGGCGCGTCCCGCGGGCGAGACACGTCACCGCCGCGCCGGCATCCCGCCAGCGCCGCGCGATGCGCCCCGAGAGCCAGCCTGTTCCGCCGAGGATCAACACGTCCGTCATGCGTCCCATGTCACCAGCATCCGGACCCGCACGGAAGTCCTTCCGCTCAGAGCAGACCGACGTCCTGCCCGAGTCGATCGAGGCCGTCGAGCACCGGAGTCGTCCACGACGGGTCGGGCCGCCACCCGCGCCACTCGTCGTCGAACGGCCAGTCCCCGGCCCGGAACGAGGCGATCGCGGCGTCGGCGTGCCGCTCGATCTGCGCGGCCTGTTCGGCGCTGAGCCGCCCCTGGTCGATGGCGGCGGCGAGCTCGTCCTCGTCCTTCAGATGGATGCCGCCGTCGGGGTCGATCTCGACGTCGAGGATGTGATCGGACGAGTAGGTCTCCTGATCGGTGCGCAGGTGCGCGTTCTCGAGGTTCACGTACCACCCCGCGAACTCCCAGACCGGGCCGCTGGTGTCGCTCCAGAAGAGCCAGACCGACCACGGCAGGCCCGCCTGCGCGATGCGCAGCACACCGTTGCCCCACCATTCCTCGACGATGCGCGTGCGCGCCTCGAGCCAGCGGCGAGCGAGCGGCACCGAACGCACCCGCTGTCCGTCCGGCGCCCCCTGCGACTCCTGCAGCGTCCCGGGGGCGAGCCACGCCACGAGCCCGCGCTCGTCATCGCGGACCACCCGCATGGGAGAGATCGTGGACGGCTCCCCCGGCTGCCAACCCGGCTTCCGGTAGTGCCAGTCGATCTGCGCACCGGGCGCGAGGAACGGTCCCTCTCCCAGCGGTCGCGCGTCATCCGGGACGGCGGCCGGGGTGCTCTGGGGGAGGATGCTCATCCCGCCACGCTACTCCGGCACCGCCCCGGATCATCCGAGGTGCGACACGGTTCGTCCGCGTCCGACTCAGTCGCGCAGCGCCGCCCCGAACCGCTCCGCAGCGACCTCGACACCGGCGAGCTTGGCCTCGGTGGCCTCGGCCGCCGTGAGCGTGCGGTCATCGGCGCGGAAGCGCAGCGCGAAGGTCAGGCTCTTCGACCCCTCCGGCACACCCTCGCCCCGGTAGTCGTCCACGAGACGCACCGATTCGAGCAGTGCTCCGGCGCCCTCCGCGAGCGCCGCCTGCACCTCGGCCGCGGCGACATCCGCCGGCAGCGTGAGCGAGACGTCCTGCGTCGCGGCCGGGAACGTCGACAGCGATGCGGCGACGACGCGTCCGCTCGCCAGGGTCAGGATGCGATCCAGGTCGAGCTCGAGTACGGTCGCGCGACCGGGAAGATCGGCGTCCTCCGCCACGGCGGGGTGCAGCTCGCCGACGTAGCCGACCTCTTCCCCCGCGACCAGGAGCGATCCGGTGCGGCCCGGGTGCAGGGCGGCGCGCTCGGCCTGCACGACGTCGATGTCGACGCCCGCCGCTGCCGCGATCACCCGAACGGCGTCCAGCGCCTCGACGAGCCCTGCCGCCTCGGCCGGGCGGCCGGGCTGACGCGGGGAGACATGGCCCGTGAGCAGAGCCGCGATGTGGCGGTGCTGCGGCGGGATCGAGGCGTTCAGCGCGGCGAGCGTCTCATCGGACGGGCGCACGCCCAGCGGCGGCACCTCCTCCGTGCCGTACTCGACGCCCGGCTCGGGCACGAACACGGCACCGGTCTCGAAGATCGCCAGGTCCGTGAGGCCGCGCGAGATGTTGCGGTGCGCGGTCTGCAGCAGTCCGGGGATGAGCGAGCGCCGCAGGAAGGGCGCCTGACCGTCGAGCGGGTTCGCCAGGCGGATGCTCGGCAGGTGCTCGCCCGACGCCGACCCGTGCAGGTCGTTCTGCGCCTCGGTGGTGAACGGGAACGCCGGCGTCTCGACGAGACCGGCGGCGGCCAGGGCATCGGCCACGCGGCGACGGCCCTGCTGGTGCGCGGTGAGACCACGTCCGGACGGCGGCGTCGGCAGGACTGCGGGGATGCGGTCGAGCCCGTGGATGCGGGCGACCTCCTCGGCGAGCGTCCACTTGTCCGTGAGGTCGGGACGCCAGGTGGGCGGGATCACGGTCCACCCGGAGCCGTCCTCCGCCGCGGTGACGTCCGCGCCGATCGTGGTCAGCGCACCGGTGATCTCGTCGTCGGTGTAGTCGACGCCGATGAGCCCCTGCACGAAGCCGGCGGGCAGCTCGATGTCGGCGACGAACACCTCGGCGAACAGCGCGCCGCCCTCTTCGGTGAGCGTGCCACCGGCGAGCTCGACCATGAGGTCGGCCACGCGGCGGGCCGCCACGAACGGGATGAGCGGGTCGACACCGCGCTCGAAGCGCTTGGAGGCCTCACTGGGCAGCTTGTGCCGTCGCGCCGAGCGGGCGATGGTGATGGGGTCGAAGTTCGCGGCCTCGATGAGCACGTTCCGCGTGGTGTCGCTCATCTCGGTCGTGCCGCCGCCCATGACGCCGGCGAGGCCGATCGGACCGGACTCGTCCGTGATGAGGAGGTCTTCCTCGTGCAGCGCGCGCTCGACGCCGTCGAGCGTCGTCATCTTCTCGCCCGGGTTCGCACGGCGGACGGTGATCCCGCCGGTGAGCTTGTCGAGGTCGTAGCCGTGCAGCGGCTGGCCGAGCTCGAGCATCACGTAGTTGGTGATGTCGATCAGCACGCCCAGCGAGCGCATGCCCGCGAGGCTGAGCCGCGCGATCATCCACGGCGGGGTGGGACGCGAGGGGTCGACGCCGCGCACGACACGCGTGACGAACTCGCTCGCGCCGACGCGGCCGCGCACGGGGGCGACGTCGTCGACCACGGTCGTGTGCCCGCTGCCCGGCTGCAGCTCGGCGAAGTCGCGCTCCGCGGGGTCGCGGAAGCTCGCACCTGTCGCGTGCGAGTACTCGCGGGCGACGCCGCGCAGCGAGAAGGCGTAGCCGCGGTCGGGCGTGACGTTGATCTCCACCGCCACGTCGTCGAGACCCAGGAGGGCGATCGCGTCGGTGCCGACGGGCGCGTCGATGCCGAGGTCGGACAGCACGACGATGCCGTTGTGCTCATCGCCCAGGCCCAGCTCGCGCGCCGACGCGATCATGCCGTCGGAGACGTGACCGTAGGTCTTGCGGGCGGCGATCGGGAACGGACCGGGCAGCACCGCGCCGGGAAGGGTCACGACGACCTTGTCCCCCACGGTGAAGTTGTGCGCGCCGCAGACGATGCCGCGGACACCGCCGTTCGCCTCGCCCACATCGACCTGGCACCAGTTGATGGTCTTGCCGTTGGACTGCGGCTCGGGCTCGAGCGAGACGACCTGACCGACGACCACGGGACCCGTGATGTCGAAGCGGTGCACGTCCTCCTCTTCGAAGCCCACGGTCACCAGCGCGCCGAGGACGTCCTCGGGCGTGGCATCCGCTGCCAGATCGACGTACTCACGCAGCCACGAAAGCGGGACGCGCATCACACCACCATCCCGTACTGCTCGCTGAATCGGACATCGCCCTCGGCCATGTCGCGCATGTCCTGGACGTCGCTGCGGAACATCAGGCCCCGCTCGATGCCCATGCCGAACGCGAAGCCGCTGTACACCTCCGGGTCGATCCCGGCCGCGCGCAGCACGTTCGGGTTGACCATGCCGCAGCCGCCCCACTCGATCCAGCGCGCGCCGCCCTTGAAGGTCGGGTGCCACAGGTCGAGCTCGGCGGACGGCTCGGTGAAGGGGAAGTAGTTGGTGCGGAAGCGCGTCTTGGCCTCAGGGCCGAAGAGCTGCTTCGCGAAGTGGTCGAGCGTGCCCTTGAGGTGCGCCATCGTGATGCCCTTGTCGATGACGAGTCCCTCGAACTGCGTGAACACCGGCAGGTGCGTGGCGTCGAACTCGTCGGTGCGGTACACACGGCCGGGGCACAGCACGTAGATCGGCACCTCGCGGTCGAGCATCGAGCGCACCTGGACGGGGCTCGTGTGCGTGCGCATCACCAGGTGGCGCGAGGGCGGGTCGACGTAGAACGTGTCCTGCTCCTGGCGGGCGGGGTGGTCGACGTCGAAGTTCAGGGCGTCGAAGTTGAACCACTCGTGCTCGAGCTCCGGTCCCTCCGCGATCTCCCAGCCCATGCCGACGAAGATGTCGCAGACCTGGTCCTGGAGGAGCGTGAGCGGGTGCCGGGCACCGACGCGCGTGCGCGAGGGCACGGCGGTGATGTCGACCCGCTCGGCCTCGAGCCGCGCGGCGACCTCCGCGGCGGCCAGCTCGGCCTCCTTGGCGGCGAGCGCCTGCGTCACCTGCCCGCGTCCCTGACCCACGAGCTTGCCGAACGCGGCCTTGTTCTCGGGGGCGACCTGTCGCATCGAGGCGTTCAGGACCGCGAGCGGCGATCCGTCGGCGACATGGGCGGCACGGGCCGCTTTCAGCTCGGCGGTGTCGGTGGCTGCGGCGATCGCCGCGAGGGCGTCGGCGACAGCGGCTTCGACCGCTTCCGGGGTGATTTCAGGAGACTCTGACACGAGAATCGAGTCTACCGGGGGCGCGTGGGTCCCTTTGGCGGATCAGCGCGGTGCTCCACCACCGGCACCGCCGTCGTTCTGCAGCACGATCAGCGAGGTGTTCGTCTCGCCGCCGTGCTGACGGGGGTCCGGCACCGCGGGTCCTGCCTTCGGCGAGCGCTTGGCCCGACGCTGCAGGCGGTAGGCGATGTAGGAGAGGAGGAGACACACGGCCACGTACATCGATCCGCCGATGATCGCGGCGGGGATCAGCGGGGAGCCGTAGGGCGCCTGGTTGCCGATCTGATTGATGACGTAGAGGAGCTCCTTGTACGTGATGATGAACCCGAGCGCGGTGTCCTTCAGCGCCACGACGAGCTGCGCGATGATCACCGGCATCATGGCCCGCACGGCCTGCGGGATCAGGATGAAGTACATCACTCCGGTCTTTCGGAGTCCGATCGCGTAGCCGGCTTCCTGCTGTCCGCGAGGAAGCGATTCGATGCCGGCACGCAGCACCTCGGCCAGCACCGAGCCGTTGTAGACGATCAGCGCGATCACGACAGCCCAGTACGGCGGCATCTTCACGCCGATCACGGGAAGGCCGTAGTACAGCAGCATCATGAGGATCAGCACGGGCACCGCTCGCAGCACCTCGATGATCCACCGGACCGGCTCACGCACCCAGGCGTGCTCCGAGAGGCGCCCGATGCCGAGGACGAAGCCGAGGACGATGGACCCGACGCCGGCGACAGCGAACGCGGCCAGCGTGGCCAGCAGCCCTTCGCCGAAACGGACCCAGACGGCCGAGAACGTGAAGATATTCCACTTCTCGGCAGAGAACTGTCCGGTGGCGAACAGCCTCCACACGACCCAGCCGAGCACGGCGAGGACGACCAGGACCGTCACGGCTCCGATGAGCCGGTTGCGGACGATGGCACGGGGGCCGGGGACGTCGAAAAGGACGGAACTCATCGCGCGATCCTCCACTTGTTCTCGAGAACGCGCTGCACCCAGGCGAGCAGCAGCACCAGCACCACGAAGACGACCATGACCCAGAGCAGCACGGCCAGAGCGTTCTCACCCTGCTCGCTCAATGCCGCCCGGATGGTGCCGAGGTTGGCGACGGAGAAGCCCGCGGCCACCGTGGTGTTCTTCATGAGGGCGATGAGGACGCTCATCATCGGCGGGACGACGGAGCGCGTCGCCTGCGGCAGCACGACGTAGCGCATGACCTGTCCGAAGTTCAGGCCGATCGCTCGCGCAGCCTCGGCCTGGCCGACCGGCACGGTGTTGATGCCGGCCCGCAGCGCCTCGGCGACGTAGGTCGCGGTGTAGATGCCGAGAGCGGCCACTGCCAGAGGCAGGGGGTTCACCCGCTCCCCCAGCAGGATCGGGAGGCAGAACGCGAAGAAGAACATGACGAGGGTCAGCGGGGTGTTGCGGATCCAGTTCACATAGATCCCGCCGACCGCGCGGGCGATCGGAACCGGGGACACCCGCGCCGCCCCCACGATCAGCCCGAGGACCAGGGCGATGATCCCGCCGCCCAGGAACAGCAGGATGGTTCCCCACAGTGCTTGACCCCAGAGGTCGAGGTGGTCGGTGATGACGCCCACTGGTGCTCCTGTCGATTCGTGTTCTGGCGGTGACCCCGCGGATGGATGGGGCGGCCGATGGTGTCGGCCGCCCCATGCGATCAACCGATCGGGTCGACCTCGGGCTGCGTCGCCTTGACGCCGGAGGCGCCGAGGTTGTTGTCGAAGATCTGCTGCCAGATGTCTCCGCCGTCGGTCAGCTGCGTGTTGAAGTACTCGGCGAGCGCGTCATCGCCCTTGGCGAGACCGATGCCGTAGCGCTCCTCGCTGAACGGCTCTCCGACGACCTTCAGCTTGTCGGGGTCCTGGGCCGCGTAGCCGATGAGGATCGCCTCGTCGGTGGTGACGGCATCGACCTGCCCGTTCTTGAGGTCCTCGACGCACTTCGAGTAGGTGTCGTACTCCTTGGTCTTCACCTCGGGGTAGTTCTCCTTGATGTTCTGGATCGGCGTGGAGCCGGTCGCCGAGCACACCGTCGTCGACGCGTCCAGGTCGTCCACGCTCTTGATGTCGCTGTCGGCGCCGACGAGGAGGCCCTGACCGGTGACGAAGTACGGGCCGGCGAAGGAGATCTGCTCCTTGCGCTTGTCCGTGATCGAGTAGGTGCCGACGTAGTAGTCGATGTCGCCGTTCACGATCGCCTGCTCGCGGTTCGCCGAGGCGATCGCCTGGAACTCGATCTTCTCCGGGTCGACCCCGAGCGAGGCCGCCATCCAGCGGGCGATGTCCACGTCGAAGCCGGTGCGGTCGCCGGTGACCGGGTCGAGGTAACCGAGACCGGGCTGGTCTTCCTTCACGCCGACCTTGATCGTGCCGGAGGACGAGATCCGATCGAACGTCGGGCTCCCGTCGATGCTGACATCCTCGAGGACGGTCCACGGCGTGCTGGAGGTCTCCCCCTCGCCGCCGTCTTCCGGGGCTCCCGAGCTCGACGGCGTGCCGCTGTTGCACGCCGTGAGCGCGAGCAGTGCCACCGCTGCGATTCCGATGCCTGCCAGTGTCCGTGTGCGTCGCATGTGCGTCTCCTTCGTGTGCTGTGTGTGCAGGGTCTGTGTGGTCGGGTGCGTCTGTGTGGTCGGGTGCGTCAGTGGGTGAGGAGCTTCGAGAGGAAGTCCTTGGCCCGGTCGCTCTTCGGGTGCGTGAAGAACTCCTCCGGAGTCGCCTCCTCCACGATCCGTCCGTCGGCCATGAAGACGACCCGGTCGGCGGCCTTCCGAGCGAAGCCCATCTCGTGGGTGACGACGATCATGGTCATGCCCTCTTGCGCGAGACCGACCATGACGTCGAGGACCTCGTTGATCATCTCGGGGTCCAGGGCGCTGGTCGGCTCGTCGAAGAGCATCACCTTGGGCTGCATGGCGAGAGCACGGGCGATCGCGACGCGCTGCTGCTGCCCGCCGGAGAGCTGCGCCGGGAGCTTCGACGCCTGCTGCGCCACGCCGACGCGTTCGAGCAGGGTCATCGCCTCCCTCTCGGCATCGGCCTTCTTGAGGCCGCGCACCTTGATCGGGCCGAGCGTCACGTTCTCGAGGATCGTCAGGTGGGCGAACAGGTTAAAGGACTGGAACACCATGCCGACATCCGCGCGCAGGTGGGCGAGCCCCTTCCCCTCCGCCGGGAGCTCCTTGCCGTCGATGCGGATCGTGCCGCTGGTGATCGTCTCGAGCCGGTTGATCGTGCGGCACAGCGTCGACTTGCCGGATCCGGACGGGCCGATCACGACGACGACCTCGCCCGAGTTGACGGTCAGGTCGATGTCGGCCAGGGCCTGGAAGTCGCCGTAGTGCTTCTGGACGTTCTCGACCACGACGAGGGGTGTATCAGAGGTCATCATTTCTCCAAGCTAGCCACGTCGTACCTGGTGTTCCAGGGACCTCGGTGAGATTTACACGTTCGTAATCACCTGATCGCGGTACCAATGCTGCTCTGCACGGGTACCCCACGGCCCGCCCCCACGGGCCGCGGGATGGTCCTGCCACCTCACCCCCAACGACAGCGGGGCAACAGGCTCCGATCATGCGCGATCGACCTCACACTGACAGAGCGTCGCCGCCGCTGTCAGACTTCTTGAGGATTTCTTGAGGCGTCAGCCGCGCAGGTCCCGGTAGTAGGCGATCGCCCCCGGATGCAGCGGCACCGGGCCGGTGAAGATCGCCGAGCGGCGGTCGAGGAGCGCTGCCGTGGGGACCTCCCCGGCGATGCGGAGGCGGGCGTCGAACAGCCCGGCGAGGATGTCGCGCACGACGGCGTCCGGGGTCGAGGCCGCGGTGACGAGGTAGTTCGGGACCGCCATCGTCGGCGCGGACTCCTCGAGCCCGTAGGTGCCGGCCGGGATGTCGGACGGACGATAGGCGTGCGAGTACTGCTCGTTCACCTCGTTGACCCAGCCCTGCTCGACCGGCAGCAGTCGGACCGACGACATCTCCGCGAGCTCCGCGATGCCCGGGGTGGGCAGTCCGCCGACCCAGAAGAAGCCGTCGATCTCACCGCGCTCCATCGCGCCGATGGACTCGCTGAGGTCGAGCTGCGGATCGCGGATGGAGGCGATGTCGACCCCGGCCGCGTCCAGCACGCGCCCGGCGATGACGTTCACGCCCGAGTTCTCCGCACCGAGCGAGATCGTCCGGCCGGTCAGGTCGCCGATGTCGTCGATCTCCGAGTCCCCCCGCACGACGACCTGCACGTACTCGTCGTAGAGGCGAGCGAGCGCCCGCACCTCCAGGGCCTCGTCGAAGGCGCCGGTCCCCGCCACGGCATCCGCCGCCGCATCGCCCTGCGCGAACCCGATCAGGGCGTCCCCCGCGCTCACCCGCAGCAGGTTGTCGACCGATCCCGCTGTCTCCTGCGCGACCATCGTGATGTCGAGCGACGCCGAGAGGTCGGCGGCGAGATGGCTCCCGTAGTCGTAGTAGACGCCGGTGGATCCGCCCGCCGCGATCGCATACTCCGCGGTGGTCCATTCGCTCGCGCGCGGGGTGCAGGCGGTCAGCCCGCTCAGCAGCAGGAGCGCGACGACACCGGCCATGGCCCTCCGCACGGCGGCGCTCACGGCGTCGTCCTGTCCCACAGCAGCAGCGAGACCTCGAGGCCGCCGCCCTCGGCGGAGGCCACGACCACCTCGCCGCCGACCGTCGCGAGCAGGTCGCTCGCGATCGCCAGCCCGAGCCCGGACCCCGGGATCTCCCCGGTCTCCGTGTTGCGCCAGAACCGGTCCGTCGCCGCAGCCGCCTGCTCCGCCGTCAGGCCCGGTCCGTGATCGCGGACCGTGATCCGGCAGAGGTCGCGCTCGCGGTGGGCGCCGGCCTCGATCAGCCCCCCGTCGGGTGAGTACTTCACGGCGTTGTCGAACACCGCGTCGAGCGCGCTCTCCACGATCGTCCGGTCGGTCACGCTCATCACCGACGGCTCCCCCACGGGTCGCAGGGCGATCCGCCGCTGCGCCGCCACGTCCCGCCACGCGTCGAGGCGGCGGGCGGTGAGCGTGGCGAGGTCCACCGCCGAGATCGTGGAGTCGCCGCGACCGCCGCGCGCCAGGCCGAGCAGGGTCTCGAGGATCCGCGTCATCCGCCGTCCCTCCTCGCGCGTCTCCTCGACGTCATCGCGCCATTCCCGCCCGAGTCCGGTCGCCAGGTGCTCGACGCGCAGCAGCAGGGCGTTCAGAGGATTGCGCAGTTCGTGGGAGGCGTTCAGGGCGAACTCCTGCTGTCGCGTCATCACGCGCTCGATCTCGTCGGCCATGCCGTTGAACACCCTCGCCATGCGCCGCAGCTCCGGCGGCCCGGCGTCCTCCGCCACGCGCGCGTCCATCTCTCCGCGCTCGATCGCCACCATCGCCTCGTCCAGTTGCCGGACCGGTGAGAGCACCCAGCGGGCCAGACGGAACACGAGCAGCATCCCCAGGGCGATCAGGACCAGCACGATGGTGGAGAGGAGCAGCGTCTGCTGCAGGATCGCGGTGCGCGGGGCGTCGACGTCGCCGGCGACGAGCACCGCGCCGATGACGTCGCCGTCGTCGAACACCGGCTCCGCCAACGCGGCATCCGCGACGGCCCAGGGGTTCACCGTCGCGGGCGGCTCGGCACGGCGCCCGGACAGGGCCAGCCGGACCCGCTCGGCCTCCTCCTCCTCGAGCACGACCGAGCCCCGATCCCCCGCCCAGACACCGCCCCCGAGATCGAAGACGGTGACCTCGATGCCGTAGACCTCGCGGAAGCGCTGGACCTCGGCGTCGATGACGGCCGCGCTCCCGGAGCGCAGCGACTGTCGCGCACTCGTCACGAAGTACCCGAGGTCGCCGAGCTGCTGGGTGTAGAACGCCTGTTGGACGCTGCCGGCCGCGCTCCACCCCGCCGCACCCCCGAGCGCGACCAGGATCGCGACCAGCGGCACCAGGAAGACGATGATCAGACGCCGGCGCATGGCTCAGGAACCAGCGAGCCGGTAGCCGACACCGCGGACGGTCTCGATGATCCCGCGGGATCCGGTCTTCTTCCGGATCGCACCGACGTGCACCTCGAGAGAGTGTCCGAAGCCGCGCCAATCGGTGTTCCACACCTCGCGGATCAGGCGTTCCTTCGGCACCGCGACCCCCGGATACCGGGCGAGCACCGCGATGATGTCGAACTCCTTGCGGGTGAGCTCGATGGGGGCACCGGCCACGAGCACCTGGCGTGCCACCAGATCGATCTGCAGGCCTCCGTCGAGCAGCTGCACCCGGGCGTCGGACTCGGGGCGGATCGGCCGCGAGCGGCGCGTCACCGCCTCGATCCTGGCGAGGAGCTCGTGCACGTCGTACGGCTTCACCACGAAGTCGTCGGCACCCGCGCGCAGCCCCTTGATGCGCTCGGCCACCTGGTTGCGGGCCGTGACGATCACGATCGGGACCTCGGAGCGCCCTCGGATGCGACGGCACAGGTCGACGCCGTCGATGTCGGGGAGACCGAGATCGAGGAGGACCACCTCGGTGTCGGCACCGAGCAGGTCCAGCGCGGACGCACCGTCCGGCGCCCGGACCGTGGCATAGCCCGATCGTGCGAGGAAGGCCTCGAGCGCGCCGGCCACCCGGTCGTCGTCTTCGACGATCAGAATCCTCATCGACTCCGCTTCCCGCTTCCTTCGTCGGCTCGAACGTCAGCCGAGCGATGCCGCCCGCTGTGCGAACGCACTTTCGTAGAGGCACACGCTGGCGGCCGTCGCCAGGTTCAGGGACTCGGCGCGACCGAAGATGGGCAGCCGCAGCACCTGGTCGGCGAGGGCGAGCGCATCGTCCTCCAGACCGCGGGCCTCGTTGCCGAAGAGCCAGCCGGTCGGCTCGGCGAGCACGCCCTCCGCACGGGCCTTCAGCAGGTCGTCGCCCTTCACGTCCGCTGCGAGGATGTGCAGACCCGCCGCATGCGCGCGCTTCACGACATCCGCGAGGTCTCCTCCGACGGAGACCGGGAGGTGGAACAGCGACCCGGTCGTCGCGCGCACGACCTTCGGGTTGTACGGGTCGACCGTGCGGCCGGTCAGCACGACGGCATCCGCTCCGGCCGCGTCCGCGGCCCGGATGATCGTGCCGAGGTTGCCGGGGTCGCGGACCTCCTCGCAGATCGCCACCAGGCGCGGCGAGGCGTCGAAGATGTCGCGCACCGACGTCGGCGTCTGCTGGACCACGGCGACCAGGCCCTGCGGGGTGACCGTGTCCGCCATCGCGTTGAGCACGTACTCGGTCACGTACTCGACATCGATCTCGGCCTCGGCGGCTTTCGCCCGGATGTCGGGATGCCGCTCCCAGCCGTTCGGCGTCGCGAACAGCTCCACGATCGCCTCCGGGCGATACGTGAGAGCCTCACGGACGGACTGCGGACCTTCGAGAAGGAACAGCCCGGTCTCGGTCCGCGCGCTGCGCTTGGTCAGCTTCGCGACGGCTCGGACTCGGGGCGAACGGGGGTTCTCCAGCACGATCACAGTCTAGGGTCACGCCGGGTGCCGGATACGCGAAACGGGCGCCTTCCCGAAGGAAGACGCCCGTAGGAAGCGAGATGCTTACGCAGCCGACTTCGGCGCGTTGACGTCGGAGGGCAGAGCCTTCTTCGCCGTCTCGACCAGCGTCGTGAACGTCGCCGCGTCGTTGACCGCGAGGTCGGCGAGCATGCGACGGTCGACCGTGACACCCGCGAGGCCGAGGCCCTGGATGAAGCGGTTGTACGTGATGCCGTTCTGGCGAGCCGCAGCGTTGATGCGCTGGATCCAGAGGCGGCGGAAGTCGCCCTTGCGCTTGCGACGGTCCCGGTACGAGTAGACCAGGGAGTGGATGACCTGCTCCTTGGCCTTCCGGTAGAGGCGCGAACGCTGTCCGCGGTAACCGGATGCGCGCTCGAGGATGACCCGGCGCTTCTTGTGGGCGTTTACTGCCCGCTTGACTCTTGCCATTTTCCTGTGTTCCTATTCGTGCGTCGGGCGCGTCAGCGGCCGAGAAGCTTCTTCGCGACCTTGGTGTCAGCCTTCGAGAGCACCTGGTCCTGGTTCAGACGACGGGTGCGACGGCTCGACTTGTGCTCGAGGTTGTGGCGCATCCCGGCCTGCTGCTTCTTCAGCTTTCCGCTGCCGGTGATCTTGAAGCGCTTCTTAGCACCCGAGTGGGTCTTCTGCTTCGGCATCTTCTCTTCCTTCGTATGGCGCCTTCTCAGGCGACGGTGTCAACCCGCGGTGCGGGAGTTCTGGGGGCGGATGTCACTCCGCCGGAGCTGCGGCAGGGGCGTCGCTCTTCGCCTCGCGGGCGGCCTGCTTCTTGTCGGCACGCTGTGCGTCGCGGACGGCGTTCTGCTCCTGCTTGGCCTCGGACTTGCTCTTCAGCGGAGCGACGACCATGACCATGTTGCGACCGTCGATGGTCGGGTTCGACTCGACCGTGCCGAACTCGGCGACGTCCTCGGCGAACTTGCGCAGCAGACGCACACCCTGCTCGGGACGCGACTGCTCGCGACCGCGGAACAGGATCATGGCCTTGACCTTGTCACCGGCCTTGAGGAAGCCCTCGGCGCGCTTGAGCTTGGTCGTGTAGTCGTGAGCCTCGATCTTCAGACGGAAACGGACTTCCTTGAGGATCGTGTTCGCCTGGTTGCGGCGAGCTTCCTTTTCTTTCTGGGCGGCCTCGTACTTGAACTTGCCGTAGTCCATGATCTTGACGACAGGCGGCTTCGAGTTGGGGGCGACCTCGACGAGGTCGAGATCTGCTTCCTGCGCGAGGCGCAGTGCCGCCTCGATGCGGACGACGCCGATCTGCTCACCCGCGGGGCCGACGAGGCGGACCTCGGGGACGCGGATGCGCTCATTGGTACGGGGATCGCTGATGCGGAACTCCTTAGACGATGTGATTCGGCCACCGTGACGCTGTCTGCATCACGGGCGAAATCGGAATCGTCCCCGCCCACCGGCATTCAGACGCCGGCTCCGCACCCTTCCTGCCGGGTCCGTTCTGCGAACGGAGCCGGTGGAGTGCAAGACCCGGTAGCCTTGAACGGCAAGCGCGGGTGGGAAGTGAATCCTCTTTCGATCCGGAGCATGACGCTCCGAAGCCCGCCAAAGTCTAACAGAAAGCAAGGCGAAGTGACGAACCAGGCACCGGACGAGGCTGCACGCGAGCGCGAAGAGCGCTGGGCACGTCAGGAGGAGGCCGCATCGTCGGCCACCCGAGACATCGCCGATGTACCCGCTGTCGAGGTGATCACCACCGCCGCCGTGCACCTCATGAGCGCGGCCGCCGTCAAGCTCGGCCTCGCCGACGATCCCGACGCCGCGGCACAGCTCGACCTCGACGAGGCACGCAAGCTCATCAACGCCCTCGCCGGGCTCATCACCGCCGGCGCACCGGAGATCAGCGACATGCACGCGCGCTCGCTGCGCGACGGACTCCGGTCCCTGCAGCTCGCCTTCCGCGAGGCCTCCACGATCCCGGACCCGATCGGCAAGGGTCCGGGCGAGAAGTGGACCGGTCCGGTCAACTAGGCCGGGCGAGGACCAGCGGGTCGGCGGTCGAGGGACCGCCGCGGGGGCATCCGAGTGCGTCCCCTCGATCGACTGCTCGGACTCGTGGATGAGGGTTCCCTCTGCGTCGAAGAGGCGGATCTCGACGACGTCCGCGACGTCCCTGCCGTAGCGAAGCGCTCAGGCGCTGCGGCGGAGCTTCACCGTGAGGGAATCCGCGAGCACCGCGATCCGGTCATCGGACGCCCAGCGCTGAGCGAGACGGGACAGCACGGCGTCGAGCACCTCGCGCTCCAGGCCGTCGACGAGCTCCAGGATCACGATCAGCTCCGGACCGCGCAGGCGCGCGTCGGGGTCTCCCGCGGCGACGGACACGTCGATCACGGCGAGTTCGTGCGCCACGCTCTCCTGCAGGGCGGTGAAGACCTCGGTAGAGAGGAAGCTCGGCTCCCAGGCATGCTCCTGAGCGATCGCCCAGACCGCGGGACGCCGGAAGACGAACTCGGTCTCGGACGTCGGGTCGAGCACGATCAGGTCGGTGTCCTCGGCGGACGCCGCCAGCGCGGCACGGAGCGCCTCCACGGGGATCGGGCGTGCCGTGGGGTCCCACTTCTGCATCGCCTCAACGGAGGAGAACACCGGCTGCACGCGTCGGCCATCAGGCGCGGCGACCGTGACGATCGACAGCTCCTGCGTCTTGTCGACGGCGAGACCGCTCGGTGCGATGCCCTCCTCGCCCTTCTCGGCGATCAAGGGGATCAGCACCCGCGCGGAGCGGAAGGCGTCGACGACCTCCACCTGACTGCCCTCGCCCGCACGGAAGCGCAGCAGCGCGGCCAGCAGAGCCGGGTCGGCGGAGCCGTCGTCCGCGGCGTGCGGGTTCGACTCGAAGCTGCGTCCCTCCCAGGGGACACCGGCCGAGTCGCCGTGGTTGTGCGATTCGGGCCCGCAGGCGTGCGGGTCAGTCTCCTGCGACATCCAGCGCCTCCGCCAGCGTGAACGCTCCGGCGTAGAGGGCCTTGCCGACGATGGCGCCCTCGACGCCCAGCGGCACCAGCTCGCGGAGCGCGGCGATGTCGTCGAGGTTGGAGATGCCGCCGGAAGCGACGACCGGCTTCGGCGTGCGCGAGGTCACCTCACGCAGGAGCTCGAGGTTCGGGCCGCGGAGCGTGCCGTCCTTGGTGACGTCGGTGACGACGTAGCGGCTGCAGCCGGCATCCTCCAGACGGTCGAGCACCTCCCAGAGATCCCCGCCCTCCTTGGTCCAACCACGGGCGGCGAGCGTCGTGCCGCGCACGTCGAGACCCACGGCGATCGCCTCGCCGTACCGGCCGATCACGTCGGCGGCCCACTCGGGGTTCTCGAGCGCCGCGGTGCCGAGGTTGATGCGCGTCGCGCCGCTCTCGAGTGCCGCTTCCAGCGTCGCGTCGTCGCGGATGCCGCCGGAGAGCTCGATGTTGACGCCCTTGAACTGCTTGATGACCTTGCGGAGGATCGGCGCGTTGCTGCCACGGCCGAAGGCGGCGTCGAGGTCGACCAGGTGGATCCACTTCGCGCCCTGCGCAGCCCACTCCCCCGCGGCGTCCAGCGGGTCGCCGTAGCTCGTCTCGGTTCCGGCCTCGCCCTGGGTCAGGCGGACCGCCTTGCCCCCGGCGACGTCGACCGCGGGAAGGAGCGTGAGCGAGGGGGACTGCGCGAAGTCGTTCATGGGGTCCTTGTATCGGGAAGGTCGGCGGCCCGGTGCGGGCACGAGAACCGAGGGTAGCCCGCCGGAGGGCGGGGGACAAAACGGATGACGCCTGAGCGCGAGGTCAGAGACTCCCCACCCAGTTGCGCAGCAGCTGGATGCCGGCATCCCCCGACTTCTCGGGGTGGAACTGGGTCGCCGACAGCGGGCCGTTCTCGACGGCCGCGAGGAACGGGTCCCCGTACGTCGTCCAGGTGAGCGCGGGCTCGGGGAACGGAGGGATGACGTCGAGTTCCCACGACTGCGCGGCATAGGAGTGCACGAAGTAGAAGCGCTCGTGCTCGATGCCCCGGAAGAGGACGCTGTTCGCCCCCGGCTCGACCGTGTTCCAGCCCATGTGCGGCAGTACCGGGGCATTCAGCTCGGTGACCGCTCCCGGCCACTCGCCGAGGCCCGCGGTGTCATGACCGCGCTCGACGCCGTGTTCGAACAGCACCTGCATGCCGACGCAGATCCCGAGCACCGGACGGCCACCGGCCAGCCGACGGTCGATGATCTCGTCTCCGCCGTGCGCGAGCAGTGCATCGCGGACCGCCTGGAACGCGCCGACGCCGGGGACCAGGAGGCCATCGGCCTCGAAAGCCTCCTTGCGGTCCCGTGTGAGCACGGCATCCGCTCCGGCGGCGACGAGCGCCTTGACCGCGGAGTGGACGTTGCCCGACTCGTAGTCGAAGACCGCGACGCGGGGACTGCTGCTCACAGCGCACCCTTGGTCGACGGGATGCCGTCGACGAGGGGGTCGAGGGCCTTGGCCTGCCGGAACGCCCGGGCGAACGCCTTGTACTCGGCCTCCGCGATGTGGTGCGGGTCGCGGCCGCCGAGCACGCGGACGTGCACGGTCAGCGCGGCGTTGAAGGTGATGGCCTCGAAGGAGTGGCGCACCAGCGAACCCGTGAAGTGCCCGCCGATGAGGTGGTGCTCGAAGCCCGCCGGCTCCCCGGTGTGCACGAGGTAGGGGCGGCCGGAGATGTCGACGACCGCCTGCGCGAGAGCCTCGTCGAGCGGGACGAGGGCGTCGCCGTAGCGCGAGATGCCGGACTTGTCGCCGAGCGCTTCGAGGATCGCCTGACCCAGCACGATCGACACGTCCTCGACGGTGTGGTGTGCGTCGATGTTCGTGTCGCCCGAGGCACGGACCGTCAGGTCGGTCAGCGAGTGCTTCGCGAACGCGGTGAGCATGTGGTCGAAGAAGGGCACCGAGGTGTCGATGCGGCTCGCACCGGTGCCGTCGAGGTTCAGCTCGAGCTCGACGGTGGACTCCGACGTGCTGCGCACGCGGCTCGCGGTGCGCGGGGTCAGTGCGGGGGTGCTCATGAAGCCGATCCTATCGAGGCCAGTGCGTCCAGGAATGCGGTGGTCTCGGCCTCGGTGCCGGCGCTCACCCTGAGGTGACCGGGGATGCCGACATCGCGCACGAGCACGCCCCGATCGAACAGCTGCTGCCAGGTCGCCTTCGGGTCGGCGACCCCGCCGAACAGCACGAAGTTCGACCACGACTCATGCGGCGTGTAGCCGAGAGCCTCGAGCGTCGCCGTGATCCGATCGCGCTGCTCGATGATCTCCTCGACCATCCCGAGCATCACGTCGGCGTTGCGCAGCGCCGCCACGGCAGCCGCCTGCGTGAGCGCGCTCAGGTGATACGGCAGGCGCACCAGACGCAGCGCGTCGATGAAGGCCGGGTCGGCCGCGAGGTAGCCGACCCTGGCTCCGGCGAAGGCGAACGCCTTGCTCATGGTGCGGGACACCGCGAGGCGGGGGCGGCCCTCGAGCAGGGTCAGAGCAGAGACCGCGTCGTGCGGAGCGAACTCCTGGTAGGCCTCGTCGACGATCACGATGCCGCGAGCAGCCTCGTAGACGGCCTCGATGACGTCGAGGCCGAGCGGCGTGCCCGTCGGATTGTTGGGCGAGCAGAGGATGACCACGTCGGGGTCGGCGGCGCGGACCTGCTCCGCCGCTTCCTCCGGGGTGATCGTGTAGTCGGGCTGCCGGGTGCCCGCGATCCAGCGGGCACCGGTCCCCTGCGCGATCAGCGGGTACATCGAGTACGTGGGCGCGAAGCCGAAGGCGGTTCGGCCGGGACCCCCGAAGGCCTGCAGGATGTGCTGGAGGACCTCGTTGGAGCCGTTGCCCGCCCAGATCTGCTCGGCGGAGACGCCGTGGCCCAGGTAGTCGGCGAACGCCTCGCGCAGCGCGGTGAACTCCCGGTCCGGGTAGCGGTTGACCTCGTGGATCGCGACGGCGATGTCGTCGAGGATGTCGCTCGCGACGGCATCCGGAATCGGATGCGTGTTCTCGTTCACGTTGAGCGCGATCGGGAGCGGCGCCTGCGGTGCTCCGTACGGAGTCAGTCCACGAAGATCGTCACGCAACGGCAGATCATTGAGGGAGAGGGTCACCCTTCCCATGTTAAGCCGCTCGTCGAGCGGATGACGCAAAGTTGCCGCGGGCGGCTCAGTTCCCGTACTGAGCCGGGATCGCGAGCTCCTGACCGATCTGGAGACCGCCGCCGCGCAGCAGGTTCATCCGGCTGATGTCGCCGATGACGTCGCGCGGGTCGGCGTCGGGAGCGACCGAGGTCGCGATCGACCACAGCGTGTCCCCCGGCATGACCGTCACGGTCTCGATGCTCGCCGCCGGCGCGTCCGACCCGGAGGCGATCGCGCTGCCCCCGCTGAGGGCGGCGAAGGCGATACCAACGGCGAGGGGCACGGAGGCGAACGCCAGCAGCACGGCCCGACCTCGCATCGTCAGCCGGAGACGCGTGGTCGGACGGGCCGACGCCGGGATGACTGCTGCGGTGCTGAAGCTGATGCTGCTCATGTCGTGCTCCTTAGCCTGTCCCGAAGCGGGGAAGCCCCGGGGAAGTTGGCGTAGCGTTCGCATTCGCGTCTCGGCCGGGAGCCGTGAATGCGAAGCTACGTACCGAAGATATCTTCGAGTTCGAATATCTGTCAAGTATTCTTCGAAACCACCTCCGAAAATCGGCCGACACGCTCGAACAGATCTTCCAGATCCGGTCGATTCTCGGATACGGTTTCGATAAGAACACCCCACCACGGGCCTCCGACATTCGAAGAGGGACGTCGGATCACGCACTTAAGGAGCACCATGAGCGAGAACTCTGCCCCCGAGTCGGAGGCACCGCGGACGCGCCGGCGCAAGAGCCTGAGCCCCAAGCAGATGGCGATCCTCGAGGTCATCCAGAGCTCGATCGCGAACCACGGCTACCCGCCGAGCATGCGCGAGATTGGCGATGCCGTCGGCCTCAAGTCGCTCTCCAGCGTGACCCACCAGCTCGGCCAGCTCGAGCTCAGCGGCTACCTGCGGCGCGACCCCGGCAAGACCAGGGCGATGGAAGTGCTCATCGACCTGCCCGGCACCAGCACAGAGAACCCCGCTGACGTCGCGACCCCGGTCGGCGACGCCGCGCTCGTGCCCCTGGTCGGGCGGATCGCGGCCGGAGTGCCGATCACCGCGGATCAGCAGGTCGAGGAGATCTTCCCCCTCCCGCGGCAGCTCGTGGGCAAGGGCGACCTGTTCATGCTCAAGGTCTCCGGCGAGTCGATGATCGACGCCGCCATCTGCGACGGGGACTGGGTCGTCGTCCGCTCGCAGAGCAACGCCGAGAACGGTGAGATCGTCGCCGCGATGCTCGACGGCGAGGCCACGGTCAAGGTGCTGCGTCGCCGCGACGGGCACACCTGGCTCCTCCCCCGCAACTCGGCCTTCGAGCCCATCCTCGGCGATGAGGCCGTGGTGCTCGGCAAGATCGTGGCGGTGCTCCGCGCGGTCTGACCCGTCAGGAACGACGAAGGCCCTCCCGGAGCTCCGGGAGGGCCTTCGTCGTCCCGGGCACGAGTGTGACGCCGCGTGCCGTCGGCCCATAGGCTCGAAGCATGTCGTCGTCCCCGTACGGTTCCTGGTCCTCGCCCTTCTCCGCCGCGTCCGTCGCGGCTTCCTCCCCCCGCATCGACGGTGCGCGCTTCGTCGGCGCGGAGATCTGGTGGGGCGAGTCGGTCCCGGCCGAGAAGGGGCGCGTGACCGTGCGGAGCTCCTCCGGCGCCGAGATCCTCCCCGCCCCCTGGAGTGCGCGCTCCCGGGTGCACGAGTACGGCGGCGGCGCCTGGACGGCCGATGCCGACGGCACGCTGTACTTCGTCGACGCGGGCGACCAGCGCGTGCATCGCCTGGCCTCCGGCGACGTTCCCGTGCCCCTCACACCGCCCGGGCCCTCTCACGGTGGTCTGCGCGTGCAGGACGGCCGTCTGCTGGCGGTGCGCGAAGACCTGTCGACGACCCCGCACACGCGCGCGATCGTCGAGATCCCGATCGACGGCTCCGCCTCCGAAGACCCGACGGCTGTGCGAGTGATCGCGCAGGGAGACGGGTTCTTCGCCCACCCCGCACTCTCCCCCGACGGGACCCGCGCCGCCTGGGTGGCGTGGGAGCGCGGACGGATGCCGTGGGAAGACGCCCGCGTGCAGATCGCCGAGGTCGATGGCGGGCACCCGCACACGGTCCCGTCGCGGACGGCGCTGCAGCCCGAGTGGACGAGCGACACGGAGCTGCTCTTCGCCGACGCACCCTACGACCGCTGGGAGCTGTACCGCGTGACGGTCGACGGCGTCGAGCCCTCCGGCGCTCCGCAGCCGCTCGCCCCCGCCGACGCGCCGGCGGACGCCGACACCGGCTACGGCCTCTGGGTGCTCGGCAACCGCTGGTTCCGTCCCCTCGACGACGGACGCATCGTCGCCGTCCGCACGAACGGCCGCGACGAGGTCGTGGTCCTCGACGACAACGGCGGCACGGCGCTGGTCGACCTCCCCGCCGATGGACACGTGAGCGTGGACGATGTGGACGGGACGCGCGTGCTCCTCTCCGGGAACGGCTCCCGCGTCGCACCGGGACTCTGGTGCGTCGACACCGACTCCGGAGAGGTCTTCGCGGTGCGCGGCGGCGAGCCCGTCGGTCCGCAGTGGATGCCCCCTGCCCTGTCGATCGAGGTCGACGGTCCGCACGGTGCCGTGCACGCCTTCGCATATCCCCCGGCCCATCCGGAGGCGACGGCGCCCGAAGACGAGCTCCCGCCCTACGTCGTGCTCGTGCACGGGGGGCCGACGGCCCACGTCACGGGCGCGACCTCTGCGGCGGTCGCCTTCTACACGAGCCGCGGCATCGGCGTGCTCGACGTGAACTACGGCGGGTCGACCGGATACGGCCGCGCCTACCGTGAGCGCCTGGACGGGCAGTGGGGCGTCGTCGACGTCGACGACGTGATCGCCGCCGCCCGCGGCCTCGCCGACGCCGGGCTCGCGGATCCCGCCCGCATCGCGATCCGCGGCGGATCGGCCGGCGGATGGACCGTGCTGTCCGCGCTGGTCCGCGGAGGGACCTTCGCCGCCGGGATCAGTCGCTACGGCGTCGCCGACCTGCGGATGCTGGCCGCCGAGACGCACGACTTCGAGGCGTCCTACCTCGACGGCCTGGTCGGACCGCTCCCCGAGTACGAGCACGTGTACATCGAGCGCTCACCGCTGACGCATGCCGATCGCATCGACGTCCCCGTGCTGCTGCTGCAAGGCGGCGAGGACCGGGTGGTGCCGCCGTCGCAGTCCGAGGCGATCCGCGATGCACTCGCGGCGCGCGGCATCGATCACGAGTACGTGCTGTATCCGACGGAGGGACACGGATTCCGCAGCGCCGAGTCGATCGTCGATGCGCTGGAGCGCGAGCTGACGTTCCTCGGTCGCGCGTTCGGCTTCGAACCGCGGCTGTGACGACCGGGACTACTCCCCCACGCGGTTGCGCAGACGCATGGCGCGGTCGGCCTCGCGGGTGTCCTGACGCTCGCGCAGGGTCTGCCGCTTGTCGTACTCGCGCTTGCCCTTCGCCAGAGCGATCTCGACCTTGGCGCGACCATCGGAGAAGTACAGCTTCAGCGGGATGAGCGTGTATCCGCCCGCCGACACGGCGTGCGCGATCTTGGCGATCTCCTCGCGGTGCAGCAGCAGCTTGCGGATGCGCTTGGCCGAGTGGTTCGTCCAGTGCCCCTGCGAGTACTCCGGGATGTGCACCGAGTCGAGGAAGACCTCGTTGCCCTTGACGAAGGCGTATCCGTCGCTGAGGTTGGCGCGCCCCTGGCGCAGTGACTTGACCTCGGTGCCGGTGAGCACCATCCCCGCTTCGTACGACTTCTCGATCGTGTAGTCGTGACGTGCGCGACGATTGGTCGCGACGACCTTCTCTCCGCGTTCCCTGGGCATGATGCTCTCCTGTTGCCGTGATGAGCTCGATCGATCGTTCCGACCGAGCAGCCTTTCAGGCTATCAGGTACGGAGCCAGCGTCGGATCGCGAAGCCGGCGGAGAGCGCGGCGAGCACGATGCCGATGCCGATCAGGACCGGCACCACCAGGGCGGCGTCCTGCATCGTCACCCAGGTCGTGATGAACGGCACCCGTCCTCGCAGGTACCCGTTCACGCCGAAGTGCACGCCCGCGACGACCGCGGCGCTGGCGAACGCCGACCCGAGGAACGCGGCGAACACGCCCTCGAGGACGAAGGGGGTCTGGATGAAGCGGTTCGAGGCGCCGACCAGGCGCATGATGCCGATCTCCTTGCGGCGCGCGTATGCCGACAATCGGATGGTCGTGCCGATGAGCAGGGTCGCGGCGATGAGCATCAGGACGGCGATGCCGACCGCGATGTAGGTCGCGACCGTCAGAGCGGAGAAGAGAGGTTCGAGGTATTGCAGCTGGTCCTTGACCTGCTCGACGCCGGCCTGGCCGCTGAACGCCTCGGCGAGCACCTGCGACTGACCGGGGTCCTTCATCGTGACGAAGAAGACCTCGAACGCCTGGTCGGGCGTGAGCACGCTCGCCTGGTCCTCACCGAGCTGTTCGACGAGCTTGGCGTAGGTCTCCTCCTTGGTGTCGAACGTGATCGAGCTGATGAGAGGCGCCAGGGCGTCCCCCTCCAGCTGAGCGCGGACGGCGGCGACCTGCTCCTCGCTCGCCGCGCCGTCGACACAGGTGTCGGATTCCGAGACGGCCGAGCACATGTACACCGCCACCTGGGCACGCTCGGCCCAGTAGCCGCGCATGACGCCGATCTGGCCCTGCATCAGGATCGCCGCACCCACGAAGGTCAGCGACACGAAAGTGACCAGCACGACGGAGATGACCATCGAGATGTTGCGCCGAAGCCCACCCAGGGCCTCGGTCAGGATGAGACCGATTCTCATGAGGTCGGGCCCACTTCCTCGTCGTCTTCGTCGGACAGTCCGAGGCGGTCCGCGACGCCGAGCTCCGCGACGTCGACCGTCGGCAGGGTGATCGGGTGCGTGCGCGGCCGGACGACGGCGGGGGGTTCGACCACGGCGGGCGGCTCCACGATGTTCGCCGGGTCGTCGACGTCCCGCGGCTGCTCCGGGGGCTCCACGGTGCGCGGGGGCTCCACGGTGCGCGGCGCCGGGGCATCCTCGCCCGTGGCGGCGACGGGCTCGGCAGCGGGCGCGGCGGCCTTGCGCTGCGTGCTGAGCTCTTCGGCGAGGGCGGCACGGACCACGGAGAGATCCGCGGTCTGCCGCTGCACCTCCTGCACCGCGGTGAGGGCCGCGGCGGCCGCAGCTCCCCGCACCTCCTCGGGCACCAGGCGCGGGATGTTCGAGGTGTCGCCGTATCCGCCGTGCACCTCGTCGCGCACCATCTCCCCGTCGCGCAGCTCGATCACGCGGCGCTGCATCTGGTCGACGAAGCCGGCTTCGTGCGTGGCCATCAGGACGGTGGTGCCGCCCGCGTTGATGCGGGCGAGGAGCTGCATGATGTCGACGGACGTGGCCGGGTCGAGGTTTCCGGTCGGCTCGTCGGCGAGCAGCACCTGCGGACGGTTCACGAGCGCGCGGGCGATCGCGACGCGCTGCTGCTCACCACCGGAGAGCTCGTGCGGCATCCGCTTCTGCTTCCCGTCGAGCCCGACGAGTGCGAGCGCCTCCGGCACGGCCTGCTGGATGAACCCGCGCGACGAACCGGTCACCTGGAGCGTGAAGGCCACGTTCTGGTAGACGGTCTTCGACGGGAGCAGACGGAAGTCCTGGAACACCGAGCCGATGTGGCGCCGGAAGTAGGGCACCTTGCGGTTGGCGAGCGAGCGCAGGTCTCGACCGAGCACGGCGACGCGTCCCGCAGTGGGCACGTCTTCGCGCAGGATCAGGCGCAGACAGGAGGACTTGCCGGAGCCCGAGGCACCGACGAGGAAGACGAACTCCCCGCGCTGCACCTCGAAGTCGACACCGGAGAGGGCGGGCTTCGACGTCCCGCGGTAGCGTTTCGTGACGTTCTCGAACCGAATCATGGCTGTTCGAGCCTAAGCGCGGGCCCTCCCCTTGCCGCGAGCGACACCCCGCGCGGTGTGTCCTCTGCGGACGTCCTCGGGCGACGGGATGGGGATTGCTCCCCATCCCGAGTCCACCGGCGCGTCCCCGTGCACTGATATACAGGAAGCTGCCCGTCGCGCGGACAGCGCGACGGAGAGACTTCGAGGGGGACCCTGATGACGACACCTGCCGGTTGGTACGACGACGGATCCGGACGCCAGCGGTGGTGGGACGGACAGCAGTGGACGGAGAACTTCGCCCCGGAGACGGGCACGCCCGAGTCCGCAGCGACCGAGGCCGGGACGCCGGAATCAGCGGCCGACGTGGCAGCGACCGACGTGGCGGCAGGCGAGCCGGCAGCAGCCGAGCCGGCAGCAGCCGACCAGGCCGCCGTCGAGTCGCAGACCTCCGCCTACCCCACCTACCCGGTGGCGGATTCCGCGCAGCCCGCTGCCGGATACCCGGGGGCCGCGTCGGCCTATCCCGGCGCCGGCGCGCCGGCGGGCTACCCGGCGACCTCCTCCTACGCGCAGCAGCCCGTCCCGGAGGGGCCCAAGAAGCTCTCGATCCTCGGACTGGTCGGCCTCGGCCTGTCGGTTCTCGGAGCCATCCTGGTGTTCATCCCGGTGGTCGGCTTCGTCGGGTTCATCCTGCTCGCCGCGGGCTTCGTCGTCTCGATCGTCTCGCTCTTCCTCAAGGGCAAGAAGTGGCCGGGGATCGCCGGTCTCAGCCTGGCGGTCGTCGGCACGATCATCGGCATCATCATGGCGTTCGTCTACCTCTTCGCCATCGCGCAGGGCGTGAGCAGCGAGATCGACAACCTACCCAGCTCCTCGCCGTCGATCGAGGCGACCGAGCCGAGCGACACCGACGGCACGGATGGCGCCGACGACGGCGTCCGGCCGACCACGGCGGAGGTCGCCGTCGGCCTGACCGCGATCCTGACCGCGGATGGCGCCGAGAACTACACCGAGGGACAGATCACGTGCCTCTCGGGCCTGCTGGTGGATTCCGATCTCGACAACTCGACCCTGCGCGCGATCGCCGAGAGCGACGGCACCCTCACGGATGTCGACGCGGCGTACGGCTTCGCCGAGGTGCTCGGCGACACCGAGGCCATCACCGCCTGCTTCGCCGGCTGACCCTCGGCGAAGCGGAACCCCTCTGATGACGACGCCTCCCGGGTGGTACGACGACGGCGCAGGAAGTCGACGGTGGTGGGACGGCGTGCAGTGGACCGCGCACGTCGTCACCGCCCCGGCGACGACCGCAGCAGAGTCGGCGACGGAACCGGCGGTGGTCGACGCCGCCCCTGAGGAGGCGTCGTCCGCTGCCGAGGAGGCGTCGTCTACCGCCGAGCCTGAGCCCGAGCCGTTCGCCCCGCCGTACCTGGCACCCTCCGCTGCGCCGATCGCGCCCGCGAGCATGCCGCAGGCCGGCGTCGCATGGGCATCGGCACCGGCATCCGCATACGGCGCTCCGTGGGCGGCGCCCGCACCGGTCCCCGCCCCGGCACCGGGAGTGTCCGTGCTGGGGGTCGTGGGCCTGGCGGCCGTGGTCGTCGGCGTCGTGTGCGTGTGCATCCCGCTGATCACGATCGTCGGCTGGGGTCTCCTCGCCGTCGGGTTCGTGCTCTCGCTGGTCTCACTGTTCCTGCGGGGCCGCCGCTGCCCGGGCATCACCGGCATGGTGGTCGCAGTCGTCGGCGCGTTCCTCGCCCTCGCCGTGTCGCTCGTGGTCGGGCTGGTCTCCGCAGCGGCGGAAGATCGGGGTCTTCTCTCCGGTTCCGACGAGCGACCGCCTACCGACTCCTCCGCGATCGAGGGGGCCGAGATGGTCCCCTTCGCCGAGCTCGAGGTGGGCGACTGCATCCCCCTGTTCGATTACGGCGACGAGGAGGAGATCTCCGAGGTCCCCGTCGTGCCCTGCGACCTGCCGCACACGGACGAGGTGTACTTCATCTTCGACCTCGAGGACGGCGAGTTCCCCGGAGCCGACGTCGTGGAGGAGGCCGCCTGGGATCGCTGTCTCACGGAATTCGAGAGGTTCGTGGGCGTCTCCTACGAAGACTCCGCGCTGGACTTCTATCCGTACTGGCCCACGGAGGGCTCGTGGATCGGCGCGGACGACCGCACCGTGCAGTGTGTCGCCGTCAGCTACGACGACGTGACCGGGACCCTTCGCGACGCGGGGTACTGACACCACACGAAGAAGGCCCCGGAGAGATCCGGGGCCTTCTTCGTGGACTCAGTCCTCGATCTTGCGCTTGCGCCAGCGGATGCCCGCGGAGATGAAGTCGTCGAGGTCGCCGTCGAACACGGCGGCCGGGTTTCCCGACTCCTGCCCGGTGCGGAGATCCTTCACCAGCTGCTGGCCGTAGAGGAAGTAGGAGCGCATCTGGTCGCCCCAGCTCGCGGTGATGTTGCCCGCGAGCTCCTTCTTCTTCGCCGCTTCCTGCTCCTTCTGCAGCAGCAGGAGTCGGGTCTGCAGCACGCGCATGGCGGCGGCGCGGTTCTGGATCTGCGACTTCTCGTTCTGCATCGAGACGACGATGCCGGTCGGGAGGTGCGTCAGGCGGACGGCGGAGTCGGTCGTGTTGACCGACTGACCGCCAGGGCCCGAGGAGCGGAACACATCCACGCGGATGTCGTTCTCCGGGATGTCGACCTCGGTGGCCTCTTCCATCAGCGGGATGACCTCGACCGCCGCGAACGACGTCTGGCGCTTGTCGGCGGAGCCGAACGGGCTGATGCGGGCGAGGCGGTGCGTGCCGGCCTCGACCGAGATGGTGCCGAAGGCGTAGGGCGCGTCGATCTCGAAGGTCGCGGACTTGATGCCGGCGCCCTCTGCGTAGGACGTGTCCATGACCTTGACGGGGTACTTGTGCCGCTCGGCCCAGCGCAGGTACATGCGCATGAGCATCTCGGCGAAGTCGGTGGCGTCGTCGCCACCCGCGCCGGAGCGGATCGTGATGATCGCCGCGCGCTCGTCGTATTCGCCGTCGAGAAGCGTCTGCACCTCGAGCTGGTTGATGAGGTCGGTGAGCGCGGCGAGCTCGGTGCGCGCCTCCTGCGCGGAGTCCTCGTCCTCCATCTCGTTGGCGAGGCCCACGAGCACTTCGAGGTCGTCGAGACGCTGAGCGATCCCGGTGATGCGGGCGAGCTCGGACTGACGGTGGCTGAGGGCGCTGGTCACCTTCTGCGCGTTCTCGGTGTCGTCCCAGAGGTCGGGGGCACCGGCCTCCTCGCTGAGACGCGCGATGTCGTCGCGGAGACGGGAGACATCGACGACCTCGCTGATGTCGCCGAAGGTGTGCCTGAGCGCCTGGATTTCGGCGGAGAGATCTAGTTCGAGCATGACACCTCAGCCTAACGTGCCGTCTGCCCGCGCGGGGACCCCGCACGAAGGAGCCCTCCGCACGAGGAGTAGCGTGAAGGCGTGAGCAGCAGTGCATCGTCGGTCCTCAAGCAGTTCGGGCCCATGGTGTATCTGCCGACGATCCTCTTCTCCCTCGGTGAGGGCGCCGTCATCCCGCTCATCCCGGTGCTCGCCGCGTCGATGGGCGCCGATGTCGCGTTCGCGGCGCTCGTCGCCTCGGCGCTCGTGGTCGGGCAGCTGTGCGGCAACCTCCCCGCCGGATGGGCCGTGGGACGGATCGGCGAGCGCCTCACGATGGTGATCGCGGGCGTGATCGCGATCGCCGCCGCCGTGGGCATGGTGCTCGCCCCGAGTCTCGGTGTCCTGGCGGCCTCGGTCTTCCTCCTCGGGATCTGTGCGGCGGCCTTCGGCCTCGCCCGGCACGCCTTCATGACCACGCGGGTGCCGGTGGCGTTCCGTGCGCGCTCGCTCTCGCTGCTCGGTGGCAGCTTCCGCCTCGGCATCTTCATCGGTCCCTTCGTCGCCGCCGGACTCCTGCAGCTCTTCGGCAGCGAGAGCGCGGCGATCTGGTTCTTCCTCGGATGCCTGGTCGTCATGGTCGTGCTCGTCCTGTTCGGCCCCGACCCGGAGAAGACGATCCCTCCGATCACCCCGACGACCCGCGAGCGCTTCGTCGAGGACTCCGGCGAGGCGGTCAGCGGATCCATCCCGACGATCGAACGAGCGGGCATCTTCCAGACGATGTGGCGCCAGCGGTCGGTGCTCGGCCGGCTCGGACTGGCCGCCGCCTCCCTGTCGGCGGTGCGGTCGGCACGGCAGGTGGTCCTCCCGCTGTGGGGACTGTCGCTGGGACTCGACGCGTCCACCATCGCGCTCGTCGTCGGCATCTCAGGAGCGATCGACTTCGCGCTCTTCTACGCCAGCGGTCAGGTGATGGATCGCTTCGGACGGCTGTGGGCGGCGATGCCCGCCATGGTGCTGATGGGCGCGGGCTTCCTCGCGCTGTCGTTCACGCACGATCTCGACTCCGCGGTGCTGTGGTTCGGCATGTTCGCCGCCGTGCTGGGCGTCGGGAACGGACTGTCCAGCGGCATCCTGCTCACCCTCGGCGCGGATGTCGCCCCGAAACGCGAACCCGCGGCGTTCCTCGGCTCATGGCGTACGCTCACGGATGCCGGTGGCGCTGTCGCCCCGCTGCTCGTGTCCGCGATCACCGCTGTGGCGACGCTGTCCATCGCGGCCGGCGCGATGGGCGTGATCGGTCTCGTCGGCGCGGTCGGCTTCGTGCGGTGGATCCCGCGGTTCGTGCCGCGCGAGCGGCCGGAGGATCCCGCCGACTGAGCCTCGACGGGGCGCCTCCTCCCCCGCCGCCCGTCCGGGCAGGTGTGGCCGGTGCTGTCACATCTGGCCGTCCGGCGTCGGATCCGCTCCGACCGCTCGCCACGGACGGATCCGCGCGCCTACCGTGTCTCCGTACCTGACTCCGGGGGAGACGCAGATGCCCGATTCCACACCATCATCCGACAGCCGGCGCGGCCTCGATCGTCGCACCGTCCTCGTCACGGCCGCCTGGTCGGTGCCCGTCGTCGCGGCGGCGATCGCGACACCGCTCGCGGCCGCGAGCGGCGAACCGACGCGCACCGTCAGCGCTTCGAGCCGCGTCTCCGTGCCTCCGGCCGGCGATCCGACCTGGGACGACGAGCAGTACGGCGTGGGCAAGCTGCTCGTACCGTATTCGCCGGTCGTGCTGGGGCTCTCGTTCACGAACCTCGGCGACCCGCTGCAGGCCGGCGAGATCTACATCGAGGGTCTCCTGACCTCGGCCGCGAAGAACGCCGCGGGACAGGACCTCTTCCGGATCAGCGGTGCGAACAACAACAACTGGACCTTCGTGGCCACCGGCACCCCGCAGCACGCGGCGACCTCGACCGATGCGTCGTACCCGGTGTGGTTCCGCTACCAGCTGCCGCTGGCCACCGGGCAGACCTCGAGCACGGTGTACTTCACGCTGAATCCGACCGGTGCCGTCGCCGATCGGCGCTATGTCAACGGTGTGCTCCAGATCCCGGGACAGATCCTGTACTCGCGGGCGTACATCAACCCGGACCTGTCGACGATTCCCGCGGGCAGCGCCGTCGTGCCCGCCGAATTCGTCGCCTCCTGGTCGCGCGTACCCCTGCCCGGGGTCACCGACCATTTCCACATCGAGCCCGCCCCGGAGTGAGGCGCGGGACCCGACCCGTCTGGTCTTGCCCTCCAGGCCCCGGCCAGACGCCCCCAGTGAAGCGGCGGAGCCGCCCTTGCCACGCCTCGATCCCCGATGCGCCAGGGCTCTCCCCATGCGCGCCCCGCCGCTTCACGTCTTCCCGCGACACCATCGCCGCGGGGCCCGTCACCACAGCGCGGTGCGACTCGTGGCGGTCGACTCCAGGGCGACGCCGTCGGGCACGAACAGGGTGAGCAGCGGCGGGTGCCAGTCCGCGGTGACCGTGACCCGCGCCGAGACACCGTCCGGCGTACCGGCCCTGACGACCGCAGCCTCTCCCGGCAGCTCCGCCACCAGGGCGGTCGCCTGCTCCTCGACCCCGGCATCCGAGAGTGCGGCACGGACGGCTCCGTCGCCCGCGACGACCGTGAACCCGTCCGCTCCGGCGAGCGCGGCGGAGTCGGCGAGCGCGTCCAGCCGCTTCTGGGCGATGTAGAGGTCGGTGGCGCACACGCACACGAAGATCACCGCGAGGGCGAGGAGCACGTAGCCGAGCGTGAGCAGGAGGACACTGCCGTCCTCGCTCCCCCGGGACCTCACTCCTCTCCCCACAGCCGCGACATCTTCTGCACGGCGTCGGCCTGTACGGGGACCGCCGTCGGTCGATCGAGGCCGAGCATCTCCGGCATCAGAGGGAGGCGCACCCGCGTCGCGACGGTGACGAGGATGGTCGCTCCGGCGGAGGGGCATCCGGCGCCGGCCGGTGTGCAGGAGAGCGAGACATCCACCGCGGCGGCATCGAGGCCGTACTCCTCGACGACGGCCGCGAGCACCGCGTCACTCCGCGCCGATGCCGAGGAGGCGTCGGGTGCCTCGGCGATGACGCGGGCCATGTGGCGCGCTGCCGCCTCCGTGCCGAGAGTCTGCTCCTGGATCGTCCCGAGCGCGATCACGAGGTACACCAGCGGCACGAGGAGGATGACGCCGACCGCGATGAACTCGAGCGCCGCCGATCCCTCCTCATCGCTCGCCGAACGTCTCCACGGGAGCATGCGCTTCCACCTCCATCGCGAAAGGGACGCCGATCAGCCCGAGCAGCGGGAACGTCGTTCGGACGCGGACGTCGACGACCTCCCGCGGCGGCGCACCCGAGGTGCCGACCCGGATGTCCTCGGCGTAGGCGCCGCCGACCGCCCGGGAGATGACCTCGCGGGTGCGGTCGATCCCCTCCTGCGGGCTCGTGTCGGCCAGGGCCGCATGGTAAGCGCCCTCCACGGCCGCGTCATGGACCACATTGCGCACGTACACGGCGAGCGCCAGCTGGAGCACCGCGAGGGTGAGCGCCGTGAGCAGGGTCCCCACCAGCAGGAACTCCACCGGGCTGGAGCCCCGATCATCTGCGAGCGGGCGATCGCCGCGCACCTCAGAGCCCCGAGACCCGTTGGATCGCCTGCTCGAACAGGGACGTCAGCGCCGGTCCGGCGACAGCCCAGATGAGCACCACGAGGCCCGCCGTCATGAGTGTCACGAGCACCCAGCCGGGGACGTCACCCGCCTCGTCCTGCATCAGATTCCGGACTGTCGAGCGCGCGTGAGTGATCATCCGGCAAGTCTGCCCGGAGGCGCTCCTCCCGCCCCGGAGTTATCCACAGGCGCATCGCCGCGAGGTCGCCGTCAGCCGATCCCGAGGCGGAGGATGAACAGGCCGGGGTAGATCGCGAAGAGCACCGACAGCGGCAGGATCAGGAACACCAGCGGGAGGAGCATGAGGATCTCCTTCCGTCCGGCCTGCTCGATGAGCGTGCGCTTCGCATCCTCCCGGGCATCGCCCGCCTGCGCATGCAGCACCGCGGCGAGCGGCGCCCCGTGCTCGAGGGCGGCGATCACCTGGTCCACGGCACGCGACAGTCCGGGGAGCTGGAGGCGGGCGGCCATCTCCCCCAGCGCGTCGGCCAGGGGCGACCCGGTGCCGACAGCGAGCACCACCTGACGGAGCTCGGCCGTCAGCTCGCCGGAGCCGACGGCCGCCACCCGGCGCAGCGAGTCGAGGAATCCCTCACCGGCGGAGAGGCACAGCGCCAGGAACTCCAGGGTCGTCGGGAGTTCATCGGCGAGCCGGATCCGCCGGGCCCGGGCACGCGCCGAGAGCTGCATGTCGTAGGCCGCGGCCGCCAGCGCGCCGCACAGCAGCGGCATGATGCTGGTCGGGACGGAAAGCCGGCCCAGGAGCGCCAGCACGATGAGGAGGACGGCTCCCACACCGATGCCGGCGAGCGCCCAGCCGAGCTGTCGTCCGCGGAACGCCGCCGGTTCCCTCCTCAGCCCCGCCTGAGAGAGGCGTCGACGGAGTGCTTCTCCCCCGCCCAGCATCCGCTCGAATCCGTCCCGGGCGCCGTGCCACAGCGTGCGGGCGCTCGCGGGGAGCACGCCCGTCGCGGGGAGGATGCCGTGCGGCAGGCGCTCGTCCGACACGACGTCGCGCACATAGGGCCCGATCCGGACGGTCAGGGAAGCGGCCCGCCATCGCGGCAGCGCAGAGAGCATGCTCAGCTCCCCGACCGTGAAGGCACCACCGATCAGCACGGCCGCGGCGACGGCCGAGACGTCGTTCACCCGAACCACCGCCGCGGTTCGGGGAGCCGGCCGATGCGGACCATGATGTGGAACGCGACGACGGACACCGCGGCGCCCACGCAGATGACGACGACGCCCTCCGGGGTGCCGTACGCCGACGCTCCTTCGGGACGCATCACGAGCAGTCCGAGGATGACCCACGGCGCGATCGCCCCGAGGACCGCGGCGCCGCGGATCCAGGACTGCCGGGCCTCGACCTCGCCGCGCAGCGCGGCATCCGCACGGACCGAGGCGGAGAGGGAGCGGAGCACGCTGATCAGCTCGGTGCCACCGACCTGACGCGCCATACGCAGGGTCTCGGCGATCCGATCGCCGATGGGGTCGGCCAGCGTGGACTTCAGCCTGTCGAGGCTCGTCTCGAACCGCCCGCTCGCCCGGAGATCCCGCGCGAACACGAGGAACGCGGGTCGCAGCGCCGACGGTGCGGACTCGGCCAGACTCGCCACCGCGTCCGGGAGCGACAGTCCCACGCGGATGGACGCGATCAGGAGATCGCAGACATCGGGCCAGAGCTGCCGCCGCAGCCGTCGCAGTCGCAGTCGCCGTCCTCGCAGGAACGCGATCGGTGCGACGCCTCCCGCGACCCCGCTCAGCACCGCGAGCACGGCGAGACCGGTCAGGAGCCAGACGGCAGACGCGGCGATCAGGGCTGTGGCGATCACGATACCGATGAGCGCTCGCGACGGGAGGGCGTCGAGCCCCGCCTCCTCGATCAGACGGACCAGCCGCCCACGTCGGACGGTCCGCTCCTCGTCGCCCCGTGCCGGCCACATCCACGGGGACAGGCAGAGCAGCACGCCCGCCGCGAGCAGCGCCCCCACGAGGAACGTCATGATGCGACTCCGAGACGCCGATGATCGAGGTCCCCGGCGCGTGCGGCCGCCGTCGGGTCGAGGTAGGCGCGGCGGGTCTGGATGCGTCCGTCGACGAGTTCGCCGGTGGGGGCGATGATCTCCTGCACCTGTCGCTGCCCCGCGCGATCACGGGCGCAGTGCACGACGAGGTCGACGGACGACGCGAGGGCGGGGGCGATGAACGCGCGATCGATGTTGCGGCCGGCCAGCAGGGGCAGGATGCTGAGCTTCTCGAGCGCCTCCGTCGCCGAGTTCGCGTGCACCGTGCAGGCCCCCGGAACCCCGGTGTTGAGAGCGAGCACCAGGTCGAGCGCCTCCGCATCGCGCACCTCACCGACGACCAGCCGATCCGGTCGCATGCGCAGCGCTTCCTTCACCAGTCGTCGCAGGGTGATCTCCCCGGTGCCCTCGAGGCCGGCCTGACGTCCCTGCAGAGCCACCAGATCCGGGCCCTCCACCGCCAGCTCGAACGTCTCCTCGACCGTCACGATGCGCTGGGACGGGGCGCAGACGGCGAGCAGCGCTCCGAGCACCGTGGTCTTGCCGGCGTGCGTCGCACCGGACACGATCACCGTGCGCCCGTCGATCATCGCCGCCCGGAGCATCTCCGCCACCGCCCGCGGCATCATCCCCTGGTCCGTCAGGGCCTCGAGGGACCGGTACATCGGCAGGAACTTGCGGATGTTCACCGCCCAGGAGCCCCGCACGACATCGGCGATCGCGACGTGCAGGCGCGATCCGTCGGGCAGCGACGCATCCACGAACGGCTGGCTGATGTCGACGCGGCGCCCGGTGGACTGCAGCATCCGCTCCACGAGGTCGCGCACCGCGGTCTCGTCGAGGCGGAGCCCGGTCCGCTCCGCCACTCCGCCCCGCGCGACGTGGACGTGCCCCGTGCCGTTCAGCCAGATCTCCTCGATCCCGGGATCGTCGAGCAGGGGCTGCAGCGCCCCGAAGCCGCTGAGCGCGGCGAGCACGTCGCGCACGCACGCCGTCTCGTCCTCGATCAGCGCCTCACCGCGGGCGAGGGCGAGATCGTCGTAGCGGCGCACCTCGGCGTAGGTGATGCGCCGGGCGGCATCCGGATCGATCGAGGGATCGATGCCCTCCGCACGCAGGCGCAGCCGCACCCGCTCGGCGACCAGGAGGGAGGGATGACTCACACCCGCATCCTCGCAAGAATCCGTCACCCGCCCGTGAAGTTCTCCACAGCCCGCCGCGACACCTCGACACCACACCCCGCACCAGAGCGCAAGGGTGCAGACGCCGCGCCCGCTCCCTGCTGGACTCGACACCGCACGCACACATCCGCACGGCACGCACCCCAACGAAGGAGCACACATGTCCGATCCCACTCCCACTCCGACCGAGCCCGACGAGCCGTCCCCGCTCTTCCCGACCGAGCCGTCGGCTCCCCCCCCCGAGGAGCCCCTCGCGCCGCACCCCGAGGAGCCGCTCGCCCCGAACCCCGCGGAGCCTCTGGCCCCGAACCCGGAGGAGCCGCGCGTGCCGGGCCCGTACGCCTGACGACGATGCCGGCGCGAACTGCGGGCTGATCCCCAGATAGGAGGTTTCCGCGGTCAGTAGACTTGTTCCACCGCGCGGGAGTGGTGGAATTGGCAGACACGCAGGATTTAGGTTCCTGTGCCTCAGGGCGTGTGGGTTCAAGTCCCACCTTCCGCACGAGAGACGACGGTGCCTTCTTGGGGGTGCCGCGCTGTCGCTCAGTTGCACCGCCGACCAATCACGACCGACGGGAACCCCTCAGTGCTCGAATCCATGCTGCACGCGCCGAACGCCCTCATCCCCTGGCTCGACCCCCAGACGATCATCGGTGCGGCCGGCCCCTGGGCGCTCCTGGTGGTGTGCTTCATCGTGTTCGCCGAGACCGGGCTCCTGGTCGGATTCCTGCTTCCGGGCGACACGCTGCTCGTGATCTCGGGTCTGCTCTCGCACCCGATCGGCGCCTCGGAGCACGGAGTCTTCGGCATCAACGTCTGGATCGTCGCGTTCCTGATCGGACTCGCGGCGTTCATCGGCGGCGAGGTCGGCTACGTCATCGGCCACAAGGGCGGCCCCGCGATCTTCGAGCGGAAGGAATCGGGACTGTTCAGCCGGAAGAACGTCGAGCGCACGAACGCGTTCTTCGAGCGCTTCGGCGGCATCACCGTGATCCTCGCCCGCTTCGTCCCGATCGTCCGTACGTTCGCCCCGGTCGCGGCCGGCGTCGGCCACATGCCCTGGCGCAAATACACGCTCTACAACCTCATCGGCGCGATCCTCTGGGGCTTCGGCCTCACGATGTTCGGCTACGCGATCGGCTTCATCCCGCCGGTGGCCACGTTCGTCGAGGACTACATCGACCTGATCCTGCTGGCCGCTGTCGGCGGCACCGCACTCATCACCGTCTGGCATTACTTCTCCGAGCGCTACAAGGCCAAGAAGGCCGCGGACGCCGGTGACGACGTGGTGACGGACGCCGAGGAGGCGCAGGAACTCGTCCTCGACGCCGACGTCTTCGACCGCGCCCCCGACCTGGACGGCGACGGCAAGCACTGAGCGTCCGACCGGCGCCGGGTCCACCCGATGCCGGTGGCTCAGCCGGACTTCTTCGCCCGCTCCTCCTTGGTGCGCGCGACGCTGGCGCGCAGCGCCTCCATCAGGTCGATGACCTCTCCGCCCTCCGCGGCCTTCTCCGCCTCGCCGAAAGTCTCGGCGACGTCGAAGGTGTCCCCGGCATCGATCTTCGCGTCGATGAGGGTACGGAGCTCTTTCTGGTACTCGTCCACGAACTCCTCGGGATCGAAGTCGGCCGAGTAGCTGTCGACGAGGGACGCCGAAAGCTCGAGCTCCTTCTTCGAGATCCGCACGTCCTCGTCTAGTGCGGGGAACGCCGCCTCGCGCACCTCATCCGCCCACAGCAGCGTCTGCAGCACGAGCACCTTCCCCCGCACGCGGAGCGCGGCCAGACGCGTCTTCTGCCGCAGCGTGAAGCGCACGATCGCGGTGCGGTCGGTCTGCTCCAGCGTCTTGCGCAGCAGCACGTAGGCCTTCGGGGACTTCGAGTCCGGTTCGAGGTAGTACGGCTTGTCCAGCGTCAGCAGATCGACCTGATCGGAGGGGACGAACTCGACGACGTCGATCTCCCTGCTCTTCTCGGCCGGGAGAGCGGCGAGGTCGTCCTTCGTGAGAACGACCGTCTGGCCGTCGTCCACGTAGGCGCGATCAATGTCGGCGTACGCGACCGTCTCGCCGCACACCTCGCAGGTGCGCTGGTAGCGGATGCGCCCGCCGTCCTTCTCGTGCACCTGATGCAGCGGCACGTCGTGATCCTCGGTCGCGGAATACACCTTCACCGGCACGTTCACGAGCCCGAACGTCAGCGCGCCCTTCCAGATCGTCCTCATGACACCAGTGAACACCAGGCGGAGCGGTCCGGGCCAGACCCTTGACTACGCTGGCTGCATGGTCGGACAAGGGCAGATCGTGCAGGTCGACGGTCGCCGTCTGCGCGTGACCAACCTCGACAAGGTCGTGTACCCAGAGACCGGCACCACCAAGGGCGAGATCATCGCCTACTACAGCGCCATCGCCCCGCTCATGCTGCCCCTCCTCCACGGGCGTCCGGTCACCCGCAAGCGCTGGGTCGAGGGGGTCGGGACCGCGGATGCGCCGGCGGACGCCTTCTTCACCAAGCAGCTCGAGCCCGGAGCCCCCGACTGGATCCCGCGGCAGGCCATCCAGCACTCCGACGGCCCCAAGGAGTATCCGCTGGTCGACGACGTGCCGACCCTGGTCTGGCTCGCACAGGTCGCGGCGATCGAGCTGCACGTGCCGCAGTGGCGCTTCGCCCCCGACGGGCGACCCGGCCGTCCGGACCGCCTCGTCCTCGACCTCGATCCCGGCCCCGGCGTGGGGCTCGCGCAGTGCGCCGAGGTCGCCCGCTTCGCCCGCGGCCTCCTGACGGACATGGGGCTCGATCCCCTCCCCGTCACGAGCGGCAGCAAGGGCATCCACCTCTACGCGGCACTGCCCGGCGAGCAGACGAGCGACGAGATCTCGGCCGTGGTGAAGGAGCTCGCACGCCTGATCGAGAGCGATCACCCGGACCTCGCCACGAGCGTCATGTCGAAGGCGGTGCGCGGAGGCCGGGTCTTCCTCGACTGGAGCCAGAACAACGGCAAGAAGACCACGATCTCGCCGTACTCGCTCCGCGGGCGCGCCCAGCCCTGGGTGGCCGCGCCCCGCACCTGGGAAGAGCTCGACGACCCCGCCCTCGCTCAGCTCGACCTCGACGAGGTGCTCGCCCGTGCGGCCGCGGGCATCGATCCACTGGCGGGGCTGCGTCCGCTCGCCGCCGCATCCGCTCCGGTTCCCGCGACACCCTCTGCAGCACCCCCTCGCGCCTCGCATCGCCCACGGAGCGCGCCCGCGCCCGCAGCCGGAGCCACGGTCCCGACCCTGGACCCGATGCTCGCCGAGAACGGGACGCCCGCGATCGCGCGCAGCCTGAGCTCCCCCTCCTGGGTCGAGGTGAAATGGGACGGCATCCGTGCGATGGGCACCTGGGCCGACGGACGGATGCGGCTCCATGCCCGGCGCGGCACCGACATCACCGACCGGTATCCGGAGCTCACCGCCGACGGCGCGCCCTTCCTCCCGGTCGCGGATGCGGTCGTCGACGGGGAGATCGTCGCTTTCGACGCCCACGGCCGGCCGAGCTTCTCGCTGCTGCAGAACCGGATGCATCTGACCCGCCCCCGCGAGATCGAGCGCGAGGTCGTTCGCACCCCGATCGTGTACATGCTGTTCGACCTGCTGCGCCTCGACGGCCACGACCTGACGGACATGCCGCTGCGCGAGCGCCGGACGCTGCTCGACGACGTCATCGCCGACCTCGACGCTCCGCTGCAGATCCCTCCCGTGTTCGACGACGTCGACGCCGCCCTCGACGCGAGCCGCGAGTTCGGCCTCGAGGGCGTGGTGGTCAAGGACCCGCGATCGAGGTACCGGCCGGGGCAGCGCTCCCCCGCCTGGCTCAAGCTCAAGCACACGCGGATGCAGGAGGCCGTGATCGTGGGGATCCGTCCGGGCAAGGGCGACCGTGAGGGCACACTGGGCTCGCTGCTCCTGGCCGTGCCGGAGCCGTCAGGGAGCGGCGGCGGTCCGACCCGGCTGCGCTACGTCGGACGCGTGGGCAGCGGATTCACCGACCGCATCCTGCACGACCTCCTCGCCCGGCTCGAACCTCTGCGCGTGCCGAAGGCTCCTCTGGACGGGGTTCCCGGACCCGATGCCTCCGATGCGCTCTGGGTGCGCCCCGAGCTGGTCGGCGAGGTCGAGTTCGCGAACTGGACACCCGATGGGGTGCTCCGCCATGCCCGGTGGCGAGGTCTCCGTCCCGACAAGAGCCCGGACGAGATCGTCGTCGAGGACTGACCCGCTGGCGCCCCAGCCGGGTGCCCCAGCCGGATGCTTCAGGCGTGGTGCGGTTCGCAGTCCGACTGCTCGGCGGGCTCGATCTGGAAGGTCGAGTGCTCCACGTCGAAGTGGTCGGCGAGACACGCCTGCATGTCGGAGAGCAGCTGCGTGGAGCGTCCGTCGGCGAGCAGCTGCGGGTCGACGCTGACGTGGGCCGTGAACACCGGCGCCCCGCGCGTGAGCTGCCAGACGTGCACGTCGTGCACCCCGATGACGCCCTCGTAGCCGAGGAGATGCGTGCGGATATCGCTCACGGCCGTCCCCTTCGGCGCGGACTCGGCGAGCACGGAGAACACCTCCCGCAGCAGCGAGATCGCGCGCGGGATGATCATCGCCGCGATGAACAGGGAGGCGATGGCGTCGGCCGGCATCCATCCGGTCAGCAGGATGACCACCGCCGCCACGATGACCGCGGCCGACCCGATCAGGTCTCCCATGACCTCGAGGTAGGCACCGCGGACGTTGATGCTCGTGCGCTGGGCGCGGCTGAGCAGCCACATCGACACGGCGTTGGCGAGCAGACCGACGACCGCGACGACGAGCATGAGTCCGCCGGCGACCTCCACGTCACCCGGGTTCACCAGGCGTCCGATGCCCTCGATCGCGACCCAGGACGCGAGTGCGATCAGGATCGCCGCATTGATCAGCGCCCCGAACACCTCGGCGCGCTGGTAGCCGAACGTGCGCCGATCATCCGCCGGCCGTGCGGCGACGGTCGCCGCGATGAGCGCGATCACGAGCGCCGAAGCATCCGTGAACATGTGCGCGGCGTCCGCGAGGAGCGCGAGTGAACCGGTCAGGATCGCCCCGACCACCTGCACGACCATCACGGTCGCGGTGAGCGACAGCGAGATCGCCAGCAGGCGTCGGCTGCTGGCCGAGCGGATGCCGCCGGGGGCGGGTGCGTGATCGTGCATGCCACCAGGCTAGACCGGGAATCCGGGTCAGGAGGCCCGTTCCGGCTAGTCGGGAAGGGTAACGATTCTCACCGTCACCTGCGGTTCACCGGAGCACCTGCTCAGAGCCCGGCGAGGAGCGGAACCAGTTCGGCGAAGGCACGGGCACGATGCGACTGCGCCTGCTTCTCCTCCGCCGTGAAGTCGCCGACCGTGCGCTCCCGTCCCTCGGGCTGGCCGTCGGGGATGAAGATCGGGTCGTAGCCGAACCCGCCTCCGCCCGAGGCCGTGTGGGCCAGGCGACCGGGCCACCGGCCCTCCACGACCTGCTCGCGGCCGTCCGGCCAGACGAGCGCGATGGTGGACGTGAAGTGCGCGGCCCGGTGCGGATCGGCGATGTCGTGCAGCTGGTCGAGCAGGAGCTCGAGGTTCGCCGCCGCATCCTTCTTCTGCCCCGCCCAGTACGCGGAGAACACTCCGGGCGAGCCGCCGAGCACGTCCACGCAGATGCCGGAGTCGTCCGCCAGGGCGGCGAGTCCGGTGTGCGCCGCGGCCGCCCGCGCCTTGAGGAGCGCGTTCTCGGCGAACGTCACGCCGTCCTCCACGGGCTCCGGACCGTCGTAGCCGATGATCGCGAGATCGGGACGCGCCTGCGCGACGATCTGCTGGAACTCCGCGACCTTGTGCGGGTTGTGGGTCGCGAGGACGACCTGCATCGTCACTCCCCCGCCAGCGCGGCGAGCTGCATGCCCTTCAGGTCGGCGCAGCCGGCCACGCCGAACTCGAGCAGCGCATCGAGCTCGCGCTTGTCGAAGGGCGCGCCCTCCGCCGTCCCCTGCACCTCGACGAAGAGTCCGCGTCCGGTGACGACCACGTTCATGTCGGTCTCCGCGCGCACGTCCTCGACGTATGCCAGGTCGAGCATGGGCTCTCCGTCGATGATCCCGACCGAGACGGCGGCGACGGAGTCGAGCAGCGGCGTGGAGTTCTTGCCGATGAACTTCTTCTCCCGGCCCCACTCGATCGCGTCGGCCAGGGCCACGTAGGCGCCCGTGATGGCCGCGGTGCGCGTCCCGCCGTCGGCCTGGAGGACGTCGCAGTCGATCACGATGGTGTTCTCGCCGAGCGCCTTCGTGTCGACGACGGCGCGCAGGGCGCGGCCGATGAGGCGGGAGATCTCGTGCGTGCGCCCGCCGATGCGGCCCTTCACGCTCTCGCGGTCGTTGCGGCTGTTCGTGGCGCGAGGGAGCATGGCGTACTCCGCCGTGACCCAGCCCTTGCCCTTGCCGGTGAGCCAGCGCGGCACGCCGTTGGTGAAGGATGCCGTGCACAGCACCTTCGTGCCGCCGAAGCTGATCAGGGCCGATCCCTCGGCCTGTGCGCTCCAGCCGCGCTCGATGGTGATCTCGCGCAGCTGATCGGTGGAACGGCCGTCGACGCGGACGATGTCGGTCATGTGCTTCTCTCGGGTCGGTGTCGGTGAAGTCGGTGAAGTTGAAACGGAGGGGTGGAACAGAGGGCGTGCGAGGACGGGTTACTCGAAGACGGTCTCGGGGAGCGTGATCACGCCGGTCTGGACGAGCTGCACGTCACGGACCTCGCGCCCCATGAGTCGGTTGGCCAGCGCGGTGAAGTCGTCGGTCGAGGCGCCGGTGGCCTCGTAGACGTAGGTCGCCGTGGCATCGGGCGACGCGAGGAGGTCGCCCCGCACCAGCTGACGGTACACATCGCCCGCCGTCTCGTCGTCGCTCGAGACGAGCGTGACGCCCTCCCCCATGACGTAGCTGATGGCGCCGCGCAGGAACGGGTAGTGCGTGCAGCCGAGCACGAGCGTGTCGACCTCGGCTTCGCGCAGCGGCGCCAGGTACTCCTCGGCGACCGCCAGCACCTCGGGCGTTCCCGTGATCCCCGCCTCGACGAACTCGACGAAGCGCGGGCAGGCGGCCGTGAAGACCTGCAGCCGCTCGTTGACCTCGAGCATGTCCTGATACGCGCGGGATCCGATCGTGCCGACGGTTCCGATCACGCCGACGCGCCCGTTGCGCGTGGTGGAGACGGCACGGCGCACGGCCGGTCCGATCACCTCGACGACCGGGACGTCGTAGCGCTCCCTGGCGTCGCGGAGCATCGCCGCCGACGCGGTGTTGCAGGCGATCACCAGCATCTTCACGCCCTGGTCCACGAGCGTGTCGAGGACTTCGAGGGAGTAGCGACGGACGTCGGCGATGGGCTTGGGCCCGTACGGCGAGTGCGCGGTGTCGCCGATGTAGACGAACGACTCACGGGGCAGCTGGGCGCGGATGGCCCGCGCCACCGTGAGCCCGCCGACACCGGAGTCGAAGATCCCGATCGGCGCGTCGTTCATGACTCCCCAGCCTACCCGCGTGCGCACCGCCGCGTGCATCCGCACGCTCACTAAGCTGAGCGCATGACCACGTCGACGGCGCTGCTCACCGACCGTTACGAGCTGACGATGCTCGCCGCCTCGCTCCGGGACGGGACCGCCTTCCGCCCCAGTGTCTTCGAGCTGTTCTCGCGACGATTGTCCGGAGGGCGCCGCTTCGGCGTCGTCGCCGGCACCGGGCGCCTGCTCGGTCTACTCCGTGATTTCCGCTTCGGCGAGGACGAGCTGCGATTCCTCCGGGACGAGGAGGTGGTCGACGCCGCGTCCATCAAGCACCTCGAGGACTACCGGTTCACGGGCTCGATCCGCGGCTACCGCGAGGGCGAGCTCTACTTCCCCGGCTCCCCCATCCTCACCGTCGAGGGGACGTTCGCCGACGCCGTGGTCCTGGAGACCCTGGCCCTGAGCGTGCTCAACCACGACTCCGCGGTCGCCACCGCCGCCTCACGGATGAGCATCGCCGCGGGTGAGCGCCCCCTGGCCGAGATGGGCTCGCGCCGCGCCGCCGAGCGCTCGGCCGTCGCCGCGGCGCGTGCCGCCTACATCGCCGGGTTCGGCGCGACGAGCAACCTCGAGGCCGGACGGAGCTGGGGCATCCCGACCATGGGCACCGCGGCCCACTCGTGGACGCTGCTGCACGACACGGAGGAGGAGGCGTTCCGCGCCCAGGTCGAGAGCATGGGCGTCGGCACGACCCTGCTCGTCGACACCTACGACATCCGCACCGGCGTGGAGACCGCGATCCGGGTCGCCGGCACCGGACTCGGCGGTGTCCGCATCGACTCGGGCGACCTTCCGATCGTCGCCGGCGACGTGCGCGCGCAGCTCGACGAGCTCGGCGCCACCGAGACCCGCATCACCGTGACCAGCGATCTCGACGAGTATGCGATCGCGGCCCTCGCGGCGTCGCCGGTGGACGCCTATGGCGTCGGGACCTCCGTGGTCACCGGATCGGGCTACCCGACCGCGAGCATGGTCTACAAGCTGGTGGCCCGACAGGATGCCGGCGGCGCCTGGATCGGCGTCGCCAAGGCCTCGGCCGACAAGGCTTCGTACGGCGGACGCAAGGCCGCGTTCCGGACGCTCGTCGACGGTGTCGCGACGGCCGAGACCGTCGTCGTCTCGGACGGCTTCGAGGAGCTCGACACCCCGTCCGAGCACCCCGACGGTCGCCCGCTGCAGGTGACGTTCGTCGAAGCCGGCGACATCGACACCGCGCACGAGGGTGTCGAGGGGACGTCAGCGGCGCGGGCGCATCACCTGCGCGTGCGCGAGGAGCTTCCGGTGCGCGCTCTCGCGCTCAGCAAGTCCGACCCGGCGATTCCCACCGTGTACGTCGAGGCCGACTGACCTCAGCCGACCATCGACTCGTAGATCTCCTTGCACGTGGGGCAGATCGGGAACTTCTCCGGGTCGCGGCCCGGGGTCCACTTCTTGCCGCACAGCGCGCGCACCGGCTTGCCGGTGATCGCGGACTCGAGGATCTTGTCCTTCTTCACGTAATGCGAGAAGCGCTCATGGTCGCCCGGTTCGAGATTCTCCTCGCGGAGGAGCTCTTCCAGTTCGCGATCAAGCGTTGCCACGCCGCCCTGATCGGGGCTGTCCAGCGGAGTACTCATCCCGTGAGTCTAGCGGCGTCGAGCCCCTCGCGGGCGGCTGTCACGCGGTCTCGACGAACTCCATCAGCCGCTCGCCGCTGCGCTCGAAGATGCGCCCGCCGATCACCGCGCCGGCCGCCAGTGCCAGCAGGCCGACGATGAGTCCGACCCAGAACGTCGCCGGGGCGTAAGCGGAGCCCTCGACGATCGTGGCCGCGAACAGCCATACGGTCGGCACGCTCAGGACGATCGCGCCGAGGAACGCCGCGGCCGGGCCGTAGGCTCCGCGCGAGGTCGGGCGCTGCGGCTGCTGGAACGGGCTGTCGCCGGGGCGGGAGACCGCGTACGGGGCCACGACCGAGACGATGCTCGAGATGCCCAGCGCGCTGAACAGCAGGCTCGCTCCGAGGCCGACGAGCGGCAGGAGCAGGCCCCAGCTCCCCACCAGGAGCAGGGAGAGCGGCACCGCGATCGCGAGGACAGGGACGGCCACGAGGAGAACGGGGATGAGGCGACCGAGACGGTCGGGGAGTCCGCGGACACCGCTCGCCACATGGGTCCACAGCGCCGTCGAGTCGTAGGCGACGTCGTTGTGCGGGAGCCATCCGAAGAAGAGGGCCATCACGGGGACAGGCACGAGCGCGGCGATCTCGATCGGGACGCCGGCGACGACAAGCGGCAGCACGGTGAGCACACCCGCGACCGGGACGACGATGAGGTTCATGATGTAGCGGCGGTCGCGGAGCCAGTACACGAGGCTCCGGGACGCGATCGCACCGAACGCGTTGGAGGGCAGGAGTCCGAACCAGCCGAGGCCGGTGCGCTCGCGCGCGGCCACCGGACGCTCCGTGGTCGTCAGCAGACGCCGGACCAGCCAGGACCAGGCCAGCCACAGGAGGCCGACGGTGAGGATCGCGACGATACCGCTCACCCAGGCGCCCGCGGTGTCACCCACGGCCGCGGCGAAGAGGAATGCGGGCGAGGCTCCGAGCGGGGTGAAGCCGAACGCGGTCGACAGCGTCGCCAGCGCGTCGGGCACATGGCCGTCCCAGCGCAGCGAGCCGAAGAAGACCGCGACCGGGAAGGCGATCACGATCAGCGCGAGAGCGAACAGCGCGGTGAGCTCGCGCGAACGGCGCTCCGGAAGCAGGAGCGCGTTCACCGCCATGCCGATCCGGGAGACGAGGACGGTCGTGATCACGCCGACGAGCGTCATCAGGACGGCGAGCGGCCAGGGCGTGCCCGCACCGATCGCGACGATGCAGACGCTGATGTACACGGCCAGGAGCGCGAGGCTGGGCACGCTGATGAACGCCGCCAGCGCGAGCACACCCGGCATCCGGCGCTCATCCACGCCGAAGACGGCGAAACGTCGCGGGTCGAGTTGATCCACCGCGCCGACGAGGATCGGCCCGACGAGGAAGCCGAGGAGCAGTGCTGCCCCGCCCAGGACCATGACGGCGCGGGCGACGGGCACCGATGCTCCCGCGAGGCTGAATACGGCGAGGCACACCGCGACCGTGACGGCGGCCACGGCCGCGAACGCGAGGAGCGCCCGGACCCGACGATCGCCGCGCAACGAGCCGAGGAGGAGCGCGAACCTCAGTCGGAGAACGTGTGCAGCCACTCGAGCCCCTCCACCTCTCCGCTGGAACCGGCGAGTTCGACGAAGCGCGCCTCGAGGGTCTGCCCCGCGCGCACCTCGTCGATCGTGCCTTCGGCGAGCACTTCTCCGCCGACGATGATGGCCACCCGTGAACAGACGCGTTCGACCAGGTCCATGCCGTGGCTGGAGAGGATGACGGTACCGCCGTGCGAGACGTAGGCGCGCAGGATGTCGAGGATGACCGCGGACGACACCGGGTCGACCGACTCGAACGGCTCGTCGAGGACGAGCACGCGCGGCGAATGGATCATGGCGCCGGCGAGCATGATCTTCTTCGTCATGCCGGCCGAGTAGTCCGAGACCACGCGGCTGAGCGCATCGCCGAGATCGAACGCCCGGGCGAGATCGGCCGCGCGCTTCTCGATCACATCCGCGGTGAGGCCGCGCAGCAGACCGTAGTAGTAGAGGAGCTGGCGACCGGTGAGCCGGTCGAAGGTCCGCAGCCGGTCGGGCAGCACACCCATCAGCCGCTTCGCCGCCTGCGGCTTCGCGGCCTGATCGACGCCGCAGATCACGACGCTGCCCTCGTCGGCGCGCAGCAGACCGGCGACGATCGAGAGGGTGGTGGTCTTACCGGCGCCGTTGGGCCCGACGATCCCGTAGAACGATCCGGCGGGGACGGTCAGGTCGATCCCGTCGACGGCGCGGTTGTCGCCGAACTGCTTGACGAGACCGCGGATGCGGATCGCCTCGCTGCCCGACGTGTGATCGATGTGACCGGCGGCCTCCGCGGCCGCATCGTCGGAATCCGCGACGGCCTCCACGACCTCGACGGACTCCGCCTCGCGCACCGGCTCGGCATCGACGACGACCAGCGGCTCAGCAGCCTCGTCCCTGGTCGGCACCGGCGCCTCCGCCGCGGGGACCTGCTCGACCACCGGAGCCTCTACGACGATCGGAGCCTGCTCGACGACCGGAGCCTGCTCGATCACCGGAGCCTGCTCGACGATCGAAGCCTGCTCGATCGGAGCCTGCTCGACGACTGGAGCCGCTTCCGCGTTCGCCTTCGCTTCCTTCGCCGCCTTGTCCGCCGCAGCCTTCTCCGCCTTGGCGGCCGCAGCCTTCGCCGCGGCCGTCTTCGCCGCAGCGGTCTTCGCGGATGCGGTCTTCGCGGACGCCGTCCGTGCGGTCGACTTCGCCGCCGCAGCCTTGGCCGCGGCGGTCTTGGCGGCGGCCGTCTTCGCCGCTGTGGTCTTGGCAGCGGTCGACTTCGCGGCCGTGGTCTTGGCAGCGGTCGACTTCGCCGCCGCCGGCTTCGCGGAGGACGCGCGCGCTGCGGCCGTCGTGGAGGAGGCGGTCTTCGCCGCTGCGGTCCTCGCCGCAGTGTTCTTCGCCGCCGCGCTGCGCGCGGTCGAGGCCGTGCGCTTCGGAGCAGGCGACGCGATGGGCGTGTCGCCGGCACCGTCGGCCAGTGCCTGGGGAAGGGGCTCCACCACCACGTCCGCGGTCGGAGCAGCCTTCTCGGCAGCAGCCCTCGCGGTGCTGGTCTTCGCGGTGCTGGTCTTCGCGGTGCTGGTCCGCGCCGCTGATGTCTTCGCCGCGGAGGACTTCGACGCGGTGGTCTTCGAGGTCGCCGACGTGGCGGGCGTGCGCTTCGCCGCAGCGGACTTCGCGGGCGTGCGCGGCGTGGTCGGCTTCTTGGCAGCCGGGCTCTTCGCGGCGGGCTTCGGCGTGGTCTTCTCGGCGTCCGATGCGCCTTCCGGAGCCGGCTTCGCCGTCGGCGCGCTCTTCGCCGACGCCTTCTGCGGCGTGGTCTCGGTATCTTCCACCTGGGCGGTGCGGTCGTCAGGGGAGGCAGTCACCGTCCTACGGTATCAACGGGTGGCTGCATCCCGAGCCCGCCGCGCAATAAACTGCCCTCGTATCGCGAGAATCGGCGGGGATCGAGCGACGAGCGGAAGCCTGTGCGTCCGGTGTGTACTCGGTCACGAAATGGCAACAGGGGTGCCCCTGACCCGGGGCTTCCCAGCCTGGATCGCTAGCATGAACGCGGCACGACGAAGTGTCTGGTCGGTTAATCGACCGTGAACACAACTTCCTTTAGGAGCACTCGTGACTCTTCAGACCGTCATCCTCGCCGCCGGAATGGGCTCGCGCCTCGGCCGCGCGCTGCCGAAGCCGCTCACCGAACTGAGCGACGGCCGCACGATCATGGGCCAGCAGCACGACAACATCCGCGCCGCCTTCGGGTCCGACGCCCGCATCACCACCGTCGTCGGCTACCGCGCCGAGACCATCATCGACGCCTTCCCCCAGGTCAACTACGTCCACAACGAGCGCTACGACGAGACCAACACCTCGAAGAGCCTGCTCCGTGCCCTCGGCGCGACGGGGCGTGGCGGCGTGCTGTGGATGAACGGCGACGTGGTGTTCGACCCGATGATCCTCGGCCGTGCGCTCGAGTACATCGAGCGCGACCAGTCCTTCGTGACCGTCAACACCTCCAAGGTCAGTGACGAAGAGGTCAAGTACACGATCACGGCCGAGGGCTACATCAACGAGCTGTCCAAGACCGTCAAGGGCGGTCTCGGCGAGGCCGTCGGCATCAACTACATCTCCTCCACGCACAAGAAGGCGTTCATGCGCCAGCTGCAGCGCGTCGAGGACCAGGACTACTTCGAGCGCGGCCTCGAGCTCGCGATCGCCGAGGACGGCCTGCTGCTCGAGCCGATGGACGTCTCCGACCTGTACGCGGTCGAGGTCGACTTCGCGGAAGACCTCGAGCGGGCGAACCTCTTCGTCTGATCCGTCTCACGAACGCCCGGCTCCCTCGCGGAGCCGGGCGTTCGGCGTTTTCGCGGTCTGGCTCCCTAGGATCACACCATGGCTCCCAAGGTGCACAAGATCCACTCCCTCCCGGACGACTCTCCGTGGGACAAGGGCGTGCCGCCGACAGGCTCGGCGGAGCACCCGATGATGGTGCGCGGCCTCGATCGCGTGCTGTCCATCCAGCGCCCCCTCGTCCTGGCGCACATCCGCAGCATCCGCCTGCGGAACCCCCACGCGTCGCCGGCGGAGATCATCCGCATCCTGGAACGGCGCTACCTCGCCGCCGTGACCACCGGCGGGGCCGCAGTGGGTGCGACCGCCGTCGTCCCGGGCATCGGGACCGGCGTCACGCTCGCCCTCTCCGGCGTCGAGACCGTCGGCTTCGTGGAGTCGACCGCTCTGTTCGCGCAGTCGGTCGCCGAGGTGCACGGCATCGCGGTCGCGAACCCCGACCGCGCGCGGGCTCTGGTGATGACGCTGATGCTCGGCAAGGAGGGCGTCGACCTGGTCGGACAGCTCGCCGGACAGGTGGCCGGACGTGGCGGGAGCAGATCGTCGTACTGGGGCGAGCTCGTCACGAAGTCGCTCCCCCGCGCCGCGGTCGGCCCGCTGGTCGACCAGCTCAAGAGCATGTTCGTGAAGCAGTTCGCCGCCAAAGGCGGGGCCTCCGTCATCGGCAAGGCTCTCCCGTTCGGGATCGGCGCCGCGATCGGAGGGGCCGGCAACCACATCCTGGGGCGTCGGGTACTGACCACCTCGCACCGGGCCTTCGGAGCGGCACCGATCGACCTGCCCCTCGAGCTGGAACCGGTGCCCGGCGCCGAGAAGATGGAGATGCGGATTCTGCGCGGCGCACGCTACGCCGGCAACGCGGTCGTCGGCGCCGCAGGGACGACCGTGCGCGGTGTGGAGTGGGTCGGACGCAAGGCGCTGTCCGTCGGCCGCCGCCCGAAGACGGACCCGGAGCTGGAGCAAGGCGACACCGAGGAGTGACGGCACTGCGCGCACGTCGCCAAAGGATCGGCCGACCCGTTGTGCCGAGCATCCAACAGACGGGGCCGAGGCGACGCTAGGGTGGAATCCGTGACGGACAAGCCCGACCTCTTTACCACCGCCGGCAAGATCGCGGACCTGCGCGCTCGCTACACCGAAGCCGTCGTCGACGCAGAAGCGAAGGCGAAGGAGAAGCAGCACGCCAAGGGCAAGATGACCGCCCGCGAGCGCATCGAGCTGCTCGTCGACCCCGGGAGCTTCGTCGAGTTCGACGAGTACGTGCGCCACCGCACCACCGCTTTCGGCATGGATCGCTCCCGTCCCTACGGCGACTCGGTCGTCACGGGCGTCGGAACGATCAACGGTCGCACCGTCGCGGTGTACTCGCAGGACTTCTCGACCTTCGGCGGCTCGCTCGGCGAGGTCGCGGGCGAGAAGATCGTCAAGATCATGGAGTTCGCGCTGGCCGGCGGCATGCCCTGCATCGGCATCCTCGACTCGGGCGGCGCGCGCATCCAGGAGGGCGTCGTCGCGCTCGGCAAGTACGGCGAGATCTTCCGCCTGAACACCCGCGCCTCCGGTGTCATCCCGCAGATCTCGATCATCATGGGCCCGGCGGCCGGCGGTGCGGTGTACTCCCCCGCCCTCACCGACTTCGTGATCATGGTCGACAAGACCAGCCAGATGTTCGTCACCGGCCCCGACGTGATCAAGACGGTCACGGGCGAGGACGTCGGCATGGAGGAGCTGGGCGGCGCCTACACGCACAACACCCGCTCCGGCGTCGCGCACTACCTCGCCGAGGACGAGGACGACGCGATCGACTACGCCCGCACGCTCCTCAGCTTCCTGCCGGACAACAACATGGCGGAGCTGCCCTCGTACGAGAGCGCCTTCGAGTTCGAGACGACCGACGCCGATCGCGTCCTCAACACGATCGTCCCCGACTCGACCAACCAGCCCTACGACATCCACACCGTGATCGAGCACGTCGTCGACGAGGGTGACTTCCTCGAGGTCCAGCCGCTGTTCGCCCCGAACATCGTCATCGGCTTCGGGCGCATCGAGGGCCGCTCGGTCGGCATCATCGCCAACCAGCCCTCGCAGATGGCCGGCACGCTGAACATCGAGGCCGGCGAGAAGGCCAGCCGGTTCGTGCGCTTCTGCGACGCCTTCTCGATCCCGATCGTCACGCTCGTGGACGTGCCCGGCTACCTGCCCGGCACCGACCAGGAGTGGACCGGCGTCATCCGCCGCGGCGCCAAGCTGCTGTACGCCTACGCCGAGGCGACGGTGCCGCTCGTCACCGTCATCCTGCGCAAGGCCTACGGCGGCGCCTACATCGTGATGGGCTCGAAGCAGCTCGGCGCGGATGTCAACCTCGCGTGGCCGACGGCCGAGATCGCGGTCATGGGCGGCCAGGGTGCCGTCAACATCCTCTACCGCGGCGAGATCAAGAAGGCCGAGGAGGCTGGCGAGGACGTCGCGGCCGTGCGCACCCGCCTCGCGAACGAGTACACCTACAACGTGGCGTCGCCCTTCCTGGCGGCCGAGCGCGGCGAGCTCGACGGCATCATCGAGCCGGCGAACACCCGCGTCTCGATCGCGAAGGCACTGCGCGCGCTGCGCGGCAAGCGCGCCGAGCTGCCCCCGAAGAAGCACGGGAACATCCCGCTGTGACCGGGGACGACGCACAGACCGGCGCGGCGGACCAGGTCGCGCCGATGCTCGAGATCACGCGCGGCGAGGCGACCGAGGAGGAGCTCGCAGCCCTCATCGCCGTGATCAGCGAGGCGTATGCGACCGAGGCCGCGGATGCCGTCGCGGACGAGCCCGCGGTGTCGGCCTGGACGCGCACGCAGCGCCCGCTGCGCCGTCCGCTGCGCCGCGACATCCCCTGGGGACGGTTCTCGGGCTGACGGCGCCTCAGACGCCGGGGAGCGAAGGCCGGCGGAAGCGGAGCGTCACCAGCTGGAAGGCCCGCAGCTCGAGCTGCACGGCCTGCGGCGTGACCGTGCGGATCGCGGACTCCGCGGTCTCACGCTCGAGGAGGTCGGTCGCGACGACCGCGTCGAAGTCGAAAGCGGAGCGCAGAGTCGCCGCGGCACGCCCGCCGTGCCCCTCGTAGAGCCGCACCACGACGTCGCCGCTGCGGTCCTCGGCGAGCTTCACGGCCTCCACCACCACGGCGTCGGAGGACACCGTGAAGAGAGGCTCGACGGGGCCGGTGCCGCGCAGCGGACGCACCGGCAGATTCACCCGGTACCCCTCGCGGACGGCATCGGCGATGGAGGATGCCGGACGCACGCTGACGCGGAACGTGTGCTCGCCCTGGTCGGCCTCCGGATCGGGGTATAGCGGCGCGCGGAGCAGGGACAGGCGCACCGTCGTCGTGGTGCCGCCTCCCGCCCGCGGCGTCCGGGTGATGTCGTGGCCGTACGTGGCGTCGTTCGCCACCGCGACGCCGAAGCCCGGTTCGCCGACGTGCACCCAGCGATGCGCCACCGTCTCGAACCGCGCGGCGTCCCAGGAGGTGTTGGCATACGTCGGCCGGTGCACGTGGCCGAACTGGATCTCCGAGGTCGCCCGGTCGGCGTGCACGTCGAAGGGGAACGCCAGCTTCAGCAGCTTCTGGCGCTCATGCCAGTCCACCGTGGTCTCGATGTCGAGTGCCGTGGATCCGGCCGCGAGAGTCAGAGTCTGCGTGATCCGTGAGCCCCCCGGATCACGGACCACGCAGACGATCGCCGACGAGGGATGCGGGACGATGTCGATCGAGACCACATCCGTCACGTCGATGACGTGACGGCGGTAGTGCTCGTCGATGTCCCAGGCATCCCATCGAGTCGGCGTATCACGATGCAGCTGGAGGAGGTTCCCCCGCTCCCCCGCCGCGATCGCGTCTCTCCCGGTCACGCGGGCGACGAGCGACGTCACCAGGCCCGAGCCGTCGACCGACACCGAGAGGTGCTCGTTCTCCAGCACGAAGCCGCTCGTCGTCCGCGCGACCGTCGCAGGGACCCCAGCGCCCTGCACGGCGGCGATCCCCATCGCCGCCGCTCCCTCCCCTGCGAAAGGCCCCGCGTTCGCCACCAGTTCGGATTCCCCCGAACCGGCGACGGTCGCCAGCGCCCCCGCGATGATGCGCTCCGTCGAGGCGAGCACCTCGTCGTAGCGCCGTTCCGCCTCCCGGTGCACCCAGCCGATGGAGCTGCCGGGGAGGATGTCGTGGAACTGCTGCAGCAGGACGGTCTCCCAGAGTCCGTCGAGCTCGTCGTACGGGTAGGCGGCGCCACGGAGCGCGGCGGCCGTCGCCCAGAACTCCGCTTCCCGCAGCGCGTGCTCGCTGCGCCGGTTCCCGCGCTTGGTCCTCGCCTGCGACGTGTACGTGCCGCGGTGGAACTCGAGGTACATCTCCCCGGTCCAGACGGGCGGATCCGGATACTCGGCCTCGGCCGCCTCGAAGAAGCGGCGCGGCGTCGACAGGGTCACGGTCGGCGATCCCTCGAGCGACCGCAGCCGTGCGGCCGCGGCCAGCATCTCCCGGTTCGGCCCACCACCGCCGTCCCCGTAGCCGAAGGGCACGAGCGACGTGTTCGCCCGCCCCTTCTCGGCGTACTGGCGCTCGGCGCGGGCCAGCTCCTCGCCGGTGAGCTGCGCGTTGTAGGTGTCCACCGGCGGGAAGTGCGTGAAGATCCGCGTGCCGTCGATCCCTTCCCACTGGAACGTGTGGTGCGGCATCCGGTTGGTCTCGTTCCACGACATCTTCTGCGTCAGCATCCAGCGCGCCCCGGCGCTCCTGGCGATCTGCGGCAGCGCTGCGGAGTATCCGAACGAGTCCGGCAGCCACACGTCGAGCGGCTCGACCCCGAACTCCTCCAGGAAGAACCTCTTTCCGCGGAGGAACTGTCTCGCCAGCGACTCGCCGCCCGGCAGGTTCGTGTCGGACTCGACCCACATGCCGCCGGCCGGCACGAACCGCCCCTCCGCGATCGCGACCCGCATCCGGGCGAAGAGCTCGGGCTGATGGCGCTTCATCCAGGCGTACTGCTGCGCCGAGGAGGCGGCGAAGGCGAAGTCGGGGTCCTCCTGCTGGAGCGAGAGCACGTTCGAGAAGGTCCGCGCGACCTTGCGCTGGGTCTCGCGCACCGGCCACAGCCAGGCGGAGTCGATGTGGGCGTGGCCGACGGCGTGCACGCGATGCGCCGAAGCCGCGGCCGGGCGCGACAGCACGTCCACGAGTTCGTCGCTCGCGGCGGACGCGGAGCCGGCGATGTCGTCCGGGTCGCAGGCGTCGATCATCCGCTCGAGCGCGCGGAGGATCTCCGCCCGACGCGACGAGTGCACGGGGAGCTCGGCGTGCAGCGAGCGCAGCACGGCCACGTCCTGCAGGAGCTCCCACACCGTCTCGTCCAGGATCCCGATGTCCGCCTGGCGGAACGTGTACAGCGGTGAGTCCCCCGCCGTCTGCCACTCGCCCAGCGCGGTCGGTGGGAAGTACTGGAAGCCCTGGGCGATGTCGGGATTCGCCGCGGCCTCGAGGTAGAGCTCGAACGCGGTGCCGGCCGCGCCCTCGAGCGGGACGTGCGCGTTGCGTGGTTCGACGGCCTTGACGATCGAGCCGTCGGGCCGGTACACCGTGCCCTCGGCCTGGAAACCGGGCTCCGCGGCGTCGAACCCCGGATCGATCAGCAGCTCGGCCCGTCGTCCCTCCGCGACCTCCGGGATCACCCCCGTGAGCCGGAGCCACATCGTGCTCCAGGCGCGTCCCCAGGGCGAGCCGACGGCGAAGGGCGCATAGGCCTGAGCGCGAGCCTCCTCGAACGGCACGGGCTCGGCGGGGGCCGTCCACGCCTCCAGGGAGACCGGGGTCGTGCTCGCGTACAGGGCCGGACGGAGTCGCTCCACCACGAAACGCTCCATGCGCGCTTCGATGAGGGCGGAGTCGTCGTGCACCGGGATCCGATCGCTGAAGGGGGAAAGACAGATAATACATCGATTCGACTTATCTGTGCGAGCCCCGCGCTCCGACCGTGCCGCCGGCCCGACGACCCCTCAGTGATCCAGGAGCAGTGCGGAGGCGCGTGGCCCGAGGACCGAGTCGAGCACCACGCAGCCGGCCCCCACCGCCCCGACGTCGTCGCCCACCACCGTGCCGTCGACCGGCAGCGATCGCACCGCGCGGGTCGCGCTCGCCCGCTCGAGGCGGTCGGGGATCTCCCGCAGGTACACGTCGGCCAGGCGCGACCAGAACGGGCCGCCGAACACGACGCGATCCACGTCCAGCATGTTCGTCAGCACGGCGGTCAGCACCGCCATGTGCGCCGCGGCCTGGCGCAGCACACCGACCGCGGGCGCGTGGCCGTTCGCCGCGCGCTCGCACAGCTCGGTGAGACGCGCGTCGACGGCCTCGACGTCGCTCACCTCCCGGTCGTCGTCGAACACCCCGGCGCGCTCGGCCTGCTCGACGATCGCCTGCGGGGTGCACACCACCTCGACGCACCCGCGGGAGCCGCACGTGCACGAGGGCCCGTCCGGGTCGACGATGATGTGCCCGACCTCGCCGATGTTGTGCGTGCTCCCGTGGACCGCTTCGCCGTCGCGGGCCAGCGCCGCACCGATCCCGGTACCCAGGTAGACGAACACGAACGAGTCGTCCGCCGAGGCCCGTCGCCGCCACAGCTCGCCGACGGCCGCGGAGGTCGTGTCCTTCTCCAGCGCCACGGGGAACCCGGTCGCCTCCGCGAGCACGGCCCGGAGCGGGACACGGTGCCAGCCGACCAGCTTCGGCGGGTCGATCACCGTGCCCTTGTCCGCGTCGAGCGGACCGGGAGCGGCGACCCCGACGCCGGCGATCAGGGCCCTGTTCACGCCGGAGGCCGTGATCAGGGCGTCGATCGTGGACGCCATGGCCTCCACGATCCGCCGAGGATCCTTCGCCGGTGTGCGCATGCTCACGCGCCGCACGACCGCGCCGGACAGGTCGAGCAGCACGAACGTCATGATGGCGGGGTCGAGGTGCACGCCCACGGAGAATCGGCTGTCCGGGATCAGACGCAGCGTGACCCGCGGCTTGCCCGGACCGTTGATGGTGCGCCCGGCCTCCCGGATGAAGCCGTCGTCGAGGAGCCGGCGCGTGATGTTCGTGACGGTCTGCGCCGAGAGCCCGGTCGCCGTCACGAGCTCGATCCGGCTCAGGCCGTCACCCGACTGGCGGATGGCTTCCAGGACCACGGACTGGTTGAAGTCGCCCATCCGCGGGAGGTTGGTGCCCCGACGCGTTCCCATCGTCCAATGATCCCGCATCGACGGAGAAATCGTGTCCCCCAAAATACCTACAGACAATGTTTGCGCGACCGATCAGACTGAGGGAGACGCTTCGCGTTCGGCTGGTCTCTCTGTCCCAGGGTAGACAGACGCTGATCGGCCACCAGCGGATGGTTTTCGGGTAACTGTCCGCATGGCGAGGGGCAGGCGGATTCGCCGCCCCTCGCCCACTCTCAGCATCCTCGACTCCGGTCGCCCTCCCCCGACCGGGGCTGAGGACGAGCGCGCGAGGCTGGCGTCGACGTCAGTCCGCCATCCGGTCCCGCGTGATCTCGTGCCAGAGATCGACCGAGTCGTCGTCCCCCGACGCGCGGGTGCCCGCACGGCCGACCACCGTGACCGCGATGCCGCCGTCCCGCGCGGACCGGATGATCAGTCGTCCGCTCTCGGCACGCGTGAGCACGCCCGCGAGCTCATCCCGGATCTCGCCCCGACGCGCCTCGTCGATGCCGTCGAAGCCGCCCTCGTCGAACACGGTGACGACGGCGCCTCGTCGGCGTGCGGCGTCGATCGCGTTGCGCACCGCGTCGTTGAGCAGATCCGCACCGCGCAGCTCGTCGCGGAGCCGACCCTCTGCGAGACGGGCCTCCAGACGCTCCTGATCGTCGAGCGCACCGCGTGAGGCCACGACCCGGCTCAGCACCGGACCGGCCACGGCCAGCGCGAACTGGGTGCGCAGACGCCGTTCCCGCTGACGCACCCGCTGCGTGGCGTGCCAGGCGGACACCGCCTGCTGGATCTCGGCGAGACGCTCGGTGTCGCGGACGGCACGGTCCCAGAACATCACCAGGAGTCGCGCGACGGCGACCCACATGATCGAACCGACCAGGCCGAGGTTGAGCGCCACCCCGAACCCCAGGAAAGCCGCGGACGCCCCCACGAGCACGGCGAGCACCAGCCAGCCGAACAGGGACCGACGCCGGACCACGCACACCACGCCGAGCAGTCCGAGCCCGCCGATGTACCAGGTCGCGAACGGAGCGGTGCGATCGGCGGGTTCGAGGGAGAGCGTGACCAGGACCGGGACGAGGATGCTCGCGAGCAGTGCGAGGACGGCCGACCAGAGCGGCATCCGCACGGACGACGAGTCGCCGAGGATCGCGAGATTGATCACGACGAGGTAGGTCGCGATCGCGAGGACCATCAGCAGCGGGGCGGTCGGCTGCTCGATCCACCAGACGCCACGCGCGACGAAGTACAGCGCGAATCCCACCGCGAGGGAGGTGGCGACACTGCGGACCGTGCGGTTCACGAGCGCTCCCATCCCAGCGCGACGGTGGTGCCGTGCTCGTCGGAACGGATGTCGGCCGTGCCGGCGACGCCCGCCATGCGCGCGAAGATCGACGCGCGGATGCCGAGGCGATCCGCCCCGATCGCCTCGATGTCGAAGCCGGGCCCGGTGTCGGACACGGTCACGCCGATGCCCTCGTCACCGTGCCCCTCGGCGATGATGTGCAGCCCGCGGCCGTTGGCGTGGGTCACGGCGTTGCCGATCGCCTGTCGTGCGGCGAGCACCAGCGCCCGGGCCGCGCGTCCAGGGATGAGTCCGATGCCCCCGCGCTCCTCCACGATGGCGTCCGCGCCGAGCTCCGACAGCGATCGGCGCAGCTCGACCACGATCTGCGCGGTCCCGACCGGCTCGTCGCTGCCCTCCTGGGCGACCGCGGCCTCGGTGTTCGCGAGACGGGTGAGCGCCTCCCGCGCCATCGCGACGGCGAGCTCCTTCGCCCGGTCGCCCTCGGCACGCTCGGCGGCGATCAGCGCCGCGAGCACGCTGTCGTGCATCAGCGCCGACATGGCCACCCGCTCCTCCTCGGCCGCGGCGGCCGCGGCGGCCGTCGAGTACGACGAGACCGCCTGTCCCCTGGCCTCGTCCACACCGGCGGCGACGGAGCGGAACATCCAGCCGAGGGAGATGATGACGACGCCGAGGATGAGGGTGAACGACACGTCGAAAGCCGTGGTCACCCAGAACTCGCGGGAGAACTCCCCCTGCACGAGGCGCACGTAGCCGTAGACGAACGGCATCCCGGCCGCCCAGGCGAACTGGAGCCGCAGCGGGAACGCGAGCATCGCCGCGACGACGCCCACGTTGACCAGGAAGAAGATCCAGGGCTGCTCGCCGGCCGCCTTGTCGGCGGGATCGGCGACGATCGGCCAGGCCGCGAGCGCGAGCACGTAGACCACGGCGAAGAGACCGGAGAACGTGCGCACGCCGCGCCCGATCAGACACGCCACCAGCATGGCCGCGAGCGGGACGAACACCACGACGAGCATCACGATGTGCACGGCGTCGGCGCGAGAGAGCGAGTTCAGCGCCGCGATGAGCGCCTGTGCGCCGAGGACCGCGGATCCGATCGCGACGACGATGGCGAGGATGCGCTCCATGCGCTTGCCGGTGAAGCGCTCGAACTCGGTCTCCGTGCTGCCGGGAGAAGGGATCTTGCTCCAGGCGTCGCGGATGCTGAGCGGGTCAGAGGGCACTCGGCGCCCCGTCGGCCGCGACGATCCCGTCCTCCATGGCTCGGCGCAGGAGGTCGACCTTGGTCGGGGCGGGGCGTCCGACGTCGACGTACTTGACGCGGATGCGGGTGATGTTCTCCTTGGCCGTGGAGTAGGCGACGCCGAGCCGCTCGGCGACGGCCTTCAGGGGCAGGCCCGTGGCGTACAGCCGGAGCACCTCGCGCTCACGTGTGGACAGCTGCGCGTCGGCGAAGGCGCGGTCGCCGTCGACGGCACTCGCCCATTCGACGTTGTTGAGCGCCTCTCCCTGCGCGACGGTCCGGATCGCGTCCAGCACGTCGTCGAGGGCGGACGACTTGCTGACGACTCCGGCCGCACCGGCCGACAGCGCCTCCCGGACGGCCGCGGGACGGTCGGCGACGCTGTGGATGACGACGCTCGCGCCATCCGTCACCAGCGACGTCACGTTCTCCGTCACGGTGGTGCCGTCGCCCAGCGTGAGGTCGAGGACCACCACGTCGGCCGGCGGCTCGGCGGATGCCGCACGCCACTCGAGGTATGAGACGACGGTGCTCCCGGAGAACACGACCGTCTGCGAGTCGCGCGCGCACGCGGCCTCGAGGCCGAGGCGAACGGACTCGTGATCGTCGATGAGTGCGACCCTGCTCATCCGTCCAGCCTAGTGAGTCCCCTCGGCGACACGCGGCCGGCTCATCGGGTGAGCAGTGCGACGACCTCGAAATGATGCGAGTGCGGGAAGAGGTCGAATCCACGGAGCCGGTCCACGTTCCAGCCCAGTGTCCGGAAGGTGCCGAGGTCGCGCGCGAGTGCCACCGGATCGCACGCGACGTAGGCGATCGCCTCGGGAGCGAGCGCGTGCACCGCCTCGACCACCTGGCGGCCCGCACCGGCACGCGGCGGGTCGAGGATCACGGCACCGGTGCGACCGGTGCTCTTCTGCGCGGCCAGGAACCGGTCGACACGGGCGGTCACCGCCGTCACCTCGAGCGGGGCGAGGTTCGCGGCGGCGTGCTGGGTGGCGCGGGCGCTCGACTCCACCGTCACGATGTCGGTGCCGCCGAGGTCGGCGAGGGTCGCAGCGAAGAGCCCGACGCCGCCGTAGAGGTCGTAGTGCGTCTTCTCGTCGTCGACGTGCCCGTCGAGGATGCCGTACACCGCGGCGTCCAGCACAGAGGCCGCACGCGGGTGCACCTGCCAGAATCCGGTGGCGTCCACCTCGAAGCGGCGGTCGTTGACGACCTCGTGGATGACCTCGGGGGTCGGGCGGCGGCGGAAGCCGCGGGCGACCCGGGCCGGGCGCTCCGTCTCCTCGCGCCGGATGACGCGCACCTCGCCGGCGGCGGGCTCCACGAGCTCGATCCGACCGGGCGCCTCTCCGTGCAGGGCGAGCGCGGCCTCGGCGATCGCGGGTCGGGCGAGCGGATATGAGGTCACCGGGACGACACGGTGGCTGCGGGCCGCGAACGGCCCGACGACACCCGCGTCGTCGACGTGCAGCGTGACGCGGGTGCGCCATCCGCTGCCGTCTCCGGACTCGACGGGCTCGATCTCCGGCGCGACGAGACCCGTGCCCGCGAACCGGTCGAGCGCCTCGGCCAGCACCTGGCGCTTGAGCACCCGCTGGTGGTCGAGCGCGATGTGCCCGAGGTCGGCACCGCCCGGGCGCTCGGCGGGATCGCGCGACACATCGGCCTCGGGCCACAGGTGCGGTCGCCGGTGCTCCGAGGCGTCCAGCACCTCGATCGTCTCGGCTCGCCAGAAGCTGCGCGTCGACGCGTCCGCCCCCTCCTGCGGGGCGATCACCCGGGCGCGCACGCGCTCACCGGGGATCGCATCGGAGACGAAGACCACGCGTCCCTCGTGGCGGGCGATGAACGTGCCCCCGTGTGCGATGCCGGTGATGTCGAGCTCGAGCACGTCGGCTGGGGAGGAAGTCATCCTTCGAGGATACGGTGGTGGACATGCGCGTCTGCCTCGCCTCCACCTCCCCCGCTCGACTGATGCTGCTCCGGCAGGCCGGGATCGAGCCGCTGACGCTGTCGCCCGACGTGGACGAGGACGCGGTCGCCGCGGCCGCCGAGGCGGAGCGCGGTGCACCGCTCGCCCCCGCCGAGCTGGTGCTGCTGCTCGCCCGGGCGAAGGCCGCGGCCGTCGCACAGCAGCTGGCCGACGCCGGCGAGTTCGACGGACTCGTCATCGGCGGAGACTCGATGTTCGCGCTCGGCGGGCGGGTCTACGGCAAGCCCTACACGCCGGAGGAGGCCACGCGGCGCTGGCAGGAGATGCGGGGCGCCACCGGCATCCTGCACTCCGGGCACTCCGTGTATCGGGTCGCGCCCGGCGAAGAGCCCGTCGAGGCGACCGCCGTCGCGGAGGCCGCCGTCACCTTCGCCGCGGACGTGTCCGACGACGAGATCGCCGCCTACGTCGCCTCCGGGGAGCCGCTGCACGTGGCGGGGGCCTTCACCGTCGACAGCCTGGGCGGCGCCTTCATCACCCGCGTCGACGGCGATCCCTCGACGGTCGTCGGGATGTCGCTGTCGACCGTGCGGCGCCTGGCGGCGGAGCTCGGCGTCCGCTGGACGGACCTGTGGTCGTAGACTCCCCTCCACGTTTTCGCCTCTTTCTTGTGGGGAGTCGTCAAAGGGATCGAGTCCCTTCTCGCTAGGCTGGCAAGCATGCCTGCTATCGCCAAGGTGCTCATCGCCAACCGCGGCGAGATCGCCGTCCGCATCATCCGCGCCGCCCGTGACTCCGGAATCGCCTCGGTCGCGGTCTACGCCGACCAGGACCGCGACGCCCTGCACTCGCGTCTCGCCGACGAGGCGTACGCGCTCGGCGGCTCGACCAGCGCCGAGACGTACCTGCAGATCGAGAAGATCCTGTCGGTCGCCCGTCGCGCCGGTGCCGACGCCGTGCACCCCGGATACGGCTTCCTCGCGGAGAACGCCGAGTTCGCCCGCGCCGTCATCGACGCCGGGATGATCTGGATCGGCCCGTCGCCCGAGGCGATCGAGGCCCTCGGCGACAAGGTGACCGCGCGTCACGTGGCCGAGAAGGTCGGCGCCCCGCTCGCTCCCGGAACGCCCGGCCCGGTCTCCGGAGCGGACGAGGTCATCGCCTTCGCGCAGGAGTACGGCCTGCCCATCGCCATCAAGGCGGCCTACGGCGGCGGCGGTCGCGGCCTCAAGGTCGCCCGTGAGCTCGACGAGGTCGCCGAGCTCTTCGAGTCCGCCACGCGCGAGGCGGTCACCGCCTTCGGCCGCGGCGAGTGCTTCGTCGAGAAGTACCTGGACAAGCCGCGTCACGTCGAGACCCAGTGCCTGGCGGACGCCGAGGGCAACGTCGTGGTGATCTCCACGCGCGACTGCTCGCTGCAGCGCCGACACCAGAAGCTCGTCGAGGAGGCGCCGGCGCCCTTCCTCACGGAGGAGCAGAACGACCAGCTGTACTCGGCGTCCAAGGCCATCCTCAAGGAGGTCGGCTACGTCGGCGCGGGCACCTGCGAGTTCCTGATCGGCGCCGACGGCACGGTCTCGTTCCTCGAGGTGAACACCCGTCTCCAGGTCGAGCACCCGGTCTCCGAAGAGGTCACCGGCATCGACCTGGTGCGCGAGCAGTTCCGCATCGCCGCGGGCGGCACCATCGACTACGACGACCCGAAGCCGCAGGGGCACTCGATCGAGTTCCGCATCAACGGCGAGGACCCCGGCCGCGGCTTCCTCCCCCAGCCCGGGCCCATCCACGTCTTCAAGACCTTCGGCGGCCCCGGCATCCGCCTCGACTCCGGCGTGACCGCCGGTGACGCGGTCTCCGGCGCGTTCGACTCGCTGCTCGCGAAGATCATCGTGACCGGCAAGGACCGTGCCGAGGCGCTGGAGCGCTCGCGCCGCGCGCTCGACGAGTTCGAGGTCGCCGGTCTCCCCACCGTCATCCCGTTCCACCGCAAGGTCGTCCGCGACCCCGCATTCACGGCCGAGAACGGTGAGTTCGGCATCTTCACGCGCTGGATCGAGACGGAGTTCGTCAACGACATCCCCGCGTGGGACGGCGAGCTGGAAGCACCGTCGTCCGCCGACTCGCGCCACACCGTCGTCGTCGAGGTCTCCGGCAAGCGCCTCGAGGTGAGCCTGCCCGACCGGGTCGCGGTCGCCGCCGGCACCGCTGGGCGCCCCGCCGCCGTGCCGCCGTCGCGTCGCAGCCACGCCACCACCGCCAACGCCGGCGCCTCCGGCGATGCGGTGAAGTCGCCCATGCAGGCGACCGTCGTCAAGATCGCGGTCGAGGACGGGCAGCAGGTCGTCAAGGGCGACCTCGTCGTCGTGCTCGAGGCCATGAAGATGGAGCAGCCGCTGCAGGCGCACAAGGACGGCGTGATCGGCAACATCAACGCGAGCGCCGGAGCCACCGTGTCGGCCGGGCACCAGCTGCTCACCATCAGCTGACGCTCCCCCGCAAACACGAAAGGCGCCCCACCGAGGTGGGGCGCCTTTCGCATCACTCCTGAGGTCAGGAGATGTTCACGAGGTGCATCGCGCGACTCGCATCGGTGATACTGCTCGACAGCGACGGGTAGGCCGCGAACACGCGCGAGACCTGGTCGACCGTGAGCCGGCGCTCGACCGCGACCGCGATCGGGTAGATCAGCTCCGAGGCCTTCGGCGCCACGATCACACCGCCGATGACGGTGCCGGAGCCCTTGCGCGCGATGAGCTTGACGAAGCCGTCCTTGATGCCCATCATCTTCGCCCGCGGGTTCGCCGCCAGCGGGAGCTTGTAGACGAGACCGTCGGCCACGCCGTCCTCGACATCCTTCTCGCCGTACCCGACCGTCGCGATCTCGGGGGCGGTGAAGATGTTGGACGTGATCTTGATGAGCTCCAGCGGGATCACGATGTCGCCGAGCGCGTGGAACACCGCGGTGCGCCCCTGCATGGAGGCGACGGATGCCAGCGGGAAGAAGTTCGTGCAGTCGCCGACCGCGTAGATGTTCGGTACCGCGGTGCGTGCGACGCGGTTCACGCGCACGTGACCCGAGTCGTCCAGCTCGACGCCGGCCTCCTCGAGGCCGATCCCCGCGGTGTTCGGGATCGAGCCGACCGCCATCAGGCAGTGGCTGCCGTCGACCGTGCGCCCGTCGGAGAGCGTGACGGTCACGCCGTCCTTCGTGACCTCGACCTTGTCGGCGCGGGACTTCGAGAGCACCTGCATCCCGCCGCGCTTGAACACCTTCTCCAGGACGCCGGCGGCATCCTTGTCCTCGCCCGGCAGCACCTGCTCGCGGCTGGAGATGAGCGTGACCTTCGCTCCGAGGTTCATGTAGGCGGAGGCGAACTCGGCGCCGGTGACTCCGGAGCCGACCACGATGAGGTGCTCGGGGAGCGCCTTCATGTCGTAGAGCTGCGTCCAGGTCAGGATGCGCTTGCCGTCGGGCTTGGCGGAGTCGAGCTCGCGCGGCGAGGCGCCGACGGCCACGATGATCGTGTCGGCCTCGACCCGGTCGAAGTCCGTGCCGCCCTGGCCCGTGGACACGACGATCGCGGTCGGACCCTCGAGCCGCCCGTGTCCGGAGAGGATGCGCACCCCGGCCTCGAGGAGCGTCGCCCGCATGTCCTCGGACTGCTGCCCGGCGAGCGCCAGGAGACGCTTGTTGACGGCGGCGAGGTTGATCGCGATCTCGGGCTTGAGCGGTTTGCCGTTCTCCCCCTTGGCGTAGAAGTTCACCCCGAGGTCGCTCGCCTCGGAGATCGCGACCGCGGCGTCGGCGGTGGCGATCAGGCTCTTGGAGGGCACCACGTCGGTGAGGACGGCGGATCCGCCGACTCCCACCCGCTCGACCAGGGTGACCTCGGCCCCGAGCTGAGCGGCCGCGAGGGCCGCCTCGTAACCGCCGGGACCGCCGCCGAGGACGGCGACGCGCTGAGTGCGCTCGAAAGTGGTGGAAGACATGGAATCCATTCTTCCCCAATCCTGGCCCCCGAGCCTGCACCTTCCTAGAGTGGATCCATGCCCGAAACGCACAGCAACCCCCTCGACGACCCGACCGCGAACCCGTTCGAGGTCGCCGCGCAGGCCGCCGCCGACATCGCACGTCTGACCGGAGTCGAGAAGCACGACATCGCCCTCACCCTCGGCAGCGGCTGGGGCAAGGCGGCCGACATCATCGGCGAGACCGTCGCGACCGTCCCCGCCACCGAGGTGACCGGCTTCTCCAAGCCCGCTCTCGAGGGCCACGTCGGCACGCTCCGCAGCATCCGCACCCCCGACGGCAAGAACGTCCTCGTCATCGGCGCGCGCACCCACTACTACGAGGACCACGGCGTGCGTCGCGTCGTGCACAGCGTCCGCACCGCGGCGGCCACGGGCGCCAAGATCATGGTGCTCACCAACGGTGCCGGCGGCATCCGCGAGACCTGGAAGCCCGGCCAGCCGGTCCTGATCAGCGACCACATCAACCTCACCGCCGACTCCCCGCTCGAGGGCGCGACCTTCATCGACCTCACCGACCTGTACGCGAAGCGCCTGCGCGACATCGCCCGCAGCATCGACCCCTCGCTCGACGAGGGCGTCTACACGCAGTTCCGCGGCCCGCACTACGAGACCCCGGCGGAGGTGCAGATGGCCAAGCACATCGGCGGTCACATCGTCGGCATGTCGACTGCGCTCGAGGCGATCGCCGCCCGTGAGGCGGGCATGGAGATCCTCGGCTTCTCGCTGATCACGAACCTCGCCGCCGGCATCCAGCAGACCCCGCTCAGCCACGCCGAGGTGATCGAAGCCGGACGGGAGGCCGAGCCGGTGATCTCCGCGCTCCTGGCCCGGGTGGTCGAGGCGCTGTGAGCGAGGAGCGGCTCGCGCAGGCACGCGCCTGGCTGCGACAGGACCCGGATCACGAGACCCGCGATGAGCTGGCCGGCCTGATCACCCGCGCGGCCGCCGGGGAGGATGCCGCGGTCGCCGAGCTCGACGACCGCTTCCGCACGCGACTCGCCTTCGGCACCGCCGGACTCCGCGGCGAGCTCGGTGCCGGCAGCAACCGGATGAACCGCGTGCTCGTCGCCCAGGCCGCCGCGGGCTTCGCCGCCTACCTGCGCGAGAAGGCGCACGGCGGGACGCCCACGGTCGTGATCGGCTACGACGGACGCCGCAACTCGCGGGTGTTCGCGACGGACTCCGCCGAGCTCTTCGCCGGCGCCGGTCTGCGCGCGATCCTGCTGCCCCGACTGCTGCCCACCCCCGTCCTCGCGTTCGCCGTGCGCCACCTCGGCGCCGACGCAGGCGTGATGGTGACCGCGAGTCACAACCCGCCCAACGACAACGGCTACAAGGTCTATCTGGGCGGTGCCGACCAGGGCTCGCAGATCGTCGCTCCGGCGGACGCCGAGATCGCGGCGCATATCCAGCGCACGGCCGATGCCGGATCGGTCGCGACGCTGCCCCGCTCCACGGACTACGAGACCGCGGGTGAGGACGTCGTCGAGGCGTACATCGCCGCGACCGCCGCCGTCGCTCCCGCCCCCGCCGGGACCTCGGGCATGCGATGGGTCTACACGGCCATGCACGGCGTGGGCTGGGAGACGCTCTCGCGCATCGTCCGGGATGCCGGCTACCCGCAGCCGTTCGTCGTCGACGAGCAGCTCACCCCGGATGCCACCTTCCGCACGGTGTCGTTCCCGAACCCGGAGGAGCCGGGGGCGATGGATCTCTCCTTCGCCAAGGCCCGCCGGGTGAAGGCCGACTTCATCCTGGCCAACGACCCCGATGCGGACCGCCTGGCCGTCGCCGTCCCGGACGCATCCGCGCCGGAGGGCTGGCGCCGCCTGACCGGCAACGAGGTCGGCCTCCTGCTCGGAGCGCGGGCCGCCCGCGCGGCCGCCGGAACCCCCGGCGCCTCGCTCGCGTGCTCGCTCGTGTCCTCCCCCGGCCTGGGCGCCGTGGCGGCCCATCACGGGCTGGACTTCCACGAGACCCTCACCGGCTTCAAGTGGATCTCGCGTGCTCCCGGGATCGTCTTCGGCTTCGAGGAGGCCCTCGGCTACCTCGTCAACCCGGGGACCGTCCGCGACAAGGACGGCGTCTCGGCCGCCGTCGCGATCCTCGGCCTCGCCGCCGAGGCCCGCGACCGCGGAGCGACGCTCGTGGACCTGCTCGACGAGCTGGGCGAGACATACGGGCACTTCGCCAGCGGCCAGGTGTCGGTGCGCGTCGAAGACCTCTCGGTCATCGGCAACGTCATGCTGGCGCTGCGCTCGCTGCCGCCGACGCACATCGCGGGGCGCTCGATCGCCTCGGCGGAGGATCTGCTGCAGGCGGCACCGGGACAGCCGTCCGGCGACGTGCTCCGGTACCGGCTCGGCGACGGCTCCCGCGTGATCGTGCGCCCGAGCGGCACCGAGCCGAAGCTCAAGGTGTACATCGACGCACGGGCCGAATCCGCCGCAGACGCGCGGACCGCGGTGGCGGAGCTCGAGGCCGGGGTGCGTGCCCTGCTCGACGAGCGCTCCTGATCATGCCGGTCCGTCGCGTCGTCGTCAGCGCGCACAACGGCGCCCATGCCCGCCCGGTGGCGGAGCTGGTGCGCCTGGCGCAGTCGCACGGGTCCCCGGTGACCCTGCGCACGGTCGACGGCACGACGGTCGACCTGAGCAGCGTGCTGGCGGTGATGGATCTCGGGATCGCCTCCGGCGACGCGGTGGTGCTCGAGACGGCGGCCTCCGACACGTCGGAGGCCGTCCTCGACCAGCTCGCCGAGGTGCTCGACCCGCGCGAGTGAGGTCGGCGGTCAGCCGTCGATCACGGCGACCAGCTCGTCGAGGAACGCCTCGAAGGTTGTTCCCCTGCGGACGATCCGCTGCACGCTGTCGCGCTCGCTGAACACCTCGACGAGCTGCTCGAAGACGGTCTGGAACGCCGCGCGGTCGCTCTCGCTGAACGCGGCGAGGGCGACGACCTGCACGCGCCCGCCGCCCCACGCGGCCGACCCGTCGGCCACGCCGATCGCGATCGCGGTGCGGGTGGCCGTCATCTGGAGGGCGTGCGGCACCGCGAGGGCGTCGGTGAACGCCGTCGACGACATCTGCTCGCGCACGATGGTGTTGTCGATGTAGTCCTCGCCGATCAGGCCCGCCTGCACCAGGAGCCCGCCGAGCCGGCGGATGATCGCCTCCTCCCCCTCGTCCGGGAGCGGGAAGACGTACGCGTCCGCCAGGAAGTAGCGCGCCAGCTCGCCGCGGAGACGGGTGAGCCGGCGTCCCCGGCGGACGCGCGCCGCCGCCTGCTGGATCCGGTCGACGTCGGCGTCGGTGAGGAACGGCTGGATGCGCACGAACCGGTCGCCCGCACCGCCCGGCTCGATCGTGCTCAGCACGAGATCGGTGTCGAAGGACGCCCAGTCGGGGTCGACGTTCGTGACGACGGTCGTGACCTCGATGGCCGACCCCAGGGAGCGGTCGACGCTGGAGCGGAGCAGCTCGTGCAGCTCGTGGTAGCCGGGGCAGACGATCGTGGCGGTGAGGATCGACTCGGCCTTGCGGCTGCGCTCCAGGCGCCCGCCCACGTGCATGGCGATGTAGGCGATCTCGTCGTCGTGGATGGGCGTGCCCACCCGATCGTGCAGACCGCTCGCGATCGAGACGGCCACCTCGAAGATCATCGGGTAGGTCGTCTTGAGCGAACGGGTGAGCGGGTTGCGCGTCAGCGCGCTCTCCTCCGCCCGGCGCAGCAGGTTCTGCACGTGCAGCGCGAGCCGGAGCACGAACGTCTCGTCGACGAGGTCGACCTGGAAGTCCTCGGCGGCCCGGGCGATCTCCGCACGCACCGCCGCCTCGACCGCCGGATCCACGCCGCTGCGCGCGACCTCGCGGGTGGCGGCCTCGCCGGGCGCGACGATGCGGGTCAGCACCAAGGAGGCGAGGTGCCCGCTGTCACCGTCGCCGAGGACGACCGAGAAGTGCTCCTCGGCCAGGTGCGCGATGACCGCCCCCACGCGCGGGATCTCCTCGCGGGCGCCGGCAGGCGAGGAGTCGAGCGCGTGTCCGGCCGCGACCCGCTCCGCCGCGATGGCGATATGGAGCAGCACGTCCGCGATCGCCAGTTCGTTGACGTAGTAGCCGAGTTCGCCGAGCTCCCGCACCAGCGCCGACTTGAACGGACCGACCGCGCTGGCGGCGACGGCGGAGCCGGAGAGCGCGCGGCGGAAGGTCTCCGGGTGGAAGGAGGCGACGTCCATCTCATCGTGCGCCAGACGGCTGAGCAGGCGCCGCTGCGCCGCCTCGTTGCCGCGCAGGCGCACGTTCTCCCGGTCGCGCTCGAGCGCGAGATCGGTGCCGTCGAGCAGCCCCCGCACCCGCACCAGGTCGGCTTCCACCGTCGCCTCGCTGACGTGCAACTCATCGGCGGTGTCGAAGACATCGATCCCGGCCGGCTCGTCCAGCAGCAGCCGCACGAGAGCGTGCAGGCGATCGCGGGGCGCCGATTCCCCCGACTGACGCATGCGGAGCGCGCCGCGGGCACCGGGTCCCGCGCGGTATCCGGCCGGTCCGGACTCGATCACCGCGGCCCCCGGTGTGCGCGCGTTCAGGGCGGCCACGTAGGAGCGGATGCTGCGCGGAGTGACTCCCAGCAGGTCGGCGAGGCTCGACGCCGTCGCCCACCCCTCCTGGCGCAGCAGGGTCGAGAGGAGCTGGTCCTGGCGCTGGCGCGACATGATCCCTCCGACTTCCCCGCGTGCTGACCGCGCTGTCTCGACGTGCTCTCCATCATGTCAGCATGCCGCGATGCTCAGGCGGAAAGCACCGTTCCGCGGGGGCGGAAAGGAACGTGTTGGCGGACGAGGTCCCTCCGTTCACAGACTGTTCTCAGGAAGGTGGCATCGATGAGGATCCTCGTGGTGTGCGGCGCCGGTGCGTCGAGCACGTTCGTCGCGCAACGACTCCGCCGTGCGGCGGCAGCGGCCGGTCTCGACTGGGACGCGGCGGCCGGCATGGAGACCTCCGTCTCCGACGCCGATCACGACCTCGTCCTCGTCGGCCCCCACCTGAGCGACCGCCTGGACGCCATCCGCAGCAGCGCGGGCGCGCCCGTCGCGGTGCTGCCGGACGACGTCTTCGCCGACCGTGACGGATCTCGCACGCTCGACTTCGCCCGATCGATCCTCGCCGCCGCCGGCGACACCCCGAAAGGAACATCATGACCGCCACCCGCACCGTCCGGATCGGCTCCTCGCACGGATTGCACGCCCGCCCCGCGAAGCTGTTCGCGCAGGCGGCGAAGGACTCCGGCATCGCCGTCACGATCGCCAAGGACTCGGGCAAGCCGGTCAACGCGGCCAGCATCCTCGGCGTCATCGCGCTCGCGATCGAGTACGGCGACTACGTGACGCTCACGGCGGACGGCGACGGCGCGGAGAACGTGCTGGACACGCTCACCGAGCTGCTCACCACCGACCACGATCAGGACGCCGCCGGATGAGCGAGCTGCGCGGGGTGGGGATCGGTCTCGGTGTCGCACAGGGGCCGATCGTCCGCATGGCCGAGGCGATGCCCGCGCCGGAGAACACCCCGAGCACGGCAGGCGCCGAAGCCGAGCGCACCCGCGTGCGCTCGGCCGTCGAGATCGTCGCACGCGAACTGAACGAGCGCGGCGCAGCGGCGGGCGGATCGGCGCAGGAGGTGCTCGAGGCGCAGGCCATGATCGCCGAGGACCCGACCCTGCAGGACGAGGTCGACACCCGGATCGACGCCGGCGCGACCGCCGAATGGGCCGTGCACGACGCGTTCGCCGGCTTCCGGGCCACGCTCGAGGCCGTCGGCGGCTACCTCGGCGAGCGCGCCGCCGACCTCGACGACATCGCTCAGCGTGTGCTCGCGCACCTCCGCGGGGTCGACGCACCCGGCGTCCCCGATCCCGGGCATCCCTTCGTCCTGGTGGCGCGGGACCTCGCTCCCGCCGACACCGCCCTGCTCGATCTGGATCAGGTCCTCGCGCTCATCACGACCGACGGCGGGCCCACCTCGCACACCGCGATCCTCGCCAGGGAGAAGGGGATCGTCGCGATCGTCGGGGTCACCGACGGAGGCGCGCTCGCCACCGGCGAGACCGTGATCGTCGACGCTGCCGCGGGCGTGGTCACGCGCGAGCCGACCGACGACGAGAAGGCCCGCGCCACCGAGCGCGCCGCCGCCCGCCGGTCTGCGGACAGCGCTCCCCTGACTCCCGGCGCCCTCGCCGACGGCACGCCTGTCGCGCTGCTCGCGAATCTGGGAAAGCCTGCAGACGCCGCCGATGCGGTCGCTCGGGGGGCCGAGGGCGTCGGGCTGTTCCGCACCGAGTTCCTGTTCCTCTCCTCGGCCCAGGCGCCGACCATCGCCCAGCAGCGCGAGTCCTACCGGGAGCTGCTGGCCGCCTTCCCGGGCAAGAAGGTCGTGGTGCGACTGCTGGACGCCGGTGCCGACAAGCCGCTGGCGTTCCTCAACGACGCGCACGAGGAGAACCCGGCGCTCGGGCTCCGCGGCCTCCGTGCCCTGCGGGCGAGCGAGGACATCCTGCGCGAGCAGCTCACCGCGCTCGCGGAGGCGGATGCCGAGACCGAGGCCGATCTCTGGGTGATGGCGCCGATGGTGGCCACGGTCGAGGAGACCGTGTACTTCACGACCCTCGCCCGGGAGTACGGACTGAAGACGGCCGGCGTGATGGTGGAGATCCCCGCGAGCGCCCTGCTCGCGGACCGGGTGCTCGCGCACGCGGACTTCGCCTCGATCGGCACCAACGACCTCACCCAGTACACGATGGCGGCCGACCGCATGCTCGGCTCCGTCGCCGGGTTCCAGGACCCCTGGCACCCCGCCGTCCTCCGCCTGGTGCGCGAGGTCGGCGATGCCGGCGCACGTCTGGACAAGCCGGTCGGCATCTGCGGCGAGGCCGCGGCCGATCCGCTGCTCGCGGTCGTGCTCGTCGGCCTCGGAGCGACGAGCCTCTCGATGGCGCCCTCGGCCCTGGCCGACGTGCGGCACACCCTCTCCGCACACACCCTGGACGGTGCCCGACGTCTCGCCGAGGTCGCCCTCGCCGCAGACGGCGCGGCATCCGCCCGCACCGCCGTGGCGGCACTCGCCGCGGACCTCCCCCCTCACAAGAAAGAGACGACATCATGACGACGACGTCACCTGCCGCCACGAAACCCGGCGGTCTCCGCGTGGGCGTGCAGCGATTCGGCACGTTCCTCTCCGGCATGATCATGCCGAACATCGCAGCCTTCATCGCCTGGGGCTTCATCACGATGCTGTTCATCGCGGTCGGCTGGCTGGGATGGTGGCATCCGGTCGCCGACCTCCTCGGCGGCTTCGGCAACGCCGACGTGGTCGGCTGGCAGGGAGCCATGACGGCCCTCGCCGAGGCCGAGGACGGCGGCACCTTCCCGCAGTACGTCGGTCTGGTCGGGCCGATGGTCACCTACCTGCTGCCGCTGTTGATCGCCAACACCGGCGGACGCATGATCTACGGCGAGCGCGGCGGCGTGGTCGCCGTCATCGCCACGATGGGCGTGATCGTCGGCACCAACATCCCGATGTTCCTCGGCGCCATGATCATGGGCCCGCTCGCGGCCTGGATCACCAAGCAGATGGACAGGCTGTGGGACGGGAAGATCCGCCCCGGCTTCGAGATGCTGGTGAACAACTTCTCCGCCGGCATCCTCGGCATGCTGCTCGCGATCGTCGGGTTCTTCGTGTTCGGCCCGGTGATGCTCGCGGTGAGCACGTTCCTCGGCACGATCGTGGACTGGCTCGTGAGCTACCAGCTGCTGCCGCTGCTCTCGGTCATCGTCGAGCCGGCGAAGGTCCTGTTCCTCAACAACGCCATCAACCACGGTGTGTTCACTCCCCTGGGTCTCCAGCAGGTCGAGGAGGCCGGCAAGTCGATCCTGTTCCTCATCGAGGCGAACCCCGGCCCCGGAATCGGTCTGCTGCTCGCGTTCAGCTTCTTCGGCGTCGGTGCCGCGAAGGCGTCCGCGCCGGGCGCCGCGATCATCCAGTTCTTCGGCGGCATCCACGAGATCTACTTCCCGTACGCGCTGAGCAAGCCGATCACCATCCTCGCGCTCATCGCGGGTGGTGCCACGGGTGTCACGACGAACATGCTGCTCAACGGCGGCCTCGCCTTCCCCGCCGCCCCGGGAAGCATCATCGCGGTCACCGCCGCGGCGGTGGCACCGGCGGCGGGCGGGCTCGGCAACCTCCTCGTCGTGTACCTGTCGGTCGTGCTGGCCGCTGCCGTGACGTTCCTGCTGACGGCCGTGTTCCTGCGGGCCTCCCACAAGCGCGACCTCGAGGCCGAGGGTGACACGTTCGGCGCCGCGATCGCGCAGACCGAGGCCAACAAGGGCAAGTCCTCCGCCGCGATGGACGCGCTGCGCACGTCGACGGCGGGCGCCGCTCCGGAAGGCTCGGCACCGGCCACGACGGCCATCGCCACCACGCCGATCGAGCGCATCGTGTTCGCGTGCGATGCCGGAATGGGATCGTCCGCGATGGGCGCCAGCGTGCTGCGCAACAAGCTCAAGAAGGCGGGCATCGAGGACGTGAACGTCACCAACCAGGCGATCGCGAACCTCGACGGAACGGCCGACGTCGTGATCACGCAGCAGCAGCTCACCGAGCGCGCGACCTCGAAGTCGCCGAACTCGATCCACGTGTCCGTCGACAACTTCATGAACTCGCCCAAGTACGAAGAGGTCGTCGAGATGGTCCGAGCGCAGCGAAAGGAAACAGAATGAGCGTTCTCTCCCCCGAGCAGGTCCGCATCCACCCCGGAGGTGCGACGCGGGATGACGCCCTCCAGGAGGCGACGGACATCCTCGTCGCGGCGGGAGCGGTCACCCCCGCCTACGTCGACGCCATGCGTCAGCGCGAGGAGACGGTGTCGACCTTCATGGGCAACGGCCTGGCGATCCCGCACGGCACGAACGACGCGAAGGACACGATCCTCGCCTCGGCCCTCTCGGTCGTCCGCTACGACGGCGGCGTCGACTGGGCGGGAGAACCGGCCACGTTCGTGATCGGCATCGCCGGCGTCGGCGACGAGCACCTGGAGATCCTCTCCCGCATCGCCATCCTGTTCTCGGAGGAGGACGACGTGGCGCGGCTCGCGGCGGCGCAGACCCCGGAGGAGCTCTACGCCCTCCTTTCGGAGGTGAACGAAGGATGAAGGCGGTCCACTTCGGGGCGGGCAACATCGGACGAGGGTTCGTCGGCCTGCTGCTGCGCCAGGGCGGGTACGAGCTGGTGTTCTCCGATGTCGCGGATGCGCTGGTCGACGCGATCAACGCGGTCGACTCGTACACCGTGCACGAGGCCGGCCCCGGAGGGACCGATCACGTCGTCACCGGCTTCCGGGCGGTGAACAGCCGGACCGACCCTGCGGCGGTGGCGGAGGAGGTCGCGTCCGCGGACGTCGTCACCACCGCCGTCGGGCCGACCGTGCTGCGGTTCGTCGCGCCGTCGATCGTCGCCGGACTCGCGCTCCGCTCCCCCGACGCCGCGCCTCTCCAGGTGATGGCGTGCGAGAACGCGATCGGCGCCACCGATCAGCTGCGCCGCGAGATCGTCGCGGCGGCGGGAGCGGATGCCGAGCAGCTGCTCGCCCGCGCGGTCTTCGCCAACACCGCGGTCGACCGCATCGTGCCCGCGCAACCGGAGGGGGCGGGGGTCGACGTCACCGTCGAGCCCTACTTCGAATGGGCGATCGAGTCCGGCCCGTTCGGTGGCGCCCTGCCGAACATCCCCGGCGCGCACTTCGTCGACGACCTGGCGCCCTACATCGAGCGCAAGCTCTTCACGGTGAACACGGGGCATGCCGCGACCGCATACTTCGGGGCCCGGGCGGGCATCGAACGCATCTCGGACGCGCTGGCGGACCCGGGCATCGCGGCGAGCGTGTCCGCGGCGCTGGAGGAGACCTCGGCGGTGCTGGTCGCCGAGCACGGCCTGGACCCGGCGGACCTCGCGGTGTACCGCGCCACGATCCTGGACCGGTTCCGCAACCCCGCTCTCGTCGACACGGTGCAGCGGGTCGGACGTCAGCCGCTGCGCAAGATCTCGCGGCACGAGCGCTTCATCGGCCCGGCCGCGATGGCGGCGGAGCGCGGACTGCCCACCGCGGCCCTCGTCGCGGCAGTCTCGGCGGCGCTCGAGTTCGACGACCCGGCCGACGAGCAGTCGGTCGAGCTGCAGCAGCTGCTCCGCGCGGAGGATCCGACCGCGTTCACGGCCCGGGCGACGGGGCTCGACCCCGAGCATCCGCTGTTCCCGCTGATCCGGGAGGCCGTCGCGGCTCGGCGACAGCACCTCGGGACCGCCTGATCCGGCACACGTCGACGCCCCCGCTCACCCGATACGATCGGTGGGCGGGGGCGTTTTTCGAGCACAGCGACGTGCGGGGAGCAGTATGAGCAGATACGCCGTGATCGGCGCGGGTCCGTCCGGGTTGGCTGCGGCGCGTGCGCTGCACAAGCGCGGGATCGTCGTCGACGGCTACGAGGCCTCGCACGGAGTGGGCGGGCTCTGGGACATCACCAATCCGCGCAGCACCATGTACGAGTCGGCGCACCTGATCTCGTCGCGCACGACGACCGAGTTCGCCGAGTTCCCGATGAGGTCGCGGGTCGACTATCCCGGACACCGGGTGCTGCGGGAGTACTTCGCGGAGTACGCCGACCGCTTCGGACTGACCGCGCTGTTCCGGTTCGACACGAGGGTCACGCGCCTCGAGCCGCGGGACGGCGGCTGGGATCTCACCGGCGTCGGCCCCGAGGGCGAGGAGACCCGCTGGTACGCCGGCATCGTCCTCGCGAACGGGACGCTCGCCGAGCCGAACGTGCCGACGTTCCGGGGCTCGTTCACCGGCGAGCTCCTGCACACCAGCGCCTACAAGTCCCCCGAGCAGCTCCGCGGCAGGCGCGTGCTCCTGATCGGCGCCGGCAACTCCGGCTGCGACATCGCGGTGGACGCCGTGCACCATGCCGTCTCGGTCGACATGAGCGTGCGCCGCGGGTACTACTTCGTGCCCCGCTACCTGTTCGGCAAGCCCAGCGACACCCTGAACCAGGGCCGTCCGCTGCCGGCGCGGATCAAGCAGGCGGTCGACAGCCGGGTGCTGCGGGCGTTCACCGGCGACCCCGTGCGGTTCGGCTTCCCGAAGCCCGACTACCGCATCTACGAGTCGCACCCGATCGTGAACACCCTGATCCTGAACCACCTCGGACAGGGCGACCTGCGCATCCGCCCCGACATCGACCGCTTCGACGGATCGACCGTGCACTTCCGCGACGGCAGCGCCGACGACTACGACCTCGTGCTCCTCGCCACCGGCTACACCCTGGACTACCCGTTCGTCGACCGGGAGCACCTGCACTGGCAGGGCGCCTCTCCCCGGCTGTTCCTGAACGTGTTCCCCGCCTCGTTCAACGGCCTCTACGTGATGGGCATGATCGAGGCGTCCGGCATCGGCTGGCAGGGGCGGTACGAGCAGGCGGAGCTCCTCGCGGCGTATCTGGACGCCGCCGAGAACGACGCGCCCCGCGCCGCGCGCTTCCGCGACCGTGTGACGGGGACGGCCTGGCCCGACGTGAGCGGCGGCTACCACTACCTCGGCCTGGACCGGATGGCGTACTACGTGAACAAAGACGCGTACCGCGGCGCGGTGCGGCGCGAGAAGAGCGCGCTGGAGGCGTCGGCATGAACGTCGACGACGTCGTCCTCTCGTTCACGCCCGGCACCCTGACGATCCTCAACGTGGTGCTCGGGCTGATCATGTTCGGCATCGCTCTGGACACCTCGCCGAGCGACTTCCGGGTCGTGGCGAAGCATCCGAAGCCGTTCGCCATCGCGATCCTCGCGCAGCTGCTCCTGCTGCCGATCGCGACGTTCCTGCTGACACTGGTGCTGCCGGTCCCGCCGTCGATGGCGCTGGGGATGCTGCTGGTCGCCTGCTGCCCGCCGGGCAACATCTCGCAGGTGCTCACCCATCGCGCGGGCGGCAACGTCGCCCTGTCCGTCTCGCTCACCGCGGTGGGAAACCTCATCTACATCTTCGCGATGCCGCTCAGCATCACGTTCTGGGGCTCGCTGCACCCGACCGCGCGCACGCTGCTGCGCGACGTCGCCGTCGACCCGTGGCGGATGCTGCTCGAGATCCTGCTCATCGTCGGCCTGCCGTTCGCGCTCGGGCTCCTGCTGCGCGCGAAGGCCCCGGGGTTCAGCGCCCGCGTGCAGCCGTTCGTGAAATGGTTCAGCCTCCTCGCGCTGCTCGGGTTCATCATCGCCGCCCTGGTCGGCAACTGGGCGGTGTTCGTGCAGGTCCTCGGCATCATCCTCCTGGTGGTCGCGGTGCACGACGCGGTCGCCCTCGCCCTCGGCTACGGCACGGCCGTCGTCGGCGGCCTCGGCACCCGGGAGCGCAAGGCCATGACCTTCGAGGTGGGCATCCGCAACGCCGGGCTCGGGCTCGGTCTGGTGTTCCTGTTCTTCGACGGGCTGGGCGGGATGGCCGTCGTCGCCGGATGGTGGGGCATCTGGGACATCATCGCCGGGCTCGTCCTCGCCGGACTCTGGGCACGGCACACCCGGAGGCGCACGGGATCGACGACCGGCGACGCCAGCGGCCGCACCACGGTCGAGGCCGCGTGATGCCGCGGATCCTGATCACGGGCGGCGCCGGCTTCCTCGGCTCGCACGTGGCGCAGGCGCTGGCCGCCCGCACCGACGTCGAGCTCGTGGTCGCGGCCGACCTCCGCGCCGAGACGTCCGGCGACGGCGTGACCGGCGCGCTCCTCGACGTGACGGATGCCGCGGCGATCGCGCCCCTGCTCCGGCAGCACCGCATCGACACGGTGGTGCACCTCGCGGCGATCGTGAACCCGGGTCGCGACGTCGCGCAGGAGTACCGCGTCGACGTGATCGGTACGGCGAACGTGCTGGCCGCGTGCGTCGAAGCGGGTGTCCGCCGGATCGTGGTCTCCAGCTCCGGCGCCGCCTACGGGTACCACGCCGACAACCCGGACTGGATCGACGAGACGCAGCCCCTGCGCGGCAACGACGCGTTCCCGTACTCCCGCCACAAGCGCCTGGTCGAGGAGATGCTCGCCGAACACCGCGTCGCGCATCCGGAGCTCGAGCAGGTGATCTTCCGCATCGGCACGATCCTCGGCCCGACCGTGCGCAACCAGATCACCGCGCTCTGGGACGGGAGGCGGATCCTCCGCATCGCCGGCTCCGAGTCCCCCTTCGTCTTCATCTGGGTCGACGACGTCGCGGCGGCGATGGTGCGTGCCGCGACCGAAGGCCCTCCCGGCATCTACAACGTCGCCGGTGACGGGCGCATGACCGTTCCGGAGATCGCCGCGCGGCTGGGCAAGCCGCAGCTCGTCCTCCCGGCATGGGCGCTGTCGACCGCGCTGCGCATCGGACGGACGCTGCGCCTGACACCGCACGGGCCGGAGAAGGTCCCGTTCCTCCGGTACCGCCCGGTACTCGCGAATCGGCGTCTGAAGGAGGAGTTCGGATGGACGCCGCGTCGCACGACGCACGAGGCGTTCGAGGAGTACCTGCGCACGCATCCCGGTGTCGTCCGCGAGGACCGCATCACCGAGTAGCGTTGCCCCGTGCAGAAGAAGCGTCGCGGCCGGATCCTGAGACGGGTGCTGTGGGCTGTCGCCATCGTGCTCGTCCTCGCGGTCGGGGGCACCCTGGCCTACACCCAGATCGGCGTCATGGCCGCGGAGCCGGAGCCGCTCGCGAGCGTGCGGGAGAACCCGGCGATCACGGTGACGGACGCCGAGCAGGGCATCGTGCTCGCTCCCGCCGATGGGGAATCCGACCTCGGACTGGTGTTCATCCCCGGCGCGAAGGTCGACCCGTGGGCGTACGCCGCGATCCTCCAGGGACTCGCGGAGGACGGGACCACGGTCGTGATCACCCGCCCGTGGCTCAACCTCGCGTTCTTCGACCCGCGCGGACTCGACGCCTTCACCTCGGCCGCGCCCGACATCGACGTCTGGGGCGTGGGAGGGCACTCGCTCGGCGGCGTGCGCGCGTGCCAGCTCGCGGAGGACGCCGATGCGCTGCTGCTGTTCGCGTCCTACTGCGCGAACGATCTCTCGGAGAGCGGTCTTCCCGTGCTCAGCCTGTCCGGCAGCGACGACGGCCTGTCCACACCGGAGAAGATCGCCGACGCGCGAGACCAGCTGCCCGCAGACGCCGAGATGGTCGAGATCGACGGTGCCTCGCACGCGTCCTTCGGGGACTACGGCCCCCAGGCCGGGGACGGCACTCCGACGATCTCGACCGAGGACATGCATGCGGAGGTCACCCGCCTCGCCGATGCCTTCCTCGAGCCTCTCGCCCGCTGATCCGTAGGTCCGCACCGGTACGAGCGCGCCGGCAGCGGAGGTTCGTCAGCGCGCGTCCAGCAGCGGATGCAGGTGCCGTGAGCCGAGGACCGTCGCGGCCGTGCGGGCCCCGGCTTCGAGCGCGGTCGCGACATCGGTGCCGTGCAGCCGCGCATCCAGCACCCCGGCGAGGAAGGCATCCCCCGCGCCGTTGGTGTCGACCACCTCGACGGGCACGGCACGCACCCGGTGCTCGGCGCCCGTCTCGTCGATCGCGACGGCGCCGTCCGCTCCGAGCGTGCACACCGCGAGCCGCGCGCCGGCCGCGATGCGCGAGCGCAGGAAGGCGATCGGATCGCCGAGGCGGTCCGCATTGCAGAACACCGCGTCCGCGGCCTCCAGGAACGGCCGGTGGAACGCGGCCGCTCCGTCGTAGTCGTGCACGTCCACCCAGAGGGGTGTGCCGGTCTCCCCGGCGAGCGGCAAGAGGCGCAGGGGCTCCGCCGCGAGGTCGAGCACGATCGCATCGGCCGCCGCCATCGCGCCCCGCACCCAGGCGTCGTCCTCGCCGGTGGTCGCCTCCGGCGTCGAGAGGTACAGCGACACCCGGGCGCCCGCACGGGTCATCAGGTTCAGGTGCCGCTCCGTGACACCTGCACCCCAGTGCACCGGGACCCCGGCCGTCTGCAGGGCTGCGCGCACCGCGTCGCCCTCGGCATCCGTCCCCGCCAGGGCGTAGAGCTGCGTCGACCTGCCCAGCCCGGTCAGGCTGAGCGCCTTGCCGGCGCTGGTCCCGCCGACCGTCTCCCAGCTCTCCTCCGCGAACTGCATGTGCGGCACGGGCTCGGGCAGATGATCGAGCACGACGATCCGGTTCCAGGAGGCGGGACCGGCGAGGAAGACGGAGGCGGGCATGCGACCATCCTGCCGTCTCCGCCCGGGTCAGCCGATGCGCGACACCAGAGCGTCCAGCCCCATGCCGTAGTCGATGCGCACGACGGGTAGTGCGAGCTTGTCCGTGCCGATCTGCACCGTGCCCGGCTCGATGGTCCGCGCCATCTCATAGCCAGCCTGCCGGACGCCCTGCTTCGCCGTGTCGTTGTAGTGCCCGAACGGATAGGCGATGACCTCGCGCACACCCAGGGTGTCGCCCGAGAGGTTCAGATCGGCGGCGATCTGGTCGGCGCTCCAGTTCACCATCAGTCCGTCGCCGTTGTCGCCGGCGCGGTGCATGTCGTGCGTGTGCGAGCGACGAAGCACGTACATCGACGGAGGCGGGTCGGAGCGGTAGGCCGTGACCATGAAGGACGTCGAGAGGAGCTTGTGCTTCGCCACGACCGGCGCCGCGAGATCGAACCAGGTCTGGTCGGCGTCGTCGTCCGTGATGATCACGCTGCGGGCGGGGAGCGAGAGCCGACCGTCGATGAAGGCGCTGAGCTCGTCCCACGTCGGCAGGTAGAAGCCGGTGGTGGCGATGTGGTTCATCTGGGCGTCGAAGTCGCCGATGTACGCGTAGTTCCCGCGCAGCCAGCCCTTCTCGCCGTCCGGATTCTCGGTGAACTGGTGGTACATGAGGATCGGCACGTGCACGCCGTCGGCGACGTTCTGCTCCGGGGTCTTCCACGCGGCGAACAGCTCGATCTGCTGGTCGTCGCACACGACCGGATCGGCGCCGTTCACCCGGGCGGCGACCGTGAGGGCGGTCGCTTCCGCCGCGCTCGCGTACCAGCCGGCGAACACCCGTCCGTCCACGAGCGGGATCGGAAGCGCCTGGTAGAGGCCCGCCTGCGACTGGAGCTGCGGGTCGGCCGGGGCACCCTCGCCCATGAAGGTGACGGCGCACGCGAGCGGATCGTCGGCGTCCGCGAGGAGCTGTTCCGCGGGGGTCAGCGGCGGCGGGGTCGGCGAGGGGCTCGTCGTCGGGGTCGGCTTCGCCTCGGCCTCCGCGGGAGCACGGTGGAACCATGCGAACGCCGCGGCTCCGCCCCCGACGAGGACGACCGCCGCCGTGATGATCGCGATGACGCCCCCGCGTCGCCTCCCCCCGGAAGCCACGATCAGATGTCGAATCCCTCGGCGATCATCTCCACGAGCTCCTCGCGCTCCTCCACGGGGAGGAACGCCGCCGCGGCGGCGTTGAACTGGAAGGTCTCGAGGTCGTCGAGGTCGTACTCGAAGGCCTCCACGAGCAGGGCCAGCTCGCGCGTGAGCGACGTGGCGCTCATCGTGCGGTTGTCGACGTTCACGGTCACCGCGAATCCGAGCTGGTACAGCAGATCGAACGGGTGATCGACCAGCGTGTTGCCCCACGCGGAGATCGCGCCGGTCTGCAGGTTCGAGGACGGCGACAGCTCCAGCGGGATCTCACGGTCGCGCACCCAGCGGGCCAGGTCGCCGAACTGCACCTGCACCTCGTCGCCCTCCTGCGTGACGACCTGGAGGTCTTCGGCGATGCGCACGCCGTGGCCGAGCCGGAGGGCGCGGCCGTCCAGGAGCGCCGAGCGGATCGAGGCGAGCCCGGCCGCCTCACCGGCATGCACCGTCACGGGGAAGAAGTTCTCGGCGAGGTAGTCGAAGGCCGCGCGATGGTTCGACGGCGGGAAGCCGTCCTCGGGACCGGCGATGTCGAAGCCCACCGCACCGCGTCCGCGGAAGCCGACCGCGAGCTCCGCGATCTCCCGGGCACGATCGGTGTGACGCATGGCCGTGATCAGCTGACCGACGCGGATGCTGCGGCCGTCGCGGTCGGCGGCGTCCTCACCCTCCTCGATCCCCTGCTGCACGGCTTCGACGGTCTGCTCGAGCGTGAGGCCACGGGACAGATGCTGCTCCGGCGCCCAGCGCACCTCGCCGTACACGACGCCGTCCGCAGCGAGGTCCTGCACGAACTCGCGCGCGACGCGGGTCAGGCCCTCCTTCGTCTGCATGACGGCCGTCGTCAGGTCGAAGGTCTTGAGGTACTCCACCAGCGAACCCGAGTCGCTCTGCTTCGCGAACCAGGTGCCGAGGGCGGCCGGATCGGTCTCCGGGGTCTCCAGTCCGATCGCGTCCGCGAGCTCGATGATCGTCGCCGGGCGCAGAGCCCCGTCGAGGTGGTCGTGCAGCGACACCTTCGGGAGGCTCCGCAGGGAGACGCCCTGCAGCGTGACGTCGCCGTTCGCATCGATCGACATGGTGATCCTCTCGGTCGCGGATGTGCTCAGTTCAGGCTAGCGGTCCGCCGTCACGCCGTGATGCGCTCCCGCACGATGGGACCGGTCTCCGGTGCCTCGTCGCCGATCTCCCACGCGCCGTCGAGCGCGTCGATGGCACGCGGGAAACGCGCCTCGTCCGCGGCGGACAGCGTGAAGAGCGGCTGCCCGGCGACGACGCGGTCGCCCGGCTTCGCGTGCAGGTCGATGCCGGCCTCGAAGACCACCGGGTCCTCGGCCCTGGCACGTCCGGCCCCGAGCCGCCATGCGGCCACGCCGAACGGGAGCGCGTCCATGCGCGTGATCACGCCGTCGGCCGGAGCCGTCACGACGTGTGTCTCCCTCGCCGTCGGCAGCGCCGCGTCCGGGTCGCCGTCCTGCGCGCGGATCATGGCCTTCCAGCTGTCCATGGCGCGGCCGTCGTCGAGCGCGGCCTCCACATCGGCGTCCGGCTGGCCGGCGAGGGCGAGCATCTCCCGGGCGAGGGCCAGCGTCAGCTCGCGCACGTCGGCGGGACCGCCGCCGGCGAGGATCTCGACCGACTCGCGCACCTCGTTGGCGTTGCCGATCGCGAGGCCGAGCGGGACGTTCATGTCGGTCAGGAGGGCGGTCGTCGCGACGCCGGAGTCGGTGCCGAGCGCGACCATGGTTCGAGCGAGCTCGCGGGCGCGATCGATGTCCTGCATGAAGGCGCCGGAGCCGAACTTCACGTCCAGCACCAGAGCGTCGGTGCCCTCCGCGATCTTCTTCGACATGATGCTCGACGCGATCAGCGGGATCGCCTCGACCGTGCCGGTCACGTCGCGGAGCGCATAGAGCTTCTTGTCCGCGGGGGCGAGGCCCGAACCCGCGGCGCAGATGACCGCGCCGACGTCGCCCTGCATCTGCGCGAACATCTCCTCGTTGCTGAGCGCCGCGCGCCAGCCCGGGATCGACTCGAGCTTGTCGAGCGTGCCGCCGGTGTGACCGAGGCCGCGTCCGCTCAGCTGCGGCACGGCCACGCCGAACGCCGCGACCAGAGGAGCGAGCGGAAGGGTGATCTTGTCACCGACCCCGCCCGTCGAGTGCTTGTCGACCGTGCGCTTGCCGAGGGACGCGAAGCTCATCCGCTCCCCCGACGCGATCATCGCGTCGGTCAGCACGCGGATCTCGTCGCGCTCCATGCCGCGCTGGAAGATCGCCATCGCGAACGAGGCCATCTGCGCATCGGAGACGTAGCCGCGCGTGTACGCGTCGATCATCCAGCGCAGCGCCGCCTCGGGGACGACACCGCCGTCGCGCTTGGCGCGGATCACGTCCACCGCGTCGAAAGGCTCCACCGTCGTCATCGTGCTTCCTCCAGGTCGCGCGGCCCGAACGCATCGGGCAGCACCTCGTCGATCGTGCGGATGCCGGAGACCGTCTCCAGGAGCATCCCGGGCATCGCATGCTCGAACAGCAGCTGGCGACAGCGTCCGCACGGCATGATCGTCTGCCCCTCGTTGTTGACGCACACGAAGGCGACGAGCTGGCCGCCGCCGGACATGTGCAGGTCGCCCACCAGCGCGCACTCGGCGCAGAGCGTCACGCCGTACGACGCGTTCTCCACGTTGCAGCCGGCCACGATGCGCCCGTCGCCGACGAGCGCCGCCGCCCCCACGCGATAGCGCGAATACGGCGCGTACGCCTTCGTCATGGCATCCGTGGCGACCTGGCGCAGCTCATCCCAGTCGATGTCCGTCATTGCGATGCTTCTCTCTTCCCGACCGGCCTAGGACTTGATGTACGGCTTGCCGTCGGCGGCAGGGGCCTTGATCTGCCCGGCGAACCCGGCGACCGCGAGCAGCGTCACGACGTAGGGAAGCATCAGCATGAACTCGCCGGGGATGGGCGTCTTCAGGATCGACAGCAGGTTCTGCAGGTTGGTCGCGAAGCCGAAGAGCAGCGCCGCGAGCGTCGCACGGATCGGGTCCCAGCGTCCGAAGATGACCGCGGCGAGGGCGATGAAGCCGAGCCCGGCCGTCATGTCCTTGCCGAACTGCGGCACCGAGACCAGCGTGAAGTACGCGCCGCCCATGCCCGCGATCGCACCGGCGAGCAGCACGTTCCAGAAGCGCGTCGGGTTGACCTTGATGCCGACCGTGTCGGCGGCCTGCGGGTGCTCGCCGACGGCACGCAGCCGCAGACCCCAGCGGGTGCGGTACAGGCCCCAGGCCACGACGGCGACGGTGATGAACATCAGATACCCGATGAACGTCTGGTTGAACAGCACCGGTCCGATGATCGGGATGTCGCTGAGCAGCGGGATCTCGAAGCGCGGGAACCGCACCGGGGTGTTCAGCGTCTGCTCGTTCGGCGCGAGCAGCGCGCCGTAGAGGAACCCGGTGAGACCGGTGACGAGGACGTTCAGCACGACACCGACGATGACCTGCTCGACGAGGTACTTGATCGCGAATGCGGCGAGCACGCTGGCCACCAGGACACCGCCGATCATCGCTCCGACGAGGCCGACGAACGGGTTGCCGGTGATGCTGGAGAGCAGTGCGGCGGAGAACGCGCCGAGGAGCAGCTGCCCCTCGATCGCGACGTTGACCACACCGGCACGTTCACCGATGACGCCGCCCAGGGCGCCGAACACGAGCGGCACCGACAGCGACACCGCACCGAACAGCAGGCTGGTGACGGGAACGAGTCCGCCGGCCGAGGCCCACACGAGGAACGCGAAGACGGCCAGGACGCTGTAGGCGATGACCAGCCAGAGCCCGGGTGCACGGTAGGTCCACGCCCGGAGGAACGCTCCGACCGTCAGGACCACCAGGATGCCGAACACGACCCAGAAGGTCGAGGCCGTCGGCAGCGCCACGTCCGGCAGCGCGAGCGCCGACGAGGGGTCGGAGAGCCGGAAGGTGCTGATGCCGTCACGCGGCACGGCGAGGAAGAGCAGCGCCAGCAGCGCGGCGGCCGCGGCGAGCACGATCGGCGCCTTGAGGTGACGCTCCTTCACGGTGGCGAGCTGCACGGTGCCGTCAGCCGCCTGGGTCTGCACGAGGGACATCATGCCGTCACCGCCTTCTTCGCGGCCTTGGCTCTGAGCCTGGCCGCCTTCTCCACGTCGGTCTTCGGAAGGAAGAACACCGAGCGCAGCAGCGGCGGCGCGGCGATGAACAGCACGACGAGGGACTGGACCACGAGCACGATGTCGACCGGGATGTTCTGCGCCTGCATCGAGAAGGAACCCGCCTTGAGCGCGCCGAACAGGATGCCGGCGGCGAAGGTCCCCCAGGCGCGGCTGCGCCCGAGGAGGGCGACGGTGATCGCGTCGAAGCCGATGCCGGCGTCGATGGTCTCGGTGACACCGGTGGTGACCGCGCCCTGGATCTGGTTCATCCCGGCGAGGCCCGCCAGTCCACCGGCGAACAGCATCGCGTACACGTAGATGCGCTGCACGCTGATGCCGGCGGCGCGTGCGGCGTGCGGGTTCTCGCCCACGGCGCGCATCCGCATGCCGAGCGAGGACCGCTCGATGAGCCACCACACGAACAGGGTCGCCACGATCACGATCACGAAGCCCAGGTCGAGCAGCGGGAACTGCGGTCCGAGCAGCGTCGGGAACTGCGCGCTCTGCGGCGTCGCGGAGCCGAGGGCCTGGTTCGTCCCCGGCTTCTGCAGCAGGCCCGGAGTGCGGATCATCCACAGCAGCAGGTAGTACGCGATGTAGTTGAGCATGATCGTGAGGATCACCTCGTGCGCACCGGTGCGCGCCTTGATGAGTCCCGCGATGGCGCCCCAGAGCGCACCGCCGGCGATGCCCGCGATCAGCGTGACCGGGATGTGCAGCCAGATCGGCAGGTCGAGCGAGAACGTCAGCAGCGCCGCGACCGCGACACCGATGAGCATCTGGCCGCGCGCACCGATGTTGAACAGGCCGACGCGGAACGCCAGCGCGACGCCGAGGCCGGCCGCGATCAGCGGGGCCGCGAAGCCGAGCGTGTTGGTCAGCGGGCGGATCTGCGCCGCGAAGTCCGCGCCGCGGGCGTTGAAGATCGCACCGCGGAAGAGCGCCTCGTAGCCGTTGTACACGGCGTTCCAGGCGGCGACGAACGTGTCACCGGGCTGCGCGAAGAAGTAGACGGATGCCGCCTGCACGTCTTCGTTCGTGAAGGCGATGAGGATGCCGCCGACGATCAGCGCCAGCACGATCGCGAGGATCGTGGTGACCGCGTTGCCGCGGAGGATCTCCTTGAGGATGACGTTGCCGCGCGGGGGCGGAGGCACGTCGGCGGGATCGCGCGGGACCGTTCCGGTGCTCGTCGCGAGCTCCTGCGGAGGGATCCCCTTGGTCACATCACCTGCGCCGGGCGTCGTACCGCTCACGCGGCCACCTCCCCTTCGGCCGCTCCGGCCATCATGAGTCCGAGCGTCTCCCGAGGCGTGTCGCCGGGGACGATGCCGACGATGGTGCCGCGGTACATGACCGCGATCCGATCGGCGAGAGCTGCGACCTCGTCGAGCTCCGTGGAGACGACGATCACGGGCACGCCCGCATCCCGGGTCTCGATGATCCGCTTGTGGATGAACTCGATCGAGCCGACGTCCACTCCACGGGTCGGCTGCGCCGCGACGAGCAGCCGCAGGTCGCGGCTCATCTCGCGGGCGATCACGACCTTCTGCTGGTTTCCGCCGGACAGCGTGCCCGCGGGAGTCTCCGGACCCTGCGTGCGGATGTCGTACTCCGCGATGCGCGCCCGGGCGAACTCGTCGAGCGCCGAGCGGCGCAGCGTGCCCGCGCGGCTGAACGCCGGGTCGTCGGAGCGGTCGAGGATCAGGTTCTCCGCCACCGAGAAGCCGGCGACGAGGCCGTCTTCCGTGCGGTCCTCCGGGACGAAGCCGACACCGGCGTCGAGGATGGCGCGCACGCTCCGGCCGACGAGCTCCTTGCCGTCGAGCTGGATGCTGCCCTCGACACGTGCGGCGAGACCGACGATGGCCTCCACCAGCTCGGTCTGGCCGTTGCCCTGGACGCCCGCGATCGCGAGCACCTCTCCGGGGCGGACGGCGAAGTCGACGCCGTCGACGACGATCGCGCCCGCGGGAGTCAGCACGCGCAGGTCCTTCACCTCGAAACCGCCCTCACCCAGGCGGGGCGGCTCCTTGTGCACCGTGAGCTCGACCGCGCGGCCGACCATGAGCGATGCCAGCTCGGAGTTCGTCGCCGTGGGGGAAGCCTCGCCCACGACCTTGCCGAGGCGGACGATCGTGATCTTGTCGGCGACCTCGCGGACCTCGCGGAGCTTGTGCGTGATGAACACGATCGCCGTGCCCTCGTCGCGGAGCTGGCGCATGATGCCCATCAGCTCGTCGGTCTCCTGCGGCGTGAGCACCGCGGTCGGCTCGTCGAACACGAGCACCTTCGCGTCGCGCGACAGCGCCTTGATGATCTCGACGCGCTGCTGCACGCCGACGGGCAGATCGCCGACGAGCGCGTCGGGATCGATGTCGAATCCGAACCGGGCCGCGACCGATCGCACATGCTCTCGCGCCTTCGCGATGTCGAGCGTGCCGAGCGCCTTGGTCTGCTCGTGACCCAGCATCACGTTCTCGGCCACGGTGAACACCGGGACGAGCATGAAGTGCTGGTGGACCATGCCGATCCCCGCAGCCATCGCGTCACCGGGACCGCGGAAGCGCTGCACCTCGTCGTCGAGGAGGATCTCGCCCTCGTCGGCCTGATACAGGCCGTAGAGCACGTTCATGAGGGTGGACTTGCCTGCGCCGTTCTCACCGAGCAGCGCGTGGATCTCACCCGGTTCGACCACCAGATCGATGTGATCGTTGGCAACGAGGGTGCCGAATCGCTTGGTGATGCCGCGAAGTTCGAGCTTCATATCTGCACCTTATCCAGAAGAGTCATCCAGGAGAATCATCGTCCGTCCACGGCACGGGGCGAGTGGCAGCCTGCTCACCACTCGCCCCGTGCGGGAACTGCGACGGATCTACTTGGAGGTCGGGGAGTTCGGGGACTCCACCTTGATGTCGCCCGAGATGATCTGCTCCTGCAGGGTCTTGAGCTCGTCGGTCAGCCCCTCCGGGAGCTTCGACTCGAAGTCGCCGAAGCCGGAGAGCTTGACGCCCTCGTTCTCGAGCGTGCCCACGTACGGGGCCGGGTCGAACTCGCCCTTGGCCGCGGCCATGGTCGCGTCCTTCACCGCCACGTCGATGGCCTTCATGATCGAGACCAGCGTGATGCCGGCGACGTTCGGGTCGGCGACCGCGAGGTCGCTGTCGACGCCGAGCATCAGGGTGTCCTTGCCGCTGTCGGCGATCGCCGCAGCCGCGCTCTGGTAGACGGGACCGCCGACCGGGAGGATCACGTCGACGCCCTGGTCGAGCACGCCCTGTGCGGTCTGCTTGGCCGTGTCGTTCGCGTCGAAGCCACCCGTGAAGGAGCCCTTCTGCGTCGCCTCGTCCCAGCCGAAGACCTGGACCGATGCCGACTTGTCCTCGTTGTACTTCTCGACACCGAGCTGGTAGCCGTCCATGAACACGGCGACCGACGGGATCTGCATTCCGCCGAAGGTGCCGACCTTGTTCACACCGCTCTGGGCGGACCAGGACGCGGCGGCGTAGCCACCGAGGTAAGCAGCCTGAGCCGTGTCGAAGACCAGCGGCTTGATGTTCGGAGCGTCGACCGTGCCGTCGAAGTCGTTGTCGGCCCAGTCGTCGATGATCGCGTAGTCGAGGTCGGGGTTCGCGAGCGCGGACTCGACCGTGGCGGCCGAGAGCTTGAAGCCGACGGAGACGATGAGCGAGCAGCCCTCGGAGACCGCGGTCTCGAGGTTCGGCGCGTAGTCGTTGTCGTTCGCGGACTCGAACTCGAGGGGCTTGATGCCCAGCTCCTTGGCGGCGCTGTCCATGCCCTCCTTGGCCGACTGGTTGAACGACTTGTCGTTCCAGCCGCCCGCGTCGGAGACGAGGCAGGGGAGGAAGTCGGAGTCGACCGGCTTCTCAGAGCCTGCGGGCTTGTCGGTCGGCGCCTGGCCGCAGCCGGCGAGTGCGAAGATGACGCCCGCGGCGACGGTGACGCCGAGCAGCTTCTTGGTGGTGGAGATGGTCAACTGATGCCTCCCTCAACGAAACCGCGGCCATCGCGGATCGCTCAAAGTTACCTACTGTTTCGGCTTTTGTGCACGCTCGCGCCGTGAGTGCTGACCAATGGTTACCAAGCTGAAATCAAGCCAGCCGATGAGCGTGAGGTGGTGCTCATCGGCGCAGGTGTCAGAGCACGTCGCCGCGACCGGTGAGCTTCAGCGACTCCACCACGCCCTTCACGCGCTGCGCGTGCTCGACGGTGGTCACCAGCAGGGCGTCCGGGGTGTCGACCACGACGATGTCCTGCACCCCCACGAGGCTGATGACCCGCGAGGTCTGGCTCACCAGGATCCCGCTCGCGCCGTCGGTGAGCACGCGCGCGTTCGGGCCGAGGACGGCGAGGTCGTTCTTCCTGCCGTTGTTGATGAGCTTGGTCAGCGAGGCGAAGTCGCCCACGTCGTCCCAGTCGAAGTGACCGGGGACGACGGCAAGGCGTCCGCGACGGGCCGCGGGCTCGGCGACCGCGTAGTCGATGGCGATCTTCTTCAGCCGCGGCCAGATCCGATCGACCGCGGGTCCGCGGCGGTCCCGGTCGTCCCACGCCTCGGCGAGTTCCAGAAGTCCCGCATGCAGCTCCGGCTCGTTCGCGGCGAGCTCGTCCAGCAGCACGCTCGCCCGGGCGATGAACATGCCCGCGTTCCAGAGGTACCCGCGGTCGGCGAGGTACTCCTTCGCCGTCTCCAGGTCGGGCTTCTCCACGAAGCTCTCCACGAGCGCGGCCTCGCGTGCGCCGTCGACCACGAGCTCCGGGCCCTTCTTGATGTACCCGAAGCCGATCGCGGGCTCGGTCGGCGTGATGCCGATGGTGCAGATGTATCCCTCGCGGGCGACCTCGACGGCGTCGCGCACGGCGAACTCGAACACGCGGGTGCTGCGGATCACGTGGTCGGCACTGAAGGAGCCGATGATCACGTCGGGTTCGCGGCGGTGCAGGATCGCGGCGGCGAGCCCGATGGCTGCAGCGGACTCGCGCGGCTCGGACTCGAGGAAGACGTTGAGGTCGGCGATGCCGGGGAGCTCCGCCTCGACGGCGGCGCGGTGCGCGCGTCCGGTGACGACGGCGATCCGATCGGCTCCGGTGAGAGGTTCGAGGCGGTCCCAGGTGTCGCGCAGCAGGGAGTGGCCCGAGCCGGTGAGGTCGTGCAGGAACTTCGGGGCGTCCGCACGGGACAGCGGCCACAGCCGGCTGCCGATGCCGCCGGCGGGAATCACTGCGTAGAAATCCTTGATGGGTGCGCTCACCCTGCCAGGGTAGCCCGGGAAGAACTCTCGACATCGAGATACTTAGGTTCCCCTTCGTCGCTCCCAGTGATCTGACAGGAATAGGATGGACAGCGATCGGGCGTGCCTGAGACTTCGACAGGCTCACACTTGAACGAGAGCAGTGCACGCGACCGACGCACATCGATCAGGGAGGACGACCGTGTCCACGAGCGCTCGCTTGACACCGTCGATTTCGGAAACCACGTCCAAGACCCCCCGCGGCACCCTTTACAGGGGTCGCGAAGGCATGTGGTCGTGGGTGCTTCACCGCATCACCGGAGTCGCCATCTTCTTCTTCCTGTTGGTGCACGTGCTCGACACGGCACTGATCAGGGTCTCGCCGGAGGCGTACAACGCCGTGATCGGCACGTACAAGAACCCCGTCATGGCGCTCGGCGAGGTCGTGCTCGTCGCCGGCATCGTGTTCCACGCCATGAACGGCCTGCGCATCATCGCGGTCGACTTCTGGTCGAAGGGTGCCAAGTACCAGCGTCAGCTCTTCTGGGGCGTGCTGCTGGTGTGGGGCATCATCATGGCCGGCTTCGTGCCCCGCCACCTGATGCTCGCGTTCGCCGGGTTCGGAGGGGGTCACTGATGTCCGCACAGACCATCGCCGCCACCCCCGTCCGCCGTCGGCGCGGAGTCAACCTCGAGAAGTGGGGCTGGGTCTTCATGCGCGTCTCGGGCGTCGTGCTCGTCGTGCTGATCTTCGGCCACCTGTTCGTCAACCTCATGGTCGGCGAAGGCATCCACGCCCTCGACTTCGCCTTCATCGCCGGCAAGTTCGCCACGCCGTTCTGGCAGTGGTGGGACGTGCTGATGCTGTGGCTGGCACTCATCCACGGCGCGAACGGCATGCGCACGATCGTGAACGACTACGTCACGAACAACACCGCCCGCAAGGCGCTCACCTGGGCGCTCGGCCTCGCCGCCGGCCTGCTGATCCTGCTCGGCACGCTCGTCGTGTTCACGTTCGACCCCTGCCTGGGCGTGACGGAGAGCAGCGTCCTGTGGAACGAATGCGCCGCGCTGGTCGGGAACTGAGAAGAAGGCTAAGAAGAAGTGACTACCGAGACGCAGGATTCCGTCGTCCGTGACGGCGTGCACTACCACCAGTTCGACATCGTCATCGTGGGCGCCGGCGGCGCCGGCATGCGCGCCGCGATCGAGGCCGGTCCCGGCGCGAAGACCGCCGTGATCTCCAAGCTCTACCCCACCCGCTCGCACACCGGCGCGGCACAGGGCGGTATGGCCGCGGCCCTCGCGAACGTCGAAGAGGACTCCTGGGAGTGGCACACCTTCGACACCGTCAAGGGTGGCGACTACCTGGTCGACCAGGATGCGGCCGAGATCCTCGCGAAGGAGGCCATCGACGCGGTCATCGACCTCGAGAACATGGGCCTCCCCTTCAACCGCACGCCCGAGGGCAAGATCGACCAGCGTCGCTTCGGCGGGCACACGGCGGAGCACGGCAAGACCCCGGTCCGCCGCGCCTGCTACGCCGCCGACCGCACCGGCCACATGATCCTGCAGACGCTGTTCCAGAACTGCGTCAAGCTCGGCATCAACTTCTTCAACGAGTTCTACGTGCTCGACCTGCTCACGGTGAAGGATGCCGACGGCAAGACGCAGGTCTCGGGTGTGGTCGCATACGACCTCGCCACCGGCGAGCTGCACGTCTTCCAGGCCAAGGCCGTCATCTTCGCGACCGGCGGCTTCGGCAAGATCTTCAAGACGACCTCGAACGCGCACACCCTCACGGGCGACGGCGTCGGCATCGTCTGGCGCAAGGGCCTCCCCCTGGAGGACCTGGAGTTCTTCCAGTTCCATCCCACCGGCCTCGCCGGTCTCGGCATCCTCCTCACCGAGGGCGCACGAGGCGAGGGCGCGATCCTGCGCAACGCCTCGGGTGAGCGCTTCATGGAGCGCTACGCCCCGACCATCAAGGACCTCGCTCCGCGTGACATCGTCGCGCGCTGCATGGTGCAGGAGGTCCTCGACGGCCGCGGCGCCGGTCCCCACAAGGACTACGTCCTCCTGGACTGCACGCACCTCGGCGCGGAGGTCCTCGAGACCAAGCTCCCCGACATCACCGAGTTCGCCCGCACGTACCTGGGTGTCGACCCGGTCGTCGAGCCGGTCCCGGTCATGCCGACCGCGCACTACGCCATGGGCGGCATCCCCACCAACAACAACGGCGAGGTCCTCGCGGACAACGACACCATCGTCCCCGGCCTCTACGCGGCCGGCGAGTGCGCCTGCGTCTCGGTGCACGGCGCCAACCGCCTCGGCACCAACTCGCTGCTCGACATCAACGTGTTCGGCAAGCGCAGCGGCCGCAACGCCGTGGAGTACGTCAAGACCGCCGAGTTCGTCCCGCTGCCGGAGAACCCCGCGGCGTTCGTCTCCGACATGCTCGAGGGCCTGCGCAACAACCAGGGCACCGAGCGCATCGCCGTCCTGCGCAAGACGCTCCAGGACGAGATGGACAAGGGCGCGCAGGTCTTCCGCACGCACGAGTCGCTCCAGCACGTGCTCGGCGTGATCGCCGAGCTGCGCGAGCGCTACAAGAACATCCACGTCGACGACAAGGGCCAGCGGTTCAACACCGACCTGCTCGAGGCCGTCGAGCTGGGCTTCCTGCTCGACATCGCCGAGGTCGTCGTCTACGCGGCGCAGAACCGCGAGGAGAGCCGCGGCGGCCACATGCGCGACGACTTCCCGAAGCGCAACGACGAGAAGTACATGAAGCACACCATGGCCTACCTGACCGGTGACGCCCACTCCTCCGACCCGGGCGATCACATCAAGCTCGACTGGAAGCCCGTCGTCTTCACGAAGAACGATCAGGGCGAGTTGAACTACCCGCCGATGGAGAGGAAGTACTGAGCATGTCCAACGCCATCGCAGAGGCACCTGCCGACACGACCGAAGAGACCGGCATCCAGTCGTTCATCGTCACGTTCAACATCCGTCGGTTCAACCCGGAGGTCGACTCCGAGCCGCACTGGGTCGACTACGACGTGGAGCTCTACTCCACCGACCGCGTGCTCGACGCCCTGCACAAGATCAAGTGGGAGGTCGACGGCTCGCTCACCTTCCGCCGCTCCTGCGCACACGGCATCTGCGGCTCGGACGCGATGCGCATCAACGGTCGCAACCGCCTCGCCTGCAAGACGCTGATCAAGGACCTCGACATCTCGAAGCCGATCTACGTCGAGGCCATCAAGGGTCTGCCGCTGGAGAAGGACCTCGTCGTCGACATGGAGCCGTTCTTCGCGTCGTACCGCGAGGTGCAGCCGTTCCTCGTCGCCAGCTCCGTGCCGGAGAAGGGCAAGGAGCGCGTCCAGACCATCGCCGACCGCGAGATCTTCGACGACACCACCAAGTGCATCCTCTGCGCCGCGTGCACCTCGTCGTGCCCCGTGTTCTGGACCGACGGCCAGTACTTCGGCCCGGCGGCGATCGTCAACGCGCACCGTTTCATCTTCGACTCGCGCGACGACAACGCGGCGGTCCGCCTCGACATCCTCAACGACAAGGAAGGCGTGTGGCGCTGCCGCACCACCTTCAACTGCTCCGAGGCCTGCCCCCGCGGCATCGAGGTCACCAAGGCCATCGCCGAGGTCAAGCAGGCGGTCCTGCGCGGACGTCCCTGACCCGCCGCACCAGGCGGTCATGCGAGAGCAGGCGGTTCCCTTCGGGGGACCGCCTGCTCTCGCGTCATGGGGCCTGCGCTCCTGCTCTCCCGCGCTTGGATAGGGTGGGGACGTGTCTGAACCCGATGGCTCCGCGACCGAGTCCGGTCGTCTCGATGCGGCCGTCGAACGCGCGACCGCACTGACGCAACGGACCCTGGGCCTGTTCCCCGTCCGTGTCTGGCGCCACTTCCTGCAGCACAACGGCTTCCTGCTGGCCGCAGGCGTGAGCTACCAGGCCCTCTTCGCGATCTTCGCCGCGATCTACCTCGCCTTCGCGATCGCCGGGCTCTGGCTCGGCGGCAGCGAGGAAGCGGTCGACGGCCTGATCGACATGATCAACAACTACATCCCGAACCTGATCCTCCCGCAGGGCGAGGGCGGCGTGGTCACGCCCGAACAGGTGAAGGACATCGCCGCGAACACCACCGGCGTCCTGAGCATCACGGGTCTGATCGCCCTGGGCACCGTCATCTGGACGGCGATCGGGTGGGTCACGTTCTCGCGCCGCGCGACCAGGGACATCTTCGGTCTCCCGCCGGACCGCCGCAGCTACGTGATCCTGAAGGCCCGCGACCTGCTCGCGGCCGTGATCTTCGGTGCCGCGCTCGTCGCCGGCTCGCTCCTCAGCTCCGCCAGCGCGGCGGTGCTGAGCTGGCTCCTCAGCCTGCTCGGCTGGGACTCCGGCTCCGACGGCGTCAACATCAGCATCCGCATCGGCACCGTCCTGGTGTCGTTCGCCCTGATGTCGGCGGCTCTCGCGGCGATGGTCCGCTTCCTCACCGGGACGTCGCTGCGCTGGCGCACGATCTGGCCCGGAGCCCTCCTCGGCGGCGGCGCGATGACGATCCTGCAGTACGGAGCGGGTTTCCTGCTGAGCTACACGCCCTCCAATCCCCTGCTCGCCACCTTCGCCATCTTCATCGGTCTCCTGCTGTGGTTCCGCGTCAACGGCGTGGTGATGCTCGTCGCCTCCTCCTGGATCGCCGTGTCCGCGCAGGATCGCGACCTCCCCCTCCTCCCCCAGACGGAGGCGGAGCGTCGGCAGGCCGAGTACCAGGCGCTGCTGACGGCGGCGAGGATCCGCGTGCGCCGGGCCCACGCCGCCCGCGCGGCCGCCCCGTGGTACCGCGCCTGGTCCGCGGAGAGGGCCGTGCGCGCCGCGGAGGACGAGCTCCACGACCTCGAGGCCTCCCCTCCCCCTCCCGCACCGTCGAACACCCCCCTGGCGCAGCGCCTCCTGTCGGAGCTGAACCGCTCGGGAAAGGATGTCGGCGGCGCTCGTTAGGCTTGTCGGTATGCCTCATCTGCGTATCGCCACGGTCAATGTCAACGGAATCCGAGCGGCGGCTCGCAACGGGATGAGCTCCTGGCTGGATGCCGCCGATGTCGACATCCTCACGCTCCAGGAGGTCCGCGGGCAGGACGAGCACCTGGAAGCCGCGCTGCCGGGCTGGTCCATCGTCCATGACGAGGCCACCGCCAAGGGCCGCGCCGGGGTCGCGATCGCCAGCCGCACGCCCGCCCTCGCCACGCGCACCGCATTCGGGCCCGAGGACTTCGACTCCAAGGGACGCTGGATCGAGGCGGACTTCCTGATCGGCGACCGCCCGCTCACCGTCGTCAGCGCCTACGTCCACTCCGGTGAGGCCGACACCCCGAAACAGGACGAGAAGTGGAAGTTCCTCGACGCGTTCGGCACGCGGCTCGGAGAACTCGGCGCCGACGGCGCCCTCGCCCTCGTGACCGGCGACCTGAACGTCGGGCACCGCGAGCTCGACATCAAGAACTGGCGCGGCAACCGCAAGAAGGCCGGGTTCCTTCCTCGCGAGCGCGCGTACTTCGATCGGTTCCTCGGCGAGGCCGGCTCGGAGGTCTCCGGTGTCGACGGCACCGTGGGCACCGGCCTCGGCTGGATCGACGTGGGGCGGAAGTTCCACGGCGAGGTCGACGGACCGTACACCTGGTGGTCGATGCGCGGGCAGGCGTTCGACAACGACTCCGGGTGGCGCATCGACTACCACCTGGCGACGCCTGCACTCGCCGAGCGTGTGGAGACCTACCACGTCGCGCGCGCTGCGGCCTATGACCAGCGCTGGAGCGACCACGCGCCCGTCGTCGTCGACTACCGCTACTGAGCGGCGCCGGGGGTGGCATCCGCGTAGCGGTACCATCCCCGGTACTCCAGGACGGTCCCGAGCACGGGACTCGTCGCGCGCATCTCGATGGTGCGTCGGTCGTGAGTGCCGTCCCAGCCGTCGACGAGATCGACGTCGATGCGGAGAATCCCGCGCAGCGCGATCCTGCATCGGCCGAGACGCAGCGCGACGGCCCGAGTGCGCATACGCAGTGCACCGTCATCGGTCACCGAGCACTCCTCGAGCATCTCGACCCGACCCCTCGACCCCAGCGCATTCTGGACGAGGCCGGGATGTCCCGTCGCGAAGAGCCGGTCGACGACGTGCTGTGTCGTGTCGGCGAAACGGAACTCCCGGACCGTGTCGAGCGTCGGCCGTCCCGAGGGCGATCGACCGGACACGGTATCGATCCGGAAGGGTACGTCGCGGCCGAACCGCGTGACGAGCAGCCGCGGCCCGACGAGGGGCGACGCGAGGGCGGCGAGGCGCCCGAACCGGCTGCCGGCGACCGCGAAGACCCCCTCGGCTCCGTCGTTCCTCGCCTCGACGCGCATCTGCGCCAGGAGCTCGGGATGAAGCCTCTCCGCCTCCTCCCCCAGCGCTTCGAGAAAGGCGGCTCCGCTCGCGGTCACTCGCGGATCTCCTCGCGGTACGGCTTGACGGTCTCCGGAGCCGGTCCGCCGACGAACTCGCAGGTGAAGGCACCGCGGTAGCCGAAAAGGAACCCGAAGACATCGTTGTGGATCTCGAGGTCGATCAGATACCGTTCCTGCTCGTCGTCGTAGCGCTCGATGAGCCGAGCGCGCCCGCTGAAGAGCATCGGGAAGCGGAAGGCGATGGGCCCCTCGTAGAAGCGCTGTGCGCCCGAGGTGAGCAGGAGCCCGCCGTCGTTGGTGACGGCCAGATCGAGGTCGACGGCCAGGTGCTGGTGCGTACCCAGGTAGTCGACCACCCGTCGACGCGCGTCGCTGTAGATCATGGTCGCGTCGAATCGGCGGCGGCGGCCGGGGCGCACGTCCATCGTCCGCACGAAGGTCACGGTCTCGCGACCGAAGTCGTCGACGTAGGCCAAGTTGTCGATCCGGAACGGCACGTCCCGCCCCCGCTCGGGGAACAGGATGTTGCGGAACGTGCCGATCAGCAGGAAAGGCAGGGTCCACCACGGGCCTCGCCGGACCTCGGACATCACCCCGCGTCCGATGCAGCCGTATCCGGCGTCCACGCCGACCCCGAAGCGGCGCTGCAGCTGCGGATGGAGGCGCGCGAAGTCGTCTCCCAGTGCGCGCTCGAAGATCCCGGTCCCGGTCGTCATGCGATCTCCTCGAGGGATACCGGTGCGTCCTCCATGATGGTCCGCCCGGTGCGCCGGGGGCGCGAGAGGCAGTTGCGTGCGCGTGGTCGGTACCCGCGCCGGAGCGACCGCCAGCCGCTGGTCTCCTCCGGAGGTATGCCCAGCTCGGCCCACAACCGGAGACGATCGAAGCTGCGGGCGGTGAGCCACCAGACGAACCGTCGGGTCACCAGCGGATCGAGAACGCGTCCCAACCATCCCCATCCCGGTGCGTAGTCGTAGCCGGTGAGGAATCGCACGCCCTTCTCCGTCGGCACGTAGCGCCAATAGCCGCGCCCGGTTCCGAGCGGCGAGAGCACGTCGTCGGTGTCGAAGAGCAGCGCGGAGGTGCGCTCTCCCGAGGGGCTCTCCTTCGTGGCGAGCGATACACCGGTCCCGCGGATCGTGTGCACCACGAGATCGAGCTCGTAGCGGAAGTCCTGCGCACCGTCTGCTCGGGTGCGCTGTGGCACGATGTCGCTGAAACGCGCGTCCCAGCGCACGTGCGAGGCCGGATCCTGCGTCAGCCGCCACACCTCGTCCAGGGGCGCGACGATGAGGATCTCGACATAGAGGGCCCGATCCCCTCGCGACCGTGAACGCGGGGACACGGAGGCCATGCGCCCATCGTAGGGGCACGGCACGCACCCCATAGGATTGATCCCGTGACGAAACCTCGCCTTTACTCCGGAATGCAGCCCTCCGCCGACTCCCTCCAGATCGGCAACTACATCGGTGCGCTGCTCCAGTGGCGGGACCTGCAGAGCTCCTACGACGCGTTCTTCTCCGTCGTCGATCTGCACGCGATCACGGTCGCCCAGGACCCGGCCGAGCTCCGCGAGAAGACGCGTCGCACGGCCGCGCAGTACATCGCCGCCGGGATCGAGCCGTCGCTGTCGACCCTGTACGTGCAGTCGCACGTGCGCGCGCACGCCGAGCTGGCCTGGATCCTCAGCACCATCACCGGCTTCGGCGAGGCCGGCCGGATGACGCAGTTCAAGGACAAGTCCTCCCGCTACGGCGCAGACTCGACGAGCGTCGGCCTGTTCACGTATCCGGTGCTCATGGCCGCCGACATCCTGCTCTACCAGACCGACGTGGTGCCGGTGGGCGACGACCAGAAGCAGCACGTCGAGCTCACACGTGACCTCGCGGAGCGCTTCAACTCGCGGTTCGGCGAGACCTTCACCGTGCCGATGCCGGTCATCCAGAAGGAGACCGCGCGCATCTACGACCTGCAGAACCCGACCGCGAAGATGTCGAAGTCGGCCGAGAGCGACGCCGGGGTGCTCTGGATGCTCGACGACCCCGCGAAGTCGGCGAAGAAGGTCATGCGCGCGGTGACCGACAACGAGGGCTCGGTGCGCTTCGACCGCGAGAACAAGCCCGGTGTCTCGAACCTGCTCACGATCTACGCGGCCCTCACCGGGCGCCAGGTCGCCGCGATCGAGAACGAGTACGCGGGACGCGGCTACGGCGACTTCAAGAAGGGCCTCGCCGAGGTCGTCGTGAACGAGTTCGAGCCGGTCCGTGCGCGTGCGCTCGAACTGCTCGACGACCCGGCCGAGCTCGACCGCATCCTCGCCGAGAACGCCGGCCGGGCGGACGCCGTCGCCGACGCCACGCTGTCGGACGTGTACGACCGCGTGGGGCTGCTCCGCCGCGTCTGAGCCTCGCCCTAGGATGGGGGCGTGACCGATCCGCAGCTGCCGCCCCCGTCCCCGGAGTTCCCCGCACCGTCGAACTCCCCTGCTGCTCCCGGCGGCCAGTCGCTCCCGAACGTTCCGACATATCCGGCTCCCCCGGTCGCCCCGGCTCCCCCGCTCGCACCGGCACCGCCCGCAGGCTACCCGGCACCGCCCGCCCAGACCGTGCCCTCCGCCCCGGCAGGGTACCCGGCAGCGCCTCCCGGGGCCTACCAGGTCCCCGTCGGCGGCTACGCGGCCCCCGCGGGCACCTACGCGGTCCCGGAGACCGCTCCGCCCCGCTCGAAGCTTCTGGGAATGCTGTCCCTGATCCTGGCGGCCGTCGCCGCGGTCGTGACCCCGATCATCGCCGGGATCAGCGCGTTCGAGATCGGTCGTGTCCTGCCGACGGGCGTCACGACGACCACCGGAGACCTCAGCATCCTCTCCCCCGTCCGCGATCAGGTGCTGTGGGCGGAGCTGTCGTTCTGGATCGGCACGATCCTCGGCATCGCCGCGATCGTGATCGGCATCATCGCGATCCGCAAGAAGCAGGGCCGCGGGGCCGGCATCGCCGCACTCGTCGTGGCCGTGCTCGCCGTCGTGATCTTCTTCGTCGTGCTGGTCATCGCCCTCGGCGCCGGCAGCGCGGCCGGCTTCGCGTCGTACACGGCCTGACGCCGTCCACCGACCAGCCCAGGCACCGCCTCAGCGCGGTGCGTGGTGCTTCTGCTGTGCCGCGAGCAGCCCTTCTCCCACGAGCAGCTCGACGGCGTCGGCCGCGTCCGAGATGAGGATGGGCAGGTTCGGCCGCTCGTCCTTCCCGAAGGGCGCGAGCACCCAGTCGGCGGGATCCTGTCGACCGACGGGTCGCCCGATGCCCACCCGCACGCGCGGGAAGTCGGGCGTACCGAGCGCCCGAGCGACGTCGCGGACACCGTTGTGCCCGCCGTGGCCGCCTCCGGTCTTGAGCTTCACCGTGTCGAAGGGGATGTCGAGCTCGTCGTGCACGACGATGACCTGCTCGGGAGGAACCGAGTAGAACCGGGCGAGCGCGGCCACCGGCGTCCCCGAGACGTTCATGAAGGTGTTCGGCTTCGCCAGCACGATCTTGTCCGCACCGGGACGCAGCCAGGTCTCGACGACGCGCGCGCCGCCCTTGTGCTCACGGAACGCCTCACCTCGGCGAGACGCGATCTCGTCGACCACCATCTGACCGATGTTGTGCCGGGTCGTCTCGTATCGCGGGCCGGGGTTGCCGAGTCCCACCACGAGCCAGGTCGATGCCATGTCCTCGTCCTCTCACTGCGCGGGGCAGGACCCCGGGTCAGGATACGACAGAGGGGACGCGATCGGATCGCGTCCCCTCTGTGATGAATCAGTCGGAGATCACTCCGCGGCGGCCTCTTCGGCTGCCTCGGTGGCCTCGGCGGTCTCGCCCTCGGCGTCGTCCTCGGTGGGCGCGGCCGGCACGGAGATCGCGACGACGAGCACCTCGGGGTCGGAGAGCAGCGTGGAGCCCTTGGGGAGCTTCACGTCGGCGCCGGTGATGTGCGCGCCCTCTTCCAGGCCCTCGACCGAGACCTCGATGTTCTGCGGGATGTGCGTGGCCTCGGCCTCGATCGACAGCGTGGTCGCGTCGAGGTTCACGATGGTGCCCGCAGCGGACTCGCCCGTGACGACGATCGGGACGTCGATGGCGACCTTCTCGCCCTTCTTCACGACGAGGAGGTCGATGTGCTCGATGATCTGGTGCACCGGGTCCTTCTGGACGTCCTTCACCAGGGCGAGCTGGGACTTGCCCTCGATGTCGAGCTCCAGCAGCGCGTTGGCGCGACGGATGATGAGCGAGACCTGGTGGCCCGGCAGTGCGACGTGCACCGGCTCGGTGCCGTGGCCGTAGATGACGGCGGGGATCTTGCCGGCGGCGCGGAGGCGGCGGGCGAAGCCCTTGCCGAAGCTGTCGCGCAGCTCGGCCTGGACCTTGGTGTCTTCAGACATGAGGTTCTCCTTCGGGGCACGCAGCGAAGGCGCCGCGCGGTGGTCTTGGAATTTTCGAACTCGCTGACGCAGGAGGAAAGCCACCGGGCTTGCTTCGCCGCGTCGATAACGGATGATCGCGCACGCGCAGAAGCATCCCTCGCCGAGGTACAGCCTCAATGGTACCGGATGACCCGATAGGCTGAGGACACCGGTCCTATTCCTGCAGAACACGGAGAACCCCCATGCTCGACGGCGCCTTCCTCTCGCACGCACTCCTCTGGCTGATCGGAGCCATGACCGTGTGCGCGGCCGTCACGTCGTTCATCGCCCTGTTCGCGATGGGACGCTCGGGCTACCGCAAGGACTGAGCGGCTCCGCTCACCGGGCCGACGCCTGCGCCGCATCGCGGATGAGGCGCAGCTCCTCGTCCAGAGCGAGCGACGCCGAGACGCGGACGCCGTTCTCGTCGTCCTGCAGCGACTCCAGGGTCTCCAGCTGCGAATCCAGCAGCGATGCGGGCATGAAGTGCTCTGCGCGCTGCGTCAGCCGCGCTTCCAGCGTGGCGCGGTCCACCACCAGCTCCACGAAGAACGCGTCGGGCGACTCTTCGCGGATCGCGTCCCGATAGCGACGACGCAGCGCGGAGCAGGCGATGACGATCCGTTCCTCGCCGTGGAGCGCCGCTCCGACCGTGCGGAGCCACGGCATCCGGTCGGCATCATCGAGCGGGATGCCGGCGGCCATCTTCTCGACGTTCGTCAGCGGATGCAGGTCGTCGCCGTCGACGAAGCGCGCCCCGATGCTCACCGCGAGCGCCGCGCCGACCGTGGACTTGCCGCAGCCGCTGGGACCCATCACGACGATGCGCACAGTCATATCTCCAGGCCGAAATCGATGAGCACCTTGCAGGAGCTCGCGGGATCGGCTGCCAGCGCGAAGGCATCGTGAGAATGCTCGACCGGCAGCACCTCGCTGATGATACCGCGGACGTCCAGGCTGCCGTCGGCGAGGGCGGCGATGACGTCGTCGAACTCGGCGCCGAAGCGGAACGAGCCGCGGAGTGTCAGTTCGCGGGTGATCGCCGTGGCCAGGGGCGCGGGAACATCTCCCCCGCGCTGCAGACCGAGCAGCACGACCGTTCCGCCGCGGATCGCCGCCGAGACCGCGGCCGCGAGTCCGGGGACGGTGCCGCTGGATTCGACCACGATGTCGGCATGGAGCTCGGCGATCTCCGCCTCGGCCCGGGCATCGATCGCCCGGATGCCGCGCGCCTCGGCGATCTCACGCGGACGCTGCTGCAGGTCGGTGACCGTCACGGACGCCGCCCCGCCGCGCTGGGCGACCGCGGCGACCAGCTGACCGATCGGGCCCGCGCCGATGACGACGACACGACGCCCGCGCACTTCGCCGGCTCGCTGCAGGGCATGCCAGGCCACGGCCGCGGGCTCGGCCAGCGCGGCGGTGCGGAGATCGAGACCCGCGGGCAGGGGGTGCAGCATGCGCGTGGGCATCGCGACACGTCGTGCGAACGCCCCCTGCGTGTGCGGCAGGTGCATCGCCGAGCCGAGGTAGGTCGAAGCCGGCGCGAGGTTCGGCTGATCGGACGGCCAGGGCGTGCGCCCGTCACCGTGCGGGGTCAGGGGGTGCACGGCCACCGGTGTGCCGACGACGGGGCCCGAACCGTCCGCCGCGGCGACGGCGACGACACCCGACACCTCGTGCCCCAGGACCATCGGCTCGCGCAGCACCGAGGCCCCGGCCGCGCCGTGCCGGAAGTAGTGCAGGTCGGACCCGCAGATTCCCCCGTAGGCGACCGCGACGACCGCCTCGTCGGAGTGGGGCGCGGGAGCGCCGATGTCCTCGATCCGCAGATCGTCGGCGGCGTGGGCCACCACGGCGAGGTTGTCCACCATGTCTCCTCCTCGGTCAGACGAGCGCCGTGACCAGCTCGACTCCGGCCACCCTGATCGTCACGCGCTGGCCGGCTCGCACCGGCGCCTGCGAATGGGGAGCACCGGTCATCACGACGTCGCCGGGCCCCAGAACGGACCACGCGGCGACGTAGGCGAGGCATTCGCGGATCGCCATCGGCAGCTCCCTGCTCCCGGTCCGGGCGACGAGGAGCCCGTCGACCTCGACGTCGAGGTCGACGTCGTCGATCCCCGCCTCGGTGTCGATCCACGGGCCGAGGGGCGTGTACCCCTCCCCCGACTTGGACTCGAAGTTGCGCGGATCGATGCGCGCGCGGTCGGGGCTGGAGAGATCGTTCACGGCCGTGATGCCGAGCACGTACTCATGAGCATTCCGCGCCGTCAATCCGTGTGTCGCCCGGCCGATCACGACGGCGATCTCCCCTTCGGCCACCGGCGCGCCCGCGTCGCGCCGCAGCGCGACCTCCGCGCCGCTTCCGATCACGGTCCTCGGGCTCTTGAGCCACGCCTGCACCGGCGAGATGTGGTCGGGACCGTTCTGGGCGATGCCGACGATGACGAGCGGATCGACCGGGGCGACGACGGTTCCCTCGACGGCGTCCCCCTCGTCATGCGGGGCGCGGCCCTCCGCGAACGCGAGGAACGGGTCGGAGATCGGGAGGAACCCGTCAGGCGTCTCGCGCACCCAGCGGGGGCCCTCCGGGGACATCACTCGACCGAGACGCATCAGACGACCGCCGTCATTCCGCCGTCGACGAAGAGCGTCTGGCCGTTGACGAAGTCGCTCGCACCGCCGGCGAGGAAGAGGACGGCGCCGACGAGGTCGCGGGTGTCTCCCCAGCGTCCGGCCGGCGTGCGCCCGCGGACCCATGCCGAGAACTCCTCGTCCTCGACGAGCGCCTGCGTGAGCGCGGTCGCGAAGTAGCCCGGAGCGATGGCGTTCGCCTGGATGCCGTGCGGGGCGAGGTCGGCGCACAGCCCCTTCGTGAACATCACGATCGCACCCTTGGTCGCCGCGTACGCGGCGATCGACGGACGGGCGAGCTGCGACTGCACGCTGCCGATCTGGATGATCTTTCCCGAGCCCCGGGCGATCATGCCGGCCGCGACGCGGCGCGACAGGTGGAACACGCTGGAGAGGTTGGTCTGCACGAGCGCATCCCAGTCCTCGTCCGCGAACTCCGCGATCGGCGCCCGCCGCTGGACGCCGGCGTTGTTCACGAGGATGTCGGGCGTGCCGACGAGCTGCTCGACCTCACGCATCCCCGTATCCACCGCCGCAGCGTCGGTGACATCGAAGACGACGCTGTGGACCACCGCTCCCGTCGCCTGCGCGATCTCGCGCGCTGCCGCCGCCGCTTTCACGGCGTCGCGCCCATGCACCACGACGGTCGCACCCGCTCCGGCGAGTCCTTCCGCGAGGGTCCGGCCGATGCCCTGGCTCGATCCGGTCACGAGCGCCGTGCGGTCGCTGAGGTCGAAGAGGGCGAGACCCGCGGGCAGGGCGCTCACCGTCCGACGGCCTTGATCGAGACGGTCGTGGCGAAGACGTCGTCCCCGCCCTCTCCCCGGGAGACCTTGATCGCGTCATCGACGCGGGTGAGATCGCGACGCAGCGTCTCGGGAGCGAGGAACGTCGATGCGGTCGTGATCAGTGCGAGCACGGCCATGTAGATCGCGAGGAGCACCCAGTTCCCGTCGCTCACCGCGATGAGGTACGCACCGAGCACACCGGCGAGACCACCGGCGAGCACGGCCGAGATCTCGCGGGCCATCGCCACCCCCAGGTAGCGGTGACGGTTGCCGAAGAGCTCGGGGAGCATGGCGCACTGCGGTCCGAGCATGCTGTTCACGGCCACGCCGATGCCGATCGCGATCACGCCGATGGCCACGGCGTAGTTGCCGAGCGACAGCAGCCACCACGCGGGGAACGTGTAGACGAGCATGAAGACCGCTCCGAACCGGTACACCGTGCGACGCCCGAAGCGGTCGGAGAGGTGTCCGGTGAACGGCACGGAGAAGACGCCGATCAGCGATCCGAGGGTGACGCCCCACGTGAGCAGGCTCTTGTCGGCACTGTCACCGACCACCGTGACGAAGAAGGCGAGGCCGAGGGTCTGGAACATGTAGGAGCCGCCGTTCTCGGCCATCCGCAGACCGATGCCGACGATGACGCCCGGGAGCCCGTGCGTGAAGATCTCCTTGATGGGGCGGTCCGCGATCTGCTCGTGCTTCTCGAGCTCGATGAAGGTCGGCGTCTCGCGCAACCGCATCCGGATGAACAGGGCGAGCAGGATCAGCGCGAACGAGGCGAGGAACGGCACGCGCCATCCCCAGCTGAGCAGCTGGTCCTCGGGGAGCAGCGTGATCAGCCCGAAGACGACCGCGGCGAGCAGGGTTCCGGCCTGGATGCCGACGAACGGCAGGGCCGAGAAGAAGCCTCGGCGCTTGACGGGCGCGTACTCGGCCATCAGCACCGTCGCGCCCGCCTGCTCGGCGCCCGCACCGAAGCCCTGCAGGAGGCGCATCAGCACCAGCAGGATGGGGGCCCAGAGCCCGATCGCCTCATAGGTGGGCAACAGGCCGATCGCGGTCGAGGCCCCGCCCATCAGGACGATCGTGGCGACCAGGACCCACTTGCGTCCGAGCTTGTCGCCCAGGACGCCGAAGAACAGGCCGCCGAACGGTCGCGCGAGGAAGCCGACGCCGAAGGTCGCGAACGCGGCGACCGTGGCCATGGCGGGGTCGTCCTGCGGGAAGAACAGGACGTTGAAGATCAACGCCGTCGAGAGCCCGTAGAGCGCGAAATCGAAGTACTCGAGCGCGCTGCCGATGCTGGACGCGAGCGTCGCCCGGCGCAGGTTCGCCGCGTACTCCGGGTCATCGGACACTGCTCGTGCTGAGGTGCGGGGGTCGGTCACTGCCATCTCCTTCGATCGGCTTCGCCTGCGGCGTGACCACGACTGTACCAGCCCGTTGGATTGCGTTCAACCCTTTGGACCGGGTGGGAGCGCACGAAGACCAGCCGCCTCCCGAGGGGCACGGCGGGTCGGAAGGAGTCAGCGACGCACGGCCGCGCTGAAGGGGTTCGTCAACGCCGCGGCGGCCGCGCGCAGAGCCTCGCCCACGCGCTCGATGCGTTCGTAGTCCGCCTCGGCGGCACGGATGGCGACGCCGAGTGCCAGCGGCGGATCGGTGGGCGCCCAGCCCTCGAGCGGCACGGCGACGCCGACGATGCCGCGGAACGACTCCTCCGCATCCAGCGCCCAGCCACGCCGACGAGCCGTGGCCAGCACCTCCAGCAGACCGCTCATGGTGGTCGCGCTCCGCTCCGTGAGCGCGGGGAAGACGGCATCCTCCCCCAGGAGCGCGACCACTTCGGCATCGCTCATCGCCGCGAGCAGCGCGCGCCCGGTGGCCGAGAGCGGAGCAGGGAGGCGTGAGCCCAGCGGGGTCCCCAGCCGCAGCGACCGCGACCCTTCGTGCCGGGCGAGGTACAGCGCGTCCGTGCCGTCGAGCATAGCGACCTGCACGAGCTCGGAAGCCAGCTGCGGCGAGGCCTCGCACACGCTGTAGAACTCGCGCACCTGGTTGAACTGCGCGGCGAACGCACCCCCGAGCTCGGCGGTGCGCACTCCCAGCCGATACCCCTGCGGCGTGCGGTCGACCATACCGCCGGCCTCGAGTGCGAGACACAGATTCGCTGTCGACGACTTCGCCAGCCCGAGCTCGCCGGCGAGTTCGGTCAGGGTCCGAGGGCCGCCGGCGTCGGCGAGGAGGCCCAGCAGGCGGATGCTTCGGGTGACGGCAGGCGCGGGATCGCGCCCCTCGCGGGTGTCGTCGTCCATGGCTGCGCCTTCCGCCGTCAGTGGGGCCGCAGGCGCGCGAGCACCTGCCTGTGGATCAGTAGAACTCGACCGTATCGACCACGGCGGTCAGCGGCTCTCCATCGAGCAGGCGCGCCGCGTTCTCGGCGAAGCGTCGGGCGATCCGCTCCTCTTCCTTCGAGCTGAGCGCGGCCGTGTGCGGGCTCACCAGCACGTTCGGATGCGTCCACAGCGGCGACGCATCGTCGAGCGGCTCCTGCTCGAACACATCGAGGGCCGCGAAGGCGATTCGACCGTCGTCGAGCGCCCCGAGCAGGGCGGCCTCGTCGATGACCGTGCCGCGACCGACGTTCGCGATGATCGCCCCCGGCTTGATCGCGTCGAGGATGTCCGCGCCGATCAGGTGGTGGGTCTGCTCCGTACCCGGCAGCGTCACGACGATCGCATCGACGTGGGCCACCGCCTCGCGCAGCTCATCGAGGTGCACGAGGCGATCGACGCCGGCGACCGGCTCCCCCGACCGTGTGGTGCCCCAGACTCGCGCACCGAGCGCGTGGAAGCGCCGTGCGCACTCCGAGCCGATGCCGCCGAGACCGACGACCAGCACGGTCATCTCGTCGAGCTGACGCATCTCCCAACGGTCCGGCCACGTGCGGGTGCTCTGATCGGCGAGGAGCCGCGGGAGGTTCTTCGCTCCTGCCATCACGCCGAAGACGGCGAACTCGGCCAGCGGCCCCCCGTGCACGCCCGCACTGGTGGTGAAGACGATCCGATCGAGGTCGGCGGGCTGCAGCTCCGCCGCCTTGATCGCGGCCCCGCCGCCTGCCGCCGTCGTCATGACCCAGCGTAGCCGCGGGTTCGCCGCCACCGTGCGGGCCAGCGCCGCAGCATCCACGTCGGGGATCCCGAAGAGGGCATCGGCGGAGTCGACCAGCTCGTCGAAGGCCTGCTGCTCGCTCGCGGTACGAGTGAAGGCGGGATCGCCGGACCAATCGGCCGGGCCGCGCATCGGCGGGAGGAGAGAGTGATCGCGGACCACCTCGACGCGAGGCTCGAGCTCTTCGATGAGCCGGCACAGGTCTTCGCGCAGCGGCACCGTCACGACGGCGCGCAGCTTCTTCTCGGTCCCCGTCATGCTGATCCCTTCCTCGGGAAGTCGTGGATCCCTCACTTTAGCTCAGATCCATCCAGTTGGACACTGTTCTATCCATTGGATTATTGCTACCGTGTGCGGATGGACATCTCCTCCGTCACCGTCGGGGCCGTCGGTCTCGGCGCCATGGGCCGCCCGATGGCCGACCACCTGCTCGCCGCCCACGGACGACTCGTCATCCATGCCCGCCGCCCGCAACCGGAGCTGCTGGCGGCCGGAGCCTCCTGGGCGGAGACGCCACGCGAGCTCGCCTCCAGAGTAGACGTGCTCCTGATGATGCTTCCCGACCTGCCCCCGTTCGAGGCGATGCTCGACGGCCCGGACGGACTTCTCGCGGATGCCGGCGAGCTGCTCATCCTGATCGGCTCGACCTCGTCGGCACCGGCCGTGCGGGAGCTCGCGGAGCGCATCGGCGCACAGACCGACGGACGGGTGCGGGTCGTCGACTGCCCCGTCTCGGGCGGGGAAGACGGCGCGATCGCCGGGACCCTCTCGATCATGCTCGGCGGCACCCCGGAGGATGCGGCCCTCGCTGCCGAGGTGCTCGCCCCGTGCGGCACTCCCGTCCTGCTCGGGCCGCTCGGCGCCGGCGAGGTCGCCAAGGCCTGCAACCAGCTCGTCGTCTCCGCCACGATCCTCGCGCTCGGAGAGGCCACGGTGCTCGCCGACCGCTCCGGTCTCGACCTCGACGCACTCTGGTCGCTGCTCTCCGGCGGATACGCCGGCTCCCGCCTGCTCGAGAGCCGTCGCGAGAAGCTCGTCACCGGCGACGACTCCCCCAGCGGCGTCGCGAAGTACATGGTGAAGGATCTCGGCTTCGCCGCCGACATCGCCGAGGCCACCGGTACCGCACCGGTGCTGCTGCCCACCCTGCGCGCGGCGTTCGACGAGCTGGTCGCCGCGGGCCTCGGAGACCGCGACATCGCGGTGTCGCGGCGCTTCATCGCCTCCCGTGACACAGGTGAGCACTGACCCCTCCTACAGCGATACGCTGAAACCAACCCTTCTTCACGATCGAGGAGCCTTCTGTGCCCGAAGCATCAGCGAACATCGGAGTCGTCGGACTCGCCGTCATGGGGTCGAACCTCGCCCGCAACCTCGCCAGCCGCGAGGGCAACACGGTGGCGATCTTCAACCGCAGCTACGAGAAGACCCAGACGCTCCTCGACGAGCACCCCGAGGCCGGCTTCGTTCCGGCCCACACGTACCAGGAGTTCGCCGACTCGCTGCAGAAGCCGCGCACCGCGATCATCATGGTCAAGGCCGGCGGCCCGACCGATGCCGTGATCGACGCGCTGGTCGAGGTCTTCGAGCCTGGCGACATCATCGTCGACGGCGGCAACGCCTACTTCCCCGACACGATCCGCCGCGAGAAGGCCGTCCGCGAGACGGGCATCAACTTCGTCGGCGCCGGCATCTCCGGCGGCGAGGAGGGCGCGCTGCTCGGCCCGTCGATCATGCCCGGCGGCTCGGACGAATCCTGGGTCACGCTCGGCCCGATCCTCAAGTCGATCGCGGCCGTCGCCGAGGGCGAGCCGTGTGTCACGCACGTCGGCCACGACGGCGCCGGACACTTCGTCAAGATGGTGCACAACGGCATCGAGTACGCCGACATGCAGCTCATCGCCGAGGCCTACGACCTCATCCGCCGCGGCACGGGCAAGTCCCCCGCCGAGATCGCCGAGATCTTCGCAGAGTGGAACCGCGGCGAGCTGGAGTCGTACCTGATCGAGATCACCGCCGAGGTGCTCCGCCAGGTCGACGCGGAGACCGGCAAGCCGCTCGTCGATGTGATCCTGGACCAGGCCGGCGCCAAGGGCACCGGCGCCTGGACCGTGCAGACCGCGCTGTCGCTCGGCGTCCCCGTCTCGGGCATCGCCGAGGCGACCTTCGCCCGCTCCCTCTCCTCGCATCCCGAGCAGCGCGCGGTCTCCCGCGACCTGCCGGGCCCGGAGGAGGAGTTCTCGGTCGAGGACACCGACGCGTTCATCGAGGACGTCCGCCTGGCGCTCTACGCCTCGAAGATCGTCGCCTACTCGCAGGGCTTCGACGAGATCCGCGCCGGCGCCGCAGAGTACGGCTGGAACATCGACCTCGGCGCGATCAGCAAGATCTGGCGCGGCGGCTGCATCATCCGCGCGCAGTTCCTGAACCGCATCGCCGACGCCTACGCCGAGACGCCGAACCTGCCGGTCCTGCTCACCGCCCCGTACTTCACCGAGGCGATCACGCGCGCCCAGGCAGCCTGGCGCCGAGTGGTCATCGCAGCCGCCGAAGCCGGTATCCCCGCCCCGGCGTTCTCCTCGTCGCTGTCGTACTACGACGGCATCCGCGCCGACCGCCTGCCGGCCGCGCTCGTGCAGGGTCAGCGCGACTTCTTCGGCGCGCACACCTACAAGCGCATCGATAAGGAAGGCACCTTCCACACGCTGTGGTCGGGCGACCGCACCGAGATCGAGGCGGAAGACACGCACTGACGTCTCACCGTCGAAGGGCCGGGCACCGCGAGGTGTCCGGCCCTTCGTGCGTCACACCGCGATGTTGTGATTGCGACGGAACAGGTTCTGCGGATCCCACACGGCCTTGGTCGCCCGCAGTCGGGTGAGTCCCGCGTCGGTGAACATGCCGGGCACCGCCTCGGGTCGCTCGGTGTCGGCGAAGTTGCCGTACTCCGCGAGGCGGCCGACCTCGATCGCCCGCCAGTCGGATCGGATCGCCGCACGGGTGTCGTCGTCGAGCATGCCGGGGATGTCGAAGGCGCCCGCGAGCACGAACCACGTCGCCGAGCGCGCGGGGAACGCGGTGTCCTCCTGCGCCACGTCGCCGACGGCCCCGCCCAGGGACCGCAGGAACACGACCGATGCCGGGTACGAGCGGCGGAAGGCCACCAGCCGCGCGATGAGGGCGTCGTCGAGCTCGGCGAACAGTCCGTTGCCACCGAGGAAGCCGGGAGGGGCGGCGGCCTCCT